>NZ_CP099966.1:1200000-2400000 GCF_025403485.1 Chryseobacterium paludis
CAGGACAATCCAGCATTATTATCTGGAAGTACAGGATCAAGGCTGATTAGTGGCAATAGCATAACAGCTGCAGAAACTGAAGAATTTATTGCCGCACAACATCAATATGACTCAGCATTGCTTTTCCCCTCCGGATATAATGCTAATCTGGCGTTATTTTCAACACTGCCCGGAAGGCAGGATACGATTATCATTGATGACCAGATTCATCGGTCAGTACACGATGCTTGTATGATGTCTCATGCAAAAAAAAAAAATTCAAACATAATGATCTTGATAGTTTAGAAAATAAACTTCAACGAACTGATGGCACATGTTATATCGCAATAGAAAGCTTGTATTCGATGGAAGGAGATTTTGCTCCACTTCAGGAAATTGTTCAACTCGCTGAAAAATATTCTGCAGGTTTATTGGTTGATGAAGCTCATGCTTTTGGAGTTTTAGGATATGGAATGGTTACAGAACATCAATTACAGGATTATGTCTTGGCTACCGTAATTACCTATGGTAAAGCACTTGGTGCTCACGGTGCAGCAATACTGACCAATGAACTGGTCAAAACCTATCTTATCAATTTTGCTTCTCCTTTTATCTATACTACTTCTGCTCAGGATATACAGTGGATGTCCATAAAAATTGGGTATGATTTTCTTCAGATGCATCCTGAATTATCACTAAAGCTCCAGTATAACATAAATATTTTCAGGGCACAGGCTATTAAAACTCCTTCTTCAGAAAACAGTCCTATACAGGCAGTTATAATCCGGGATAATCAAAAATTAAAAATCTTACAAAATAATTTATCTGAAAAAGGAATGCTTACATACCCTATCTATAGTCCTACTGTAAAAGAAGGTACAGAAAGGTTACGTGTTTGTCTGCACAGCTTTAATACCGAAGAAGAAATTATAGAGCTTGTCAGAACACTTAAAGAATTTATATAAGAAAGTAAAATCGTGAAACAATAAAACAGATGGTCAATTCTGGACTTTTATCATTTCACATTTACGAAAATATTGAAACATGAAATTATTTATCACCGGAATAGGAACCGAAATAGGAAAAACCGTTTGTTCCGCTATTTTAACTCAACATTTTAAAGCAGATTATTGGAAACCAATACAATCGGGAGACCTTCATAACACGGACAGTATGAAAATCAAAGATTGGGTAGGAAGCGGGGTAGTCTGTCATCCTGAAACCTATCGTTTACAATTGGCCGCATCACCCCATCAATCTGCTGCGGAGGAAGGAATACAAATTCGGGTTGATGATTTTCAATTACCGGAAACATCAAATTCTCTTATTGTAGAAGGAGCTGGGGGATTGATGGTTCCCGTCTCAGATAATGAATTAATGATTGATCTCATCGAAAAGTTAAGACTTCCAGTGGTCTTGGTCGTCAGAAATTATCTGGGATGTATCAACCATACTTTATTATCAATAATGGCATTGAAAGAAAAAGGATTATTGCTCGAATACTTAATCCTAAACGGAGAATTTCCTCCTGATACTGAAAGAATAATACTCAATTACACGAATAAAAAAACAAAAATAATCAGAGTTCCGGATGTAGATTTTATTACAAAGGAAAAAATAGAATTAATCGCAAACAATTTACAAAATGGATAAAAAAACAGAACTTAGAAATGACTGGACCAAACAGGAAATAGAAGAGATATTTAATCAGCCTTTAATGGAGCTTATTTACAAGGCGGCTACTGTACATCGCGAATGGCATAATCCGGAAGAAATACAGATATCTACTTTATTATCTATTAAAACAGGAGGTTGTGTGGAAGACTGTTCCTACTGTGGACAGGCAGCACGTTATCATACCAATATCAAAGTACAGGCTTTATTGCCTACAGAAAAAGTAATTGAACATGCCCAGAAAGCAAAAGACTCAGGCTCTTCAAGATTCTGTATGGCTGCCGCATGGCGTGAAGTTCGTAATAACCGTGATTTTGACCGGGTTATTGATATGGTAAAAGGGGTGAACGAATTGGGATTAGAGGTATGTTGTACACTAGGAATGCTCACAGAAGAACAGGCGATAAGACTTCAGGAAGCTGGATTATATGCTTACAATCATAATCTGGATACATCCGAACAATATTACGAAGAAATCATTTCTACCCGAACATTTGACAATAGAATTAACACGATCAATAACGTTAGAAACGCAGGAATTACAGTATGTTCCGGAGGAATTATAGGTCTTGGAGAAACCAATGGTGATCGTATTTCCATGTTATTGACATTGGCAACAATGCCCAGACACCCGGAATCAGTTCCAATTAACGCTTTAGCGAGAGTACCTGGAACGCCTCTTGAAAACAATCCAAAAGTAGATACCTGGGAAATGGTAAGAATGATCGCTACCGCAAGAATTGTCATGCCTTCATCAATGGTTCGTTTAAGTGCCGGCCGAATCGAAATGACAGAATCTGAACAGGCATGGTGTTTTATGGCCGGAGCCAACTCAATTTTTACAGGAGAAAGAGAAACGTTACTAGTAACACCAAATCCAGGCGTATCTGAAGATATGCAGATGCTGAATAATCTGGGGCTGAAACCAAAGAAAAGAGCAGAAGAAGTTTGGATGAACAGTTTATAATAGTTGAAAATTGAAAGTGGAAAGTTGAGAATTCCGAGATTCGAAGTTCGGGGTTTGAGAGCATTAGGGTTTAATTAATCTAACTTCTAATATCTCCAATTTTTCATAAATACATTTTACATCAGTACATAAATACATTTTAAATGGACAACGAATTAAAAAAAAGAGACCGGGCTGTCAACTGGCATCCGTATACTCAGATGAAAACGGCTGATGATGCTATTCCTATCATCAGGGGAAAAGGAGTATACCTTTATGATAATGAAGGAAAAAAATATATTGATGCAGTTTCTTCATGGTGGGTTACCTTACACGGACACTCCAATCCATATATTGCTCAACGTGTATTTAACCAGCTGAATACCTTAGAGCAGGTTATTTTTGCAGGTTTTACTCATGAACCGGCTATACAGCTTTCGGAAAATTTACTAAACCTGCTTCCTGAAAATCAAGGGAAAGTTTTCTACTCGGATAATGGATCAACGGCTGTAGAAGTAGCATTAAAAATGTGTATCCAATATGCTTATAATCAAGAAAAAGCAAAAACGAAAATACTGGCTTTTAAAGATGCTTATCATGGGGATACTTTCGGTGCCATGTCTGTAAGTGGAAGAAGTGTATGGACGCAGCCTTTTGGAGACATGTTGTTTGAAGTTATCTTTATTGAAACTCCTAATTCTGAAAATCTCGAAGCATTAAAAGATCAGATTGAACATATCGCTGATGAAGTGGCATGTTTTATCTATGAACCTTTAATACAGGGAGCAGCAGGAATGCTTATGCATTCTCCGGAAGACCTGAGTGAATTGATGAAGTTTTGCAGGGCAAAAGAAATTATTATGATTCAGGATGAAGTTTTTACAGGATTCGGAAGAACCGGAAAGCTGTTTGCGGCAAACCATCTTTCCGAAAAACCTGATATTATGTGTTTTTCAAAAGGATTAACAGGCGGTACCATGCCAATGGGTATAACCACTTGTTCAGGTGAGATCTTTAGTGCGTTTTTATCTGATGACAAATATAAAACGCTATTTCATGGTCATTCATTTACGGCCAATCCTCTGGCATGTACTGCAGCATTAGCCAGTATGGAACTTTTATTACAGGAAAATACGCAATTTGCGATACAGAGAATAAGTAAACAACATACTGATTTTACAAAAATCCTTAGTCAGCACCATCTTGTTAAAAATGTACGTCAGACTGGAACCATTTTAGCCTGGGAATTGAGTACAGATCATGAGACTTCTTATTTTAATGAAATAGGAAAGAAGGTGTATGATGAGTTTTTATCAAGAGGAATTATTATGCGCCCGCTTGGAAATGTAATGTACCTGGTTCCTCCATATTGTATCACTTCTGAAGAGCTGGATTTCATCTATACAAATATCGTAGAAGTCCTTAACCTATTTCTAAAACAGAAATAGTCCATACTCTCGCTGCTGGCATAAACTCAACAGATTAAAAAACACAAAATCCAAATCTGCTCAATCTGCCCGATCTGCGAGAGTATATTTTTAAACTTATCTTTATTTTTTATTTCCTGTAGATCTGCAGATGGCGCAGATCTTATCTAAAATCACAGAATTGAAATCAATCTATTATTACACTTAAGCAAGGCGAAATCTAATTTAAAAACCTGCTTAATCTGCAAAATACGTGATAACTGTTGATCAATTACCCTTTTCTTTGTAACAATATTCATAATTTTGCTTTCTACAGAATTCAATAATTTTAAACGATTGACTATGGAAGATCTTAATTTTGAATCCAATTCATTACTTGAATTATATACTCATTTAAACCTGACGGTAAACCTGATTGATGCCACGGAGGGATTTTCTGTTTTTAATTTAAAAGATATTGGTTTTAAACTTCCTTATCAATCAACTTCCTACCGTCCGAACTTTTTTTCCTTTCTGTTTATAAAAGATGGTTCCGGACATTATACGATCGATGAATATACATTTGAAGTAAAACCTCATTCTGTATATTTTACAAACCCCAGCAACTACAGGACTTTTGGATGGGATAAAATTGAAGAGATCTACCTGATCACCTTTGATGAAACCTTTCTGAAAAAGTATATCAGCAAAGAAATCTTCGATTATTTTCCTTTTTTATTGACTGAAAAGATCAAACCTAAAACCGTTACAGATGAATTCTATGAAAAAGCAGAGCATATCTATCTTCAGATTCACTCTGAATATATGACCAATTCTTCAGAGAAGTATAAAATTATCGGTCATTTACTTGCTGTTTTATTTTATAGGATAAAAGAATATTTCTGGCAGGATTACGATCCTATTTATGAAGGTAACAGAAGTTCACAGATTGTAAAATCCTTCAAACAGCTTTTAGAAAAACATTATCGGGACTTAAGCTCAGATCAGGTAGAAACAGTCTTCAGAGTCCAGGATTATGCCAACGCACAAAATCTACATCCTAACTATCTAAGTTCTGTTATTAAAACCAAAACAGGAAAACCTATTGCTACATGGATTGCTGAAAAGACAATTTCTGAAGCTAAATCTTTATTAAAAAACTCTAGCATATCCATTAAGGAAATCACATATAAACTTGGGTTTTCTGAAACAGCCCACTTCAGCAATTACTTTAAGAAACATACCCATACTACACCAGTTCAATATCGAAAAGAACTGAAAGTAAAGTAATAATACTTTCCAACACATTTGAAATTTGCAAATAATGCTTTATTATTTGCAACAAATACCACTTGTTCTCAATCTACCTTTGTCATGTAAAATTAAAACATCAAAAAAGACATGAACAATTTATCAGGAAAAGTAGTATTAGTAACAGGAGCTTCAAAAGGAATAGGAGCTGAAGTTGCCAAAAAACTAGCAGAAGCCAATGCGAAAGTAATCGTAAACTACGCAGGAAGTAAAACGGAAGCTGAAGCTGTAGTCAGTTATATCAAAGAAAATAATGGTGATGCTATTGCAATACAGGCAGATGTAAGTAAGACGGAAGACGTAAAATCACTTTTTGATCAGGCTATCGCTCATTATGGTAAAATAGATGTATTGGTAAACAATGCAGGAGTGATGATCACTAAAACCATTCTCGAAACTACAGATGAAGAATTTGACCGCCAATTTAATATCAATGTAAAAGGGGTCTTCAATACCCTTCGTGAAGCGGCGACTAAATTAGCAGACAAAGGAAGTATCATCAATTTTTCAACATCTGTTAACCGATTGATGTTACCAGGATATGCAACATATGTAGCAACAAAATCTGCGGTAGAACAGCTCACAAGAGTTTTCTCAAGAGAGGTCGGAAACAGGGGAATTAATGTTAATTCAGTATCTCCCGGACCTACAGCGACAGCACTTTTCCTTAATGGAAAACCACAGGATGTGATCGACAGACTTGCTTCATTAAATCCTTTTGGAAGAATTGCAAAAACCGATGATATCGCAAGTGTAGTTGTATTTCTCGCTAGTGATGAAGCCAAATGGATCAATGCTCAAAATATTGGAGTAAACGGAGGAATGGCTTAAATAATTAAGAGATGAAAGTTAAGAGTTTCGGAATCCGGGTTTAACTAATCTATTAATATTTAACTTCTGATTTTTCAATTACTATCTCTTGCTTTTAACCCTCTGCTTTCAATTCTTTATTCTTTATTCTCTCTACTAATTAATATAAAAATAAAAAAATGAACAATAATTTACACGGCAAAACAGCCTTAATAACTGGCTCTGCCCGAGGATTGGGAAAAGCTATCGCAGAACGATATGCCGCTTTAGGAGCAAATATCGTTATCAATTATTCTAAAGACAAATCATCAGCAGATGAAGTGGTTTCCAATATTAAAGCGATGAATGTAGGCGTAATTGCAGTACAGGCAGACGTAAGCAAAGTAGCTGAAATAGAAAAACTTTTCAATGAAGCTAAAAAAGCTTTTGGAAAAATAGATATTGTTGTTGCTAATGCAGGAATAGAAATGGTAGAAACTCCTGTAACAGAATTTACTGAAGAGCAGTTTGACCGTTTATTCAGTATCAATACAAAAGGAGCCTATTTTACCATGCAGCAGGCAGCTAAAAGTGTAGAGAATAATGGCCGTATTATTTATATTGCTTCCAGTACGACAGCTTTTCCTGTTCCCGGGATGGCAGTGTATGGCGGAAGTAAAACAACACCGAGGTATATGGTAGATGTTCTTTCGAAAGAAATTGGACACCGTGGCGTAACCGTTAATTCTATTATCCCTTTTGCAGTAGACCACTCCGGTATTTTTGCTGAAGAAAACAGTTATCCCGAATTAAGAAAATCGTTAATAGACAGCTGTCCAATGGGTAGACTGGCTGAAGTAGAAGATGTAGCCAATGCTGCAGAATTCTTTGCCAGCGAGATGTCCTCATTTGTCAATGGGCAGCATTTATTAGTAAACGGAGGAGCTACTCAGTAGTTTTCAAACTTTTTTCAGAGCCCCGTTTCGGCTTGTTTTTCGCTCATTTCGGTTTATTCAGACTTTGTGAAAGTATAGAAATTTGCAGTGTACTTAAAAACAAAAAAATGAATAAAACCGTATTAATCACCGGAGCATCATCAGGTATTGGAAAAGCTGCTGCACACTATTTTGCAAAGAATAACTGGAATGTTATTGCCACTATGCGAAATCCTGAAAAAGAAAAGGAACTGAATCTATATGAAAACGTACTGGTTACTGAGCTTGAAGTAACAGAGGAAGATTCCATTCATAGTGCGATCCAGCAAGGAATCGATCAATTTGGAAAAATTGATGCTGTCATCAACAATGCGGGATATGGGCAACAGGGGATTTTTGAGGCCGTAACTCAAGAAAAGATCAAAGCTCAATTTGATGTTAATGTTTTTGGAGTTATGAATGTTACCAGAGCTATTTTACCTCATTTCAGAGCCCATAATTCGGGTACCGTTCTAAATATTACCTCAGGAGCAGGTAGGGTAACAACACCGTTACTTTCTATTTATAGTGCTTCAAAATTTGCTGTTGAGGGGTTTTCAGAATCATTGGCATTTGAACTTAATTCTCAAAATATTAAAGTTAAAATTGTAGAACCCGGATATATTGCTACCTCCTTTTATGAAAGAGCCAATGAAGAATTTGCATTCGATCCTACATTGGAAGATTATAAAGATTTCTCTGAAGAAATGGCATCATTTTTTAAATCATTTGAAGGAGGTGACAATTTATTCTCATCAAATGATGTGGCCAAAGTGATCTATACAGCAATTACAGATGATACCAATCAGCTCCGTTATACTGCAGGTCCCGATATCGAACCATTATTTGAGATCCGCAACAGCAAACCGGATCAGGAATATGTAGATTATCTTAGAAAAATATTTATGCCTAATGGGTTTAAAAATTAATATAAGACTTATAAAAGTCTGCAATAAACATATTGCAGACTTTTTAGCTTATTTTCCTACTTTTGTAGGTAGAGTCTGCAATGGGAATGAGATTAAAATTACATTTTCTTATTATAATTAAAACGCTATCAAAATGATTGATCAGTCTATAAAAAAGAGCAATCTGACTTACTTTGATTCCATTTCAGAATTGACCAAGGCTTTTGGTATTCCACAACCATTACACCCTTTAATTGTTTTGTTTGATCATGACAAAGTTTCTTCAGAATCAGAAGTGCAACAATTGGTTACAAATTTTTATATGTTATCTTATAAAAGTAACCTTAAAGGGAAATTAAAATATGGACAGGGACATTATGATTTTGATGAAGGAGGATTAATTTTTGTTGCTCCCAATCAGGCATTATCAGTGGTCGATGGAAAAGACTTGTGCAAAGGCATGAGTATCTTTTTCCATCCAGATTTCCTACTGTCTTATCCGTTAGGAAAGACCATTGCCAAATATGGATTTTTCTCTTATCACATTAATGAAGCCCTTCATTTATCGGAGCGTGAAAAATTAAAAATCATCAGTATTTTTGATGATATAAAGCAAGAGCTGGATTCATCAATTGATGAGGTAAGTCAGGATCTTATCGTTTCCTATCTGGAGGTACTTCTTAATTACAGCAATAGGTTTTATAAACGTCAATTTATTACAAGGAAGCCTGTAAATCATACCATTATCGAAAAATTTGAAGATCTTTTATCAGATTATTTCAATGATGAAATATCTTTAAATAAAGGTTTGCCAAGTGTGAAATATTTCTCAGATAAACTGAATCTCTCTTCAAACTATCTGGGAGATTTATTAAGAAATAACACAGGTTTAAATACTCAGCAACACATTCATTTAAAGCTCATTGACAAGGCTAAAGAAAAATTAACTTCAACTGATCGCAGTATTTCTGAGATTGCTTACGAATTAGGTTTCGAGCATCCGCAGTCTTTCAATAAATTATTTAAAGCAAAAACAAAACAGTCTCCGCTACAATACAGGCAGTCTTTGAATTAGATATCGGGTGTGGCTCATTTTTTGGATATTCCTTCTAAATTAATTTCTATGTTATCCATATTTCTCTTAGAGCTTAACTGGAAAGAATTATTAATGGGACACGAAGAATGGTCATTTATCCTGGAAATCATTCTGCGTACAGCCATTATGTTTTTAACAATCATTATTGGACTTCGGATTTTAGGTAAAAGAGGAGTGAAGCAGCTTTCTATCTTCGAACTTGTTGTTATAATTGGTTTGGGTTCTGCAGCCGGTGATCCTATGTTCAATAAAGATGTTGGAATTATATCTTCCATTATTGTTTTTATAGTTATTATTCTGCTTTACAGCATTGTCACTTTCTTAATAGGGAAGTATAAAAAGATTGAACAGATCATCGAAGGGAAATCTATATGTCTGGTTCAGAACGGTCAATTTTCAATTGATAATTTCAAAAAAGAAAACCTGGGCAGTGATGAATTTTTTGCTGAATTAAGATTAAAAGGAATCTCCCAACTTGGACAGATTGAAATGGCTATAGAAGAAATTTCCGGAGAGATCAGTGTATTTTATTTTGAAGATATCAATGTAAAATATGGGCTTCCGATCATGCCCGATTCCCTGGAACAAACAATCAAATATATTGATACAGAAGGGCATTATTCCTGTACTTTTTGTGGTCATACAGAAATAAAACACCCAGGAAAGGCTGGAAATTGTTCTGTTTGTAAAAAAGATGAATGGGTATTGGCAAGCAATAAAAAAAGAATCACATAAAAAATCCCTGCTTTTTTCCATATATTTGTTATTCTTATGTACGTCTATTTAAAATCGGCGTAAAAAAGTCACTAATTATTAATCCTTTTTTTAACATTAGTTCTATCTTTATATGGTCTTTCTGTATAAAGTAATGGAAGAATACTTATAAAAAACAGTCAAATACCCAATAGCCACCCGTGAAGATTCACAATAAAAGAAAATACCTTAGTTTTCTTAAATTTAAAAGAGACTTTCAAAAATATGGTCTCGAAAAAGTTCGCAGTTATGAGCTTATTCTTCATTGGTTAAGTAGCAGGTTAAGCCGTAGCCAATTTCTTATTCTTTCGGGTATTTTAGTAGGATGTACTGCCGGACTGGCAGGTGTGATTCTAAAAACTTTAGTCCATACCATCCACTATTTCATTGTCAACAAAGTTCATTTTGAATATCAGATCCTTTTCTATATTGTTTTTCCTTTTTTAGGGATTGTACTGACAACGAGTATTGTACTTACCTTATTTAAAGGGCAAGACAGAAAAGGGATCGGAGCCATTCTTTATGAAATTGCTCAAAATTCCAGTATTGTTTCTTCTGTAAAAATGTATTCACAGATAGTTCAGAGTGCAATCACAGTTGGACTTGGGGGATCTGCCGGATTGGAAAGTCCAATTGCTGTTACCGGTGCCGCTATTGGCTCTAACTATGCTCAGACCTACCGGTTAGGATACAAAGAAAGAACTTTACTCTTAGCGGCGGGAGCTACGGCGGGTATTGCATCTGCATTTAATGCTCCGATAGCAGGGGTGATGTTTGCATTTGAAATACTGCTGACAGGAGTTGTTTTTTCAGACTTTATTCCATTAGTGGTTGCTGCAGTATGTGGAAGCCTTTTATCAAGGATATTACTTCAGGAGGACATCCTTTTCAGATTTCATACCAGAGAATCATTTAATTATCATAATGTTCCATATTATTTAATACTTGGAATAGTAACCGGTTTATATGCGCGGTATTTTGTGGTTATTTCCCAAAAGGTCGAGCATTTTATTAAAGCGCTTAAAGTTTCCCGTATCCGTAAAGCTATGATCGGAGGAGCCGCACTGTCTTTACTCTGCGTATTATTTCCGCCATTATTTGGAGAAGGCTATGAAACTGTAAAAGACTTCACCAATGGAAATGCACACTCGATCATAGAAAATAGTCTTTTCAGATATTTTGAGATAGGAAACTGGACTGTTATTTTATTTCTTGTTCTTATCTGCCTCTTAAAAGCTTTTGCTACTTCTATCACTATTTTCAGTGGTGGGAACGGAGGTAACTTTGCTCCGTCGTTATTTGCCGGGGGTACAGTAGGTTTTCTTTTTGCCATGATCTGTCAACAAATTGGTTTTGAAGATGTACCTGTTACCAACCTTGTTCTTGTCGGAATGGCTGGAGCAATGAGTGGAGTATTGTATGCACCTCTTACTGCCATTTTCCTTATCGCTGAATCCAGTTTCGGATATGATCTATTTATTCCGTTAATGATCGTTTCTGTGATGTCATATCTAATGGCAAAATGGTTTTCACCAATATCTCCGGAATTAAAAAACATGGCTGATGAGGGAAAAATATTTACGCATGAACATGATAAAAACCTGATGTCTTCTCTCCGTACAAAAGATTTGATTGATATAGATTCTCAGATCGTTAATTATGATGCACCCATTAATGATCTGTATGAATTAATTAAAAATGGGAAAAAGAATATATTCGCAATAGTAGACGATGAAAAAATGCTCAAAGGAATCTTAACCTTAGATGATATACGTCCACTTCTTTTTAACCGGGACAAAGATGTATCATTTACAATCCAACAGATCATGAAAGCACCACCCGCTGTTATTCATCCTGAAGATGAGCCTTTAAAGATCATTCAGGTTTTCGATGAAACAGGAGTGTGGAATTTACCTGTTGTAGATGTACATAATCGATTTATAGGATTTATTTCAAAATCTACCGTTTTAATGAGTTACAGAGAATTACTAAAAGAATACTCCGACTAAAACTTTTTCATTTACCGAAACAATATTTGATACATTTGTACTTATGAACATCCTAATCATAGAAGATGACCAAAGAGTAGCCCAACTTACGCAAAGAGGTTTGGAAGAACAGGGTTTTATGGTAACGTTGGCTTATGATGGGCTTTCAGGAAAAAAATTAGCATTACAAAATGATTATGCTCTGGTCATTACAGATATCGTTCTTCCTAAGATGGATGGTATTGATCTTTGCAGGGAAATACGTCAGATCAAACCAGATTTAGCGATCATTATGCTTACTGCTTTGGGAACAACAGACGACAAGGTGGAAGGTTTTGATGCTGGTGCAGATGATTATCTGGTAAAACCCTTTGAGATGAGGGAATTATTGGCACGCATCAGGGTTTTATTAAAAAGAAATAATAAATCATCCAAAAACCTGGGCTTTATTTTGCGATATGCTGATCTTGAAATGAATCTCCATACCAAAATGGTCAAAAGAAATACTAAAGATATTAATCTTACTCCCAAAGAATTCAAATTACTGGAGTATATGCTGCAAAATCCAGACAGGGTTTTATCTCGTGTAGAGATTGCTGAAAAGGTATGGGACACCCATTTTGATACCGGAACCAACTTCATAGACGTGTATATTAATTATTTACGAAAGAAAATTGATAAAGATTTTGATCAAAAGCTCATCCATACCAAATCTGGTATGGGATTTATCCTTAAATTAGAGTAATGCAAATCAAAACCCGGCTTACCATATTATTCACCATTATTACAGCAACTATTTTATTGATATTTGCATTTGTAATCTACTTCTCTGCAAGCAAAAGTCGTGAAACTGAGTTTTATGCACTTTTAAATAAAGAGGCCTTTACAAAAGCAAATTTGTTTCTCAAGGCAAAGGTAGATAAACGAACTTTGCAGGAGATCTATCATAACAACCGTAAAACATTAAATGAAGTAGAGGTAGCCATTTATAATACTGATCATCAACTTTTGTATCATGATGCAGTAGATATTGATTTCGTAAAAGAAACTCCAGAAATGCTTAATGAGATCAATTCTAAAGGCTCCATAAGCTTCTATCAGAATAGCTGGCAGGTAATTGGAGTAGTATATCAGCATCAGGGGCAAAAATACCTTGTTACCGCTGCTGCCTATGACCAATATGGATACAGTAAGGTTAATAATTTACTAAAAACAATCGTCATTGTATTTATATTCTCAATCATTATCATCTTTCTGGCTGGAAGAATATTTTCCAGAAAAGCATTTCAGCCTGTCAATGAAATGACAGAAAAAGCAAGAAACATTTCAGCGACCAATCTTGATCTGCGTTTAGAAACCACCGGAAATAAAGATGAACTGTCCCAACTTGCCAATACATTCAACGATATGCTGGATCGTTTGGAAAGTTCTTTTGATGCTCAGAAAAACTTTGTATCCAATATTTCCCACGAATTAAGAACACCACTTGCGGCGATTATTACCGAGCTGGAACTTTCTATTTATAAGGACCGAACTACTGCTGAATACAAAATGGTAATCAATAACGTATTGGATGATTCTAAAAGACTGGTTCGCTTATCCAATAGCTTATTAGATTTTGCCAAAGCAAGCTATGATCCTACCGAAATTTCATTCAAGCCTGTAAGGATCGATGAGATATTACTGGATGCCCGCCAACAGGTTCAAAATTATAACCATAATTATAAAATTGATCTTAATTTTAAAACTGATATTGATGATGAAAATCAAATTTCAGTTAATGGTAATGAATACCTCTTAAAAGTAGCATTTGTCAACCTTCTTGAGAACGGCTGCAAATTTTCTGATGATCATAAAAGTACGGTCTCCATTATATTCAGTGATGATCAGGTGATTCTGGCATTTTCTGACCTTGGAATAGGTATTTCAGAAAAAGACATGAACTTTATTTTCGCGCCATTTCACAGAGGGGAAAATAAAGAATTTGCAGATGGTAATGGGATAGGGCTTCCGCTTACCAAAAAGATTGTTGATCTTCATAAAGGTACGATCAATGTATCTTCACAAAAAAACACAGGAACTACTTTTACTGTGGAATTACCCCATTTATAATTTCTCTAATAAAATTCTAATTTTTTTCTACAGATTCTCTAACCGGGTCTAAGGCAGATAGTACAGACCTTTGTGCCAGCAAATAAAAGAAGAGGACTCATGGGAATACTGGAATTTACAATAAGACTTTTAAGCGGAATGTTATTAGGTTCCGCCATTGGTATCGAAAGACATTGGCGTCAAAAAAGTGCGGGTTTGCGTACCAATACTTTAGTCTCCCTTGGCGCAACAGCCTTCATTCTTCTTTCTATAAAAATAGGTGGTGATGCTACCGGAAGAATTGCTTCATATATTGTGAGCGGTATAGGCTTCCTCGGTGCCGGAGTTATCATGAAAGACGGACTCAATGTACAGGGACTTAATACTGCTGCAACGATATGGTGTTCTGCTGCAGTAGGTGCCTTAAGCGGCATGGGTTTACAAATGGAAGCCGCAGTAGTTACCGTTACCGTTATGTTTACTCACATTATTCTCCGCCCGATAGGGATTCAGCTCAACAGATTAAGCTTCGTGAAATCCGGCAATGTACAAACCGATTATCTCTTTACCATAAAATGTACGGCAGAAGTAGAAAATCATATCCGGGTATTGCTAATGCAAATGCTGGGTAACGATGAAAAACTATTGCTTAAATCCTTATCGAGCGACGATACTGACAATAATGTCATCATCACCGCGGTCATCGTAACAGCAACACCCCAGGACAGTCTTATCGAACGAACGGCAAGCCGCCTTACTATTGAAGAAAAAGTACATAAGGTCAGTTGGGAGATTATAGGAACCCAATCGGAATTATAATCTCTTTTTACCCTTCAGGAAATACTGCCATCTCAGGCAATCTTATCAATATTCATTACAACAAACATCAGCTTCTATGAAGCAGGGTATTCTATTCCTTTAACTCATAAACAAAATGAGGAATCATGTTAAAGCTAAAAGAAAAAATTAAAAATCCATTTCATTCCGTGATTAATTCTGACGGAATGAATGTAGGAACTATTACTAAGCTGCAGAATGCATCCAGCCAGGATGATAAATTCGTATTCGCTATGCTGGAAACCAGTGAGGAAGGCATAACAAAAATAACGGCGGATGAACGTAAAGCCAGATTTGGGCATAATGAAATTCAGCACCAGAAAGCTCCAAAATGGTATATACAGCTGCTAAAAGCTTTTGCTAATCCATTTATTTATATCCTGATGGCTATTGCATCGGTATCATTTCTCATTGATGTATGGCTACCTTCTGCAGAAGAACGGGATTATAAAACAGTGATCGTTGTATCTATTATGATACTGATCAGTACTTTGCTGCGTTTCATCCAGGAATACAGAAGTAACAATGCTGCCGAAAAACTGAAAAGTATGGTCAAAACGACAGCTACTGTTCTTAGAAAATTTCAAGGTAAACAGGAAATACCGATCAGCGAGCTCGTTCCGGGGGATATCATTTATCTGTCTGCAGGAGATATGATTCCGGCTGACTGTAGAATTGTCGTAAGTAAAGATTTATTTGTGAGTGAAAGTATGCTTACAGGCGAAGCATTACCCGTAGAAAAAAACCATCTTCCTATCCGTAATGCTGAAAATAAACAGGTTATCGAACTGAACAATCTCTGCTTTATGGGAACCAATGTTGTTAGTGGTTCTGCAACTGCTGTCATTGTGGTTACCGGAAGCTATACCTATTTTGGAAGTATCAGTAAATCCATCACTGGAGAACGTCCTGAAACCAGCTTCGATAAAGGAATTAATAAAGTTAGTTTTCTATTGATCCGCTTTATGCTGGTTATGGTTCCTGTGATATTTTTAGTCAATGGACTTGCAAAAGGAAACTGGCTTGAGGCATTATTGTTTGCTATTGCTGTTGCCGTAGGATTAACTCCCGAAATGCTGCCTATGATCGTTACTGCTAATCTTGCCAAAGGTGCCGTAAACATGAGCAAGCGTAAAGTCATTGTAAAAAGATTGAATTCCATTCAGAATATTGGGGCAATGGATATCCTTTGCACTGATAAAACAGGAACCCTTACGCTAGATAAGATCGTTCTTGAAAAACACCTAAATGTACATGGAATAGAAGATGATGAAGTGTTGAAATGGGCTTATCTCAACAGCTATCATCAGACAGGACTGAAAAACCTTTTAGACAAAGCTGTTCTGGAACATGTTGGACTTCATGACTATCTTAAAGTAGAAGAACAATATCTTAAAATAGACGAGATCCCATTTGATTTTCAACGCCGCAGAATGTCTGTTATCCTGAAGATGAATAATGGGAATCATTTACTTATCTGTAAAGGAGCTGTCGAAGAAATGCTGGAATTATGCAGCAAAACTTTTGACCCTGGAGACAACAGAAATATCCATATTGAAAATGATAAAGCTGTTCCCATGGATGATGCGATGCGCAAGATCGTTTTGAAAACTTCAAAAAAAATGAATGAAGAAGGACTACGTGTGATTTTGGTTGCCATCAGAGAATTTGACGCTTCAAATCCGCTTACGTACACATTAGAAAGTGAAAAAGATCTTACCCTAACAGGTTTTATTGGTTTTCTGGATCCTGCTAAACCATCTGCTAAACCAGCAATTGAGGCTTTACAAAAACTAGGCGTTAGTGTAAAAGTACTCACCGGAGATAATGAGATTGTTACCCGCAAGATCTGTAAAGATGTTGGGATTCCGGTACATCATATTATTAACGGAAGAGATCTGGATGAAATATCAGATGAAATATTGGCAGAAAGAATGGATTCAGTTTCTGTATTTGCTAAACTAAATCCTTTGCAAAAAGTTAGGGTAGTACAGGTTTTACGCAGCCAGGGACATACTGTTGGTTTTATGGGAGATGGAATTAATGATGCAGCAGCCCTCAAAGAATCCGATGTAGGGATCAGTGTGGATACTGCTGTTGATGTAGCGAAAGAAAGTGCTGATATCATCCTTCTCGAAAAAGACCTTATGGTACTAAGAAAAGGAGTGATCTATGGGCGAAGAACCTTTGGAAATATCATTAAATATATCAAAATGACAGCAAGCAGTAATTTCGGGAATATGTTCAGTATGTTGGGAGCCAGTGCATTTCTTCCATTTCTTCCAATGCTGCCGGTTCATTTACTGATCCAGAATTTATTATATGATATCTCACAGATTTCTATTCCCTGGGACCGAATGGATGAAGAGTTTTTAGAAACCCCTAAAAAGTGGGATGCAGGCGGAGTGGCTAAGTTTATGTTCTTCATAGGACCAATAAGTTCAATCTTTGATTTTGCAACATTTGCGGTTATGTATTATGTATTTAAAGCAAATACAGCTGAACATCAGACCTTATTCCAGACAGGATGGTTTGTTGAAGGGCTACTCTCACAAACCCTGATCATCCATATGATCCGGACGAGAAAAGTACCTTTCATACAAAGCTGGGCTACAGCACCTGTGGTTGCTTTAACCTCATTGATTATGATCGTAGGAATTCTTTTGCCATTTTCTCCTTTTGCCACCGCATTAAAAATGCAGCCTTTACCGCTGAGTTATTTCCCTTGGCTATTAGGGATACTCACTTGTTATTGTCTGCTTACTCAATGGATAAAAACATGGTTCATCAAGAAATTCAATGCCTGGCTATAATCACACAAAGAAGCTGTTTTGTTTAAAACGGTTTCATTTAAAAAATAAACAATTAAAAATATTAACGTAATGACGATCAAATCAAAACGATTGAGGAGCGGTATGCCAACAATGCTCATACTTACTACAGCCTCAGTGATCCTTTACTCCTGCAGTGGTAAAAAAGAACCGTCTGAAAATACGAATTCTTATATTACCAAAGGAGACACTATTGCTCTGCAAAAAAACTCTCCAATTACTTCTAAACTGAAATTATATACGGTAAAGGAAGAAGAATATAGTCCCAATCTTATCACGGTCGGAACAGTTAAGGCCATTCCCAATACCTATGCTGAAATAGCTTCCCCATTTGCGGGAAGGATCTTAAGATCCTACGTTAAACTGGGACAAAAGGTGATACCTGGATCACCTTTGTTTTCAATAAGTTCTATAGATTATTTTGCAGCACAAAAAGACTATCGTGACGCTCAGCAGGAATATCACCAATCGGAGCTTAATCTTAAACGTCAACAGGATCTTTTAAAACATGGAGTAGGCATACAACGAGAAACTGAAGAAGCTGCTACTGAATATCAGATAAAAAAAACAGCACTTTCCAACGCTTCTGCAGCATTAGAGATTTTTAAAAACACTGGTAAAATGTCTGCCAACACACCATTAGTTGTCGTATCACCAATTAAAGGAGAAGTCGTAACCAATAATATTGTGATAGGGCAGTATTTAAAAGAAGATGCACCTCCGATTGCGGTAGTTGCTGAATTATCCAAAGTCTGGATTGCGGGGCAGGTGAAAGAAAAAGACATCCGTTTTCTTCAGAATCTTACTGGAGTGGAAGTAAATATCAGTGCCTTACCTGATCAAAAAATTACAGGAAAAATATACCATATCAATGAAATTGTAAATGAAGAAACACGAAGCGTAGAGGTTTTGGTGGAATGTGATAATAACGAGCGTCTTTTAAAACCCGGAATGTTTGTGAATGTAAAATTTACCAATACTTCAGAAAAGAAAATCTTTGTCCCTGCTAAAGCTGTCCTTCAGTTCAATGACAAAAATTATGTTCTGGTACAGACATCAAAAAATGAGTATGTAAAAAAATATGTAGTAACAGGGATCACAGAAAATGATAAGATTCAGATTACAAATGGATTAAACTCTGGAGAAACCATTATCAGTGATGGAGCTTTTTACTTATTAGATGCTAAATAAAAGACTCAATGAAAAACATATTAAACAATATAATTGCTAAACGATGGCTAATTCTGGCATTGTTTACACTACTCGCTCTTTTTGGATACTACTCATGGAAACAACTCTCTATAGAAGCTTATCCAGATATTGGAGATGTTACATCACAGGTCGTAACACAGGTTCCGGGCTTAGCAGCTGAAGAAATTGAACAACAGATTACTATTCCTATTGAGCAGGCTATCAATGGACTTCCCGGAATGCACGTGATGCGGAGTAAAAGTACTTTTGGATTATCCATGGTCACTATTGTATTTAACGATGGGGTAGATGACTACTGGGCAAGAACAAGAATTAAAGAAAGACTGGGTGATCTGGAACTTCCTTATGGAGTAGCTCCCGGACTAGATCCTTTAACATCGCCTACAGGAGAGATATACCGATATATTATTGAAAGTAAAACCCATGATCTCCGCGAGCTTACTGATCTGCAGAATTTTGTGATCATTCCTAAAATAAAGCAGGTTTCAGGAGTCACTGATGTAACTAATTTTGGTGGAATTACCACTCAGTTTCAGGTAGAACTGGATCCTGTAAAATTGGAACAGTACAATATTTCCCTTAAAGAAGTCGCAGAGAAACTGGAAGCTAACAATGCTAATTCCGGCGGAAGTGTAATGAACAGGGGAGACCAGTCTTATGTTATTCGTGGTATAGGCTTGGTAAAGTCTTTAGAAGATATGGGCAGCGTAGTTGTAAAATCAGTCAATGGAACACCTGTTTATATGAATGATATTGGTAAAATAAAATACGGAAATCTTGAACGAAAAGGAGCACTAGGTTATTCTGATCAACGCGGTGTTAATTATTCTGATAACATTGAAGGTATTGTTTTATTACTGAAAGGTGAAAACCCATCCGTTGTATTGAAGGGAGTGAATGAAGCTGTTGATGATTTAAATAAAAACATTCTTCCAAAGGGTATCCAAATTCACGTTGTATTAGACCGTACAAATCTTGTTGAAAACACTTTACATACTGTTTCTAAAACTTTACTTGAAGGAATGGCATTGGTTATCATTGTATTGATTGTATTCCTGGGAAGCTGGCGTGGTGCATTACTTGTTGCCATTACAATACCATTATCTCTGCTCATTGCATTTATATTAATGCATTTTACCAATATTCCAGCTAATCTTTTATCGCTTGGAGCTATAGACTTCGGAATTATTGTAGATGGTGCTATTGTCATGCTGGAAACTATTTTAAAGAAAAGGGAAGATCACCCTGAGGACGAGCTGGAAGAGAAAACAATTACCCAGAAAGTAAAAGAGGTAGCCAAACCTATATTTTTCGCTACTATCATTATAATCACTGCTTATTTACCATTGTTTGCTTTTGAAAGGGTTGAAAAAAAGCTATTCACCCCAATGGCATTTACAGTAGGATATGCATTAATCGGAGCATTAGCTGTGGCATTATTTCTGATTCCTGGATTGGCTTTTGTGATCTATAGAAAGCCCCGTAAAATTTACCATAACCGCTGGTTAGAAAAGTTAGGAGCAGCCTATCATCGCAGGGTTCAGAGGATCATGAGCCATCCTAAAAGGATATTTATCCCTTTAACAGTTATCCTGTTAACTACAGGAGGATTAACTGCAATCGTTGGAAAGGACTTTTTACCTCCATTGGATGAAGGGTCAATTTGGTTACAGGTTTCATTACCACCAGGCATTACCGTTGAAAAATCGAGGGAAATGAGCGATACCCTTCGTGCACGAACCCTTAAACATAAAGAAGTAACCTATGTCATGGTACAGGCGGGTAGGAATGATGATGGAACGGATGCATGGACACCCTCACATTTTGAAGTCAGTGTAGGATTAAAACCTTATAGTGAATGGAAATGGGGTAGAAATAAAGCCGGCCTGATCAAAGAACTTGAAGCTGAATATGCAACAATGCCCGGCTATAATATTGCTTTCACCCAACCCATGATCGATGGTGTCATGGACAAAATCTCAGGAGCACACAGTGAACTGGTTGTTAAGGTGTATGGAAATGATTTCAAAGAAACCAGGCGGATCGCTGAAGAGGTGATGACGGCTTTGAAAAAGGTAAAAGGCGCAGTAGATCTTGCGATAGATCAGGAACCACCATTACCGCAGTTACAGATTAAAGTGGATCGTGAAAAGATTGCTCAATATGGACTAAATGTCTCCGATGTTTCAGACCTTATAGAAGTAGCTATTGGTGGAAAAGCAGTTTCAAAAGTCTATCAGGGAATTAAAGTCTATGACGTTATCACCCGTTACAATGAAACAAGCCGGAATACGCCTGAAAAAATTGGCAGCCTTATGCTAACAAGTGAGTCTGGAGCGAAAATCCCCCTTTCCCAGGTGGCAGATATACAAATGAATACCGGGGAAAGTATGATCGCCCGTGAGATGAATAAACGTCATCTGACAGTACGTCTCAACCTTCGTGGGATTGATCTGACTTCCTTTTTATCTAAAGCTGAAAATGCCATTGAAAAAAATGTACAGTATGATCATGAAAAATACAATATTAAGTGGGGTGGACAGTTTGAAAATCAGAATCGTGCCTACGGTAGGCTTTCGGTGATTGTTCCTTTGGCACTTTCTATCATGTTCATATTGCTTTATGGAGCCTTTCAATCATTTCGTCAGGCGGGACTTTTAATAAGTATTGTTCCGTTAGCCCTTTTTGGAGGAATGCTGGCCCTTAATCTCCGCGGAATGACCCTGAATATTTCATCTGCAGTAGGTTTTATCGCATTATTTGGGGTCGCTATCCAAAATGGGGTGATCATGATTTCACATATTAACGATTTGAGAAAAAAAGGGTATGATCTCAGAAGAGCTGTTATTGAAGGAGCTTCACACCGCTTCCGTCCTGTTTTAATGACGGCTACTGTTGCCATACTTGGATTATTTCCAGCCTCACTGGCAACAGGTATCGGATCTGATGTACAAAGACCTTTAGCTACGGTCATCGTTTACGGTCTCTTATTTTCTACCATCATTACCTTATTTGCACTTCCAGCTCTTTATTATCTGATAGAGAACAAATGGGGGAAAAATTTTAACGCTCCAAAAGAAAATTAAAATGATTATCAAAAACAAACATATCAAGCTCTTTTTGAGCAGTATCATCCTAAGTGTGTCATGTTCTATCAATGCTCAGAAAGTAGACACTGCATTTGCTAAAAAGATGATTGATTATACTACTTTCATTAATCTTGTAGGAAAGAACAATCTGGCTTATTCAGCAGAGAAATTTAATATTAACATCGCTGATGCAGCCATACAAACAGCCAGAATATTTCCGGATCCCCAACTTGGATTTGGATGGTTTGATAACGGACAGCGAAGAATGAAAATGGGTTATGGTTTTAATTCTGAAGTAAGCTGGACCCTAGAGATGGGTGGGAAGAGAAAAGCACGAATAGAAGTTGCCCGTAATCAGGCACAGCTTAGCCGTCTTCTCTTTGATGATTATTTCCGTAACCTTCGTGCTGATGCAACATTAGCTTATTTATCAGCTCTTCAAAATCGAATTGTACTGGATGTGGAAGCTGATTCTTATATGCAGATGAAGAAACTCGCAGAATCTGACAGTATCAGATTTAAATTAGGGGTTATCACTCAGGTAGATGCCCGGCAATCTAAACTGGAAGCGGGTACGATGTTAAATGATGTTTTTTCAGCAGAAGCAGAATGGAAAACTTCATTAGCAAATCTCTCGCTCTTGTCGGGGAAAACAAAAAACGATTCATTATGGTACCCTCAAGGTGACTTTTCCGGTTTTGGGCGTCAGTTTTCTTTACAGGATCTGATTATTGAAGCACAGAACAGCAGAGCCGACTTAAAAGCAGCATTACAAAGTAAAAATGTCTCCCAGAGTGTATTGAAGCAAGCTAAAGCAGATAGGGCAATGGATCTTGGATTATCGTTCGGTGTCAACAATGCTTCTTATGTAAGAAATACGATTGCTCCTACTCCTGCAATGACCACAGTGAATGCAGGAATAAGTATTCCTCTTAAATTTTCCAACAACCGATCAGGAGATTTGCGTGCCGCACAATATGGCACCTTACAGGCTGATGCTGTTTACAAACAAACAGAGCTTCAGATCCAAATCGAAGTTACCCAGGCTTATTATACCTATATCGCTGCTCAAAAAAAGGTAAATCAGTTTAAATCAGGTTTATTAAAGGAAGCTCAGGCAATCCTTGATGGAAAAATGTACAGTTATAAGAGAGGACAGTCTTCTTTACTGGAAGTACTGAATGCTCAGCGTACCTATAACGATGTTCAACATGATTACTATGGAACTCTTCACGATTATGCTGTTGCTTTGGTAGAACTGGAAAGGGCTGCCGGAATATGGGATATTAATCTGTAATAAAAAAACAATGAAAAAAATATTAATTATACTTATTATCATATTGGGGCAACAGTTTTCGTATGCCCAAACCATATTTGAAAATAACAGTTCTTCAGAAATTGATACTTTTGAGCTGAATACAAATCGTATAGGCTGGGGAGTGAAAGCCGGACTTAATTACTATAATTTCTATGGTAAAGAAAGAGACTTTATTTTTGCAGATTCAGATACGAAATTCAAACCGGGTATTTATGTGGGAATCTTCGTTAATACAAAGATCAACAGAAATATTGGGCTTACTCATGAACTGATTTTTAATCAAAGAAGAGTAGGTGTCATTTATAAAGACACTGATGATCATCTCTATAAATCGGCCATTAATAGCTCTTATATTGATATTGTTCCTGCCAATATCAATTATCAACTCTCAAAGTTCCGGCTCTATGCTGGACCTTATGTAAGTGTTTTAGTAGCTGCCAACACAAAACGGAAAGACCAAAATGGGGATCTTTTCCGGGATAAGAGTATTTTTGGAGATGCTGCTAATGATGAAAGTAAAAGCTATTATCTTCAAAAGTTTGATTTCGGAATAAACCTTGGTGTAGATTATCAACTAAAAGACAGATGGTCTGTTGGGTTCAGATATAATCACGGTTTTACAGATCTCTTTCAGAATGCCAACAGTTCTGCCAATGGAAATTCTAAAAAAGATAAGATTAAAATATATAACCGGGGGTTTATGCTTTCATTGGCCTATGACCTGGCATCACATCATTCTTCAGCTGAATAATGTATACAAATAGATTCAAAGCCTGAAGGTATTTTAAGAACTGGGTTAAAATCTCTTTCTATTTAGCATTTTATTCTCTCGCAGATTGAGCAGATGACATAGATTTTTTTATTAGAGTTTACGAAAGGGTTTAAATACCAACTTTGTCATTGTCTTCCTCAAACTTTCAGTTTTCGCACGAATTCTAACTAAATCCATATTCATTCGTAGACTCGTATATGTTCCGTATTATCAATAGAGCCTGGCTTTAGCCAGGCTTATTTAATCTAACATGCATTGGCTTTAGCCAAAACCTATAGTATTTTGTAAGTTTTGGCTAAAGCCATTGAATATGTAAAAGAATAAACGGGCTAAAGCCCGTTTCTATTGATCTTTTTTCTCTCACCGATCAAAGAGATCTGTTCAATCTGTGTCATCAGCGAGAAAGAAAATAAACATCCATTTTGTCATTGACTTCCTCGAACTTTCAATTTCTTTGAGAATATAAACCAAACCATATTCTTTTAAAAATCACTTTTCACATATAATGGGTACTCCTGTTTTGCTTCTTTAGATTTTTCTAAGTCAATTTCATGGGTTATAAATTTATCCTCAGCAGAAGATCTCCCTAATAGATTTCCGTTCATCGGTTCTGCGATCCAACCTGTACCTCCCCATTCAAAGTTATTCTCACCCAATCCTGATCTGTTGGAACTTAAACAATATGCTCCCGAAATAATAGCGACAATTTTCCCACAGTTAATCCACTGTTCTACAGAAGTTTTCCCTGTTGCTCTCGGACAGAACAGAATATCAATTCCCTGTTTTCCATAATGACGGGCTTTTTCTGTAAACCAAAGTTCAGTACATAAGAGAATCCCTATTTTAAAATTTCCGAGATCAAATGCTTCAAAAGTAGCGGGCTCTTCTCTGTCAAACCATGTTTCCTCCCAAAAATGAGTTTCTTCAGGAAAATAAGCTTTTGTATGAAGTCTGTGGTGTCCTTTCCCTTTTTCGAATACATAAGCGGTGTTCAGATATCTATCTTCCACAATTTCCGGTATAGAATACACTACGTATTGAACTCCAAGAGTTTCTATTTCTTTCAACCATAACTGATGTTCCTTTACACTTTCCTGTTTTAATTCATCCGATGTAACATTGCTAGCTGACAACCATTTATAAAAAGGCATTTCAGGTAATAGTAGAAGGTCAGAGAATGTAGTTTCAAGATAAAGCTTTAGATCTTTCCAGTCATTTTGAAATTGTTGCTTATTATCGCTAAGCTCGCAAACGGTAACTTTCATATTTAAATGTATTAGAGTAAAAGGGATCCAATATAATTTTTAATTCTGCCAAATTAGAAATTGGCTAAAAATGATATGGTTTCGTAGTACCACAAATTTAATTCTTTAAATTTCTGAAAACAAGTTTCCATAAAATGAATTTATAAAAACAATCAAGATTTATTCATCGCGTGCAATACCATAGGATTGAGGTTTAACCAAAATTTAGATTTTTTTTTGGTTTCGGTTAAAGCCATTAGAATGCATAAAAAAGTAAACGGGCTAAAGCCCGTTTCTATTGATCTTTTTTCTATCACCGATCAAAGAGATCTGTGTCATCTGCGAGAAAGAAAATAAATATCCAATTTAAATCATGAGAATATTTTTGACGTTTCCTCAATCAGGCTCTCCATTAAAACCGATGCATTTTTATACTTTAAAATAGGAGCAATCTGACCTCCCCAGAAAAATACCATTTCATTCTTTCCTTGTTCCAAGGCAGCTTTTCGCAATGGTGACATGAAAGTAGTCTGCAATGGAAAAGGTAAGTGGGCGATTGACTTTTCAGAAAGATCTTTTAGTATTTCAGTAGTAATTCCTCTACCAAGTCGTCCCGTGTAAGCTCTTGAAAGCCTTGTATTTTTAGAGGCTTCAGAAAAAAGAGCTTCTCTATGGTCAGGTAGCGCGCCAGATTCTTCACATGCCAGAAAAGCTGTTCCGATCTGTACTGCTTCAGCACCTAACGTTAATGCAGCAGCAATACCTTTTCCGTCTGCTATTCCTCCTGCAGCAACCACAGGAATTTTCACTTTATCTTTAATAAGCTGAATCAGAACAAAAGTTCCTGTCGTGGAAAATTCAGCTTTATCGAGAAAAGAAGGTCTGTGGCCTCCGCTTTCAAATCCTGAAGCAACAATGAAATCCACTCCAATATTCTCCAGAGCTATCGCTTCATCTAATGTTGTAGCATTCCCCGCGAGTAAAATTCCCCTTTTATGACATTCTTCTACAATATCCGGATCCAGTAAACCAAACATAAAACTGAAAACTTTGGGCTTGATATCCAGAACTGCCTGCAGCTGATTCTGGAACCTGGATTCAAAAGAGGGTGGAAGAGTAGGAATCTCTATTCCTAAACGATCAAAATAAGGTCTAAACGTCTCTACCGTTTCTTTATATTTTCTTTCAGTATCCTCGTGATCTCTATAATCCGTATCAGAGACCCAGAGATTAAGATTATAGGGATTTTTTGTTTGTGATCTGATCTGTTGATCTTTCTCATAGATCTCCTGTGGACTAAGAGTATATGCACCAAATCCTCCCAATCCACCCATATTACTAACCGTAGAGGTCAATTCAACAGTAGATAAGCCACCACCAAAAGGCCCTTGCCATATTGGGTATTCAATGCCCAAGAAATCTGTTATTCTTTTTTTATTCCACATAAATAAATACGATTGATTTGGTTTAAATAACTATTCTACATCCGTAAGGGTTTTATTGACGATCAGCCATTTACCATCGATTTTATGAAAAGTAATAAAATTATAGTAATTATAATTGTACATCTTTACATTTAATTTTACCGCAGCAATAGAGTTGATCACATCAATAGAAATAATTTCCGGTTTAAACTGTACCCCTGCTTTTTCAGGACTTACCCTGTTACCCACACCTTCTATGTATTGTGCTGCTGTTTTATGATAAGCAACACCTTTTACATCTCCAAAAAGAAGCGCATCCTTAAAAAATACTTCTTTCAAAAGTTTTGTATTGCCCTCAAAAATACCTTTAAAATAATATTGCTCAAGAGCCTTTCTTATAGCGGTTTCTTCTGTACTATTTTTCATAGTGTTAGTTTTTTGAGCATGGCTGTTTATTGGGAAACTAAGCAGCCATGCCATTAATAATACAATTTTCATTACAGATAATGACCGGCTCCCATACCGCCATCCACATTAATAATAGCTCCAGTTATCAGCTTATTACAAGCAATACTATACACCATATGTGCTACCTCTTCCGGTTCACCAATACGGTTTAACAGATGAAGTCCCGCAGCTTTATCAATATTTTCATCATGCATTGGTGTCCTGATCAGTCCTGCAGCAACAGTATTCACTCTGATATTATCCTTTCCAAATTCAGCAGCAAGCTGATGCGTTAAAGCATGGATCGCCCCTTTGCTGGATATTGGAGCTGTAGAAGGTGATCCTGCCATAGCATGATAGACCAATGGTGATCCAATATTAATGATTACCCCATCTTTCTGCTTTTGCATCTGCGGAATAACCGATTGCGTGGTAAAGAAAGTTCCTTTAAGATTTGTTCTTAAAAACTTATCAAAATGTTCTTCTGTTACTTCTAAAAATGGTTTATTTTCGTAAATTCCTGCATTATTAACCAGCACATCCACAGAGCCAAATCGCTCAAGAGCGGTTTTTACCAATAAATCACCAATAGATTTGTCAGCAACATCACCAGCAACCATGGCAAGCTTATCCCCACCTCCCAATTCATTGAAAACCTGTTCTAATTTAGAAAGTGTTTTTGAATTGATTACAACGTTATCTCCCTTTTCCAGAAAATATCTTGCTACTTCCAATCCTATTCCTGATGAAGCTCCTGTTACAATAACGGTTTGTTTTTTCATTTCTTTACTTTTTTTCCGTTGAAAATCCTTGTTCTTTTAATACAGAAACCTGTTCTCCTGCATATCCCCAGTTATCATCTTCTTTTTCATCAATCACTACATGGGTAAGGTGTGGATCTTTATTCAATACTGATGTTACCAATTCTGTTACTCCTTTTATCAAAAGTTGTTTTTGTTCTCTGGTAACTCCGTCACGTAAAACTTCTATTTTTATGTAAGGCATGATTTTAAATTTTAGATGTTAAAAATTATTTTCAGCTGCTTCTGCAACCAAATTAATATTAAGGTCGAAATTGTTGTATATCAGGGTATCCCCAAGATCGGTAAAGAAATTCCCTGATCTAAATTTCATATTATACTTGGTTCTATCAAGAACAATTTTGCTTTGAACAGTAGCTGTGTTTTCCTGAGTCGCAATTTTCAAAACTGCATCAACAGGGTGGGTGATTCCTTTAATCGTAAGGTCACCGGTTACATAATACAGATGATCGTCTCCTGGTTCTGCATGCTTAATCTGAAATATTGATTCAGGATACTGATCAGAATTAAAGAAATCATCGGAAGCTAAATGCCCTGCAAATTGTGCATTGGTTTCAGCATCTTCAATATCAAGAATTTTTATGGAACGGGTGTCAATAATAAATGTTCCAGAGGAGAGTTGGTTGTCCTTAAAAGAGAATGTCCCTTCTTTAATTCCAATAGTTCCGTTATGTGCTCCGGTTATTTTTCTTCCGGTCCATTCTACAATGCTTTTTTCATTGTTTATTTTAAAATTTTGTGTATTCATTTTTTCTATGTTTAAATGTTGACACAAAGTTCCGTTGAGACCATCAAAAAGTTACGTGACCTGGGTCACTATTTATACAACTGAAGAATTATATTTAAAAGAGATTAAGCGTGATATAATCTGCTGAGCGTTTCTCTGGAAACTCCAAGGTAAGCAGCAATCAGATGTTTAGGAACCAGATTATACAGTTGCGGATACATTGATAAAAGCTCTTCATACCTGAATTTTACGTCATTATTCATCAGTGAAAGAAGTCGCTTCTGTACAGCAACATAACCTTTATTTGTTCTCCACCTGAAAAAATGCTCTATCTCATGAATCTCACCACATATTTTCTCCCTGTTTGCATTGGATATGGCCAATACCGTTGCATTGGTAATACAATCAATATTTACCGTTGCCTTCTGATGACTATAGAGTGCATTATAATCCGAAACCCACCAATTAGGCATGGCAAACTGAAGGATAAACATTTTCATACTATCATTTACATAAAAAGCTTTCAGACAGCCATCCAGTACAAAATATTCCTGATCTATGACAGTACCTTCAGATAATAACATTTGACCTTTTTTTAAAGTGATCATAGTAAAATGGGAAAACACATATTCCAATTGCTCTTCGTTCAGAGAGACAAATTGTGATAAATGCTGCTGTAATATCTCTTTAGGATCGGTCATTATGTTCTGTTATACTCTTACAAATATACAACGTAAACAGTTTTGATAAATGATTTTGTTAAACCTCATTTTTATTTTTAATAAAAGAATATAGCCAGTGACATCTAGTAATTGTAAGACAGCATTTTATTAAAAACAACAGAAATACTATTTGACTTACAATCACTTTCATTTTTAACTGATTCATTTTTATTTTCTTTTCTACAAATGATCATTATAAATTTGAATGCTGATAATTTTGTCACGGCATCTGTCTGCTCATCAATTTCAAAATAATCCAACAGCCCATATTCTTTAAATTCCTTCTGTACAGCCTCCATGTCATAGAAAAAAAGCTGTCCTCCTTTTCCAATTTCAAAAGTATCCTTTCCGATCCCTTTTCCTTTTCCATAGTTTGGAGAATTTTTAGAAATTACCGAAAAGACCATCCAGCCTTCATTTTGTAATTGATTAAAACAATCACTGATCATTTTCTTTCTTTGATCACCATTTAATAGATGAAGAAGTGCATAGCAGAAAATTCCATCATACAAATGGAGGTCAAAGGGCATCTCTGTGACCGATCCCTGAAAAATTTTCATTTTATTTTTAAACTGCTCTTCAGCCAGTTTAATGGCAGTTTTAGAGATTTCTATTCCTGTTACCTTAATTTTATTTTCTATAAAGATCTGAGCATTCCTACCATATCCTATCCCTGGAATAAGAATATTATTCACATCCTGTTCCATAAACAGTTCTTTAGTCAGTACTGCAGAATGTGAAGGTTCAAAACCCCACATGGTCTTATGTTTAATAAAACTGTCGTCCCAAAATACTTTCATATCTTCTGCTGAATTAATCCCACCAATATTTATTTTATCTATTATTTGTCCACAGTTGAAACCTAATTTTCCAGCCTCTGAAATAATAAGTTCAGTGTCCACTGAGCATCCATCAACCTGAAGCAATACCTCAGAATTCTGTTTAATGAAATCAATATTACAGTCAGTCAAAACATTTCTCAAAGCTTCCAAAATAGGATCTGTATCATCTTGTCCATGAAGGTCTGTTTTAAATATCCATCTATTTTCCATTGAATTTTTTTAACTTAAAATTTCTTTATTTATCCTTTTAGGTCCATACACAAGAACATACATGAACAGGATCAGCATAACAACAGCACCAACCCACATGGCCTGTTTCCAACCATATACAAAAGATTCACGGGCAATGCGAATTAGTAAAGCAGATTGATCACCTGTTTCCGGAGCAACAGCAAGTGCATTAGAAATGCCTTCTCGAGCCAACGTCGCAGCATGCGTAGAAATTCCATTTAACTTTTTATCGATCATACTCTTGTAGCCTGCACTTACCAGAGATCCTAGTAAAGCAACCCCGAGAGCTGTTCCGAGTTCCCTGGTAATATCATTAAGCGCAGAAGCGATTCCCTGGCGACTAGCAGGCAATGCTGAAGTTATAGCTTCGGTAGAAGGAGTCATACTTAATCCCATTCCAAATCCCATAGCAAGCATTCCGGGAAGTACCGACAGATAACCGCCGTCTACAGATACAAATACAGCCATAAGAGCAGCACCAAAACCGCCTAATAAAATCCCAGATGCCATGGTAAAACGTCTTCCTATTCGCATGGCTACTTTAGGAGCAAAACCTGAAGCAAGCATCATAAGTAAAGCCATAGGCATCATCGCAAGTGTAGAACGTAGACCTGACCAACCTAATACACCCTGAAAATAGGGGAAGAGCACTACAAATATTCCGGCTTGTACCCCAAAAATCGCCAGTAATGATATAGATCCACTGGATAAACCACGTTCCATAAAAAGAGATACATCAAGGATTGGCGCTTTCTGGCGCAATTCCCAAAGCACAAATAGTACAGCCGATATCACTCCTGTAATCAGGGATCCTAACGTTAGTGGTTCTGTCCAGCCATGAACCGGAGCTTCATGTAGTGTATAAACGATGCCAATTACTGCAATTATCGATAGGAGAGAACCTACCAGATCAAACTGCGGTTCTGTTTTTTCTGTAGAATCGGGAACATATCGAATCGCCAGAGCAATTGATACCAAAGCAAGGACCACAGGAATAACAAAAAGCAGACGCCAGGTGGCAAGGTCAACCAAAACCGCAGAAAGGTACATCCCCAGAATCCCGCCACCTCCAGCCACACCGGTCCAAATACCAATGGCCTTCGAACGTTCTTCCTCAGGAAATGTAGATGTAATAACGGCAAGTGTCACGGGCATGATCATTGCCGCACCAACACCACACAAAAATCTAGCAACAATCATCATAAAAGAAGAAGTTGCCCAACCCGACATCATACTTGCTATTCCAAAAATAAATAAACCAACAAGCAGTATTTTTTTGCGTCCAATTCTGTCGCCAATAGCACCGAGAGGCAATAGTAAAGCGGCTAAACTTATTGTATAAATGTTGATCATCCACAATATATTAGTCTGAGATGCATTGAATTCTATTGCCAATTTCGGTTGTGCCACATTAAGCCCGCTTACAGAAGCAATTACTGCCATTAACGCAAGGCAAACTGTGATAAGTATCATTCTTCTTTGACGCTTACCTTCATCAAAAATTGTTTGTTTTGTGAGATCTTTTTCTTTCATGCTACAAAATTAATTACCTTTACTATCCAAATGATATTACTTCCCCTTTGGATAGCACTATCCAAAAAGAAAGTAAGTTAAATACTGTAACTATTATGATACCTGATAATGATTGTTCAAAAGCCATGTTATCTATAAAAGACGCTTTGGATGCAGTAGAGGGCAGATGGAAACTATTGATCCTTTATTCATTGTGCAGTGGACCAAAGCGTTTTAAAGAGCTCTCAAGAGAGGTCCCTGGAATAACAGACAAAACCCTGTCAAAAGAGTTAAAGAATTTACAGGCTAATAAATTAGTCAATAGAGAAGTCTTCGATACTTCCCCTCCAACAGTAGAATATACCATGACGCCACATGGTATGTCATTAAAAAATGTATTGTTTGAACTTTGGAACTGGGGGCTTATTCATCGTGAAGAGGTGATAGGAAAGTAGTATTGCAATCTTAGATGGTCAGTTCAAAATCATTAAGCAGATTTTTAAAGAATAAGGATTACTCAGAAAGCAACTTACGATCTTTTAATAATGTTTAAAATAAAAGCCGTTCAAACTAATAAATGTTTTTTTATTATTCAATATTAAAAATTATACCGATTGGTATATTTATTTTATATCTTTGCAACTTATTTTGAATCCGACACAAAACGAATAAAAAAAACAAAAACAGCTTTAATAATTAAGTGTTTTTTTTGAAATAAAATATACCGATCGGTATATTAAAATATTATAAAAACTTTAGAAATGAAGAGAATAATTCTTATCATAACCGTGATCTCCGCAGCTATAATGGAACTGATAGATACTTCCATTGTGAATGTAGCCCTTAATTATATGAGCGGAAATCTTGGTGCCACCTTAGAAGATATTTCCTGGGTAGTTACAGCCTATGGTATCGCCAATGTGATCATCATTCCTATGACCAGTTTCCTTGTAAATAATCTGGGGCGCAGAAATTATTATATCGGTTCTATTATACTATTTACCGTATGTTCCTTTATGTGTGGGAATTCAACCAACCTTTGGGAATTGGTGATGTTTAGATTCCTTCAAGGTATTGGAGGAGGGGCTTTACTTTCTGTATCAGCAATGGTGGTGTATGAATGTTTTCCAAAAGAAAAACAGAACATTGCCAGTGCTTTATTTGGAATCGGAGTTTTCATCGGACCTACTATTGGCCCTACACTAGGTGGGTTTATCACCGATAATTTTTCATGGAGATGGATTTTTTACATTAATATTCCTTTAGGTATTCTGGCTGCGATTTTATGTTTCCGTTTACTCCCGGAATCACCGACAAGACAGAAGGTTAAAAAGATTGACTGGTGGGGAATTATTTTATTGATTATTGGAATTGGCTCTTTACAAACCGTGCTGGAACGTGGAGAAACAGAAGACTGGTTTGCTACAAGATATATTGTTTTTCTCACTGTTGCCGCTGTTTTGTCGCTTGTTTTATTTGTACACAGAGAACTTACTATCCCGCATCCGGTGGTTAAACTATCAGTACTTAAGCATCCTTCGCTCAGTATATCGGCTATTCTTACTTTCATAACCGGCATTGGTATGTTTACTTCCATCTATCTTACTCCGGTACTTGCTCAGCGATTTTTAGGATTTAATCCTGCTCAGGCAGGTCTTTTGCTCCTGCCAGGATCTATTATTGCCGTATTTGCACTGATCATTACCGGGAAAGTACTGCAAAAAGGAGTCCCACCTGCTTTAGTTGTATTATTGGGATTTTGCTGTTTTATTTACTTTAACTGGTCTATGGGTCAGGTGAATCTGGAAGTTTCATTTGCAACAATTTCTATTAATTTAATATTTAGAGCACTGGGAATGGCTTTACTTACGGTTCCGTTGGCATCTCTTGCTGTTTCCTCTTTGAAATCAGAAGATATGCCACAGGGAACAGCGATCAATAATATGATGCGACAGCTTGGCGGATCTTTTGGAATATCAATCATCAATACTTATATCGCAAGAAGAGTAGCCCTACACCGCACCGATTTAATTTCAAATCTTACTCCTGATAACAGATCAGTGATGGATCGATTACAAACCTACACTTCTCTTTTTCAGAGCAAAGGTTTTGGATTTCCTGAAGCTCAGCAAAAGGCAATTGCCTTAATGGAAAAAATAGTTGTAAAACAGTCCTTTTTTTTAAGTTATATTGATGCATATATGGTTATTGGTCTGGCATTTATATTTGTATTACCTTTATTATTATTTTTTCTGAAAAGAAATAAGAACAAAAAAATAGTGATCGTTTCGGCAGATCATTAGAAAGAACTAAATAATATTCAATAAAAATCTATAAAATTATCATGAAAGAAGTATTTATTGTATCAGCAAAGCGCACCCCTGTAGGTGGATTACTTGGAAATTTATCTGGTTTTTCTGCACCACAATTAGGAGCTTTAGCCATTCGTGAAGCATATAAAAGCATTTCATTGGAACCCGAATTATTAGACAGTGTTTATATGGGAAATGTACTGAGTGCAGGAGTAGGACAGGCTCCGGCAAGACAGGCTGCTATTTTTGCTGATATTCCTTATGACAAAGATGCCACAACAATTAATAAAGTATGCGCCTCAGGAATGAAAGCCACTTCATTGGGAGCACAGCAAATTCAGACTGGTTTAGAACATCTTATCGTAACCGGAGGTATGGAAAGCATGAGCAATGTTCCACATTATGCTTTTCTAAGAAACGGAAAGAAATTGGGTGATATTACCCTTACCGATGGGATGACCAAAGATGGATTATGGGATGTCTATCATAATTTCCACATGGGAAGTGCAGCAGAGCTGGGTATAAAAAAATACGGACATACAAGACAGGAGCTGGATGATTATGCCTTATCTTCTTATCAAAAGTCGCAAAATGCAACGGCTCAGGGAAAATTTAAAAATGAAATTGTTCCTGTTGAAGTCACCAAAGGAAAAGAGACGGTTACAATCGATAAGGATGAAGATATTTATAAGCTTATCCCGGAAAAAATAGCTCAGCTGAAACCTGTTTTTGAAAAAGACGGATTACTTACTGCAGCTAATTCCAGCAATTTAAATGATGGAGCTGCTGCCTTAATTCTGGCTTCTGCAGAGGCTGTACAAAAATATCAGCTAAAGCCACTTGCCAAGATCATAGGATATGCAGATGCCGCTCAGGCTCCGGAATGGTTTACCACTTCGCCAGCGTTAGCAATTCCAAAAGCACTTTTAAGTGCTAATCTGGATCTTTCTGCAGTAGACTATTTTGAAATTAATGAAGCTTATGCTTCAGTAGTTCTTTCAAATCAGAAAATCCTGGGATTTGATCCTGAGAAGGTTAATGTTTATGGCGGAGCAGTAGCTATTGGTCATCCGATAGGAGCTTCGGGAGCAAGAATCCTGGTTACCCTTCTTAATGTGTTACAACAGGAAAAAGGAAAATATGGAGTAGCAGCGATCTGTAATGGTGGTGGGGGAGCTTCAGCGATGGTTATTGAAAATTTAAATAGGTAGAATGAAATCTTGTTAAGATCAATCATTTCTAACTTAATAGAAAAAAATGTCTGACCGAATTTACAACAGATTCGGTCAGGCATTTTCTTTTTAATTAATGAAAATATTCAATTAGCTATGCCGGTAATTGATCTAAAAAAATTCTGATATCCTTACTTATTTCCTGTACATGAGTTTCCAGTGCAAAGTGACCGGTTTCATAAAACTTTATGGTAGCATTCGGAATATCTCTTTTATAAGCTTCTGCTCCCGGAGGTAAAAAGAAAGGGTCATATTTCCCCCAAGCGGCTAATAATTGTGGTTGATATTTTCTGAAATATTCCTGAAATGCAGGATATAAAGCAACATTAGTACGATAATCCAGCATCAGATCCAATTGGATATCATTTCTTCCCGGACGGTCCAGAAAATACTGATCCAATGCATAGGACTCCGGAGCAATAAGCGATACATCACGAACTCCTTCTTCGTATTGGAATATGGTCATCTTTTTTGAAGTAAAATCGCTTAGTGCTTCTCGATTTTCCTTACTTGGATCTTGCCAGTATTTTTTCATAGGATTCCAACCTTCACTTAAACCTTCTTCATAAGCATTCCCATTTTGAGAAATAATCCCCGTTATTTTTTCAGGATTGGCTAAGGCAAGTCTGAGACCCGTGGGAGCACCATAATCAAAAATATACAGAGCAAATCTTTTTAGTTCCAGAGTATCAATAAACCCTTGCATAGTTTTAGCAAGATTATCGAAAGTATAGTCAAACTGCGATGGATCCGGAGCATCGGTAAATCCAAAACCCGGCAGATCAGGAGCTATGATGTGGTATTTATCATTTAAAGTAGGAATCAAATCCCGAAACATATGTGAGGAAGTAGGAAATCCGTGAAGCAGCAATAGAATTGGAGCATCTTTTGGTCCCGATTCACGATAAAAAATATTCAGGCCGTTAACATCTACGTTTTTGTAATAAATAGTTGGGTTCATAATTGTTTTTGTTTTTTGTTATTTCAAAATTACGTCATATATTTGATTACATAAAACGATTAATTATGATTGCAACTATCACAAAAAATGATATATGAATTTAAATGATCTTAAAATATTTGAGGCAGTAGCGGTTCACGGAAGTTTTACTAAAGCTGCAGATGTGATGTGTACGGTACAGTCTAATGTTACTGCAAGAATAAAAACATTAGAGGAAGAATTGGAAGCTCAACTTTTCACCCGTACTTCAAGAAAAGTTTCTTTAACCAAATCCGGACATGCATTCATTCAGTATGCGCGTCAGATTTCTCATATTATTGATGAAGCTAAAAAAGAAATCAAAAAATCGGATCAGATAGGGGGAAATTTATGTATTGGATGTATAGAAACCACTTTAGTATTTAAGGCTCCGGGTATCCTTTCAAATTTTATGAAAATATATCCACATGTAGATTTGGAATTCAAATCAGATTCCCGTACCAAACTGATTGATGATGTATTAAATTATAAACTGGATGCTGCATTTGTTTCGGTTCCTATTCATTCTTCACAACTTGAGCAGGTCCACATTAAGGAGGATGAATTGGTTATCGTTTCTTCTCTTGAAGAAAAATCAATCAACCAGATCCTTAAAAAAGAAAACCTAAGTATTGTTGTATTTGAACAGGGATGCGTGTATAGAGCAAGGCTTGAAGCAATGCTTAATTCAAGGGGTATCATTGAATACAAAAGTATGGTATTGAATTCCATAGAAGGTATTATTAATTTTGTTGAGGCTGGTCTCGGAATCACCATACTCCCTGTTGAACTGATCGAACAATATTATAAGTCCCGTAAGTTAAAGGTATTTAAACTTAACAAAGAGATAAGCAGCATATCAACTTCACTTATTTATTTAAAGAATATTCCAAAATCTCAAGCTTTAGAGGCATTTATAGCAATGCATACTTAATTCATTAAACAGAAAAGGCTACCTCATAAATTGGCAGCCTTTTCTGTTTAATATTACTTAATGTCTATAGCTCAGCAGCTATTGGCCAATCTACGGGTATCTTTGTGACAGCATATAAATAATTGGTTATGGTCTTATCACCAATAGCAATAATCACATCAACTAAATTTCCTTCTGTATATCCTTCATTAAAAAAGTTTTCTTTTGCTTCATCAGATATTTCTCCTTTTTTACTTACTACTTCCTGAACCAGATTAGCCAAAGAACTTAGTTTTGAGTCAAAAGAAATATTTACTTTTCTGATCTCTAAAATTTGTTCATCATTAAATCCATTAAGCTTTGCGACAGCAGTATGAGCACTTAAACAGTAAAGACATTTATTATATTGACTTACCACCAGACTCACCACCTCTTTTTCTTTTGCTTTTAGAGAAGATTTTGCATTTTGCAATCCCATATAGGTACTTAATCCATTTTCAGAATGAGCGAAAGTGGCAAAAAGGTTAGGAACATATCCAATCCCTTTTTCCAGTTGATTGAAAATACTTTGGTTAGCTTCTGAAAGTTGTTCTTTTTGAGGAATTTGAAAATTTTTCATTTTTAATTATTGTTTAAAATTAATAGTACAAAGTTGCACCATCACTGACCTAAAAAGAATAGAGTAATTTCCCGAAAGCTTATGCTTTTTTCCCTTTTATTAAATAAGCCTGTACATTCACATTTTGCTAATCTGTTCTAAATTTATTTCTTTATATTAGTATTTAGTATGAGGAATTATTCTTAAAAAAAATAAACACAAATGATAAAGAGACTGTCATTATTAATAATACTACTATGCTCAATTGTTCTTTTTGGGCAAAATAAACAACCTTCCGATGAGTATGCTAACGCCAAAGAAATCATTAAAGATTTGGATTCGATTGCTAATCCCAATGGAATCCAGGAAAGATATAAAGCTCAAATTGGAGGGATAGATCAATGGGTATATGTAAGAGGACAAAACAAAGACAATCCTATGATTTTATTTGTGCATGGTGGTCCTGCATCTCCAATATCTCCGGTGATGTGGATGTTTCAAAGGCCTATTGAGGAATATTTTACGGTCGTCAACTATGATCAGAGAGCATCTGGTAAAACATATAATGCGAATGATACATTAAGATTAAACAATACTATAAAAATTGATCAGTATGTTGATGATGCAATACAGTTGGCCGAGTTGATTAAACAAAAATATAAAAAGAAAAAAGTGATCCTCATTGGACATAGTTGGGGAACTGTAATTTCCATGAATGCTGCATTAAAAAGGCCTGATTTATTTTATGCTTATGTTGGCATCGGGCAAGTAATTAACACCAAGGATAACGAACGGTTAAGTGTTGATTATGCAGTAAAGGAAGCTACCAGATTAAAAAACACTACTGCCTTGAAAGAACTGGCCACAATAGCACCATATCCTGGGAATATTCCCATTACAAGGCAGCGGATTATTATTGCAAGAAAATGGCCTCAATATTATGGAGGCTTAACAGCATTTAAAGATAACTCAAAGTATTTCTTCCAGGCTCCACTGCTATCTCCTGAATACTCTGATATAGATGCCGAAGCAATTGGCAAGGGAAGTCTCTTTACTCTCGGAAAAATTCTTCCTGAATTTCTACAGGTTGATTTCAAAAGCATCAAGAAATTTCCTATTCCAGTCTTTATGTTTATGGGAAGACATGACTATACAACTCCTTCTGAGCCAACCGAAAAATGGATACAAAATGTAAAAGCGCCTACAAAAAAGGGGATATGGTTTGAAAATTCAGCTCATTTAATTCCTTTCGAGGAGCCTGGTAAAATGTTAGTTACTTTATTAAATGATGTTAAGCCTGTTTGTCAATAGCCTTTTTGAGCATTCATTTTCATTTTTTAACCAGCAATTTAAGCTCCAAAAAAAGCCTCCCGAGGGAGGCCTTAAAAAACACAAATGATGAAAAAAAATTATTTCGAAGTGCAAATATAATAAAATATATTATGTAACACATTGTAATTTTATTAATATTTTAATTTATTTATTAATAACATATTAATGTTATGCATGCATATAATTAAAATATTTTCAAATATACATTTTTATTCTTTAATAAAAAATCAGCTGTTCACGGGCATTTATTCCCTTGCAGTAGATCAAAAAAAACCTTCAGGAATTCCTGAAGGTTCTCTGAAACTTTTTATTTCCTAAAATTTAAACACACAGCCGCAAACGCTCATTTTGCCTTCAACAACTGTTGTCCATTGTCCATTCCAAGTACCTCCATAAGATGCACAAATAGACGGACATATTTCTTTAGCATCATCATTACTCCAGATAGGTCCTGCAAGAACGTCTAAAGTATATTCAGTATCCCCTGAAGGAGCAGTATCATACTCAACTTCAATTACACTCATTTCTCCCTCAACAATGGTACTCCATTGTCCAGTAAATTTTCCTAAATGTGCCGCAGCGATACGGCCACCTAATTTCTGTGCTTGATCGTTGCTCCAAAGCGGACCTGCTACGATGTTAATTTTGAATTTTGACATGGTTTTTGTTTTTAAAGTTTAACATTCCAAAATTGCGATTATAAAAAAACAAATAGTAGAGTATAAAGCACCATTTTTTTTATTCAGTACTTATACTTAGCATGCCCATGACCAGTGCTTTTATCCGATTAATAAAGGATAAAACAATATTTATTATTTCTCTTAAAATTGATATAAATGTATTTTAACAGTAGGAAAGTGATAGAAAAGTTGAAAGCAAAAGAAAAAAAATATTGACATTATGAATCTCAACAAATATTGGAGACGATAAAAAAAGACGAAGCTATAAATATTACTTTACAGCCTCGTCAATTTTTAAAATCATTTGGTTTTGTTGTTTACAAATTTAGAGCAATCAGTATGAGAGGTACAGATACAGTTGATGTTTTTTATTAGGGTACAGATCACCAGGCTTTAACAATTTTCCCGAGGGTCTGGAGGTCAGTGTTTATTTTCTCATTCCATTCCATTGCAAAATTCAGTCTCATACAGTTGTTATATTGATTGTATTGAGTAAACATCCTTCCCGGAGCGAAACTTATATTTTGACGGATGGCAATATCATACAGTTTTACGGTATCAATTTTTTTATCAAGCTCCAACCATAGCATAAAACCTCCTTTTGGCTGAGAAACTTTCGTGTTATCCGGAAAAAAATCCTCTATTCCTTGTTGAAGTTTTTGACAATTAGCCTGTATTGTTTTTCTGAAAGTCCGCAAGTGATGATCATATCTTCCGTTCTCTAAAAAATGTGATATCGTTTCCTGATAAATTGCAGGTGTAGAAAGTGTTTGAATTAATTTTTGCTGAATAATCCTGTCTTTGTATTTTCCAGGAATAATCCAGCCTACACGATAACCTGGCGCCAGTGTTTTAGATACAGAATTGACCAGCATTACAATGCCAGCTTCATCAAATGCCTTACAGGGTTTTGGCCTTTCTGCTCCATAATAGACTGTCCTGAATATATCATTTTCTACCAGTGGAATATCACGCTCCGTAAGCATTTTTACCAGTTCTCTTTTATGATCGTCAGACATCAGAGTGCCCAAAGGATTATTAAAATTTACTATAAAGCAACATGCACTTATCGTAGGCAAAACCTTTTTAAGAGCTTCCAGATCCAAACCGGTTGCAGGATCTGAAGGTATTTCTACAGCTTCAAGTCCCATGGCGCTTATCATCTTAAGGATTCCGAAATAGGCTGGGCTTTCAATAGCTACTTTATCTCCAGGTTTCGTAACTGCCATCAGGCACATAAACATTCCATTCATAGCCCCTGATGTTACCACGACATCATCTTCAGTTATTTTACCTTCCAGCATAAACGCCCATCTGGCAACGGTTCTTCTGAAGTTAAGATTACCCTGTACCGATTCGTAGGTTGCACCACCGTTGGCTAAAGTGCGCATCACCGTAGCGACACTTTTGTTAAGCTGAGCAATTGGTAGAAGACTTTTTTCAGGCAAGCCAAGAGAAAAATGGGTAATATCTTTATTATCGGATGAAGCAAAAGTTTTATTAAAAAGATCTTCAGGATGTTTTTCTTTCTGTAATGATTCTAATATAATAACCGAGGGAAGTGAAAATTTCCTTTGAGAAGCCCGACTTACATAATAACCCGATTTTGGAACAGGCTCTATTAATGATTTACTTTCAAGTTCCAGAAATGCCTGTCGAACAGTATTGATACTTACATTATACACTTTCTGTACAGTTCGTATAGACGGGAGTTTATCGCCAAGCCTTAAGGTTCCATTAAGAATTTGTTTCTCAATGATTCCGGCAATCTTTAAATACAGGACTTCTTTTTTCATTCAATCATTTTATGTATCTGTTAAAATTAAGAAATTTAATTCCCTTCTCCATGAAATTATTACAGAGTCACCAGATACCAACAAAAGAGGGTGTATATATTAAATTGATTTCAAATAAACAAAATGATTTCTATCAGAAATACCCATCAATACTGTATATTTCATACAAAAGTGAACAATATGCAAAATATTGTTCTATCACATTATTAAATTGTATGATAAAAAACATTAATTTTAAGTGATTTTAGGTTTTTTTGACAATTTTTAACAAAAATTATATTTCTATTTTTGCAACCAAATCTTTAAATTATGAAAAAAATTTTATTAACCTTTTCCATTTCTTTTGGAATTTTTGCTTCTGCACAAGAGGTAAAAACTGAAGCTCCTGTAGTAGATACAACTAAAGCATGGAGCATTCAGGGTCAAAACACTTTAATGCTAAACCAAGCTGCATTTTCGAATTGGGTTGGTGGTGGAGCTAACAACGTGGGTTGGCTTGCAGGTGTAAATTACAACCTTACTTATGAAAAAGGAAAAGATCTATGGGAAAACATTATTATTCTTGGCTATGGGCAAAATAACACCCAGGGAGTAGGAACTAGAAAAACACAGGATGTCATTAATCTCTCCAGTAATTATGGTAGAGAGATTGCCAAAAACTGGTACGTATCCGGTGGTGTAAGTCTACAGACTCAGTTTGCAGCAGGATATGAAGATGGAAATAACCCTGATGCTAAAAAGATCTCGAATTTTATGGCTCCCGGTTATTTAAATGTAGGTGCCGGTTTTACTTACAGACCTAATGATAACTTTACCATGACCCTACGTCCAGCTAATGCAAGAGTGACATTTGTATTAGATAAAGATCTGCAATATGCCGGAACTTATGGATTAAAAAATGATGGAGATTCTTCATTATTCCAGTTCGGTTTCTTAGGAACAGCTATTTATAAACTGAAAATCATGGAAAACATCAACCTTACCAATACAGGTTCCGTATTTTCTAATTATTTAGATCATCCAGATCGATTGGTTCTTTCTTACAGTGGAATTTTAAATATGAAGATCAATAAATTCATTTCTACTAATATAACTCTAGACTTACTATATGATCACAATCAGATCAGAAGGACACAGCTAAAACAAACTTTAGGAGTTGGTTTTGCTTATAATATCGACAATGGTAAAAAACGCTCTGATAAAAAAGACAATCAGTCTTGGATGAAAAAATAAATGAGTCCATCAATACAAACAAAAAGACTAACCTTTCCGGGTTAGTCTTTTTTTATAAATCAGATGATGAGAAGTAGTTTAAAATCACCTTACTCATGACTGTTCTTTCGCATTACCAAAACCAAAATGGCAAGCATACCACCTACAGCACCGAATATATAAATAGACTGGTAGCTGAACCATCCGGCAATGATCCCGGCTATTGGACCTGCCAATCCTAAGGAAAGATCAAAAAAGGCTGAGTAAGCTCCTAAAGCTGTTCCTCTCATATGTGGAGTAACTTTCTTGATTGCCAAAACTCCCAGAGAAGGAAATACCAGGGAAAAACCTATTCCTGTAAGAGCACAACCTACAATAGCCATCCATCCTGAATGAGAAAAACCAATCAATAGCTGACCAATAATTTCAATAACAAATGAAACCAATGCAACCTTATAACCACCATATTTATCAGGGAAGGAAGAAAATAATATGCGGGTAAGAATATAAAAGCCCCCAAAACAGATAAATCCCAAAGAAGCATTATCCCAGTTTTTTTCAGCGAATAGTAAAGCGATAAAAGAAGCTATACAGGCAAATCCTAAAGAAGAAAAAGCCAATGCCAATCCCTGATCCGAAACCTTTCCTATTACTTTATAAAATGGAGTTCTTATGTGGGTCGGATCAACTTCAAGAGTCGGTAGTTTAGCGGTAGACAGCCAGCTTATACCGGATAATGCAAGAATCAATAAAAAAGGAACACCTGTTCCAAATCTATTTCCTAACCACATACTTAAAGGCGCACCTATAGCAATTCCTGCATACATTGAAATTCCGTTCCAGGTCATTACTTTACCTGATTTATGAGGTCCTACCAAACCAATTCCCCAAGTCAAGGCTCCTGTTACCATCATACTTTCAGATATACCGTGTATTATCCTTGAAAGGATGAGTATCCCAAGTGCTATTAATGGAAAATGGACTGCGGAACTACCTATAATATAAAAGACTCCTGCGATTAAAACCAGAAATATTCCCCGGTGATTACTTATTTTAGCACCAAGTGTATCTGTAATTTTCCCAGCATAGGCACGAGTTAATAACGTTGCCAAAAACTGAAGCCCCACCACAATTCCTACAATGAAAGTATCAAATTTTAATTCATTTTTGATTAATGGTGGTAATGCACCCAAAGCGATACCTATTGTAAGGTAGGCCGAAAATACGGAGACCACTATTGGAGCCAAAACTTTTGTTAGTGGGATTTTTTGTTCCTTAACAACAGTAGCATCTGGACCCTGAGCTACTGGATTTGTACTTTTACTTGCCATATTGCATCGTTTTTTTTAATTATTTTACGAGTACAAAAGTAAATTTGAAGAGCAAATCTGACGATAGCTATTCCATGGCTATAATTGGACAAATAATGGTTTTCGTTTTCGGAACTGAGATGCTGTAAATCCTGTTTTATTTTTAAAAAACCTGGAAAAATAGGCGTAATCTTCATAACCCAGTTCAAAGGCAATCTGTTTTATATCCAGATTGGTATAATATAATAGCCGTTGAGATTCAATAATAATTTCCTGCTGTATCCAATGACTGGCCGCAAAACCTGTAATTTCTTTTACTACTTCATTCAGATAAAGAGGAGTTATATGAAGTTCCGATGCATATTCTTTTACCTGCTTCAATTGTTTATAATGCGTCTGAATCAATTGTTTAAACTGAAGTACAGTTTTATATTTCTGTCCGGCAATAATCTTTTCAGAATGTCGGTTCTCTATGAATACTCTAATAATAAGCCCTGTCAAACTATCAGAGAGCGAACTTATAAGGTTATTCTGAAAAGGAGCTTCAGGATTCTTTAAAATAGAATCAAAGACAGGAATAAATGAAAATAAATCACTATCTCTTGTTATTGAAGCTACCTGATTGGAATTAAGATAGGTATTATAGATCTCAAGATACGTTTTAGGGATTAATGCGGTTTCTATAAATACAAACCAACCTTTACAATTTTCATGTTTTAAATACCGATGAACCTGACCTGGTGCTACATACAAGATTGATGTCCCAAATAATTCAATTTCACGAAAATCAAGTTCCCATAAAGAATTACCTTCCTGTTGAACAACAAACATAAAATGCTCATCCCTATGTGGAATTTGTAATATTTTATCAGGCTTAACAATAGGGCAGATTTCAATACCAATAATGGGAAGCTCGTTTTTATGGAGTGGTATTGTAGATTTTACCATGGTATATTTATTAGAACGTTTATCAACGTAAATGTAATAATAATGCAGAAAATAATATACTAAAACAAAATTCTCCCATATTGCTTTTATTGTAAATTATAAAAAATTTCAATCTTAAATCTACTATCGGTGTAAAAATAGGATAAAGAAAGCTTCATCTATTTTTTCATTTTAATCCAGATTAAAAAATAGGATTAACTATTTATTCTGATTAAATAATCTTTCTAAAACCTGAAAACGATAATCAAAAATATGCTCAAGTTTCTTTTTAACAAATAAACCATGTGCAATTTCTCCTAAAAATCCCATAGGAAGTTCATAATCGATAGTATCTCTTATCAGTACTCCTCTTTCATTAGGAATAAATTCATGAAAATGATTCCACAATTTATAAGGTCCTTTTTTCTGAAAATCTGTAAAATTCTTTTGAAAAGAAACCTGGGTAATTTCTGTTTGCCAGGCCATTTTAACTCCCAATAGAGGAGAAACATAATAATCGATGATCATTCCTTCATAAATCTCATCATTTTCCAGCTTGGTAAGAACAATAAAATTCATGTCTTTGGGTGTAATTTCAGACAGATTATTAGCCGAAGAAAAAAAATTCCAGGCCGTTTCCAGATTACAATATAATTGTTGCTCACGCTGAAGCTGATGTACCATACTTTTCAAATTTTTATTTATTGATCCTTTAAAACAAAGTAAGGTATTACTTTCTAAAACTGCGTTTCTTTTTCATTTTTTTTTACCTGATTTTTTTTATAAAAAATATCTTTTTAATTCCCTTTTAATATCATTATTCTCATATACTGTAAAGGTATACTTTAGTAGATAATAGTATAAGATAATTAAGGGTTTCAAACTATCTTTTCAAACTAATTTTATTAATAAAAATGAAAAATAAACCCTTACACAATTTTCATATTCCTGTGATGGGACTCGCCTATACCATAGACAGTCCGATACGGGTGGCACACTATGGAATTTCTTCTGTTATTTCTATCATAGATGATGAGATCATCGAAAAAATGAAAGACTTTTATAACAAAAAATTCAGTTTGGATTATCGCAGTATTTCTCATAAAACAGACGATTACCGCGCCAAAAGAATTACGGATTACCTAGATATGATGGATGATATCGTAAATGAAAAATTTGAAGCTTTTAAACAGGAACTTAGTAAAAATAAGGAAGTACTAAAGAACTTCATTGCAATGCTTCCTAACACTTCTGACCTTAAAAACGGACTACAAAGTTTTTTAAATCAAAAGGATTATCTCAGTTCGAGCATCAAACATTTTATTGAAACCAATCTGAAACCCGGAGGTATCGATGTCAATATCATGACCAAAGTAGACAAAGACAATTTCAGAAAAAACGAACAGCTCCCGGTTATTTATAATGATGCCCATGCTTCGCTGCGAGGATTTGCCAAGAGCAAATTATCATCATCAATGGTGCTTTCCGCTGGAATGAATCCACGATTATACAGTTATATCGAAGAGTTTGATGATTTTTTCCCCGATCAGAATGGTATTTTAAAGAAGAAGATCATTCTTAAGGTCAGCGATTTCCGTTCAGCAATGATACAGGGGAATTTTTTAGCAAAGAAAGGATTATGGATTTCTGAATATAGAATAGAATCAGGATTAAATTGCGGCGGACATGCCTTTGCAACCGAAGGTTTGTTATTGGGACCGATCATGGAAGAGTTTAAACAAAAAAAGAATGAACTTATACAGTCTGCACATACAATAATGAATAATGCTTTAGAACAGAAAGGCAAATATATTGTTGTACAGCCACTGGAAATGAAAATTACAGTTCAGGGCGGGGTAGGCACATCGGAAGAGCACGAATTTTTACTTGAAAATTACAATGTTGACAGCGTAGGGTGGGGATCGCCATTTTTACTCGTTCCGGAAGCTACTTCCGTAGATAAAGCAACCAGAGAGCTTCTCCTGAAATCAAAGGAAGAAGATTTTTATCTCAGTAACATTTCTCCTTTGGGTGTTCCTTTCAATACTGTTCGTGGTACTTCCAATCAGCTTTTGAAAGATAAGAAAGAAGGGAATAAAAAATATGGAAGCTCATGTCCGAAAAAGTTATTAGCTCTAAGTAAAGAATACTCTCCGAAAGGTATATGCACAGCCTCAAAGAAATATCAGGATATTAAACTTGATGAACTTCAAATGGAAAAAAAAACCTTAACGACTGATGAGTTCAATAAAAGGAAAACCGAAATTACCGATAAAGCATGTTTATGTGTTGGATTGGTTAATTCCGCATATCTGGAACAGAACATAGAAATAAAAGGAGAGAAGCAAGGGGTTGTAATTTGTCCAGGTCCAAATCTTGCCTATTTCAATAAAGAAGTTTCATTATTAGAAATGGTCCAGCACATTTACGGTAATTCAAATATTCTACCGGACAACCGACGTCCGAATATGTTTATCAATGAACTTAAAATGTATGTTGATCATCTGAAAAAAGAGATCGCGGATTCATCTGTAGTTACTACTCATTCTCAGACAAAAAAATGGAACTCTTTTAAAAAGAACATTTTGGATGGCATTACTTATTATGAAGATCTTTTCAGTACTTCAATCTTTTTCAGGGATAAAAAAGAAGCCATACCTCTTCAATTACAGAAATACAAAATGATGGTTTCAGAAATTGAAATTCCTCAGGTCGGAAAATAAAAATTTACTGAATTTATTAAACACAAAGACGCCATTTATTTTACAATTATGATGTTAAGGCGCAAGGATAATAATCGAAATTCCTTTGCGCCTTTGCGTTTAACTAAAATCAAAGCTTAATACTTCAAATTAATCTATCACGATACTCTCAACCGCCTTCTGCATAGCGTGTTCCTGGACTCCAGGTACTTTTAAACCCTCAGCACGGAATACAGTAAGATCTGTCATTCCCAAAAAGCCAAGGAAAGCTTTCAAATAAGGAGCCACAAAATCGTTTTCTTTTCCAGGTCCTTCAGAATAAATACCTCCTGAAGACATGGCCACATATACTTTTTTTCCTGTCACCATTCCAATCGGACCATTTTCCCCGTACCCAAAAGTTATTCCAGCTCTTGTAATGTGATCGATCCACGCCTTTAGAGAGGAATGAATGGTAAAATTGATCAAAGGAGCACCAATAACAATGATATCCGCAGCCAATAACTGTTTAACAAGTTCATCAGAAAGACGGATAAACTCTTTTTGCTCTGCTGACATCTCATTGCCGGGTGTAAAGAATGCACGAAGAACTTCAGGACTGAGATGTGGAATTTCAATATCTACAAGGTTCAGTTCTTCCAATGTACTTCCTTGATATTTTTCCAGAATTTTCTCAACGATGGTATTTCCTAGTTTAATACTATAAGAACCTTTACCCTGAAGGCTTGACTTTAAGTGAAGAATGTTTTTCATAAAAATTTACTTATTTAATAATCCTTTTATTGTTACATGATGAGCTTATTCTGATTTTTTCTGTTATTATAAAATGATTCTTTCGCTCAAATAATTAAAGCAAATGTATAGCTACCGTATGGCGAAAAGAATAGACTTACCTAAAGGAAAGCGCTTACGTTGGGGTAAGTCATTATCTTTGTCTTATGAAAGACACCAATAAAGAGCTTCTTCTCAATAGTGAAGAATGTGCCGGCTCACTCAGAAATGTCCTCGATGCATTATATGTATTGAATGGAAAATGGAAGTTGGCCTTGATCTTGTCTTTGATTCAATCATCAAAACGCTTCAATGAGATTCAGCATGAAGTTACCGGGATATCTTCAAAAGTACTGGACAAAGAACTAAAAACTCTGGAACTGAATGGCTTCATTACCCGGAATGTATATCCTACCAAACCCATAACGATCATTTATGAAGCAACCGAGTATAGCATGACTTTAAAGGGTGTAATGGCGGAATTAAGTGTCTGGGGTAAACGGCACAGGGAAAAAATTAAAGAAAGTATGAGAAAGTAATCTTATCTGTTATACTATAAAATTAAATAGGATTATATTAATATTATCTTAAATAGTCCATTCTCCTACATTCTTCAGAAAATTTTTCCCTAAATTTATACTACTGAAGATGATTCTAAATCTTCAAACTATTCAGAAAACAAATAGATCAACCGTCTTAAAGGTTTTCAATTGTGAAGTTCTGTGACTTTACATCAATTATCATTGCTAAAAAATTAAATTTCTTAATTAATGGAAAAACGAATCATAAAAAATACAGATCTATCAATCGCTCCGATTAATTTTGGAGGAAATGTTTTTGGATGGACATTAGACGAACAGCAGTCTTCTGATATCCTGGACCAGTTTACACAAGCTGGATTTAATTTTATTGATACTGCTGATACCTATTCATGGTGGGTAAATGGAAAAGGTGGCCAATCTGAAGAGATCATCGGAAAGTGGATGAAAAGCCGGGGAAACAGAAACGATTTGGTGATCGCTACAAAAGTAGGATCGGAAACTAAAGAACATGGTTTTGATATCAGTAAAAAACACATTCTGAAGTCAGTAGATGAATCACTAAGCAGACTTCAGACCGATCATATTGACCTTTACTATACCCATTTTGATGATCATACAACACCTGTGGAAGAGACTCTTGCAGCGTATGATGAGATCATTAAAGCTGGAAAAGTGCGCTATATCGCAGCTTCAAATTTATCTCCCGAACGGTTAACAGCATCTTTTGAGGCTTCGGAAAAATATAATCTCCCAAAATATGTTGCCTTACAGCCTCATTATAACTTATTGGAAAGAGAGAATTTCGAAACTAAATATGCAGAATTGGTTAAAAAATATGACCTGAGTGTTTTCCCATACTGGTCCTTAGCAGCCGGTTTTTTAACAGGAAAATACCGTAGTGAAGAAGATCTTTCAAAAAGTGCAAGAGGTGAGGGAGTCCGAAAATATCTTAATGAAAAAGGGGAAAAAGTATTAAAGGCATTGGATGAGATTAGTGCAAAGCATCAAGCTAATCAAGCTTCTGTTGCATTGGCATGGTTACTGGCTAATCCACTCATTACAGCTCCGATCGTCAGCGCCACAAGCCAATCTCAATTACAAACATTATTTAAAGCCACAGAACTTCAATTAAATAGTGATGATATCAATCTTCTGAATGAAGCAAGTAAATAAAAAGAAGCCTCTTAATGAGGCTTTTTTTATTCATTTTATTAAGATTCTATTCAGTATCCTTGGTTTACATACATTGTTCAGCGTTTTGCATACATCGAATTTCTGATTTCTAACGAATTTTGAATCATTAAAATCAACAGTATGAAAATGAATACAATACAATTAGGAAATCAGGGATTAATGGTTCCCACTATCGGTCTGGGATGCATGGGAATGACAGGCTTTGAGGATAATAACATGTATGGTGAAGCAGATGAAAAAGAAGCTATCGCCACTATTCACAGATCTTTGGAACTAGGAGGTAATTTTCTTGATACCGCAGATCTTTATGGTCCGTTTAAAAATGAGCAACTTATTGCAAAAGCAATCGGAAATAGCCGCAGTCAATATATTATTGCTACTAAATTTGGCTGGGAAATCGATGACAGTGGCAAAGTGACTTGGGCAATTAAAGGAAATAAAGATTACATAAAAAAATCAGTAGAACGTTCATTAAAGAATTTAAAAACAGATTATATTGATCTCTACTATATGCACAGGCTTGACAAAAACACTCCTATTGAAGAAACTGTTGGTGCCATGAGTGAATTGGTACAGGAAGGAAAAGTAAAATATATTGGCTTATCAGAAGTTTCTTCTGAAACAGTAAAAAGAGCCCATATGGTCCATCCAATTACTGCAGTACAAAGTGAGTATTCTTTGTTTGAACGTACGGTCGAAGAAAGAGGGGTGATTAAAACATTGCATGAACTAGGCGTAGGCTTTGTTCCTTATTCACCTTTAGGACGTGGTTTTTTATCTGGGCAAATCCGTTCTATAAATGATTTACCTGAGAATGATTTCCGAAGGGGAATCCCACGTTTTCAGGAAGCATATTTTCATAAAAATATTGAATTGGTAGATGCAATTGAAATGATGGCAAAAGAAAAAAATATTACATCTACCCAATTAGCATTAGCCTGGATCATCAGTAAAGACTTTGTTCCTATTCCTGGAACAAAACGTAGAAAGTATTTGGAACAGAATATTGATGCAGCCAGCATCCGATTAACTGAAGCTGATCTTTTAAAACTGGAAAGTATAATACCGTTAGGCACTGACACCGGGGCTCCATATGATGAGTTCAGTATGGGACTTTTAGATTAATTCTTACATTTGTTTTATGAATGCCATTCAATCAATTTCTGCTTTTCATCGCTTACTATCTTTACCGGAACCAAAACATCCACTGGTAAGCGTTATCAATTTATCTGACAGTATTTTTCTGGAAGATGAGATATGGAAAGGCTTTGTAAACAGGTTCTATTGTGTTGCATTAAAAAGAGATGCAAAAGGAAAGATCAGATATGGCCAGCAGCATTATGATTATGATAAAGGAGTACTAAGCTTTACTGCACCTAATCAGGTGCAGTACTTAGACTTACATAATATGGAATGTGGTTCAGGCTATCTCCTGATCTTTCATCCTGATTTTCTATTGAAACATCCTTTGGCTTCTGCGATTACAGGGTATGGCTTTTTTTCTTATGCTGTAAATGAAGCTCTGCATCTATCAACAGATGAAGAAAATGATCTGATTGAAATACTCCAGAAAATTGACAAAGAATGCCAGCATATCGATCGCCATACCCAAGAGATCATTTTATCACAAATAGATCTTCTACTTAATTATTCCAACCGTTTTTATGAACGACAGTTTATTACCCGTAAAAATAACAATCATCAGCTGCTTGTTAAATTCGAGCGTTTCCTGAACGATTATTTTGATAATGATCAACCCTCAGATCGGGGTCTATTAACAGTTCACCTTATCGCTGAAGCAATGAATCTGTCTCCCAATTACCTCAGTGATCTTCTCAGGATTCATACGGGACAAAACACCCAACAGCATATCCATGAAAAACTAATAACTAAGGCCAAGGAAAAACTATCAACTACCAGTTTATCTGTTAGCGAAATTGCTTACGCTTTAGGGTTTGAACATGCTCAGTCATTTAGTACTCTTTTTAAAAAGAAAACAAAAATGGCTCCGATGGAATTCAGGGCTTCTTTTGGTATAGATCAATAGTCTATTCTTCATCCGTTTTTTAGGATAAAGGATCAACTTCGTTACGAGACTTTTTTATTGATATGATCACACTTAAATTCAAAAAAAATTCCTCAATACAAGATTGAGGAATTTTACTTACGAAAACTTTTTATTCTTATTAATTCATCGCTTTCTTATTCAAAGCTGTATCTGCAATGCTGGTAAGAAGTACATCACATTTTTTCTCTTCTCCCAATGTTTTAAGGAGTGCTCTAAGGCATTTATTCTGTTTCAAAACTTTGGCATAAGCTGCTAAAGTTCCGTAGGTTGCAATTTCATAATGTTCTACTTTTTGGGAAGCGGCAATAATACCGGCATCACGAACAGCACCTGGTTTTGTTTCCTCCATGATACTTTTACCCTCATCAAGCAATCCCTGCATGGCATCGCATTTTTTAGCCTGTGGTTTTTTACCCAGCGCAGCAAAACAATCCTCTAATCTCTTTACCTGCTCTTTAGTTTCAGCCAAATGAGCACCTATTGCATCTTTCAGCTTTTGATCGGTAGCATTCTTTTGCATTTTTGGTAATGCTTTAGTCAATGCCTTTTCTGCCCAATAAATATCTTTTAACCCATCTTCAAACAAATCTTTTAATTCTTTTGCTGCATCTTTTTTCGCCGGAATCTTTTTTGCAGAAACAGATGTTACCTTACTTTTTGCAGGTGTTGTCTTTCTGGTACTTGGTGTTTTGGTTTTAGTTGCCATAAATAATATTTTTAATGATTTGTTAATAATTTATTAACCATAACAATAATAAAGCCAAAGATTTTTAAATAAAACATCATTTACTTATTAATACATTGGCGTGTTTTTTGGATAGCATATAATATATTTTCTACATTAATTAAAATAGCCACATCATTTTAACTGAAGAATAATTCTTGGGGAAAAATTTTCCTCAAAGACAATTGTTCTCGTTTCGCTAGCATATCTTATCTTACTTTTTGGCTTATACATGTAAAAAACATTTTGCAGAACCATAATATATAGATTTCATTTTGGTAATCTATAGGAAAATACAAATCAAACCATCAAAATATATATACAATGAAAGACCCTAAAAATCAAAAAGACCCCAAATTAGATCAACTTCAGAACCATACCACTGATAATACTGATCAGAATCTTACCACTAATCAGGGATTAAAAATCAATAATAATCAGGATTCATTAAAATCTGATGATCGGGGACCAAGTCTGCTTGAAGACTTTATCCTTAGAGAAAAGATCACTCATTTTGATCATGAAAGAATTCCTGAAAGGATTGTCCATGCCCGAGGTTCAGGAGCTCATGGCATATTTAAATTAAATAAAAGCTTAAAAAAATATACTAAGTCAAAATTCTTAGGAGAAGAAGGTAAGGAAACTCCTGTTTTTGTCCGTTTTTCCACTGTTGCCGGAAGCGCAGGGAGTACCGATTTAGCGCGTGATGTAAGAGGTTTTGCTATTAAATTTTATACAGAAGAAGGTAATTATGATTTAGTAGGTAATAATATTCCTGTATTTTTTATTCAGGATGCTATGAAATTCCCTGATCTTATTCATGCCGTAAAGCCTGAACCCGACAATGCAATTCCACAAGCTGCTTCAGCACATGACACTTTTTGGGATTTCATTTCGTTAATGCCGGAAAGCATGCATATGATTATGTGGGCAATGAGTGACAGGGCAATCCCGAGAAGTTACAGGATGATGGAAGGCTTTGGGGTTCACACCTTCAAATTTATTAATGAAAAAGGAAAAATGCATTTTGTGAAATTTCATTTTAAGCCTAAACTGGGAGTTCATTCTGTAGCTTGGGATGAAGCCACAAAAATATCTGGAAAAGATTCAGATTTCCATAGAAGAGATTTATGGGAAGCTATTGAAAATGGAGCATTTCCGGAATGGGATTTTGGTGTACAGATCATCCCCGAAGAAGATGAACACCGATTTGATTTTGATTTGTTGGATCCAACCAAATTAATTCCGGAAGAAGAAATACCGGTGGAACTTGTAGGTACTTTAACACTCAACAGAAACCCAGACAATTTCTTTGCTGAAACAGAACAAGTTGCTTTCCACCCGGGACACCTGGTTCCTGGAATTGATTTTACCAATGATCCATTATTACAAGGAAGATTATTTTCCTATACAGATACACAATTATCGAGGTTAGGATCTCCTAATTTCCATGAAATACCTATCAACAGATCCATCAATACGGTTCACAATAATCAACGGGACGGACATATGCGCCAGCAAATTGTAAAAGGCAAGGTAAGTTATGAACCCAATACTATGGGTGGAGGCTGTCCATTTCAGGCCATGATGAAAGACGGTGGATTCTCTACACAAAGTGAAAGGGTAGATGGCAGTAAAATACGCGCCAGAAGTCAAAGCTTCGTAGATCACTATTCCCAGGCTAAATTATTCTATAACAGCCAATCTGTTGATGAAAAACGACATCTTCAAAATGCCATTATTTTTGAATTATCTAAGGTCACTATTCCTGCCATCCGTGAAAGAGTGGTTGGACAATTGGCTTTTATTAATAAAGATTTAGCTTCTACGGTAGCAAAAAAAGTAGGGGTAGAGGCTACCAAACTGAAACAGCCTAATGGAAGTATACCCGCAGATACCAATCCTAAAACATTACAAAGTCCTGAAAAAGAACCGCTGACAAAAAGTTCTGAGGCACTAAGTATGGCCAATACCGTGAAAGATACGATAAAGAGCCGTGTCATCGGTTTTATGATGGAGAATGGGGTGAAAGCAGATGACGTAAAAACATTACAATCTAAGCTTCAAAGTAAAGGAGCCGTAGTTCAGATCATTTCCGGAAACTTAGCTCCTGTTAAGGCGGATGATGGGACAATTTTTGAGCCTAAACATTCTCTTACAAGTACGTCCAGTGTATGTTTCGATGCCCTTTATGTATGCAGTGGTAAAAAATCGGCTGAAAATTTAATGAACGAAGATAATCGACCGGGAACGCTGTTATTTGTTAATGAAGCTTATAAACACTGTAAAGCCATTTACTTTGGAAATGAAACAGATTCAGTTTATCAGGCAAGTCATATTAAAAATAAAAAACATGACGATCCTGCTGTTATTACTGCTGAGAACAAAGATGCCGATACCCGATTCATCAAAGCAATTGCCAATCATCGGGTTTGGGAATTAGAAAAAGAAAGAAATAACCCAGTTTAAAACTTGATTAACATGCAACTTCAACAGACTTTACTTGATTATATCAGCCAATCTTTACTTACGATCAACGAAACCGTTTCAGTTGCTGAAACGGTTACATCTGGTTTTTTACAATTTTCGTTTTCACAAATGCAGAATGCCTCCTTATTTTATAAGGGTGGACTTACTGCTTATACGTTAGAAGAAAAAGTGAAAATCTTAAATGTTGACAGAAAAGAGGCTGAAGAATGTGATGGTGTATCACAAAAAATTGCCAATACAATGGCTCTTAGCGTAGCCAAATTATTCTCAACACAATGGTCAATAGCCATTACAGGATTTGCCACACCAAGTCGATATTCGGATTATAATCTTTTTTCTTTTTTCTCAATTAATTATAAAAATGAAATTGTTCTTTCCAAAAGAATAGAATTGCCTTATAAAACTTCAGCAATGAAGGCTCAGCTGTATTATGCTGAGTTTATATTAGGATGCTTTAAAAGCAAATTGAACCAACAATTGATATTAAAGTAAAATGTATAACAGCAGACCTAACTCTCTAACAAGATGAATAAATTCCCTTTTCATTAATCATGATGAAATATTAATTCATCTTTCAAACTTATTATTATGAAAAATATTATATTAAACAAAATCACAGATCAACCCATACGTTTTACAGGAACTGTCATCGCATTTATTGTAGTCGGAGTATTGGTTCTTGTATGGGGTATCCTGGGATCTGTCTTTTCTTTCTCACCCACCTGGAGAATAGCCATCAGTACAGGGATAACCTTAATTACCTTTTCAATGATTTTCTTTACTCTAAAATCGCAAAATAATGATTCAAAAGCAATGCAGATAAAATTAAATGAATTGGTTAAAGCCCATGAACAGTCAAATAACCGGATCGTTGACATAGAAGATCATACAGAGGAAAAATTTCAAAAACTATATGAGAAAAGAAGAAAAATTGATTCAAACCAAACTCGTTTGAAAAACGAACAACATGCTTCTAATCATCGTTACAAATAAGTTTTATCCTTTTTAAGGAATCAAAATAATTACTGATACCGCAATTATAATTGTTTATAAATGCATGATATTTGCTTATTATAAAGTAGCCAAAATTCAAAAAAAAGTAAAATATGAAAACGGATATTCTAACAGAAAAGTACAAATTAGGATTAGGAGGAGTAGCTATAGGAACTGCTTTTGCGGCTATTACGGACGATGAAGCGCACAATATTCTGCAGAAAGCATGGGATCTGGGGATACGTTATTATGATACATCACCCTGGTATGGATTGACTAAAAGCGAAAGAAGGTTTGGCAAATTCCTACAGGACAAAGACAGAAATGACTTTGTCTTTTCTACAAAAGTAGGTCGGTTATTTAAAGAAGTTCCTGAATCTGAAGTTCCACCTACCATGTGGAAAAAACCACTGAATTATGATTTCAAACATGATTACACAGCCGATGCTATCAAAAGATCGATAGACGACAGTCTTGAAAGAACAGGATTGGATCGAATCGATATTGTGTATATCCATGATCTATCAGAAGATCAGGTAGGAGACCGGTATCCATACTATCTGGAACAGGCTAAAAAAGGAGCCTTTAAAGTACTTTCAGATCTTCGTGATCAGGGAATTATCAAAGCATGGGGAATGGGAGTCAATAAGATTGAGCCTATTTTAGACTGCATAGAGGCAGCAGATCCGGACATCTGTCTTTCTGCCACACAATATTCTATTTTAGAACATGAAGATGCTGTAGACCGATTACTTCCGGCCGTAAAAAAAGCTGGAGTACAATTAGTTTCCGGAGCTGGATATAACTCAGGTTTTATAGCGGGTAGAGATCGTTACAATTATAAAGATGTTATTCCTAAAGGAATGACTGAAAAACGTGATAGGATAGCCAAAATAGCAAAAAAATACGATACAAATATTATTCATGCTGCTCTGCAGTTTGTTTTAGCTGCTGATGAGTTTGCTGCTATTATTCCCGGAGCCAGTAAACCGGATCAGGTAAAGGATAATATGAATGGATTAAATGCAGTTATTCCACCTGACTTCTGGAATGAATTAAAATCTGAAGGCCTCATTTATGAAAAAGTCCAAACTACTGATTATCAATAGAATTTTAATTTTAAAATAATACCAAGCCTCCTATAATAGGAGGTTTTATATTGAAGCAAAGAAGATATCATTGCATCAGCCATTAAGTAATTACTTGTTCATAAATAGAATAAAAAAAAACAATCTTTTTTATAGTGTTAATATATCCTAATGTTCATTCATCATTTCTTTTTTTGGGGTAACTTAGAGGTATTATTAAAACAACAGAAATGAACACCCCAAACGCAAAATCTGTACAAGAGCTCACTATTGATGGAAAATCTTATCACTACAGTTCTTTAAAAAACCTTCCGGAAACTGTGGATCATCTGCCATTCAGCATTCGTATTCTTTTAGAAAATGTACTAAGGAATTATGATGGTTTTGGTATTACAAATGAACATATAGATACCTTACTCCAATGGACACCTGCTCCTAATGATAAAGATATTCCATTTAAACCCGCCAGGATTTTAATGCAGGACTTTACAGGAGTACCGGCAGTAGTAGACATGGCCTCTTTGCGTTCAGAATTTGTGAGACAGGGAAAAGACGGACAAAAGATAAACCCTGCTATTCCTGTGGATCTGGTTATAGACCATTCCGTTCAGGTAGATTATTTTGGAACCGATTACTCTTATGATAAAAATGTAGAACTTGAGTTTGAAAGAAATAAGGAGCGGTATGAGGTTCTAAAATGGGCTCAACACGGACTGAATAATTTCACCGTAGTCCCTCCCGGAATGGGGATATGCCATCAGGTTAATCTGGAATATTTAGCAAAAGGAGTCATCAGCAAGGATGAGTGGCTTTTCCCTGATACTTTAGTAGGAACCGATTCTCATACCCCAATGGTGAACGGAATTGGAGTGATTGCATGGGGTGTTGGTGGTATAGAAGCAGAAGCAGCCATGCTGGGACAGCCTATTTTCTTTACTTGCCCAGAGGTTGTAGGTTTAAAACTGACAGGAAAAATTCCGGATCATTGTACCGCAACAGATATGGTACTTTCTATTACTAAAATTTTAAGAGATAAAGGTGTTGTAGGCAAGTTTGTTGAAGTTTTTGGTGATGGGCTGGATCATTTAACAGTAACTGACCGTGCAACGATTTCCAATATGTCACCTGAATTTGGATGTACTGTTACGTATTTCCCTATTGATACGCGGACTTTGGAATATATGCACGCCACCAACCGTTCTCCGGAACAGATCAAAATTGTTGAAGAATATTGCAAAGAAAATCTTTTGTGGAGAACAGGAAAAGAAGAAATCAAATACTCTTCTGTAGCAGAACTTGATCTATCGACTTTAGAACCTACAGTATCCGGTCCTAAGCGTCCACAGGATAAGATTTTAGTTAAAGATCTCAGTCAGAGATTTTCAGAAGTTTTAAAGGATGAACATCACCGTAATTACGAACCTATCTCCAAACGAACAGAATATGCCTGGCTAGCTGATGGCGGGTCAGGAACAGAATTTACTTTTGGTAAAGTCCCTATTGAAGGCGAAATCCATTCAGAAGTCATTCAGGATTCTTTGCGAACCGTAAGGATTAAACAAAATAATTCAGAATTTGTATTGAGTGACGGAAGTATTGTGATTGCCGCTATTACCAGTTGCACCAATACATCAAACCCTGCTGTTATGGTAGGTGCCGGACTTTTAGCTAGAAATGCCATAGAAAAAGGACTTAGGACAAAGTCATGGGTAAAAACCTCTCTGGCACCAGGCTCTAAAGTAGTGACCAAATATTTGGAAAGATCGGGTTTAAATACAGATCTTGAGGCACTTCGTTTTCATACCGTCGGTTATGGATGTACTTCATGTATCGGAAATTCAGGACCACTTCCACCTGCTATTGCAACAGCGGTTGATAATGGAGAACTAGTGGTAGCCTCCGTATTATCCGGAAACAGAAATTTTGAAGCAAGGGTACACCCACAAGTGAAAATGAACTTCCTAATGTCCCCGATGTTGGTGGTTGCTTATGCTTTGGTAGGGCACGTGGACATTAACTTAATTACAGACCCTCTGGACTATGATCCAAACGGACAACCTGTTTATTTAAAAGACATCTGGCCTTCAAGGGAAGAGATTCAAAAAACAATTAATGAATGCATGAAACAGGACGACTTTGAAGAAGTATATAATGTGATCTTCGATGGTTCGGAGGATTGGCAAGACCTGGAAGTTAATCTGGATCAGAATTTTGAATGGAACAAAAACTCAACGTACATCAAAGAGGCTCCTTTTTTTGAAAACATAAAAGCTGATCCTGATGTTGTAACCGATATAAAAAATGCAAGAGTTCTCTTATACCTTGGAGATTCCGTAACCACCGATCATATTTCACCTGCCGGATCATTTAAAGAAGATTCTGCTGCAGGAAGCTATTTGAAGAGTAATAACGTGAACAAAGAGGATTTTAATTCCTATGGATCCAGAAGAGGAAATCATGAAGTAATGATGCGTGGAACTTTTGCCAATGTAAGGATAAAAAACAAAATAGCTGATAAAGAAGGTGGATATAGCCGTTATTTACCAACAGGAGAGGTTAAAACCGTCTTTGATACAGCGATGCAATATCAAAATGATCACACCCCGTTGATTATTTTAGCAGGTAAAGAATATGGCTCCGGTTCTTCCCGTGACTGGGCAGCAAAAGGTACTTTTCTACTCGGAGTAACAGCCGTAATTGCTGAAAGTTTTGAACGTATTCACAGAAGTAACCTTGTTGGAATGGGCGTTGCTCCATTGGTTTTCAATGATGGAGAAAGTGCATTATTATTAGGATTAGATGGAACAGAAACGTATACCATTACTGGCTTAGAGGAAAATTTAACCCCTCATAAAATGCTTAATGTAAAAGCTGTTCATCCATCTGGAAAAGAAACCGTATTCACGGTTAAGGCCAGACTGGATTCGGCAATAGAAATTGAATATTATAAAAACCAAGGGATTTTACAATATGTTTTGAGGGATTATTTAAAAAATAACTAATCTCCGGAATCAGGACTACACGATATGAAAACAAGTGCTGGCATCTTACTATTTAAAAAGGAAAATAACGATCTGTTTTATTTTCTGGTTCATCCGGGAGGTCCCTTCTGGAAGAATAAAGATAATGGTGCCTGGTCCATTCCCAAAGGCGAAATAGAACAGGATGAAGATCCTTTGGAACGGGCTCTTGTAGAGTTTAAAGAAGAAACCGGACAGTCTGTAAAAGGAGAATTCATCGAATTGTCTCCGATCCGGCAGAAAGGAGGGAAAACAGTATATGCCTGGGCTGTAGAAGGCAATGTAGAAACAGCCCGGCTTTTCAGTAATTCTGTAGAGATAGAATGGCCGCCAAGATCAGGAAAACTTATTGAAATACCGGAAGTAGATCAGTGGAAATGGTTTGGTTCGGAAGAAGCGAAGATCCGTATTAATATAGCACAAGCAGGATTATTATCAGAATTGGAAGAACTAATAACAAAAGAAAAGTAAGATTCTTACAGCTCTTTAATTAATCGAAAAGTGAGATTGATCCGGGGTTGCATCGGTTTTACTGATTTAGCGATCCGATGTTCCCAATGAAGCTGTAGGTCACCTTTCATAATCAGTAATGAGCCGTGTGAAAGGGCTAAGCTGTATTTTACCTGATGATCATCAAATTTACGGAAATCAAAATTCCTGACCTGCCCCAGACTAAGGGAAGCAATCACAGGTCTGTTACCAAATCTACTATCTCTATCCCGGTGCCACGCTACAGAATCGTTCCCGTTACGGTATAAGTTTAACAATACAGAATTGAATGTATATCCTGAAAAATGCTCTAAACGGTTTTTTAGTGCCAGTAATTCAGAAGTCCATGGATTGACCACAACACGGGTTCCACTCAATTGATAGGCTTTGCCCTCATCTCCATACCATGCCGTCAGACGGGGAGTCAGAACCTCTTTGTCGTACATCTTCTGAGTAGTCTGTATCCATGGAGTGGTTTCCATTAAAAACACTTTAAGCGCTGTCGCTTCGTTTTCCGGTAAAAAATCATCTGTATATTCCAGTAACTCCTGTGGAAACTGATAATATTCGTCTGCATCAAATAAACTTAGCTGATCCATGGTAAAAAATTATCCTTTATTGCAGGGTGATTCTGTCTGCAATAAAGGATATTAATATTTTTTAATCAAGAGGTTTTCTGCCTGAAATAATATTGTAAAGAACTACAATAATGGCAATAACCAATAAAACATGAACTAAATAACCTGTACTGATTCCCGGTATGATGTTTAACATTCCTAAAAGCCAAACAACAATACAAATAACTGCTACTAACCATAATAAACTTCTCATAATTGTAATTTTTTTTAATTATTATTAATTAAGATAAAGCATACTTTATGCTTCGTATGATAAACAAATGCTGTTTACGTATTACTTCAAATATTCTTTGTCGATTGAGAATACCTGTAAAATAATCAGTGTAAGCAAGAAACCCTGCTACCTGTTTTTATCCTCAACACCGTCTTTTCTAAAACTGACCACCTCATATTCATCATCTGAGCAAAACTTTTTGCAACTTTCGTCACTAAAGGTTTTTGGGCTGTCCATAAAAGCTTTAATATGCTTTTGACTTTCGTCAGTATTAGCTGGCGTAATGATGATGTGATAATCCTTTAACACTGTTTCATCAGCTTTTTTTAAAGCCTCTTTTTTATGTTGAACCGCTTCATTATATTTCATATCACCTATATTTATTATTTTTCAAAAATAATTCTGCCATCAAATGGCTCACTCCAACTTATAAAAATACTATCCTCGAATCTTCTGATGATAACCTGTATAACTTCATAGCTTCCATCTTCATTTTTTTTCTCTACCGTTAAATCAGAACCTTCTCCAATTTCTCCTTTTTTATATTCAACCTGATACAGGTTGTTATCAGTCGGTACAAAATCTTCTTTATGTAAATCTTGATGTGCCATAATAAGTTAGAATTTGATTGATATAAAGAATAAATTGTGCCATTTTACTCAAAAACATTATTTATTTTCATATTTAACATCAAATATTTATGGTATTATTATATTAAATAAAATTTTGACGAACCAGGTATATCTCCTGATAAATTTGATATTCAAATATTTACAACAATTCCTTTTAATCCTTTTAGTGGATTTATCAACTGTGGATTTTTATCCGAAAATTTATTACAATTCCGAAAATTTTTTATTCAAATCTTTAATATCTTTCCGTAATTCCAGAAACATATCTTTCACATTTTGGGTATTATTTTCAGTTTCAAATTCCTGGGTAGAAATACTACACGCATATTCCCAGATTTCCAATACATCATTCAGAAGAATGTCATACGGCTCATAAAACGGATTATCAGCACCGACATGAATTGTATTTTCTTTTCTGGATTTAAATCTTTTATAGGTAATACCATCATTCAGCGTTACGAAAATGTATGTTTTATCAGCTTTTAGATCTTCTGTTTTTTCAATATATTTTCCGACAATATAAGCGCCATCTTTAAAAGGGGGCATAGAATCTCCTTCTACAGGAAAAGCCCTGTATTTTCCGTTGGTAAGAAAGGGTAACGAAATATTCTGCAGGCTTTCGATATAACCGGGATCTGTATATCCGGACAGATATCCCATCGATGCTTTTTGAGGAATGATTTCAATACTGTTATTCCCGGATTGATCTACTACAACAGGAAGTACAATTCTGTTATCAGGTAAATTAACAATATCATTCAAGGGGTATTTTTTGAGATCTATAGTCACCATCAGATCAATACTTATCCTGTAGTATCTGGATATTTTAATCAATAATTCTATTGGAGGCTGTGAAGCACCATCTTCATATTTGGCATATCGACCACGGGTGATTGATAAGTGATCCGCTACCGTTTGTTGAGATAATTTTAATTGATCTCTCAGATACCTGATGTTTTCTGCTAAAACTGACATTGCTATAAATTATAGCAACAAATATAATCATTTTGATATAAATTGTAACTAATTTTGTTCCGTGGAACGATCGATTGTACATATGGACCTGGATACCTTTTTTGTGTCCTGTGAGCGTCTTAATAATTCAGAACTTAACGGAATCCCCCTGATCATCGGAGGTGGGGACCGTGGAGTAGTAGCATCATGTTCCTATGAAGCAAGAAAATTCGGCGTTCGTTCTGCAATGCCTATAAGAATGGCACTTAAACTCTGTCCCGATGCTAAAGTAATCCGTGGAGACCATGAATTGTATTCTAATTTATCTCATTTGGTAACAGAGGTGATCCAAAGTAAAGTTCCGGTCATGGAGAAGGCGAGTGTTGATGAATTTTACCTTGACCTGTCCGGAATGGATCAGTTTTTTGGATGCTATCAGTGGACGAAAGAAATTGCTGCTGCGGTAACCAAAGAAACAGGGCTTCCGATCAGCTTTGCCCTATCCAACAACAAAACCGTTTCAAAAATAGGAAGCGGGGAATCTAAGCCTGAAGGAAAACTGCAAATAGAACCTCAGAATATGCAAGGATTTCTCAATCCTTTATCCATAAGAAAAATTCCGATGGTGGGCAATGCTACCTTTCAGCTTCTTTCGAGAATAGGCATCCGTACCATCCATACTCTATCCGACATGCCTGTCCTGGTGCTGCAGCAGATGATTGGTAAAAACGGAATTGAACTATGGAAAAAAGCAAATGGCATTGATGAAAATCCAGTCATCCCTTATTCGGAAAGAAAATCGATCTCCACAGAAAGGACTTTTTCAAATGATACCATGGATATTATCTCTTTAAAAGGATTAATATCAGGAATGGCAGAGCAGTTGGCTTATCAGCTGCGGAAGGAAAAATGGCTGACTTCAACGGTAACTATTAAGATCCGGTATTCCAATTTTGATACAGAAACCAAACAATGCAAGGTATCCTATACGTCTGCGGATCACACGCTTTCACGGGTTGCCCTGGAATTATTTCAAAAAGCCTATACCAGAAGAATGCGTCTTCGTTTGGTAGGTTTACGCTTCACAGGACTGGTTCATGGAAATCACCAGATGGATCTTTTCGAAGACACTGAAGAACTGATGAACCTGTATCAGTCGATGGATTACATCAAAAACCGTTTTGGAGCACAAGCTGTCGGCAGGGCTTCAGGGTTTGATTTAGAAAATAAAAACAGATTACTCTAACGCTATGTTTCTCAATTGTCATTCTTTTCACAGCCTTCGTTATGGCACATTATCCATAAAGGAATTAGTAAAACAGGCTTATGAGCTGGGAGTTAAGGAACTGGTTTTAACGGATATCAATACCATCACCGGGATTTACGAGTTTAAAACCCTATGTGATGATTGTGGTATAAAACCCATTGCCGGAGTTGAAATAAGGAAAGAAGGCAGGCTTCTTTATGTTGCGATTGCAAAGGAATTCAGTGGTATTGGGGAAATCAACCGGATCATTACAGACTATAACTGTGAGGAGAAAAATTTAACGGCAACCGCTCCCGAATTTGCCAATGTATTTGTTATTTATCCGAAAGAAAATATTCCCGAAGTATTAAAAGAAAATGAATTCATAGGTCTCCGGGAAGAAGAATTAACGCTTCTTATACGCCCTGAATATCAAAGTCTCACCCATAAAATGGTGATTCTCCATCCGATAACATTTGCCACCAAGAAAGATTATAATTTACACCGAATTCTCAGAGCTATAGATAACAATACACTCCTCACTAAACTAACTGAAAACGAAACCTGTCATAAAACGGAATATTTTAAGCAGGAACAAAGTCTCAGAGATTCTTTCCAGCAGTTTTCTGGAATTATTGAGAATACACAACAGATTCTAGATGACTGTTATTTTGAATTTATTTATAGAGATAAAGTCAAAAACAAACAACATTACACCCGGTCTAAAGAAGGAGATCTTAAAATGCTGACCCGACTGGCGTATTTAGGGTTAAAAAAACGCTATGGCTTGGATCATGAAATAGCCACAGCAAGGGTTGAAAAAGAACTTAAAGTGATTGACGAGCTCAATTTCAGTTCTTATTTTCTGATCGTCTGGGATATTATAAGATACAGCAACAGAATGGGTTTTATGCATGTAGGACGGGGAAGTGGTGCCAATAGTATCGTCAGCTTTTGTTTGGAAATTACGGATATCTGCCCTTTGGAACTTGATCTTTATTTTGAACGATTTCTCAATCTAAACCGAAAAACTCCACCTGATTTCGATATCGACTGGAGCTGGCAGGAAAGAGATGCCATTCTGCAATATATTTTTGACCGATATGGAAAAGAACATGTCGCCTTCTGCGGAACAAATGTTGAATTTAAATACAAATCGATATTACGGGAAGTTGGAAAGGTCTTTGGTTTACCGAAAGAAGAGCTGGATGAGCTGACCAGTCAACGGATAGAATTTCATGATATAAACCCAGTTGTAAAGCTCGTTCATAAATATGGCAAGCTATTGGAAAAGTTTCCGAATCAAAGAAGCATGCATGCCTGTGGAATTCTGATTTCAGAAGAACCTATTACCCATTTTACGGCCCTTGAAATGCCACCAAAAGGATTTCCCATTGTTCAGTTTGATATGAATGTGGCTGAAGATATCGGTTTTGAAAAGTTCGATATCCTTTCCCAAAGAGGCTTAGGAACGATTAATGATACCGTTAAGCTGATAAAAAAAACAAGGAATATCGAAATAGATATTCGGGATACATCAATTTCTAAAGATGAAGAGGTATGCAATGAATATTTAGCACAAGGTAAAACAATAGGCTGTTTCTATATTGAAAGTCCTGCCATGCGTGGACTTTTACGAAGGCTGAAATGTGATAATTATAAAATTTTAGTCGCCGCATCCTCGATCATCAGACCTGGTGTCGCCCAAAGTGGGATGATGCGCGAATATATCTTCAGACACAATCATCCTGACCAGTTTGAATATTTTCATGAGGTGTTCAGGGAGCATTTAGGGGAAACATATGGAATTATGGTCTATCAGGAAGATGTGATCAAAATTTCCCAACATTATGGCGGCTTATCTTTGGCCGACGGAGATATTTTACGACGTGCTATGAGTGGAAAAGGCCGTTCCATTGAAAAGCTTCAGGAAGTAAGAAGTAACTTTTTTGCATCCTGTTGTGAAAAAGGACATCCCGAAGCTCTGTCGGCAGAAGTTTACCGCCAGATCGAGTCCTTTGCCGGATATTCTTTCTGTAAGGCACATTCGGCTTCCTATGCCGTAGAAAGTTATCAGAGTTTATATCTAAAAGTATACTACCCGTTAGAGTTCATGGTTTCTGTGATCAATAATATGGGTGGGTTCTACCGTACTGAGGTTTATATTCATGAAACCAAAATGTCCGGTGGGATTGTCTGCAATCCTTGTGTAAATACCAGTGATTTTCAAACCACCTTGCACGGAAAAGAGATCTATCTTGGATTTATGCATTTGCAGGGGCTTGAAACGAGAATTGCCCATTTTATTGTTGAAGAAAGAATCAGAAATGAGGATTACAAATCCTTAGAAGATTTTATCCGCAGAGTCCCCATTGGACTCGAAACCGCGCAGATCCTCATTTTCATCGGAGCTTTCAGATTTACAGGAAAACAAAAAAATGAATTACTGGTAGAAATCAGAATGCTTCTCGTGAATTTTAAACCAGAAAACAGGGGTTTGATGTTAATTGAAGAACCCGTTAAGGAATACAAGCTTCCCCAGTTGAAAAGGGAAACTTTTGAAGATGCTTTTGATGAAATTGAAATTCTGGGATTTACCGTATCATGCGGCCCTTTTGATTTATTGAAGACCCAATACAGGGGTTCCGTTTTTGTAAAAGACCTGCTACAGTACCATAAGAAACAAGTGAAGATGATGGCTTATCTGATCTCCAGAAAACATGTTCCGACCAAGAAAGGAACTATGTATTTTGGAACCTGGATCGATGTAAACGGGGATTATTTTGATACCGCTCATTTTCCGGACAGCCTTGAAAAGTATTCATTTCAGGGTGGCGGATGTTATTTGCTTTTAGGAATTGTAGAAGTCGATTTTCATTTTCCTACCATTACAGTCACTAAAATGGCTAAGATGCCATTTATTCCCGATCCAAGATATGCCTATGATAAAGAAATGCAATATGATATTCATAAGCAAATTAAAGAAGATGTAAGTATGACCAACCGACCTCCTTACCCACAGGCTCATGAAATCGGATTACCCAGAAACAAGTTTAAATAATATGTAAAACTTATTTCTTTTTATAAGGCAGGTTCCAGATCAGATCAGCAGCCAGATAATGAACTCCGCCCTTGGTAATACTGTGACTGCCTCTGATGAGATCATCCATATAACCAATATCTACTGTAAAAGGAGAGTTTGGAATATTAAACATATAATAGGCAGCAATACGCATTTCCCGATATCCAAAAGGAGTCCATTCCGGATTGGGTTCATTAAGATAACTCGCAGAAAACAGTCCCTCTACACTTAATGCCAGTTTCTGATTATTTTCTGAGGGTAAATTATACGTGATCTGGCTTTTGATACGGGTTCTTAATTGGAAGTTTTCTTCCACATTGTGAAAATCGGGATCAAAAAACTTTCTGAATTCCTGTCGGATCGTATTTTTCAGTTTCCATCTTTCCCCAAATTTAAAGGTATAGGCATATCTTCCGTAAATCCTGAATTCCTGTTCTGTGCCTTCTTTTTCATAAGGTGAAACCTCATCATATTGAGGTTGTCGACGATAGCTTATCGCATAGCTATACTGTTGATGGGGAGCAAAAGAATGATACACTTCGTGATTCAACACAAAAATGGCTTGCTTTGAGAATAAATTATCCTGATCGGGCTGACTCTTACGTCCTATGGCAATATAGCTTAAAGCCTGTTTCGTTCCTAAAGAATCCAGCTGGCGTCTAACACCAAATGCACCCCAAAATGCAGTATTGGCCTCACCTAAACCGGGTGGACTGATCTGGGCCTGTAAAAGAAGACCGGCAAACAAAAATAAGGCTCCGGTAATTTTTTTTAATCTAAACGGTCGTACAACACATAAAACATTCTCCATCGTCACAAATTTAAAGGCTTTTTAATCCTACTTATTATTTAAATATCTTTTAAAGTGTCGAAAATCGGGACAAATTCTGGAAGAATTCTGGAAAAGGGTCTATCCATTTACTATATAACAAATTTTAGCAATTTGTGGCCGGAGTATCTGAACTCCGGCTTTTTTATGTTTATTTATTTTATGGATAATTCTATCCCCAAAACCTTGCATTAGCACACATTTTGTTATCAAAGATGCTTAGCGTTGCAATGAGATTGATTTGACTTCTAGAAAATTCAAGATTAATTTGAAATTCGAATGCTATCTTGTCATGATTAATTTTTAAAATATGAAATTCATAACCTACCTGGAGGCTAATAAAAGGCTCTTATTCTATTCAACACTGATAAGTTTAGTGGTTATATTTATTATGTTGAGCCTCTTTGTTACCTTCATTTCCCCTGAATATTTAGATCTTCATATTTCTCAAGAGATCCAGGAAAATCAAACCCAGAATCTTAATACATTAATGATAGGTGTCAGTTGGTTGGGAAGAACACCAGTATCCGTCGTGATGGTTTTTCTCACTTCTTTACTATTGGTCTTATTACAGTATAAAAAAGAAGCGATTCTCGTTCTATCGACATTACTATCAGGGATCGTTGGATTAATCCTGAAAATACTCATCAACAGACCCCGTCCTTCTCAGGATCTGATTGTTCTCTTAGAAAAGACCCAGTATCAGAGTTTTCCAAGTGGACATGTCTTATTCTATACCACTTTTTTCGGAGCACTAATTCTTATTTTCCTTCATATGAAGAAAATAAGATATACAATAAGAATACTTCTTATAACCCTTTGTCTCCTGATGATATTCTTTGGAGCTTTTTCCCGTATTTATCTGGGAGCACATTGGTTTACCGATGTTGTAGGGGGATTTATTGTCGGAATTCTATGCTTATTTGCTCTGGGATCTGTTTATGTTAAAAATATGAAAACAGTCCCATAACAGGACTGTTTTATTTTGAATTGATATTCTAAACTTCTTTATTAAAACAACAAATTGAAGGTATCTTTTGCATTCAATAAGGCGACCACCTTTGGTGACCAGGTATTAAGAAGGATGCAGACCGTTACTTTTTGTTTTGGGAAATAATAGGATTTACCACCAAATCCAAATACATGCCCGTCATGTCCTAAAGCCACTCCCTGATTTGTATCCAGTTTCATCAGCCCCAATCCATACTGTTTATTATATTTCAGATCCGGTTCCAGTCGTGCTGGATCATTATCTACAAAGGTTTGCAGTTGCTGCATAGAGGTAGGTGAGAGGATCTTCCCTGTTAATAAACTTTCTACAAATAGGGTAATATCTGAAGCCGTTGATATCATTCCACCATCTATCGCCCCTTCACCACCGATACCATTATTATCTATGTGAGTTACGTCAGTCAGAGGATCACTGATCGTTTCAGCATAATAGGATCGGGTAAGTTTATCCGGCAGTAGGGTACTCGCAGTTGTATTTTTCAGCCCAAGTGGTGTGATCACTTTCTCATTGATTACCTGATAAGATGGTTTCCCAGTTACTTTTTTAATGATAAGAGAAAGTAAGAGATAATTGGAATTGCTGTAATATCCTTTTCCAACAGGATCATCAGCCGGTTTGTCATAAATAAGTTGCAGCGTCTGCTCTGCAGAATAATTAACGATACTTCCATCAAAAACACCTGGAGCAATATCCGGTAAATAGTTATGGATTCCCGCTCTGTGATTAAGACATTGCTCGATCGTTACCTCATTGGCATTGGCGATACGATCTGTAATACTGTGGGGAAGGTATTGGTTAATTTTATCTTTAATATTCAACAAACCCTCTTCCTGTAATTTTAAAATAGTTGTAGCTGCAAACATTTTGGTCATACTCCCGATACGAAGCCTATTATCCGTGGACATTTTGATATTCTTTTCTCTGTCGGCCAATCCACCGGAACCAGTCCAGGTACCTTCAGGAGAAATTACCGCTACATTCACTCCCACAGCTCCGGCTGCCATAAACTGATCAACAATACGCTGATATTTTTGAGCATTTGGATTACTCCCAGGAGGCAGATCAGTGGACCTGTCTTCTTCACAAGAGTTCACTGCAATAAAAACAGCAGTCAATGCTGTTAGAAACCATAGTTTTTTCATAGAAAACTTTTTTTAGTTAGTATTAATTAAACTGAAACAGAGTAAAATTTTCGCTCTATGGTATTTTTTTAAAATTAATTATTGAATGGAAGGAAAGAATACTGCACTTATTATATCTCTAATTTGTGATGTTTTTTCAAAAATAGAGCATTATCTAAACAGAACTAAACAAATTTTTATTAAATATTTCATAATTTTCTGTTCTAAAATTTTAACTAAAAAAGAATCTTTCCACATAATATCACAGTCAATTATCTGTTTTCGTTACGATCATTCAGTGATCTCAATCCAATTACCTTCGGGATCTTTTACAATACTTTCATAATAACCATCACCCGTGGTTCTTGGTTCTCCAATAACAGTATATCCGTCATCCTGTAATTTCTTTGTCAGACTATCCACTTTTTCTTTATTTCCTACAGATATAGCCAGATGAGCATATCCCATTAGCATTCCTCTTGTCCCATCATTCTCGGTAATATCCGGACGTTCCATGAGCTCCAGTCTTGCAGAAGGATTGTTTTTAAATGATAAGAAATAGGAAGCAAATCTTTTAGTTTGATTTTCATATTTCTCATTGCTTTCCATTTCAAAATAATTCAAATAGAACTTTCGCATCAGTTCTATATGGTTACACCATAAGGCAAAGTGATCAAATTTCATTTTTTCTACATTTAAGTTTTCAAATATTATCTCTAAATGTTTTGCAAATTTATGCAAATTTGCATAAATTTGCAAAATAAAATAATCAGATTAATGAAACTTAAAACAATAGCGAAAGCAAAAACCGCCACTCAATTGATATTTCTAGTCTGTGGATTGGGAATTTCGAGTTGGGCTCCTATGGTTCCCTTGGCAAAAGACAGACTTGGATTAAATGAAGCAGATTTGGGATTGTTACTTCTTTTATTGGGTGGTGGAGCATTGCTAATGATGCCTTTATCAGGAATGATGATTAATAAGATAGGCAGTCGAAAAGTTATTGCTGTAAGTGTTTTATTCAGTGCTATAATATTACCATGGCTATTGATCATATCTGATGTTTATGTAATTGGAGCCGTTTTATTCGCATTCGGATGCAGTATAGGAACGATTGATGTTGCTATGAATGCTCATGGTGTGCAGGTACAGAATGAATATGGAAAACCTATTATGTCTTCTTTGCATGGGCTTTTCAGTGTTGGTGGACTTTTCGGATCTCTAGGCTTAGGTTTCTTAATGAAATTAGGGTTGAATCCTATTTATGCGGCAATAAATATATCCATATTACTTATCTTTCTTCTGGTAATTCAATTCCGATATCTTTTTGATTATGAAACAGAAAGGGAAATTATTCTTAAATTTTCTCACGTTGATGTGGAAAGTCAAACTACAAGCCGTTTTCAGTGGCTCGATTCAAAAGTTTTGGTATTAGGATTGATGTGTTTTATCGTTTTCCTATCAGAAGGAGCTATGCTGGATTGGAGTGCTGTATTTTTAAGAGATGATAAAGGCGTTGAGCATGAATTTTCAGGAATTGGTTATGCTGCCTTTTCTGTAGCCATGGCTGTCATGAGGTTATCCGGAGATTCTCTTGTCAGTAAACTAAACAGCAGAGTGGTGGTGATAGGAGGAAGTATAGTAGCTTCATTAGGAGTTACACTTTTAACTTTCAGTCCCTGGATACCATTATCACTTGTTGGATTTATATTGCTTGGAATGGGAGCCGCGAACATCGTTCCTGTATTTTTCAGTGAAGGCGGAAGAATTTCCGGGATCTCTTCAACGGTTGCTATTCCTGCTATTACTACAATAGGATATGCCGGATCGCTGGCTGGTCCTGCTTTATTGGGTTTTATTGCGCATCATTTTTCTTTGACGGTTGCATTCGAAATCATAGCTTTGCTGTTTGTTCTGGTCGCTATCATCTATAAATTCAGAAATAATCCATCATCATGTTAAAAGAAGAGCGTTTTCAGGTCATATTGACTCAATTAAAGAAAAAAAATAAAGTTAAGTTTGAAGATTTAGCTGAAGACCTTAACGTCTCTGAAGATACCATAAGAAGAGATATAGAGCAGCTTCACCGGAATGGACTTTTATCCAAAGTTCGTGGTGGTGCCATATCAAGAGAAAAAGATCCGCTTTCATTTCATGACAGACAATCTTTTCTAGCTGATGAGAAAAATGTTATTGCTTTAAAAGCACAGCAATTTATCAAAGATGGTATGACCATATTTTTGGACGGCGGAACTACCACCTGTGCGGTTGCCAATTATATGCCTGCTGATATCAATATCCGGATCATTACTAACAATACCTCACTTATTCCCATATTGAGTAAGTTTAAAAAAGTAGAGCTGATCTTTTTGGGTGGAGTATATGATGATGATTTGGCAGTGACCACAGGAAACACCACCTGTAATGAAGCCTCTAAGTTTATTGCAGACCTCTTTATCATGGGAACCTGTGCTGTGGACGCAAATTTTGGGGCTTCAGCCACCTCCATTAGCGATGTAGAAACGAAAAGAACCATGATCAGGTCTTCAAAAAAAACAATTGCACTGGCCAACCAAAGTAAACTACGACGTACGGAACCTCTTAAGATTTGTGATATTACAGATCTTGATGTTTTAATTACGGATTTGCCTGCTGATCATGATGAGCTGGAATCCTTTAGAAGTTTGAATGTTCAGATTATATAATATGAAAACTTTAGTCATCATATTATTATTAATATTCAATATCACAAAAGGACAATGTGATTATACATTGTATGAAAAAGGAATTATTTATATAAACAAAGATTTTATTGATAATGGTATTCAAAAGTATTATAATGATATTCTTTCTTCAGATGCATATGGAATATCAATATATGAAAAGACTTATCCCATTTACAAAACTGATAATTACAGAAACTGGTTAAATATTGATAAGACAATTGCTGATAATAAGAAAGATAAGTGTCTAATTAAATTGAATAAACTTTATTGGAAAAAAGATTGGAAAACCTCAAAGTATTATAAAAATTCTAAAGTTTTTAGTAAAGAAAAATTTAAAGGACCATCGCATATAGCTATTTTCACAACATTAAGAAATGATTCGTTAAGAATTGACATAATATCTAACTCTAAAGAAGGTATAAAGTACTGTGGAAGCGTAAATAAGTATTTATTAATTTTTGATAAAAATAAAAGTATAATAGACGTGAAGAAATGGAAAAGCCACTATGAGTGTTTGTGATTTTATGGATTATTGTATTTTCCACTTATTTTATCCATCCAACATAAATTGATATGGGCATCATGGCTAGTGTTAATGGTATTATTATAGCAAAAGCATATCCAAAATTCAGAATCAGGGAATTGAATTTGTTGGGGTTGCCTCCAAGGGAACGGAATGCACTTTGGAAACCATGTGCCAAATGCCAGGCAAGAGAGGAACATCCGATAAGGTATATAACCACTTCAACAGGATTCGTGAATTTTTCAATCATCATTTTATACAAGGGCAATTCTTCTCCGAATTGAAACTGATGAATTCGATTGGGAATCCAGAAATTTCTAGTATGAATAACCAGGAACAGCAAGAGTAATGTCCCTAATAAGGTCATACTTTTACTGTACCATGTAACCCCGGAGATATTTTTATTAACTGCATAGCCCACAGGTCGGGCTTTTTTATTTTTATACCAAAGCATATATCCCTGAATAATATGAATAATAAATCCAATAATTAGAAAAACCTCTATGGTTCTGATTATTGGATTGGTAGCCATAAAATGGGCTCCTATGCCAAATATTTCTCCATTATCATTATAAAAAATCAGTGCATTAATCGAGGCATGTACAATAAGAAAGCTGATTAAAAATAAACCACTTAATGCCATTACAATCTTCCTTCCTATAGAAGTTTTAATCAATGTATTTTTTCGATAACTCATAACTTTATTAGATAAATGTGGATGTAAGGATATTATTTTTTTTCAGGGATTAAAAATGGTTTCCCTTTGTCACCAACAAAAAAAGCAAGAAGTTTAGCTGGCTTATTTTTGCTCATATTCCTTGTTCCCGAATGCAATCCTTCCGGCTTTTCATAGAAAGCATCACCCGTTTTATAATGATAAACCTTACCATCGAAGGTTGATTCCAACTCACCCTCCAGAACATAGCCAAAAGTAGGTATAGGATGTCGGTGTGGTGCAGAAACTTCACCCGGAGCAAAATTAACAATAACCATTTTTACTTCCTGTTCTTTAAGGCCTGAGGTTTCGATAAATTGTTTAAAGATAACGCGTGGGGGTATTGCTGCTTCAGTTGAATTCCCGGAATGTTGTGCCTTTGCAGTCATGACAAAAGTAAGGCAAAAGGCAACAGAGATAATTGCTGATTTTTTCATTTTGTACTTTAATTTTCCTTGATTATTATTAAAGCAAAACTGGAAATAAAAAAACTATATTTTCTTAAACTGGTTTAAGAAATGCAGGTCTCAGGATAACAGCATTATAAAAAGATCTTTTTGTTAATAAAGAAAACCACTGCAATGCAATGGCTTTCTTTTATAAAATGTAATTTCTATTAATCTGTAAATTGATCAGTTTTTTAATTTACCTTTCAGTGGGTGCTCACTTTGCCAGCGGGCACTTGCATCATTGCTCACGTAATGGATTGATAAATCAGAAGCTGCTTTAGAGTTTGAAAAACAAATCGAGCGATCAGAACTGTTCTCAAAATTTTCAAAGTACCAGAAAGCTTCATTTTCCAAAGCTTTCAACTTAGAATTCGTTTTATAAACCAGTAGATCTGCTGAGCTTTCAACATCAGTTTCATATACTATCAGATCACTTTTAGATTGAAAATTTTTAATATTAATACTTGGCATGTGTTCGGTGTTTTGGTGTTATTATAAGCAATATTTGATTTAATTAAATATTACTGGTCTAAAGATACTGAATTATAATTTAATGAATTACAATCTTTTATAACCTCTGTAATTAAACCATTTCTTTAACTGTCTGTTTGGATTTTCTAAATTCAGTTAAGCTTATTTTATGACGCTTTTTAAAGAATTTATTTAAATGACTTTCATCGGCAAAACCAAACTCATTAACGATCTCATTGATCCGCATATCACTGAACATAAGTCTGTGCTCAATTAGTCTCATTTTGTAGTTATAGATATAATTCTGAATGGTTTCTCCACATTGATTTTTAAAATAACTCCCTAAATAAGTTTCTGATAAACCAAATTTCTGACTGATAACAGAAGCCTTTAACTGCTGTGGTTCGTAGATATGAGTCTGAATATGACCGATGATCGATAACATTCTCTTATCCGAATTTACTGTAGCATTCACGGGTCTCATCTTTGATATATTTCTCGCTGCAATCACAATTAATGCATTCACATAATGCAGAGTAAGATCTTCCTGATAAAGATCGTGGTGTTTCATATTATGCAAAAGAGAATCAACAATTGATTTTACCAGAAATTCATCCGGCTTATTTTTTAAAACACAACCCGACAAATGAGAGGCATGGTATAATAAACATTCGATACAATTGATGCTTTTCCAATTATACTCTCTTACATAGTTTTCACTAAATTTGACAAATAAAAATTCTGATATTTCAGAAATATCAAAGTAGTGCTGATCGTTAGGGGTAAGCATGATCAGGCTTCCCTTATTATAAGTAACCTTATTATCATTTATTTCTAAAAATCCTGATCCTGAAATAACATACACCATCTGAAAAAAAGAAAACTGCAGGTTCCTTACGGGGCATTTTTCCGTTTTACAATATTCTACATCAACCAGTCGGTCTATATTTTCTTTATTCATCCCGTAAAATTACTCATTTATCATTAAAATATACTGATATATTAAAAAAAATCTGTTCAATTTTGCTAAATAATTTTAAGACTCATCATGAAACGATCGATTTATATTTTGGCCCTGGGAGCCTTTGGTATTATCACCACAGAATTTGGGGTGATTGGTATTCTTCCCAATATCAGTAGGGAATTTGATGTATCTATCGATACTGCAGGTTGGTTATTGAGTGCTTTTGCTCTTACAGTAGCCGTTTCCTCACCTTTCATAACCGCGTTTACGACTAAGATAAATCGGAAACTTTTACTGTGTATGGTACTTGGAGTATTTGTATTATCAAATCTTCTTTCCTCTATTTCCACCAATTTTACGATGTTGATGGTGGCCCGTGTTCTACCAGCTTTCCTACATCCTTTATTCTGGAATATCTCAATGGCAATAGCTTTTAAACAGGGTGGTGCTAAAGCCGTTTCTATAGTTATGGCAGGTCTTAGTCTCGCTACCGTTTTAGGTGTTCCGCTCACAACTTATGCTGCAGATTTGTTCAACAATTGGCAAGCTTCTTTTTATGTAGGAAGTTTTATAAGCCTGATTGCTTTTTTGGGATTATTATTCTTTGTCCCATCAATGCCTGCCAATAAGGATAAAACATCACAGAATCAGTTATATGTACTGAAAAACCCTCAACTTTGGCTTAATCTTACCTCTACCATTCTTACTCTTGCAGCCATGTTTTCAAGTTATACTTATCTGGCTGCTTACCTTGAAAAAATTTCACATATGGATGGGGCAGAGATCAGTATCATGCTGCTTTTGTTTGGCGGAATGGGAATTGTCGGCAATTGGTTGATGGGTCTTGCTCTAAACAGAAATCTGTTATTAACGGTCAGATTATTTTTCATCTCTTTAATTTCAGTTCAGATATTGGCCTATTACTTTGGCGGAATTTTCACACCGATGGTTCTTATTATTTCTCTCTGGGGAATGATTCATACCGGAGGCTTTTTAGTTCCAAATATCAGAACTACTCAGGCAGTACCTCATAGCGCGCTCGAATTTGTCAATAGCCTTTTAACATCTTGTTACAATATCGGCATCTCTCTGGGAGCTTTTGTAGGTGGATTTATCATTGCTAAATATGGGATTCATCAAATTGTGTGGATCAGTATTGCATTGCTTGGTACTACATTAGCACTTAGTTTTATCACTTTCCCAAAAAAATCGGAGATCGAAGAAGAGGAAAGAGAAGAAGAGGAAAAAATAAAAATTTCCCAAGTAATCTGCGAACAAGCCTAGATTGGATCAATAACAAATAAATTTTTTCTTTAATTCCCATACAGTTTCATTCAATTAAATTATTTAAAATGAAACTGTATGGAGTTTTTTTATTAAAGTTTTCAACTATTTTTCTTTGGTGTAATATGAACTACATTTGAAGCTCCGGGCTCAATAACAAAACGTACACCAGCTCCTTTTTCCTGATTTCTCCCCTGAACGGCAGAACCAGTCGTCAAAGTAAGCTTTCCCTGAAAAATCGGATGTGGAATAACCAGTGATATTTCAATTTCCTCCGCGTCAAGCTGTATAATAATGGATTCTGCATCAATTTTCGTACGCGTTCCATCCTTTGATACGGCATAGGCTGTGTACTGATTATTTTCATTCATTCTTCAATAATTTTAATCGGTTAAATTAGTAAAATCTTCCTTCATTTCTCTTATTGTGTTTTGATAGTAGTCGTTTTATTTATAAATTGGTATTCGTTTTATTAAACAGATTTTTATTAATAACACCCATCTATTATGCTACCTCCCGAAATGTATCATCAAGAATTTGAGGCTCCTGAGGAATTACAGGATACCATAAAATGCTTTTGGTATAACAGGAGAGACTCTGAAGAAGCACAATCAGATTTTGAGGTAGTCCCAGACGGTTATGCAGAGATTATTTTCCATTTTGGAGGTGAATGCAGTATTTCTTATAATGGAACATTACAACCATTACCATCCCCATTTATGATAGGACTTCTGAATCAGCCTGTTATATTTCAAATGAAAAACCGTCTAGAAATCATTGCCATCAGATGTTTTCCATGGACTGTTTTTGATTTATTGGGACTGCCATCAGGTAAGGTTGAAGTCCATACATTTGAACATCCTATCGCACAGCTTCATCCCACATTAAATACATTAATTCAAAATGGCAGAGTAGATGAAGCAATAGAACACGTCAAAGAGTATTTCCTTAATGCGCATAAGGCAATTGCTAAAGATAGTATGCTGTTTAAAGCTGGAATAGCTATGACTGAAGCTAAAGGCACTTTACCAGTAAGCCAGGTTGCTCAGGCTGCTCATGCTACCGTTCGGACATTGGAAAGAAAATTCAAAGAATCTTCAGGCCATACCGTTAAAGATGTATCCGGTTTAATGCGGTTTGAACAGGCACGAAATCATTTATGGCTTCATCCCGAAACTAATATTGCAGGTTTAGCCATTGATCTTGGATATACTGATCAGTCTCATTTAAGTAGAGAATTCAAACGCTACAGTGGTATCACACCTGCTGCATTTGCCAGAAAAGCAAAAAAAAGAAGACAGATGGTAAGTGATGATTTTGTCGCATTTATACAAGCCTGAGCCAAGAGCATTTCTGAAATTTGTATTGAAATTAACATACAAATTAAAAGACATGCAATATTTATTAAAAGACAAAAAAGTAGCGATCATCGGTGGTGGACCAGTTGGTTTAACAATGGCTAAGTTACTACAACAAAAAGGTGTAGATGTAACCGTTTACGAAAGAGATTATGATGCACAAACAAGAATTTGGGGTGGTACTCTCGATCTTCATAAAACTTCCGGACAGGAAGCTTTGAAAAAAGCCGGACTCTTGGAAAATTATTATTCTGAAGCAATTCCTATGGGAATCATCTTTGCTGATAAGCAAGGTAATGTGTTACACACCCGAAAACCTACACCTGAAAATCAGCATGATAATCCGGAAATAAACAGAAACCATTTAAGAAAAATATTACTTAACAGCCTAACAGCTAATACCGTAGTTTGGAACAGAAAATTCACAAATCTTGATGTGCAAAACGGAAAATGGCTATTACAATTCGAAAATCAACCCGATGCTACTGCAGATTTTGTTATCGTAGCTAATGGAGGAATGTCGAAAGTAAGAAGCTATGTAACTGATGCTAAAATCGAAGAAACCGGAAGCTTTATTATTCAGGGGGATGTACCTACACCTGAACTCAATTGTCCTGAAGCTTATCAGCTTTGTGATGGCAGCAGATTAATGACGGCAGATAATGGAAGTTTATTCGTTGCTAATCCTTATAATAATGGTGCATTGACCTATGGTTTAATTATTCAGAAACCTGAAGAATGGAACTATGGTCACCCATTAGACTTCGAGAATAAAGACTCCGTTATCGAGTTCCTTTCAAACAGACTGTCAGATTGGAGTGGGCCCTTCCAACAGGTATTTCAGGCAACTTCATTTTTTGTGGGATTACCAACAAGAAAATTGCCATTGGATAAACCCTGGAAAAATGATCGCCCTCTCCCAATAACGCTTATCGGAGATGCAGCACACCTGATGCCGCCGTTTGCTGGTCAAGGTGTAAATATTGGATTGGTAGATGCCTTAACTTTATCTGAAAACCTTACCGAAGGAAAATTTGAAACTGTTGAAGAAGCCATTAAAGATTATGAAAAAAGAATGATGATTTATGCTGCAGATGCTCAACTTGAATCAGCTACGAATGAAATAGAAATGCGCGATCCCGGCTTTTCTTTTTTACAGTTTTTCGAGTAAAATATACAGTGGGCTTCAATTTTTGAAGCTCACTGCTTTTATAGATAAATTGTAAAACAAAGCATTTCTGACAAAATTTTAAAAAAATAATTTTTTGTATTTCTATTTATCGTAATATTGCAATATAAAGTTAAAATCATGGGAGCAACGAAAACAGACCATTTTACAGATGAGCAAAATAAAATAGCAATTATCGCTAAGGCATTAGGGCATCCTGCCAGAGTAGCGATTATTGAATATCTGCTAAAAGTAGATACCTGTATTTGCGGAGATATTGTAAATGAACTTCCATTGGCTCAGGCTACGGTTTCGCAGCATCTAAAGGAGTTAAAAAATGCTGGTTTAATTAAAGGGAATATCGAGGGAACAGCAATTTGCTACTGCATTGATGAAAAGACTTTTGAAATCCTGAATGAATACTTTTTAAAAATAATCTCCAGGGTTACGACCCAAAAATGCTGCTAATGCATTTTTTTGAAATAATATATCGCAATATTGCAATAAACAAATAAAACAAAAAGAACAATGAAATTATCTGAAATCAAAAAAATCTTACCAACATTAAATAACGTTGAGTTTCAACTGGAAAGTGGAAATTTTGTTCCTGAACACTTTCATGTTACAGAGATAGGAACAATAACAAAACATTTTATTGATTGTGGTGGAATCATTCGAAGCGAAAAAACCATCAGCTTCCAACTATGGAATGCCAACGACTTTGAACATCGCTTAAAGCCTACTAAACTTATAAACATTATCAAATTATCTGAGGAAAAATTAGATATTGAAGATCATGAAATAGAGGTAGAGTATCAAGATGTTACCATTGGAAAATATGATTTAGATTTTAATGGAAAAAATTTTATCCTTAAAAATAAAACGACAGCGTGTCTTGCTCAGGAGACCTGTGGTATTCCCACCGAAAAGCAAAAGCTTAATTTATCCGGTCTCTCTTCTAACTCCAGTACTTGTAAACCGGAATCAGGATGCTGCTAAAATAATCTCTAATTAAAAATAAATAAACGATGTATCCACGACTTTTACAAACTATAGAATTAGTACAAAATATTGAAATCCCAGAGGAAAGAAAAGAAATATTAAAACCACTAACAGCATTTATCCAAAGAAAACTAGGAGATAAAAAAGCAATAAATCTTAATTTTATATGCACTCATAATTCCAGAAGAAGCCATCTATCCCAAGTTTGGGCACAGATAGCCAGTGATTATTTCCATATTCCAAAAGTAGCCTGTTATTCTGGAGGGACTGAAGAAACGTCGATATTTCCTAAAGTTGTAGAAACTCTGGAAGAACAGGGACTTCAAATATTGAAGCTATCAGATAGTGAAAATTCTGTTTATTCAATTAAATATAATGAAGAATCACATCCTATTATTGGCTTTTCCAAAAGACACGAAAGCCTTTTCAATCCTGCTTATGGCTTTGCAGCGATTATGACATGCTCACAGGCTGACGGTGGATGCCCTTTTATTGCTGGTGCCGACCAACGTATTCCCATTACATTTGAAGACCCTAAAGTCTCCGATAATACACCTGAACAGACGAGAATTTATCATGAAAAAAGTTTAGAAATAGGAGCTGAGATGTTTCATGTCTTTTCACAGGTAATACAAATGGATTAAAACTATACCATGCAACCAAAACTAAAATTTCTTGACAGGTTTCTTACTTTGTGGATATTTCTTGCGATGTTTTTAGGAATCGTTTTAGGCTATTTATTTCCTGCCACTTCAAATATGATCAGTTCATTATCAATCAGAACAACGAACATTCCTTTGGCGATCGGTTTGATTATAATGATGTATCCACCATTGGCAAAAGTTGATTACTCATTGCTGCCAATGGTATTTCGGGATAAAAAAGTAATAAGCATTTCGTTATTATTGAATTGGATCATTGGTCCTGTTTTAATGTTTATACTGGCTGTTTTATTTTTGAGAAATGAACCTGATTACATGATAGGCTTGATCCTTATTGGTCTGGCGAGATGTATCGCAATGGTCCTGGTCTGGAATGATCTGGCAAAAGGAAATCGTGAATATGCAGCATTATTAGTCGCATTAAACAGTATATTTCAGGTATTTAGCTACAGTTTTATGATCTGGCTGTTCATCAACATACTTCCTGAAAAATTAGGTCTTGCCAATTTTAATGTCAGTGTGTCTATCCGGGAAGTAACAGAAAGTGTTCTAATTTATTTAGGGATTCCTTTTATTGCCGGTCTTCTAAGCCGTTATTTCCTTACAAGATTAAAAGGAAAAGAATGGTATCAGAGAAAATTCATAGCTAAAATATCTCCATTTACATTATATGCCTTATTATTTACCATTGTACTTATGTTCACCCTTAAAGGAGATAAAATAGTAGAACTCCCTATGGATGTGATAAAAATAGCTGTTCCCCTGATCATCTATTTTGTACTGATGTTCATGATGAGTTTTTTTATCAATAAACTATTGAATATTCCTTATGACAAAAATGTATCCGTCGCATTTACCGCTACAGGAAATAATTTTGAACTGGCAATAGCGGTTTCAATAGCTGTATTTGGGATTCATTCTCCACAGGCATTTGTTGGAGTGATTGGACCATTAATTGAAGTTCCTATTTTAATATTATTAGTTAAGATAAGTTTATGGCTAAAGAAATATAGCTATAAAGTATAAAACATCATTGGTATACATTTCAATGTTGTTGCTATATAATGTAAAACAATTATTTTTCCGATTCAATATTTTTGGGGTCATGAAAAAGAACTTCTACCTCCGTTTTGCATTATCCGTTATTTTACTGATGCATAGTGTGTTTTCTATTGTTAGTGGAGACGTCAATAATTTTGGTCTCCACTTTCTTAATACGATAGGATTCAGTCCATTGGGACTTTACCTCGCCTGGTCAGTTAAGCTTACTCATCTTTTATCGGTTCCATTGCTTTGGATAGATAAATATTTAAAAACTGTGGCAGTCGCCAATATTTCAATTTTTATTCTTGGGATTATTTATGTCCACTGGCAGAATGGGTGGTTTGTAGTAGGTGGTGGAAGGAATGGGGTGGAATTTAATTTCCTGCTTATTTTCTGTTTTTTAAACCTTATGTTTCCTGAAGTTTCTTTCCAAAACAAAAAAAACAGGTAGTTGGTATACAAATGGGTTAATTTCGTAGCCTTTCTATTTTTATATTTGATTGAAAGATATTACTTTGTAGTTTTAAATCGTATAAAATTGAAGTCTACCACAAAATCAAAACTATATATTCATTTACTCTTTTGGATATTCTATTATATTCTGGAAGCGTATCTTGATTTTTATTGGTCCAGATATCAATTCCCTGATTTCAAATGGCAGATAAGGCTTCAAAATACAATGATCCTTGAACTGATCTATTTTCTGGTTAAAATTCCTCTTGCCTATTCTTTACTTTATGTTTATGAAAAGGTTGATATCAATAAATTTTCCAAATACTTCCTGTCAATCATTATAGTAATCATTGCGGTATTAGCCCACCGCTTTTTTACACACTATGTAATTTATCCTTATATCTATGGGGTGACAGAAACTCTGGATGGTAAACAGCCTTCTGGCTTCATCAATGGTCTCGTCGCCTTTAATTCATTTATGGATCTTATTTTTATGGTAGGTCTGGTATTTGGTATTGAAATTACACGGCAGAAAAATCTTCTTAAAGATCAGATATCTATGCTTAAAGCAGAGAAGCTTGATCAGGAACTAACCATGCTTAAAGCACAGATCAATCCACATTTTCTTTTTAATACACTCAATAATATCTATGGAATGGCACTTAAAAAAGCTGATGAAACGCCGGATGTAATTCTACAGCTTTCAAAAGTAATGCGTTACAATATTTATGAGGCCGCTGAAAAGAACATCTCTATTGAAAAGGATATTGAAAATATAAAAGACTTTATACAAATCCAGAAAATCCGACACCGTCACCTTTCTGTGGATTTTAGTGAAGCTATTGATAATCCTTCTCAGGAAATCTCACCACTGATATTGATCCAGTTTGTTGAAAATGCCTTTAAACATGGCGTTTCGGAAAGTCTCGGAAATTCATTCATCCATATTGACATTCAGCTGAAAAACAGAATTCTTTATTATTCTATTGAAAATTCCAAAGAAGAAAGATCAGGTGAAAATTCAACCAAAATAGGATTGAAAAATATTCACAGGCAGCTTGAATTACTCTATCCAAAACACACCCTTCAAGTTGAGGACAAAAGTGACCGTTATATTGTAAAACTAATGATTGATTTCAATGACACACTCAGCATCTAAAAAATACAACTGCATTATTGTAGAAGACGAACCTATTGCAGCAGAAATTCTTGAAAACTTTGTTTCTCAGGATAAAGAACTGAATCTTGTAGGAAAATGCTCTGATGCCGTTTATGCCAGCAGCCTTTTAAGCATCCACGATGTAGATCTTATGTTTTTGGATCTTAATCTTCCGGTGATAAAAGGATTTGATTTTCTGAAAAAATTAAAAAATCCGCCGTTTGTTATTGTTACCACAGCTTATCATCAGTATGCTGTAGAAGGATATGAACTCGATGTTACGGATTACCTGATGAAACCTATTCCTTATAGCCGGTTTCTTACAGCGATTGGAAAATTTAAACATTTAATGGAAGCCGAAGAGGCATTACTAGAAATTGCAGATCGTGATTTCATTTTCATCAACAGTGGAAAAAGGCAGATAAAAATAACTTTATTAGATATCTTTTATATTGAAAGCTTAAGAGAATATATTAATATTCATACAAAGGCAGAGACTTTTACCTTCAAAATGCCGATCAGCAAAATAGAAGAAAGTTTAAATCCGAAAATGTTCGTCCGTATTCACAAGTCTTACATTGTTTCTAAATCTAAAGTAGAAGTAAAGTCGGCGAACATGATGCAGATTAACGGCAAGAAACTTCCTATTGGCAGAACGTACAAACCTTCCATAGAATTTTAAACCCATTAAACACTTATAAAACACCTGAATATCGGGTGTTTTTATTTTTAGTAGACCTCATACCGTTGTTGATATTGTTTTTTTGACATCGTCTTAACAATTATTGAATTTTGATTAACAATAGTTAAAAAATCAATAATTATGAAATATCGATTAAAGCTTCTAAGTGCGGGTGTTGCCTTTTTTATGGGTCACGATTTGCTTTTAAGTCAGGAAAAGCAGGACACCATTAAAACCCAGGATATAGAAGGTGTAGTGGTTACTGCCTTAGGAATAAAAAGAGAAAAAAGGTCTCTTGGATATTCGACACAAGAGGTAAAAGGCGATGATATCAGTAAGAATCCAACCACCAATTTCCTCAATAACCTTTCTGGAAAAGTAGCAGGTCTTGAGATCAAACAATCCACCAATTTTGGAGGCTCAGTAAATGCAGTATCACGAGGATACAAATCTATTCTGGGCGATAATCAGGCACTTTTTGTAGTTGATGGAGTTCCCATTATCAACAGGAATATCAATTCTACATTTCAGCAGAATGGTGGTGGGGGATATGATTACGGAAGTCCTGTATCCGATATCAATCCCAATGATATAGAAACTGTAAATGTACTGAAAGGTGCTGCAGCAACAGCTTTATATGGATCAAGAGCTCAGAATGGAGCTATTATTATTACCACAAAAAAAGGGAAGAAAAACTCGAAAGGTATAGGTCTTGAATACAGTGGAAGTTTTTCTGTTTCTACAGTTGATAAATCTACTTTCCCTGAATATCAGACACAATATGGACAAGGATATTTAGGAAACGTTTTTGGAATGTATCAAAATAAACCAATTGCACCTTTTTATTATGATGCTTCTTATGGAGCACCCTATGATCCCAATCTTATGGTCTGGCAATATGATGCATTCATACCTGATTCCCGTAATTTTGGTAAAACGACACCTTGGGTAATGGCTAAAAATGGACCGATAACATTCTTTGATAAAGCAATCAATCAAACGAATAATATTGCTTTCAGTGGTGGAGATGACCGGACAACATTCAGATTAAGTTATTCCAATACCAATGCTACAGATATTCTTCCCAATTCCTCTTTAATGAAAAATAATTTTAGTGGTAATGCATCCTACAAACTGATGGATAATCTTACGGCTACTATCTTCGCCAATTATATTACACAAAGTACAAAAGGAAGGAATGCAACGGGCTACACGGATAATCTTATGGGCAACTTTCGTCAATGGTGGCCTACAAATATTGACATTCAATACCTGAAATATTTGTATGAAACATTTGATAAAAATTACACCTGGAATATAAAATCTCCAACTAATTTGTCTCCTGCTTACTGGGACAATCCATATTTCACGCGATATAAAAACTATCAGAACGATAAAAGAGACCGTTTTGCAGGGAATTTCAGTCTTAACTATGATCTTTCTAAAAACATCAATATACTGGGCAGGGTAGGTATAGATGGATATAATATGATGATTGAAGAAAGAAGGGCTGTAGGTTCTGTTCCTGCATTTTTTAGCTTTAATACCATCGAGCAGCCATCAGGATATGCAGTTACCAATCTTCGTTTTACAGAAACCAATTATGACCTTATCGCTACCTATAAAAAGAACATTAGTGAGGATTTCAATATTCAGGCACTAATAGGTGGAAACATCAATGTTCAGTCCAATTATTCCAATGCCCAGACCACCACAGGTGGACTTTACATTCGTGATCTTTATACGATTTCCAATTCGGCGGCTACGGCAGCAAAACCAGTGATCACCGATACTTCAAAATATATTTATGGAGCTTTTGTTCAGGCTTCTTTGGGATATAAAAACACCTATTATCTTGAGGGAACTTTCAGGAGGGATCAGTCCAGTTCATTACCAAAAGGAAAAGAAGCTTATTATTATCCATCCCTTTCGGCAAGTGTGGTATTTTCTAATTGGCTGAAACAAAAATGGCTGACCTTTGGAAAGGTAAGAGCAGCCTATGCAGAAGTAGGTTCGGATACGAATGCTGATCAGTTGAGAAACAGGTTTATCGTACAATCTTCTTTTGGAAACAGCCCCGTTTATTCTTATAATACTACTTTAAGAAATGCTGACCTTCTTCCTCAAAAATTAAAAAACCTGGAGGTTGGAACCAATATGCAGTTTTTCAAAAACAGGATAGGCTTTGATGTTGCATGGTTCAGAAATATTGCATTTGATCAGATTCTACCACTTCCGATTTCTTTATCCAACGGATCGGGAAGTAAAATTCAGAATACAGGAGAGCTCACTACAAAAGGACTCGAGGTATCTTTAAATATAACTCCTTTAAAATTCAGTGATTTTGCCTGGGATATGTCGTTGAACTGGTCTAATCCCATAACTAAAGTTACTGCACTTCGGGAAGGTATTGAAAATATTACCATCGGAGCTTTACAGGGCGGTATATCTATTAATGCACCTCTTAATGAAGATTATGGAAGCATCTGGGGATCTGATTACGTTTATGATCCCAATGGAAACAGGATCATCGGAAGAAATGGAGCATATCTACATACCGACGATACCAATCACAATTTTGGAAGTTTCCAACCTGATTTTTTTGCAGGATTAAACAATTCTTTCACCTATAAAAACTTCAATTTAAGTTTTCAGATCGATTGGAAGAAGGGAGGCAATATATTTTCCCTGGATCAGTATTATGCTTATGGAACAGGACTACATCCTGACTCTGTAGGGCTGAATGATTTGGGAAATCCTATCAGAAATACCCTTGCTAATGGTGGAGGTGTAGTTTTACCCGGAGTAATGGAAGATCCCAATAATCCCGGACATTATATTCCTAATACAATTCGTCTTGATCGTTCTATTTCCAGTCAGTTTCTGGAAACAGATCCACCGGCGGCGGCATTTGTTTATGATGCCAGTTTTATAAAACTTCGCCAGGTATCAATTTCTTACACTTTTGACAAGAAATTTTTAGGCAATACCGGAATTCAGAGCCTTAGTCTGGGCTTAGTAGGGAGCAATCTTTGGATCATTCATAAAAATCTTCCTTATGCAGATCCTGAAGCAGGGCTTTCGTCAGGTAATATTCAGGGATATCAATCCGGAGTGATGCCATCTACAAAGAATTTTGCATTCAATCTGAAAGTTAATTTTTAAAAACTATGACAATGAAAAATACAATTATAATAAGTTCTTTAGTATTACTATTGGTAAGCTGTACATCGGATGATGTAAATATGGATCCTCATGCTACCTATAATACGATACCCGAAACGCTGATTACTTATGCGGAAAAGGAATTAAGTGATTATATGACCACACCGAATGTTAATGAAAATAATTTTAGGTTAACCATGCAATATTGGCAGGAAACAACCTATGTGAATGAAAGTAATTACAATTTTACAGCAAGAAATGTCTCCAATAATGTTTGGGGAGATAATTATGTAAATGTTCTCAATAACCTTAATAAAGCAAAAGAACTGATCGAGCAGTATCAACCGGTCCCTTCAGAACTGAATACCTGGCCAGCTAAAAAAAGAAACCAATTAGCAATTATTGATATGCTCTCGGTTTATACATTTCAAACCTTAGCAGATACTTTCGGAGATATTCCCTACAGCCAGGCACTTAATAACAATCAATATCCACTTCCTGTTTATGATAATGATACGGAGATCTATGAAAGCCTTATCAATCGTTTGAAGGTCGATATAAACAATCTCGAGGAAGGACAGGGAACATTCGGACAGGGAGATATCTTATATGGCGGAGATATTGGAAAATGGAAAAGATTTGGAAATTCTCTTCTGCTGAAGCTGGGGATTTCTATTTCCGATGTAAATCCCTCCCTTGCTCAATCTACCATTAATAAAGCTATTTCTGGAGGAGTCATGATCAGTGAATCTCAGAGCTGCATATTCAGGTATCTGGCTGAATCGCCTAACTTTAGTCCTATATTTGAGAATGTTCTTAATAATAACCGGGATGATTTTTTTGGTGGAAAACCATTCGTCGATTTTCTTAATGCGACTTCAGACGCAAGGGTATCCAAATATTTTCAGGACGTAGATGGTATTTATATAGGTCAGGTCATTGGTCTACCCGGAGAGTTCTCCAGCTTTTCTGCTCCCGGAATTTTCGCATATAAACAAGAAACCCCTGGAAATCTCCTTACTTATACTGAAGTTTCTTTCTACCTTGCTGAAGCCGCTGCCAGATTTGGAATTGGTGGAAACCCCGAAGTACTTTATAAAAATGCTGTTCAGGCTTCCTTTCTGGAGTGGGGCTTTACAACGCAGGATGCCCTGGACTACCTTACTGACAATCCTTACAATGCAGCAAACTGGAAAAAATCGATTGGTGAACAGGCTTGGGTTGCCATGTATAATCATCCGGTAGTATCCTGGAATTTTTACCGCCGATTGGACTATCCAGCTTTACAGGCACCACCAACAGCCATTAATAATGCTGGTGGAAAAGTACCTGTAAGATTACAGTATCCGGGACTGGAAGCAACAACCAATGGAACCAACTATTCTAAAGCCGCTGCTGCGATCGGTGGTGATAAACTGACAACAAAAGTATTCTGGGACCGAAATTAAAGTAAGCCTTTAAAATATCATAGTCTTTCTTCATATATATTATTTTCAACTGTGATTTTTTGCCTGCATTCTGGTGCAGGCTTTTTAATTATACATAAAATTCTTTTGTAGACGTGATTTCTTTGTTTGTAGATGTTTTTTCCTAACGTTTTAAGATTTACCCAAATTTGAATCAATAATTAAAGAGTATATAATAATTAATAATAAAAAGCAGACTTATGAGAGCAATGAGAATCCAAAATTGGGTGTACAGATTTTTTCTAATCCTTTTTGTAGGAGTATTTTTTATCAGCTGTAAAAATGACGATGGAGAAGATTCTAACCCTATGACAGATCATAGTATAGATGTAGTGCTTGGTACATTTAAAGGAACACTGAATTCAGGCGGCCAGGATTATTTTAATGCCATTGTCATGGTTTCAAAAGTCGACGATTCCCATGTTAAGGTTCAGGCCAAAACCAATGAATCTTATTCATTTGTAACCACCAAGACACTAACTGCAGTAAATACTCAAGGAGTAGGGGTTGTGGGTAATAATAATGAGGGAAGTATCGACTACCTTATTTCAACGAAGGCTCTCATGGTAAGCACTCAAAAAACTTCTGAAACGGATAAAATATATCTTTTCCAGGGAACAAAACAGTAAAACAATATATAATTTAGTTTTCCCATTACGGGATCGTAATGGCTTAATGAGTACAAACTCTTAAGCCATTTTTTATTTATATATGATCAGCTTGTAATGGAAGTCATAATAGCCGTTGATTATCCAAAGAAAATATTTCATTAAGTGAAGTCAAAATGAAAAAAAATATTAATTTTGCCTGGAATGTTTCAGCACAAGTTTATATCAATTTTTATACTATTGGGATTATTTTTTATGCCAACGCAAATATTTGCCTGTGGCCTGAAATCTCATTCGGTAGAAAAATCACGTTGTGAGATCAGCATTTCAAAATCTACACATAAAGATCACTGTAATTCTTGTGGTTCAAAAAAATGTTCCGGGAAATGTAAAAATCCTTTATGCAAATGTCCCACCTCAAATCCAAATCCAACTTTATTAAATCAACAGGAGTTCAGTTTTTTAAGGTTAAAAGATTTTAATTCTATTTTATTCTCATCTCATGAAACTACAGTTTCTAAAGGTTTCCAATCTATTTGGCTAATCCCTAAAATAGTTTAATCCCCATATTTACAGTCCAAATTATGTTCTTTTGGAAGTCATTTCAGTTTTAATTTATAATTGAAACAATAGAGATATTTCTATTGTTATTAAAACAATGAAATGAATATCAAATAAGAGCTGATACAATTTCAAAAAACATATTGGAATCCAGACAAAGGAAATCGAATTCATGAAGGTAAACTGAAAAAATTCGATAAAAAATAATTTAAAAGTCATGCTATAGAAGTAATGACATTCAACAATTTTAATCATAGAAATATCAACATAATGAAAAATATATTCTTATCAATCATTGCAATGACAATAATAGCTTTAGCGTTATCATCTTGTAAAAAATCAACAAATAAAACTCCTGATCAAACTTCCGAAACTGTAGAATTACAGTTAAAGGAAAATAATAAACCCACTGAATTAACCAAAACAGAAGCGGGAAAAACCGTTGTAGAAAAAGATATAAAAAACTTTTCTATTGATCCGATCATTAGGGACTATTTAATTCTAAAAAATGCACTAGTAGCTGATAATGATCAGGCTGTAGCTAAAGCCGGAAAGCAACTGTTTACAACTTTGAGGAATGTAAATATGAAGGCTATTCCCGCAGATAAACACAAAGAATATATGGATATCGCCGAAGACGCCAAAGAAAATGCCGAACACATCGGAAACAATGCCGGAAAGGTTGATCACCAGAGAGAACATATGGCATCATTAAGCAATGATATAGCTGATCTTATAGCGGCATTTGGAACCACACAAAAATTATATCAGGACCATTGTCCGATGTATAATGATGGCAAAGGTGCCATCTGGATCAGTGAGACAAAAGCAATTAAAAATCCTTATTACGGTGATAAGATGCTTACTTGTGGTTCCGTAAAAAAGGAATATTAAAATGAAAAAAGGAGTAAAGATACTGGCAGCAATTGTTCTGCTTATTTTTATTGCTCTACAGCTTTATCAGCCTGTCCCAAATATGGATAAGGGGCAGGTTTATAAAACCGATTTTATGGAAGCACATACTTCTATACCAACTGATGTAAAGGCCATACTGAAGACATCATGCTACGACTGTCACAGTAATCATACAAACTATGAATGGTATGATTATATACAGCCAACCAGAAGTTTTGTAGATAATCACATCAAAGATGCAAAAGAGGATTTGAATTTTAATGAATGGACTACCTATTCCGGTCGGAAGCAGAAAAGATTAATTACTTCAATTAAAAAACAGATTGAAACTAAAAAAATGCCTATGTCTTCCTACACATTTATACATAATGATGCTAAGCTAAGTGATCAACAAATAAAATTATTAACAGATTGGCTGGCAAAGCAGGAATAGGCCGATGGAATAATTTTTGTCTTCAATAAACCTCAATAACATATACAATACCATGAAAATAGCAACTTACAACGTCAATGGAGTTAATGGACGATTACCTGTTTTACTTCAATGGTTAAAGGAAGCCCAACCGGATATTGTCTGCCTCCAGGAGCTGAAAGCTCCCCAGGAACGTTTCCCAATCAATGAGATCAATGCCGCGGGATATGAAGCGATCTGGAATGGGCAGAAAAGCTGGAATGGAGTAGCGATACTTTCAAAAGGCTATGAGATTACAGAAGTTCAAAGATCCCTACCCGGAGATCCTGAGGATATACAGAGCCGTTATCTTGAGGCAATTATTGATCAGATGGTTATCTGCTGTTTGTATCTTCCTAATGGCAATCCATATCCGGGACCCAAATTTGATTATAAGCTATCATGGATCAAACGTTTGAAAAAACGAACAGATGAATTAATAAAAATGGAACTTCCTGCGATTATTATTGGTGATTTTAATATCATTCCGACTCCATTTGATGTCCATAAACCTGAACGTTGGGAAAATGATGCCCTGTTTAGGAGTGAAGTAAGGAAAGCATATGAGGAGCTGCAAAAGAAAGGCTGGCTTGATTCTATAAGAACTTTATTTCCTGAAGAAAAGATCTATACATTTTGGGATTATCTCTATAAAGCTTATGATCGAGATGCTGGAATTAGATTAGATCATATTCTACTGAGTCCTTACTTAGCGTCAGGATTAAAATCCGGGGGCGTTGATAAGCATGTCCGGGGCTGGGAAAAGACTAGTGATCACGCTCCAGTTTGGATAGAATTGGAGAAAGATCAATAAAGTAATTTATTTATAGGAAGCGTCTGCAAATTTAATGCAGACGCTTCTTTTATTTTTCTTTAAGATCTTTTTTAATTTGTTTTTCTGAATTTTCAGCTTTCTTTTCCTGAGCTTCTTTTTCTTTACGCTGTTGTACGCGGGATTTTTTCTCGGCACGTCTTTCCTGACGAATCACTTTGTTGGATTTTGTATTGTACAAAGCATCTACAATTCCCTGTCCTGTTTTACTGAATATTTTTATTTTTGGGTGATCATGGGTTCCTGTTACAACAACCGGAAAACCGATCCATCCACCAGGCGGAAGACCAACCCTTACCCGTAGATCCAGCAATCCATTGAAACTGGTAGTCCCACTAACGGAAGGTCTCAGAACAGAGACTTTAAAAGTGAACTTATCAACATGGATCAGGTTATTTTTAATAGCAGTTTGAATATTCACCCCTTTCATATCGGGATTATTAAAAGCATTAGCTCCAACTTTATCGCCGATTACTGAAAACATTTTAAGGTTTTTCACCTCTACATTGCGAAGATTTACAATACCTCCACCTTCCAATGAAGGATAAATCGGGGTCATATTTTTGTCAAAATCGCCTTTCAGCTTATAATCAATTGATACGATTCCTTTTACATTTTTGGCAGCAGTGGCCATCTCCCTAACCATATCAATTTCTTTGTATGCTCTCTGAACATCAAAATCCCGAACCTTAAGCGCTACATCGTAATTGGCCGTTAATGGAGATTCATCCTGATAACGGGCATCAACATTCATCCGGCTTCCTATGATGTTAAATGAGGTGTTTTTAAGATAAACCTGTCCTGTATTTACAGAAGCCAGCCCCTGAAGCTGATTAAGGACTAAACCTTTAAATTCAACCTTTTTCGCATGAGCTTCTAAAGAGACATCGAGATTTTTTGGAATAATTACAACACCACTGCTTTTAGGATTTTCTACTTTTGCATATTCTACTTCAATAGATTTATCGGTATTATCTCCATTTTTTAAAGCCATAAATTCATCAATTAAAATATAATTGGAATTCAGGTCAAATTTTCCATGTAGGGTTCCTTTTCTTTCAATAAAATAATTAATTGTATTCAACAGGTAGCCATTTAATGCAAAATCAGATTTACCATAGGTGGCATTAAATTTTCTGAACCACATTTTTTCATTTTCAAACTGAAAGTTCCCTTCTTTGATATAGAATGATTTCGGCAAATATTCTGTAGTCGCTTTTATATTTTTCAATATTAAAGTTCCTCTGTTATCTAATTTGCTGTACTGACCTGTTGTTGCATAACTCTGTCTCCCATTAAGAGAAAGATCAGCCATAATGAGCCCACTTACATCAAACCCTTTTTTAGCAAATACTTTATAGATCCTACCCACATTTAAGACTCCTTTTGCTTGTACTTTATACAGCAGATCTTCAAAATCCTGCAGATCAGCAGTTACAAAAACAGGATTTCCTTCAAAATCAAAACTAAAAGGATTCAGTTTTACTCCCAGACTTTTAAAAGTACCATCTGTATTGTTGATATTAGCAATAAGATTGATATTCTGAATAGGGTTGGGGTAGTAGTTTGTTTTCAACCATCCATTTTTCAGATGAAGATATCCATTGGTTTTAGGAAATAATTTTTTATCAAGGCTGAAAATTCCGTTGGATTTGATATTGGTATCCATAAGCCCGCGCATATCGATGTTTTTCAATCCCAGTGCCTGATCCAGTGTCTGAAGATCGACAGCACCTTTTATATCTGCATTTACCTGCATCTCATTTAGGCCTTTTGTTCGTACAACAGCCCGGAAATTGTTATTCCTGCCGAGATCAAAACTTAGATTTCTAAGATTTAAATTCAGCTGTTCTGTATCTAATGATGGCAGGTCTACATTGAGATCCATATTAAGGTTATTCATAGGAACCGGAGCTTTTCCATTAGAAACAAAACCATCTTTTACCAGAAGGCGTGCTTTTAGTCTGGGTTTTAATTTTTTAGGCTCGCTAAATCTTCCTTTCAGACTAAAAAACAAATCACTGTTCCCCTCTATCTTGGTATCTTTTGCCCAATCCAGATATTGCGGTGGCAACACAGAGATCATATCACGGATCGTTGTTTTCTCAGAAGATGCATTAATATCAAGGTTATATCCATCTTTTAAAATACTTAGAGAACCTGTAAATTCTAAAGGGAGATCATTGATCTTTAATTCGTTTTTCCTTAATACAAAAGTCAGTGCATTCGTATTGATCCTCGTTATCAGATCAGCACGCAGACTCTTTTGTTTAGCATAATATATTCTGTTAAGGGCAAAATCAACTTTATTAATTTCAAGGTCAGTTTTCAGGTCAAAAATATCTTTGCTAAATCCTCCTTTACCAGTATAGTTCAATCCTTTAGCATCTACCAAGACTCTTGCAGAATGATCATTATATTTTATATTCCAGTTTCTGAATTTGATGAGATCCAATTTTATAGAAGCACCTTCTTCTGTAGTATCTTTAGGCTTTCCGGAAGGTTTAGAAACATAAACATTGTAATTAGCCTCTCCTTTACTATTGACAAAAACATTTGCGTACGCATCTGTTACATAAATCTCATCGATCTTAATTTCACGATCAAAGATCAGGTTCTTCAAATTGATTCCTACTGCAACTTCTTTTGCGGCGAGTAGGGTATCCTGTTGAAAAGGTTTGGAACCTTGTAATAAAAACTGATCTACAGAAACGGTAAGCGATGGAAAGTGTCTGAAAAATGTCAGATGCGTTCTTTTATAATCAAGTTTCCCTGCGAGATGTTTATTTGCAAATAATTTTACCTGCTGAGATATTGTCCCGGGAAACAATATAGGAATAATGAACATCAGGAATAGAATGGACACCACTGAAATCCCAGTCCATTTTAAGATCTTCAAAATTATTTTTTTAAATTTTTCCATAAATAGATAATTTTGATTTGAACAATATTTATTACCTACTAAAGCGGCAATTAGTTAACAGTCATCTAAAATTAAGCCATTTATCATAATATTTTTTGTCAATTTAAAATAATAGATCATACAAACTATTAAATTATAATCCTAAAAACGCAGTCTTTTAATTGATAATAAGTATAAAATCAAACCTTCCAAACTAATTAACATTGTCCATTAAATTTAATAAGAATAGCCTATATTAGTAGAGATAGTTTTCATTTGCCAATACGATGAGTCATGGGAAAATCAATAGAATCGCTTGAAGAATTTTACAGACATAAACTCACGAATGTTTCGGAGGGTTTAAGAAAAGACAATGATCAGTTTAATATTTTCAGTATTGAAGAAAATAGCATTAACGGTATATCATCACCTGCCTATATACGCCGGAATTTTTATAAGATCATGCTATTTAAAGGTAAAAATATATTCCATTACGGAGATAAAAGTATTCCCATTGAAGGGGATACCTTGTTGTTTTTCGATCCTAAAACACCTTATACTTATGATTCTGTTGAGCCAGGAAGTAAAGGATGGTTTTGCGTATTTAAGCAGGAATTTTTCCATACCAGCCTTCGCATCAATCTAAGTGATCTCCCTTTATTTTCAATAATAGATCATCCGGTATTTAAACTTAAGCCTGGGGAAGCAAAAGAGATACAGTCAATTTTTGAAAAAATTATTAAAACAATTGATAAAGATTATATTTATAAATATGAATTAATTAAAAGCTACGTCAGTGAACTGATCTATTTAGCCATGCAGCTGCATCCAAGTGAAGAGGTTTTCCATCATCCTGATGCAAGTTCTCGTATCACCGCTGTATTTAATGAATTACTGGAAAGGCAGTTTCCGATAGAATCAAAAACACAACGGTTTGAATTGAGATCTCCAAAGGTTATAGCAGATCAACTTTCCATTCATGTCAATTCCCTCAACAGGGCCGTTAAAAATGCAACAGGCCTTACAACGACTGAGCATATTTTTGAAAAACTTACTGCAGAAGCAAAAGCTCTTTTAAAACATACGAATTGGAATATTGCAGAGATCAGTTACGTTCTAGGATTCGAAGATCAGGCTCATTTTAATAAATTCTTTAAAAAACAAACCAATATCAGCCCATCAATTTTCCGCCAGGTTTGAATCTGACAAAAAATGGTTTTTATACAACAAAATAAGAGCCTATTTCTACATCTACCTTTGTATAAAAATAAAACAATGAGTAATACAAAGGTTTGGTATATAACGGGAGCATCTAAGGGAATGGGATTTTCATTAGCTAAGCAATTATTAATAAAAGGACATCGGGTAGCGGTAACTTCAAGGTCTGTTAATGCTTTTGAGCAATTTTCAGAATATGGAGACAGATTTCTTCCACTAGAGGTTGATCTTAAAAATGAAAGCTCTATAGCAGAGTCATTAAAAAAAAGTTATGATACGTTTGGGCGATTAGATGTTGTTGTAAATAATGCCGGCTATGGACTCGGTGGGGCACTTGAAGAGCTTACAGGAGATGAAATAAAAGATAATTTCGAAGTTAATTTCTTTGCAGTTGTTAAGGTCATTCAACAGGCTTTACCATATTTGAGAAAACAAAAATCCGGACATATTATTAATATTTCATCAATTGCCGGTTTTGCTCCAGGATTAGGATGGTCGATGTATTGTGCCGCAAAATTTGCAGTTAGTGGTCTTTCTGAAGCATTAGCAAATGATCTTAAACCTCTTGGAATACATGTTACCAATGTTCTACCGGGTTGGTTCCGAACAAATTTTGCCAATGAAGATTCAATAGCCTACAATAAAAATCAGATAGAGGATTATAATTACCTTCGTGAGTATCATCATAAAATGAACAATATGAGTGGAACTCAACTGGGAGATCCTGATAAGATAGCAGATGTATTCTTAGAATTAACCAACAGTACTTTGCCTGCAGTGAATTTATTTCTAGGAAGCGATTCTTTTATGAGAGCCAAAAGTAAGATAGAACAGCTCAATTCAGAAATGGATCGTTGGAAAGACAGCTCATTTTCTACAGATTTTTCTGGATAAGAAAATAATCCATATCCTCTATATAGCTTATAGAGGATATTTTATGCAAAACGAATGGGAAATAAATTAAAATTTCTAAATTGCTCATTATAATACAATGAAGATCATCTGTATAAAACAGTTTACTATCTACTTCTAAAATGCTAACAGATATTATCACCAACAACCTCACCGTTATTTTTTGTGGAATCAATCCCGGTTTAAAATCCGCAGACGATGGACATCATTTTTCCGGAAGAAGCAATCGCTTCTGGAAAGTTCTTCATAAATCTGGTTTTACACCCTATCAGATCGAAGCTATACATGATACCAGTATTATAGATTTTGGATATGGACTGACGACCGCAGTTGCAAGGGCAACTTCCCGCGCAGATGAACTTTCAAAAGAAGAATTCGACCAATCCCTTGAAACTTTTAAAACAAAAATAAACAAGTTTCAACCAAAATATATTGCTTTTCTGGGTAAAGCAGCCTATAAAGCTTTCTCAGGAAAAAAGGAAATTATGTGGGGACAACAACCTGAATGCCTCTGTGGTGCACAAGTCTGGATACTCCCTAATCCCAGCGGCTTGAACAGAGGGTTTAGTCTTGATGACCTTGTTCGGTCCTACGGTGAATTCTATCAGGTAATTTCACATTAAATTCTCCTGATTATCCCTTATTGGGTTTACTTACATATGGATTGCCTTTAACAAAAAAGCGCCAGGGCAGAAGTGCATCTTCCTGAGCATAAGCAACTCCAATACGTGGTCCTTCTATAATTTGATCAGATGTATATCGGATCCCGTGATCTTCAATCCATATCTCCTCTCCGGATAGATCTTTTTTATTAAAGGAACGATCAATTCCCAGAGCTTTAGCCGCAGAACCAGGACCTGATGTAATAGCAGCTTTAGTAAAAGGCATATTTCGTCTCAGTTCCATGATGTCTTTTCCTACCAACGGTTCAACAGCTCTTATCAATACAGCATGCGGTTCATCCTTAACAGAGGTTACAATATTAAAAAGATGATGAATGCCATAGCATAGATAAACATAGGAAATACCTCCTTCGTGATAGAGGATTTCGGTTCTGTTGGTGCGTCGTCCGCCATATGCATGGGAAGCTTTATCCAGTACTCCAAAATACGCTTCAGTTTCTACAATGATACCTGCCGTTATCTCATCATTGATTTGGGTAAAAAGTATTTTTCCCAAAAGATCTTTAGCCAGAAAAATAACATCTTGATTTTGATAATAAGAGTATTGTAATTTCATTTCTATGTCGCATTCAAAATTTTTACCCTGACCTTTATCTTTCATCTCAATGGTATTGATATCATACAAAAGTACAAATTTAGACTCCCTAAAAGTTATTTAAATCAAATATGACCATATCATTATAGTTAAATAAATCCTGAGACAGATCAATTAAATAGAGTACTAAGTCTTGTAAACGAATGGATCTTGTGGGTCAGCACCTTTCTTGAATCTGGGACAGATCTTCGGCCACCGAACAGACTAATTTTGCATTATAAATCAGTCAATATTTATGAACTTCCCAAATAAAATATCATCCTGTTTTCTTCTTATCCCACCAAAGTTTTTAGTAAAAATAACAGTGTTCTTTTTCATAATAGGTAGTCCAACACTGGCTCAGGCTCAACTTGAACTCTATGCAAAATTTAACCAGGATGGCACCGTAAATCCTGTTATTAATTACAATGGGAGCAAAAGGATCAGTGATAAAGTTGATCTTATATTTTTCGGTCTGATCAGGGAGCAGTGGAGTCAGGCCCTAGTCGGACTTTCCTATTCACCCTCCAGCTCAGTTCGTTTTTCGGCAACTGCCGGTATCGAGCATGGCCAAAGTTCACCCAGATATTCGGCCAGTGTGTGGTTAAAGAAAAACAAAACGACATTTCTGATCCTTGGAGAATTGGGAAATGGTCATGAAAATTATCTATATAAGATCAATATCTCTCATGAGTTCTCAGAGAAATTCAGTTTGGGAATTATGGATTGGCGGTATCATGGTCTTGGGCCTAATCTAAGATATACCATTCCAAAACTTCAATCAACCATATGGATTATGCCAGCCTACGATCATGAACAAAAAGTATTCAGAAGTATTATGGGAATCAGCGTACAGATGTAGCCTCAAAAATTTAGATGGTATGGTATTTCTTAGCTCATTATATACTTTTTCGTAACAGCTCAAGTGAATTCTCAATTTCCTTTTCATTAAGTGATGCAAACCCCAATCTAAGTCCATTGGGAATAAATACTTCATTATTATAAAACGAACCGTCAGACATTTTCAGTCCATTTTTAGCAGCTGTTTGTGAAAGATCGGACAGGTGTATCGCTTCATCGAATACGGACCAAACCGCAAGTCCACCCTCAGGGATTTTAAAAGTGATGACATCATTGAAATTAGTTTGCAGGATTTCACAAAATAAATCTCTGCGTTGACGGTAAATTTTTAATGATTTACGAAAATGTCTTTCCATTTCTCCGTTATCAAATAAAGATGAAAAAGCCTCTTCAAGTAAGGAATCCCCTTGTTTATCTATCAATTGCCTCAATGATGATGCAGCATCTACAAAAGCAGGATCAGCAACCATAAATCCAATTCTCAGTGCTGGTGCAAAAGTTTTTGTTATGGATCCGATATAAATAACATTACTGTTGTGATCTATACTTGCTAAAGGGATATAAGGTTTATTGTTATAATGAAAATCGAAATCATAATCATCTTCAATGATAGCAAAACGATATTCCTTGGCAAGCTTCATCAGTTTCAGTCTTCTTTCCATGCTCATCGTAACAGTGGTTGGAAAATGATGGTGTGGAATAATATAAACAGCTTTAATTAACGTATGCTTTAGAACCTCTTCCAGAAAATCGATATCCATTCCGGAATGATCCACAGGAATCCTCAAAAGATTAGCTCCTACATATTTGAATATCTCATCTGCGGAACGGTAATTCGATACTCCAACAGCAATATGATCTGAGGGTTTAAGTAAAAGCTGAGTGGACAGATAAATACCCATCTGACTACCCTTTGTAATTAGTAAATTCTCAGGATTAACCGTTAATCCCCTTGTATTGGCAAGGTAACTGCTTAAAGCATTACGAAGATGTTCTGAGCCTTTTGGGTATCCATATTTTAAGAAGCTTTTTCCATAAAACTTTTTAGAAATGCTTCGATATTCCCGCATTAATAGATCAATTGGTGTCAATCGTACATCAGGAAACCCATCATCGATCGTTAAAACGGAATGCTGGAAATTGTCACTTCCTTTTCTTCCCAGAAAAGGGTTTGTCCAAATAAATGATTCCCCTGGTTTATTGGAAATTTCAGTAGAAGCATTTCCTTTATTCTTGGAAACAACAGGTAATTTAGAGAATACAAATACCCCTTTACGTTCTATAGACTCAGCCCAACCCTGGCTTATCAGTTCTTCATACGCTAATTTCACTGTATTCCGGTTAAGCCCAATTAATTCGGAAAGCACACGTGTGCTGGGTAATACATCTGTAGGTTGAAGTGTACCATTAGTAATCAGATTGATAAAGCTGTTACATAGCTGAACATAAAGTGAGACACTCGAATCTCTGTTAAGTTGTATCAGTGATTTATAGGGTAGCATGCTGGATTGATTTTTAGGATTAATAAAACTTTAAAAAGCTTTAGCAGATAGAATATCATATAAAAAAACTGCTCCATATTTTTCATAGGAGCAGCGATGATCTGTATAAATGATCTGACTAAGATTACGAACTTAAGCCGGAATCAGCTGTGTTGTAATGCCTATTCTGTTCCATGCATTAATTGTTATTATAGCAAGGATAGCCTGAGCCAGATAACTTTCTCCTAAGGCTTCTAACGCATCTTGGTAGGTTTCGTCTTTTACATGGTTACCAATCAAAGTCACCTCTTCTGTCAAAGCCAATATAGCACGTTCTTCCTTAGTGAAAAACTGAGTATCACGCCATGCATTAAGTGCATAGATACGTTGCTCGGTTTCACCGGCTGTGCGTGCTTCCTTAGTATGCATATCTATACAAAATGCACAACCGTTTATTTGTGAAGCTCTGATCTTAATTAAATCTTTATGAGTTTTCGTTAATGGAGTGCTTTCAATGAATTTTTCAAGACCTAAGATTGCTCTGTAACCTGCTGGTTCTACTTGGTCGATTTTAATACGTGTTGCCATTTTATTATTTAATTTTATAATTATTATTCTAATACCTCTCAAACATAGAAAGTTGCATTAATTTCATAGGTCAAAGGTAAGGTGTTTTTGGATGGTGTTTATAGACCAGATTTTAAAAAATATACAGCCCAGATGATACAAATGAACGCGAACTTTGTAAATCTGCTATTTGATTTCACTATGAATCAAATGGGCCAATTGGTCGCCCAATTTTGCTATTTCGCCAGATAACTCATCATTTTTCCGCTTGGTTCCATTGATAGCGAATTCATGAATATGATCGATTCCCATGATGCCAAAAACCATTTTTAAATATTTGCTCTGGAAATCCATATGTTCATTTCTTTCTCCTTCTCCATAACCCTGGCTTCCTCTGGAGAATAAGAGAAAAAGGGTTTTATTCTTAAGCATACCCAAGTATCGTTTGTCATTCTTTTCTGGATTGGTAGTAAAAGTTTCATTGAAACGTAGGATTTGATCAAGATATGCCTTTAAACTACTTGGAATAGACCAGTTGTACATTGGTGTTGCAAGCACTATAATATCTGCTTCCTGTAGTTCCTGAATATAAATATCACTGGATCTCAGAATCTCAAGCTCTTCATCATCTCTTTCCTCTCTCTTCTTTGAATCAGCTTCAATCCACCTTTGACTGATATGTGAAACTTCAGTTTTTGCTAAATCCCTGTAATTGATTGGGTAAGTTTGACTTCCATTTTTCAGGTGTCTAATAAAAGTATCGCTGAGATCTCTGCTGAATGAGGTTTCTATATTGGCACTTGCATTGATAACAAGAATTTTTTTCATCACATTCATATTTGGAAATAATTAGCTCTCCTTTTTCTTTAACAGGTTATCCAAACTCCAGTTGTAATTCGGCATACGTGATAATAAGAAACTTGCTGTAGTTGCTGTAAAAACTCCAAAATTGATTGGCTTTTGTATTCCTACAGAAAAGATCATAAATAGAATAAATGTTAATGTAAGCAACGAAGCCCCAAGTGCGGCGTATTTTGTTTTAAAACCAATAATCAGAAGAATACCAATAAGCAATTCCGATACGGTAGCAATACCACCCATAATATTCACCATAGGTCTGTCTAAAAATGGCATTAGGGTAGTGGTATAATTAATAAAATTTTCCCAGTTTCCCCATTCAATATTTCCGGTACCGGGAGCACCTAAAAGTCCTAATCTGTCAGACACAGGAGTTAAAAATGTAATTCCCAATGCACATCTTAAAAGAAGCTGCGGGATTTTAAATGAATCTTTCATAAGTATTGTATTATATTGGCACAAAAGTATGGACTCCCTGAACCTCTTTATGCACCCAGATTAATCAAATTGTATGGCCCAGATGATTTGACATCCGTACTAATTTCATCATAATTAAATAGATTCTCATTAAATTTGGAACATTAGGCTAATCTTCTTTTCTATTAAAATAACGATGTTATGAAAGGCTGGCTATGAGAAGAGATTTGAAATAGGGCAATTGGCTAAAACAATAATGAAAATTATTATGCAGGTCACTGAAAGCCCACAGAAAACATCCAAGCCGTGGAATTTGGACATTGGTATTTAATTAAGAGAAAATAAATCATAAGTTTAAAGGTTTTTACTTTGCCTGTGTTCTACCAAACTGTTTTTTAAATAAACCCCTTGAATACCTTACATAATATTGGCGTTATTTTGTATCATTAATACCTCCTTTTGTATAAGAAATCCCGATGACATCGTTCTAAATTTGTATCCATAATTTAAAACATATTTAAATGTCAAAGACAATTTTTATCACCGGAACTTCAAAGGGATTTGGAAGAATCTGGACAGAAACTTTTTTGGAGCAGGGCTATAAAGTTGCTGCAACAGCAAGAAATCTGGATACACTGCAGGACTTGATTCATACGTATGGAGAAGCTATTCTGCCAATCGAACTGGATGTGAATGACCGCGACGCATGCTTCAAAGCTGTTGAAAAAGCAAATGAATATTTTGGTTCTATTGATGTAATTATTAATAATGCAGGATATGGATTATTTGGAGCTATTGAAGAAACGACTGAAAAAGAAGCGCGTGACCAGATAGAAACAAATGTTTTTGGATTATTGTGGGTAACCCAGGCAGTTATTCCTATTATGAGAAAGCAAGGTTATGGACATATTATACAGGTATCTAGCGTTTTAGGGGTTGTATCACCGCCTGTTTTGGGATTATACAACGCATCTAAATTTGCTGTTGAAGCCATTAGCGAAAGCTTATCAGCAGAGGTTAAAGGATTTGGAATTAGTGTGACCATTGTCGAACCAAATTCATTCGGAACCGAATGGAGTGGTACCTCTGCAGTTCATACAGAAGCAAATCCTGTTTATGATGAAATTAAAAAAGCATTTTTTGAATCATTTACAGAGGATTCTATAGGAATACCGGAGGCAACAAAGAATGCCATTCTGAAATTAGTCAATTCACCAATGCCTCCTTTACGTATGATCCTTGGAAAAGTTGCTTATCCCTGGATAAAGCAAACATATGAACAAAGACTTGCTGTATGGGATGAATGGAAGGAGATTTCTGCTGAAGCTCACGGTAAATAGAAATTCTGATATTATTTTAAAGTCTACTACTATGAGCTATAATAACTTAAAATAACTTATCTAATGAAACATTATAAATCATTGATCGATCTGCACCGTACAAATGGATTCAAGCTTCCGGAGAACCCTCAGCTTAGTCTTTTGGAGTGTGATAAGACCTGTTTTATAGAAGACACCGAATTTACAACTGATTTTTATATTATTGGTTTAAAAAAAATTGCATCTGGTGTGATCCGATATGGTAGAACCAATTATGATCATGAAAATGGCTCTATGTATTTTATCAAACCACGGCAGGTTGTTTCAATGAATAATCTCGAATTAGAAGAAGAAGGTTTTATGATGATCATTCATGAAGATTTTTTAAATGGACACCCACTTCAGCAAAAGATCAGATCATACAATTTTTTTGAATATCAAACCAATGAAGCTTTGCACTTGTCCCCTAAAGAAGAACAGGTCATTTGGGAATTGTATAAGAAAATAGAGCAGGAATACGATAATAATCAGGACGAATACAGCCAGGATATTATGCTTGGGTATATAGAATCAATTTTAAAATTTTCACAACGGTTTTATAAACGTCAGTTTATTAACAGGAACCAGCTTTCCGGGCATTTGTGTAATAAATTTGACAGCATGCTTTACTCTTTTTTTTCAGATGGAACAGAGGGCCTTCCAACTGTTAAACTTATGGCAGACAAACTGAATGTGTCGGCACGTTACCTGACAGACGTACTCAAACAGGAGACAGGAAAAACAGCTATCGAGCATATTCATCTTTATCTTGTCTCAGAAGCAAAAAACAGATTGATCTTAAATAATTCAAGTATTGCTGAAATAGCTTATCAACTGGGCTTTGAAAATCCACCTTATTTCACACGTCTTTTTAAAAAAGAGGTTGGAATAACTCCTAAAGAATTTAGAAAAATAGGTTTTAACTGATAACCTGTAATTAATTGTGGGCTGATCTCTAAAAATAAAGCGCAGTCACAACTTCAAAAACTTAAATAATAAAACAAAATACATTTTCATAAATAGAAATAGGTAAGTATTAAAATCAATAATTAAAATTAAAATAATGCAAAAAAATATAAACATGGGTACTGCAGTAGTAACGGGGGCATCATCCGGATTAGGCGCTCTTTTCGCAGAACGTCTGGCAGAAAGAGGCTATAATCTTAAACTCATCGCACGTCGTGGCGAGAGATTGGAAACACTAGCTACAAAAATCCGTAATCAATTTGATGTTGAAGTCGCTTTTATTATTGCAGACCTTGGATCTAAAACAGATCTGGAATCGGTAATACAAAATCTATCCAATGATGAGGAAATAACGTTGCTGATTAATAATGCCGGAACATCTACATTAAATAATTTCATCAACACCCCTTCAGAAAAACAATCGGCCATGATTGATGTTAATATTACTGCTTTAATGGCACTGTCAAATGCTGTTTTACCAGGCTTTAAGAATCGGGATAAGGGAACGTTAGTGAATATTGCATCGGTATTAGGATATTTTACACTTCCTGTCAGTTCTATTTACAGTGGTACAAAAGCATTTGTTGTCCATTTTACCAACGGTTTGCAACAGGAATTTAAAGATACAAATGTAAATGTTCATTTAGTTCTTCCAGCAAGCACAGCAACTGAAATTTGGGAAGTAGGAGGCGTTCCGATTTCTGCTTTAAATCCTGAAACGGTAATGACCATTGAAAATTGTGTAGATGCAGTAATGAAAGGTCTTGATTTGAAGGAATCTGCAATCTGGCCTTCAGTGGAAGACATAGAACTCTACAACCTATACGAAGAAGCTCGATTAAAACTTTCTACGGCAACACAGACAGGAAAACCTGCTACCAGATACGCAACGAATGTGGCTAAATAAATAATACAAATTTAAACAGATAAAAAATCCCACATTACTGTGGGATTTTTTATCTGTTATTTTGCTCCGGGAGGGCAGTGTTCTTTTAAATATTTTGTAAACAATGTTGCCAGGTGCAGTGATGTTCCTTCTCCTTCACTAATGGAGTGTGTTCTGTTAGGGTAGGACATCAGCTGGAACTGTTTATTGTATTTTACCAGTTCATTGACATATACCTCTGTATTTTGGTAGTGTACATTATCATCTCCTGTTCCGTGAACCAATAAAAGATTTCCTTTCAGGTTTTTAGCATAAGCGAGGGGAGAACCATTCACAAAATCTTCTCTGTTTTCCTGTGGAAGTCCCATATATCTTTCCTGATAAATATTATCATAAAATAGTTGATTCGCTACCGGAGCAATTGCTATTCCCGTTTGGTAAATATCCGGATACTGTCCTAAAAGATTCAGTGTGGAAGAACCTCCGCCACTCCAGCCCCATACGGCAACTCTGGAAGTATCTACATAAGGCCATTTAGCAAATAAAGCTTTAGCTCCCATTGCCTGATCACGAATATTAAGCTGTCCTATTTTACGGTAAACAGATTTTCTCCATTCGCGTCCCTTTGGAGCCGGCGTTCCTCTGTTCTCAAGAGAAACATATAAATACCCGTCCTGAGCCATATCACCAATATATAAACCATTCCAGCCTGTATAGAAGCTATCTGTTACTGTTTGTGCTCCAGGTTCTCCATAAACCGTGAAAACAATCGGATATTTTTTATTCGGATCAAAGTTTTTAGGTTTTACCACCCATCCATCCATCGTCACCCCATCCTGTGTTGTGATCTGGAAAAACTCTGCTTTAGATTTTGAAGGATCTGCTTTTGCAGAATTTTTTGCAGCGACCAATTCTTTATGATCGGGAAGTGATATCACGGCTCCAACTGAATGTCCGCTGACGCTGCTATTATTAAACATCGCCAGTTTTCCATTGGGTGATATTGCATATTTATTAGAGCCTGGATAAGCTTCAGGCGTTATTCTTTCTGCCTTTCCTCCGTTCATGCTCACTTTGTATAAATATTCCTGGGTAGCATTATTTGGTGAAGCTAAGAAGTAAATAAGTTTGTTTGGAATATCAAAAAACTCTGGCTGTATCACATCAAAAGCATCTTTTGTAATCAGCGTTTCTTTTCCGTTCATATCTATTTTATAAATATGTCTCCAGCCATCTTTTTCAGACAGCCACAGGAATGATTTACCATTCTCTATCCAGTCCCAACCACTAGGGTCGTTGTCATTCCATCGGGATTTTATATCAATCCATGCGGGATCTGTTTCAGTATAAATAGTCTTACTGCTTCCAGAATTGGCATCAGCAACAACAATCTTACTTTGATTTTGTTTTCTGTTCAGCTGTTGCAGGATAATGGATTTGGAATCCAATACCCATTCCATTCTTGGGATATAGTTTTGTACTTCATCGCCTGCAATATTGGCCTTCTTTGAAGATTTAGCAGCTAAATCGTACAACCAAATACTGCAACCAGAGGGATTTTCTCCAACTTTCGGATATTCTACAGGAACGGTAAACGAATACAGACTATCTGTATTATTGATCATCAGGAAATTTTTAGTGCTGCGTGCATCTAATTTCCAGTAAGCAATTTTACTTCCATCCGGAGACCATCTGAAACCATCCTGAGTACCAAATTCTTCCTCATAGGCCCAGTCGAAAGTACCATTAATGATTCTGTCAGTACCATCATTGGTGATTTTACTTAACTGATTGTTTGAAAGATCTTCAATATAGATATTGTGTTTAGATACATAGGCAACCTTTTTACCATCCGGAGAGAACTTTGCAAACATAAGAGAAGATTCTGGTAATCCCTTTCCAAGCTGTGTAAGCTTTTTACTGTTTTTATTAAAAATCCAGTAATCACCGCGTGTATTATCCCGCCAGACTTTCTTAGTATTAGCAAAGAATAATAAACTTTTCTCATCCGGAGATACCTGAAAACTCTGTACTTCTAAAGCTTCAGAACTTCCGGAAGGAATTAATTCGCTGTTACCTAAAAAAGACTGATTTTTTCCGGGATTCAGTAAATCAACGATTTCGATCCCATTTTTAGTAAAAGAATAATAAGCGTTACCATCAGGTGTCCATTGTGTTTTTTGCGCAGCAATTGGCGATAAACACAAGAAGTATAATGCAATGTAAATTAGTTTTTTTATATCTTTCATATAAGGTATTTAATTAAGCTAAATGTTCTGTTCTGTAGTTTTCAATTTCCGCAACGGTTTTAATCAGACCATTTCCTAAAAGCCTGTATCCGTCATTGGTGATCAGGAAGTCATCTTCAACGCGTACTCCTCCAAAATTTCGGTATTCATTTACTTTATCATAATTAATAAAGTCTGCATTTTTATTTTCAGCCTGCCATATATCGATCAATTCCGGGATCATATAAATACCCGGTTCAACCGTTACAACAAATCCCGGTTCTAACGCTTTCCCTAAACGCAGAGATTTAAGCCCGAATGTTTGGGTATCCTTTGGTTCTTCTTCGGTATATCCTATATACTGTTCGCCCAGGTCCTCCATATCATGAACATCCAAGCCCATCATATGACCCAGCCCACATTGGAAAAATAAAGTATGAGCATTATTTTTAACGGCTTCTTCAGGGTTTCCCTTCATTAATCCCAGGTCAATAAGACCTTCCACCAGATATTGGGAAGCTTTTAAATGGATATCCTTAAATTTTACTCCAGGTTTCAAAAGACGTTGCGCATTCTCAAAAGCGTTTAAAACAACTTCATACATTTCTTTTTGTTTGGTAGAAAAAGTAGTATCTACAGGGAATGTACGCGTTAAATCACCAGCATATCCCATTGCTGTTTCAGCTCCGGAATCATTAAGGAAAAGATCTCCGCTTTTCAAAGTATTGAGGCGATAATGATTATGAAGTATTCCTCCATTTATAGTAACAATGGGTTGATAAGACATTTGACATTCTTTATTTGCAGCAAGGTATTGAATAGCATTTGCTATTTCATATTCTTTAACACCTGGTTTTACCATACGCATTGCTAATAAGTGCATTTCATTAGATACATTGATAGCCAGTTCTATCTGTTCTATTTCCTGAGCTTCTTTTACAGAACGTTGTTTTACGATTGCTTTGATCATTTCAACAGAAGGCTGCAATTCTGCTATTTTAATTCCAAGAAGTTCACCCAATAAAATTTTATTGGAAGACTGGTAGGGAGGAAGATAATGTACCTTTCTGTTAGAAGCCTGCGCTTTCTGAATATATTTAGCAAGTTCTGTATAGGGTAAAGTTTCCTGCACACCTGATTTTATACTTTTCTCTTTCAGTGTTTCCTGTCTTCCCATCCACACAATATCATCAATACTTAATTCATCCCCGAAAATAATGGTCTTATTTTCATCAATGTCAATAACTGCAGCAATCCTTGGTTCCTGAATTCCGAAATAGTATAAGTAAGTACTGTCCTGACGGAAATAATAAGGATTGTGCTCAAAGTTCACAGGATTTTCTATATTTCCCAAAAACAATAAAATTCCACTGCCCATATTGGCTTTTAGTGCGGTTCTTCTTTCTTGATAAGTTTGTGCTGAAAACATATGATAAATACTTTTATTTAAAGGTTTAAAGTTACAATTTTGTACTATTTATGATGGGTTTGTTTATAAAAAATAAACAATATATAAAGTTGGGATTTTAATATGATATTCAATGTTTATATTTTGCTTAAATTCGGTAATATTTTAACATATTATATTCTCCACTAACATAAAGTATTAATATTATATGAAAAGTCTCCAGTTTTCAGTTCCTGCCAATACCAGTAAAAGCATTCGTATTCAGGAAGATATAATGACTAATTTTTATCCTTATTTTCATCGTCATGATGAAACTCAGATCATGTGGATTGTAAAAGGTCACGGAACATTGGCCATCGAACAAAGCCTTTTTAATTTTGAAGCTGGTGATATTTTCTACCTAGGATCTAATCAGTCACACGTCTTTAAAGCAGACTTTAATAAAGATGAAAAGCATAAAGTTCATTCGGTATCCATTTTCTTTGATCCTTATAAAAAGATTGCCGGGGTTTTTGATCTACCCGAATTTGAAGAGCTTAAAAATTTCATAACTCATTCGGAATTTGGATTTCAAGTATCACATGAATTAAAAGCCGAAATAGGCAATGAAATCACAGAATTACAAAAATTAATGGGTATTGATCAAATCATAAACTTTGTAAAGATCTTAAGCCATCTGATGCAAAACAGACATTTACATATTCCCTTATCTACAGGAAAAAATTTACCCAGTCATATTTCTGATAATGATAAACGGATTATAAATGCACAAAACTATATCAAGAAAAATTTTGCCGAAAATAAGCTGACACTTGACAATGTTGCAAAAGAAGCCTGTATGACGCCACAAGCTTTTTGCAGATCTTTTAAAAAACGTACTGGCATTACTTATATTGAATATCTTAATGATTTACGCGTACAACGTGCATGTAAGCTCTTAACATCTTCAAACATGTACAATATCTCGTCTGTTGCTTTCAATAGCGGATTCAATAGTCTGACTAATTTTAATCGTGTTTTCCGGATGATTATGAAATACTCACCTAAAGAATATCTGAAGCGATATAAAGAAACAATTATGGACTAAATTCGTAACGTGTTAAAATATGGTCATTATCCATTAAAATATTAACATTTATGGATTTAAAATTCCGGTAGTTTTGAATAAACATAATTTAATATGAGTACAAAACTTAACTGGAAAGGTATTTATCCAGCCGTATTAACACCTTTCACAAAAGAAGGTGATATAGATTTTGAAATGTTCGCTAAAAATACTGAAGCTCAGATTAAAGCTGGTGTCCATGGGATTATCCTTGGGGGAACATTAGGAGAAGCAAGCGTATTAGAAACAGAAGAAAAGTTTGAACTTTTAAAATATGCAAAGGATATTACCGCCGGAAGAATTCCTGTTATTCTCAACCTTTCTGAAAATACAACGAAAAACGCAACAAATTTCGCGAAAAAAGCAAAAGAAATAGGTGCAGACGGATTAATGTTGCTTCCGCCTATGAGATATAAGGCAGACAGCCGTGAGGTCGTAGAATATTTTAAAGCAGTTGCAATGGCAACAGATCTTCCTATCCTTATTTACAACAATCCCGTTGATTATGGGATTTATGTAACGCTTGATATGTTTGAAGAGCTTATAGCTTATCCTACTATTCAGGCGGTGAAAGAGTCTACAAGAGATTTAGCAAACGTGACCAGAATGATCAACCGCTTTGGTAAAAGAATTAAAATCCTTGGTGGAGTCGATACCATTTGCCTTGAAACTTTAATGCTTGGAGCTGACGGCCTTGTTGCAGGTTTGGTAGATGCATTCCCCAACGAAACAATGGCCATGTATAATCATGCTAAAGCTGGAAATTATGATAAGGCCATTGCCATTTACAGATGGTTCATGCCTTTATTAGAGCTGGATATTCATCCTAAACTGATTCAATACATTAAACTTGCAGCAACCGCAGAAGGAATAAGTAACCCCTATGTCAGAGCTCCAAGACTGGAGCTGTATGGTGCCGAAGCCGAACAGATCAATAAGATTATTTCGGATGGTATAGCCAATCGCCCGGCATTAGATTAACATCAGAAATAAAAACTATGATTGAAGAAACATCAAAAGAAATTATTGATCAGAGGATTCAGATGGCAACGGATGCTTATCAGTTTCTGAAGAATACGACAATAAAAGAACGTGCAGTGTTTATGAATACTGTGGCGGATAAAATTGAAGCTTTAGGAGAAGAACTCCTGATGACAGCTCATGAAGAAACGTCGTTACCTTTAGCAAGACTAACCGGTGAAAAGTCAAGAACAATAGGGCAGTGGAGAAGTTATGCAAAAGCAGTATCAACAGGAATTTATACAGAAGCAAGGATTGATCTTTCCCAACCTGAAAAACAAAAGGGGGATCTGAGAAAATACAATATAGGAATAGGTCCTGTTGTTGTTTTCGGAGCCAGTAACTTCCCGTTTGCATTTTCTACAGCAGGAGGAGATACAGCGAGTGCTATGGGTGCGGGAAATCCTGTACTTGTAAAAGTTCATCCAGCTCATACCAAGACCTCACAAATAATGGCTGATGCTATAACAGCTACTGTAAAGGAACTCGGATGGCCGGAAGGTGTATTTAGTCATATTACCGGAACATCTAATGATATTGGTGCTTACTTAACGAAACACAAAGACATAAAAGCGGTAGCATTTACGGGTTCATTTAATGGCGGAAAAGCCTTGTTCGATTTAGCGAATCAACGTGAGGAACCTATTCCCGTATTTGCAGAAATGGGCAGTATCAATCCTGTGTTTGCTTTTGAGCATTTACTGAAAAACAGAGCAGAAGATCTGGCAAAAGAATATGCATCTTCCTTAACATTAGGCGTTGGACAGTTTTGCACTAATCCAGGTGTTTTTATTGCATTAAAAGGAGAAAGCCTGAATAGATTTATCACGGCATTAAAAAATGAAATTCCGGGTATTGCTCCTGTCAATATGCTTCATAAAGGTATCTTTGAAAACTTTGAAAAACTGAAGCGTATTGCTTCTACACAATCGGAAGTGGATGTAATTACAGAAGTAAATGCAGAAGCAAATGAATGGCAGGGACGAGCTATTGTTGTAGAAACTACGGGAAAGAATTTTATTAAAAATAATATTTTAAGTGAAGAAGTTTTCGGCCCGTTCGGTATTATTGTAGCCTGTGAAACACCGGAGGAAATACTACAGATTGCTCAACATTTGAAAGGACAGCTCACCATAACCATAACAGCTACAGAGGAAGATGTACGTCAAAATATTAAATTGATTAATATTTTGAAAGATAAATGCGGTCGGCTTTTATTCAATGGGATGCCGACCGGTGTCGAAGTCGTTTACGCCATGCAGCACGGAGGACCTTTTCCATCAACTACCGATGCGCGTTTTACATCGGTAGGACCGGATGCTGTCAAACGATTTGTCCGTCCTATTTCTTTTCAGAATTGGCCGGAGGAATTTTTACCGGAAGAATTAAAGAATGTAAATTCATTGCAGATCAGCAGAATTGTTGATGGTGAAATTCATTCAGGATCATTAAAATTATAACCAAGATGAACAGAACTTTTTTTTGCATAGATTCCCATACCTGTGGTTGCCCGGTACGTCTCGTAGCAGGTGGTGGACCCATTCTGAAAGGAAATTCAATGATGGAACGCCGACTTCATTTCATGAAAGAATATGACTGGATTCGTAAAGGATTGATGTTTGAGCCGAGGGGGCACGATATGATGAGTGGAAGTATCCTTTATCCTCCAATTGATGAAGCTAATGATATCGGCGTTTTATATATTGAAACCAGTGGATGTCTTCCTATGTGTGGACATGGAACGATAGGAACCGTAACAATTGCTATAGAAGAGGGTTTGGTCGTTCCAAAAATTCCCGGAAAATTAAGACTTGAAACCCCAGCAGGACTGATCTTGATCGATTATGCTCAGGAAGGAAAGAAAGTAAAGTCTGTAAAATTAACGAATGTAAAATCTTTTCTTTACGCAGAAGATCTGGAAGTAGACTGTCCGGACTTAGGATCCATAAAAGTAGATGTAGCTTATGGTGGAAACTTTTACGGCATTATTGATCCTCAGGAAAATTTTGGAGATATTTCCGATTTTACAGCAAGTCAACTCATTCATTATGGAAAAATAATCAGAAAACTCCTCAATGAGAAATACATCTTTACCCATCCAGAAGATGAAAATATTTTTGGATTAAGTCATATCCAGTGGACCGGTACACCTACAGATCCTAAAGCGAGCGGAAGAAATGCTGTTTTAGTTGGTGAAAATGCTTTGGACCGTTCACCTTGTGGTACAGGAACCTCAGCAAGAATGGCTCAATGGTATGCTAAGGGGAAATTAAAAGAAGGGGAAGAATTCATCCACGAAAGCTATATCGGTTCTCAGTTTATCGGACGGATAGAGGGAACGGAAACCGTTGATGGAAAATCAGCTATTATCCCTTCGGTTGAAGGTTGGGCAAGAATTACAGGGTATAACCATATTATTATCGACGATGAAGATCCTTATTGGTTAGGATTTCAGGTTATGTAAGCAAACAAATGACACAAAATAAAGGAAAAGCACTGGTTATTGGTGCCGGAATAGCAGGACTCAGCTCTGCATATTACCTCTTAGAGAAAGGCTGGCAGGTAGAAATCCTGGAACAAAATGATCTCACCAATAATTGTTCATACGGCAATGCGGGAATGATTGTTCCTAGTCATTTTACCCCGTTGGCAGCACCTGGAGTCGTTGCTCAGGGAATACGCTGGATGTTTGACAGTAAAAGTCCATTTTATGTAAAGCCCTCATTAAGTCCACAATTAATATCCTGGGGAATCAAATTTTTAAAACATTCTAATCAGAAACATGTTGATCGCTCTGCTTCTGCAATCAGAGACCTTAATTTAGCCAGCAGCCAGCTTTATAACCAAATTGCCCAAAAAGAAGAATTTGATTTTGAGCTTACTCAGAAAGGCCTTCTAATGCTATATAAAACAGAAAAAGTAGCTGAAGAAGAGATAGAGCTTGCTCATACAGCGGTTAAATTGGGTTTATCTGTTGATATCCTTGACCAAAAAGGGATCGAGGAACTGGAACCGAATATTAAACTGGATATTATTGGTGGCATCAATTATAAATGTGATGGCCATATGAATCCGGTGAAACTGATGAAACAACTGATTACTTATCTTAAAAATAATGGTGTTGTTTTCCATACTCAACATAGAATTACAGGATTTGAGACCCATGGAAAAAGAATTAGAGCCGTTATTGCTAACGGTGAAAAATTCACAGCTGATCAATTTGTGATGACAGGAGGTTCGTTTCTTCCTGAACTGGCAGAAAAAGTGGGTATAAAAATTCATTTGATGCCCGGCAAAGGGTATTCATTTATGCATAAACCGGAAAATCCAGACAATAGGATAGAGCGAGCCGCTCTTTTACTGGAAGCAAGAGTAGCTGTGACTCCTATGGGTGGGCATATCCGATTTGGAGGGACTATGGAATTGGCACCCCATCATCGTAGTAAAATTAATATGAATCGGGTAGAAGGGATTGTACAGTCTATTCCGAAATATATGCCCGAATTTCAGATCGAAACACCTAAGGAATCTGATATTTGGTTTGGCTACAGACCTTGTGCTCCTGATGGGCTTCCTTATTTGGGAAAGGCATCAAAACTTGAAAATTTAATTATTGCAGGTGGTGGTGGAATGATGGGATTAAGTCTGGGACCTGTTTTTGGAAGAACAGTTTCTGAAATTGCGGATGGCCAAAAGCCAACTGCAGATATCAGCTTATTTAATCCTCAAAGATTTAGCTGATCTGATACAATAGGCACACCAAATTTTTTAATATATGAAAACAAAAAATGTACTTACAGGCTATCTATTGAAGTTAGTTTGTTTAATCAGCTTTGTATTCTTCTATGCTTGCGAAAGCAGAGACATTACACCAGCCAGAGATGAATCACCTACAGCAGGTAAAACTGCTGCTGTAACCTCTTACACCAGCGGACAGAAACAGCACGATTTCTCCTCCAGTGCGGGAGGAACAAGAAGTTACTACCTATCTGTACCTGAAAATTATGATAGTGAGAAGAAGTATCGCCTTGTCTTTGTTTTCGCAGGAACAGATACAACAGGACATGAAATGCAACAATGGATGGGACAAGGATGGAACTCCAGCACCCCCGGTCTTGAAAAATTAATGGATAATACCATATTTGTTTATCCTGATCAGGAATACACTTGGGATGGTGATAAAGGTTGGGCTATGGGAGATTATGCTTCACCTTATCAGGGATCGGAAGATATCCAGTTTACCAAGGAACTTTTGAATCTTATCAAATCAACCTACTCGATTGATCAAAACCGTATTTTTGCTACCGGACACTCTTGGGGTGGAGATATGACTAATGTTACTGCTTATTTCTTAAATGGAGTATTTAAGGCTATTGCTCCGGTTGCATCTAACAGACCATTCTGGTTTAAAAATAGTAATGGTAATTATGTTGCTAATTCTAATTATCATGGAAACACAACTGTGTGGATTTTCTTTGGCCTTGGTGACGATCATTTTGGTAACACCAGTCCTAATGGACTCTTCGGAAAAGAGCAAGCAGATTTCTGGAGACTGAAAAACGGAACAAGCAACAATCCAACATCTACATCAATTGGCAGTGGTAATGATACGACAAAGACCTATAGCGGCGGTACAGCAGATGTAAAACTTACGCTTTATGCAAGTGGGCAGTATTCAGGAGGAGGTAACTCTCTCTTAGGTCACCAACCACCGGATTATTACTTCAAAGCTGTAACCGACTGGTTCAAAAGTTTCTAACCCATTAACCACTCCAACTATTATAGCATAACAAAAAACAAAATTCCCCTCCCTCGGAGGGGTAGCAAATCAAAGATTTGACGGGGTGGTTACTACTATATCGAATATAAAAATAATTTTGAGTTTTGGATGATGTTTGGGCTTAATGATCAGCAATGATCTTAAGCCCTTTTTTTAATAGTTATTCTCACATTTTCATCACTTAATTCTCGGTATTTTGATGTATTTTTATGGGCTTAAAAAACTTCATTATCCTTATGCAATATAAAGACGATTCGATCACCATACGTGAATTTACAGCTCAGGAATTAACTTTGTTCTTATCACTCTTTGAAAACCCAAATGTTACTCAATTTCTTCCCTATAAAAGTAACGAAGAATATATAAAAACGTTTCAAAAATCATTGTCAGATTATCATGAAGGACCATTCAGCAGATGGGGTATCTTTAATACTGAAGATAATGACTTTGTGGGAATGTGTGTCGCAAGAGTTTTTGTGGACAATCCTGAACAAACAGAAATTGGATATGTTGCCAATGAAAAGTATTGGGGAAAGGGCGTAGCCACTAAAATATGCAAAGCACTTGTTGACTATTGTGTTTCACTAAATGACAATAGAGATATTGTTGCTGTTACTGATCTTGATAATATAGGATCTCAAAAAGTTCTTACAAAGAATGGATTTATCCGAATAGAGAATTTAGTACGGGAAAACGAGGTGGTAGCTTACTTTATATTTCAGAAAGATTAAATGAGAAATGGTTAATCGCAAAGACGCTAAAATCTTTAAAATCATAACGTTTTTAAGGCGCAAGGATTTTTATCTTCGATAAAAATTTAAAAATTTCTGCTTAATCCGCTAAATCTGCGAGATAAAAAATCTTTTTTTAACCACAAAAGTCACAAAAGCCTTTATTTTAAACACTTTAGAACACTTAAGTTTTCCTAAGCTAAATGAATAACGTTTTAAAGATCACAGAAGAAGAAAATCAAAGATTTTCAAAAAACTAAAGTGTACTTATTATTCGCAAGGCTTTTCACTTAAAATAACTTAAGTGTTATTTAAATAGAAACAACTTCTCGATACGGTTTTCCAAAACCTACTCGAAGGGACGAATCGAGCCCTCAGTATAAACCCTGCCGAAAATCTTTGATTTTCTTGCGCCTTAAAAACAGCATTCTAAAGAAACCTTTGCGATTAACCAATGACTCGCTATAACAAAGTTCGAAACTTATCTTAACCTAAAATGTTATTAATTCCCTTGTTTTAAACGGTTAGCCAAAGCTCTCTTATTCACATAATAATTTCTAATACCTGTAGAAATTTGCAACGAATAATCTGTCGTTGTATATTCTTCTTCTTTGAATTTTATGACATTGGCACCCGATGGAACATCCATAAAAAACTGATTGAACGATTCAGGAGAATAATTAAGTCTTGTTGTACTTGCTTTAAAATCACCTAAAGGCAGAGTTACGCCTTTGCTACTCACTGATGCATTCCCATGACACGAAATACATGATGATATTGAATTATCAATAGGCCCGTTTAACCTTCCTCCCAATCCATGATATTTGAGATAAGCTGCTGTTTTGTCTTTTTTCTCAGAATGTATTAATGAAGCATTAATAAAAGACTCTTTAAGTTCCTCATTAATAAATGCACCATCACGATGTATATCTTTTGTTATCCCTGAGTCGTTTCCCCAACTTAAACCAACAGGAACCATTCTATCCCAAACCGTTTTCCCTTTACCTGACCCATCATACATAAATGTCCCGTATACCCAACCTGTTTTTAATGCTCTCTTATCTTTAATTGCAATATCGATCTGAAGCAGTCTAACAGTTCGATCAGTTCTTGTTTTATCTGTACACTCTGCATTAGGATTGTATGAATAAATATTAGCTTTCCATTCCAGGGTATTTTTTAGAAAAGGGACTTTACTGAGAGTCCCGTCCGTAAACAACAATTTAAAGCTTACTGTTCCTTCCGGAAAGTTTGATTTTCCAGGAGCCGGATTCTGGTTGGGAGCAGGCCAAACTTGGCCTATTGTATAGCCTCCCGGAGCGTTATACATTCCTACTGCCCAATTTTCCAATTCGATGTCCTGTTGATCGTGTATTTTATATTTTGGTGTGGCAAACTCCCTTGTCAGGCCGTGAATATATTCACGTCCATTTCCTATATATTCCTTATTCAGGTACTTTCCATCATCATCAAGCCATGGGGCATGGTACCACTTTCTTATTTTATTTTCCTGACCTCTAAAATCAACCTCTCGGTTACCTTCCAAACAATAATTCAAAACCGTTTGCATGTAGAGCTCGGGTTCTTTTTTGAAGTCGATACTTTGCCATGGATAATTTTCTACAACCAATGTTTTTGGATAATCCTGGCTAAGCTCAAACGTTTTCATTCCCGATGGGGGAGTATAATTTGCATTATAGCTAGGAAACAAAGATTGAGTATAGGTGATCTTTTTCGTTGTGGAAATACCTTTGGATGGATTAATATTTTGGATGGATTGTTTGCAGCTGAATAAAATAATAAGCAGTATTAAAGTGCTTAAAAAGCTAAATTTTTGTTTCATATATAGTTTGATTTTAAATTCAAATCCTTCTATAACACAGTTTTATAAATCTTTATTCCATTATGAAAAATACATCTTTTTAAAATGAAAAAATGCAACGACCAGGTTAAGTTTATCGAAAAACAGTTAAACGAAGGCAATAAACTTTTAAGGGTATCATGTTTTTAAAACGCAAAAGTCGCAAAAGTTTTTTGAGACACTTTACAAAACGTAAGAAAGTGTAAAATCTACTGCACAATAAAGAACACATAAACAGAAAATCAAAGATTTTCAAAAAGACTTAAGTATTCTTCCTATACAACAAGAACACGCCCAATCTGAAAAACATTTCAATAATAAAAGAAAATGTTATAACTTGCGTCTATTATGATGTCCAAACGTTGCAAATATGCTTTAAAAGCAATGGTCAGATTAGCAAGAAATTACAATCAAGGCTTTTTGTCTACATCTATTATTGCACAAGATGAACATATTCCAAGAAAATTTTTAGAGCAAATTCTTTTAGAGTTAAAGAGAGTAAAACTTGTTAATAGCAAACAGGGTAAAGCAGGTGGATATTACTTACTTAAATCCCCTGACGATGTTTCTTTAGCTGACATTTATAGAATCTTTGATGGTCCTATAGCATTGGCTCCGTGTGTATCCTTAAACTTCTATGAACCATGTGATGATTGTGTGGATGAGGAAACCTGTTACCTTAGAAAAGAATTTATTATCGTTAGGGAAAAAACCAGGAAAAGCATGATGGAGGCCACTCTGACTTCGTTTATGAAAAAAAATTAGTTTTTTTTAATTTTAAATCCTACTAATTTGGTAGGACTAATAGGATTATATATATTTGCAGGAATAATTTCAATCCCAAATGGAAAATAATCTTAAAAAAGAATTCGAAGAACTGCTTGAAAAAGCATCTGACAATACGATTAACACAGACTTTCTACAAGTAGTTGTAGAAAAGTTTCCGGGTAAGGTCATTTTTTCCACCAGCTTTAGTTATGAAGATCAAATTGTAACTCACTTGATCAAAAATCTAGACGTGGATATTTTCACATTGGATACAGGAAGACTTTTTGAACAAACTTATGAAACCTGGACAGCCAGCAGAGCTTTTTTTAAAAAAGAAATCAAAGCCTATTATCCCGACACAGAGGAAATAAGAGAGTTTGTTTCTCAAAACGGACCCGATTCTTTCTATCAATCCGTGGAGCAGAGGAAAGCATGTTGCACAATCCGCAAAGTACATCCTCTGAAAAAAGCATTGCAGGGATACAAAGTTTGGATCACTGGTTTAAGATCAGAACATTCTACCAACAGACAGAATATGCCACAATTGGAGTGGGATGAGGACAACCAGATCATCAAATTTCATCCATTGCTTCACTGGACTTCAGAGCAGGTTTTAGAATATGTTCAAATGTATCATTTACCGTATAATTATTTACATAAAAAAGGATTTGTCAGTATTGGATGCGAGCCTTGTACAAGGGCAATAAAAGAAGGAGAAGATTTCAGAGCGGGCCGCTGGTGGTGGGAAGACGCGAATAAAAAAGAATGCGGACTACATATTCATAAATAAAAAAGAAAACATGTCAATATATCATTTAAATTACCTGGATCAATTAGAATCCGAATCGATTTACATCTTACGGGAAGTAGCAGGACAATTTGAACGCCCTGCCTTATTATTCAGTGGTGGAAAAGACAGTATTGTTCTGGCTCATCTGGCTTCAAAAGCATTCCGCCATGGAAAAATCCCTTTCACATTTGTTCATGTGGATACCGGGCATAATTTTCCGGAAGTTTTAAGCTTCAGAGATCAGCTGGTTAACGAACTTGACGTCAATCTTGTCGTGCGTAAAGTTGAGGATACGATCAGGAAAAAAGGCTTAACAGAACCTAAAGGTAAATTTCCCAGCAGAAACTGGCTACAGACTTATACGCTACTCGATACGATAGAAGAATTTGAGTTCGATGCCTGTATAGGAGGTGCCCGCAGGGATGAGGAAAAAGCCCGTGCAAAAGAAAGAATTTTTTCTGTTCGCGATGAATTTGGACAATGGGATCCTAAGCTTCAACGTCCTGAGCTTTGGAATATTTTCAATGGAAAAGTGCAGAAGGGAGAGAATGTAAGGGTTTTTCCCATAAGCAACTGGACTGAACTTGACATCTGGAACTATATCCGCAGAGAAAAAATTGCACTGCCTTCCATTTACTTTTCGCATGATAGGGAAGTGGTCGACCTCAATGGTCAGTGGATTGCCAATTCTGAACATGCTTCGTTAGAAATTCATGATTTTGTCACTACAAAAAAGATACGCTACCGTACAGTGGGAGATATGACCTGTACTGCCGCCGTTGAATCTTATGCTTCAACAATAGATGGAGTCATCGAAGAAATTGTGGCAACAAGGATTTCCGAACGTGGAGAAACCAGAATTGATGACAGGGTAACGGAAGCTGCAATGGAAGACCGGAAAAAAGGAGGCTATTTTTAATAAGTAATGAATCATAAGCAATGAGTAATTAAAATGGAAGCCGATCATATTACTCATTACCCATTATTTATTGCTCATAACTCATGTTTTACAACTCATAACTCAAAAACGAATGGATATTTTAAGATTTATAACAGCAGGAAGCGTAGATGACGGTAAAAGTACCCTTATCGGAAGACTGCTGTACGATAGCAAAAGTATTTTACAGGATCAGCTGGAAGTACTTGAGAAACATTCTAAGAATAAAAACGAAGACGGGGTAGACCTAGCTCTTTTAACCGACGGTTTACGTGCTGAAAGAGAGCAGGGAATTACCATTGATGTTGCTTACAGATACTTTTCAACCGCCAAAAGGAAATTTATTATCGCTGACGCTCCCGGCCATGTACAATATACCCGTAATATGATTACAGGAGCTTCTAACTCTGATCTGATGGTCATTCTTATTGATGCCCGAAAAGGAGTGATCGAACAAACGAGAAGACACTCTATTATAGCCTCATTGCTTAAACTGAAAAAAGTAGCGGTAACCATTAATAAAATGGATATGGTTGATTATTCACAGGAAGTATTTGAAACGATAAAAGCTGATTATTCAAAAATTGCAGATAGTCTTGGTTTAAAAGATGTGAGCTATTTCCCCATCTCTGCGCTTAAAGGGGATAATATTGTTTCCCTGTCATCTAAGACAGACTGGTATGAAGGAAATACTCTTTTAGACTATCTAGAACAGGTAACCCTTCATGACGAATTAAATAGTGGAAGCCGCTTCCAGGTTCAATATGTGATCCGACCTCAAACAGAAGAATTACATGATTACAGAGGATATGCAGGACAGATATTAAGTGGTCAGTTCAGGAAAGGGGATAAAATTCATATTCTTCCAGCAGGTTCAACCAGTGAAATTGCTAAAATCGAGATCAATGGAATTGAAAGCAATGAAGCATTTGAAGGGCAGCCCGCGGTAATTCATATAACAGAAGATCTGGATATCAGTAGAGGCGATCTATTTGCGACAGGAGAACAGCTTCCCATTATCGAAAAAGATCTTGAAGTTCTTTTATGCTGGCTTGATGTAAAATCATTACAACCAGGCAATAAGTATTTGCTACAGCAAAACAGCAGGTTAGTAAAAACAGTAGTAAAGACAGTAGATTATAAGATCAATGTCAATACACTCATACAGGAAAAAGCTGAAGGTGAGATCAAACTGAATGAAATCGTTAAAGTTACCCTAAGAACAGCACAGCCTCTGGTTTACGATAGTTTTATAGATAATAAAAGAACAGGATCTGCAATTTTGGTGGATGAAACCTCCAATTCAACTGTTGCAGCATGTATAATTCAATAAAAAATGGCAGTATACAATAACTTAATTGACAAAATCCGTAATAACAAACAAAGTAATAGTCACATTTCTTTTGATAAATCAAAGGCTAAAAATTTTGTTAAGCATTTGTACGAAGTACTTTTTATTTCTGAGAGAGAAGATATAGCAGATCAGTTGGAAGAAAATTTCGCCAAACTGTATGGCAGCCTTTTTTGTCTGATCAACAGCATAACTGATGATGAAGAAATTACTGAAGTACAAACAGACCGTTTTTTTGAGGCTTTGCCTGAAATATATGATCAACTGATTCAGGACGCTCAATCTATTTTGGAATTTGATCCTGCAGCAGATTCTCTGGAAGAAATACTTCTTGCTTACCCGGGATATTTTGCAACCTATGTTTATCGTATTTCCCATCAGTTTTGGAATCAGGAATTAAAAATATTGCCTCGTGTCATTTCAGAATATGCACATAGCAAAACAGGAATCGACATTCATCCGGGAGCGGTGATCGGAGCGTATTTTTTCATCGATCATGGAACCGGGATCGTCATTGGAGAGACCGCTGTCATTGGAAATCACGTTAAACTTTATCAGGGCGTAACCCTTGGAGCTTTGAATGTTTCCAAAGAAAAAGCCAACAAAAAAAGGCATCCTAATATCGAAGACCACGTCATTATTTATTCAGGAGCGACCATTTTAGGAGGAAATACAACCATAGGCAAAGAAAGTATCATCGGCGGTAATGTATGGATAACGCAAGATGTTCCTTCCAACTCCTTGGTTTATAATAAAAGTGAAATAAGAATAAAGGATAATAACATGTTGCCGGAGTCACTCAACTTCGTCATTTAAAATAGAAAATAAAAATTGTATTGGTATGAAATTTCAGAACGCACTAGAAACGATTGGAAATACGCCAGTCGTAAAAATTAACAAACTCTTTGATTCGGAACACGAAGTCTGGATCAAATTGGAAAAGGTAAATCCAGGTGGAAGCATCAAAGACAGGATTGCCTTAGCCATGATTGAAGATGCAGAAGCTAAAGGATTATTAAACAAAGACAGTACGATTATCGAGCCTACCAGCGGAAATACAGGAATAGGACTTGCTTTGGTTGCTGCCATAAAAGGATACAAACTTATTCTCGTAATGCCCGACAGTATGAGTATAGAACGCCGTAAAATTATGGAAGCTTACGGTGCTGAATTTGTACTGACCCCAAGAGAAAAAGGAATGAAGGGTGCCATTGAAAAGGCTAATGAACTGGCAGAGGAAATTCAGAATTCATGGATCCCAAAACAATTTGACAACCCTGCTAATGTAAAAGTCCACACCAAAACCACAGCACAGGAAATCATAAAGGATTTTCCAGACGGTTTGGATTATGTAATCACAGGAGTAGGAACAGGTGGCCACATCACCGGAATTGCAAAGGTTTTAAAACAAAAATACCCCAATATCAAAGTGATCGCTGTAGAACCCGAATTATCTCCAGTGCTGAGTGGTGGAAGTCCTGCGCCACATCCATTACAAGGTTTAGGAGCTGGATTTGTTCCATCCATATTGGATATTACTGTTCTCGATGGTGTCATTACTGTGGGCAAGGAAGAAGCTTTTAAATATACGCTGGATGCAGCAAAAAAAGAGGGCCTCTTTGTTGGAATATCTACCGGAGCTGCTTTAGCTGCCATTGCTAAGCATCTGCCAGAAATAAAGACTGGATCTAAAATTCTAACCCTCAATTATGATACTGGTGAAAGGTATCTGTCCATTGAAGGGCTCTTCTAACTTCTTCAACTAACACAGATTTTCAATGAATACACATTTAAAAACACCTAAGGTTTACCTTATCGGTGCAGGACCCGGCAACCCCGATCTGATCACAGTAAAGGCAGTAAAAGCAATTGCTAAAGCAGATGTTATCTTATGCGATCGTTTGGTAAGCCCTGAGATCTTAGAGACGTATGTAAATACATCTACAGAAGTGATCTATGTAGGTAAAGAATGCAGTAAAAATGCATCAACACCTCAATCTCGCATTAATACTTTAATGGTAGACTATGCACGTCAGAATAAAACGGTTGTAAGGCTAAAAGGGGGAGATGTATCCATATTTTCTAATATTCTCGATGAATTACAAACTTTGAAGGAAAATCATATTCCATACGAAATTATTCCGGGGATTACTGCTGCTTTAGGTGCTGCCGCGTATGCAGGAATGCCTCTAACAGCGAGAGGATATGCTACATCTGTTCGATTTTTAACCTATTACAAGTCGGAAATTCTTACCGCTGAATATTGGAAAGAACTTGCTGCCACGAACGACACCCTTGTTTTTTATATGTCTAAGGGCAACCTTACTGATCTTGTTGAGAAGTTTATACACCTGGATATTTCAAAAGAGAAAAAAATTGCAATCATTGAACAGGCTACAACCCCTTATCAAAAGGTATACACTTCTTCTTTCGATGATTTTGAAGTAAACTTTTCGGACAAAACCTTTGCCTCGCCTTCACTCGTGGTTATTGGTAAAATAGTCAACCTGCATGAGAAATTTTCATGGCTGAAAAATACGGAAGAAGAAGGTCTTTATTTTAAATCAGTCGTGAATGGAAGCTTAGTACCAAAAAATCAAAACTTTTTCGAATATGCTGTCTGAAACAAAATTTAATATATTAAAACAAATATCAGGTGATTTCTCCAGAGATGAAACCATCTGGGCAAGTGGCTACCTCGCTGGTCTTGTGGCTGATCCTTCAACTTCGGTTCAGCCACCTCAACAACTGATTCATACAGATCAGATCGCAGTAAAGAAAATTACACTGGCTTATGGTACAGAAACCGGAAACAGCAAGAAACTGGCTACAGGGATTGCAGGAATAATTAAGAAAAAAGGGGTTCAGGTTAAGTTAACTGACCTTTCCCAATATAAACCTAAAGACCTGAATAAAGAAGAATTTTTCTTTGTGATCATAAGTACACAGGGCGAGGGTGATCCCCCGGTTCTGGCTAAAAAATTCTACGATCATATTCATGAGAATGAAATCGATCTCACTCATCTCAAGTTTGGGGTTTTGGCATTGGGAGACAGCAGTTATCCTTTGTTTTGTAAAACAGGAGAAGATATAGATTACCGCTTTGAAACATTAGGTGCTCAGCGGATAATCCCATTGAAAAAATGTGATATTGATTATGAAGAAGAAGCTGGTAACTGGATAGAACATATCTTTGAAACGGTAAATAAAACCACTCAGAATAGTATAAAAAATACTTCGGCACCAAAAACTTCAACAGGCAGAAAAAAATACCATGGAAAGGTTTCAACAATCATCAATCTGAATGATATTACTTCTGAAAAAGAAACCTATCATATAGAAATTGAAACCGAAGAAGCACTGATTTATCATCCAGGGGCAGCTTTGGGTATTTTACCAATCAATTCGAAATCTGTAGTAGAAGAAATTATTGAACTGACAGGAATTGATCCTAAAAAACAGATTGAGACATCAAAAGTCACCGCCAATGTAGAGGAACTTCTGTACAAACATCTTAATATAAGTTATTTACTTAAAACCGTCGTTGCTCAATACGCAAAGATCACAGGCCACTCAATTCCGGAAGTCCGCTTGGGTCTTATCGACCTGCTTCGGATCTATCCGGTGAAAAATGCTGGCGAATTTGAGCAGGTCATTCCGATCTTAACGGGTCAGTCACCCCGTCTGTATTCTATTTCTTCTTCTTTGGAAGCTCATGGTGAAAATGAGATTCATATTACTGTTGCCAAGTCAGAATTCTTACTTGATGATCAGAAACAAAATGGCCTATGCAGTGGATTTCTCAGTGGATTTACGGAAGGAGAAAGTCTTGAATTTTATATTCAGGAAGCCGGACATTTCAGATTGCCTGAAACAGATAAAGATATCATTATGATTGGGCCGGGAACTGGCATTGCTCCTTTCAGATCATTCCTTTGGGAGCGCGATGCAATAGGAGCAGAAGGAAGGAACTGGCTATTTTTTGGAGACAGGAATTTCATCTCAGACTTTCTTTATCAGTCAGAAATGATTGATTTCCTGAAAACAGGAACACTAACCCACCTAGACATGGCATTCTCCAGAGATACAGCCGAAAAAGTATATGTTCAACATAAACTGAAACAAAAAGCTCAGGAAGTATTCTACTGGCTTGAAGGCGGAGCATCTGTTTATGTATGTGGTACTAAAGAACCGATGAGCGGGGATGTTGAAGACACCCTTTTGAATATTATTCAGGATCAGGGAAAACGCAGCAAAGAAGAGGCTCTAATTTATCTCGAAGAAATGGAGCTCAATGGCAGATATGCTAAAGATGTTTATTAAATCAAGTCAGTAAAATTAAAAGAAAACAGTTATGAGTAATAAAGATAACCTTTCGCCGGTAGAAAGGATTAAAACCGGTAGTAACGGACTCAGAGGGACTTTAAAAGAGAGTCTTTCGGATGACTTCACAGGATCTATAAGAGAAGACGATCAAACTCTGATCAAGTTCCATGGAATGTATCAACAGGACGACAGAGACAGAAGAGAAGAACGCGTAGGTAAAAAATTGGAATGGCTTTATTCTTATATGATCAGGCTAAGGCTTCCTGGAGGCTTTTTAAATTCCGAACAATGGATCGGATTGAATAAAATTGCCGAAGATCATTCCACAGGAACCATAAAAATAACCACAAGACAGACGATTCAGTTACATGGTATTTTAAAATCCCATTTAAAACCAACCATACAGAATTTCAATCTGCAACATCTCGATTCTATTGCAGCCTGTGGTGATGTGAATAGAAATGTAACCTGTACAGCAAACCCTTCAGAGTCACCATTACATCAGGAAGCTTATGAGCTTGCCGGTAAAATAAGTGAAATGTGCCTTCCAAAGACAAAATCATATTATGATATCTGGATTGATGATGAACTAATTGTCGATAGGAAAGTTGAAGAAGATCCTCTCTACCAAGACAGATACCTTCCCCGAAAATTGAAAATAGGAATTGCCATTCCGCCCAATAATGATGTGGATGTATTCATCAATGATATCGCATTGATTGCCATCATTGAAAACAATCAGATCGTAGGATATAATATTGCTGCCGGAGGCGGATTAGGGGCAACTCACGGAAATGAAGCTACGTATGCCCGTCTGGCTTCTCTATTAGGGTTTGTGGATACGGAAGAGAAAGTTTTAAAAACCGTATATGAGATTATTACGGTACAGCGAGACTTTGGAAACAGAAATGATAGAAAACTTTCAAGATTAAAATATACGATCGATAAACTGGGAATTGATGGATATAGGGCTGAAGTTGAGAAAAGAACAGGTTTTGCTTTTGAACCTGCCAGAACATTCAGGTTTGAGCAAAGAAAAGACCGTTACGGCTGGATACAAAATCATGAAGGAAAATGGTTCTATACTGTGTTTGTTGAACATGGAAGAGTTTTAGACATCGAAAAATATCCTTTAAAATCTGGGTTATTAAAAATTGCAGAAGCAGGCAAAGTCAACTTCCGTTTTACCTGTAACCAAAACTTAATTCTTGCAGATATTAAAGAAGTGGATAAGCCTGAAGTTGAAAATCTTCTGAAAGAATTTGGAATTTCAGACTCTACTGAAGGTGCCAGTGCTCTCCGTAAAAATTCAGTTGCCTGTGTGGCATTAAATACTTGTTCATTAGCATTGGCTGAAGCACAGCGTTATCTGCCTTCTTTAGTGACTAAAATAGAACCGATGCTTGAAAAATATAGCCTTTTACAGGAAGATATTACAATAAGAATGACAGGATGTCCCAATGGCTGTGGAAGATCTCCTAATGCAGAAATCGGATTTGTGGGAACAGCCTATGGAAAATACAATCTTCATATTGGTGGGGACAGACTAGGAATGCGTCTCAACACCAAATTCAAAGAAAATATCGGCGAAGAAGAGATCCTGGAAACGCTGGATGAACTTTTTGGAATTTATGTAAAGGAGAAACTTGCTGAAGAAACATTTGGAGATTTTTCATATCGATACTTACAAAACTTAAATTAATGAAGCTCCTAAAAATTCAAACACATCATCATTATGCTCTTATAAAAACTAAAATTGAAAATATGACCCATCTTATTGACCAACATAAAAAAACTAAGAAATTCGATCATCATCTTTTAGGTATGCGAATGTGTATGTGTTGTTGATTTTTAATCAATAATAACATTAAAACTATTTAAACTGATTTAAACTGATTTAAACTACAAAACTCCTAAAAACTTTTATTTTAATTACTTACATACACTTACTGTACGTAAAGCTTTTAACGTAAAATCTCCCAAGTATAATAACTTTTGTAGTTCAAAATTCATCCTCCAACAATCTCCCTTATCAAAAAAAGTTTAAATAAGTTCATTCATAGTAACCTAAAAACAGATAAAAAATGAAACATAAAAGGCAGATATATTTTCTGCAAAAAACGGGCATTCTAGTATTTACACTCTTATTTTTTAACCTTGCAGAAGCCCAACAGCAGCTTATTGAATTAAGTGGAATTATCAAAAATACAGATACTCAAAAAGGTATTACCGCAGTAAAGGTTCAGGTTGAAAATACACAAGACACCTCATTAACCGATCAGCAGGGAAATTTTAAAATAAGAACAAGGGTTAAAATACCATTCAGAATTATCATCAATAAAGAAGGCTTTACCAGTCAGACGGTTGAAATCCTTTCTCTTTCAAATAAAATAGCCATCGAGCTCAACCCTCAGAATGCAATCATAGACGAAGTGGTTATTTCAGCCTCAAGGGTTCCTGAAAAAGTATTGCGATCACCTATAGCTATTGAAAAGATTGATATCAGAGCCATCCGTGAGAGTCCGGCTGCGTCATTTTATGAAACACTGGAAAATGTAAAAGGTTTACAGCTTTTAACTTCCAGTCTGACTCTAAAAATCCCTAATTCCCGGGGTTTCAATTCACCCAATAATTTCCGCTTTATGCAATTGGTGGATGGTGTTGATGTACAGTCGGCTACTTTGGGAGTCCCCTTAGGAAATGCAATAGGACCAACGGAACTGGATATTCAGTCTATGGAGGTGACTCCGGGAGCTGCATCTGCTCTTTATGGAATGAATGCCATCAATGGATTGGCAAGCCTTCAAACCAAAGATCCTTTTACTTCTGAAGGACTGAGCGTTTACTTCAGGGGTGGTGTGAATCATGTAGACAATGTTAATCACAAAATAAGTTCTCTGGGAGAAAGTGCAATACGTTTTGCAAAAGCTTTAAATAAAAATCTGGCCGTAAAAGTCAATGCCTCTTATTTTAGTGGTGTCGATTGGATCTCTAATAATCAAACCGATCAGAATGCCAATCCATTAATTACCGCTAATCCCAATTTTCCATTAACGAATAACCCTGCCGAAGATCTTTGGAATAAATATGGAGACGAAAGAAATAACCGAGTTGCCGTAAAAGTGGATTATAATGGAAAACCTACGACATTCAATGTTTCAAGAACGGGTTATTTGGAGAAGGATCTGGTAAGTCCCGAAGTAAAAAATATAAAATTTGATGCCGGATTATATTATCGTTTTGGCGATCAGTGGAGAGCATCATATGTCTATCGATATGGATTACTGGACGGAACTTTCCAAAGAGGGAATAAGATCAGGTTACAAAATGCAACGGTCCAAAATCATAAAGTTGAACTAACGGGCAAAGAACTTACCTTCAGAGCTTATGTATCTATAGAAAATACCGGAGATTCTTATAATTTAAAACCACTGGCTGATAATCTGGATCTGACCAATCTTTCCAATACCAATTGGAAAAACATATTTCAGTCGGCTTTGCAAAATAATATTAACTCTGGTATAAACCTTAATGATGCTTTTATTCTTGCCCGGAGAGAAGCAGACAAAAATAGAGTAGTCCCGGGAACTTATGCTTTTGACCAGCTAAAAAATACTATTATTGGGATCAATAACTGGGATTCTGCCAATGGAGGGGTTGTTGGAGCTCCGGCAACTGGTGGGGCTAAACTCGAACAGAAATCCCGCTTTTATCAGGGAGAGCTTACATACGATCTCAGCAGATTTGTGAAAATATTTAATTTACTTGCCGGTATTGATTATCGCTTATACAGCATAACACCGGACGGAAATAATTTTGTTGATTTTGACAGACCGGTTAAGGAGAGAAATATTCCTTTATCCAATGGTACATTTGGTAAAGATGTTATCTATCAAAAATATGGTGTTTTCGCACAGGTAACCAAGCTTTTCTTTGATGATAAATTAAAGCTTAATGCCGCTTTACGTGTTGACAGGAATCCTGAATTTGAGGCAAAACTAAATCCAAGAATTAGTATTGTCTATTCTCCTGTCAATCAGCATAACTTCAGGGCATCTTTTCAAAACGGATATCGTTTTCCTTCACTGTTTGAAGCCCTTTCATTCGTCAATAACGGAAATGTAAGAAGGGTTGGAGGATTATCTAAAGTGAATGAAGGATTAGGTTATCTGGACAATTCATACACATTGGCCTCAATCGACAAATTTACGTCTGCTGTGAATGCGGATGTAGATGGAGGAAAAACGCCAAATCAAGCGGCTTTGGATAACAAAAACCTTTTAATGGTTGCCAACCTGCAAAAGCTACAGCCTGAAAAGATCAATTCATTTGAAGTGGGTTATAAATCAGTTTTCTTTAATAATAAGTTGGTTTTAGATTGGGATTTCTACTATAACATCTATGAAGGATTCCTTGGCCAAGTTGAAGTGGCTGTTCCTAAAAATGGTAAAGTAGGCAGTGAAAATGCAGTTCTTGATATGATTGATCGCAGCAAACAGGATCGATACAGGGTGTATACCAATAGCAACAACACCTATAAAAGCTATGGAACTTCTTTGGGTATCCGTTATAATATTGTAAAAAATTACAACATTAATGCGAACGTTTCTTACAATGATCTGGCTTCAAATACTGATTCAGATCTGTTTATTACCTCTTTCAATACGCCGAAATGGATGGTGAATGTAAGTGTAGGAAATAGGGAAATTATCAAGAATATTGGGGTTACGATCGTAGCCAGATGGCAGAATCAATTTTTATGGGAGAGCCCGTTAGCTTCAGGAAATATCCCGGCTTATTATACCGTTGATGCTCAGGCCACCTGGAAACTTCCGGAGATTAATGCCAATGTGAAAATCGGAGCTACCAATCTTCTTAACAGACGTTATTTTCAATATGCAGCAGGTCCGGAAATCGGTGGGTTATACTATCTCGCCTTTACTTATGATTTAAAATTATCATCAAAATGAGCAACTCCTTATATCCCGTATTTCTAAAACTAGAGAAGTTATCATTATTAATTATTGGTGGTGGTAAGGTGGCTCTCGAAAAATTAGAATCAATACTAGGTAATTCTCCTAACACCTTTATTAAATTGGTGGCCAGGGAAATTATTCCAGAGATTAGATCTTTACAGTCTCAATTTCCTAATTTAACGATATACGAAAGGTCTTATAACATTTATGATTTTAAGGATATTGATCTGGCCGTTATAGCAGTCAATGATATTGTAATAGCCGGGCAGATTAAAAATCACGCCTATCAACATAATGTGCTCGTTAATGTGGCTGACAAGCCTGATCTGTGCGACTTTTACCTAGGTTCGATTGTAAAAAAGGGCAGTCTTAAAATCGCTATTTCAACCAATGGAAAATCACCAACCATTGCCAAGAGATTGCGTGAAACTTTCACAGAAGTGATCCCCGACGAAATGGATCACGTACTGGACAATATGCAAAATATACGCAATGAGCTAAAAGGTGATTTTAATTATAAAGTGAAAGAACTGAACAGAGTGACAACCCAATATATCTCTGATAGAAAAAATAGCCCTTCAAAATCAGATCTGGAAATTGAAAAATTAATCAAAATCACCAAGATAGCCCAAAGAAAAGCTAATATTTATCTGGCTATTATAGGAGTTCTGCTTCTTGTTGGGGTATTCGGACTTATTATTTATCAGTTTGATCTGTCCGATGCTATTCAGGTTTTTCTCAGCAAAGATGGTCACATCTTTTATTGGATGTTGCTTGCCGGTTTTTTGGCGGAAATCGTTGCAGGATCAATGGGAATGGGCTATGGAGTAATATGTACAACCATTTTATTATTGCTTAATGTTCCGCCACCAGTAGTTAGTGCCAGTATTCACTCTGCCGAATCCTTTACGACAGCGGCTGGAAGTTTTAGTCATTATAAATTAGGAAACGTCAATAAAAAAATGGTTTGGGTATTGTTTCCATTAGCCATTGTAGGTTCAGTGATTGGAGCATTAACATTATCCCATTACGGCGAATATTATGCTCATATTGTAAAACCCATTATCGCTTGTTACACCTTATACTTGGGACTAAATATTTTAAAAAATGCTTTCAAGGAAAAGAAAACAGGTCTTGTTAAAGCTAAAAAGAAAACAAACCTTAGAATTTTAGGACTGGTTGGCGGCTTCATCGATTCTTTTGCTGGTGGCGGATGGGGTCCTTTGGTTACGGGAACTTTAATTAAAGAAGGAAGGAATCCCCGTTATGTTGTGGGAAGCTCAACAGTAGCTAAATTTTTGCTCACCATCACCAGTGCGATCACCTTTATTTTTACCATTGGAATTCATCATTGGAATATCGTATTGGGACTTTTGCTGGGTGGCGTTTTTACAGCTCCTTTTTCAGCCATGCTTACCACAAAGTTACCGACTAAAAAAATGTTTGTGGTTGTAGGTATGGTGGTTATTGTAATGAGCCTTATCACCATTGTAAAATCTTTATTATAAATAAGAAAAGCTCCCTTTGGGGAGCTTTCCATAAAATGCCTCTGGTTTAAAAAATTTTATTCTATCCACAGATGTCCTGCGGAATAGGTTTTTGCTTTTCCTGCAATGATTACCCGCTCACCTTGATCTTCACAATATAATTTCCCAAGCCTTTCGGAAAGTTGTATGGCAAAAAGATCTTTCTTTCCCAATCTCTTCGACCAGAAAGGAATTAATGAGCAGTGTGCAGAGCCTGTTACAGGATCTTCCAGAATACTGGATTGTGAGGTAAAATATCTTGAAACGAAATCGCTGTCATTTCCTTTCGCTGTGATAACCACACCACCAGGATCTAAATTAATAAGATCAAAAGTCTGCCTGTCAATTTTGATGTCTTTTATATCCTCTTCGGTATCATAGACCAAAACATAATCTCTTGACTTGAATACTTCTTTCGGCTGAATATTTAATGATTTAGAAATAATATCCGGTAAAACAGATGGTACCGGCATTCTGGAAGGAAAATTAAGCTCATACAGTCCATCCTGAAAAATAACTTTCAATTCACCACTTTTTGTTTCAAAGATAATTTCATCCCTGTTATAGTTTAGAATCGAAATCAAACAGTGAGCCGTTGCTAATGTTGCATGCCCACAAAGATCCATTTCAATTTCTGGAGTAAACCATCTCAGATGTATTGTTGAACCGTTGTCGATAAAAAAGGCTGTTTCAGCTACTGCATTTTCCATGGCAATCTTTAGAAGTGTTTCATCAGGAAGCCATTCTTTCAAAGGAACAACGCATGCCGGATTTCCTCTAAAAAGTTCATCTGTAAAGGCATCGATTTGATATAATTCTAATTTCATAATTACGGATATAAATTGTATTCAGTAAAAGTAAAAATTTCTTTTCGTCTTCATTACTAAACTGAGATTATAAAAGGGTTTTTCAACGATTAACTAAATATTTGTTTTTTCTAAAGCTATCAATTCCAAGTCCAACACATCCATGTGATAGGAAAAGTGTTAAAAACAGTAAATACAAGGTTTGTGGTAGGTAAAGGAAATAACTCAACCATGTAAAAGGATCCATTTCGTATACTCCGGTTTCTGGTTTAACAGGAATAAGCTCTTTGGGAATTGTAGCCAGATCATGGGTAAATAACGCGACAAGTATAATGATGATCAGGAAAACAGAGCTAAGTCTGGTCCATAAACCTATCATCAAAAACAGTCCAAATATACACTCACAAAATGCCGTAAAATTAGCCGTAAATTGTGGAAAAGGAAATCCTATATTGCTAATGGTATTAAACATATACCCTTGAAATATGGGATGGAATAATTTATTGAAACCTGCTATAAAGAAAAATAATCCGATTAATATTCTGCAGATGATATAAATATTTTTGCTGTTTTTTTCGAAGTTTGATATTGTTGTTTTCATTATATTTTTTAATTTATTTTAATTAAATAACATTGACAAGATTCATGAAAGAAGTTCCGTCATGTTAGTTTAAAATTAGATAATAATTTGAGTATTGGAATAATTGTATTCCATTTTCGTAAAGATTCAGATTTGGTTTATCCGTTCATATCTGGGATATAAATTATCTGATACCTTATTAGAAATTAAGGTATTAGTTTATGTCGAATAACGATCTGAAAATTAAATACTTATTTTGGGCGGAATCCAGATTGAATTAAAAAAAGAAGAATAGGGTGGGTCGTCATATAAAAAGAACCTATTTTCTATATCCTGGTCAATACTTTTATGGCATCTAAAAGATGAAAAAGAAGCCACAAAGAATGATGAAAAACTGTAGCAATAATTGTTATTGCATTTTATTGGAGTTCTATTGTTTTCCTGAAGATAGATCTTACTGCATTTTTTATGAGAATTTGCTTTAAACCTATGATAAGTATTTAACGCCTTTAAAGATAAATGACTGTAATCTGTTTTAAAAATGAACAAATGGGTTAGCATTAAAAATATATTAAATACCCTTACATAATGCCATAAACCAATTTCTCTCATCATAAACTTCCCTAAAAACGGTAACAAATATAATAAAATATTTATGGGAGTTACTTTCATGATTGGTCTAAGAATTTGATATTTATCAGGCGGATAATCATTTCTATTCAATAGTTTTGTAGCAAAGAAAACATAAGGTATTAAAAGAATTTGACGAATTATGAAAAAGAGATTATTATTCCTATTACTACTCCTATTCAGCTATATCATCTCAGCACAGGATGCTGATAATTCCCTTCAGGGTTATTACAAAGCAACAAATGATAAAACATTTTACAACAGTTTTAACTTCGATGGCAATGGGAAAGTTCTAATATCCGATATGGATTATGGTGATTATTTTACACGAAATGATAGCCTGATCATCTATCCTGATAAAAGCATATTTATTTTTAAAATTAAAAAAGGGAAACTTACAGGGGTTTCAAACTGGGTAGAAAAGGGTATTTGGATTCCCAAAAAGGACAGTTCGGAAATCAATAACAGAAAAAATCCCGTAGATGCTCAAAAAAAAGCACAGCTTTTAGCCGAATACTATGATAAAACAAAAAGCTCTTCAAAATCTGATCTCGATTTTGAAACCTTGCTTTCCGGTAAAACTGCTGGAGTAAATGAAGAACTTTGTAACAAAGGTTTAGCCAAAGCCTGTATGAACCTTTTCGGACTGAAAATGATGGAATATACACCTGGCCTATTAAGTGATCTTGCAAAGATTGCTTCAAAAAAAATAAAACCTCATCCGGAATTAATTGCATTATCAAAGAAAATAATAGACCTCGGTGAACCCGAAGGATACACGGTTTTAGGAAGCTATTACTACACATTGGGATTAAAAGATAAAGCTTTTAAAACCTGGGACGAAGGTGAGAAAAACGGAAGCCTGAAATCTGGAACCACAAAAGCACTGATCGAATTTCAGGAAGGTATAGAGAAAGACGCAAAATAAGATTAATCCCCTTTTACTATTCAATTAAACATTTGTCTGAATTCAAGCGGAGAAACAGATGTTCTGTTCTTGAATAATCGGTGGAATGATTGCGGATATTCAAAGCCCAAATGATAACCAATTTCAGAAACTGACATAGAAGTTGTTGACAGTAATTCCTTAGCCTTTTCTATTAATCTGTACTGTATATGCTGCTGTGTTGTTTGTCCGGTATGAATTCGCAATGTATCACTCAGATAGTTTGGGCTGATGTGAAGTTTTTTTGCGATAAATTGCACGGAAGGTATACCATTGATCATTAAATTATCATTTTTAAACTGTTCGTCAAGTAAAGTTTCCAGGTGGTTTAAAAGATCATTGTTTACTTTTTTTCTTGTTAAAAATTGACGGTTATAAAAACGGTCTGAGTATTTTAAAAGCAGATCAATATTAGATATCAATAAATCCTGGGTGAAAATATCCATATTATTTTCTGTTTCTCTTCGTATATTATCTATGATATCCGTAACCAACTTTTCTTCTTTTTCAGAAAGATGCAAAGCCTCATTAGCAGAATACGAAAAATAACCATAATCTTTGATAGCAGAAGCTAATGGATATCCCTGTAAAAAATCGGGGTGAATAACAATCACACTGCCTTTTACTTCAGACAACAGGATATTTTCAAACTGTACAACCTGATTCGGTGCAATAAAATACATAATCCCATCTTCAAAGTCATAGTAATGCTGCCCATACCTGAACTTTCCTGCACATTCATTTTTAATCGCAATAACATAGAAATCCGTACTTACAGTATTAAGAAGAGTTTCATGATGCACAGAAACTTCATTAAAATCAAAAACACTGATCAGTGGATTTGAAGGCCTTTTAAGGTTCAAATAGCTGTGCAATGCGGTAATTGAATTTATTTTTTCCGGTGTTTTCATTTTTTATATTATTAAATAATGATACATCTTAAATTGACTATTATATTAAAGCCTGCTGTTCTTTCTTTATTTGCTCTATTCCCTTTCTATAGGTTGTTACCTCAAAATCAGGAAATCTATTTCTGAATTTTGAATCATCAAAAAGATTGTCATATCCATATCTTGGCAGCAATTCCTGCAGCTCTTTTGCGTTTTCATTGAATAAAGCACTAAGCTTAAAAGCAAATTTAGGAATTGTAAAATATTTAAATTCCTGCCCATAAATTTCAGAAGCTAAAGCAATAAACTCCTTGTAAGTTAATTTATGATCATCTACCGGAAGATGCCAGGTCTGTCCGAATGCATCAGGAGTATTTCCAATTAGAGCAGTGGCCCTGCTTGCATCTGGAGTCCATATCAGACTTCTTAACTTATCATCTCTCAATGGTACTTTGAGCTTTTTACTTTCTTTTATTGCATCAAAAATAAAAGCGTTTGTAATACTTTGTGTCTTACCAGGACCATAAAACTCAGGAGCTCGACAGATTACTATTTCTATTTCTCCTGCTTTCATTTCTTTTAAAAGCATATCTGCCATTTCTTCTCTCACTCTGCCTTTCCTTCCAATTGGCGAAAAGCGGGTGTTCTCAGTGAGAACCTTGTCGTTTTGCGGATACATATAGGTATTGTCAAAAAACACCAATTTACTTCCATTGATTTTACAAGCTTCGATTACATTTTTGGTAATGAGAGGAAATCGTTTTTCCCATAGATCAGAATTCATAGGCAGTCCTAAAGTAAAATAGGCAATTTCACTCCCTTTTACAGCTTCAATAGCATTTTCTCTAACAGATAGATCTGCAGAGAATATTGTATCTGTAGGATTCACTTTCTTTGCGTTTCTGCTCACGATTCTAATATCAGAAGTAAAGTTTCGTTTCAGTTCTCTTGCCAGTTCTTCACCAATCTGGCCATTGGCACCTAATATAGTCTGCATGATATTGTGTTTATACTTTTTTCTAATGCAAAATTCGGGCATAACCTTAAATAAATGGTATCTCAATTACTTGAGTTCATAACCATATCTCTGTTATGAATAATTATTACTCATTTACTAATCTTATTTATTCTAAGAAAAAATACTGCAAAACACTGTCTTAAACTGTATTCTTGAACACTATGAAGAATGTGTATTTATACTAAACTTGTATATTTGCCAAAATATAACATTCATTCACAACACAAAATTATTGATGGTGACACCTCATGCCTCCCATAAGCTTATTCCAATGACCACTTTCGTTCTTGAATATTATTCAAACGAAGGATATGCCGATCTTCAGACATTAAATCTGGTGAATAACTATGCAAACCTGCTGAAACATCCCTTAACTCTTGGAATGTTTGTTCCTGTAGATCCAGATGGAAACATTTTGAAAGAACCTAAAAATTATTTAAGCTGGAAATCTCTTGAACATAATACCCAAAAAGAAAATGATAACTTCGGAGGTCCCGGATTTGAAGAAAACCGCATCTACCAAAAGGCAGAACAAAACTGTTTTTTTGAAGGTTTTAAAGTAGCTTATAATGGGTATTCAGTGGTGAGAATTGTGGCATCCTATGATGATTCTATTGAACTCTCATTTAACAAGATCGATTTGAAATTTCAGACATTTGAAGACATTGAGTCTCTTACAGTTTTCGATGAAATATATTTAAGTTCTACCGCTTTGAAGGTTATTGGTATCAAATAATACAATTCTTATTATTTTTTTTCAAATGATTAACAGTTAGTTAGGAAAATATTCATCATATTTACATAACAAACCACTAAATTATTTAAAATGAAAAATTTCAAAAAAATTTCAAAAGAGGATTTAAAAACAATCAAAGGTGCAGCTTCGGTATGCCCAAAAAATCATTACTGGTGTACACCTTCAGGAGGCTGTATTCCTAATGAACAAACTTGTTGTTTATAAGCCAGAGGACCATCATAGCAATCCATAAAAAGATTGTATAAATTTCAAAAACCCCTAGCTAAGCAGGGGTTTTCTTAATAATGTCTGAGCTCACTATTTCTGTCTTTTTAAGAAGAAGAATTAAAAACGAAACAGCTAAACACAACATACTTGACCAAATAATTTGATGAATACCAAAATGGGCAATCCAAAAACCTCCAATACTTGTCCCTAATGTAACAGCAATATTTCCACAAGAAGTAAAAATACTGTTAATAAATTCACGCGATTCAGGTGCTGAAGAAGTTACATTAATATTGCTGATGAGAAAACCACCAGAATGCACCAGGCCCCAGATCGCTATCATGATGGCAACCGATATAAATTCTGTCCCTAAATTATAAAGTAAAAGATGCACAACACCTAAAGACAGGATAAATAAAAGTGTAGTGATATAGATGCTTTTAGATAAAAATTTACCCGCCAACTGATTGCCAAAAATTCCGGCAACTCCAAAAATAAATAAGAGAATACTTATTTCCTTGCCATTCATTCTATTTACTTTTCCCAGATAATCAGCCATATATCCATAAGTAGCATACATTGCCGCAATGATAAAACAAGCTACCAACAAGTTGATCCATAAAACCTTCTTCTTAAAAATACTACTATTTGTACCTGCTGCTTTTTTATCCGGAATTGGAATGTTCGGTAAAAAGAGCAATATTCCAGCAAATGAAATAACATTTATAACAGCATAAAGGATAAAAGATGATTGCCAATTAAATACATCTGCCATTAATGTAGCAATAGGGATACCCAGAATACTTGCAATGGTAAAGCCTCCAAAGACGATACTTACAGCCCTGGGAGCTTCTTTTTCGGAAACTAAATTAGCTGCGGAAGATAAAGCAATAGACCAGTAAACAGGATGAAAAAATCCAGGTAAAATTCTTGCAACAAGCAGAAATCCAAAATTGGGGGCAATGATAGAAAGTAAGTTGGAGAAAGCAAAGATCCCTAAAACAAATGCCATTAAATTTTTTCTTTTAAAAGAAGATAAAAGCATCATCATAAATGGTCCGGAAACAGCAACTGCTAATGCAAAGCCACTCAATAACCAACCTGCTTTCTCAATACTTACATCAAATGCAGTTGCCAATTGCGGCAATATACCAATCACACCAAATTCAGTGGTACCAATACCAAAGATGCCTAACGCCAAAATGTAAAGTGTTCTTTTTGATTTCATTTAAAATATTTTTTGCAAATTTGCAAAAAGCACTATCAATAAATCATATACTTACTAATAAGTGATATACTAACCTTTTAGAAAGTGTAAGCAAAATTAATTTCATTTTATGCCTGAGTTTTTCCACGATAAAAGACTATACTATACCCCTATAGAGTTTGCATTAAGCCATATAGGAGGAACCTGGAAAATGCCTATTTTGTGGCGTTTGCAGGAGAAAGCGTTGCGATTTAATGAACTAAAAAAAGACATTCCACACATTACTGATAAAATGCTTACCAGTCAGCTCAGAGAGTTGGAAAGTAAAGGATTGGTTAACCGAAAAGTTTTTCCGGTCGTCCCACCAAAAGTAGAGTATAGCTTAACAGAAAAGGGAGAAAAAGCAATTCCTGTCATAGAAACTATTATGAAATACGGTTATGAATTGATCATTGATGAAGGTATCGAATATCCACCAAAAAAGAAGGAGTAATTAAAACAATTGGTATTGTTGTTATTCTTTAATCGAGTTTTTTGTTATGAAAATTGTCAATCTTTTTCTCTAACATTTCTTTAAAATTATTAAAAGCATCAACCTCCTCCTGTGTGTTACTCAAGGGTTGGGAAGGCCGTGGATTACTAATTGCCCAATGGCATGATCTACTATCAGTAAATCGGAGTTTAAAGCCTCGATACATGAAATACCATGGTGAAACGATTTTTATAATATCTCTAAAATAAATTCTCCCATAGAGATCTGATTCCATATGATCCGGGTAGAATACAATACGTTCTTTTCTCCACATCCACCGGATAGAGATAAAAGATAATATAATAAATTCAATGATGCTGATACCTAGCAGCCAATTGATATGAATATCTATTATTTTTCCTCCGATAACCGTTATCAGAAGTAATAGAGGAACGCTGAGTGCACATTGTGCAGCACGTTGGTTATCTGGCATTACAAATTCAAAAGTTGATGTAGGTGTCAATGATGATCAAATGTTTTGGTAAATATACTAAACCCTTCTATTACAGGCCATGTTCCAGCTCATTCCCACATTAAGCTTTCTTACAAAATACAGTCAGTAGTTATACGTATTTCCCTTTAAGTAGAAATACTCTTGTTTCTCTTTATTTCCCGTCGTAAATTTAGGATACTAAATCTTAATAACCATGGAGACCAGAAACCATTACAAAACGGGGCGCAATTCCGAAAAGCCAAATGAGTAGGGAGCGAAAAAACTGAATATTATGAATCATGTAAAGTACAGGGTTGGAAAATGGCTTCCTTCCGACAGGAATTTTCTAAATAGCTGGATAGAAAAGAAGGTCAATCAGGCCAAACATTCTAAACTTGCCATAAATCCGGCTATTGCTGATCTTAGAGATACCATATACAATGATCCAATTTTGTATATGAGCTTCACCAGTATGTATGATGAAATTCCGCAGGGTTACAACGAACCTGTAAAAAACTTTGACACCATGCTTCTCGTCATGAATCAGATTCTACAGGAAGCACCATGCTACAGCACGATAGAGAATACAATAGGACTGGTTGGCTTTCCCATCAATGCTATTTTAGATTGGGCAATGGGAACCAGTGGCGGATATTTAGCATTCACCAATACGGTGGTTAACGAAAAACTAAATGTGATCCTGAACGAATGGAAATTATTTCTTCAATCTGAAGCTTCAAAATATGTTCTTGCCAACGGTCCGATACATCAGCCACAACCAGATTACACCAATCCGGTTGGCTGGTTTTCACCGGAGGCTCTGGAAGCAATTGCCGCTATGGATCCGTTGAGAGGGCAGGGCAATGATCCACAGGATGCATTATCCAATTTTATATATAACTATCAATGTCAGCCCACTCAGCCTTATTTTGGTTATAAAAGCTGGGATGATTTCTTCACCCGTGAGTTTAATCCCGGTGTAAGGGAAGTAAGCAATGCGGACAAAGATCCTTCCGTTATTGTAAGTGCCTGTGAATCGGCTCCCTATAATTGTGTAACCAACGCGATGATGAGAGATAAGTTCTGGATGAAAGGACAGCCCTATTCACTAGTGGATATTATGAACAATCATCCGCTATCACAACAATTTGGAGACAACAGTACCGTATATCAGGCATTCCTTTGTGCCAAAACATACCACAGATGGAACAGTCCCGTTGATGGAAGAGTAATTGCCATTCAGAATGTGCCGGGTACGTATTATGCTGAAGCTCCTGTAGAAGGTTACGATCCTGCAGGTCCTAATGATTCTCAAGGCTATATTGCCGAATTGGCGGCGCGTGCATTGATCTTTATACAGTCAGACAATCCAAAAATTGGATTGATGTGCTTTGTAGCTATCGGTATGGCAGAAGTTTCCAGTTGTGAGATCACCGTAAAAGTAGGAGATCATATCAAAAAAGGAGATCCAACAGGGACCTTCCATTTTGGTGGATCTACCCATTGTTTAATTTTCAGACCAGGAGTGAATATCGATTTTGATTTCCATGGACAGACCCCAAGTTTAAATACCTATAATATTCCAGTAAAATCAAGGATTGGGGTAGTAAAAGGTTAATTTATTTTAAAATAAAACTAAAGAAAGAGTTATGTGATTTCAATGTAACTCTTTTTATTTTTCGTATCGTAACTTTCCTAAATAATCTTTCCAAATTTTACCGTAATGTTTTAATAAACGGTTGTTTAAAGTGGCGTAAAAAACTCAATTTTAGTAGAATTAAGAAAAATGTTTTTTTTGATTTTTGTCAAGAGGAAAACTCCTCATTCCAAACTACTTTTGTTAATAAAATACATCATGTTTATAGGACACTTTGGACTTTCATTTGCAGCTAAAAAGGCTGCACCACAAGTTTCACTAGGAATTCTCTTTATTGCTACTCAATTTGTAGATATCCTTTGGCCCTTTCTCCTCATTTTCAACATTGAAAAGGTAGCTATTATACCTGGCTATACGAAGACAAATGCTTTTGAATTTTTATTATACCCTTATACACATAGTTTACTCATGAATATAGTATGGGGTGTCATCGTAGGATTTATTTACTGGCTTGTTAAAAGAGACAGACAAGGTGCAATCGTCGTGGGTATCTGTGTGCTAAGTCACTGGTTTCTTGACTTAATTGTTCATGTTGCGGATTTGCCATTGACACCTTTTAATGATTATAAAGTGGGTTTTGGTCTTTGGAATCATGTCATGATTACGCTATTTACTGAGACTGCAATATTCTTAATTGGTACATCTGTTTATGCTGCAATTACTAAAGCCAAAAATAAAATTGGAAAGTGGGGATTATGGATATTGATTGCTTTACTTTTAATGATCAACCTAGCCAATACTTTTGGCCCGACACCCCCTGATTCAATAATGACATTATTTATATCTTCAATTATTGCATCAGTACTTATTATCTCGTTAGCCTATTGGGTAGATAAAAACCGGGAGATTAAAAACAATATTTAATTTATGAAGAGCTATACAAGTCTTTATAATTAATGAAGATTGCTTATTTTAAAATGGCTCAAATAGTATTAATTCTTTAATCCGATTTATATTGTAAAGATTCTATACCTTTAACAGATTTTATTTTTATAAATTATCCTATAACAGATAGTGCATGAAAGAACCTGTTTACATTAGTTTTGCCAATAAAATTGCGCAAATGATAGAAGATAAAACCTATAAGCCAGGAGATAAATTGCCTTCATTAAGGAGTTTACATCAAAAGAAAGGCTTAAGTATTGGTACAATATTACAATCATTCAATTATCTAATGGATAAAGGATTAATAACTTCCAGAGAAAAATCGGGATATTTTGTCAATGACAACATGCATAAAAAGTTACCCCTTCCTAACGTATTGCCTGTTTCATTGGAACAAAACACTGTTAAGATCGATCAACTCTTACAAAAACTGCCTTTTAAAAATGACAGTAAAAATTTTGTATCTTTTGCTAAAGCCCTTCCAGATAATAGATTATTACCTTTCAATAGTATCAAAAGAGCAATACAGCAAACTTCAAGAGATATCAGTGGAAGCTACCTGACATTAGAAGGTAGAAAAGGCAATCAGAAGTTACGGGATGAAATAGCCAAAAGATCTTTGATCTGGAAAGGAGTAATTCATACTGATGAGTTAATTGTCACTAATGGGGCGACGGAAGCTATTTTTTGCTGTCTTAAAGCAATAACACAACCGGGAGATACTGTTTTAGTCCAGGATCCTTGTTTTCATGGTATTATGCAGGTATTGGAATGTTTAAACCTCAAAGTATCTACAGTACCTTCACATCCTGAAGAGGGGATATCTATTGAAAATGTGAAAGAAATCTGCGGAAAAATGCAGGTTAAGGCATGTATTTTTGTCAGTAACTTTAACAATCCTGATGGAGCCAGCATCAATACTGAAACAAAAAAAGAACTTGCTGAATGGGCTAATTCTTCCCAAATACCAATAATAGAAGATGATATTTATGGTGAACTATTTTTTAAAGGAAGCAGGCCAGATACCATCAAGACCTATGATACCCATGGATGGGTATTGTATTGTAATTCATTTACAAAAACATTAATTCCAGGCTTTCGGGTTGGATGGTGTGCTGCTGGAAGATTTACCGATCAGGTAGCCAGAATTAAATACATCAATAACCATTCAACTTCCAGTTTCGATCAAAGAGTAATTTTACAATTATTACAGTCCGGGCTTTTTGAACGTCATCTTCAAAAATTCAGACTTGAGTTGCATAAAAATCTAAACCGAACCATTGATCTTATTCAACAATCTTTTCCTGAAAACACCAAAATAACCAGACCTAACGGCGGCGTTATGATTTGGATCGAGCTCCCTGATCATATCAATACGACCTATTTTTTAGATACGGCATTTAATAACGATGTATCTTATGTTCCCGGAGAGGTATTTTCATCAAAAGGAGAATATCGAAACTATATTCGTGTCAGCTATTGCAGTTTATGGGAGAATAAAGTAGAAAAAGCCCTGATTAAGTTAGGGAATCTATTTTCTGCTATCCCTGAGGTCTAGCTAGTTTGGTTTTATTTATAAATCTGTTACACTTAAATTTCCAATATCTGTATCTGTTATAAGTTTATTTATAGTTATAGCTTTGTATTACAAATTAATACTACACTATTAGCATTGATAATCATTACAAAATCATCTTTATAAATAGGGTAGATAGGTATGAATCATATAACAGCAAGTAAAATGGAAACAAAAATTTCAACGCCTGATAGATGGAATAAAATCAGAGTCGCCTATATTGAAGAACCTCCTTTCTATTGGACTGAAGAGCATCTTGTAAAAGGTGCAGACATCGAGTTGGCCGAAGTTGTACTTCGAGCGATAGGTGTTTCTTCCATCGAATATCATCTTACTACGTTCGAAGAACTTTTACCTGGTGTAAAGACAGGTCGATGGGATATGAACGTACCCATTTTCGCTACAGCAGAACGTGCTGAGAAAGTAGCTTTCAGCCTTCCGGTTTGGTCGCTTGGCGATGGATTCGTTGTACAAAATGGCAATCCAAAAACACTAACCAGCTATGAAGCTGTGGTAAGGAACAATGATGCTCTGCTAGGAGTAATTCCAGGACAACTACAATATGATGCTGCAAAATTTGCTGGTATACCTGATAAGCAGATTGTCATGTTTAACAGTCAGCCAGATGCAATCGCAGCTTTATTAGCAGGGAAGATCGACGCATTTGCGGCTACAGCAATTGGTAATCGTGCTATTGCCGATGCACATCGAGAGCTGGAAGCAGCCCCACATCAGATAACTAAAGATAGCGGCGCATCAGTTGGTGCTTTCTCTTTCAGTAAAAATAATCAAGACCTTTTACAAGCTGTAAACTCGCAGCTCCGCAAATATATAGGATCAACTGACCATCGTTTGCGGGTAGCAAAATACGGAATCACACAAACCGAGATCGACAGTGTGGTAGGTGATAAATAAAGCAAGATTCAGATTTTTCAGCCTTCAAATGAGCCTGATATTTGTGACGTATAAAATACAATACTATGGAAATTAAAAACTGCGTAATGAGTGATGTCAATGAGATAATGTCGCTTTATGAAGCTGCACGGAATTTACAGGCCCAAAGACAAATGGTCATATGGCCTTTTTTCGAAAAAACTTTTATTGAAAAAGAAATAGACGAGAAACGACAATGGAAAATAGTTGATGATCACAACAACATCGCGTGCATCTGGGTTATCGCGTTTGAGGATCCGGAAATTTGGGGTGAAAGGGATAAAAATGATTCAATTTATGTTCATCGCATTTCTACTCATCCATCATTTCGGGGACACCGATATATTGATGATATTGTAGAGTGGTCAAAAGAATACGCAAAACAATCAGGAAAACAATTTATACGTCTTGATACCTTAGGAAACAATACCAAGCTTATTCAACACTATACCTCAGCGGGGTTTAATTTCTTAGGAATAGAAAGACTGACAGACACTGCAAATCTTCCGTTACATTATCAAAGGGAACCCAATTGCTGTCTATTTGAAATTGACTTAAAAGACAAGAGCATTAATACATAAACTTCTTTCTAATAAAAATCTCTCATATTCCAAGGAAATAATATGAGAGATTTTCATATTGAAATAGAATATCTATTTTCTCCTTATAAATTAGAAATAAACCTATTGAAGCTTTCCTTATACTCACTTCTGCTTTTTAGATCACCATGTCCTCCTTTAGAAATTACAGTCATTTCTTTTTCCTGAGTTTGAAGATTAGCAAATATCCGCTCTGAATGGTCAGGAGGTAAAACATCATCCTGCTCACCATGAATCAGTAAAGTAGGAATAGTAATTTCATCAGCTCTAGCTGCAGTATTGAGTTGATAGGCAGGTGCCTGATTTCCAAAAATATCAATTTCCGCAATAGAAGAGTAGGGACTTTCAAGAATGAGAGCCTTAGCATCTTTTTTAGTTGCCAGATAGGCGGCCATTGAGGTTCCCATAGAATAGCCGTAAAGGATTATATCTTCGGGACGATATCCTAATTGTAGTGCATAATCATAGATCTGTTCGGCATCATTATACATATTTTGTTCCCCGTCAATCATTCCTGTTGATTTTCCAAAACCACGATAGTCAGTAACCAAAACATTGTATCCCCAATCTAATATCATAGAATGGTTATCAAGAAAATTCTGCATGTTTTTCGCATTTCCCTGAAAATAGAGCAAGAGTAACGGACTTTTTGTCGTCTTATGATAAAGACCATTTAAGTTAACTTCTGAGGCAACATTAATAAAAATCTCTTCAACATTTTCAGGCAATTCAAATTTGTAATCCTGAGGCAAAAGAATGGGTTCAAAAATAAGTTCGGTTTGTTTTTTAATATCCATTTAGCTATTTATTATTTGGTATTTGATTTTGTGCTAAGATCTGTGTCGCATTTTTTCGAGCCAGTTCAATGGGCCATTTGTTCTTAAAGATTTTGCTTTCAACAGTTGCAGCCTCATAGAGTAGGTAAATGGTGTCGGATATTTCAAGTGCCTGAGCTGAATTGGTAAATATCTTCGTTGTGAGTTGATATAAAAATTCCCGGAATTTTTGTTTATGAGCCACTGCCATTGTTGTAATTTGATCATCCTGATCAGTAACTTCCGTTAAAATATTAATTAAACGGCACCCGTTAAAATGATTGATCTGGGCATACTTTTCTGAAAATGAAAAAATAGCAAGAAGCTTTTGAGTAGGATCAGAATAAGCCTCTAGTTCTTCTTCAATCCCTTTGAACCATTCTTCGCTGGATTGTTTTACATAAGCATGACCGAGCTCTCTTTTTGAAGGGAAATGATTGTATAAACTTCCTTTAGCGACATTCGCCTCTGCAATGATCTGATTAATCCCCGTCGACTGATAACCCTGAAAATAGAAGAGCTTATCAGCTGTTTCCATAATGCGATTCTTTGTATCCATGAAACAAAGGTAATATTTTAATTTAAAAATTAGACAGATCTGTCTAATTTTTATTTAAAATACTGATTATCAAATAATAAATTTAATAACTTGTAAAAAGTTGAACTTTTTGTCCGATAGAATAATAAATAAAAGGTTATTTACCCATAAAGCTTAAGATTAATTGTGTGACCTCTTCAGGCTGTTCTTCCATTAAAAAATGACCAGTTCCCTTAATTTCCTTCATTTCTAAATTTATGGCATACTGTGATAAAGAAAATTTAAGCATTTCATAACTTTCATTGCTTGCAATACCCATTGTAGGCACACGAATAGTTGCCATTGTTTTTATATCCTGAATGTCTTGAGTAAATGTTTGGTACCAAGCATTTGAGGCCCTTATAGAATCTTTGTCAGCATAAGCGTTTGCATACACTTTACGGTCAAAATCATTAATCGCTGATTGATCTTGTAAAAGATGATCGAAGATCCAATCCTGGATCATATGGAATCGTCCCTCTGTCAATTTTTCTGGTAGATCTTTAACCTGATTGAAAGCCACCCCACCAGGGATATACAGGGGCGCCTACAGGTAACATTGGAAGTTTATACATATTTTCGTCAGGATGCGGGGTGTCTAAAACGATGAGTTTCTCGGTATTTTCTGGAAAATGCCCAGCAAAACTAATGGCAACACCCGCCCCAATATCATGCCCGGCAATACTTATCTTTTCATATCCAATCTTTTTAGTCAATGCCAATATATCAGCAGCCATATTTTTCTTTGTATATCCATCTTCAGGCTTATCGGAACTTCCCATTCCTCTGATATCTACAACAATCACATGGTGTTTCTCTGCCAATGCCGGCATTATTTTATGGAAGCTCCACCAGGTCTGCGGCCAACCTGCAATGAGTACAAGAGGTGAACCTTTTCCACCAGTAACATAATGTAATTTAATACCATCCTCCAAGTGTTCGATATGGCTGGTAAATCCGATTATCAATTTTACAAGTTCGTTATCCTGATAATTTTCCAAATGTTGATTTGCCAATTTTGAGTCCATATTGCTTAATTATTTATTGATTGTTTCAATCCTATACTGCCTTTAAAAGAAGACCAGGCAAACTTTTTCAGATCATTACCCGCTACCTCTTCATTACGCAATGCAGCGATGGCAATATCAATGATACCTCCAAAAAGATTGTAGATCCAGGCAACTGTAAATCTATTATCAACCATCCTGTCTTCCTGAAGCTTTTCTACAATTCTAAACCATTTTGCTTTAACATCGTCGTATAACCCTTCTTCATTACTTACTACTTCAGAATAGCCACTGCGTTCAAAACGTTTTTTTACAAATGAGTATTCATTACCAATACTAAGAGCCGCATAGAACATATTTTCCATTTGAACAATCGGTTCATTACTGCTCTGGTAAGCAGCTATCATTGTTGCATTACATGTTGTCATCATTTTTTGCTTACACTGTTCGATAAGAAGATTTTTATCTTTAAAATACCTGTGAATTGTTCGTCGGTTTATTCCAATATGATTAGCGATATCATCAATTGTAGCAGCATCATTACCATTTAATACATGTACTGCTGCTTCTATAATTTTGTCTTCTGTACTTTTCATAACACAAATATATGACAAATGACACACTTATGTGACATTTATTAGTTTTTTTTACAAATTCTTAAAATTGAAAAAACTTTCTTTAAGGGAGAATAAGGAACACCACATTTCACAAAAATGAGCCTGGATATTTGTCTAAAGGCATTTTATAAAGGAAAAATCACAAAAGCGATATCCTCATCAAATACCACTTATATTAATGAAATATTAAGTTATAAGAATATTTAATTATTTTTTCCAAAAAAATAGAAGGGTATTGTAATTTTTCATATCTTAGTGATGTATTAACCACATAAAAATTTTATATCATGAAAAATTTTAAAAAATTAAACAGAGACGAGTTGAAATCTATTTCAGGAGAAGGATTACTTGATCCAATCGGAGGTCTAATTGGAGGAGTTGTTGGAGCTGTTGCTGGAACTGTTGGAGGTATCGTTGGCGGTGTTGCTAGCGGTGTTGGAGGTATCGTTGGTAACGTAGTAGGTAACTTAGGAAATGGATTATGCCAAGTACAGTGTGAAATCAATAATGTAATCCACATCAGATTACTTAATTGTGGAGCTACTACTTGCTAAAAAAACAAGTATTAAAAGTATACCGCTCTTTTTAGAGCGGTTTTTTTTGTAGAAAATCAGCAATAAAAAAATAGAACCCCTATAGTACATGATATTGGGGGCTCTTGTAAGCAATCATTGTGCAACATACAATCTGCAGTTAATGGAGTAGCTCAAATTACTTTTATTTGAATCTACTTGTTAATATAATCAAGTATTTATTAGTTAGTTATTCCGCTCTTTTCAGAGCGGTTTTTTTATGGGCTCCCAATTAATTTGTCACTAAAAAAACACCTCTCAAAAAAGAACCTGTGAAAAAGGAATTATAGTCAAGTGATCGGGAAAATCAGTCATCAGTGCTTTAAGACACAGCCTTTATCTTAGCCTCTTATTATTTCTAACCGACTAAAAAAATGAACAATGAAACAATTAAAATGTCATGAATTAGCCCCTCTATTTTTGCGGATAGCTATAGGAATAGGCTTCATAATACATGGATGGGCTAAAATCAGTAGAGGAGGGCCAGGTTTTGAAAAGCTACTGACATGGATTGGAGTTCCTTTTGCCCATTTAAATGCTGAAGCAGTTCCTTATATAGAGCTTTTGGGAGGAATGGCTATCATAACAGGATTCTATATCCGCTTTACATCCATCCCACTTATGCTAACGATGCTGGTCGCATTATTTTCCATCCATATCAAATTTGGCTTTAGTACAGTAAACACTATTGGATTGTCTGAAAGTGGGCCTAAGTTTGGTCCTCCGGGATATGAAATTAATATCATTTATATTGCTGTACTGCTAAGTTTTATTTTGACGGGCGCAGGCAAATATTCAATTGATCATTGGGTCCTAAACAAAAAAAACGATGAGATCTAAAGCTTTTCCTTCAGGAATTAAATAAAAACAGCCAACCCATAAAAACTAAGTAATCAGATAGCACCATGAATCTTGCATATAAAAATCAAAAAACCTTAGCAGAATGCAAACTTCTTATTCAAGAACCTGAATTCAACAGAGCATTCTACGGGAAAGATCTCGCAGATAAATCACTGACGATCAGCTGGAACAAAGGAGCTTCCCAAAAGATATGGATCGATGATATTCAATATGATTTTCCTGAAGATAGTATCTTATGCTTAATGACCAATCAATCCTTTCATTTTATGCATCCTGAAAACATCATAGCCTGGCAGTTCAATCGGGATTTTTATTGCATAGAAAACCATGATCAGGAAGTCAGTTGCGTCGGCTTTTTATTCTACGGATCAGGTCCGATGATGTTTATAAAATTAAATGAGGAAGAAAAAAGGAAAATAATTTTACTCATTCATATATTTGAAGAAGAGTTTAGTGAAATTGATGACATACAAGAAGATATGCTGCGTATGCTTTTAAAAAGACTAATTATCATCGTGACGCGTATTGCCAAGAAACAATTTATTGATAAAGCGTTAACAGATTCAAAGCTCGACATTCTGAGACAATACAATCTTTTGGTTGAGCATCACATAAAGTGAAATTTTACGCCGAACAACTTAACCGATCACCAAAAACTTTAGCCAATTATTTTGCACTTTACAATCATAAATCTCCATTGATGGTTATTCAGGAGAGGATTTTTTTGGAAGCTAAGCGCCTATTGATTTACACCAATAAATCATCTAAAGAAATTGCTTATGAATTGGGTTTCGAAGATGTCGCTTATTTCAGTAATTTTTTCAAAAAAACAGCACTGGTTGCACCTACTTTATTCAGAAAAAACAAAAATGAATTTAAACAAACTGAACCGTAATAAATGCTGTTCATATCTTATCATAGTCCTTTTCCTCATCTTTTCGGGAAATTATTCTATTCTTTAAAGCCTTCTCAAGTCGGAAATTTGCATCAGTAATTTAATGTAAAAACTTATAAACATCTTTAAAATGAAAAATTTCCGAGAATCAGAAAACAAATCAATGCCAGTTCAGTCTAATACTACAGTCAATTCCAAGGTACTGAAAATAACCAATTGGGTTGATGATTTTAATGTTCCATTTATAATGGGGAGCGCATCGATGATTATAATGCTTTTATGGGCAGGCTCTTACAAAATGACTGGTCCGGGAGCAGAAGGTATCATTCCTTTAGTAAGCAACAGCCCTTTAATCAGCTGGCATTTCAAGCTGTTTGGCCCTTATTTAGGTTCAGATATCATTGGAATTACAGAAATTGCAGCAGCGATTTTAATGATCATTGGGTATTTCCGTCCAAAAGTGGGAATTGTCGGGGCATCTATCACTATAATTATGTTTATAACAACAGGTTCTATGTTGATTACAACACCTGATACCATTACTCTTGTAAAAGGAATAGGATATATGTCTTTTCTTGGACTATTCTTATTTAAAGACATTGTTGCTTTGGGGGTAAGTCTATTTCTTATAAGTAGTTATCGTAAAAAAGTTCCTTCCAAATTTTAGTGCTTTAAAGTCAGGTTCATTAAAATTCCTAAAATAATGACTACAATACCAAATGTGGTCATTCCCAATATATAAGAAACAAGGGCCTTTACATAACTCATAGCCTTTGTTTTATCGAAAAATTGACCAACGGCCCACGAAAAATAGATAAAGACAATAGCTGCGGCAGCCTTCATTAATGGAAAATTAGTTAATCCTTCAAAAAGTGCAGAAACAGAAAATATCAACATTTCCATTCCAAGTATAAAACATAATAGGATTAATATTTCAAAAAAATTATAATCATATTTTCTGAAAAATACTTTCAACCAAAAAGCAATAAAGACTCCCATTATAATATTTGCATATCCATAATGGCTTTGAATCCAATCGTTAATCACATTGACTTCTGTTCCTTTTGTTGCATCATCATACTTAATATACGCTTCTTCAATATGGAAAAAATGACTGATCAAAGTATAAATCAGCGATGCTACAATAATGAATATCACAGGTTTTACAAGTCTGCTTCTATTTTCATTAATAAAATTCTTTATATTTTGTCCGGGTCTTACTAATAATTCCCGTATGGTATATAAAATACCTCTTTCAAAATGTAAAACATGTTCGATTTCATGCAAGATATACCGACCATCAATTCTTTTTGGTTTTACAGTTTGTTTGCAGTTTGAACAGAATTCTTCACTCATAATTCGAATGGTGTTTATTAAACGGTACTATCTTTTGTAAATGATTTTTTATCATATGGCCGGAACTAAATCCTACCGCAAAAAACGATAAATCATTTTAAACCAACTTTACACCTTTGTTTAGTTTTTATTATTTTTATCCAATGGAAAATGAAAAAAATTCATTGCTTAATCGAAATAGGATAAAAACAATATCTGACGAAGATAAACTTCAGTTTGGCGATTATCTGGAGGTCGTAAAGTCTTTTGCGAAAATTACTTATCAAAGTGTTTATGTAATCGATTATAAGGAAATGAAGTTTGAATATGTTTCAAACAATCCTTTGTTTTTATGCGGCTATTCTTCGGAAGAAGTATTTGAGATGGGTTATGAATTTTATTTCAACAATGTACCTAAAGAAGATCTTGAGCTACTGAGCATGATCAATACACTTGGATTTGATTTTTATGATAAGCTGCCTAAAGATGCTGACAGAAAATTATACAGCATTTCTTATGATTTTCATTTAAAAGGTAAGTATGATAAGCCTGTTCTTATCAACCACAAATTAACCCCTCTTTTCCTCAGCGGAAATGGTTCTTTATGGAAATCATTGTGTATAGTATCTATTTCGCATAATCAAAAGGCTGGGAATGTAACTATAAATAAGCAGGGTTCAGATCAGTTATGGAAATTGGATCTATCCAAAAAAATTTGGATCACAGAAAACAAACCAACACTCAAAGAAAAAGAACTGAAGATACTTCGGTTATATGCTCAGGGATTAACGATCAATCAGATTGCAGAAAGAATATTTGTTTCACCGGATACCGTCAAATATTACAGGAGAAAAATTTTTGACACTTTTGGAGTTAAAAACTTTACAGAAGCACTTGCTTTTGCTACCAATCATAAGATTATTTAAATGAAAAACAAAGCAGGAAAGCTCTACTTTGGTTTCTTCGTTTTATGATCTTAGAAATCCTGTTTTGTACTGAGTACCATCTATTCTGAAGGCACAGATTTTCATTTGATCTTATTTTTAATAGTCTTAGTCATGATCAATCATCTAATAGGATAAGGAAACTGAATAATGGTATCAAAAAACTCCCACAAAAATTGCAGGAGTTTGGAATATGGAATAGGATATCAGTTATGATTATTATTTTTTCATCAGTTTTAAAGTTCCACTTGTTCCGGCGTTTGATTTCCATTGAACAATATAAGTTCCTCCCAATTGATTTTGGATATCGATCGGCAGTTTGTTTAATCCAGCTTCTATATCGGTAGTATATGCTCTTATTATTTTACCATTCATATCAGCTACATTAATTGAAATGGTTTCTTTATCAGCAGCGGTATAGTAAAGCTCAGAGAATCCCATACTTGGGTTGGGTACCAGAGATACATTGTTTTGAGGATTTGCAGTTTTTGAAACAGGAGGACGAACACATATATAACATAAGAATTTAGTAACCCTCATTGTATATTGATTCGGAGCTGTACAATAAAGATCAACTCCATATCCATATTGACCCGGGTATGGGTCGTATACGATCATATTGGGATCTGAAATTGTTGTATGACTTCCTACAGCAGTTGAAAGTGGATAATAAGCACTAAATAATGATGGATACACCGGATCATTAGAAGTTACTTTAACATAAGTTACTGGAGGGGGGAAACCAGGAAGAGAAATAGAAATAGGAAAAGTGTAAATTCCAGGAAGAGCGCCTGGGCCAAATGCTTTAATTTGAGAATTAGACCCTTTTTTTATCTCAAGGTTAATAGTAGTGGGTGCATAACCCGGCGTAGTTGGAGCAAAATCATCTTGTCTGGTAACCGTAATGTTATAGGTTGGCGCAGGAGCAGTAGTACCTGGATCAGTAATTATTTTTTGGGCAGTTAATTGGTTTTGGCACACCAATACAAAAGACAGTAAGAGGATAAATTTTTTCATTTTACTTAATTTTTAAATTGTTAGTTCTTAATAATAGATCTGTTTTTGTTGATCTTTATTGTAAAATTGAAGGTTACTAACCACTTAACAAAAGGGCAACTAGTAAATGTGAGAGATTATCTAATATCTGTTTATATTTGTTTGGTAAACGTAATTTAAGAGTTCAATAAAAGAAAGTGATATGGATTCAAATATCAGTATTATCAACAAAAATGAAGGGAAACTATTAGCTGTTGCGGGTGGCAATTATAGAATTATAATCTCTGGCGAACAAACTGGTGGCAATTACGCTGTTATAGAAATGGTTGTGCCTCCGGGAGGAGGTCCGCCGCCACATTCACATCCAAATACCCAAGAAATGTTTCATGTCCTGGAAGGGGAAGTAGAGTTTAAAACTGAAGCAGGAAAGCAAATTGTAAGTAAAGACGGTTTTGTTAATATTCCTTTTGGTGGTTCTATACATTGTTTTAAAAATACTTCTGAAAAATATGCCCGGTTACTCTGTACTGTTGTCCCGGCAGGATTGGAGAATTTATTTGGAGAGATAGGTATTTCCGTATTACCAGGTCAGATTTTACCCGTTCCGGAATTAACTGAAGAGCGAAAAGAATTCTTAAAAGAGATAGATCAAAAATATGGTCAGAAAACATATCCTTTTGATTTTCTGGGATAGCTCTATTTCTTTTAAATAATTCGAAAACAAAAGAGAAGGATGATGATTCTTAAATAAAAAAACCAAAAAGAAATTTCCAATGAATTATTTTTAAGTAAAAAATATTATTTCAAGAGATATTGATAGTAGTTTCCAACGTAACTTTGCAAGATTAATTATCAATAATAAAATGAAGCGTTCTTCCATTGTATCCCGTGTTATTTTAGCCATAATATTCACTTGTTCAATACTTACTTTTTCTCAAACACATGATACAAAAGATCATCCCGGAATTCATGGTATGGTTTTACTCGGGAGCGATACTCAATATGCTTCCCATCTTCCTCTTTTTCATTCACCTCATGATTATCAGGTTATTCTAAAAATAAAATTAGATGAGACATCTACCTTAAACTATCAAAAAGATAGAGTAGTACATCCGGAAAATAATATGTATACACTGGAACCTGAAAAATTTGTGCTTCCAGGCATCCTCAATGATATCACCACTTTTAAAGCTAACATTTACAGAGGTCATTTTGAGCGCGGCGGAGAACTTATCATAAAGGATGCGCAAGTAGAAATAACCAAAGTATTGTATTTTCATAAGCTAAACAAAGATAAAAGCGAAGGAAACCCATGTGATTATATTTTATTTGGAGATCAAAAAGAACAATTTCTAGCCCATCAGATTTTAAATCGTCCGGATTTTGATGAACTTTCAAAAATTGATATAAAAAATAAGAACGTTGCGGCTACATTACAAAATGGTGAAATAGCAATTGTTTCCAGTAAAGCAAAAAAAACTCAATCTTTAAAAGAGAAATGCAGTGGTACTAAAGAGTATAAAAATATCAGCTTTAATAATCCTGAAATAATATATCTGGAATTTGATGAGTTACAATAATTGGAGTACAATTTTATCTTAATATAATCTTAGAAGAGATCAACCAATAATCCACAGATAATGTACCACTTCCTTTAAGGATAATAATCAGTAAAATTGCCAGCAGTAATACGAAATATTCTATACCCTCGCCCTTTTTGTTTTTGAGCCAGTTCAAGGTCCATCCCTCAGGCAGATGTACAAACAAGGCTCCTAAAAAAATAACAAAATTGCCTAAAGCAGCAACTCTCCCAAGACAGCCTAGTATCAAAGCAATACTTCCCAAAGATTGCCCTATAATAACCATCCAGGTAATAAAGCCCGGAATTTTTTTAGCTCTCATCTTTAAAAAAGTCTCTTTAATTCCTACACCGCCGCCCATATCGTCAAACCAACCCAATAGCTTTTGCATTCCATAAGGAAAAATAATAATCCCGGCAGCAAGTCTAAGAATAAGATATACATAATCATTCTCCGTTTGAAGTATATCAAATAATATTTCCATTTGTAGTAGTTTATGCTAATTTACATTAAAATCGATCTTTATTTTTCTTTCCAGAACATTATCAATGGAGAGTTTTTTGATAATGCAAAAAAAGGGTAGTGGTGCCCTTTTTTTGCTTTTCTAAATGTTCCACCTTTTTATGATGAGAAAATGAGTATTTTTAAAATAAATTATAGCTTTACAATATTCAAAATTTAATCCTAATGAATTTAAATTTTAAAACCACAATAAAAAGAATAATAATTCCATTAGTAATAATAGGATTCTTATTTTTAATTTGTTCTCTTTATCAGAAAAAAGTACGGTATAATTTAGTAACGATTTCAGAAAATAAAGTCTATAACTCAGGGGTTATACCTCCAAATAAATTACCTGGTGTTCTAAAGGATCATCACATAAAAACCGTTATCGACTTACGGGATGGTGTAGAACAAACAGAACTAAATCCTGAAACAAAAAAGCAGGTGAATGCAGAAGAAAATGCCGTAGACAAAATTTCAGGTGTTCATTATTTTAATCTGCCTACAGATCAAATTCCTCAGGATAGTACTGTAAAAAAGTTTCTAACAATTATGGATGATCCCAAAAATTATCCGGTTTTAATTCATTGCCATCATGGGGTAGGACGTTCACGGTTGTTTAGTTCACTTTATAGAATTGAATACGAAAACTTCACCAACGAAGATGCCAGAGCAAATGCACGTTTCGTTTGGGAATTTAGTAATAATTTCTCAAAAAGCTCTGATAAAGGAATTTACCTTATGAATTACAAAAAAAGAAAATCAGAGGATAAGCAGGTTTATAAATAATTCAGTTTTTAATAGAATATGATTCAAAAAATCGCCCTATAACAAGGTGATTTTTGTTTTATGTTTTATTTCTGTTTTTAATAAAATATATCATTTTCCTCCAGAACTTCCTTAAAAATTCGAAATTTCTTCTAAATCGTTACCGATTATTGCATATCAACCAGGACAATATTATTACGAAACTTAAGTTGTAGGATTGGCTATAGGTATAAATTTTAATTAAAAATGATCATGGATAATTTAGTAGAAGCGGTAAGTAGCTATGTTATATTATTTCTTTCCGAAAATCTTTCAGAGAATCTTTCTTTTCACAGTATTGGCCATACCTATGATGTTGTAGGTGCAGCATGCGAAATTGGCATACAAAGTAACCTTTCTGAGGAAGAATTAATTGTTTTACAGGTTGCAGCATGGTTTCATGATTGTGGATATGCCAATGTATATACCGGTCATGAAGAAGAAAGTAAAAAAATAGCAAAGAATTTTTTAGAAAATTTCGGGTGCGGAAAAAAAATGATTGACATTGTTTTAAGCTGTATAGAATCAACAAAATATCCTGCTCAACCTTCCTCATTAATTGAAAAAGTAATGTGTGATGCCGATATGTACCATTTAACGCGACCCAATTATCCAAAATATGAAAAAGCAATAAGGCAAGAATTTGAAAAATACCTTGGTTTAATTTATACCGATGAAGAATGGATGGCAAAGAATTTCAATTTTCTGAGGGCTCATCAATTTTACACTGATTATGGTCAAAAAATACTTTCAAAGTTCAAGGAAGTGAATGTTCAGTTAATAAATAATTAATATTGAATTTAATATATAAATATATGTGGTTCTATTATGCTTTATTATCAGCTTTATTCGCTGCATTTACAGCCATTTTTGCAAAAATGGGAGTGTCCAATATTAACTCTAATCTTGCAACTGGTATAAGAACTGTGATCATTCTTATCATGGTTTGGAGTATTGTGTTTATAAATGGTGAGGGTAAAAATATTGGTTCATTATCAAAAGTAAATATTATATTTTTAGTTCTGTCTGGAATAGCAACAGGATTGTCTTGGATGTTTTATTTTAAAGCATTGCAAATCGGAAAAATATCACAAGTGGCAGCTGTAGATAAATTAAGCGTTGCTCTTGCCATAATTCTTTCCGTGTTGTTCTTCAAAGAAACGCTGACAATAAAGACCACAATTGGAGCTGTGTTGATAATTAGTGGAACTATTTTATTTGCATTGAAATAGGCAGGCCAGAATCAATTATTAAAAAGTAAACATAAATACAATTTAACATAATATAAATTATAGGATTTTTAATGAACCCGAAAGGAGAGCTTTATCGCTCACATTTTCCTTACAATTTCTCTACATCCGATTCTCAGCCATTAAAATCTTGTCCTATGGCAATCTTAGTTTTTAATAAACGGGCTACCTTTATCCTAACCAAAAAATAAAATATTATGAAGCCTAAAATGATCTGGTCAAATCTGGCCGTAGCCAATCTGGAACGAACACACAAATTTTATTCTGACTTAGGATTTAAACCTAATGGTCCACACACCTCTGATCAGCTGGTAAGTTTTTTTTTCGGTGAAAATGATTTTGTCATCCATTTTTTCCTGAAGAATATTTTGGAATCCAATCTAAAGCCTTTAGAATTCTGTGATACCCAAAAAGTACATGAGATCGTTTTTACTCTATCTGCAGAAACTATAGATCAGGTAAATGACTGGGCCAAAGAAGTTGAAAAAGCTGGCGGTACTATTGTTTCAAAACCTGAAAGCTTTGGAGATAATTATTATGGATTCGTATTTGCTGATCCGGATGGCCATACCTATAACGTATTTCATATGTAGAAATAAAAGGATATTTCCTATATTTGTTTTAATATAATTCAATATGAACCATTCAAGCTGTTTGCCTCCTCCAGGATTTTAATATTTCTAAAGTATACCTGAAGTATTGACGCTGATAATATATTATCGGTTGTTTTCTAATGCTTCAGATTCTATTAAATATTAATTAAAAATCTTTGTCTTCACAGACAGGCAAATTGTCTCATGAAAAAATCATATGTATTATTACATCTGGCCGTCATACTGGCTGGGTTTACAGGTATATTCGGAAAACTCATATCTCTGAATGAAGGTCTGCTGGTTTGGTACCGGTTACTGTTTTCTTCCATTATTTTATTCCTCATTTTAAAATCGCTGAGAATCCGTTATACGATTTCAAATCGGGAAAAAGTCAATATAGCCAAAGTTGGACTGTTGATTACTTTACACTGGTTATTTTTCTATGCCAGTATTAAGTATTCCAATATTTCAATTGGTGTGGTTTGTTATTGCCTGACAAGTTTCTTCACGGCTATATTTAAACCATTGATCGATCGGGAGAAATTCAAAGTTTCCGAATTGCTACTCAGTACTTTTACACTTTTAGGAATCAGTCTGATCTTTCATTTTGATGCATCTTATCAATTGGGAATTGGTCTAGGGGTTGTTTCATCTGCCATTGGCGCTTTATATACCATTTTCAATAAGCGCTTGGTTCATCGTTATGATACCAAAGTAATTAATTACTATCAGATGATTGGCGGAACGGTTTTTTTAGGAGCTATCCTACCGGTTTATTTATACTTTTTCCCTGTAGAAAGTGTTATTCCGAGTTTGAAAGATATTGGCTATCTGATCATTCTCGCGCTTTTCTGTACAGTTGGCTTATATGTTATATTTGCGGAGGTTTTAAAGAAGATTCCAGCATTTACAGTTAATCTAACCTTCAATTTAGAGCCTGTGTATGCTATTATCATGGCTTTTTTATTCTTTAATGAAAGCAAACAGGTTAACATGGCCTTTTATATAGGACTTCTACTGATCATTACTTCTGTTATTTTGCAGACATTAATATCGGTTAGAAAAAAATAATATCTAAAACCCTCTTGTTATTATGATAAGAGGGTTTTAATTTAAATCACAAAAAAGTGATAAATATGAATATCTTCTTACTTCACGTTTTCTGGGTTTAAACCTAAGGTTAACATAATAAAATCCTCTCAGAAATGAATGATTTATTCTCTATATTACAACTTAATTCTAAAATACACTACGTTACAAAAGCCTTAAATTAATGAAAGCCTATCTGAAAAGTGGCTTTTTTTATCTCAATATAATATGAAAAACATACTTCTTTTTTGCTTTTTTTTACCTTCTTTATGTTTTTCTCAAGATATGAGATTCAGCTATCATTATAAATTTGTTACAGATACTTTGAAAAAAGATGTTATCTCGGAAGAAATTATGATTTTAGACTTTAATGGCAAAAGTAAACAATCCATTTTCACCGGACTAAAACACATCATATCTGACTCAACTATGACAGCAATGTCCCAGAAAGGGATTATGTTATTCCCTGATACTTCAATGAAAATCAAATATGTAGTAGAAAAAATTAACAACAGTACAGTATATTTCTATACCCCGAACCATATGCCTAACCCTGTTTTAAAGATTAAAGATGACAGGAAAATAAATTGGGTAATATCAAATGAAAAAGAAAACATACTGGGATATACCGCTCAAAAGGCAACAACTTTTTTTGCAGGAAGACAATGGACGGCTTGGTTTACTACTAGTATTCCTATTTCTGATGGCCCATATAAATTTTACGGCTTACCGGGACTGATCTTAAAAATTTATGATAAAACAAACACGCATTCATTTGAAATTATCTCTGTACAAAAACAAAAGTCTAATTATTTGGTTTTAAATGATAATACTTATAAAGAGGCAAAGCAAATTACTTTAAATCAATTTGAACAGATATCTAAAGAAAGTCCATTGGAAAGATATAGAAACAAAGCTTTTACCGGTGAAATAATTTTTCGTAACAACGAAGAAAAGCAAAAATTTTTGAAAGATTTAGATGCTCAAATACAAGAAAGTAATATACATGATAATAATCCTATTGAGCTATTAAATAAAAAATGATGAGATTTGAAAAACCTCCGCAAACAGGAGGTTTTCTTATGAACTTTCTATAGTTGCTTTTTGAGAATAATCTGATTTCTCTGAACCTTCACGACTACCCTGTCACCGGGTTCAAAGCCGCATTCCAGAACCCACTTCCCTGCTATCCTGATCTCAGGAAAGAAAACCTGCCGATGGTAGGATCTTTCAAATGACTTATGGGAAACCGTAAGGTTACGGTCACGAACTTGTTTATTTTTACTATTATTCGCTTCTGGCTTTTTCATATCCGTGTTTTTATCCTGTAAAAGAAAGATTAAGACCTTAGATATTCAAGTTGGATAAAGGATAACTTATTCACTGTAATGGATAATTCAGAAGGATAATTATACCAGGAACACTTTATTCTTCAAACTTAAAATTCTATATTTGTTATTATGACAAACACAGATATGCAAACTAAAAAAATACATCAGGGCCGAAATATCAAACGTTTCCGTGAAATGTTAGGTATTAAACAGGAAGCCTTAGCTTTTGAATTAGGTGATGATTGGAATCAAAAGAAAATTTCCCTTCTCGAACAGAAAGAAACTGTAGAATCAGATATCTTAGAACATGTTGCTAAGATTTTGAAAATCCCGACTGAAGCCATTGAGAATTTTGATGAAGAACAGGCTGTGAATATTATTGCAAGTACAATTAATAACCATGATCAAAGTGCTGTTATACAGTATAATCCTACCTTTTATCCTATTGATCAAATTATTAAACTTCATGAAGAAAAAATCGAACTATACGAAAGAATGTTGAAGGAAAAAGATGAGATGATGACAAGATTGGAGAGACTTATGGAAGAAAAATAATTAAAATAATTTATTTTAAATGATATTAATACCCTCTTGCAATACCTATTGCAAGAGGTTTTTCATTAAAAACCAACAATTTATCATAAAAATATTTGCGTAGTTAAATAACTTCATATATATTTGTAGTCAAATAACTACACGATGAACTTAAGAAGAGATGTATTTCAGGCAATAGCAGATCCTACCCGAAGAGCGATTTTGATGCTGGTAGCAACTCAATCTATGACTGCCGGAAGTATTGCCTCAAAGTTTGATACAGCCAGACCTACGGTTTCCAAGCACCTTCAGATTCTTACGGAATGTGAATTACTGACGCAGGAACAAAATGGCCGCGAAATGATCTATCACCTAAATCCAAATAAAATGAAAGAAATAGCCGACTTTATAGAACCTTTCCGCAAAATGTGGGATGACCGATTTAATAAACTGGAGGATATAATGAAAAAGTATCAAGGGTAAAAGGTTATAGGTGGGAGTTAAATTCTAAATTTTGAATTTTAGATTTTGAAATACCAAAACCCAGAACCCGTAACTCACACTCTCAAACTTGAATCCGAAACACCGTAGCTCGTAACACCAAAACTAAAAAAATATGGAACTCAAAACAAAAATTCACGCTGAAGACAACAAACAGGAAATACAGATAACCAGAGAATTTGATCTTCCTGTAGAGTTGCTCTTTAAAGCATATACAGAACCGGAAATTGTAGAACAATGGATGGGAACAAAAGTCTTAAAACTTGAAAATAAACAACATGGTGGTTATCAGTTTGAAACTTCTGATCCCAATGGAAACGTAGTATTTCGTGCACATGGAACTATTCACGACCTCATTCCCAATCAGCAAATCACACGGACTTTTGAAATGAATGATGCTCCTTTCCCACCCCAGTTTGAATTTCTTAATTTTGAAAAACTAACTGATAACACCAGCAAGCTCACCATCAACGTAATCTACAAATCAGTCGATTACAGAGACCAAATGCTGAAATTACCATTTGCACAAGGACTTAATATGGCACATAATAGATTGCAGGAAGTTTTTAAAAATTAAAAGATGAAAGACAGAAGCTGAATTTTAGATTTTAAAATTAGGCATAAATGACAATCAAGGGATGAAATTTAAAATACTCAGCAACGCCCGAACCTCGTAACTCATAACTCAAAACACCATGAATCCAAAAGTTGACTTCTTCTTTGAAACAGCCAAACAATGGCAGAAAGAATTTGAAAAATTAAGAACAATTGCTTTAGACACAGGACTTGAAGAGGAATTAAAATGGGGATGTCCCTGTTATACCTACCATGGGAAAAATATATTTCTGATCCATGGCTTTAAAGAATACTGCGCCCTACTCTTTTTTAAAGGTGCTTTATTGAACGACACTCATAACATTCTGATCCTTCAATCTGAAAACGTGCAAGCTGCAAGACAGATTCGATTTACCAATCTTAAGGAAATCGATGATCTGGAAAAGGTACTTAAAACTTATATGTATCAAGCACTTGAAGTAGAAAAAGCGGGCTTAAAAGTCATACTGAAAGAAACAAAGCAATTTGAAATGCCTGAAGAATTTCAGCATACACTGGATCATAATTCAGAATTAAAATCCGCTTTTGAGGCTTTAACTCCCGGAAGGCAAAGAGCCTACCTACTCCATTTTTCTTCACCTAAACAATCCAAAACCCGCGAAGCGAGAATTGAAAAATGCATTCCTCAAATTCTTGCCGGTAAAGGACTTAATGACTAATATTCAAATCACAATATCATGGAAACACAGACACAAACAACACAAGTACAAACACAAACGCAATCTCAAAAAAGAAATAAAATCATCTACTGGATTTTTACACTATGGCTGGCATTAGGAATGGTATCTACAGCTGCTGTTCAGCTATTAAAAAACAAGGATGAAGTAGAAAACTTTACAAGTTTAGGATTTCCAGTTTATTTAATGACCATTATAGGAGTCTGGAAAATTCTGGGTGTCATTGCCATTCTCATTCCAAAGCGTCCTTTACTAAAAGAATGGGCATACGCTGGATTTTTCTTTGTGATGTCAGGAGCTATTATCTCTCACCTAGCTTCAGATCATAACTTTAGTAAAATATTCGCATCATTATTACTTCTTGTTCTTACTGTAATATCCTGGTATTTTAGGCCAGCAGAAAGAAAAATAATTTAAATACATTCAGTATAAAACTACCACCACAAACTATTCTTATGAAAAAAAATAAAAAAATCTCATCGGAACAAAGTCGGGAACTTTTAAAAGTTTTAAAAATTCGTTTTGAGAAAAATATGAATCGTCATAAAGATCTCGACTGGAACAAAATCCAGACAAAATTAGAAGCCAATTCCGAAAAGCTTTGGTCTTTAAACGAAATGGAAGAAACTGAAGGCGAACCCGATGTTGTAGGTTTTGATAAAAAAACAAACGAATATATTTTCTTCGACTGTTCTCCAGAGAGTCCAAAGCGTAGAAGCTTGTGCTATGATTATCAGGCCTGGGAGTCCAGAAAAGCCAATAAACCGGAAAGTAATGCAATTGACAAAGCTTCAGAAATGGGAATCGAACTGTTAACCGAAGATGAATACCGTCAACTTCAGGAATTAGGAAAGTTCGATCTGAAAACCTCAAGCTGGGTAAAAACACCTTCCGACATTCGTGAATTAGGAGGAGCAATCTTTTGCGACCGCCGTTACAATAAAGTTTTCATGTACCACAACGGAGCAGACTCCTATTATGCTGCGAGAGGTTTTCGTGGATCTTTGAGGGTGTGAAGGATTCTAGATCTCAAATGTGGATTTTGAATTAAGACATTTGATTGTTAAATATTTCTAATTTTAAAATTCAAAATTTAGAATTTAACATTTTATCTACTACCAAATATTTTTACCGCTCGCAGATTTAGCGGATTCAGCAGATTTATTTTTCAAAGAAAAAGGATCTGCGCCATCTGTAAAATCTGCGAGACAAAAAATTTTAAATAAATACGGTCTATTAAAACCCACTCTATTCTTTAGTCTTTCCTACTTTCAGCCATGGCGATTCTACACTCCAAAAGATAATATTCACGCCCAAATAATTTTCTGCATACATTACAAATTCCTCTTTTGTAAAAGGCTTTTTAGTCTTGGGATTTTTATAGGTAAGTGTTGGTTCCTGTACAGCCATCGCTACTAAAGGAAGTTTTCCCTTATATTTATTAAAGAAAGGATAAGAGTTTTTCATCTGTGCATTTTTATTGGGAACAATATCCGGTCCTCCCAAGCCTATATTATTTTCTTTTGCAAACTCAAACAGCCTTGACATATATTGATGATCATTTTCCCATTCACAAGGGAAAAAATTGACATATTGTAAAACATAAGATTTTGAGAAAGCGCTTCGTGCAAACTTCAGATTATCAAGCTCGGCCTGAAAATAAGAATCACAACTAAATCCTGTTTTATCTTTTTTCATATCGATATCAATGGCAGTCTCTGGTAAATTGATTCCCTGAATTTTTCCATCGAACTTTTTAGCCAACTCTCCTATCAGTTTTTGAAATCTCTTCCGAACCTCTGAATTCCATTGTTGGGTAGCCCATCCATTTCCTATTGGTTTATTTTCACCTGGGTTATCATATTGAGGAACCAGTCCGCCGTTATATTCTTTATCTTTTAAAATATAATCCGGAACATATCTTGCCTGAGGTTCAAAAAATCTATCCTGTAGCTGAATAAATAATTTTCTGTCTAATTTTGTCAAATAATCAAGATCCTTCTCAATTCTTGAAAAATCGTAAACATCTTTTTCAGTTTCTAAGGATTTCCAGTTATAAACAATTTGGACACCACCTATATCTTTTCGGCTGATCATTTTTTCTATTTGCTCTAAATCCCCGGAGGAAGTGTAAATATAATTTTGTGGCGTCTGCGATCTTAATAAATTAATTCCACAGAAAAATAAAACAACAGTTAAGATTTCAAAAATTTTGTACATAGACCTTTTTTAATACCATTTTATAAGCACTTTCTGTGCCTAAATTATTTTCCTCTGTACGAATAAATATTCACAAATATTTTTTTTAAACGATTCTCAGCAATTAGAGAAATTATGATATACACAAGTATTTTCAATACTTTTTTGATGAAATTTTATTTACAATAAATGTATCTTTGATTTAAATACTATTGCTATTTTAGCAAAATTGAAATTTGATTTAATATAATACTAAGGATATGAAAAAATTAATTGTGTTGGGTTCATTGTCAGTTTTTTTAATGAATTGTAATAAAAAAGCAGAAAATGTAACTCCAAAAGTGAATACAGATTCCACTGCAACTACTGAAGCTGTTGTTGATACATTAGGTCCTAAGTCATTTTGTTATTTAGGGGTGATTGGTAAAGACAGTGTTTTTGCTTCTATTGATGATAATTTGGGAACAATTTCCGGTAAATTATCGTACAAAAACAGTGAGAAAGACGGTTCTACAGGAGATATAACAGGCTTCAAATCAGGTGATACTTTAAAACTAACCTATGAATTTCAGTCTGAAGGTTCAAAAAGCAAACGCGATATTTTCTTCATTCAAAAAGATAATGCTTTGATCGAAGGAATTGGTGACCATAAAGAAGAAGGTTCACAAAGTAAATACGCTGATGAAAAGAAGATCACTTATAAAGATGGTCCAAAAATGGAAACAGCAGATTGCTCTATTGTCTCAAAAGGATTAAAATAAAATATTTTTCGTTATTATTCATACAGTAATGAAATATTTCAGCATAGTATTTGCTATACAAGAACTTCATTCATAGGAATCATAACTAAATACAATTTATGCAGAGTTTACTATTCAGTCCGTTTTCAAAAAAAGAATTTATTGAAGATTTAAGGAAAACATTTCCTCAATATAAAATTCAGACAAGTTTTGGAGCATTACAGGTGCGTACCAGTGGTTTTACAATTACAGGAAATGTAAAAATAAATGCCAATCCCGAAACAGGTATGGTAACTACACAAACCAATAACGACATGCCTATTGTTTATTTAATATTCCAATTTCCGATTGCTATTTATATCAGAATGAAAAAAGATAAGATCAAACGTCTTGAAGATGAAGTTGTTGAAGGCATAAAAAAAATACTTCAACCACATCCGCAGGATTAACCTCTTGTATAAAGAAATAAAAAAAACAGCTTTTAAAAGGCTGTTTTTTTATTTATAATTCTTAGTTGTTTTTAATAGTTTCTATAAAATCATCTACCCCTTTATCAGAAGTATTCCAGGAGGTTATTAACCGTATAGCAGAAGATTGATCATCTATTTTTTTCCACACATAAAATTCAAATTTCTCCGCCAGGATCTCAATCAGATCATTATTTAAAACAGGAAATATCTGATTGGTATACGAATCAGAAAGAAAAGAAGCTCCCCTTTCCTGTAAAGCATTTTTTATTTTCATAGCCTGCTGATTAGCATGTTTCGCCAGATCAAAATAAAGATCATTTTTCATCAGTTCTAAAAACTGAATTCCAAGAAGTCTTCCTTTAGCCAACATGGCTCCTTTTTGTTTAATGCTAAAACCAAAATTCTCATTAAGAACAGGGTTATTGATCACAATCGCCTCTCCTATTAATGCTCCATTTTTAGTTCCACCTAAATAGAAAATATCAGTTAGTTCTGCTATTTTTTCTAAAGTCAGATCACTAGTCTCAGCTGTTAAACCATGACCTAATCTTGCCCCATCCATGAACAGATATAAGTTATTCTGCTTACAAAAACTGGAAAGATCTTCCAGTTCCTTCCTATTATAGGTTGTTCCTAATTCAGTAGAATTTGAAATATAAACCAGCTTAGGCATCACCTGATGCGGAACATTGCTATGTCCTTCCAATACAGGAATAATATCTGATGGTCTTAATTTACCATCTTCAGTATCAATACTTAAGATCTTATGCCCCGTTGCCTCAATAGCACCAGCTTCATTATTTAATATATGTCCGGTAGCAGCAGAAATAGCCGCTTGATAAGGTCTTAAAATCGAAGAAATAACAATCAGGTTTGCTTGTGTTCCTCCAGAAACAAAATAAATTTCAGAATCTTTACGGCCTATCTTTTCTCTGATCAATTCTTTAGCTTCTAAACAATATCTATCCTCTCCATAGCCAGCTTCCTGTTCAAGGTTAGATTGTAAAAGTGCTTGTAATATATTAGGGTGACACCCCTCTGAGTAATCGTTTTTAAAAGAAAATTTCATAAGACAAAATTAAAAAAACTTAAAGGAACAAGCATAAAATTTTCACAAAATTTTGTTAGATTTGTAGTTAAAATCATCTAACATTTTGAAAACAACATTAACAGAAGAAAATTATCTGAAAGCTTTGTTTCATTTGGTTGATAATGAAGGTAAAGTAACAATTAACGAACTCAGCAAATTTCTAAATGTAAAAATGCCAAGCGTTAATAATATGATGAAGAAATTTGCAGAAAAGAGCTGGGTAATTTATGAGACCTACAAACCCCTTCGTGTCACTGATAAAGGAAAACGGGAGGCTGCTTTGGTGGTTCGCAAGCACAGGCTTACAGAAATGTTCCTGGTAAAAAAGATGAACTTCGGCTGGGAAAATGTTCATGAAATTGCAGAACAGCTGGAGCATGTACATTCTCAGGTCTTTTTTGATAAAATGGATGAAATTTTAGATTATCCAAAATTCGATCCTCATGGAGAACCTATTCCTGATAAAGATGGCAATATCATCGCTCAGGATTTGCAGAAATTAAGCAATTGTGAAGTTGGTGAAACTGTAATTTTTGCTTCTGTCACCTTATCTGATGATGCTTTTTTAAGTTATCTTACAGAAAGAAAGTTACTGCTGAATACCAGAATTAAGATCATAAAAATCGAAAACTTTGACAAATCTGTCACTATAGAAATTGAAGGAAAGAGAGAGGTCCTTAGTAAAAAAGCAACCGAGAAAATATTAGTCAAAAAATAAAATAAAAAAGGTGGTTTTGAGAGCTTCAGCCACCTTTTTTGTTCTTAAGTTCCAACTTAAAAAGGAACAATAAGTTTCAACGACACATTTCTTCCCATATTATAAATATTTCCCAAATACTTTAGTCTGCTAAGATGTGATTGATAAGCACGATCGAACACATTATTCACCTGAAGCAATAGGACTGCAGAATGGTTTTCAGAATAGTTCATGTTAACAGAGATCCCTATATTAAATAAAGTATAATCTTTTGTTGCCGTTTCTGTATCATTCAAACCCAAATATCTGTTTTGTGCTGCTGAAAATTCCACGTCCGCTGTAGGAGTCATGGATGAAAAGACTTTTGATCGGGTAGCTATTTTCTGTGATATGCTACTGGATAGTTTTAGCGGAGAAATCAAAGGAAGATGCTCTCCGTTATTTCCTTTACTTTTAAACATCTTATCACGGTTAAATCCATAAATAAGAGACAGGCTGGTTTCAAAGTTAAATCCTTTCCATTTTTCCGGATGTAGTGATAGCCATGCTTCCATACCATAAAGTTGAGCAGAGGCCTGCTGATACTGATAGGTCTTATTTCCCTGAGCGTCGACAAGAGGATTTCCTTGTCCATCTACTAGTAATGAAAGATAGATATAATTCTGAATATGATTATTAAACCAGCTTACATCTGCTGAGAAATCTTTGAAACGTGTACTTACCCCCAGATCTTCCTGCAATGAGAATTCAGGATTGAAATCCCTGTTTCCTTTATAGATAATATGAGCTCCCGGATCCAGTCCATTGGAACCAATCTCCGTAATATTTGGTGCCCTGTAGCTTCTTCCAATATTAGCTTTAAGACTGATCTGTTTTGTTAATTGAAAAGCAGATCCTATGCTAGCTGATACCCCGCCAAAAGTTTTGCTGTATGATGGAAATCTCAATTCAGCATGAGAAGATACCTGAGTAGCCTGTTCTTCAAACTGGGTTACCGGATTGGTCTGTACATAGAAATTATTCCACCTGACATTTCGGATGTCATAACGGGCACCACCACTGATGTTCAATCTCTTATATTTCCATTTGGCATAAGCGTAGACACCACCTTCACTTAAGTCATAATCAGGAATAGGAAAATCCGTGGCAGATTTGTTTTTATTATTTTGCATCATTCCGTTAACACCTGCAGAAATTTCAAAAGAAGAAAACTTGGGAAAATTATAGCGGACTCCATAATTTAAAGTATTAAGCTGAACATACATTCCCGGCTGGGAAGGTAAAGTCGGGTGATTATATTCCCTACGGATATTTTTCTGCAAAGCAAGCTGAACATCCAGGTCTCCTTTTCCAATTTGTTGAGTATGCTGCGCATAAAGTCGGTAATGCTGAATTCTCTGATGTAAAGGTGAAAGAGCATATGAATTGAGTTCTCTCTCTGAAACAATGGGTCTTTTTTCTACATCATCATCTTCACCCTCTCCCACCTGATATGTAAATTTTCCGGTCTTAGCGTCACGACTACCATCTGGTATCCCCTGAAGATTATCATATAGTGTAAAATTAAGTTTCGAAAAGCTGGTTCTTGTTTTACGTCCTAATAGAAAGGAAAAGTTCTTTTCCTCAAAATTGGTATTATATACTCTCCCATCCATAGAATTTCTATAGTTTTTTGCCATTCTATAAGAAGCATTTAATGAGGCTATGAAAGAATTCTTCTTATAATCAAATTGCATCCCATTTCCTATAAGACTATTATTACCCTGATACTCGCTGGTTATTTTTCCATGAATAATACCATCATCCTGAGTAGGAATATGAGGAAATAGGCTAACGACACCAGCCAGTGCATCAGAACCAAACATCAAACTGGCAGGTCCTTTTATCACTTCTGCACGCTCAACTATATAAGGAGCTACTTCTATACCGTGCTCATCTCCCCATTGCTGACCTTCTTGCCGTATTCCATCATAGAGTGTTAATACACGGTTATATCCCAGTCCTCTGATAAAAGGTTTGGAAATATTAGGTCCTGTCTCTACCACACTCAGACCCGGAGCTGATTTTACCAAAGAGCTGATAATATTAGTAGCTATCGTCTTTTCAATCTGTTTGGAAGAAATACTTATAATAGCAACTGGATTCTCTTTAATTAAAGTTTCTTTTGAAACTCCTGTTATCACTACTTCATCAATTTTATTACTGTCGCGGATCAATAAAATATTTGGAATCACGGTATGCTTTTTCTCTATGGAAACTTCCTGCTCCATATTTTCATATCCTTTAGCTTTAATTAAAAGTTTATAATTTCCCGGAACTATATTTTTAATCGTATAATTTCCGTTTTTATCGGTGGTTGTTTTTGTCTGTGTATCTTTTAATATTACTTCAGTATCTGAAGATCCTCCGTTTTCAAAAAATACTCTTCCCGTTGCTTCTCCATCCTGTGCTTTTACTGTGGAAATAATAAAAACACCTAATACTGACAGAATAAATCTAAAGTTCATATACATCATATTTAACCGTGATTAGTTTAAAACTTAGTTTCAACTTTAAAAGAAACCCTATTTTAATAAAAAGCAAAAGTATTAAAAAAAAACAAACTAATGCAACAAAGTTGCATTAGTTTAAAAACTTTACAAAAGCAAATTGATTAAAATATAGAACCATAAATACGCTCAACCGTTAAAAAACGGTTAAATTCTATTCCATAAATGCTCAATATTTTAATTTTAATTAGGTTTGCAAAACTTTCTGCTTCGATTCCGTCTTTTCCTAAAAGCAGTAAAATTTTAATTATCATTCAAAAAAATTATGAGAAAAAGTATTCGATTTTTAATTATTTCCGTTTTATTTTTAAGTCAGTTTGTTAATGCTCAGGTAAGAGATTTTGTGATCGAACCTCCCATTAAACCCAATCTGTATATTTACAAAACTTTTGGTGTATTTGGAGGCAGAGAATATTCTACCAATGCGATGTATCTAGTTACCAAAAAAGGAGTCGTTCTCTTTGATGTGCCTTGGCAGAAAACGCAATATCAAAGCCTGATGGATACTATAAAAAAACGCCATAACCTACCGATTATTGCTGTATTTGCAACACATTCGCATGATGATAGAGCGGGAGATTTAAGTTTTTACAATAATAAAGGAATTAAAACTTACGCAACTGTAAAAACCAATGAGCTATTGAAGAAAGAAGGAAAAGCTACATCAAGTGAGATCACAAAAACAGGAAAACCTTATCGTATAGGAGGAGAAGAGTTTGTTGTAGATTTTCTTGGAGAAGGACACACTGCAGATAATGTCGTGGTATGGTTTCCAAAATACAATATATTGGATGGTGGATGTCTTGTAAAAAGCAGAAATGCAACAGACTTGGGCTATACTGGTGAAGCCAATGTAAAGCAGTGGCCTTTGACGATGGCTAAACTAAAATCTAAATACCCTGGAGCAACGATGGTTGTTCCCGGACATGACGAATGGAAAGGTGGAGGTCATGTAGAACATACACTGGAACTTCTAAATGAAAATAAAAAATAGAATTTAAAATAAAAAAGACTTGACAAATTGTTAGGTCTTTTTTGTTCTGTTTCTTAAAACAAAAAAATCCCGATAAACGGGATTTAATATATTTAAATTGTATTGGATTAATCTAAAACACTCCAACCTCTTTTCGGATTGGCATTATTAGATACTTCCTGTTCATTAACAATAATATTTTCTTTTCTCTGTCCGATATAATCCAGTTCACTTAGTTTAGAGAAAATCGTTTCCAAACTTCTTAGCATCTGCTGAATGTACAGTAAAGGCTCTCCACAATTATGGTGATCATAATTGGTTTCAGCAACAATTGAAAGTTGATTAAGCAAGGTATGAGGAGCTATTTCACTCCATTCTAAACTATAGTTTAGCATCTCTTCCAATTCTGCAGGAACTAAAACTTGGGTAGTATTATATAAACGAAGTGCCAGTTTAGCAAAAGATTCGATTAAAAATATAGGTGGCTGCGAAGGAATGACATTTCTAAATTGAAAATACATATCGCCAAATGTATTGATCAGGGTACTACACAAAAATTTAACGTTTTGTGCTAAAGCTGTATTCTGATTTTTATGAGATGCCTTCTGAACGATCTTAAAAGCATACTGTTGTAAATTTCCAATAGATTTTGCAAAGCTTCCGTAATAATCAACCAAAACAGGGTGACTCTGAATAGAAGTACATGGCGGAATAAAATTAGAATTAACCTGTGCGATATTTCCTTTTAAATCTACTTTCCCAACGATCAGATAATTTCCTCCCGAATAGCTGCTGTTTAAAGAAGTAACAGGAAGTAATTCAATATGATAATTGGGCTGTGCATTAGGATGACGCGGAGGTATTTCCTCAGGATCAATATCCCCAAAAGGTACTTTATCAAAAGGATTAACTGAAATTAAAATATAATATTCACCATCGGCCTGCTCTTCATTCATCGATTTTGCCAATGATTTTACACTCACTCTCCTATCACTCATCTCCATTCTGTAGCCTGCCAATGTAACAGCACTACAACGCTTGATCACCAATTGAACATCATTCGTTGCTGTATTATGAACATCAAATATTGTTTTATCGGTAAACTCATTGGAAATGGGAAGAAGCCCATAATTATATGGAGTAATTCCAAGTGAATTGGAATCTCTAATGGTATCAATTAAAAAATTATCCTGATCATTAAGGTGTCTCTGGGAAACTTTCATCCCATCTACCCAATTGATTGCAAAATGTTTAATAGGCTGTATCATATTAAATACTTTAAATTTTGTGTGGTTATGATTTTCTTGTTATTCCTTCTTCTTCATGCTGAATAACTCTTTTACAAATAACGACTTCATTTTCAGAAATTCCATTTGCCATGATATCCTGGTCAAAATCAATATACTTTCTGAAACTGAAAAACGATTTTTTAGTATAGAAGATCCAATAATAGGATTCTCTTTCTTCGTCTGTAAGATGAATGATCGACTTAGGGTTTTTATGATTGTAGTCATCCACCACTCTATAGAACCAGTCCCCAAAAGTTACCCCTGTTGGGAGTGTTTTAGCTTTAATTCTAAATCTGTTGGCATCTTCCAAATTTTTACTCAGTTCTACATTCAATACCATGAGTCTATCAAAATCCGCGCCTTCAAAATCAGGAAGCCTCTGATCCGGAGAATAACGCCATGTTTTATAAATATCAACCGGAATACTGATAAACTGAACATAACAGTAATGAAATACCATCGGAACAAGAAATATAATTACACTCGTCGCCGACATTACCGGATACCCTGTTCCCACACTCATCCATTTGAACAGAAGTACAAAGAGATACCCTCCAAAAGCAATACACGTCAATGAAAGTATAGATTCAAATAATATACTCATTGGCACAGATTCAATATGTTTTTTAAAATACCTGTCTAACAAATTTACATGGATAATACCAAAAATCAGATAGACGATTTGTGCAATAAGATACCAGTAAGGATTAAATAAATTCCCGGCAAATCCAAAAAAACCAGGTAAGGCTAAACATAAACTGCATAGCAGAACATAAATGATGATGACCTTAATTTTTATAGCAGGTTTATTTCGTCTGATTACACCTAGTATAATCATCATAATAACTGCTATTAAAGGCATTAAAATATATCTTAAAAAGATTCCTTTTACTGAAGAAATTTCCATTGGTCGTTTTTCAAATTTATAATGTATTGGTGCTTGTAAATATAGTAAAATATTTTACAGAAAGGTAGAGTATCCAAGGCGGTTCGCATTTCTTTCATCATCTTCCAGCTTAAACGAATATTCTTGTTTCTCTGTTATAAAATTCTCATGTATATCTACTGTCACAGGAAGGAAATAATCATATAAAGCCTGAAGCACTTTTCTGAAAGGATGTCCAGGAATATACATTTTCATATTTTCATAAGGAATAGGTCCTATATTGACCACCCAATTTCGTTGTCCATCCATGTGTCTGCCACTTGGAATGTAGGTAACCCCTAATCTTGAATTCCCCAATAACATTGAATCATCATTTTCTTCAATATCATCAATGACATTTGGAGTAAAGGTTATTTCTACCGGAACACGCAAAAAAGCAGTTAGACATCTTTCAAACCATCTTTTATCACCACGAATCTGATGAAAAAAAGGTAGGATGTGCATAAAGATGTACGCATTTTTCTGGTCAAGTTGTTTTACAATAGGCCAAAGTTCAGTAATGGTTTCAAGCAATGTATCGGTATCACTGGAAACTTCAAAATCAAACTCTTTTGATAAAGCGCTGATCTCTGTAAAAAATATCTCTAATTCGAAGGGACGAAAAAATTTTCTCGCGTCTTCCTCTACTTTTTTTTGTTTACGGATTTCCTTAACAACACCCTCTACGTTCTTTCTCGTAGTACTTAATGATGGTGGATGAAATAAGCCTTCCGGAAGATAATCATAGATCCCCTCTCTATAAGTCTCTATCGTAAATACTTCTTCATCAAATCCTAAATAATTGCTCGAAATACTCTTGATATCTTTTAAATAAGCCCTGTCATTGATTCCAATGCGGTCAATGAAAATATTGCTTACTGATCTGTGATATTTCAAAAGATTAACTGCTACCGATTCAGCTTTAAAATCGGTCTGCAGTTTATTGTAATGCATATCTACAATATTATTCTCATACATAGTGTTTCCCGTGATTATGACTTGTAAAGATAATATATCTCATGAGATGGAAAAAAAATATTATATAATTTTTACATTTCAAAGATAATATCATTATTAGTAGGAGTAAAAATATAAAATTTTTGTATAATCAAAGGCAGATGTAGATAAAAATTAAGGAATAAAAAACATTGATATACTATACTTGTACACTTTACTACTTAAAAAACATAATAAGATGCTTTATTAAGATACAGCTTAATATAAAATCATCTATAATATCGGAAAACATTCTATCATACTGATCTATTTAAACAAATGTTTCCTTCTTTTATTTAAATTAAATTTTATTAATCTCTTTCTCATAAGAAATTAATCTTTTTTATCTCTACTTATAAAAAGCTGGTTTATCTTTGCAGATTGAAAATGTTATTTACAATGAAAAGTATTTATTCTAAAATTTTAATTTTAGCATTCATCTCCTCTTCTCTTTATTCATTTGCATGGGGATTAACGGGGCACAGAATTATTGCAGAAATCGCAGAAAACCATCTTTCCGGAAAAGCAAGAAGGGAAATCAGAAAAATAATGGGTCAGGAACGTCTTGCTTATTGGGCAAACTGGCCGGATTTTATTAAATCTGATACCACAGGCGTTTGGAAACAGGCCTCAGCATGGCATTATGTAAATATAGCGCCGCAAGCTGATTTTAAAACATTTGAGCAAAATTTAAAAGCTCAGGCAGGTCCAAGTCTTTATTCTCAGGTAAAAACATTATCTGCACAGGTAAAAGATGAAAAAACATCTGAAAAAGACAGAAAAATTGCTTTGGTATTCCTTATTCATATAATGGGAGATCTTGCACAGCCTTTGCATGTCGGAAGAGCTGAAGATTTAGGAGGCAACAAAATTAATGTAACTTATTTTGGAGATAAAACAAACTTACATTCAGTATGGGATGGGAAATTAGTAGACTCTCAAAAATACAGCTATACGGAATATTCAAGGTTATTGGATATTAAATCTAAGGATGAAGTAAAGCAGATCCAATACGGAACATTAGAAGATTGGTTATATGATTCTCATAAAATTGCCAATAAAATCTATGCACAAACTCCTGATGGTTCAAATTTATCTTTCGATTATCAGTATAAATTTAATGATACATTAGAAAGACAGCTTCTTTACGGAGGTTTAAGACTAGCAAAACTATTGAATGATTTATTTTAATTGAAAGATTAATGGATCTCAGTTTATGTTAACATCAAATTGAAACCAACATTCATGATCAGCTATCATAAATACAGGCAGAACTTCGGTTTTGCCTTTTTTGTTTTCATAAAATTCAGCTTAAGTTTAAAAAAAATTAAAACTAGTGTAACCTTTTAACCTCTTCAAGCGTATAATATATAGTAACTCTAGTTTGAGGATAAAATAAATGAGACAGTTAAAAATTACTAAGCAGGTAACCAACAGGGAAACTGCTTCACTAGACAAGTATTTGCAGGAAATTGGTAAGGTAGAATTGATTACTGCAGACGAAGAAGTAGATTTGGCACAGAAAATTCGTGCAGGTGACAGAGCCGCATTGGAAAAATTAATCAAAGCCAACCTTCGTTTCGTAGTTTCTGTATCTAAACAATATCAAAACCAAGGTCTTTCTTTACCCGATTTGATCAATGAAGGTAACTTAGGACTTATGAAAGCTGCAAAAAGATATGATGAGACCAGAGGTTTCAAATTTATCTCTTACGCAGTTTGGTGGATTCGTCAATCAATTTTACAGGCTTTGGCAGAACAGTCAAGAATTGTAAGATTACCACTAAACAAGATTGGCTCAATTAACAAAATTAATAAAGCATACGCTCACCTTGAGCAGGAAAATGAAAGACCACCTTCTCCGGAAGAATTGGCTGAAGTTCTTGACATGAGTGAAGAAGACATTAAAGAATCTATGAAAAACTCCGGTAGACACTTGTCTATGGATGCACCTTTAGTAGAAGGTGAAGATTCTAATCTTTATGATGTATTACGTTCTGGAGAATCTCCAAGTCCTGATAAAGATCTAATGCTTGAATCTCTTCAAATTGAGATCGAAAGAGCATTGAATACTTTAACTCCAAGAGAAGCGGATCTTGTAAGATTGTACTTCGGATTAAACGGAAAACATCCAATGACTTTGGAAGAAATTGGTGAAACTTTTGACCTAACGAGAGAAAGAGTTCGTCAGATCAAAGAAAAAGCAATCAAAAGACTAAAACATAATACAAGAAGTAAGATTTTGAAATCTTACCTAGGTAAATAATTTAGCCTAAATAATTAATTAGCGGAGTTTGATTTTTCAGACTCCGTTTTTTTTTATCTTTATATTACATCTTCAACTAATTAAATAATCATAAAATTTGTCATTCAGAATGAAGCGTAAGCAGAATGAAGAATCTCAAAAAAAGATAAATTATTAATGGATTTCTCCCATAGTCGAAATGACGGTCCTAATGGCAGTGAAATTATAAGTTATTGAATCCAATGAATATCAGCTTGATCATCAGTAAAAATCTATTTTATTTGCTTATTTTTAATACTTATAAATGGTAATTATGAAAAAAATACTATTAACCTCTGCGCTGGTTTTATTTTTATTTTCCTGTACAGAAAATAAGTCTGAAAACACTCCTATCCCGGATAATGTTGTAGATAATGCAGAATCTTCTGTATCAGGTTCATTTAAAAGTGGACGGAGTGAAGATATGATCGATCAGATTTATTCTGAACTTATTAAAAACGATAAAAACCTTCAGGCACTGGATGATAAAATAAAAAGCATCAATCAGGAAGCAGGTAAAGTTATCTTCGAATATAAAAAAGTCTTTGATAAATCTGAATCCTATTATCGCGATGCTGAATATCATACCAGTTCAATAAGCGATTCCCTGATGAAAAAGGAAATCACAAAATCTATTAAAGCAAGCTCCGATACATACTTTTCAAAAGTTAAAAACATCAAAGACTTAATCAATCAGGTGAATACCAATGAAAAGAAAATGAATGATTTATACACCGTTTTTAAAGTCAATAAAACACTTCCTGAAATTGAAAAATATCAGAATGCACATCCTTTGAAGCCAGATCATTTAAATAGCTTCATTAACAAACAAAATAAACTATTGACCGAATTAAAAAATTTGAAATAATTCAAAATAAAAGTCTATAAAAGTCACAATGATGCAATATACCACTCAATGGCTCAGTGATAAAAGCCGTGTTAAAGAATTAGTAGATTTTTTTATTACCCATAAAACAGAATCTTATATTTCGCATGGAGAAATAATATCCGGCCGAGCTGAAAATACTCACGAATGGAGCTCAAATCTTGAGTCTATACTAACAGACCAGCTTACTACCGATTTTAACTCAGAAGATTCTTCTTCCTCAAAATTAGAAATTTTAATTGCAGAAAATAATGATGGCAACATCATTGGAATGTTGGTCTTTAATGTAATCTACAGTGGTTTTAAAAAATATGCTGTTTTAGAAGATATGCTGTTGAATAATGCTTTCCGTGGACAATCTATTGGAAGTACTTTACTGGAAAATGCCATTCAGGAATCTAAAAATTGGAATGTCAGCTTTATTCTTTTAGAAAGTGGGATTGATAATAAAGGAGCACATCATTTCTTTGAAAAATATGGCTTCACAAAAGTATCAGAAAATTACATTCTGACGATGTAAAATAAGCTTTCAAATTAACAACTTCATCTGCTTATGAATTCTATTTCAATAATTGGAGCCGGAATTGGCGGTTTAACACTTGGAAATATCCTAAAACAGCAACATATTGATTTTAGTATCTATGATTCTGTACCGGAAATAAAACCAGTGGGAGCCGGAATTATGATGGCTATGAATGCCATGCAGGTTTTTGATCAGTTGGGATTAAAACAGAAAATTGAAGAAGCCGGTAATAAAATCCATAAAATATCGATTACCAATCAATATCTAAAACCTATTTCTGATACCAATAGCCTTGAATTTGAAAAGAAATTTAATTCCTGTAATGTGGCAATTCACAGAGCAGAATTACAGAGAATTCTCGCTGAAAACATGGGTATTGAAAACATTCAGCTCAATTATAACTTAAAACAAATTATAAAAAAAGAAAATTACCATCTCCATTTTGAAAATAGACAGGAAATAGAAAGTACTGTTGTTTTTGGCGCTGATGGAATTAAATCAAACATTCGTAATCAAATTCTAAAAACAGGAACAATCCGGGATACAAAACAAAAATGCTGGCGTGGACTGGTCGATTTTGAATTACCGGAAAAATATAATCAGGAAGCCCTTGAGACATGGGGAGTTGGTAAACGCTTTGGCTTTGTAAGAATATCAGATAAAAAAGTCTATTGGTATGCAGTGATCAAAGACAAAAATCTGAACCCGGATACTGATCTGCTTTCTACTTATAGCGATTTTGATCCTTTAGTTATTAAAATTTTAGAAGCAACAGATCCTAAAAATATTATTTTCAACGACATTACAGACCTTTCTCCCATCCCAAAATGGCATTCAGACAACTTATGCCTCATTGGTGATTCTGCGCACGCAACGACTCCTAATATGGGTCAGGGAGCTTGCCAGGCAATAGAAGATGCTTACATTATTGGTAAATTATTAGAAAAGAGTAAAAATTTCAATTCTGTTTTTGAAGACTTTCAAAAAATAAGAAGAAAAAAAGTAGATTATATTGTCAGTACAAGCCGACAGGTTGGAAACATTTCACAATGGCAATATGGAACCTCTCTCCGTAATTTTTTAATGGGTATTATCCCTGAAAGTATCAACAAAAAAATGATTGAAAAAATAGCGACGCTGGAAATGTAACGAATTAGTCATCATATGATCCTAATCACCCCATTCTACAAATGTTTCTGTCCCGTCGATTTTTCCACTAAATATACCTTTCACTTTTATTCTTGGGGTATTAAGTTTTAAATAATTATCAAAGACAAGTTGATTTTGATAATTATTTAAAACTTAATACCCACTCTTCACTAGATCCATTTATTATATTCAAGCTTTCAAAAGATTTAATTTTTCTCTCTTTAGCATATTCAATAGCATGTGGGATTTTCGTTTCATTGGAATATCATAAAATAAATATACGCTTTCAAATATAAAGCAAGAAAAAACCGCCTCAGTGATGAGACGGTTTTTTTTATTTAATAAGTCAGTGTAACACCTGCTCCCCAACCCATTTCATTATCATAATTTCCTGAAATTGAGAACCATTTTTGTACGATATACCGTAGTCCTGTAGTAAATTCTCCATCAGAATTAAGACTAAAGTTTCCTCTTATCCTTCTGGAAATCGGAATATCCTCCCTGCTTAGCTCCAGTAATACTTTTCCATTCTGATCTACACTTGCATCTGCTGTAATCAACATAGGCAAAAGGTATTGTGCACCCACAATGAAAGTAGCCTTATTCTTTGAGGCGATGTTTTGTCCAAACCAGGTTTTCTTACCCTCATACTTCATTCCCATCTCTTCTGTCATTTGTCTTTCCATGATCTCATGATTCTTCTGAATCCTAAAACCGGCATAAGGAAGTGCCCATTGAAATTTCCCTAAGAATCTTCCTACTTTAAAATTTCCATCAAAATGGTCGAAGTTCCAATTGGAATGAAATTCATTCAGATTAGCCCATCTCGGTCCGAACATCGTCATGGTTTCAGTATGTATTTTATTGCTTGCAATATCCAGCATCGCCATTGAGCTCACCATTCTGTTATCCTTAAGGAAATTTTTCCAGGCTAACTTCCTGTTTGGAAGCTGAGGATTGGGTTTAGAATCCTCATAGCTGAATATCCTTCCCATTCCAGCCATCATATGGTATAAAATGTGACAGTGAAAAAACCAGTCGCCATCCTGATTAGCAACAAATTCTATCGTGTTTGTTTCCATTGGCATAATATCCACTACATTTTTTAGTGGTGAGTACTCTCCTTTTGAATTGATCAGTCTAAAATCATGTCCGTGCAAGTGCATTGGATGTCGCATCATCGAATTATTATACATCGTAATTCTCAGAATCTCTCCTTTCTTAACCAAAATCTTATCCGTTTCCGTCACTGTTTTATTATCTAGAGTCCACAGATAATGGTTCATGTTACCTTCCAATGTAAACTTAAGCTCTCTGACATTTTCGGTTGGAAGGATTGTTTTTTCAGGAGCTTTTAAAATATTATAGGAAAGCCTTTTAATCGTTTTTTCCTCTTTCATATCCATTCCAGAATGTTGGGAATGATCCTCTTTTTCATCTTTTGTTTTTACCCCCATCATTTCATTAATATGCTTCATCGTCATTTTTCGCTGGCTTTCAGAAAGTTCAGGGTACATCACTTCATTCATATCCATCATCTGGTTACCCATAGTCATACTCATAGGCTTCATATTTCCACTCATTTCCATCATTCCATTCATCATCTTCATTCCTTCAAAAAGTTTTAATCTTGGTAAATCAGGAGCTTCTACCTTTTCTCCTGATCCCAGCCAAAGTGAAGAATGTCCAATTCGGTCTTCCGAAGTAGCGCGAAATTCAAAACTTTTATCTTCAGGAATGGTCACCTCAATATCATAGGTTTCAGAAACTCCTACGATCAGACGATCAACTTCTGTAGGAACTACATCATTTCCATCATTACCCACGACTTTAATTTTTCCGCCACCATAATTTAACCAAAAGTAGGTTGAAGATCCACCGTTTGCCACTCTTAGCCTTACTTTATCTCCAGCTTTTAGATTGGAATACTCAGAACTTGGCAATCCGTTAATGAGAAATTTATCATAATACACATCACTTACATCCATCGCCTCCATTCTTTTCCATTCATTCAGGGCTTTTGTTCCAAAATTTCCAGATTTAATAGCTTCCCAATAACTTTGAACAGCATTCTTCTTAATAGCATACCAATCTGTATTGGCCATATGAAGTCTCCTGGCAATCTGCATTGGATCTTCATCACTCCAATCTCCAAGTAGTATAGGGATTTCCTTTGTATACTGCTCTGTCGGTTCTCCTTCCCTTTTCTTGAAAACTAAAATACCATTCATGCCAATCTGTTCCTGATGTCCCTGATGCGAATGATACCAATAGGTCCCATTTTGAGAAACTTTAAATTTATATAGATGAGTTTCTCCAGGTATTACAGGTTTTGTGGTAAGGTATGGAACTCCATCATGTTCATTGGGCAGAATAACTCCATGCCAATGAAATCCTGTGTTTTCCTTTAGCATATTATGAAGATAAATTTCAGCGGTATCACCTTCTGTAAAATATAAGGTCGGAGCCTGTAACTTACCGTTTACCGCAATAGCTCTTCTGTTCTTCCCTGTAAAGTTGACAATCGTATCTTTAACATACAGATCATAACGAACGGTTTTACCCCCAAAAGTAATTTTACCGTTCTCAGAATTTCTTCTTAAAACTGAGGTCTCTTCTTTCTGATTTTCTACCGTCTTTTGTTTCTGATCTTCCTTTTCTACCAAATCCATTCCACACTTAGGACATTTTCCCGGTTTATCGGAAATTACCTCTGGGTGCATCGGACAACTATAGGCTGTCTGAGATTTTGAGAGCGTTTTAGGGTTAGAGATAGGTTGAGCTTTAGAGGTTATTTTTACATAACTCCTTTTCTCTGCCTCAGGCTTATTATTTCTTTTTATATCCTGAGTCTTTGTTTCTTGTTTTTCAATTGGCCTAGCTGTAGGTTTTGAAATAACTTTAGGCTTAATGGCAACAGTTTTTTTTACTAAGGTCATTCCACATTTCGGGCAGTCTCCAGGTTTTTGGGAAACTACTTCAGAATGCATTGGACAGGTATAGTAAGTTTTTGTCGATTGTGTGAAAGTAAAAACAGAGAACAAAAACATCAGAAATATTATTATTTTTCTCATAATATTTCGAGTTTATTTAAAGCTGTATAGTTTAATTATTCAATTAAAGTAAATTATAATTTAAACTATACAACTACCTATTTTATAGATCAATATAAAAATTAATTAATCTCAGTTTTAACACTTCCACATGAAAGCATTTTACTTCCGTAATAGGGATTTACAATTTGCTTTTCATCACTCAACCAACTTCCATCAGCCATTGGGCAGTACTGAACAAAAATTGGTTTTTCTGAAAGTTTAAATTGCTTTGTTAATGCAATCATATTATCAGAGAGATTAAGAAAAGTCTCTCTTTGTGTATTGATGCTTCTGGCCTCAGAAATAGCGGTAGCATCTTTTTTAAGAATCGTTAAGTTTCCTTCTGAAACTACTTTATAGTCAATTGTTGAAGCCGTTTTAATGAATTCTGATGCTGCTTTTGACGTTTTATCAGCATCATCGGATGCCAATGCTGTTTTAATAGCAATATAATTTTTATATAACTTTGAAACCTGAGGATTTGATTTTGATTGTGCAGACACAAAAATCATTGAAAATAAAGAGAATACTGCGGTTACGATATACTTTTTCATTGTTTTAAAATTTAGAATTAAATAAGTTTTTAATAAGAATAACTGAGAGTCGCCTATTGCGACAAAACTTGCCGTTCGTTATAATGAAACCATTAAACGAAGAACTTAATTCTAAATTCTGAAATTACAATGTGTAATAAAGATAGGTATAGATCGATTTTCAGGTGGTGCATTGATCTGAATTGATGTAAATTTTACAGCTGAAAAAGAGTGATCCGTAAAGAAAAACTCATGGTTTTGAAATTCAGCAATCTGTTTTAAAAAATCAATTTTTAAGAAATCTGATTTTTGTGAATCATCAACTTTTACAACTTTGATTTCTGTTTTACAACAATCCTTTTTAGTTTTAACACCGCATTTAGCACAAATATCATCTGTCTTCTGACTTACTGATACCATTTCCTGCATACAATAATGTACACTGAAAACTGCTCCGGAAGAAAATCCAAAGTAGAAAACAGAAAACAATATGGCAAGAATCTTTTTCATATGCTGAAGCAAAGGTAAAAATAACTTTCTAGCAATTGTTATAAAATTATGTAATGTTGTTATAAAATTCGGAAAACAGCAAATAAAAAACTCCTGAAAATTTCAGAAGTTTATATTGTCTTTATTTCTCGCGCATTATGCAGATTGAGCAGATTTCCAACCTTTGCTACTTAATACTTTATATCTGCTGCCAAATAACTATTTATTTAATCTTAAATTCAAGTTTCACATTAAAGAATCTTCCTGTTAATCGAACTGGAACAGGATACATAAAATTGGTATTCGCATCTGTAATCCATTGATTGGCTACTGTATTTCTAATATTAAATGCATTGAAAACCTGTACTCCCAAAATTAATTCTTCAAAATTGCCCCAGAATCCATATTTCTGCTTTTTATCTTTAGAATCGATAAATACTTTAGACAACCCGATATCCACTCTTTTATAGGAAGGTAATGTTCTCTGATATTGATAAGCAGCATTTACGTCAGGCGCACCATTCTGGTCTAATATAATTGGTGCTCCAGTTGGTAGTCCCATTGCATAAGTTAGTGTAAGATTCACCCTCATTGAAGGATATTGAGGCATATAATCCTGATAGAACATCGCAAACCTTAACCTTTGATCGGTAGGTCTTGGAATATTTCCTTTCCCATCAATATTTTCATACACTCTGGCATAACTTGCAGATAACCAAGAATCGATCCCTGGTACAAATTCACCAAATAATCTGGTATCAATTCCATAAGCATAACCAGTAGCATTATTATTACCAGAATAACGGATTCTTACATTATCCATGTAGTATGGAATAAGATCATCCATTTTTTTATAGTAAGCTTCTGTCGTCAATTTAAATGGACGGTCATACATCTGGAATTCATAATCATTCGCTAAAATCACCTGTAACGAACGCTGAGATTTTATTGTATTGTTAAAGTTTCCATCCAGATCTTTAATTTCTTTGTAGAAAGGTGCCTGATAATATACCCCTCCTGAAAGCCTGAAAAGCATATCAGTTTCCCAATCAGGTTTAACAGCAAATTGTACACGTGGAGAGAAAATAGTCTCATTATTAAAACTCCAGTGAGAAACTCTTGCTCCAGCATTAATGAAAACTTTTTTCGTTCCCCAGTAAAATTTCTGTGAATATTGTGCGTAAGCAGATAACCTTGTGGGTTCAATGGCATTTTGACCAGCTATTCTATAGAATAATTTAAGATCTCCAGGAGTTCCAAATCTTGGATCATCAATAGCTACCGGAGTACTATATCCCGCAGAGTCTACCAATTTCCATTCATTGGTAAGATCTTTCAGATTTTCTTTTTCAAATTTAAATCCAACTTCAATATCTGTGTTTACATTAGGTGAAAAACGTCCTCTGAGCTGTGTTCCATAAGTCCTTACAAAAAGGTCATTTCTTGCATGATCTATTTGTCCTCCTGTATCATATGTTGTAAGAGGTGCTCCTGTGATAGGATCAAAGGTCTGTAGTATATATTGAGATTGTATAGAATAATATTCTCTTTCACGGTTTTGGTACGCAAAAGCATCCAAGGTGAACTTCCATTGATCCGATGGTTTGTAGTTCATAGAAAGAGTTCCCATCATGTTTTTATACTTGTCATTTTCTTTTCCAGCATAAAAAACAGTTAGATTAAGAGGTCTTTGAAGACTTCCAAAATCAACACTTCTTTCTTTGGGGATCATTTCGTAATCATTCTTAGAATAGTATCCTACGAATGAGAGACTTAGCTTCGGATTGATATGATAGTTGATATAAGACTGGAAATCCCAATAAGTAGGATTAAAGTTAGTATCTTCTTTCAAAGTATTCAGAACAAGGTTTGTATTTCTGTATCTTCCAGAAAATAAGGCTGTCAGTTTTTTATTCTTTGAAGCTAAACCTGCAGTCAATCTTCCACCAATTAAACTTGCTTCTCCTGAAAGCTCAAATTTTTCGGGTTCCCGATAATAGATATTTAAAGCAGAAGACATTTTATCTCCAAATCTTGGTTCAAAACCTCCTGCCGAGAAATTAACTGTTGACACCATATCCGGATTAATGATACTCAATCCCTCCTGTTGAGAATTTCTAATCAGGAAAGGTCTGTAAATTTCAATATCATTAATATAAATAAGGTTTTCATCATAGTTTCCACCACGAACCATATATTGCGAAGAAAGCTCTGTGTTGGAGTTTACGGATGGCAGGGTTTTAAGGATCCCTTCTATTCCTCCGGAAATACTAGCAACATTTTTAGCGTCTTTAGCTGAAATTTTTACAGTACTAAGGTCAGTTGTTCGTCCTACGACTTTTTTCTGGAACACGACTTCCTCAATATCTGTGACTTTTGTAGTATCTTTCTTTTTTGTTTGAGAGAACACTAACATGGGAACCATAAGGCTCAGTGGTAAAACTAGTTTTTTCAAAAGAAATGTTTTAAGAATTTCTAAAATTAAGTATTTTTTAACAACTACAAAATCGATTCTCTAATTCTTGTTAATTTTTGTAACAAATCTTCTAATAAATCTAATCTTAACATGTTGGCTCCATCAGATAATGCAGTTTCTGGTGTAGGATGTGTTTCTATAAAAAGTCCATCTGCTCCAACAGCAATTCCTGCTTTAGCAATGGTTTCAATTAAGTCCGGTCTTCCTCCTGTAACACCAGAGTTTTGATTAGGCTGTTGTAGAGAATGCGTAACATCCAGAATAACAGGCGCATATTGTCTCATCGTTGGAATACCTCTATAATCAACGATTAAATCTGTATATCCGAAAGAGTTCCCTCTTTCAATGATCGCTACTTTCTGATTATTAGAATCCGTTATTTTCTGAACAGCAAATTTCATGGATTCCGGAGAAAGGAATTGTCCTTTTTTCAAGGTAACACATTTTCCTGTTTCTGCTGCAGCAACCAATAGATCGGTCTGACGTACTAGAAATGCAGGGATCTGTAAAACATCTACATACTGAGCCGCTAAAGCTGCGTGCTCATTTTCATGAATATCTGTAGTGGTTGGAATATTAAAAGTCTCTCCAACTTTTTTTAGAATTTCTAAAGATTTTTCCTCACCAATAGTAGTAAATGAATCTACTCTACTTCTGTTAGCTTTCTTAAAGCTTCCTTTAAAAATATATGGAATGTTATATTTATTGGTAATTTCTATTATCTTCTCTGCAATCTTCAACGCCATATCTTCCCCTTCAATAATACAAGGACCTGCTGTAAGAAAAAAGTTTTTTGAATCTTTGTGTTGGATATTATCTAAATACTGAATCATTTTATTATAATTAAAAGTTCAGTAAAAATACTTATAAAGTTTCAGAATCGGAAATAATTTAAAACCTTAATAGTATTAAGAGTCTAAACAAAATTTTAATAGTAAGGTTTTAATAAAACAATTAAGAAATGATACTGTTATTAAGAATTCATTTTTTTTAAAATCTTTTCAAAAGTATTGATATTTCTGCTTGTAAACTGGTCTTTCATGCTTTTTTTACCTAAAATTTTACCAAAGCTGGAATCTAACGTATTTCCTTTAGGAACCTGCCAGTAAAAAATATCATTAATGATTTCTCCTTTTTCATTTTCAACCTTAGAAGACTCTTCAAATTCTTTCATTAAAACCGCTTCTACTCCTTTATTTCCAACAAAAGTATAACTATGGAAATTTTCATTTTTTTCAAAAGGGTTTCCACTCCAGAAATTCTCTATCTCTTTTAAAGATTTAATAAACAAAAAAGCTTCGTAAGAAAAATACTCCGACATTGATTTCTCAAGAATTTTCTTTAAATCGGATACATTCTTCTCTGAAGAAAAAACAATATTTCCTGATGCCAAAATAGAACTTACATTTTCCATTCCTGCATCTTTAAAAACCTTGCAGACATCAACCATTTTCATATTTGTTCCTTTTACATTGACACCTCTAAGAAAAGCACAGTATTTCATATTTTTAGTTTTATATTATATTAGGTTGCAGATTAAAGGTTGTAGGTAATGAATTTAGCGAAATAATACGTAATCCTCAATTCTTAATTCTCACATATAAATTATAATCCGTTCCCGAAGGTTTCAGCTTATAAATCTTTTCAAGAATTGTATTGTCACTTTTAAGATGATCCTTAATTCTGAATTCTTCTAATAATCTATAGTGGGTCTTATAATATTCAGCATCCGGAGTCTTAAATAAATCATTGTACGAAAGCAGATATTTTGGTTTCCTGTTTTTTACGGTATTAATCCAGTAATGTGCTTTATCCTTCTTTATTTCACTCTGAATCTTCTTATCTACCAATCCTACTTCATCAATGGTCTTTAATCCCGAGAAATAAGGAATATATCCTGCCGGTTCCAATAATATCCATTGCTTTTTATCTTTCTCATAAAAGTTTAGAGATATTCCAATTGACCTTCTGTAATTCCATTCCCCATTTCCTGTTGCAATAGAATGAATAGTCTGAAAAAGCAACATGGGCAGAATATAGATGATAATTAGCAGAAACAGCCATAGGTTTCTTTTAACCTTTTGCTCCAATACAAATATTAAAACAGGAACAAAAAGTAAGATCTGCGGAACCCAGTAATACCAGTCAAAAAGACTTTTTTGGGACAGAAAGATCAATTGTTTTACCCAACCGAAAAGAAAGATCATCCATAGAAAATAATTTCTTTTTTCTTTCTGACGGATCAGAAATATAAAACAAACCAGTTCAAAGATCAGAACAAGTATGGTGAATGGATTGAAATTTCCAGGTAATTTTAACATCCCCCAGAAGTTTCCGTAATTGGTCATAAAATATTCCACATCCTGGCTAAATGTAAAATTCTTGTCGTAAAGAAGTTTTTTGGCAACAATGGTATTATTAACCCATTCGCCGAAATAAAACCAGTTAAAAGCAAGGGCAACAGAAACACCTAATACACCACCTATGATATAGCTCCATCTTATTTTTTTATTCCAGAAAATATCAATTAAAAAAACGATTCCCAGGAAAATTACGGTATCAATTCTTGTAAATAAGATCAGTATTGGAAGTACTATAAACGCCCATTTTTTTTCTTTTTTAAACCCATAATACAGCAAAGCCATTTCTAAAAAGAAGAGAATCCCATATTCCATGCCCAGGATAGAAATTTTTATAGAAGGCGGTAATATCCCAAACAGGAAAATAAAAATTGCTTTATGCCAGGGATTTTTTAGGAGTAAATGAGATAAAAACAAACTCCCTATTGTGAAAAGAATTGAATTAAAAATAAGAAGAGGTTCAATGAAATATTCTTTCCCAAATATAAGATTGAACAGATAAGAAACAAAAACATATAAATGGGTTGTTGACGCTGAAATTCTGGTTTCGCCATTAAATCCAATCACCCCATAATCCATTAGGTTTTGAGCAACTCTCCAGGTGATGAATGCGTCTTCCTGAATATGGTGCGTCAATAAAAAGAGGAGCTTAAAAATAACTGTAAAAATTACAGCATAAATTGGGAGTTTATTTGTTCTTTCTGACATTGTGCTTCTTTAATGGCACAAATATAATCTTAAAAATTTATGAATACAATAACAAAAAACGGAACCGAAGTTCCGTTTTAAATATATTTTCTATTGTGTTGCTTTCATAATAGATGTGGTAATCTGATCTTCTTTTTTCTTGGAATAAGTAGAATCAAAAGGTTCCATGATATCAAATAAATACTGATAGAATGGCGTGATCTTCTGTACATTTTCAGATTCACTCATAGCTTTCTCTTTACCCATCTGTCGGAGGTTTTTCACAAACACATTGAACTTTTTATCAATAGGTTCTATAGATTTCACAAGGTAGTCATAGGCTTTATCTTTTTGTCCGATCGCTTTGTAGGCATTAGTAACAGATGAAACAACAAGAGAATATTCCATCGGTTTGGATCCCATTTGTCTCCTTAAATACTTTTGTTCACCACGACTAAGACTTGCATAATAATCATATTCTTCAAAAATTCCTTTCTTAAGTGTTTCTGCCAGTTTCAATCCTTTCTGCTCCTGACCTGCCACAATATATCCATAAACAAGAGAACTTAAAGAACGGGGATCATTATACTTTTCTACAGGAATTTCTTTTGCTGCAAGATCCAATAATTCAACCGCTTTAGCTTTTTGTCCACTTGAAGATAATGCTCCTACAGCTCTGCTAACTGTTGATCTATAGCCTATAATATTCGATGTTGCTGTTTCATCGTAATGATTTTTAAGATCCTTAAAATTGCCCCATTTAAGGTTCTTCACCACATTGTATAGTGAATTGGCATCTACTCTACCCATATCGCCTTCAGGATTTGGAGGTGTATGAATAGGAACCAGTCGATAACTGAAGCCATCAAACTGCAAATAATCATCCAGATAAAAAATATTCTCACTGTCATAGACCCCTCCTGAGGAGAAGTTAATCGGTCTCTTCCAATCGAAATTGGCAAAAATATCAAACATCATAAGGTTTCCTTTAAAAAGTGTATTTGCCTTATAATCGATCATGATCTGATTTACTGTATTCGGTAAATCCGCCTGATTGATGATTCCTGCTTTTAAGGCATTTTCTTTATTAACAGGTAGAATAAATTTGCTTACCGGTAAGAAATTGTATTTCTCATAATGTGTTTCTCCAAAAATCATTTTCAAAATCTCATCCTTCTCCGGAGATTTCATCTTAAGGAAACTCATTGCTTCTTTAAGGGTAATAGAATCCTGAGTAAGATATTTTCTAAAAGATTGAAGTTCTGTTGAAGGTGCTCCCTGCTCCTGAAGGTTACTGAAAATATTCTGCCAGTTTTCCTTTTTCATTACATAGATCTGATCATTAACCCCGTCTTTATAATCATCATGGGTCAGCTGTCCCGGAATAGGATCCGCATTATACGTCTTTCTTTTTACCTGATCACAATACCACGGAGTCGAAAGTAACGTGAAATTAACTGATTTTACATCATCACGCAATCTTTCTGTCTCCTGAATTGCCCAAACCGGAAATGTATCATTATCTCCATAAAGAAATATAATATCCTCTTTTGGTAAAGACTTTATAAATGAATAAGCATAATCATGAGCCGCAGATTTACGACTACGGTCATGTACATTGTAGTTCTGGAAGCCCATCATAAATGGCACGCCTAATAAGAGTACTCCTATTGCGATATTTGCTCCATTCGACTTTATTTTAGATTGCAAGAACCATAAAATAGCTCCTGCACCTAAACCTATCCAAATGGCAAATGCATAGAAGGAGCCCACCATAGCATAATCCCTTTCTCTAACTTCAAAGGGCTTTACTCCGGTATAAAAAACAATTCCAGCTCCTGTCAATATAAATAAAGACAGCAATGCATAGAACCTTCCAAAATCTTTGTTTAACTGAAAGAAGAAACCTATTAATCCCAAGATCAACGGTAAGAAGAAAAAGGCAACTGTACTTTCATTTTTGAACTTAGCAGGCATTTTATCCTGATTACCCCACAAAGCATTGTCAATAAAAGAAAAACCTGAGATCCAATTCCCATTGGTACTTTCCATGTGACCTTCCCTGTCATTTTGCCTTCCGACAAAGTTCCACATCAGGTATCTGGCGAAATAATATCCGTTCTGAAAGGTAAAGAAATAATCCATATTCTGAGCCAGGGAAGGTTTTTGAACCTTTATTAGATCATATTCTTTTACTTTTAAATAATCTGATGCAGTAATAGATTTATCTTCATATTTCTTTCTTAGTTCTTCAAAAATCTGTTTAGCCTGAGGATTATCTGCTACCTCTTCGTTATCATAATTAAAAGTAAAATCAGGTGCTCCATACATTGAAATGTAATTAGCCATTACATCCTTATCTTCATTAAACATCCTTGGCATTAAACTTACCTGGGATTTACTGAATACATAATTAAAACGATCTCCCGTTTTTCTGTAGATACCCGCTTTTTCATCTTTTTCATAAATGTCACCGGTCTTTTGCGTCTTGTAACTTCCATCTTCATTTTTTTCAATCCCATTTGCATCAAGGAATGCTGTATAGTTCTGTCCGTAAATCGTTGGCCAGTCTCCATACTGAGCTCTGTTATAATAATCCAGCATACCAATTGCTGTATCCGGATCATTAAGGTTCATTGGTGGATTTGCATTGGCTCTGATCGGAATTACCATCCAACATGAAAAACCTATCATCATATAAACTACAGATAATGCAACCGTTTGATAAACATTTTTTTTACTTCTTCTCGCATATTTAATAATTAAATAACAAAGGACAATCATAAGAATAAACGCTACGATAGTTCCTGAGTGGAAAGGAAGTCCTAAACCATTAACAAAAATATTTCAAGTTTCCCAAACATCGTCATGATCAATGGGAAGATAATTTTAAATACAATGATCAGGATACCAAGTGTAATTAAATTCGCCCAGATAAAATTTTTCCAGGTAAATTTATAATTTCGGGTGTAGTATACTAAGCAAATAGCAGGAATTGATAACATGCACATCATGTGCACACCCACAGAAAGTCCTACAATAAAGAAGATAAGGATGATCCATCTCTCATTGTCAACCGCATTATATTCATTTTCCCATTTTGTAATCAGCCAGACCAAAAGCGCAATAAACATCGAGGCCATTGAATAAACTTCTCCCTCTACCGCAGAAAACCAGAAGGTATCGGAGAAAGTGAAACATAATGCTCCAATTACGCCTGCAAATAAAATAGAAATTTCCTGATGTTTGGTTACTTCTTCAAATTCTTTTTTCAAAAGCCTTCTTACAAAATGAGTAATCGTCCAGAACAAGAATAAAATAGTAAATGCGCTGAACAGCGCAGACATCGCATTGATGACAATAGCATAATTATCTTCCTTTCCAAATGCAAAAATAGCAGCTACTGCGCCCATGATCTGAAATAAAGCAGCTCCCGGAGCGTGTGTTACTTCTAGTTTAACTGCTGAAGAAATATACTCTCCGCAATCCCAGAAACTCAAATAATGCTCTATTGTTGATAAATATGTAAAAAGTGCAATGATGAAAATTCCCCACCCTAAAATGGTGTTCCATTGCTTAAAAGTCCAGTTCTTCATATAAAAATTAATTTCTAATAACCTTTTCTAAATAAATTTTTTATCAAATTCAGGATACACTCCAGTAAAGTTCCAAAGATACTTTTTTCAAGGCTTTCTGATAACATTTGTTAAAATAATTTACTTAATGGTGAATATTTATTTTTGAACTTTAACTTTTTAGGAATACCGTTAGGACTTATGTAATTAAACAATGGAATACAACTCATTATATTCCATTGTTTTAGTATTAATTAAAAGCGTAACAGAATAATAGGGCAATAAAAAAACGGAACCAAGTTCCGTTTTTAAAATTATGCTTTCTATTGTGTTGCTTTCATAATGGCTGTAGTAATCTGATTTTCCTTTTCTTTTGAATAAGTAGAATCAAAAGGTTCCATGATATCAAATAAGTACTGATAGAATGGTGTGATCTTCTGTACATTTTCAGATTCACTCATTGCCTTCTCTTTACCCATCTGTTGAAGATCTTTTACGAACACATTGAACTTTTTATCAATTGGCTCTATCGATTTCACAAGATAGTCATAGGCTTTATCTTTTTGTCCGATCGCTTTGTAGGCATTAGTAACAGATGAAACAACAAGAGAATATTCCATTGGTTTGGACCCCATTTGTCTTCTCAGATATCTTTGCTCACTTGGAGTAAGGCTTAAATAATAATCATATTCTTCAAAAATTCCTTTCTTAAGTGTTTCTGCCAGTTTCAATCCTTTCTGCTCCTGACCTGCCACAATATATCCATAAACGATAGAACTTAATGAACGGGGATCATTATACTTTTCTACAGGAATTTCTTTTGCTGCAAGATCCAATAATTCAACCGCTTTAGCTTTTTGGCCATTTAGAGAAAGAGCAGCTGCTGCTCTACTTGCAGCACTTCTGTAGCTGATAATATTAGAAGTAGCGGTTTCATCAAAATGAGCATTAAGATCTTTAAAATTACCCCATTTGAAGTTTTTCACCACATTATATAGTGAATTGGCATCTACTCTACCCATATCACCATCAGAATTTGGAGGTGTATGAATAGGAATCAAACGATAACTGAAACCATCCAATTGAAGATAATCATCTAAATAGAAAATATTCTCACTGTCATAGATTCCTCCAGAAGAGAAATTAATCGGTCTTTTCCAATCGAAGTTGGCAAGAATATCAAACATTATCAGATTATTTTTATAGAGTGTATTCGCTTTATAATCGATCATGATCTGATTCACCGTATTTGGTAAATCAGCCTGATTAATGATTCCTGCTTTTAAGGCATTCTCTTTATTAACAGGTAGAATAAATTTGCTTACCGGTAGAAAATTGTATTTCTCATAACGTGCTTCACCAAATATCATTTTCAGTACTTCATCCTTTTCAGGGGATTTCATCTTAATGAAATTGATTGCTTCTTTAAGGGTAATAGAATCCTGTGTAAGGTATTTTTTAAAGGATTGGAATTCTGTTGAAGGAGCTCCCTGTTCCTGAAGGTTACTGAAAATATTTTGCCAGTCCTCTTTTTTCATCAGATAGATCTGATCATTCACTCCATCTCTGTAATCCTCATGTGTTAACTGACTAGGAATAGGATTCGCATTATATGTCTTTCTCTTTACCTGATCAATATTCCATGGAGTGGATAAAAGAGTAAAGTTAACTACTTTTACATCATCACGGAAGTTTTCTGTTTCCTGAAGTCCCCAAACCGGATACGTATCATTATCTCCATACACAAATAAGATATCTTCTTTAGGTAAGGATTTTAACACTGAGTATGAATAATCATAGGCAGTATATCTGTTACTCCTATCGTGTACATTATAATTCTGGAATCCCATCATAAAAGGTACTCCCAATAAAACGATCCCTGCAATAATATTCGCAGCGTTGGATTTAATTTTAGATTGTACAAACCACAAGATAGCTCCTGCACCTAAACCTATCCAAATGGCAAATGCGTAGAAGGAGCCCACCATAGCATAATCTCTCTCTCTTGGTTCAAAAGGTTTTACTCCCGTATAAAAGACGATTCCAACACTTGTGATCACAAATAATGATAATATAGCGTAGAACCTTCCAAAGTCTCTGTTAAGCTGAAAGAAGAAACCTATTAATCCCAAGATCAACGGTAAGAAGAAAAAGGCAACCGTACTTTCATTTTTGAACTTAGCAGGCATTTTATCCTGATTACCCCACAAAGCATTGTCAATAAAAGAAAAACCTGAAATCCAGTTTCCTTTTGTATTTTCCATATTTCCTTCCAGATCATTCTGTCTACCCACATAGTTCCACAACAGGTATCTTACAAAGTAATATCCGTTCTGAAAAGTAATAAAGTAGTCCATATTCTGAGCCAGAGAAGGCTTCTGAACCGTAATAAGATCATATGGTTTTACTTTTAAATAATCTGCTGCGGTAATAGATTTATCTTCGTATTTCTTTCTTAGTTCTTCAAAAATCTGTTTAGCCTGAGGATTATCTGCTACATCTTCATTTCCATAGTTAAAAGTAAAGTCAGGTGCTCCGTACATTGAAATGTAATTAGCCATTACTGCTTTATCTTCATTAAACATCCTTGGCATTAAACTTACCTGGGATTTACTGAATACATAATTAAAACGATCTCCTGTTTTTCTGTAGGTCCCCGTTTTTTCATCTTTTTCGAAGATCTCTCCTGTTTTCTGTGTTTTAAAACTTCCATCTTCATTTTTTTCAATTCCATTTGCATCAAGGAATGCTGTATAGTTCTGTCCGTAAATCGTTGGCCAGTCTCCATACTGCTCTCTGTTATAATAATCCAGCATACCAATTGCTGTATCCGGATCATTAAGGTTCATTGGTGGATTTGCATTGGCTCTGATCGGAATTACCATCCAACATGAAAAACCTATCATCATATAAACTACAGATAATGCAACCGTTTGATAAACATTTTTTTTACTTCTTCTCGCATATTTAATAATTAAATAACAAAGGACAATCATAAGAATAAACGCTACGATAGTTCCTGAGTGGAAAGGAAGTCCTAAACCATTAACAAAGAATATTTCAAGTTTCCCAAACATCGTCATGATCAATGGGAAGATAATTTTAAATACAATGATCAGAATTCCAAGTGTAATTAAGTTAGCCCAGATAAAATTTTTCCAGGTAAATTTATAATTTCGGGTGTAGTATACTAAGCAAATAGCAGGAATTGATAACATACACATCATGTGTACCCCTACAGAAAGTCCTACAATAAAGAAAATAAGAATAATCCATCTCTCATTATCCGCAGCACTGTATTCATTTTCCCATTTTGTAATCAGCCAGACCAAAAGCGCAATAAACATCGAGGCCATAGAATATACTTCTCCTTCTACCGCAGAAAACCAGAAGGTATCCGAGAATGTAAAGCATAAAGCTCCAATTACCCCAGCAAATAAAATAGAAATTTCCTGATGTTTGGTTACTTCTTCAAAATCTTTGTTCAAAAGCCTTCTCACAAAATGAGTAATCGTCCAGAACAAAAATAAAATAGTAAACGCGCTGAACATTGCGGACATCGCATTGATGACAATAGAATAATTTTCACCTTTTCCTAATGCAAAAATGGCCGCTACTGCGCCCACAATTTGAAATAAAGCAGCTCCAGGAGCGTGCGTTACTTCTAATTTAACTGCTGAAGAAATATACTCACCACAATCCCAAAAACTAAGCTTAGGTTCTATCGTTGATAAGTACGTGAAAAATGCAATGACGAAAATAACCCACCCTAAAACGGTGTTCCATTGCCTAAAAGTCCAGTTTTTCATAGTATAAAATCAATTACGCGAAAATAGGGCTTTTATCTCATTTTATGCCGATTTTAACAAATTTTAAAAATACTGGTGTGGTATTTGCGATAATAATGGAGCAATGATTGAGGAAGGAAAAATAACGAATTAACTAATGGCGACTTAGAAATCAAACAAAAGTTTAGAAATTATTTATTTTTTTGTATTTTTGCCCTCAGATTTTTATTGAAAAATAACAAATAATGAGTAATGTTTACGATAATATCCTTGGCCTTATAGGAAATACTCCTATGGTGAAGCTAAATACTGTAACGAAAGATATTCCTGCAACTGTTTATGCCAAGTTAGAATCATATAATCCTGGACATTCCACTAAAGATAGAATCGCACTTCATATTATAGAAAACGCTGAGAAGAAAGGTTTATTAAAAGAAGATTCTGTAATTGTAGAGACCACTTCCGGAAACACTGGATTCTCTCTTGCAATGGTTTGCATCATCAAAGGATACAAATGCATTCTTGCTGTAAGTGACAAAACAAAACCGGAGAAGATTGCCTATCTGAAAGCACTTGGTGCTGTGGTATATGTCTGTCCTGCGAATGTAGCAGCAAATGACCCGAGATCTTATTATGAAGTGGCAAAAAGAGTTGCTTCAGAAACGCCTAATTCCGTTTATATCAATCAGTATTTTAATGAGCTGAATATTGATGCCCATTACCAAACTACAGGACCGGAGATTTGGGAGCAGACGGAGGGAAAAATAACCCATCTTTTTGCTTGTACCGGAACTGGCGGAACTTTATCGGGATCAGGAAAATTTTTGAAAGAAAAAAATCCAGATATCAAAATTATCGGAGTAGATGCAGATGGTTCTATTCTGAAAAGTTATCATGAAACTGGAAAAATTAATAAAGAAGATGTTCATCCTTACCAGATTGAAGGAATGGGAAAAAACCTGATTCCTGCTGCTTTGCTTTTTGACAAAGTAGATGAATTCGTAAGGGTAAACGATGAAATGTCTGCATATAGAACTCGTGAAATAGCATTAAAGGAAGCCATCATGGGTGGTTATACAACAGGAGCTGTGACACAGGCATTGATACAGTATGCACAATCTCACGAATTTTCAAAAGACGATCTTGTTGTTTTAATATATCCGGATCACGGATCAAGATATATCACTAAAGTATATAGTGACAAATGGATGGCTGAGCAAGGTTTTGTAAATAATTGTGTACACAATTACGATGAAGTTTTTAAAACAGAATTCATTAAATAGAAATAAATTACCATACAAATAAAGCCTTTTTTGTAGATCACAAAAGGCTTTTTTACTTAAAAAAATCACTTATAAAATGTTGGATATTTTTGACAGAATAAAAGAAAATCCAGGACCTCTTGGACAATTTGCAGATTATGGCGAAGGTTATTTTATTTTCCCAAGACTGGAAGGCCCTATCGGACCTAGAATGCAGTTTCAGGGAAGAGAAGTAATCTTCTGGAGTGCTAATGATTATTTGGGATTGTGTAATCATCCTGAAGTATTAGAAGCTGATGCAAAAGCTGCTGCTCAATACGGGATGTTTTATCCAATGGGAGCAAGAGCAATGTCTGGAGAAACAGAACAGCACTTACAGTTAGAAAAAGAACTTGCTGACTTTGTTCAAAAAGAATCCGCTTATTTATTAAATTTTGGTTACCAGGGAATGGTATCCACTATTGATGCATTGGTTAGCAGAAATGATGTTATTGTATATGATGTAGATTCTCACGCTTGCATTGTAGACGGTGTAAGACTTCATGCTGGAAAAAGATTTACATACAGACACAATGATATTGAAAGTCTGGAAAAAAACCTTCAGAGAGCGACAAAAGTAGCTCAGGAAACAGGAGGAGGTATTTTAGTAGTTACTGAAGGTGTTTTCGGAATGAGAGGCCAACAGGGAAAACTTAAAGAAATCTGTGACCTGAAATCAAAATATAATTTCAGACTATTAGTAGATGATGCTCATGGATTCGGAACTCTTGGTGAAACAGGGGCCGGGGCTGGTGAAGAACAGGGATGTCAGGATCAGATTGATGTATACTTCTCTACTTTTGCTAAATCAATGGCAGGATTTGGAGCTTTCATCGCAGGAGACAAAGACATCATCAGATATCTAAAATTCAATTTAAGATCTCAAATTTTTGCAAAATCTCTTACCATGCCAATGGTAATTGGAGGTTTGAAAAGATTAGAGCTTTTAAGAACAAAGCCTGAGATCAAAGCTAAATTATGGGAAAACACTCATAAATTACAAAATGGTCTTAAAGAAAGAGGTTTCAATATTGGAGACAGCAATACGTGTGTAACTCCGGTAATGATGCAGGGAACTCCTGTAGAAGCAACTCTTTTAGTAAAAGATTTAAGAGAAAACTATAGAATATTTACATCTGTTGTTGTTTATCCGGTAATTCCTAAAGGAATGATCCTATTAAGATTAATTCCTACCGCATCTCATACTGATTCTGAGATCAATGAAACTCTTGCCGCTTTTGAAGCAATTCACGACAAATTAATGAGTGGACATTATAAAGAACAGGCTGAGAGCTATCTTAAAGAAAATAATATTCAGTTTAAAGAAATTTAATTAAAAATAAAAAAGGTCATTTGAAATAGAATGACCTTTTTGTCTAATAAATTTACGTCAAAATGAATTTATATGAAAAATTCTAAAAATATCAGAATTGCTATTATTAGCCTTTTTCTACTGCTTTTTTTCACTAACGCTACGGCTCAACGTTCCTATATCGATAATCATAAAGATATCGCTATGGATCTCTCAAAACAGTACGGAATTCCAAGTTCGGTTATATTGGCTATTGCCATTGTTGAATCCGGAGCGGGAACCAGTAAAGCCAGTAAGACCCTAAACAATCATTTTGGTATGTTAGGGAAAAATGATATTAATTCTTCGAGATTTAAGAGCTTTGGCTCTGTAAAAGAAAGTTATGAGGCTTTTTGTCGACTGCTCTCAAAAAAGAAACTCTACACTAAACTAAAAGATAATAATAATTATACTGAATGGGTTAAAGCGATTGCTTCTTCAGGCTATTCTGCGAAACCTAATGAATGGATGAAAAAAATAAATCTTACAATTACAAAGTTTGGTTTAAATAAATAACCTTCACACCTTCACATTTTATAAGCTGCTAGTCTTTATAGTACAGAATATAATAATTTAAAATAAATTTGTAAAAATTTTTCTATTGAAAGATCTGCTTCTTATCACTCCGCCTTTTACCCAACTTAACACTCCTTATCCTGCAACAGCTTATATTAAAGGTTTTCTAAATACCAAAAATATTTCCAGCTATCAGATTGATTTGGGGATTGAAGTTATTTTGGAGTTATTCTCAAAAGACGGGCTTCAGAATATTTTTAATAAAAAAATTAACCTTAAAAATACCTCAGAAAATTCTCAGAGAATTTTTGCTTTAAGAGAAGAATATCTAAAAACCATTGATCAGGTTATACTTTTCTTACAAGGTAAAAATTTCACATTGGCAAGGCAGATCTGCAGCATGAATTTTTTACCGGAAGCTTCCCGTTTCAACCAATTGGATGATATGGAATTTGCTTTCGGAAACATGGGTTTACAGGACAAAGCTAAACATCTGTGTACTTTATATTTAGAAGACCTATCTGATTATATTATTGAAAATATAGATTCAGATTTTGGTTTCAGCAGATATGCGGAACGTTTGGGAAAAAGTGCTAATTCTTTTGACGAATTGTATTTAAAACTGATCGGAGGCCAAACATTTATTGACCATATAACCTTAAGTATTCTTCAGGAAAAATTAGAATTTGCTCAGCCAAAACTGGTATGCTTTTCTATTCCTTTTCCTGGAAATTTGTATGCAGCATTTAGATGTGCAAAATACATTAAAGATAACTTTCCCCACATTAAAACTGCAATGGGCGGAGGTTTCCCAAACACAGAATTAAGAGAAGTAAAAGATGCCAGAGTCTTTGAATTTTTCGATTTTATTACACTGGATGATGGTGAACTTCCTATTGAACTTCTTTACGAAAATCTAAATAGCCAATCCGAAATTGCAGAATTTAAACGGACTTTCTTAATAGAAAATGAAAAAGTAACTTATAAGAACAATTCGAAAAGACACGATTATAAGCAAGCTCAAGTAGGAACACCTGAATATACCGATTTACAGCTAGACAGATATATTTCGGTTATTGAAATTGCAAATCCAATGCACAGTTTATGGAGTGATGGAAGATGGAATAAGCTTACAATGGCACATGGCTGCTACTGGGGCAAATGTACTTTTTGTGATATATCATTAGATTATATCAAAATTTATGAGCCTATTTCTGCAAAAATTCTGGTCGACAGAATGGAAGATCTCATTAAAAGTACAGGCGAAACAGGATTTCATTTTGTAGATGAAGCAGCACCACCCGCTCTAATGAGAGAAGTTGCTTTGGAAATTTTACGAAGAAATTTAGTGGTTACCTGGTGGACCAATATTCGCTTTGAAAAGAGCTTTACCAAAGATCTTTGTTTTTTATTAAAACTTTCAGGTTGTGTAGCTGTTTCCGGAGGACTGGAAGTTGCCAGTGACCGTTTATTAAAATTAATTGATAAAGGGATTTCGGTAGACCAGGTTGCTCAGGTAACAAGAAATTTTACTGAAGCCGGAGTTATGATCCATGCTTACCTGATGTATGGCTACCCTACCCAAACAGTTCAGGAAACCGTCGACTCTCTGGAGATGGTTCGTCAATTATTTGAAATGGGAATTTTACAAAGTGGATTTTGGCATCAGTTTGCCATGACCGCTCATTCACCGGTAGGCTTAAATCCTGAAGAGTTTGGAGTTACCCCTATTAAACAGGAAATTTTGTTTGCTAATAACGATATTGATTTTACAGATAAAACAGGTATTGATCATAGTAAATTTAGTTTTGGCTTAAAGAAATCTTTATTCAATTATATGCATGGGATCAATTTTGAAATTCCTCTGCAGGATTGGTTTGATTTTAAAATCCCGAAAACAACCATTCACCCTGATTATATTCACGATTGTCTTTTAGAAGATGATAGTTTTATATTTAAAGGAAATTCAAAAATTATTTTCTTAGATAAAAACGTGATCGCTGAGAATTACATTAAAACAAAAAAACAGAACTCCTGGCCGTATACCCAGCTTACATTCCATTTAAAAACCAATATTGTAAAAGTGGATCTGGAACAGGAAAAAGCTGAATGGTTAATGGAAATACTTAAAGACAATTCTAAAGAAAGTGCGAAGAAAATTACACTTCAGCAGCTTAAAACTCAGTTTGAAGAAAGTTTTGAAGATTTTGAATTATTTTGGTTTTCAAAACCTATGCAGCAGCTAAAAGATAATGGTGTTATTTTAAGTTTGTAATCTGATTTTTTCGTAGATAGTTCAGCAATTTTCAACTAATGATTCTACTTTTTATTTCTCAACACCATCTTTTACCACAGCTCCTACTACCACTTTTTCTTGGACTTTTATAAAATTAGGATCCATAATTGCCATTCGTTCGGCGATAGCTTTGTAGGTAGGAAATTTTAATATTGAAGCCCTTCCGGACATCTCTCTATAGAGCGTAAACGATTTCCCACCAGCGGTTTTGATCTGCTTTGTGGTTGTAATATATTTTCCAATATACTTACTCTTAGCATCATAAATTTCAATATCAACAAAGGTTTTTTCGGCGATTGTATCATCAGAACCAAAGCTGACTGGTAGATTGGTAAAATACCCTACAGGAACACCATTACTTAGAATTTCGCCAACGCTGTTGACTTCAATTTTCAGTTTATCAATTTTACTTCTTATAGCGTAAGCATCTTTTGTTTTACTATCAAGCTTCCGTTTAGGCATATTCGTAAAAAGCTCATCTAAATTCTTAACATTGATCCCTTTATTATCAATCAGTTTCAAACCTTTTATAGAAGTATAAACTGCCGATTTTTCTTCACCAGAAAAAGCTGATGGAGAGATATAATCCAGTTCTATTGTTTTATCCCTGTTATATACCCTGTTTAATGTTATATAACTATCTCTTACAGAATCAACAACACTTTTATCAATGAATTCCATTGTATAGATCGGAGTTTCTTTAAGATCCATAAAAGTGTATTGATTTGATTTATTTGAAATTTTCGCGACGTGCACACCATCAAGACTTACAATCCCCCTTTTAGTTTTAAAATTCTGAGCATTAAACAAGATACTCAAAACTGTAAACAACATGACCGTACTTTTTTTCATAAAATCAGATTTTTACATTACATAAAAAAAGTGTAACCAAAGTTACACTTTTTGAAAATATATTTAGCTTTTCATTTAATTACTCACAAAGGATAATCCCTTTATCATGATTAAATTCTACAACACCGCTTTTGATAGGATAAGAAAAAACCGAATCTTTTTCATTCTCTCTTGTAAAGTTTTTAGCATACGTTTCATCAATAGAATTCACATATAATTTTACCTTACCGTTAATTAAAGAAGAAACGATTCCTGCGTGGTTTTTCATGATGTGGAATTCACCATTTTTTCCCGGCAGTAATACTGAAGTTACCTCACCTTCAAAAACTACGTGTTCTGGTGTTAAAATTTTTATATTCATTTCTTTAGATTTGAAGATTTCAGATTCCAGATTTCAGATTTCAGACAGCATTAAAGTCTCATGTCTTGTGTCTGACATCTTTTGTCTAATTTATTAAGCGTTATCAGCTAACATTTTTTGTCCTGCTGCAATAGCTTCTTCAATAGTTCCTTTCAAGTTGAAAGCAGCTTCTGGTAAATGATCTAATTCACCATCCATAATCATGTTGAATCCTTTAATAGTATCTTTAATATCTACTAATGAACCTGGGATACCTGTAAACTGTTCTGCAACGTGGAAAGGCTGAGATAAGAATCTCTGAACTTTTCTAGCACGGTAAACAACAGATTTATCTTCTTCAGAAAGTTCTTCCATACCAAGGATAGCGATGATATCTTGAAGAGCTTTATATCTTTGAAGAATTTCTTTTACTCTTTGAGCACAGTTATAATGCTCTTCTCCGATAATTTCAGGAGCTAGGATTCTTGAAGTAGAAGCCAATGGATCTACTGCCGGATAAATACCTAATGAAGCAATTTTTCTATCTAGTACTGTAGTTGCATCCAAGTGAGCAAACGTAGTTGCCGGAGCCGGGTCAGTTAAGTCATCCGCAGGTACATAAACAGCCTGTACAGAAGTAATAGATCCGTTCTTAGTAGAAGTAATTCTTTCCTGCATTGCACCCATCTCAGAAGCAAGTGTTGGTTGGTAACCTACCGCAGATGGCATACGACCAAGAAGTGCAGATACCTCAGAACCAGCTTGTGTAAAACGGAAGATATTATCTACGAAGAATAGAACGTCTCTACCCTGTCCGCTTTCTCCACCATCCCTATAGTATTCAGCTAATGTAAGACCAGAAAGTGCTACTCTGGCTCTTGCTCCTGGTGGCTCGTTCATTTGTCCGAAAACGAATGCTGCTTTAGATTCTTTCATAGCCTCTAAGTCTACTTTAGAAAGATCCCAACCTCCGTTTTCCATAGAGTGCATAAAATCATCACCATATTTGATAATTCCTGATTCTAGCATCTCTCTTAAAAGGTCATTTCCTTCTCTCGTTCTTTCACCTACTCCAGCGAAAACAGAAAGACCACCGTGTCCTTTTGCAATATTGTTAATCAACTCCTGGATCAATACTGTTTTACCTACACCAGCACCACCAAACAATCCAATCTTACCCCCTTTTGCGTAAGGTTCAACTAGATCGATTACTTTAATACCTGTAAATAAAACTTCTGCAGAAGTTGAAAGTTGATCAAATTTTGGAGCTGGTCTGTGAATTGGCAGACCACCTTCTTTAGAAATATTTTGAAGCCCGTCGATAGCATCACCAACAACGTTGAATAGTCTTCCGTTCACAGCCTCACCGATTGGCATTGTAATAGGATTTCCATATCCAATTACGTCTTGCCCTCTTTGAAGACCGTCTGTAGCATCCATTGCGATACATCTTACTGTATCCTCACCAATATGTTGTTCTACCTCTAAGACTACTTTTTCACCGTTTCCTTTAGTAATTTCTAACGCGTCATAAATACTTGGAATTGCTTCCACATTATTAAAAACTACGTCGATTACAGGACCAATAATTTGAGAAATTTTTCCTTTAATTTGGTTTGCCATTGCTAAATTTTTTCTTGGTGCAAATATAATGAATCTTAACAAACCCGCAATTGGTAAAAAAAAGATTTTTATCATACTTTTTAACCTCTCTAAAATTCGGATTCTGGCTTTTAATTTTTTGGATTTTCAATTAATTTTAATATAATTATGCGTCGGATTGAAGTTAATTTACAGATCAATGAGATAAACATCATATAATAAGGGTAACCAATTATACACTTAATAGACAACGTAAAATACAATAACATAAAATAACTTGCGATACATTATAGTAGATTATTTTAAAGGCTTTATATTTGCAGTCAAATTTTTTCCGTTTTGAAAGTTTTCAAGAATTTTAAAGATTATTCCTCTCAAAAGCCTCTAGCATTGTCTTTAGGAATGTTTGACGGAGTACATCTAGGTCATAAATGTATTATTGACGAATTAAAAAAAGTGGGTACAGAAAACCAACTAGAGACTGCTATCCTTACTTTTTGGCCACATCCAAGATTTGTTTTTAATCCAAATGAAGATTTAAAACTTTTAAATACGTTAGATGAAAAGAAATTACTGATCGATAAATATGGTATCAATAATTTATTCTTAAAAGAATTTGATGAAGAATTCAGGAATCTCACCGGAGAGGAATTTGTTCGTCAAATCCTTATCGACAAGCTGAATGTAAAATACCTTATTATAGGATACGATCATTCTTTCGGAAAAAATAAAAGTGGGAATTTTGAACTTCTTCAAAAACTTTCAAAAGAATTGAATTTTGAAGTGGAACAAATGGAAGCAATCAATATCCACGAAAACAATATCAGTTCTACAAAAATCAGGAATGCACTTTTAGCTGGAAACATTGTTGCAGCCAATGAAATGTTGGGCTACTCCTACTCTGTTTCAGGAAAAGTAATTCATGGAAAGAAAATAGGAAGAACAATTGGTTATCCTACTGCTAATATTGGTACTGATTCCATTAAGTTATTACCTAAAAAAGGAGCTTATATTGTTGAAGTTGAAGTAAAAGGTCAGACATATAAAGGGATGTTGAGTGTTGGAACCAATCCAACCGTAAACGGTGATACTTTAACTGTCGAAGTCTACATACTTGATTTTAATGAAGATATTTATGATCAGGATATCACGGTAAAATTCAGAGATTTTCTTCATGATGAGATCAAATTTGAAGGCCTTGAAAAGTTAATTGAAAGATTGGATGAAGATAAAAGACTGACTGAAGAATTTGATTTTTAAGTATTTGTAATTTCTTCCCTCGCTTTTTTCGTTAAAGAATTAAAAACCAATTCATAAGACTGATCAATCAGTTTAAAAATAAGATCTCTTTTTAAACCATCTACTGAAACTGAATTCCAATGGGTTTTATTCATATGATAAGCCCCGGTGATCTGTGGATATTGTTCGCGAAGCTCAGCACTCCATTCGGGATCTGTCTTTACATTAATTCCCAAAGGCTGCCTCTCCAAACCCATCAGGAGAAACATTTTTGTTCCTACTTTCATGACAAGCGTTTCATTATCAAAAGGAAAAGTTTCTGTGACTCCTTTTTTAGCAAGACAATAATCTAATATTTCGTTAGCATCCATAATTTGTTAGTTGAAAGGTGAAAATGGAAAGTTGATAGTTGATAGTTGATAGTTGATAGTGCAAAATTAATGTTTAGGAAGTTCCTTTAATCTTTTAATTATCTAATTCTATCCCAGAGAGAACGTTCATCAGCTCGATCGTTGACTGTAATTTGTGATACAGTATCAAAACGCATAGATATACGATTATTAACATTATAAGTATCCCAACCAGGATTGCCGTTAGTAGCAAAATTTACCCATGCTTTATGTACACTGTCAGCCAATTGTTGTGGAAGTTGGTTGCCTAATATTTCGGAAAAGCCAGCATTAGTCAGATTATCAAATACAAAAGCAATCTCAAGACCGTGGCAAGCTCCAAGTAGATTGTTACATGCAGGTGATTCCCATGAAAATTCATATACATGTGTGTTGCCGTGCTTTTCTGCAACGCGCAAAGCTGGAATACGGTAAAACCAATCTGTGATAATTGCACTTAGCACATCACCAGGAGAACTATCTGGACGGTTTGCCTTATAGATTTGAATGGCCTCAGTAGATAGTCCATAAGCAGAAGCTGCCATATCTAAAGCCGTATCAGTGATTTTTGATATGGTACCTTCAGGTACAAGAAATAATCTAAATTCCTGACTATTACTACCAATAAGAATATCTATATCTTTACTTGCGCCTTTAGCAATGCATTCTATAGGGGTTGCTGTTAATAACTGACCATCAACTATTGGCTCAAACGGCATTAAGTTGAAAGCAGCCTCACCCCATAATTTTGCTGAAGGATTTGCCATAATTTCGGATCCCAATTGACCTTGTGCAGCAAAAAGCTTTTCAAGAGTAACCTGTCCGATTGCTTCGCGTGTTGGCTCAACACCAAGTATTTCAGCAAGCCTGGTACCAATAAGCTTTGCAGAGGAAGGACTAATTACTGAGTGTCCTGCTCCCGACTCAGCAATAGCCCGTCGAAATAAACCTTCTGCTTCTTTCATTGCGAGTAAAGTACAAACACTCATTCCACCAGCAGACTCACCGAAAATAGTAACATTATCAGGATCACCACCAAAGTTTACAATATTGTCCCGAACCCATCTGAGTGCAGCAATTTGGTCAAGTATACCAAGGTTAGGTACCCCATCACCAAACCACAAAAATCCGTCAATACCAATCCGATAATTTATGGTAACTAAAACAACACCATCTCGTGCAAAATGACTCCCATCATAGCCTGAAACAGCACCTGACCCAAGAGTAAAGGCACCACCATAAATAAAAACCATGACTGGCTTTTTTTCAGCAACACCTGAAGTCCAAATATTAAGGTTTAAATAATCATCTCCCGGAATTACCACATTGGGTAATAATCCAGCAAACGGTCCAGATTTTGGGGTTATTTGTGGCGGAGTGGCACCATATTCTGTTGCATTTTTTACACCCGTCCATGGCATTGGAGGTTTGGGTGGTTGAAAGCGGTTTACACCAATAGGTGGGGCAGCATAAGGAATGCCTTTAAATGCTAAGATACCATCTTCTTTTTTAATGCCACTAACGTCTCCGTACTGAGTGCTGACCGTTTTTAATGTTTCCATAATATTTATAAAAGGTTCAACACAAACTTAGCAAAATTTGGTAAAATTTCAGAGTGTGTTTCAGTTATATTCAATAATAATTTTTAGCGAATAATTTCATTTTTAGGTTGTTAATATTTTAATCTTTCTGTTTTATTAATCAAAATTTAGTAAATTTAGAAAGGAAAAGAAAAATTATACTTATCACAAATCACATTTATTATGAAAGCTTTGGTAATAGGCGCGACTGGTGCCACAGGTAAAGATTTAGTCAGTCAATTGTTGAATGATAAAGAGTTTGATGAAGTAGATGTTTTCGTTAGAAAACCGCTGGATATAAAAAGTGATAAATTAAAAGTTCACGTAGTGAATTTTGAGAATCCTGAAGAATGGAAAGATTCGGTAAAAGGTGATGTAGCCTTCTCATGTCTCGGAACTACTTTAAAAACCGCAGGAAGCAAGGAAGCCCAGAGAAAAGTGGATTTCGATTATCAATATCAATTTGCAAAAGCTGCTAAAGAAAATAATGTGGATGACTATGTTCTGGTTTCTGCCTATGGAGCTGATCCTAAGTCAAAAATTTTCTATTCTAAAATGAAAGGAGAACTGGAAGATGCAGTAAGACAACTCCATTTTAATAAGATCACTATCTTCAAACCCGGAATGTTGGAGAGAAAAGATTCTGACAGAACAGGAGAAGTCCTGGGAAGCAGAATTATAAAATTCGCAAATAAAATTGGACTTTTAGAAAGTCAAAAACCCTTACCTACATATATTTTAGCCAAAGCAATGATCAATTCTTCAAAAATCAAAAGCAATGGCTATTCCAGTATCAAATTGGGAAATATTTTCTGCTTTGCAGAAAAGACAAATGAATAATAATTGAAAGTTAGAATTTAGAAGTTAGATCGAAAATAATAATTTTAAGTAGAACCACGAAATCCATAACCCGCATCTCAAATCCCATAACTTTTAAACTTTCCACTTTCAATTTCAATTTAAACCCGAATCTTATAACTCCTAAAATCTGATACCTATAACCTAGTTATTTCGTGGTTTTACTTCCCATACTTTTCCCTAATTTTTCATACTCAATATCATTAGGCTCCCACAGTTCTATTTTGTTACCTTCGACATCCATGATGTGTACAAATTTTCCGTATTCATAGGTTTCGACCTTATCCACGATTGTTACACCTTCTTTTTTCAGTTCTTCTACCAATTTTTCAAGATTTTCTACACGGTAATTAATCATAAAATCTTTTTCAGAAGGCTGAAAATATTTTGTCTTTTCATTGAAAGGGCTCCATTGTGAAAATCCTTTCTTAGAATTATCCGCACCCTGATACCACTCAAACACAGCACCATATTCATTTGTATTAAGACCTAAATGATCTTTATACCATTCTCTCATCTTTTTAGGATCTTTACATTTAAAAAAGATTCCACCAATACCTGTTACTCTTTTCAGATCATCCGATTTCTTTTCTGTAGCTGATTTAAAAGCAAATCCTAGTATAAAAGAAGCCAGAATGCAAGAAGCAAAAAATATTTTTTTCATAAATTACGTTTTACCTGTTCAATAATATTCTCATAAAAAAAGTGGATGAAAACATCCACTTTGTAAAAATATACTTTTTAATTTTATTTCAAATACTTTGTAATAGCCTCATCTGTAGGTTTTGTAGTACTTACAAAACTGTCCACCAATTTACCATTTTCATCTATCAGGAATTTTGTAAAATTCCAAAGGATCGTTGTATTCTTTACTCCGTTCAGGTCTTTCTCTGTCAGATATTTAAAGATTGGAGCTGTGTCATCACCTTTTACAGAAACTTTAGCTGCCAAAGGGAAAGTTACTCCATAGTTTTTCTGACAAAAAGCTCCGATTTCTGTATTTGTTCCTGGCTCCTGACCTCCAAAATTATTGGCAGGGAAACCTACAATGACCAATTTATCTTTATACTCTTCATACACTTTTTCTAAATCAGCATACTGTGGAGTAAATCCACACTCGGAAGCAGTATTTACAATAAGGATTTTCTTTCCTTTAAAATCAGCAAAATTGATTTCCTTCCCATCCAGGCTTTCAACTTTGAAATCATATATTGTTTTTCCCATAAGTTCGTTGGTTTTAGCTTTAGAAATTTCACTTTTTTGATTCGTACAACTCTGTAAAAATGCCACAAAAGAAAGCAGCAATACAAAAAATTTTTTCATTTGAATGATGTATATTTACCTTGCTAGTTACAAAATTTATTTTAAAAGCCGGATATTTCATTTAGAATATTTATCTAGAAAAAGGATAACCTTTTACTTAATCGGATCTTGTTCATATCTCAAATTATATTTACTTAGGGATAAAAAGAAAAGATTGTTATATCACCATATTTTATTTCCCAACTAATCCCCTATCGTTTGACTCTGTCAGTTACAAAATACATTTTATTCACATATTGAAAACACATTATTTATAAGCCAAAAATACTGAAAATCAATTTTTGTTATAGATCAGTATATACTCTCATCCTGCTTTTCGTAAGGATTGTTATTTTATTTCTTTTAATATTTACTTTCAATTTATTTTTTATTCTATTCTTAAAATCAGAGAAAAAAAATATTTATATCCAATTATTATTGCTGGCATTTAAATTTTATTTTAAAATCCCAAACAGGTGATATATTATTAATAAAAATAATATAAATCACTTATAATCAAAACAATACATTCATTTTAAATAATTAGAAAAAATAATTTTGAGCCCAAATTATTGCACATACAATAATTTTTAATCATAGATTGGCAACTTAAAACCAATAAAAAAAACATTTATGAAAAAATTATTTATTTAGCTGCACGTACTTCTCTTGTTTTGTGTCGTACAATGGATAACGTTTCAAGCAATGAGAATAAAAAAAAAAACGAAATGGGGATCTCAGCTCATTTTGGGAATCCTAGATCGTTATTTTTATTAAAGACCAGTCAATAGATTAATATTATATTTTGTATGTGCGCAGTACAGAATAAATACGAAAATATTGATTTCAAGAACTCTATGTCGATAATATACGGCAAAAAACAAACCCTTAACAATTAATTTCTTGCTTTGTCAAGGAATTAGTAAAATAACATCATTTAATTAAAATTTTTAAATATGGCACAGATAAAAACTTACACTGTTGACCCTGCGAAACGTCGCATCCTTACAGTTAAAAACATGGAAGAAATAGGAATAACAGATGAATTTCTTCAGGATTTTTTGACTAAAAAAATACCTGGATTAATGAGACCCCAAGTAGATGAAAGTGGAAAACCTATTCTGGATAGTAATAGACGACAAATCCCGTTATGGCCAGTAGGAGTATCTATAAACGATAAAAAATTTGGTGTTTTCCCTGATCCAAATGCTGCAAAAAGAGGATGGATGGCTTTTTTTGAAATTGGAGCTCCCTTGTTTGAAGAAAGATCAAATATCATTCAACCTGTTGCTGATGTAATATCTACCAGAACCTATGAAAATAGATCGTCTGAAATCCGTCAATTTTCTGATACTATTGAATTTACTGTAGGGAATACAATCAATTGGGCTTTGTCAAGTACAGGAACTACTACTTTTGACGGAAAAGTTGCTGGGGAATTGCAAGGACAAATATCGAAAACTATAGAGACGATTTTGACAGAGAGTTTGTCTAATAGTTTAGCAAAATATGATAGCAATACCATCACGCAAACCAAGCACATACATAATCATAAAGACAATATAGGTGTCCAAACTGTATCTTCTGCCGCAAATCAATCAGCAAGTACTAAAACAACTAATTTTACTTTCACCAATTCAAACAGGCTAAGCTTCACAGGGACTGGTACTGCTATTGGTCGTGGAGAGCTAGCTGCAGAACTTGGGCTTTCTTTGACGGGTACGATTTCTGGTACATTAACAACATCATGGAAATCAGATTCTAATGTTTCAGGAAGCATCCCAGCCAACTCTCGAGTTGAAACCTCGGCAACACAAAGGCGTCAGGTGAAGCAATTTACTTACGAAATACCCATTACGTTTGATGGATTCATTGCATTGAATTATGATGAATTAGTTCTTCCTATTGTGAATGCAGACGGGCCACTTCCAGCTTCAGCTCCTCCAGCTAAAGTAATTCCTGTTAGTATATCTTTTTTAGAGCTTGTAGAGAAAAATAAACTATACAGACCAAAGGGAATAGCAGAAACAGTATCAGCTCTGGATGTAAATCATACTATTTTCGATACCAAGGCACTTAGTAGAGATGGTAGTCAAAAATTTGGAACAGAGCGTCCACATAATTTGTAAAATCAATATAACTTATAAAAAAACAACAAATATGACATTTCAAGATATATTCAATTTTTCCCGCAGTATATCTGCCGGAGGAAGCAAAGCAGAAGGGGAACTTTTTGGATTCATACCAAAAGAAGAAAATGAATCAATCAGTACTCCTCCTCACGATCCATTTAAACCCGAAGAACCGGTTCGACAAGATCCGAAAATTGTGAGAGAAACATCCCCACAATCCAATATTGTATTCAATTTCATAAAATCGGTGACTTCTGATATTAAACAATCTAGTGATAGTGTAGAGAAATCAATGAATGATCCTTCGTCAGTAGTTGATCCAGCCGCAGGTGCTATGGGTAAAGCCCGAGAAACTTCTGATAAGGTTAAGGATGATACTCCTGCTTCTGATACATCAATTACTCCTCCACCTAAACCTAAGGATGTTAGACCAGAGGGATGGGATGAGAAACCCAAAGCTAATAATGAGAAGCCAGATAATTGGAATGAAAAATTTCCTAAGTAATCGTCTAAAAGTAGAAATATAATAGATGTTTTTATCAAAAAACACTATATAAATAAAAGCCTCAGATTTGATCCGAGGCTTTTACTATTTACATGCCTAGCAGCAATAAATCTTTGTGCATTATTTACTTTTCTATTACGGTTCAGTTGATGAAAAGTAGCTTAAATCGAATTAAAATTTAAAAATATTTGCCGGAAACACTTTGTTAATATCGATCTTATTAATTTGCATCACAAAATCACCGTCTTTTTTAGAACTTGATGACTCTATTCTGAATGGCATAACCAGATTTCCAACTTTTTTATACTCCGAATAGTTTAAAGTTTCTTCTTTCTTTATTTCTTTTAAGAGCATATAAGTATTGGTATCGAAGTAATATAAATTTTTGTTTACATTTTTCGTTAGTTCTACCTTATGACAGTAAATATCTCCTACTTTTTCTTTTCCTAAATATTTTGCATCAAATCCTTTATTCTCCCAATCTATAAAGTCATTATCAAAGCTTTCAGGAACATAATTCGGGTATTCCTGAACTTTATTTGTTGCATAATTCATGGCATATCCTTTATTTCCATCATAACCTTCAATCGCCGTTTCTTTATTATTGATCGTAAGAACTGTCTTAGTAAGATTCGGACGTTGCTGGTAAATTTTTATCGGGTATTCATCCTTAATTCCTAAAATTACTTTACCCTGAAGTAATACTGAATTTAATAGCTTCCAATTCGTTAATCCGCCTGATAATTCTATATTTTTATCTATAATTTCCTTTGCGGTCTGTGCAAAAGAGAGTTGCGAATAAATCAGTACGAATACTAAAAGTAATTTCTTCATTAATTCAATTTATAGTTCAAATATAAGGTTTTTATGAAAGGTAAAGATGAATTTGCAAAAAAGTAAAACCATCTTTATTCCGGGGATTTTACAGATTTAAAAGCTAACCTATTAGCTTCCTTGCTTTTTCTAAATCTTCAGGAGTATCAATTCCCACACCGATAAAGTTGGTTTCTATTAATTTGATCTTCATTCCGTATTCCAGATAACGAATGCATTCTATTTTTTCTGAAATTTCTAAAGGTTTCATTTCCAATTTAGAGAATTGCAATAGAGCATGTTTTCTAAAAGCATAGACTCCGATATGTTTAAAATAATCAACATCATAAGAAGTTTCCCTGTGATAAGGGATAATAGAACGGCTAAAATACAAAGCGAATCCACTGTTATCTGTGATCACTTTTACATTATTAGGGTTTTCTATTTCTTCTTTTTCAGTCAGTTTTATTTTTAATGAAGCTAATGAGATCTCCTGATTATCATCTTGTTTAAAAACTTCGATCAATTGTTTGAGGGGTTCAGTTTTTAAAAAAGGTTCATCTCCTTGTACATTAATAACAATGTCACAATCTATGTTCTGAACAGCTTCTGCAATACGGTCACTCCCCGTTTCATGCTGTCCTGTCATCACAGCTTTCCCACCATTATTTACAATTTCATTATAGATAATCTCAGAATCACTGGCTACAAAAACTTCATCAAATAAACCAGTTTCTACAACATTCTGATAAGTAGTTGTGATCACTGTTTTTTCTCCTAAAATCTGCATTAATTTTCCTGGAAAACGGCTCGCTTCGTAACGAGCGGGAATAACGGCTATGATCTTCATTGAATGAATCTAATTGTTTAAAATTTTCTTTAAATATAGGCAAAATATGCTTTTCATTTTAAAAAGATAAGTTAATACCAACCATATTGTAACCAAAATTATGAGAAGCGGTAAAGTTAACTTTATAGTGTACCGTTCCTGCATTAAATCCTGAAACGGTATATCTGTTTTTGGAAATGGTTTTTCCTATAAAATATCCCATCAACAAAGCTAAAGGATAGTCAGATGCCCAATGAACCTGGCTCTGCATCATTTGAAAGGCCAATGCTCCGGCTAATGTATAGCCTACAGGCTTTATCCATTTTACATCAGGATAATTATCCGCTATAACCGTTAATGCCGACATAAACGTAGTTAAATGCCCTGAGGGCATCGCATCATAACGCGAAGTATTACTTGAAAATGCAGAAAAACCAGGAAACGGAGTCCAATGTCCCCCAGAGTTACCATTTTCAATTGCTATAAATGGACTTTCTCTTCCCGTCATTCTTTTTATGGTTTGAGAAAAAACACCTGAAAGTATTAAACTTTCCATTAATCCACTTGCTGTAGCCTGAGCTCTATAATCATCTTTTATTAATCCATAAGCAGCAAAACCGATCCCTAACAGTACAACTGTAGACCCATTACCAATTAAATACAGGCCTGCTCCAATATCTTTTGGAATTTTTATTAATCCACCAACTTTACTGTAATTATTGTCAGCACTCATTCCCCATTTATCACCCAGCTCTCTTGAGTTATCTATAAGTTTCTGATCAAAAGGTAATAGTACTAAAGTACTTGCCACTGCACCACCTAGATAATAGGCATGATCTTTTGCAACAAAATCTTTATTTGTCTCAATAAAATCTTTGGGAACTCTTGTAATAAATTCAAAAAGCTTTGGTTTAGAATAGGTTCTAACAGAGCCATCTTTTAGTGTATAATTTTGGGACTTTGGAGGGTTTACGATAATTGTACTATCGCTCTTTTGAGACCATACCATGACAGATATCGGTAACAATATCAATCTAATTCTTTTCATCATGTGTGTATATTAATACCCGCAATTAACTATTTACCTCATATTCAAAAGAACTTATGGCGGGAAATAAAGTTCGAAAGAATAAAATTTAGTTAATTGCGGGTATGTATTTTATTTCAAATTGTTTAATGCCTGTTCAAGTTTTGGCATCATTACTTCAATTTCATTTACAGCTAATCCACCTACAGAAGCACGGAACCAAGGTTCAGATTTTTCTTCACCGAAGGCAGAGAATGGAACTAATGCCACTCCAGCTTCATTGATCAGGTAAAATCCAAGATCAGATGAATTTTCGATAACAGTTCCGTCTGGTTTTGTTTTTCCGATATAATCTAATTTAATAGTAAGGTAAAGAGCCCCCATTGGTTCGATACTTTCTACTGCCAATCCTTTTCCTTTCAGATCCTGAATTCCTTTGTGAAGCACTTTTAGACTCTCTTCCAACTTAGCTTTAAAATCGTCAACGAAAGTATTTACATCTTCAGTATTCTGATAAAATTTAGCTGTTGCTTCCTGCTCCGGTTTTGGTGCCCAAGCTCCTACGTGAGTAAGCAGTGCTTTCATTTTATCAATGATATGAGCTGGTCCGAATCCCCATCCTACACGAACTCCCGTAGCAGCCAAACATTTTGAAATACCATCAATGTATATGGTGTATTCTTTCATCTCAGGAAATAAAGAAACAGGATCATAATGCTTTGCATCAAAAGTAAGGTTGGAATAGATCTGGTCATACATTAAGTACAACGGCTTCTCATCTTCACCTCTCTTCTTGTTTTCTTCAATGATCAATTCACAGATTTCTGAAAGCTGATCCTTTGTAAACATTGTTCCTGTTGGATTCAATGGTGAACAAAGTGCTAACAAAACAGCACCACCTAAGTGAGGTTTAATATCAGCGGCAGTAGGTAAAAAGTTATTTTCAGGTGTCGTTTTTACTTCAATGGCATCAGCTGATGTAAGGTATGCATAATGGTTATTGTTCCATGAAGGAATTGGATAAATGATTTTATCACCTTCATCTACAATTGTTTTATACACAGCATAGATCAATGGTCTTGAACCCGCAGTGATCAAAATATCATTTGCAGAATAATCAAGGTTCCATCTTGTTTTAAGATCTTTAGAAACCTCATTTCTTAAAGATAAAAGCCCATTTGCTGGCGGATAGTTTGTCAGATTATTCTGATAAGCTTTCTGAATCTCTTCCTTCAACTTTGCAGGTATCGGATAAATATTAGAATTCAGATCACCAATAGTAAGATTGGCTATCTCCGCTCCTTTTGCTTTTAAATCATTTACTTCATTACCAATTTTTACAATTTCAGAACCAATCAGGTTCGCCGCTAATTTTGAAACTTTCACTTTATTTAAAATTTAGAATTATTTTAAGTTTTCAGGGATTAAAGATTAGAAATTAGATTTTAGGAATTTTCCATTAAACTCTATTTCTAAACACCAAGCCCGCTCTTATTTATGTTAACTGTAAGTCTGTTTTTACCTGATTGATTTTCTCATCCAAAGATTTTAATTTATCTCTAAAATCAGCCTCAGAAGTAATACTATCTTTTACAGAAATATAGAATTTAATTTTTGGTTCAGTCCCTGAAGGTCTTACACAAACTTTAGTTCCATCCTGTGTATAATAGATCAATACATTTGATTTTGGAATATCATTCATTACCTGTTTCTCATTTTTAGAAACAATAAAATTGGTTTGTTCCTTAAAATCTTTTACTTCTTCCACTAGAGAACCAGCTATTTGTTTAGGTGGATTTTCACGGAAATTTTTCATCATATTCTGAATTTCTTCAGCTCCGTCTCGTCCCTTTCTTACAAGGTTTACCAATCCCTCATAATACATTCCGGTTTCCTGATAGATCTCAATCATATATTGATACATCGTTCTGCCGTTTGCTTTACACCAGGCAGCAATCTCACAAGCAACAAGAATACTTCCACAAGAATCTTTATCACGAACAAAGTCTCCTGTCATAAAACCAAAACTTTCTTCTCCACCACAAACAAACTTTTCTTTTCCTTCAGCCTCACGAATCATTTTTCCGATCCATTTAAATCCAGTAAGACCAGCTTTGCAGGCAACACCAAACTTTTGAGCAATATCAAAGAAAATATCTGAAGTAACAATTGTTGAACCGATAAACTCTTTTCCTGTAATTTTTCCAAGCTTTCTCCACTCATTAAGGATATAATAGGTAAGAATTGTATTGGTTTGGTTTCCATTCAGCAGTTGCATTTCACCATCGAGATTTCTTACCGCAATCCCCAATCGATCACCATCCGGATCTGTTCCGATCACAATATCAGCATTTGTAATTTTCGCTAAATCCATTGCCATTTCCAATGCTGCCGGCTCTTCAGGGTTTGGAGATTCTACAGTAGTAAAATTCCCACTAGGAATCATTTGTTCCTTTACAAGGTCAATTTTTTTGAATCCGGCCTTTTCCAGAGCTTTTGGAACTGTTGTATACGTAGTTCCATGAATGGAAGTGAAAACAATATTAAGGTTCTCTTTTCCAACATTCTGATAGGTAGAGTTTTCAATACAGGCATCAATATAAACATCATCCTGTTCTTCTCCGATCCATTCTATAAGATCATCATTCCCATTGAAGTTAATTTCATTGAATTTTACAGAATAAACTTCATTAATAATCGCTTCATCATGAGGTGGAACAATCTGTGCTCCATCATTCCAATATACTTTATATCCGTTATATTCCGGTGGGTTGTGTGAAGCGGTTAAAACAATACCACCGTTACATTTTTTATCACGAACGGTAAAAGACAATTCGGGAGTAGGTCTGTGATCTTTAAAAAGTAATACTTTAATCCCGTTAGCCGTTAGAACATCAGCTACCAACTTTCCAAATTCCTTAGAGTTATGCCGTACATCATAAGCTATAGCAACCTTAATTTCTTCATTTGGAAATTGCTTTAACATATAATTCGCAAGTCCTTGTGTTGCTTGACCTAACGTATACTTATTTAAACGATTTGTTCCAACACCCATAATTCCTCTCATTCCTCCGGTTCCGAATTCCAGTTCTCTATAAAAAGAATCTTCCAGATCAGGGGAATTACCATCAATCAATAATTGTACAGCATCTCTCGTTTCCTGATCAAACGTATCACTTAACCAAAGTTTCGCTTTTTCTAATGTTGTCATATTTGTACTTTGTTCTTTTAAATTTGTGTCTAATTATTTTTTATAAATTGTCATTTTGAGAAACGAGAAATCTCTATGGTTATTTTTAAAGATTTCTGAACTACGTTCCTGGACCTGTAGTTTGTGTTCTGAATGACAATAAACTTTTTAATCCAATTTCTTATTCTCTACCCTTGTTGTTTTATCAATTTTAAAAGCACGGATCGGATCGTTATAATACAAAAACTTCGCAGTATTCTGAATATGTCCCTTTAGAGAATCTTTTACATTAACCTCTGCATAATTTCCATTTTTAGAATCAATATTCAAGTTTGTAATTTTCCAATATGGAGCAATCAAACTTGCAGTATCAGAGATCTTTATCACTGCATTTTTAGTTTCCCCTAAAAAATTAGCCCTACTTTTGTTCAGCATCTCCACTTCTGCTCTTCTTGTATTCACTGAACCCATAAATGTAGCGTTATTCTTTAAATTAAGCTTAAAGTTATCTGTTTTTATTTCGCTTGAAATATTCATTTCTACAGAATCGGAGACCGATACTTTTTCAAGATTATATTTAGAATAAATGGTTACATTATAAAAATCAACCCCCTTTGTACCTCTTTTTTCCTTGATTGAAAGGGTTTTATCTTTTACATCAACATCTAAATTATTGGCAACATTGGGATATGTTTCTATTTCAATAAAGTTTTTTGGTCCTCTTGCATAAAACACACGAAACTTTCCTTGCATATCAAGATTCACAAATTCTGAAACATCAATATCTTTCTTTTCAATATTTCCTTTTGGAGAAATTTTTCCGCAGGAAACTAAGGCAAAGACAGCAGCTACATAGAATATATTTTTCATTTTTATTTTAAAATATGTTATATAAAAGTATAATTATTGCAAAACATCCAATTATTAGTAAGATATAAAAAACTAATAACCTCCATAGTAAGCCTAATTTTGAGTATGAATCTTTAAAAGCATTAAAATAAGTAAAACCAGGAAATAAAGCCAAGCCACTAACTAAAATTTTATCTAAGATATTAATGATTTTTGACAATGGCTCATAAACTCCGATAATGCTAATGGCATCATCTAATAACAATAATACCAGAATTCCTGAAAGACTGACGGATGCAATAATCACATGTTCTGCAATATTCAGCTTAATTCGTTTAAAAATAACCCATCCATTCAAAGCCAGAATCGGGATCAAAGCAAACAAAATTGTTTTAGAGTATTTTGAGAAAAAATCAACAATATCTGAGCTTTCTTTGGGAATTTCCTTAGGGTTCAGATCCAAATAAAAATGCAGGGCTAAAACATTGAAACCAAATAAAATAAGTAATAGAGAAAATAAATTATAGTATTTAACTCTTTTACCTGAAATATAATCCATTGCCATTTTTCCAGGACTAAATAAAATATGTTTTAATGTTCGGAAAAACCTTGCTTCTACATGCCAAACTGATCCTAAAATATCGCTTTTAATAAGAGAATGCGGAGTTATTCTTGCAGTGTCGGCCCTCTGTCCGCAATGAGCACAAAACTCATCGGAAATTCTATAACCGCAGTTCAAACAACTCTTTTTACTCATGAAAAAACATCACATTATTTTAAGTATTTTCAAGCGATCCTGCATAAATGATCAGACCTACAAAAGCTGCCGTTATGATAACCGCAATGATTAAAGGTTTCCATATCTTTTTTTTAGGAAACTGCTCTTCATCCGGGAAATAGGTCGGAACGAAATAATATGAAAGTAAGCTTCCGCCAGCAATTCCGCAAACATAGGCAAGTGAGCTTTTCGGCTCTTCCGGAATATTTACAATGATAATCGTTACAATAGTTATCAAAATTGAAATTCCCAATACCATATAAGCCTCTTTTTTCTTCTTTATATCAATTAAATTCTGATACAATAAAATACCTCCGAAAAGAGTCGACATTAAAATAGAAAAACCTAAAATGGCTTTTTTGGAATATATTTTTGGCAGATTATTCTCCATATCAGATTACTTCATCAATATTATAATTTTTATGTTCTCTATTTGTTCTTATGATCATTTCACCTAAGAACCCAGCAATAAACAGAAGCGTTCCCATGATCATCATTGTCAAAGCAATAAAAAACCACGGATTATTGGTAATAAGATGCCCATAAATTCCTCTTGATACATCAATTAGCTTTGAAACTCCCAACCAAAATGCAGAAAGAAATCCAAAAATAAACATAATCGTTCCTACTGCTCCAAAAAAGTGCATAGGTCTGCCTCCAAAACGACTTACAAACCAAAGTGTTACCAAATCAAGAAAACCACGAATAAATCTTTCAGTTCCAAATTTTGAAGTTCCATAAGGTCTGGCCTGATGACGAACTTCTTTTTCAGTAATCCTTCTGAATCCTGCATTAGCAGCTAAAACAGGAATATAACGGTGCATATCTCCATATACATCTATAGATTTTACAACCTGTTTTTTATATGCTTTCAAACCACAGTTGAAATCATGAAGTTCAACTCCTGATACTTTTCTTGCCGCTGCATTGAAAAGCTTTGAAGGAACATTTTTAGTCATTACATTATCAAAACGTTTCTTCTTCCAACCTGAAACAATATCGTAATTGTCTTCAATTACCATTTTGTACAGATCAGGGATTTCTTCTGGAAAATCCTGTAAATCAGCATCCATTGTGATAATTACATCACCATGTGCTCTTTCAAAAGCAGCATGCAATGCCTGAGATTTTCCGTAATTTCTGGAAAATTTTATCCCGTGAATCTGTGGATTTTGAACCTTCAGATTTTCGATAATACTCCATGACAAATCCGTGCTTCCATCATCTACAAACCAAATCTCATAGGATAAATTGCTTGTTTTACAAACAGTATCAATCCTTGAGAAAAGCTCTTCCAAAGAGTCTTCTTCATTAAGCAGCGGAATAATTATAGATAAATTCATTTAACTTTTATAAAATTATTGGTGAATTGTTTTTGTTCTGAAAAACGCTCCAAAAAACAGTGACAAAACTACGTAAAATATAAGAATTGCTGCAAAATATCCTGAAAAATGACTTGCCGTAAGCATATCTTTTCCTTTAACAGCTTGTGGAGAAAAGCTTTGAATTCTCTCTTTATATTTCTGATCGAGTTCGTCGATATCTTTTTGATGTTTTAAAATCTTTCTTGCAGACTTGTATTCTGAATCAAGTTCTGATTTTTGTCTTTCAACATATTGATAATTTAATAGCTTTTTTGCATCTGTATCTACAAAATTTAAAAATGCATAAATACTAAATATTGAAAGAATTCCGCCAATGAACATTGGAACGAAAGATCTTTTGAAAGCTTCTCTGAAACCCATTTTATGGTTATTCCAATGAGATTTTACTGACCAGAATGCTGCAGCAGCATAAATAATAGGCAGTACGAAAGCATTGATTTTGAGAGAAGTATCAAAATAATGGATTCCTGAAAAAAAGTAATACGCTATAAAAAAAACAATCATTGTAGCGATAAACAGTATAATTCCTATGGTGGATGGACTTTTCGTCATATTCTTATTTTTAGAAAAATTTCAGAAAAATTATTGCTCTAAATTTCAGCAATTTAGCTTAGGTAAAGCATTTTTTCGTACATTTTTCTGTAATATTATTTTCAAATTTATAATTAATTCCTATCTTTGCACCGGCAAGTCCTACACAACCAGCTCCTGAGAATCCTCCAGGGTGGGAACACAGCAAAGGTAATTGGTCGTAGCGGTGTGATGTAGATAGCTTGCCATTTTTTATTTCCCTTAGTTTAAAATTCAAACTTCTCTCCCAATTTCGGTAAAACAAGTTCAACATTTTTATCAGCGAAATGCTTTAAAGCACTTTCATGATTAATTTCAATAGCAGGGAAAGTATCAAAATGACATCCAATAACTTTAGGCGTTTTCAATAATTCTGCTGCTGCAAAAGCTGCTTTTCTTGGACACATTGTATAATGACTTCCGATAGGTAAAATAGATAAATCAATATTTCCGTATAATCTTGGGAATAATTCCATATCGGCCATTACTCCGGTATCCCCTGCCAAATAAAGATTCTTACCTTCAGGTAATCTGAAAATATAGCCCACAGGAACACCTCCGTAGCTTCCATCTGGGAAAGAACTCGTATGATGAGCCGGAACCATGGAAATTTTAAGATCGTCGATTTTTGCCGATCCTCCTAAGTTCACATCATCTTTATTTTTGGCCATCTTAAAATAACCACAAACTTCAGGTACTCCAATTATAGTAGCATCCGGGTGATACTCTAAAACTTCTGCTACATCAGCAATATGATCACCATGAGCATGAGTTAATAAAATGTAATCTATTTTTTGTGCTGAAATATCAAACCCCGATTCAGCTTTTTTGTAGTTATAAAACGGATCACTTAAAATCGTTTTATCTTTGTAAGTGAACAAAAAACAATTTTGCCCTAAATATTGTATTTTCATTTTTAATTTATTTTTTTAATTATTTTTAAACACAAATAGCATTAATATCTCGTCACTAATCACAGCAAAAATATTGTGAAATTTGTGAAAGTATTTGTGTATTTAGTTTTTTAAAAGCAATAGAATGCTAATATTTCTCTGTGGGAGATTTTATTAAGATGATGAAACCTTATTTCTGTGGAAACTTATCTTCGATCAATCTTAAATTAATTCCATGTTCCAGATACGCCTTACAGCCATCCAAGACAGTGGTAAAACCGCCAGTATTATCATTAACGGTTTTTAAAAGATCTTCTCCAGTCTGAGTGAATCCATAGCTTTTAATCACCACAAAGGTTCCTTTTTCCATTTCTTTGAATTCATAATCCACCTTACTTGCAGGATCACCCCACTCTGTTTTTATCAGATGATTATGAATTATTTCAAGAACGGTAACATTATTTTTCACCCCATACATTTCCCATTCCCAGGTAACCGTCTTACCTTTTTCTAACTTTCCAGTCGATTTTGTAAACCAAAACTGGGTCGTGATCTCAGGATTAACAAATGCTTCGAATACCTCTTGAATAGGCTTTCTGATAAGCATTTGAGCTTCAACGTAGATAGGAGAATTACTCATAATGAAATTTTATTTAGTTAAAGAAATTGAGTCCAATTGCTGTAAGAACAGCCATAGTAAAAGTAAGAATTCCGACCTGTTTCAAATACTGATCCAATTCTTTAGGTTCTTTTACAGACATTATTTTTCTTCTCAGCTTAGCAAATGGGATCAATAGGATCATCACAATGAAAACATAGTAATTTTTTGATTCTATAAAACCATTTATCCCTAAAAAGACAAGAATCAAAATAAGAGGAAGCTGCAACAGAATCATTTCATAGATCATTGCATTTTTAAAGCCTAATCTCAAAGCAAAACTGTGTTTGCCCGATAGTCTGTCACTTTCAATGTCTCTCATATTATTTAGGTTCAAAACAGCCATACTCATCAATCCAACTGCTGTTCCTGGCAATAAAATATCCCAGCTGAAAGTTTTAGTGAAAAGAAAATAACTCCCACAAACTGAAACCAAACCAAAAAAGATAAATACAAAAAGGTCTCCCAATCCCATATATCCATAAGGTTTTTTTCCAACTGTATATCCAATAGCTGCTAAAATACTTGCTACTCCTAATCCTATGAAAATGTAGAATTCATTCATATATTTAGGAATAAAAGCAACATACAATAAGACTACTGTAGCTATAAAAGATAGTATTGAAAGTAAGATCACAGCATTCTTCATTTGCTGAGCTGTAATTCTTCCTGAAGCTACGGCTCTTGATTCTGCCTCGTTAATTCTTTTAGCATCCGTTCCTTTTACTCCATCACCATAATCATTGGCATAGTTTGATAAAACCTGATACAGTAAAGTCACTAAAAGAGCCAGTGCAAAAATCTTCCAGTCCCAAGTTCCACCAGCACCATATAATTTCCACTTAGCGATGAAGCTCCCCATAATAATTCCGCTCAAAGAAAGCGGTAAAGTTCTTAGCCTTGCGGCTTTTATCCAGTCTTTCATTTTATATAAATGTTAGAAATCAGAAGTTAGAAGTTAGATTTTATAAACATTTTTCTTGTAATATCCGACATCTAACCTCTAATATCTTATTTAAGATATCCATTGATTTTCTCCGAAGTCCGGCTTTCTCTTTTCCAGGAATGCATTTCTACCTTCCTGAGCTTCTTCAGTCATATAGGCCAAACGAGTTGCTTCTCCTGCAAAAACCTGCTGCCCTACCATTCCGTCGTCAGTTAAGTTCATTGCAAATTTCAGCATTCTGATTGAAGTCGGAGATTTTGCTAAAATTTCCTGCGCCCATTCGTAAGCTGTATCTTCTAGTTCAGCGTGAGGAATTACAGCATTAACCATTCCCATTTCCAATGCTTCCTGAGCTGAATAGTTTCTTCCTAAAAAGAAGATTTCCCGAGCTTTTTTCTGACCCACCATTTTTGCTAAGTATGCAGAACCGTATCCACCATCAAAACTTGTAACATCAGCATCAGTCTGCTTAAAAATAGCATGTTCTTTACTTGCTAAAGTAAGATCGCAAACCACATGAAGTGAATGTCCACCACCTACCGCCCATCCTGGAACGACAGCAATAACCACCTTAGGCATAAAACGGATCAAACGCTGAACTTCTAAAATATTCAGACGATGTCTTCCATCCTCACCAACATATCCCTGATGTCCTCTTGCTTTTTGATCACCTCCACTGCAGAAAGCCCATCCGCCATCTTTAGGACTTGGACCTTCTCCGGAAAGTAAAACAACGCCTATAGAAGAGTCTTCATAAGCATCATAAAAAGCATCGTACAATTCTGAGGTAGTTTTAGGTCTGAAAGCATTACGAACTTCTGGTCTGTTAAAAGCAATTCTCGCAACACCATTACATTTTTTATAGGTAATATCTTCGTATTCTTTGACGGTTTTCCACTCAATCATTTTGTAAAAATTTTCCCAAAGATACGGAATTGCAAAGAATTTTAACGTTCAAAAATAAGGATTATCATGTAAAAAAATACTGGAATTTTATCTCTTAATTTCATATCAAAAAAATAAAAAACCGAAACAAAATTGTTTCGGTTTTTATTATCTATAAATTCTTTTAAAAGAATACTATTTAGGTTTTCCCTGAAGTTCAGCTTCTTTAGCTTTCATTTCAGCCATTTTAGCCTGATTTTTAGTAATGCTATAAATCTCTTTTAGCATTGTAACAGCATTTACGTCATTAGGAAGAGCTTTATACCAACTCTCTGCAAAAGGCAAAGCTTTGTTAAACCTTTCTTTTCTTGCTTCAATTAATTTAGTAGCATCATCCGGCTTAGTTTTCCTAAGTGTATTGATTTCACTTACCGCTTTTTCATCTTCTCCAATTACGGAATAAATTAAATTCTGATAAGCATTAGCAAAGTCAGGTTTCAATTCTATTGCTTTCTTAAAAGAAGCTTCAGCATCAGCTGCACTTGCAGGATTTTTAGACTGCATTACTCCTAAATTATACCAATTGGTAGCATCATTAGGATTTTTTGCTAATTGCTCTTTTAAAGTAGCAACAAATTTATCTGTATTTCCTGACTGATAGTAAGCAGTACTTTGGAAATCCTTCAACTTTGCATTATTAGGAAATTTAGCTAATCCTTTTTCAATAACTGCAACAGCTTCATCGTTCTTCTTAGCATTTAATAGCAAAGTAGATAAAGTTTCATACAAATCAGGTTCAACACTTGGTGTTTGCTCAGTTTTAAAGTCAGAATAATCTGCAGACTTTTTCAGCATATCCCAAGTTCCTTTATCATAAGTAGCAACCTGGCCTGTCTTTTTTTCCTTTGCAGTATAGTTAGTCTGAACTCCAGTATATCCTGAATTAATTAACTCAGTATATATTTTAATAGCTTCGTCTACGTTGTTAGCTAAAGCATAATTAAGACCTGCATAATACATATACACTTTATCATCCTGGCCACTGGTTTTCAACAAATTATATACTTCTAAAAACTTTGGAGCCGCAACAGCATAGTTTTTCGCATTATATGCATCCATAGCTGCTTTATTAGCTTCTTGTAGCTGAGCATTTGTATCCTTCTTCTGTCCGAAAACAAAAGCTGAAGAAATAATCGCTATACTTAAAATTAGCTTTTTCATAATCAGAATTTATTTTATTTACATTTATTCTTCAGAATCAGAATTTTCAGCGTCTTCTGCTGGTTTATCATTTTCTGAATTATTCTCTAATTGTGGTGTTACATTTGCTTCTGTACCGCTATCTTGCGTAGTTTCCGCTCCTTCTAAATTTTCCTCTAATTCTTCCTCTACATCTTTATCCATAGCTACTTTTGCAATTGCTGCAATTTCATCATTTTTCTTAAGATTGATCATTCTCACTCCCTGAGTATTTCTACCCATTACTCTCATTTCATCCATATTCATACGGATTGCAACACCAGATTTATTGATAATCATTAATCCATCTTCATCTGTTACGTTCTGAATTGCGATAAGATTTCCGGTTTTTTCAGTAATATTCAGCGTGATAACTCCTTTTCCACCTCTGTTGGTAATTCTATAATCTTCAACGGCAGTTCTCTTACCGTATCCTTTTTCAGAAACTACTAAAACGGTTTCATTTTCTACATCGTTCACAACAATCATACCAATTACCTCATCACTATCCTCCATAGTAATACCACGAACCCCAATAGAACCCCTTCCTACTTCTCTTACTTTTTCTTCTGGGAAACGGATACATTTACCATTTTTAGTAGCAATCATAATCTGTGAAGTACCATTCGTTAACCATGCGCCTAACAACTGGTCATTATCTCTGATCTCAATAGCATTGATACCATTTACTCTTGGTCTTGAATATGCTTCGAGAGACGTTTTTTTGATGGTACCATTTTTAGTAATCATCACAACGCTCATTTGATTTATATACTCAGTATCTTTAAGATCGTTAGTACGGATGTATGCTTTAATCTTATCATCCGGCTCAATATTGATCAAATTCTGAACTGCTCTGCCTTTTGCTGTTTTAGAACCTTCAGGAATTTCAAATACCCTTAACCAATAACATTTTCCTTTTTCCGTAAAGAATAACATATACTGGTGATTGGTTGCAGAAACAATATACTCTAAGAAATCTTCATCTCTTGTCGTAGCTGCTCTGTTTCCTACACCACCTCTACTTTGAATTTTATATTCCGAAAGAGAAGTTCTTTTGATATATCCAGCATGAGAAATAGTAAGAACCACAGCATCATTCGGAATAATATCTTCAATTGACATTTCTCCTCCTGAATAATCTATTTCAGTTCTTCTTTCGTCACCGTATTTCTCTTTTACTTCAAGTAATTCTTCTTTAATAATTTCGAATCTTCTGCTTTCGTTTGCTAAAATATCTTCTAAATTCTGAATTTCTTTCATGATAGCATCGTACTCATCGCGGATCTTATCAAGTTCCATTCCCGTTAAACGAGCCAAACGAAGATCAAGAATTGCCTGAGCCTGAATTTCAGAAAGATCAAACTCCTGAATTAAGCCTTCTTTAGCAGCTTGGGGATTTGCACTGTGACGGATAATTGAGATAGCTTTATCCAATGAATCCTGAGTTCCTATCACTTTCATGAAGCCCTCTAAGATATGTGCTCTTTCCTTAGCTTTCTTAAGCTCATACTGAGTTCTTCTGATAACCACCTCATGTCTGTGTTCTACAAAATGATGGATAATATCTTTTAAGTTCAACTGCTCAGGTCTACCATGTACCAAAGCAATATTATTAACACTAAAAGAGGTCTGAAGTGAAGTATATTTATATAATAAGTTCAATACTACATTAGGAATCGCATCATTCTTTAATTCATAAACGATACGAAGACCTTTTCTGTCGGATTCATCTCTTATCTCATAAATTCCGGGAATTTTCTCATCTTTAACCAGTTCAGCTGTTCTGGCGATCATTTCTGCTTTATTTACCTGATAAGGAATTTCAGTAACGATAATAGCATTTCTGTTTCCTATTTCTTCGAAATTAACTTTCGCTCTAAGAACAACCCTTCCTCTTCCTGTGTGGAACGCATCTCTCACCCCATCGTACCCATAAATAATCCCACCTGTTGGAAAATCAGGAGCAATGATATGCTGCATCAATTCATCAATGGTAATTTCCTTATTATCAATGTATGCCGTGATTGCATCTACAGCTTCCGATAAGTTATGCGGCGCCATATTCGTTGCCATCCCAACAGCGATACCAGAAGTTCCATTAACTAAAAGATTTGGAATTTTTGTAGGCATCACGGTAGGTTCCGTCATGCTATCATCAAAATTATTCTGAAAATCAACAGTTTCTTTGTCCAAGTCTGAAAGTATATCATCAGAAATTTTCTTTAGTCTGGCTTCAGTATAACGCATTGCCGCCGGTGGGTCACCATCCATAGATCCAAAGTTACCCTGACCATCAACCTGAGGATATCGTAAACTCCAAGGCTGTGCCATTCTAACCATTGCATCATATACAGAAGAGTCTCCATGTGGATGATATTTACCTAAAACATCTCCAACAATTCTCGCAGATTTTAAGTATTTTCTATTAGAAAAAACCCCCAATCCATACATACCATAAAGTACTCTTCTATGAACGGGTTTTAAGCCATCTCTTACGTCAGGTAACGCTCTTGAAACGATAACTGACATCGAATAATCGATATAAGATGACTTCATTTCATCAACAATGTTGATAGGAATTAGTCTTTCTCCTTCTTTTTGCATAAACAAATTTTATTATAATGACAGTCAGACTTTTAGCTGTGAGTCTGAAAATTATTTATTTTGGTTTTTTATTAACGGGCTAATTTACGAAATTTTTACCGATTTTTGTAGTAGAATTTATCCACAAAATCTTAAAAATTCTTAAAATATGAGCGTATTAAGTATAACTTTCCACTGCACGAAAAACAATCTGGAAGAATGGGAAAATTATATGGACGAGACATTGGTTTTAATGACTGAAAATCTGATGGATGTCAGCAAATATATTCTTTCCGAAGTAGACAGTGATTATATTGAGGATGGAAAAAACTACAACCTTCTTTTAATATTTGACAATGATGAATTGCGAACAGATTTTATTGAGAGTGAGCTCTTAAACATCTCTGAGAGAATAGAGAAACAATTTGGACAGGAAGTTATGATCTTCAACACTTTTTTAAATCCAAAGAAAACCAGACTTTAATAAAAAAGGCCCTGAAATTTCAGGGCCTTTCATTTTTTTGATTTTTAAATCAAAATAAGTTTCTTTTTATCTTGTTGGATGATGCGGTGGTTTTGGAGGCGCAGGAGGGTGAGGTAAACATGAAGCCAACACACCAACCAAAGCCAATACTCCGATAATTTTAGTTAAGGTTTTCATATTTTTATTCTTTATGATTCAAACTAATACAAACAATCCGAGTGCCAAAAAGTTAAATTAAAATATAGCTTTTAACTGCCAACGAAAAAAGCCCCGTAAAATCAGGGCTATTATAAGATATTAATCTCTGTGATGTTTTTTATGTCCTCTATGTTTGTTATGACCTCTATCATCATATTCATAGTAGTATACCCTCTTCTTAACCTGGCCTGGCGCATAATATCTGGCACTTCCGCCATACACCTTTTTTGCCTGCCCTGGTGGCAATCCTCTCCTACCATGATAGTGTTGCTCCTGCACGGTACAGCTAGACAGCATAAAACCCAGAGAAACCACTCCCACTACTTTTATTAAACCTTTCATATTTTCATTGTTTCAAATTTCGTATGAAAATAAACAAGGTTGATGCCAAAGATCGAATTCACATAGCAGAGATAAGATATTAAGAGAATATTAATATCTTAATTTTAGTCAAAACCTACTGTCTCGCTTCTTTTTTCAAGCATAACAAGATCTTTCCATTCTCCATTTAGTTTTCCAACTTTTTTACGAATTCCTACTGTTCTGAATCCATTTTTCTGATGGAATTTTATGGATGCTTCATTTTCAGGAAATATATTAGACTGTAAGGTCCAGAAACCATGGCTTTCGCTGTCTAAAATCATCTTTTTAAGTAATACTGACCCTAAACCCTTTCCCTGGTAATTAACGTCAAAATAAATGCTTACTTCTGCAACTCCTTTAAAACATTCTCTTTTACTTACTGGTTTTAAGGCTGCCCAACCAACTACCTCATTATTTTCATTTTCCAAAATCCATCTGCAGTCGTTAAAAAATTCTGTGTTCCAAACTTCTCTATTGGGAGCCTCGGTTTCAAAAGTAGCAATTCCGCCATCTATTCCTTGCTGAAATATTTCTAAAACACGTACTTCGTCACTGGGAAGCATTTCTCTGATTTCGTAGTTCATTTTATTTAAAGATATTTTCTTTTATTTTTTCGTTTTATTCTTGAATAATGAGTTTGTTTTGTTTGACCATCTTCTGAGACAACACTTATATTTCCATCAACTTCAAGAACGGATAGCTTTACATTTTCTATCTTTTCCACACCATGCTCTCTTATTGCCTCTTCTAATTCTCCCTTAGTAATTTTCACTTTATCAAGCGCTTTTTGATCTACTTCACCATCCCTTATTAAAATCACCGGATCTTCCTCCATAAAAGTTTCGAAGGACGGGTTTGCAAACATTAATCTTTTTAAGATAAAATTAGCTGCGAAAAGCACAAGTGCAGCGATAAGCCCTCCCTGGAGAGATGTATCAGGTCCCACCATGGCATTTTGTACTGCATTGGAAATAAGAAGTAATAACACAACATCTCCTGCATTAAGCTGAGAAAGTTGATTTTTACCAAATAAACGGATTGCAATTACCATGAAAAGGTAAACGCAAAGGGAACGAACAACAACATTAAGAATAGGATCCACAGATATTTTTTATCTATTCAAATGTAGTAAAGAAATCTTAAAATATCGAAGTAAATTTTCAATCATCTTCTTTTTGACCATCTATAAATTGGTACAAACTTTGATACTCAATTTCAGGACCTTATATCCTTAAAAAACACAATAATGAAAGCGCTATTCTTCTATCTAAGTATTTTCTTAGTATTACTCAGCTGTAAAAATCATCAGGATTATAAAAAAGAATCTGCAGAACCCGAAATCAGAGAAAAAGTAAATAAACTATACACTTTGTATAGTCGTTCTAATGAAACCCTTTATGATCGCCCGCTTCAAAAGGATCTATTTTCTTCTGATCTGGAAGATGTAATAAAAAAAGCAATTAGTGTTTCAAAAGCAGATATTGAAAAAGTAAAAAGCAGTGCTCATCCAACGGATAAGCCTTTAATATTAGAAGGGGAAGTTTTCTCAAGTTTATATGAAGGATATACGACTTACAAAATAAAATCGGTTGATATCATTGCTAATAGAGCAAATGTTTCTGTTGATTTTGAGTATGATAAGGTATCCCCTCAAATTATATGGACTGATACTATACATTTAATTAATACAGATGACAAGCATTGGAAAATTGACAATATAACATTTAATAATTCTATCAGTACCGCTACAGATCTTAAAAATAGTTTGGAGGGATTTATTTCTTATGCTGAAGAAGATTTAGAACAATAAAAAAGCTGCTATTTCTAGCAGCTTAAGTTTTTTAAGGACACTGAGCGATTGGAACTTCGCTACAAACTGTCTTATTTAATCTTTCACAGTATACACAGTATTTTTTAGGCTCTCCTCCATACACTGATTTTAATTCTTGCTTGTTAAGTTTCTTTAAATTTTTCATATTGTTTTAATTTAATAGTTGGCTAAATTTAAAACGAAAAACCAATTAGTTTATTACAAATTTTTGTGGAAAATTTTCACTATTCGCATCTTAAAAACAAAAATTATAGAGAATTTGCCAAATCTATATAAATGTTTTATGAATTTTACCTATTATCTATCTCAACCGTTACTGGCATCACATAGGTATAAGCCATCATATTTTCATTAAAATTTTTGCGATTTATTTTAAGGTTAGTTAAAACATTTTCAATTTCTTTACTTACATTTTTGCAATCACCTGTAGAGTGAACGTTCACGATCTTTCCATTTTCTGTAATATCGAATTTTACCTCTGAATTTACAACTCCTTGTTTATATTCGTAATTCGTAAAATCGAAGTTATCTAATAATTCATTTCTTATGTCACTGAACGTATCATTCTTATTCAATTGAATCTCCTGAATTACATTAGTATTGTTAGTCTGTGCTTTAAAAGTATTCATTGAAACAAATCCCAAAACGAAAAGTGAAGCTATAAATATTTGAATTTTATTTTTCATAACTGTATGGTTTTAAATATTATAATTACATTAGTTTGTATTTCTTACCCGAAGTTATTAAAAATAATTCATATTAAATTCACATCTAGTTAACATTGAGTTAATATTAGAACACAAATAACTGATATACAGTATATTAAATTTTTAAAATAATTGAAAAATTAATATTGAACTTCAAATTAGATTATAAAAAAAGACCAAACTTTATCGGTTCAGCCTTTTTTAGTCATTATTGTAATACTTTTAAATCACACATTTAACTTTTTTCAATACGAAGTATAGGTATTAGAATTCTTTCTTCAAAAACTTCCCTGTCAAACTTTTCTTAGACTTGATAATTTCCTCGGGAGTTCCCTGAGCAACAATTTGTCCACCATGTTTCCCTCCTTCCGGACCAACATCAATAATATGATCAGCCAGTTTAATCACATCCATATTATGTTCAATAATAATAAACGAATTTCCAAGCTCAACCAGTTGGTTGATCGCATCCATTAATATTTTAACGTCTTCAAAATGTAATCCCGTTGTAGGTTCATCCAGAATGTAAAGTGTATTTCCTGTTTGTCTCTTCGCCAGTTCTGTGGCAAGTTTAATACGCTGAGCCTCTCCTCCGGAAAGGGTTGTTGACTGTTGCCCCATTGTGATATAGCCCAAACCAACATCTTGCAGTGTTTTAACTCTGCTAAAAATTTTAGGAATTGGCTGGAAGAAATCTACTGCTTCATCAATTGTCATATCCAATACATCAGAAATAGATTTTCCTTTATAACGAACTTCAAGGGTTTCCCTGTTGAAGCGTTTTCCGTTGCAGGTTTCACAATGAACATAAACATCCGGTAAGAAGTTCATCTCAATTACCTTCAGTCCACCACCTTGACAGGTTTCACATCTTCCACCTTTTACATTAAAAGAAAATCTCCCTGGCTTATAACCACGAATTTTACTTTCCGGTAATTCAGCGAAAAGATTTCTGATATCAGTGAACATTCCCGTATAGGTTGCAGGATTTGATCGAGGTGTTCTTCCGATCGGAGCTTGGTCTACATCTACTATTTTGTCGATATTTTCCAGACCCTCAATTTTTTTATATGGTAAAGGCTCCTGAACTGCTCTGTAAAAATGTTTGTTAAGGATTGGATATAAGGTACCATTAATCAAGGAAGATTTTCCACTTCCTGAAATTCCTGTTACAACCACTAATTTCCCTAAAGGAATATCAAGAGTTACATTTTTAAGGTTATTTCCAGTAGCCCCTTTTAATAAAATATTTTTTCCGTTTCCTACTCTCCTTTGTTCTGGAATTTCAATTTTTCTTTTTCCATTGATATAATCAGCTGTTATAGTATCAGCCTTCAACAGGTCTTTCGGTTTTCCCTGCCAAAGAATTTCACCTCCAAATTTTCCAGCTCTTGGCCCGATATCCAATACCTCATCAGCTTCAAGGATCATATCTTTGTCATGCTCTACAACCAAAACAGAATTACCAATATCTCTAAGATTCTTTAATGATTTGATAAGTCTTTCATTGTCTCTCTGATGGAGACCGATACTTGGTTCATCCAGAATATACAAGACATTAACCAGTTGCGAACCAATTTGTGTTGCCAGGCGGATCCTTTGAGATTCACCTCCAGAAAGCGTTTTGGAACTCCTGCTTAAACTTAAATAATCTAATCCTACATCCAGCAAGAACTGAAGTCTGGTTTCAATTTCCTTTAAAATTTCGTACGCAATAATTTTATTTTTTTCTGAGAATTTGTCTTTAATATCATGCAGCCAGTCTTTCAAATCCGATAAACTTAAACCATTGACCTCAGCAATATTTTTTCCATCAATTTTAAAACTTAAACTTGAAGGCTGTAAACGGGTTCCGTTACATTCAGGACAAGTCTCTTCAGTAGTAAAATGTCTTTCCAGCAAAACACCTTCATAAGATTCTTTCTCATCAATAATTTCTTCCATAAAAGGAATTAACCCATCAAAATTGATTTTTATTTTCTTGGTAATTCCTGCATATTTAAGGTCTTTATTAAATTCTTTATGACAGCCGTGATAAATATATTCCAACGCCTCTTCAGGAATATCCTTCATTGCAGTCGTTAAACCCAAACCGAAGATCTCAAGAATATTCTTGATCTGTGCTAAAATCCATTTATTAGATTTAATATCTTCTAAAGGCAATAAAGCTCCCTGATTGATCGACAACTTTGGATTATCAACAAAATAGTCTGTATTGATCTTTTTAATAGTTCCCAATCCTTTGCAATCCGGACAGCTTCCTTTAGGGGAATTGAATGAAAAGGTATTAGGTTCCGGTAATGCTAATGAATGTCCTGTTTCCGCATCCATTAGATTCTTTGAGAAATATTCAATATCCGTACTTCCCAGTTTTTGAATTCCAATAATTCCTTCCCCCATCTCCATCGCTGTTCTCAGGGATTTCTCCATTCTGGTTTCGGAGGCACTTTCACCAATAATCCAGCGGTCAATAACGATATCGATATCATGGGTTTTATAACGGTCGAGCTTTAGATCATATTCGATATCCTGCAGCTCACCATCAATTCTTGCCTGTCCATAGCCTTTTTTTGCCATCTGTACGAAAAGCTCATGGTAATGTCCTTTTCTCGAGCGAACAACAGGAGCCATCAGCATGATCTTTTCACCTTTATAATTTTCCTTAATTGTATCAAGGATCTGATCTTCCGTATAGCTTACCAATCTTTTTCCACTAGCCATTGAATAAGCATCCGACACCCTTGCATACAGTAAACGCAGATAATCATAAAGCTCAGTAACTGTTCCTACAGTGGAACGTGGATTTTTATTAGTGGTCTTCTGCTCTATTGCAATTACAGGAGAAAGCCCTTCGATCTTATCGACATCAGGACGCTCCAAACCTCCTAAAAATTGACGCGCATATGCTGAAAATGTTTCAATATAACGACGCTGACCTTCTGCGAAAATAGTATCAAAAGCTAATGATGATTTTCCACTGCCGGAAAGCCCGGTAATTACTACCAATTCATTGCGTGGAATTTTTACGTTTATATTTTTTAAATTATGCTCTCGAGCACCGTAAATTTCTATATATTCTGTTGATTTACTCATAATTCAGTGTGATCCTACCTGAAAATCACGCTGTGCAAAATTACGGAATTTTATGGAATTTTTTGTGTTAAAAAGTGTTAGTTTATTCGCAGTAAATGAATCAAAAGTTTTTATTTTAATTTAAATTTTAAATGAGATAACGGTTATATGAAATTACATTGATCGGGAAAATATATTAAAGCTGTCCTACCCGCTTTACTTAATCAATTTTATTTAAATTTACATTTCATTAATTCACCACTATGAACAGATTACGCGAGCATATTGAAGAAGTAATTCCTCTTACAGATGAGGAATTTGATCGTATTCAAACCTTCTTTACGTTGAAAAATGTTCGTAAAAATCAATTTTTGGTTAATGAAGCTGACGAAGTGAAGTTTGAATTTTTAGCTTTGAATGGTATCTATAAAGTATTTTACATTGATGAAAACGGTAAGGAGCATATCCTGCAATTTGCTAAAAAAAATTGGTGGATGACAGATTACGTAGGATTTTTCAAACAAAAAAATGCTACTATGTTCGTAGAATGCCTGAAAGATGGCCAGGTTTTATGTCTCACTCTAGAAGGAAGAGAAAAACTTGCTTTAGAATTTCACAAAATGGAACATTTCTTTAGGGTAAAATTAACAAACGGCTACATCGCTCTGCAACAAAGAATAACCCTTCTATTATCAAGTACTCCTCAACAGCGATATGAAGAGTTCTCAAAATTATATCCCGATCTCATCCTTGAAATTCCAAAAAAATATGTAGCAGAATATTTGGGTGTAAGCAGGGAAACATTGAGTAGATTATATGTGAACAGTAATAAAATGTAAGTGTGATTTCAATCACACTTTTTTTGTGACTTTATTCCTTCATTTTCGGATAAGTTCCGTGGTAATTTTACATCAGAAAAAAATAACAATATTATTAATCTGAAAAATTTTAAGTCATGAAACAAAAAGTATTAATCATTGTATCCAATGCAAACTCAATCGGACCTAACAATAGAAGAACAGGTACATTCCTACCTGAAGTAGCCCATCCTTATGCAGAATTTAAAAAAGCAGATTATCAAATTGATTTTGCGAGCTTAACAGGAGACTCTCCTTATCTTGATGCTTTAAATTTAGCGGATGATCCTGATAATTTAGCCTTCCTAACGGGTAAAGGCTGGGAAGATATGCATAATGCGGTAAAATTATCAACCGTAGATGTAAATACCTATGATGCAATTTTTATTCCTGGAGGTCTTGCTCCTATGGTAGATATGCCCGAAGCTCCAGAACTTAAAAGAATTATTGCCGAAACTTACGAGCGTAACGCAGTAGTTGGAGCAGTATGTCATGGTCCGGTATCTTTACTGAATGTAAAATTAAGCGATGGATCTTATCTGATCAATGGTAAAAATATTGCTTCTTTCACAACAGAAGAAGAGGATAATTATGCAAGAGCTGAGGTTCCTTTTGATCTGCAAACTGCATTAACTGAACAGGGCGCAATTTTTCACGCTGCAGAACCCTGGTCTGCGAATAGCATTGCTGATGGAAATATTGTAACCGGACAGAACCCAGCTTCTGCAAAAGGTGTTGGTGAAAAAATAGTTGCAATTTTAGAATCAAAAAAGAAATAACCTTTAACATTAAATTCAAGAAAATGAGTCAAAAAGCTGTTTATATATACGCCAAATGGCAAGTAAAAGAAGGGAAACTAGACACCGTATTGTATCTCATGAAAGAAGTCGCTGAGAAAAGCTCTAAGGAAGAAGGAAATTTGTTCTATAATCTTCATCAAAGTCAACAAGATGAAAATACATTAATCTTATTTGAAGGTTATACAGATAAAGATGCTGTAGAAATACATCGTAATTCTGAATATTTCAAAAATTTAGTTCTGGAAAAAATCGTTCCATTGCTGGAAAGTAGAGAAGTAATTGTTATGGATAAAATTTTATAGCAATCTTTTCTAAAAACAAAAATTCCGGAAACTATTGGTAGTCCGGAATTTTTAATTTTAATTTTCAAAGAAATCAACATCTTCATTACTTATTTTCACGAGATATTCTATTCCGTCTATTGCTTTTGAGATAATCTGGTTTCGAAGCATATTTGACATATTTTCCCAATAGGCTCTTCCATAAAAAGAGTAGTTCTGGGGAATAATTTCAATCTCAACAGTACGTACAAAACCTTCTTTTGGTTTATTACTGATCATGGTACCTCTTTTTACCCTTACTTCCTTTACCTCATCTTTTAAAATCATCCTGCAATAGTTCTTGACATCTTCCAGGGATATAATTTTATCTCTAGTTGTCAGAGCATATTTATAAGCTTGAATGCTGTCTGTCCCTTTCTGCTCTTCAGCCCCACCAATAGTTTCAGTAAGAAGCACTAAAGACTGTGATTTCAACTGATTTGAAAGCTCTGTTCCAGGACGCATATGATTAGCAAGAGTACAATGTGTGATCCAGAAAGAAGCATACGTATGGTCTGTCTTTTCAACAGGCTCCATTATCACATAATTAAGTTCTTGTTTGATACTTCTTTTGGCATTATTTACTTTTTGTACCATAGACTTCATTTTGTCTGACATTTCACTCAATACTCCTTTTACATTATCCCTGTTTAATAAAGAAAATGCTGCAATTTCATCTCTTGTCAGTTCTAGAACATTAGCAATCATATCAACTGCATTTCTATTGGTAAAACGTTCCATTCCTCCTTTTCTGACTGTATAAAGACCTTTCTTTAAATCATCAGCTGGTGTAAAAGGAATTTCCGTATATCTTCTACCTTCTCCATCCTGAACTTCGTCTACATATAAAAAATGCTCCCCTTCGTCGGTTACCAGCGGAATATTATTTCCCATAATATCCAAACTATATTCAGTTTTTTTCCACCCTCTGTTATAAATTGGAAAAGCATTAAATACGAATGAAAAATTATCTAAAATTTCAGCAGAAAACTGTGGTGGAAACTCAAAGGTCAGCCATAAATAACGCTTTCCTTCAAGGTATTTTTCAATTTCCTCTCTACCTTCAAGAAAGTCCAGATTCTCAGGGAGTTTTCCGGGTTCCGAAAACAAACTATCTGATAAGCCTGTTATTTCGATAAATTTATGATGATAAATACTTTTAATATCTTCTATCGTTTTTGTTTTGATAGATTGCTCACGGAACATTTGTTCATACCCTTCTGCCTGAGTATTTTTCAAATAGGATAATCCTTCTCTTATAAACAAAGGATTTCCATCACTTGTAACCGTTATGTAAGGTAAAAGTTTATATACAAAATCAAGATGTTCAAAAGCCGGGTTTGAACAAAATATACTAAGGTATTTAGGAAAGTTCTCACTTACATATTTAGAGACATTTACACCAATAGTAACCTTGCGATAATCTTCCGGTTTACCTTGGAATCTAGCAATAGGAATCTTGTTCAATCTTTCATCAATACTGTAGCAGGTATTCCCTACAAACATGATTGAGGTCTGTACTTTATTGATCCTTACATTTCCAATCGGAGTGAAAGGAATATTAACCTGTTTATCTGATTCTGATTTTACAGTGGAAGTCATCTGCTTTCTGAAGAAAAACTCTGTATGTTCCAGCAATACTTCAGAAGATTCTGAAGGCTGGGTAAATGCGATAGAATGAGAAGGAATAGGGTGAGTATAAATAGATGGCGTAAGTAATTTTGCCAGCTTTTCTAATATGCGGGCATTTACGGTCTGTATCTCATTATTCGCTTTGAAAATCTCAGTACTGAATGCATCTATCAATAATTTCACAAATGGATCCAAAGATTGTGGGCTCTTTAATCCCCAGACTTTAGTTGCATTTTGAAGCATTCTTGCTTTTACGGATTCTTTAGAATATATATTCTGATCTAAATTCATAAATTTTAATTACAATAAATATTTAATCAATAGACATCGGGCTCAGAAATAATTCTGTAGAAAAACTGAATCGGTCACCTGTCGCCTCCATTTTGGCATTAATGGCGATTCGTACTTTTTTCTTTATCTCTGTATGTTCCTTGGTGTCATAATTATGTTCTACGATTTGCACATGAGCGTCAACTTGTGGCTGAACAATTCTTGGTTCGTATTCCTGTATCTGTCTTTTTAGACTCTTAATAAAAATATTCTCCCAAACAGCACTTGTAACTCCGTTATCGAATTCAAGATTCCATACATCATTTCCGTAATTTTCATCATATCTATTTTCTCCTTTTTTAGTTGTTATCAACAACATAATGTTATGGGCGATACTCTCCCCCATGTCGCAGGTATCTATACTTCCTCCTTCGGACATTAATGTTGACGGAACAAAAGGCATTCTGTAATTTGGTGTGTCCATATATCAACTTTTCTTGCTTTTTCTTTATTTTTTCATTCGCATAAAACAAAATACCAATTTAAACATTTTTCAATAAATAATATATGATACAGAAATAAAAATATTCCTTAAAATTTACGGCTTTCAAACCTGTTTGAAAGCCGTAAATGAAGTTATTTCGAAATGAATATTGAATATTTTAAAGCAAAAGGAATTACCATATTCCCTGGTTAGCAAGTTATTTGCTATCTCTTTTATTTCTGTTAATAAAGTAGTAAACCGGAAGTCCGAGTAAAACCATTACAAAACCTGGCCATGTATACTGTTGTTTATAGATCAGTAATAAAATACAGAAACCAGCTCCTATCAACAGATAAATGATAGGTGTAATCGGGTATAACCATGTTTTATAAGGCCTCTCAAGGTTAGGCTGTTTAAACCTTAGGTAAATCACTCCAAAAACTGTTATCATGTAAAATAAAACAATAACAAAAGAGATCATATCCAGTAAATTTCCATATTGTCCACTCAGACACAATATGGAAGCCCAGATTCCCTGCATCCAAAGTGCATTTCCGGGAACCTCATTTTTATTATTTTTTTCTGCTGATTGAAAAAACATTCCGTCCTTAGCCATCGTTTGAAAAACCCTTGCTCCAGCTAAGATTAATCCGTTATTACATCCGAAAGTAGAAATCATTACCAGTAAAGCAATAATAACCGTTCCCGCACTTCCAAATATATTGTGTGAAGCTGCAACAGCTACCCTGTCATTTGCTGCAAAAGCAATTGAATCCCGATCGAGAGCATTTAAATAAACATAATTTACTGCTATATAAAGAATCATTACAGCAGAAGTTCCGAAAATCATTGACTTCACAACATTCTTCTTTGGGTTTTCAATTTCACCTGATACAAAGGTGACACTTTCCCAAGCCACAGAACTGAAAACAGAACCAACCATCGCTGCTGCTATACCTCCTAGCAAAGTCATTCCTCCAATAGGCTCCCAGCCTTGTTTAAGAAAATTTCCACTCAGATCCTTTTTAAGATTACTGAAAGCGTCATAACCAGAGCTGAAGTTTTCGGAAAGATGAGAAACATCTATCAAAATAAAACCTGCGGCAATTAGTCCCAACAGAGCAACAATTTTAGATCCTGTAAAAATATTCTGTAATATCTTACCACTCTCTACACCTCTAGTGTTGATATAAGTAAGCAGAACAATAATAGCAATTGCTAATATCTGAATCCATGTAATTTTAAATTCTCCACTTTGAAAAATAGCTTCTGCATCATTAAGAGCTGGAATCAGGTAAGCAGTAAATTTACCAAAAGCCATTGCTACAGCAGCAATAGTACCCGTCTGGATTACCGTAAAAAGTCCCCATCCATACAAGAAACCCATCCTCTTACCGAAGATCTCTTTAAGATAGGTATACTGTCCTCCTGCCTTAGGAAATAATGCAGAAAGTTCCCCATAGCTAATTGCCGCAGCTACCGTCATTATTCCTGTGATAACCCATACAATGATCAGCCAGTAACCAGAACCCAGATTCCGCATCATGTCTGCACTTACAATAAAGATTCCACTTCCGATCATTGAACCCATTACTAACATAATGGCATCCCAAAGTTTTAATTTTTTATGCATAAATTATTTAGAATTCCCAAATATAAACAAATATGCACTTGATTTTGAATTTTGTGTAAAATTTAGTGATACGCCTATTTTTTATCAAGTATATCACACTTATTAATTCAATTTTTATTGTTATTTTTGAAAAAAATATTAAAAATGAAATTCAAAGCCATACTATTTGCTGTAGCGATCAGTGCTTCTACTGTAGCTTTTGCACAAGAAACAGTACAAAAGAAATTTTCTCCACCGGCAGGAAATGCTATTGTAGGTGATACCTACGGAGCTGGCGTTGGTTCATCTGTTGAATCAAAGGCTATCAGCGTTGAAAAATTAGGTAAGAAACTTAAGAAAGAAAATAAAAAGGTTGAAAATGTAGCGATTAAAGGAAAAGTAACCGATGTTTGTGAGAAAAAAGGATGTTGGTTAACAATCCAGACAGAAGATAATTCTCAATTTTTCGTAAAAATGAAAGATTATGCATTCTTTGTTCCTACCGCTTTAAAAGGGAAAAACGTAGTTTTAGAGGGTGACGCTGAAAGAAAGATAATTTCTATTGACGAGCAGAAACACTATGCAGAGGACGCTAAAAAACCACAATCAGAGATTGATGCGATCACTACACCGAAAGAAGAGATCAGATTTGTAGCAAATGGAATTAAGGTGGTAAATTAATCCAAATTAAAAGAGTATCTATAAAACAAAAGCGGAACCAATTGTTCCGCTTTTTTAATCTTCAATAGTAAAATCTACTTTCTCATCCAGTTTTGGATATTTAGTAGAGCAAACAAATTTCTTTCCTGTACAGTCTATTTCCAACCATCCTTTTCTTTTTTTAACATCTCCCACTTCCATTACAAAAGGTATAAAAGACAGATCATCCTTTTCCTCCTCCTTTACTTCTCGATATTGTACTGCTATATCCAGGACACAATGATGATCCGTATTGAGCTTTACATTTCTATAAACAATATCATAATGGCTTTCTTTATTTTCAGGGATATCTAAATAGGTCTCCCAACCAGTAATACCAGAGTTTAGCTCAGTGATTGCTTTTAAAGCATAGTATAATGCTATTGTATAATATTTTCTGGTTCCCTTTCTGGTGTAATCATCTATAAAATGTCCTCCTTCAAATAGAATAGTAGGCATTCCGGCTTTTATGAAATTATCCCCCGTAGATGTAGGATAAAACTCATCTGAGTATCTTCCGATCTGATTAGGGATCAACTCCTGTAGATGATTATAAATATTTGCAATCACTGCCATGCATTTCTTTCGATTATCTGTAACCGTCCGTTCTTCATTTTCAGATGGAGCTAAAAATGAAAGTGTAGCGGGATGAATTCCATCTGTTGTAAAGATGGTTCTCTGCTCATGAAGATTCAGTGCATAATCATATCTATTTTGAGAAACAATATTCTTAAGGAGCTTAATCTCTTTACTGGCTTCATTATGGAAATCCCGATTGAGATCAATATCTACGGCATTTAATCTGGTCCATTTTTCAGAACCATCAGGATTTAGCATAAAGATAAAATCCAGTTTAATCCTGCTAAAGAGTTCCTGCTTCATAAAGTGATCTTTATCCAAGCTAACTAATAAATCTAACATGGCATGAGTAGCGTTTGATTCATTTCCATGCATTTGTGACCAAGCCAGAACATTAATATCTCCTGTTCCAATGCTTAGTTTAAAAATAGGTTTATCTAAATAAGATTTTCCAATCTCCTGAATATAATCGCTGAGATTCGTCTGTAAGTAAGAAAATAATTTTTCAGGGGAAATATAGCGATTAGGAAATGTAGGGTTTTGAAGGTAGAGCTGTTCAAAGTTCATCTGACTAATAATTTACATGAGTCAAAAATAACCATTTTTAGGTGAAAAATGAAATTAACATTTGTAATATAGTTAAACGATGTAAATTGCCATTATGTCTGTGGATAAAATTGTGGATTACATATAATTAAATGTAATATATTTAAATATTTAAAAGTCAGTTATTTATGAGATTTATCTATATTATACAATTAACTTTACTTTAAGTGAATAATATTCTGATTATCAACAATTGAGTGTAATTCTTTTAAACAAGAAAAAGTGTGGAAAACATTGCATTTATCTATCGTATACAAATGTAAATTGTGGATTATTTTTTAATTTCAACTCCATTTTTCGTCAAATTTAATCTGAGTTTAATTAGGTAAATAAGCTTTAAAGAAAGTCTATAATACCAAATAACGTATATTAAAAATAAATGTTAAAATTGAATTATAGAGGGTGTTTATGCCCCAAAATGTATCATATCACAAGCATTGCGATAGTCATTTATCTATATAATCAGATTATTAGCTTATCTCTCACTCTTTAGCTATAACAAAGCGTATAAATACAACCATAATAGCTTATACCAGGAGATTTAATAGAAATATTTACATAGAATTTTATCAATAACTCATTTACCTCATCCATTACTTTAAGTTATTTATCAAAAAACAGATTTTGAGGATAAATTGTTGAATAAAAATCAATGATTAATTTTATCAACATTATAAATAGTTGTTTATCAGACGAATATGTAGTTTACTTTTGTATACTTGATAACTTTGTAATTGTTTACATTTGTATTTTGCATTTGTAAATCTTATCTTTACATTTGTAAAATGATTAAAAGCTTATTTTATGAGTTTAAATGAAAGAATTTCCAAAGTTATAGAGTACTCCAAACTTACACCTTCAGAGTTCGCTGATGAAATTGATGTACAACGTTCTTCTATTTCTCATATCACTTCGGGAAGGAATAAACCTTCCTTAGAGTTTATCATAAAAATAAAGTCTCACTTCCCCGAGATCCTTTGGGACTGGTTAGTAAATGGTGACGGTGAGATGTTGAAGTCTGCTCTACCTGAAACTTCTGAACAGATAGCAGAAGAAACAGATGAAGACAAATTAAAGCCAACCTCACTTCCGGATCTATTTACTATGATGAATAATGATGAAGATTTTGGAATTGAAGAAACAGAAGTAATCCCTCAAAAACAAGCTATCCGAGAATCTCCTATATCATACAAGATCCAATCTCATGAAAAAATAATCGATTCTCAGCGATTAGAAAAACCTAATGACGAAATGATCAACCAAGTAATTGAAAATCAGAGTCATAAAATAAAAAGAATTGTTTTGTTTTATGAAAATGGAAAATTCGAAAGTTTTGAGCCATAAAAACCTTATTAAAATAAGAATATCTTAAAAAGGAAAATCCTAGTCTTTTAAATTTAAGACAATATATAAAATATAAAGAATTTATAAGATTGATGAAGAATTTTATGATGAAAATAGAATAAAATAAGCCTCACAAATTGTGAGGCTTATTTATTTATATACAGAATAGAATATTACTATTATTATCTGTTATTTTTTCTTCTATCTAATTCTTTCTTTAAAAGTCCCAATTCTCTTCCTGTCTGCCCGGCTACAGAAGTATTTTCCTGAGCTCTTCTTGTAAGATATGGAACAACATCTTTTACAGGCCCATAAGGAAGATATTTAGCCACATTATAGCCTTTATCTGATAATGAGAATGTAATATTATCACTCATCCCATAAAGCTGTCCAAAATAAACATGTGGATTTCCAGTTTCAAGAGATTTTGCTTTCATTTTATCCATTACCAGTTCAGAAGAGATCTCATTATGGGTTCCAAAGAATGCAGACACCTTATCCAAATGATTCATTACGAAATCAATTCCTGCATTGTAATTCTGATCAGTAGCTTCTTTATTCGGCTGAATTGGATCAGCATATCCTTTTTGTTCAGCTCTTGCTCTTTCTTTTTCCATATATGCACCACGAACTATTTTGTAGCCAATAAAATAATTCTTTTCTCTGGCTCTTTGCAAATGCTCTTCCATATATTCCAGTCTTCCGGTTCTGTACATCTGAATAGTATTCCAAACAATAGGCTTCTCCTGATTGTACTTTTCCATCATTTCTTCACAAAGATGGTCTGCTGCATCCTGCATCCATGTTTCTTCAGCATCTACCATTACTTTTTTATCATTTTCATGGCAAAGCTTACAAACCTCATCAAATCTTTTTACAACTCTTTCCCATTCTTCTTTTTGACTCGTAGTCAATTCAGCATTCTTGCCAACAGCTTCGTAGAGATCAATTCTACCAAAAGCCGTAGGTTTAAAAACAATAAATGGAATTGCTGGATTTCCCACTGAAAATCTTACAATATCTTTAATTTCTTTACATACTGCATCAAAGGTCTCTTCATCTTCTTTCCCTTCAATAGAATAATCGAAAATACTTCCGACTCCTCGCTTGAAAAGTTGCTTTACAACTTTCATACTTTCTTCGCGTGTTTCACCACCACAGAACTGTTCGAATAAGGTATTCTTCACAATTCCTGTAACGAACGGAAAATTATTATGAACTGTAAAATTAAGAATAGAAGTTCCAACACTTGTCAAAGCTGGTTGTTCAATCATTTTAAACATCCAATAAGCTTTTCTTAATTGGGCATCTGTTTTGTCTGCAAATGCAACTTTAGTATCGTTAAAAATGGGCATTCCTTTTTATTAAATTTAATTTGGCAAAGGTAATAATAACCTTAGTCTTTTTAAAGAATATTTTCTATAATTTACTTTCGATTCCATTTAAAAGCATGGCAATGATTCCTACAAAAACCCAAAGCCTTAATATATTTAAGGTAATGAATTTACTTTTCCTTGAGTAATTCAACAATAAATAGATGCATACAATCATGATAAACATCCCTCCGGTAAAATAATAGGCCATAAATCCGGAAATTCCCGTTTTTACAATAAGCTTCATGGACACAGCCATTGTGATCACAAGTAGAGAAATGATAATGATCTTTGTCTTTTTATTGTCGAAAAAATTGGGAATTGTAGTATATCCAAATGCTTTATCCACACTTTTCGTTAAGGTATCTTTTACAATATCAATACACAAAAGAATGAGAAAAAGAAAGATAGCCATTAAAAGAACTTTTTTCGAAAAAGTTTCATAATACACCATCATTCCAAAGAAAGGATAGAGTGTAAGACTTACAAAAGTAAGGTTATTGAGTATTAGGATACGACTTAATTTATGGCTGTAAAACCACATAAAAAACTGATAGATCAGAAAAAATATAAAGACATTATGTGAAATAAACCATGCCACTCCCAAGGATATAACACTTAATACCAAATAGGCATAGAGAAAATATTTCTGAGCAATAAAGCTCTGTAATCTCGTCCGGAAAGGTTTTACGATATGATCTTTTTCAAAATCATAGAATTGGTTGATAATACCGCCAGCAAGAATTGTTAAAACAGTACAGAAGATAATTCCGTGAACTTTAAAATCAAATACAAAATTCCTGAAACTTTCTTCTTGATTAAATAAAAAAAAGGTAGATACATAAAGGGCAAAAGTAAGCAAACCTGCTACAAAGAACCTGGCACCCAAAAGAAAGCCCACGAATTGTGAGAATCTATAAAATAAAGATTTGGATATAAAATTTTGTGATTGGAAAGTTTCTTTTTCAGAATTCATTCCCAACCTATTTAGAATCTGTAAATTACTTCTTTGCTAAAACCATCAAGCATTTTTTCAGCTTTTTCATAGTCTTTTGTGAAGCCTAAAATATAACCTCCACCTCCGCTTCCACAGAGTTTAAGATAGTATGCATTAGAGTCCAATCCTTTTTTCCAGATATTAAAAATACTTTCAGGAATCATTGGACGGAAATGTTCATAAGCCCAATGTGAAAGCTTTTTTAAATTTCTAAAGAAAGGGTTCATATCTTTTTTTAGGAAAGACTCAATACAAGCATTATTATAACGTATAAATTCTTCTTTCAAAGTTTTACGGAAACCTTCGGTTTTCATTTTTTCAAAGAAAATCTGAATCATTGGTCCTGTTTCACCGCTCATTCCAGAATCAATAAGGAAGATGGCTCCTTTTCCTTTCTCGCCATCAGGAATAGAAACTCTATCAAGGTTTTCTTTATTTTCAATAAGAATAGGTAAATTCATATAACAGATCAAAGGATCCATACCTGAGCTTTTACCATGGAAATAACTTTCCATTTCACCAAAAACGGCTTTTAATTTTTTAAGATTATCTTTAGAAATGCTTTCAGGATTCAGTTTATTCAATGAATATCTTTCAAAAACTGCTGCTACTAAAGCTCCGGAACTTCCAACCCCATATCCCTGTGGAATATTAGAATCAAAGAAAAGTCCTTTTGAAATATCTTTTTTAAAGTCTTCAATATTAAGCTTGAAATCATCAGAAAGGTTTAACTCACCAAGAAAATTAGCATATTTCTGCAGATGTTGATTTGATTTTGACTCAAATTCAGAATTCAAATCAGAAAATTTTAGAGCTCCTTTGTAAAAGCTATAAGGTACGACAAGACCCTGAGAGTCTTCTATCATCCCATATTCTCCAAACAGAATTATTTTTGCGTAAAATAGAGGGTTCGTCATCTTGACAATAAATCTTTTTGCAAATTTATAATTATTCTGCTGAATATAAGCAAAATCCAGGCCGAATTACAATTTTTTTTTGAATAATAAGGACTCAACGGTTATAATCCAACTAACTTTAAAACGATTAGGAATTAATAGAAAAAAGCCTGAGATAATCAGGCTTTTTAAATAAGGTATATATTTTTATTGTTTTATTAATTTCTTAGTAACCGTTTGTTTCTCCGTTTCTACCGAAACTACATAATTTCCGGTTTGAATTGAAGAGAGATTGACTTCAAGTTTATTGCCTTTTAATGAAGAAGAAGATAATACTAATCTTCCTGCTTCATCATACATTTTATATGATTTCAGGTTTTCTTTAGAAGAAATGACGATTAAATTTTTTGCGGGATTCGGATAGATACTGACAGTGTTATCTTTAGTACCAACCTCTTCTATTCCTAAAACTGCACATGAAAAATTAGCTTTCCATCCATTTTCAGTAACTCCAGGGTCTGATTCAAATTTTACCGTAATCGCTCCTGTTGAATGGGTAGAAGTAAACGATCCAGGTAGGGTATTTCCAGTTAAAGTCCCGTTAGTAAATAATGGTGAAGCAGTGGATGGTCCGTTATAAATATACAAATAATCATAATCTTGTTCAAGCGCAAGCTCAGTAAAATTCAGTGTAAGTGCTGAACCTGCATTAGGATAAAATGTCTTAACGATGGTTTCATTGTTTCCGTAAGCAGCAGTTGCCCCTCCGGTGTCTGTAAACAAGGCACCACCACACCAATTGGCATCTGTTAAAAATACTTGCGACCTCTGATAAGCATTGGATCCGGAACAACTTGAACCTACAAACAGCTTATAATAAGTTGCGGGTTGAAGATTAGTTAAATTAAGGTTTTGAGTAGTTGTATTTCCAGAGGTAACAAGAGTTCCATCCATTGTTGTCAATTTATATTTCCAGGATGTAGAAGTAGCATCTGTAATGGTAGCACTTGCTGTATTGGTTGTAACATTAGAAATATTCATTGCTGTAACTGTAAGATTACAGGCGGTTGTACAATTGGTACCAAGACAAGGTTTAGAATCTACTGTATTTCTAATTAATGCTGCAGGCTGAGGACCAAATCCATTACTAAAACTAATTCCTACTCCAGAAACTAGATGGCAGTAACTCATGATCGTTCCTTTAACTGTAGTCGCTGGAATAGGTCCTGTGCAGCCTTCACTATAACCAGCTTGTGCCCCACATCCGTCGATCGGAGTTCCATTTCCATTCCATGCGCATGCATGAGTATGTGGTGACCCTAAGCTATGCCCCATTTCATGAGTCATTGCCTGAATAGTCCATGAATATATAGGTACATTTGAATATGTTTGAGAGATTCCAGAATAAGCATATTTATTTCCTGTACAAAGCGAATTCAGAAAAGCTATACTTGTTGTTGCTGGTGCATTAACAAGGTGAGCCAGATCACCATTAAAAGTGGGTCTGTTTGTTTTGAAACTGTTTAAATTACCACTTGGAGTTCCTGTATATGGATCTACAGTTGTCCAGATAAATATTTCATTTAAGGCTACTCTTACATCATCATTGCTATAAAGAGTAGCTATATTATTGTGAACCGCAGTAAGCCAGTTAGTCACGGTAGTCGTGTTTGAACCATTATTCTGATAAGGTGCAAAACAAACTTCATAATAAATTCTAACACAATTTTCTGTTACCGCTTTTTTACTAGTATTAGGATCAAAAGCTATTTTTTGAGTTTGATTTTCTTTTAATTCATCTACTCCACAAACAAATGGATTAGCTCCAGTTAGTTTCGATTCAGAGTAACTGACAAAATCTTCAGAGTTTTTCACTTTTCCTACAACAACATTTCCAAGATCTGAAGTAGAAGCTACTCCTACTACATCATTATCAAAGAAACTAAAAGCGACCACAGAGCTATTATCTCCTTTAATAATACCTCGGTAATAAACCCCAGGAGTATACTGTACAATCTCCCCTTTATTAGTGGTTACTTTAAAATTATCTGTAAAAATCTGACTTTTATATAATTCTATGGTTATTTTTTTGTCTCCCTCAAAAGGAAATGACATTTCAAGAAATTCGGGCTTATCTTTTACAAGTTTTTTTAGCTCAACAGAATTAATAGACATTGCTGTAATATCCGTTGCAGCTCTTTTGTATTCAGCCATTTTTGATGAAGCTTTGTTGACTTCAAACAAATCATATTTCACAAAACTTTTACTTTGATTATGATATTCTGTTATTTTTTGAGCAATGGGTCTTAAATTTTGAGAAAAACTTAAGATAAAGCACATTGAAATACCAAGAAGTAGAATTTTCTTTATCATTATTATTAATTTATTAATGCAAATAAACAAAAAAATTCCACATTAAGTGATTAATAATCATAATTTATCTTAATTTACTAATTAATGAACAACTAAAAGAGAATTAAATTAAAATAATTCATTAAAAAACATACTTTATTTGATATTAACCACAAAACATCAAGATTAAAATAAAAAAAGACGTTAAAATAACGTCTTTTTCATTTTGTATATATACTATTTTTTACAAAGTATCTCGTTCTTTCAACGTATTTACTTTTAGGAATCGAATCAATATTAGCCCAACACCAAAGAATAATGTCATAGAAAGCGCTGCAATACGCATATTATTAAAGTGCTCTATTAATGTCGCAAAAATAAATGTTCCTATAATGATCGCTATTTTTTCTAACACATCATAAAAACTGAAGAAAGTTGTATTTTCCATGGAATCTTCCGGTAATAGTTTTGAATAGGTAGATCTTGACATTGCCTGGAGTCCACCCATAACTAAACCAACTACTGCAGCAACCCCATAGAACTGATATTCTACTGTAGGATTTTCTTTATTTAAGAAATATGCCCATAAACAAGCTACGATCCATAAAACAATAGCAATAGAGATTACATTTTTATTACCTATTTTTCTTGATAATCTCGAGAAAATAACAGCACCTATAATAGCTTCAATCTGAATCACTAAAAGTGTTCCTATAAGCTTATCCTGTGCCAGATTGATTTCACTTTTCCCAAACAATGTTGCCATTAAAAAGATCGTTTGCATTCCTACACTGTAGAAAAAGAAACTCGATAAGAAAAACTTAAGGTTTTTATCTTTAAACAGTTCATTCCCAACTTTAAAAAGCTCATGAAAACTTTCTTTGGCAATATCTTTATAAAAACTCATATTATCCTTTAAAACCTCAAAGAAACCTCCTTGCTCTTCATGTTTTTTAAATATGTTCTTATAGTTCAATAATACCAAATCTTTAGGAAGATTGTCTTTTACATTACCAAACTGTGGCAAATGCTTAAATGTATATTGAGAGAATCCAAACCACCATGCCCCTGTTAAAAGAAAGCTTATTCTTGTAAATAGCAATTGCTGAGCTGCTCCTTTTGCAAAGACCTGAATCAAAACCAAACAAATCACCACCAGAACTACAGATCCTATATACCCATAAACATAGCCTTTTGCTGAAAGTGCATCCTGTTTATCCCGAGTCGCAATATCTGGTAAAAATGAGTTATAAAATACCAAACTCCCCCAGAATCCCACACTCGCCGTAATACTGAAGAGTAGCCCTAAAAAAACATTATGCATTCCTGTAAACATAGCCAATCCCATACAAGAAGTAGCACCTAAATAACAGAAAAACTGTAAAAATGATTTCTTATTTCCAATTGTATCTGCTAAAGAAGATAAAAATGGAGAAAGTAAAACCACAATGAAAAAAGAGATTGTCAATGAATAGCCATATACAGCATCCGGTTGATATTCTTTTCCAAAGACTTTTATTAAATGCCTTACAGGGACATCAATCCATTGTTTGGTTTCTACTACATATTCCTTCTTTTCATACGCGGTAGTAAGAATAGAATAGTAAATAGGAAAAATAGTAGAAGTAATAACCAGGGAGTATACAGAGTTGGCCCAGTCATAAACGGCCCAAGCCTTCATAATCTTCGGGTTATTCTTTATATTTTTTGGTTGTTGATTCTCTGTTTCAGACATTTCAAATATATTAGATGCACAAAAATAGAAAAACCGCTGAATATTCAACGGTTTTTTTTATTAATTAGATTATTGTGAAAGATTATAAATTATTAAACAGCTTTTTATATTTATAATTTCTGCTGGCTCTATCTTACAAAACCTCATATAAAGACTAAAAGACATTGCTAGAATATTTTTAACAAAATTTATTAATTTACTTTCTTTACAAATTCATCCAAGGGTTTCCGCACTTTTTTTAATGGCAGGTTCCAGTCGTTTGTTTCATCTCTATAACCTAATGCAAGAAGCATAGAGCTACGCAATCCTTTCTCACGTAAATCTAAAACCTCATCTAACATTACAGGATCGAATCCCTCCATTGGCGAAGCATCAATTTTGTTTAAAGCAGCGGTTGCAAGTGCAAGTCCCAAAGCAATATTAGCCTGTTTTGCTGCATGATGAAAGTTTTCTTCTTTAGACATTTTGCCAAAAAATTGTTTAGCAAAATTTCGTTGCCTACCCGAAATTGTAGTATCTGCATTTCGTATTAGGTTTAAATGATCAAATACCTTATCTATTCTTTCCGGTGTATAATTATCCCAGGCTGCAAATACCAATACATGAGATGCCTCCACAATTTGTGGTTGATTCATCGTAATCGGCAAAAGTTTTTCTTTCCATAATTTATCGGAAATAATAAAGATTTCGTAAGGTTGTAATCCAATACCTGATGGTGCCAGATGAGCAGCTTTAATGATTGCATCGAGAATATCATGTGGAATGGACTCTCCTGTCATTCTTTTTGTTGCATACCTCCATTCTAAGGCTTTTATAATATCCATTTCTCTTTACTAAATATTAACTGTACTTTTCTACCCATTTTGCTTTAAGCTCGGCTCTCGCATTGATAAATTCTATATCTGTTCCTTGGGCTATAGCATCCAGAGGATAACGTAAAGGACGTGTTCCTTTCTCCATATTAATAAGGTTTAATACGCCATCTGCAATGACTTGGGGATCCATATTGAATTCAGCCATTTTACCAAATAATCCAGCTCCGATATTGTTAAACATTTCTGTAGCAACAGGATCATATTCCTTGGTAATTTCTGGCTTATCAGCTTGTACTCCTGCTTTACTCCCGGAATTCATTTCTGTTGGATACACTCCTGGCTGGATGGTTACATTTTCTATATTGAATTGAGATAGCTCATCCTGAATAGCTTCTGTAATTGCTTCAACACTAAATTTAGAGGCAAGGTAAGGTCCCATAAAAGGCATTGCATGTCCACTAGCTCCGGAAGTAATATTAATAATAAGCCCTGACTTCACCTTCCGCATGCCTGGTAAAACAGCTTGATAGGTACGAATAACACCATAGAAATTGACTTCAAAAAACTTTTTAATCTGATCGATAGAATATGCCTCTACCAATCCAAAACCTGCCAGACCCGCATTGTTCACCAGTACATCTATTTTTCCATGTTTAGCCAGTGTATTTTCAAAAGCTTCTTTTACTGATGCATCATTAGTAACATCTATATCTACCACATCTACATTTGGAAGTGCCGAAAGTTCTGTAGCTACTGCTTCATTTTTGTCTTTTGTTCCACGCATCCCTGCAATAACAGTATGCCCTGCTTGTGACAATGTAATTGTCATTAATTTTCCGAATCCGGTACTTGTCCCTGTAATGAAAATTGTTTTGCTCATATCTTTTAAATTTTTTATTTAATATTGAGGCAAAATTAGTATCAGAAACCGTCGTGATCCATTGATATTTAAAGGAAAAAACCATTGACAATTATCAATGGTTTTACTTTTTTGTTGATTGTGTTCGTATGCGACTAAGCGTTTCAGGTGAAACACCCAGATATGAGGCAATCATGTGCTGAGGAATTCGATTCACTATTAATGGATTCTTTTGAATAAAATCCTGGTATTTTTCTTCTGCAGATAAACTTATATTTGCGTGTATTCTTTTTTGTGAAACCAGGAAACTTCTTTGTAGAATTTCATTAACCAGGTTATTTAATTGTGGTATTTTCTGACATATACTTATAAAATCATCTTTCGTAATAAGGATAATTTCTGAATTTTCCAATGCAACGATATTAAACTCTGAGGGGTTTCCAGATGTTAAGCTTTCCCGATCACCTGTCCAATAGTTTTCTGCCGAAAAATTCATGATATGTTCCTGACCTTTGGAATCTACAGAAAAAGTCTTCACCAATCCACCTGAAACAAAAGCATTATATTTCCACACGTCACCTTCCTGGAGTAAATACTGGCGCTTTTGGAGTCTTTTTAATATCGCTACACTTTTTATTAACTCAATCTCGTGCTCAGAGAGAGTGATTTTTTCTTTTAAATAATTTATAAAATAATCAAGCATTGGATAATGATAAATGATAATTTAAAGGTAGTTATTTAATGCTAAACTTAGTTTTACAATCTATTGATTTAAGCTTTACCACAAAGTTAAATAAAGGCTTTCATAATCAGCGTATCTATTCATGTATCTACAATAAAAAAGTTGGAGCTATCTGCTCCAACTTTTTGCATTCTAAATCCTATTTGAAGGATTACATATTTTCAATAACAATGGCAGAAGCACCACCACCTCCATTACAGATCGCAGCAGCACCATATTTAGCATTGTTTTGTTTTAACACGTTAATTAAAGTAACTATAATTCTTGAACCAGAACTTCCCAGTGGATGTCCTAAAGCGACAGCACCACCATTTACATTTACTTTAGCAGCATCCAATCCTAAGATCTTATTATTTGCCAAACCAACTACAGAGAAAGCCTCATTAAATTCAAAGAAATCAATATCACTAATTTCTAAACCAGCTTTTTTAAGAGCGATAGGTAGAGCTTTAGCAGGTGCTGTTGTGAAATTTTCAGGCTCCTGAGCCGCATCAGCATAAGATACTATTCTTGCTAAAGGTTTAAGACCTAATTCTTCCATTTTTTCTTTAGAAACAAGGATTAACGCAGAAGCTCCATCATTTAAAGTAGATGCATTAGCTGCTGTTACTGTTCCGCCCTCTTTTTTAAATACTGTTGGAAGTGTTGGAAGTCTGTCAAAATTAACAGCCTTATATTCTTCATCTTCAGCAAAAATTACAGGCTCTCCTTTTCTCTGAGGGATCTCAACAGATACTACCTCATCATTGAATTTCCCTTCACCCCATGCCTTAGCTGATCTTTTATAAGATTCAATAGCAAATTGATCCTGATCTTCTCTAGAAAAAGAATAGTCAGTTGCACATTTTTCTGCACAAACTCCCATATGAACTTTATTATAAACGTCTGTAAGACCATCTAAAACCATTCCGTCCTGCATTTTTACATCACCTAGTTTTGTTGCAAGTCTAGCATTATAATAATGTGGAACTGAAGACATATTTTCCATTCCTCCGGCAACGATTACATCTACATCACCTGCTTTAATTGCCTGTGCTGCCATAGTTACTGCTTTCATTCCTGAAGCACAAACTTTATTTACTGTAGTAGAAGGAGTTTCAATAGAAAGTCCTGCTCCTAATGCTACCTGACGAGCAGGTGCCTGTCCTTCTCCTGCCTGTAAAACGTTCCCCATGTAAATTTCCTGAACCATTTTAGGATCAAGACCAATCTTGTCTAATGCTCCTTTTACAGCAACAGTCCCCAACTTAGTAGCCGGAACAGTTGATAAACTTCCCATAAAACTACCCATTGGTGTTCTTACTGCGGAAACGATGAATACTTCTTTCATGTGTATGATATATTTTTTTTATTGATATATTTAACCTTACGGTTTCATTTTACTAATAATTTGTTATACTTTAGTTAATATCTTCTACTTTACTAAGTATAAATTCTGAGGTCTTATTATTATATTCTGAGGTTAATTTCAGAAAATTGCGATCTGTTTCTATGATTCTATTAACCATCACTTCACCTAATTTTACAGGATAATTTTCATCGGATTTTCCAATTATCGTAACTTTATAACTACAATTATCAACAAAATCCAGGCGTGACCTCACATAATCTTTACCATCATTATAATATTCTGTCTGGATATTATCCTGAACAGTCATTACCCATTTATCAATAGGCATATCAACACGTAGAAATTTTCCGGCCTTTATGATTTGACAATTAGTTGGGTTATCAGATGTTAAGAACATATTTTGTTGAGACTTCAATTTAGAAAATCCCATACAAAAAAATACAATTAATAAAGTGTTAAGATGTTTCATATTTCTGTTGCGTTTTTTTAATTAGCAATAAAAAAGCTCCCAAAAACTCAACGATCCAACCCCATTTTAGCTTTACTACACCTGCAAAGGTTTCCCGCCAGGATTTAAAGGGTAAAAAACTGAAATAATCCAAAGATTGAAGCTTAACAGCAATCAAGGTAAAAATGAATAATAGGATTAACAAAACTCCAAAAATCTGTGCTATTTTTGGTTTATTATTAACTACTCCAAAAAGCGCGCATGCTGTAAGGATCCAGCAGGCAACAGCTAAATAATGATCTAATTTCCAGTAATTCCAATTTCCTATAATGGGAACGTGAACCAGTGGTAAAAAGCTCCCTACTATTATCAGTAGTACTCCTATTAACTGAATATTTTTCATATTTCTTAAAGTGCCAAAATACAAAAAAAAACACACTTTAAATCAGTGTGTTTTAAAAACAAATTTTTCAAATTTAAACATTGACGGCTATAAAAAATCTAATGAAAAACTAATAATTTAATAAGAAAAAATAAGTTTCTTTGTTTAATTAAAAATTGATATTGGCAATCTCAATTCCGATTTGCAATCCATATTTATTCCTTAGCTTAGCATCATTGTTGAAAGCCGGAGTAAAATCTTTTTGTATAAATATGTTGATACCCTCATAGCTGACTCCAAATTTTCCACCAAAAATAAAGTTATTAACGCCATGCATTGCTCTTTCTCTTTCCACAATTCTTTTGGTATTCTCCGTTGAAAATCTGTTATATATAACACTTCCAACTTTCACACCTCCATAAATACCTGCTATAATGCTGAATTGTTTTTTCCTGTTATCAAGATATTTTACACCATCATATTCTATATATTTAGGATTTAAAACAAATTTAAAATCAACAGGAACAAAAAGATAAGAATTGGTAAGATAGGTATCTTTTAAATTTCCCCGTGTAAAATCCTCTGTGAACAAAGTCTTGCTATCCTGTGCAAACGCCTTACCATATTTTGGAACAAATCTATCCATCCTTACTCCAAGTCCTACTCTATAAAAAACAGAACTTGTAAAACCTCCAATCTGATCTTCATATCTTAATGTATAACTTGAAGAATTGATAACCGTATTTTTCACATCAGAATCCTTATCATAAAGTTTAAACGGTTTATCCTTTGTGGTAAGCATGGCACCCGTTAAGCTTATTGAAAACTCCAATGTATGTAGATAGTCCTTAGGTGTCTTTTTATTTTTGTTGAGCTTTACCCTAATACCATTGAATCCGAACTGCATTTCATTTTTATCTCTATTTAAAGTATCCGGTTTCTGTAAAACCGAGTTTTTCACCATTTCTTTTGTTGCATTTTCCAGCTCGGACTGCTGTGCATCTACTTTTTCATTGATAATCTGTTCATACTTTGAAGCTATGTCTGTTCTCATTTTCTTCTTTTCATCAGATGTAATTTTATTTTCTTTAAAACTTTTATCAATAACATCCAATTCTGTATTCATATTTGATTTTTCAGAAACTACAATGCTGTCGATTTTTTTAGAATAAATCTTTATCTGGGATTCCATTTGTGGGCTTTCCTGCGCAAAATTGTAAGAAAAAGCCATTACGGCAGCCAATAGAGTAATTTTATTTTTCATAGTTTAAATGTTATTTTTGAGACCATATTTTACCTCTGCTCCATTTTCAGAACAGTATATTTTGTATTAAAAAGTTTAAAGATTATTTGGTACCAGAAGAATCGGAAAACACGGTCAGTCCGAGGATTTTAAAAGAATTAGGGCCTTTAATTTTAATTTTATCCATATCTACCACTCCCATTTTTTTATGTTCATTATGATTCTCTTCACGGGTTTTATCAAATTCTCTTCCTAGCAGTAATTCATCAGCATTGATATAATTTGCTTTTTTCTTTTGAGCAATTACAATTGGCTTTTCAACAATCTGATCGTGGGCTTTCTCCTTCACAGTAGGGATATTGACGAGGGTTTCTGTATTTTTTTCTTCTTTAGCTTTAACTAAAATCGGATTATAAGATTTAAACTCTTCTGGATAAGTTTTAATTATGGCTTTTTCAGATTTAATTTCAGCTGCATTTCTTTTATCTGAAATCGCTACGTTTTTATGCTTTACTTCTTCAGCTTCTAAGCGATTAAATTTATCATCCTCTTTTTCTACTGTTGAAGTTTTGTCAGGCTTATCAGATTTTGTAACTAATACAGTATTTTCAACTTGTTTTGAATCAAAATAAAAATATATTCCACAAGAAATCAAAAGCAATACGACAGCAGCGTATTTCCACCATTGAACAGATTGTTTTAAGGGCAAATCAGAGGTTTCTCCCATTCCATGATCTATTCTATCCCAAAGATCACGAGACGGCTTTATTTCTCTGCTTTCGTAATCAGATCTTAATTGTCTCAGTGTTTCTTTTTTCATTTTCTTTTGTTTTAAAAAATTCAACAAGCCATTTTTTAGCTTTATTCAGCTGACTCTTGCTTGTTCCTTCGGAGATATTAAGAATTTCAGCTATTTCCTGATGTTTTTTCTCTTCAAAAACATATAGATTAAAAATTATCCTATATCCTGCCGGCATCTTAGAGAATACTTCTTCAAGATTAATTTCCTCTAGTTGTTCTTCAAAGTTTTCATCAGAAAAATCATCTGCAACATCAATGTCTACATAAAGTATATTTTTAGACTTCCGTACAAAACTTATAGAGTCATTAACTACAATTTTTCTCAACCAAAAAGGAAAGCTTTTATAATCTCTGCACTCATTTAATTTTGTGAAACACTTTAGAAATGCATTTAATAATACATCTTCTGCATCATGAATATTATTAGTATATGAATTTGCAATAGCCAACATTCTACACGAGAAAGCTTCATAAAGAGCCTTCTGAGCTCTCCGATCTTGTTTTTTAGCAAGTATAAAGTTTTCCTCTAAGTTCTTCATGTATGAGTTTCTATCTATAAGACGATGGAAATGATAAAAGGTTGCCTCAAAAATAAAAAAAATGCACTTTATTTTTAAAGTGCATTTTAATATATTGATAATTAACTTAATAAAATTTAGTGATTTACATTAGCTACCTCTTTAGGATCATGCTTATGTTTAAATAAGAGAGCAAAAAGTATGGCAAGTACCAAGGCATATGCTGCAAAAGATAGCCAGATCTGATGCCAGTCTTTTACCAAAACAATTGAAGATAAAGTTCCGTCATTATTTACCGCAGCATTAAAAGAATTTTTAAGAATCTCTAAAAACGTAGGGTTATCCGGTGTTGTTTCTAGGTAAGATGATAAATCGGAAACATTAGTAAATCTATGTGTAAAGAATTTATCAATAGCCCAACCTGCCATATAGCTTCCAAAAACAGCTCCAAAACCATTGGTCATCATCATAAACAAACCCTGTGCAGAAGAACGGATCTTTTTATCAGTTGTAGTTTCTACAAAAAGGGAACCTGAGATATTAAAGAAATCAAAAGCCATCCCGTAAACAATACAAGAAAGCACAATTAAAGCCAAGCCATATCCATCGGGAATTCCGTAAGCAAAAAATCCAAATCTTAAAACCCATGCAAACATTGACATCAACATTACTTTTTTAATTCCGAACTTTTTCAAAAAGAAAGGGATAGCAAGTATAAATAAAGTTTCAGAAACCTGAGAAATGGACATAATAATTGTTGATCGCTGTACTACAAAAGAATTTGCATATTTTGGAAAATGTGCAAATTCACTTAGGAAAACATCTCCATAAGCATTAGTCAACTGTAATGCAGCCCCTAAAAGCATGGAAAACAAGAAAAATAATGCCATTTTATAGTTTCCGAAAAGCTTGAATGCATTTAAACCAAGCTGTTCTGATAAAGGTGCACTTTTATCAATCAATTTCTGTGGTGGACATTTTGGTAGGGTAAGTGCATAGATTCCAAGTAAAATTGCAACAACTCCACCAATATAAAACTGTCCTTCTGTTGCTTTATTTCCTGTAAGATTTGTAATCCACATTGCTACAATAAACCCAATTGTCCCCCAAACACGAATGGGAGGAAAATCTTTTACAACATCCAAATTACTATTCTTTAGTATCGTGTAAGAAATAGAGTTCGCAAGTGCAATTGTTGGCATATAAAAACACATGGCAGCAAGCATTACGTAAAAGAACGAATTAGGATCTCCTGTATGTGGTAAGATAAATAGAACAATCCCATAAAGAATTTGTAGAGCCGAAAAAATTCGCTCCGCATTTACCCAGCGGTCTGCAATAATTCCGGTGATGGTAGGCATAAAGATAGAAGCTATCCCCATTGTTCCGAAAACAGCTCCAAACTGTGTCCCGTCCCAATGTTTTGTACCGAACCAAAAATTAGCCATCGTAATCAGCCATGCTCCCCAAACAAAAAACTGCAGAAAGCTGAGGATGGTAAGTCGTAATTTTAAATTCATAGTTTAGTTATAAATATCTCTTTTAATCAATTTTCTTTTTCCTTCTTTTGATTTCTTCCTGAATTTCTAAGGCAGTATCATAATCTTCTTCTTTTACTGCATCTTCTAATAATTTTTGAAGTTCTTCCATTGAAAGAGATTTTAAATTATCCTCAGACTGAACGGTTTCAGAGAATGATTGTTCTTCTTTCGAAACATCTTCTAATTCCAAAAGAATTCCTGCTTCATTTAAAACTTGTTGGGTGGTGAAAATTGGTGCGTCAAAACGTACCGCCATAGCAACAGCATCAGAAGTTCGGGCATCTAAGATAAGCTCTTCTTCTGTTACTTTGTTTTTAAAGTTAATATTAGAAAAGAAAACTCCATCTACAATCTGATAAATAATGACTGAGACCAATTCGTAATTCGCCGAAACTATAAATTTTGTAAATAAATCGTGTGTAAGAGGACGTGGTGGATGAATATCTTTCTCCAGACCGAGAGAAATGGATTGTGCTTCGAAATTTCCTATAACAACAGGTAATTTTATATGTGTTTCTTCATGTTCCAATAACAAAGCGTACGCCCCTGATTGGGTCTGGCTGTACGATATTCCTCGAATAATTAGCTGTTTATAATCCATAACTACAAAGATAAATTAATTTTTTATTGTAGGTTTTACTTTTTAGACAAAAATAAAAGCTCGGAGTGCCCGAACTTTTATTTTTTTTATTTATTATAAGCTAAATTTTATCCTTTGATTGCTTTAATCTTTTCAGTTAATGCAGGAATAATCTGGAAAGCATCACCTACTACTCCATAGTCAGCAGACTTAAAAAACGGAGCTTCAGGATCACTGTTAATGACTACGATAGTTTTAGAAGAATTCACTCCAGCTAAATGCTGAATTGCTCCAGAAATACCTACAGCAATATAAAGATTTGGAGAGATCGCTTTACCTGTTTGTCCTACGTGTTCTGTGTGAGGTCTCCAACCTATATCAGAAACAGGCTTAGAACAAGCTGTAGCAGCGCCTAAAACATTTGCTAAATCTTCAATCATCCCCCAGTTTTCAGGACCTTTCATCCCTCTACCTGCAGAAACCACTACTTCAGCTTCTTTAAGATCCAGTTTTCCAGAACTCTGTTCATGAGAAACTACTTTAGTATCTTCATTGGCTACAGATAAATTTTTCACTTCTTCAGAACCGGAAGCTGCATTTTCCTTAACCCCGAAAGCATTTTGAGAAACCGTAACGATCACTCCTGTACCTTCAGCTTTAGCATGCATAAATCCTTTTCCTGAGAAAGCTCTTCTTTTCACCTGGAATGGCGAAAGACTTTCTGGCGCTTCCAGAACGTTAGTAATTAAAGAATAATTCTTCATTATAGCTAACATTGGTGCTACAGAAGAAGCATCTGTAGTATGCGGGAAAATGATAATATTTCCATCAGCTACTTCACTTACTGCCTGAGCAAAAGCTTTTGCTGAAAAACTTTTAAGACCTTCGTCTTTAATATTGATAACATTTGATGCTCCATATTTATATAATAAATCTGAAGAATCAGTAGGGTTTACAGAAATCGCTGTAACGGTATCTCCAGCCTGATCTGCAACAGCTTTAGCATAAGAAACTGCCTCGAAAGCTGCTTTTTTGTAAACTCCATTTATATTTTCTGCGTATACGAATACTGCCATTTTTTTAAAATTTAAAGATTAAAAAATTAAAGGATTAAAGAAATGGATTTAGAACAGGATCTTTAAATATCCTTGCTTCTGACATCCAGTTTCTAATTTTTATATCACTTTAGCTTCCTCATGAAGAAGTCTTACCAACTCATCCAAATTATCAGGAGAAACCATTTTCACAGCAGCCCTAGGTGGAACGCTGTCATAAGAAACTCCCTGAACTTTTACTTCTGAAGAAGTAGGCTCAACAACCTGTAAAGGTTTTGTTCTCGCAGACATAATTCCTCTCATATTAGGAATAATAAGATCTTTCTCATCCACTAATCCCTTCTGACCTGCAATTACAGCAGGAAGTTTTACAGAAATAGTTTCTTTACCGCCTTCAATTTCTCTTACAGCAGTTGCCTCACTTCCATTTACATCTAAACCTACAGATGCGTTCACGAAAGGTTGGTTTAATAACTGAGCTACCATTCCTGGAACAGAGCCTCCATTATAGTCAATCGATTCTTTACCACAAAGGATAAGATCATAACCTCCATTTTGAGCAACAGCAGCAATTTCTTTAGCTGTTGAATAACTATCTTTCGGATCAAGATTTACTCTAACTGCATCATTTGCACCAATTGCCAATGCTTTTCTTATTACAGGTTCTGTAGCAATGTCTCCTACATTTATTACTGTAACCGTAGCTCCTTGAGATTCCTGAAGTTTAACCGCCTTTGTCAATGCAAATTCATCTAAAGGATTAATAACCCACTGAATTCCATTTTTGTCGAAAGCAGATTTATCTGCTGTAAAGTTAATTTTGGAAGTAGTATCCGGAACACTACTAATACAAACTAATATTTTCATGTGTACTATTTTATTTTTCTCTTTTTATCGCATAAAAGTTCTGTACCGTTATGCAGAGATTTTGTTTGATTAATTTCTGTAAATATAAATAAAAAATATATTATGCATGCATAATACTTATGATTTTATTATTCAATACATTAAATGTAATTACTTACCTGGTTTTGTTGCCCTAAACTCTATCTTACTAGGCAAAACCCGTGGGTTCATTTTTAAAATATCCAATACCAAATTCCCCATATCTTCGGGTTGGATTTTCCATTCATCCTTTTCAGAAACTACATTTCCATTGAAATTTGTTGCTACAGAACCTGGCATGATCACCGTTGTTTTAATATTGTATTTTCTAAGGTCTATCATAGCAGCTTGTGTAAATCCTACAACTCCAAATTTTGAAGCATTATACCCGGTACCATTTTCAAAAAAATTAGCTCCAGCCAAACTTGAAATTGTGATATAATATCCTTCTGACTTTTTCAACTCTTCTACTGATGCTTTTAATGTGTAAAAAGCACCTGTTAAATTAGTTTCTATCATAGAATTCCATTCCTCAGAAGTTAATTCATCTACAGGTTTAAATATCCCTAATCCAGCGTTAGCAATAACAAAATCCAATTTTCCGAATTTATCTATGGTATATCTGATAGCTTCTTCTTCACTTTCCAAGCTTCTCACATCAGAAACAATTCCTAATACCTGACTGGAATATTTTTGTAATTCTTTTTCCGCTTCCATTACATCTTCCCGTTTTCTTCCTGAGAACGCAATAGATACTCCATTCTCAAGCAAAATTTTAGCTATTCCAAAACCTATACCTTTGGTTCCACCTGTTATATAGGCTACTTTATTCTCGATCATATATTTCACTTTAATTTCTCTAAAATAAAAAAAACGCTTCAATTGAAGCGTTTTATTGAGACTAAGATTTATCAGTAATTTATTTTTTAATGAATTTTTTAGAAAATTGCTCCCCTTTGGTTTCAATAGAAAGGATATACACTCCTGGAAGAAGATTCCTTACATCTATTTTATCACCATTAAGTTTAGCGTTTATGATTCTTCCCGCCGCATTAAAAATTTCAGCTTTAGTAATCTGTGACTTTGATTGTATAGTAATAAAATCAGTTGCAGGATTAGGATAAACTGAAATATCATTTTCTTTCGCAACAGCCTCTTTTGTCGCTAATACTGTCGTATTTTTAGCGGTTAACATATAGTTATCAAAAGAAGTGATGTGAGCCACTGTATTTCCTGAACCAACTACTGAAACAAAATCCATTTCATACGGATCTATGCCTGCAGCAAGCGGTATATAATTTGAAGCAGGGCTATAAACAACACCTCCAGGTCCTGTCCATGTAACCGCTCCTGTGGTTTTATTAAATGTGCACTTTAATGTGATCCATGTATTTGCAGGATAAGTATATGTGTTTGGCTCCAAATAAAAAAGAATATTTCCCATTGCCCCACTATTAGTATTGTGATAGTTTGCTATACCAACAACTCTTTGTGTAGCAAATTCATATCCAGCTCCAAGCAGCGTTTTATGGGTTGTCTCATCATAAACTAAAACAGTTGCTCTACCCACGCCACCTGTCACACTTCCAGTGTATAAATTAAATTCCAGTTCAAGGATATTATTTCCTGGTGTTCTTGCAGCCCACGCAGCAGGTAGTCCATCTTTCCACATATACTTTGTTCCTGTTGCGGTCGAACTTCCCGTAAGCTGCAAAGATTTGTCATGAGAAGCATCGATATTTACAATTTGTGCATCTGAATTTTGACCTCCTGCAAAATCTGTACGAAACCCACCTTGCCCCAAAGTAGTCGGGGTCACGGTTGTACCGACATTTCCTATATTATAGGAATTAAAATTATCTTCTTGTAAAGATTGGGCATTTAATGTCTGTAATAAAACAAATAAAAATGCATTAATTAGTAAAATTTTTTTCATAAGATTTTTTTTAATTTGATATTATTATTGAAACTATTTATAATTAGCTTCTATTGATAAGACAACAAAAGTTAAAAAAGGTTGCCTGTAAATAAAAAAATAAACAAAATGTCTCCTATCAATGAATTTAAAAAACATAATCATTTATTAAGATGCATTTTTGACAAGTTATTTGTTTAATTTTCTGAAATTCTTTAATTCTATGATTAGCAAAATTGATCGTTACAAAGCTATTTTGGTATTAAGAGATTACCAATACTTAAAAACAAGTAATTATTTATACCTGATATTAGGTATTTTCAGTATTACAAGTTTTAAGTAGATTACAAATTAGTCTTATAATAAAAGTATTATTTACATCAAAATCTATAAAACTGTAAACATTCACACTTGTCTAATTGAATGTATATACAAAAAAAGCGCTCCAATTGGAGCGCTGTATGTTTATGTAAATTAAGATTTACCTGTAATTATTCTTTAATAATTTTTTGAATATATACTTTTCCATCATTAGCTTTAACTTTTAAAATATAGTTTCCTTTTGGATAGCTTGATACATTCACTTCGTTCACATTTTTGTTATTTCCGATAGAAGTAACTACTCTACCATTCATATCAAAAATATCTATTCCTTCAGATTTCAAATTGTTTCCAAATTTAAATTTCAGGACATCTTTAACTGGATTTGGATAAACCTGTAGATCTTTAGAATTAATTACCTCTGTAACTCCTAAAGTATTTTGTCCTGTAACTGTAATAACCCATCTTGCTGAACCAAAAGCCGCCAAGGCACCTGTTCCGGTTGCAATAGGTGTATCAATACCACAAGCCTCTGAAGACAAATATGAAGGTGCTGTTTGCGCACTTGCATTAGTTCCTAAATAAAAAGACTGTGGTGGGGTAGTACCACTACCATCATGAAATAGTTCTACTATAAATGTACCTCCTGCAGGAACAATTTGCGAAAGACCAGTTCCAGTGTTTACCATTCCTAACACGTTAGCTGGTGTTACATTAACCGTTGTTGTTCCAAGAAAAGTAGGAGTTCCTGTTGGAAATGTACCAACTAAAGTATAAAGATTGACCTCCACAGGAAGAGTTGTACTAGCAGTTTGAACTCCAAACGCTACATTAGTAATATTATAGTTATAGTTAATCCCATAATCGGATAATTTAAAAACTCTATAATATGAATTATCTGAAGTAAAGCCTCCAGCTTGATTTCCGCAGGCAACAGAACCAGTTGATACTACTGTATTCTGTGTTGCGTTTTGTGATATTACTTGTGCAAAGGTTGTACCTGCAAATATTACAACCGCTAAAGATGTAAAGATTTTTCTCATGATATTATTTTTTAGTTATTTTTGTAAAGATATTTTTTTTTCTTGATTAAAAAAAATTTTAATTTAAAAAATATATAATCAAAAATAATCAGTCATATAAACAATAAAATAAACAACACAATACACTATTAAGTGAAAAATAAGTATTTTTATATTATTTTTTATAATTAATAAAATAAACCATTAAGTATTTTTTATTTAAAATATAACCATCAAAAAAGAGAATGCCCATTACAGGCATTCTCTTTTTCGATTTTAAGCTTAGTGGTTAATTACTTTAACAATAATTATCTTTCACAAATAGCTTTTATTTTGAATAGTTTTCGAAGAATAATGGAATACTTTCAATTCCTTTATAGAAATTGAATAAGCCATAATGTTCATTGGGAGAATGGATAGCATCGGAATCCAGACCAAAGCCCATTAAAACAGATTTCGCACCTAATACTTTTTCAAACATAGAGGTGATAGGAATACTTCCGCCTCCTCTGTAAGGTAATACTTCTTTTCCAAATGCTGTTTCCATTGCTTGTTTTGCAGCTGCAAATTCTTTGGTATCAGTTGGCAAAACATAAGGCATCCCTCCATGATGTGGAGTAACTTTCACTCTAACAGTATCAGGAGCAATTTTCTCGAAATATTTTGTAAATTTTTCTGTGATCTCTTCCGGAGTTTGATAAGGAACCAAACGCATTGAAATCTTTGCAAAAGCTTTTGAAGGAATAACTGTTTTTGCTCCTTCTCCTGTGTAACCTCCCCAAATCCCATTACAGTCTAAAGTAGGACGGATAGAAGTTCTCTCCAAGGTTGTATATCCTTTTTCTCCTTCTACATTGCCAAGACCAATTGCTTTTTTAAACTCTTCTGGATTATCTTTCAATTTATTCATTTCAGCTCTTTCTTCATCTGAAACTACATCCACATTATCGTAAAAACCATCAATCGTAATATGTCCATCTTCATCGATCAATTTTGCAATCATCCTTGAAAGAACATGAATAGGGTTTGGAACAGCTCCTCCATAAAGGCCAGAATGTAAATCTCTGTTCGGCCCTTCCACTTCTACTTCTACATAACTTAAACCTCTTAAACCTGTAGTAACAGTAGGTTGTTCGTTGCTATAAATATGGGTGTCAGAAATTAAAATGCAATCGCAAGCTAATTTCTCTTTGTTTTCATTTACAAAATCTCCCAAGCTTACAGATCCAACTTCTTCTTCTCCTTCTAAAATAAACTTAACATTACAAGGAAGAGAATTGGTTTTCATCATTGCTTCAAAAGCTTTCAGGTGCATGAAAAATTGACCTTTATCATCTGCAGAACCTCTTGCAAAAATTGCCCCATCAGGATGAAGTTCAGTTTTTTCAATATAGGGTTCGAAAGGTGGTTTTTTCCACAGTTCTAATGGATCAGCAGGTTGAACATCATAATGTCCATAAACCAATACCGTTGGCAGGCTTTTATCTAAAATTTTCTCACCAAAAACAATAGGATAGCCTTTTGTCTGGCATACTTCAACATTATCAGCGCCAGCATTCTTAAGATGTGTTGCACATACCTCTGCACATTTCAATACGTCACCTTTGTAAGCAGGATCTGCAGAAATAGAAGGAATTCTCAATAACTCAAATAACTCATCTACGAAACGCTGTTTGTTTTCGTTGATGTAATTTAATGTCTCTTGCATTGTAAAAATTTGTTTTGTTAAAATTAGAAAAAATGGTCCGCAGGAGCAAGCAAAAACAGAGAATTTTCCCACAGACTGATATTTATTGGAAATTTAGAAACCATTACTATTTTAAAACAAAAAATGCCCTGCAATTTTGCAAGACATTTTTATATTTTCTACTAATAATTAGTGTTCAGCTTTAGCTTTCTCAGCTTCTACAGGCTTTGCAGTGGTAGCGCTATCTTTTTTTGGAGCCTCAGCATCCTGTTTTTCAGTAACACCAGCTTCTTTGTGCTCTGCAGCAGCTTCATGCCCCTTACCATGAGCTTCTCCACCTCCTTGCGCATCATCAGAATATCTTTCTGCTCCTTCTTCCAGTTTTAAGGTATTCTTATTCCCTCCAGCTTGTATTTTCTTACAGCTTACTGCTACACTTGCAATGGCTAAACATATAATTAATTTTCTCATGCTTAAATTTTAGATTGCCCAAAATTAAGAAATCTTGCCTCTTTTGGCAACATTTTTATATTGATTTTAAAATAATTTTTCCTTTTTTGGATTGGGTAAAAATAAGATATTGCTCACCACCATCCTTTAAACCATATTTCTTCTTAATTTCATCTGGCTTCAGAGGATAGTTCTTAGAAATAATATTAAATTGCTCTTTCTTTTTAATCTTCTTACTATCAATAACTTCCATCTCTAAAACTCTCCCAGGAAAATTACTGATCATTTTATCGGAAGTGTAAATATGGGTATTGGGATGAAGTTTCTCCAAATTAAATTTTTCTGAAATTAAATTAAAGATTCCACATTTTAATATTGAATTATTGGGTAAATAAATAAATCTTTCAGGCTCAGTATATTCAGAGTGAGCATTTTCTTCTTCACCAAATTGAAATGTAAAAGGTGATTCATTAACCTCCAGGTTCACACAATGGCAAATAATATTTCCTGAATTTTTATTTGACAAAGATATAACAACCTCCTTTACATCATTTCTGACAGCAATAATATCAATTCTTGAAATTTGCTTTACTACAGATATCAGATACTTCAAATCAATTAATGGTGATAGTTTTATAATAACTTCATTTGAGATAGATAGTAAATGATCCTGAATTTCTAAAATATCGGGAGACAAGTCTTCTAAAAGAAAAACTTTATTCTTGTTGCTATCCCTTCTTGCGGGATCTAAATATATAACATCAAAAAAATCTTTATTTTCACTTAAAAAATCTTCCAGATTTGTGTTGATGAATTTTGCTTTTTTTCCTAAAACAGTCCAATTATGTTCAACAATCTTTAAGAGCTCTGTATTCTGTTCTATTAAGGTAACATCTTTAAAATTTTGGGATAGGTAATAAGCATCTATTCCAAAGCCACTTGTAAGATCAATAAACTTATTCCCATGTAAAGATTCTGATTTATAAAGGGCTGTTTTTTCTGAAGATGCTTGCTCTAAATTAAGCTGTGGTGGAAAAACAATTTCATTGTGCAGTAAAAAGGGGAATTTTTTCAATGCCACTTGTTTTCCTTTTATTTGCTGAACAATTTCCTGCATCGTCACTTCAGGAAATGGAGATTTTTTCAATAATAAAGAATGCAAATCTGAATTTGTATTTGCATTAATGAATTCTTGAACCTTTTGGTCTAGTATTTTGTTTCCCACAGATTTCACAAATATCACAGATTAAAAAACCATTAATCAATAGTTCCATTTATTTTTCTAATTATACTTTTAGCAATAAAGTCTGTATTAAAATTAATTAATATGCCCAACTTAAAACCAGTTAATTTAAAATAAGTTAATAATTGTTTGTGATGCACTTTTCATTTTCATTCATTTGTGTAGTTTTATTTGAAGTAATTTACAAATCAGTGTGATTTGTGAAATCTGTGGGAACAAAAATTTACTCCAATAAATATTTATCTTTTGTAAAAGATATAATCCGTTAATAATGGCTCAACCCCACTTTGCTTTAATAAAGAGTTGATCTGACCTCTATGATAAGTTGAATGATTAATAGCATGAAAAAGCATCTCAAACACACTATTTTCAAATTTGGTGCCTCTTGAATTTTGATAACCTATTCTGTTATCTAAATTAAAATTTTGAACAATCTGAATACTTTTTAAAAAATTCTGATGGTTGATTTCTTCCAGATCTTCAAGTGGATTTATCTGCCAAACCCCAAACGGTTGTTCTCCCAATATTCTTGCATTCCAGATTTGTTGAGCGTCAAGCGTATGGTTTATCAATGCAATGGTTTTTTCATCAATTTTCGAGATTTCTTCTTTAATAAGTTTTATAATTTCTCGATTATAATGATGAGTATATTCAAATAAATCAATTAACTTTTCATTCATTACTCAAACATTTCTGCCCAACGGACCGGTTTTATTTCTTTCTCGTTGTAAAGCTCTTTAATTGACCTTTTAACTTCTAGTTTTGGATAAAGATTCACTCCGATCAGCTTTATTTTACCTTCTTCAACCCATTTTTGTTCTTCAATGGCTTGATCATAGATCTTCTTCTGTACAATTCCTTGTTTAATTAATTCCAAATACCCTCCTGCATCTTCTATTTCCAGGAATAAGTCCCATGATTTATCTGCAATCTGTTGAGTTAGATCCTCAACATAATAACTACCATTAGAAGCGTCTTCAAATACATTAATTATACTTTCATAAGCTAATACAATCTGCTGCTTGAAAGAGATCTCTTGTGAGTTTTCAGAGCTTTTTTCAATCTTATAATCGTTACTATAAACAGCATCAGCCCCACCTATCATAGCAGCTGCAAGCTCTAATGTGGAACGGATAAGGTTATTTTCACTATCTGAAAACGCTTTATTTCTCAGAGAAGTTTCTGCAAAAATATATGGAATCAGATCTAAATTATATTCTTTTGAAAGTTGATTAAAAATCAATTTGAAAGCTCTTATTTTGGCCATTTCAAAGAAGTAATTGCTTCCAACTGCTATCCTGAAAATTAGTTTGTTTAAAATTTCAGTTCCAAAGACTTCAACAAGTTCTTTAGATTTTGCCAGACCAATACCTAACTGCTGAAAGATCGCAGCTCCTGAATTTTGATGAAGAGAAATATCTACGCAAATATTCCTTCTAAAGTCTTTAGCAAGTAATTCTTTGACAAGTTGTTCATTAATTATCCCTTCTTTTTCATCGAACACATCGATTAATGAGAAATACTGATCTTCATCTTTTGGACTGATATGTTCGGCAAGGTCTTTATTATTAACAAAAATTGTTTTTTGCTCAAGGTTTTCTACATTCTGATCCAAAAGGAAAGCAAAAACGTCATCTTCTAAACTTTCATGGTAATTAGATACTAAATGTGTACTTTCTTCAACTTTTGGCAGATTTACTAAAGGTTTTTGTACTGCACTATAAAAAGGCTTTACAACAATTCCTTCTAAATTTTCTTTTTTCAGAATGGTATAAATATCTTCTGTTTTAAGTTGCTTTTTTACTAAATTTTCCCAGTCGGGAAATGTATTTATATTTGACATTTAGTTGAAAGTTATGAGTTAAGAGAATAATTTATGAATCCTATTTTTTAGGAATATTTGTACTGTCTACCACCAGAATAAAGATCTCTTCATCTGGTTTTTTCATAAAATAATTTTCTCTTGCGTATTTTTCTTTTTCAGATTTATTGTTCATCAGTTTTTTATAAAACGTATCGTTCTTTTCATACTCGGTTTTATAATACTGTAATTGTTCCTGGTATTTATTAATCTCACCATTAAGTTCATTAATTACCAAGAACGAAGTTTTATCAAAAAAAACCATCCAAACCAAAAATAAACAGATAGTGATAAAATACCTGTTTACAATGTATTTTTGAAGAAGCTTTAATACTTCTGATTTTGGTTGTATGTCTTTAATTAATTTATTTGCCATTTTAGTGTTTTCTCAACGAGTTTTTTATAACAGTAGTTAAAAAATCAATCGCTACGGAATTTTGTTTCATATTAGGGATAATAAGATCGGCTTCATTTTTTGAAGGCTCGATAAATTCCTGATGCATTGGTTTCAAAGTGGTTTGATAGCGATGTAAAACTTCACTTAAATCTCTTCCTCTTTCCTGAGTATCTCTTCTAATCCTCCTAATTAGTCTTTCATCTGAATCTGCATGAACAAAAACTTTCAAATCAAATTCTTTCAATAACTCCTTATTAGTAAGTACCAAAATTCCCTCCACAACCAAAACATTTTTAGGTTCTACAGTAACATGATCTCCGGTTCTGGAATGAGTAACAAAGCTGTAAATCGGCTGTTCAATAGGTTCATTATTTTTTAAAGCTTTTACATGTTTTAACATCAGTTCAAAATCTATTGACTTCGGGTGGTCATAATTTAAAGCTTCCCTTTCAGTCAGTGTAAGATTATGGTTATCATGATAATAATTATCCTGAGAAAGGATGTTCATTCCTTCGATATCAAGCTGTTGGAGTATTTTATCAACAACTGTAGTTTTGCCGGATCCTGTTCCTCCTGCAATTCCTATTACAAGCATTCTTTTTGAGTTTCTATATAGTTGGGTACAAATATACTATTTTAGTTGAATGCAAGTAAAGTAATGCCTCTGTAATTCTTGAATAAAAAAAAGCCGGCATAAAATGCCGGCTTTCATTAGAGTTTTATTTTTTGATAAATTTAGTAGATAAATTTATGCCTTTCATATTCAATAAGTAGTCACCTGTTTGAAGATTAGAAACATCAACTTTATTTTTACCGTTTCCAATGGTGGTTTCTAAAACTTTTCGGCCTTCCATGTTGTAGATCTCCACTTTTTCTTCTTTAGTTATTTTTAAAGAAATGTTCAATACATCATGTACCGGATTGGGATAAACAGCAATAATTTCTTTTTTAGAAACATCATCAACACTCAGCTGACAGCTGTAAGCTGGTAAAACATATCCTGCAGCAGTAAATTCCTGTGTCATAATAGCAATATCCCCACAAGTGAATCCAAATTGCCCAAGCATATCAATCGCCGCCTGTCTCACTGCAATTGCTGCCTGTTGCTGATTAGTGCTCGATCCTGTCATAGATATTCCCTCCAAAAATGCCCGGTCAGTTTTCGCTCTTCCTATTTGATCATAAATCCTCATAAGAGCAGAAGCCCATATTTGTCCTCTGATGTGAATAGCTCCACTCCCTGGATATAAAGCTGTATAGTTTGTAATTCTTCCTGCCCAGCATTCATTATGTCCATCCCAGCTGAACATCCAATTATATTGTGGAGCAGATGAAGGCCATTGATTAAGGCTTCTGCTATACGACTGAGCCCAATAGTCTCCACATCCCTCGCTCAATCCCTGAACCTGAGACAAATTTCCATTCGTTAACCAATCATGTACTCCATGACCTAACTCATGTAAAATAACATCGGCATCTTCAGCATCATCTACACAGCCTTCGCCAAAAACCAATCTGCCATTACTGTAATAAGAATTATCATCACCATCCACTCCGTGTGGGTCATACCACAATATCCCTTCGTTAGTTAATGGTTTACATACGATATTCAAGGTTTCATTAATGTATCTTAAGCTATTATCTATATGCCAGTAAGCGTTTACCGCCTCAAAACCCTGTTCATTTCTGTTAAACAGGAATTGATTTGTTGCTTGAGTAAACAGCCCTGTTGCCGGTGTTTCTAATTCTTTAATTTCTGCATAAGAACCTTTTAATTTATACACTCCCCCAGCAAAATCTACTTCGGGAATGGTAACCAGAGTTCTTGCAGCATCCAAACTAGCATTAGTTGCATCATCATTATCTATATACTGTCCCCCATAAGTAACCTGCATTTTAGAGAGAGGATCAGGATTGAAAATATAACCCGAGCCGGGTACAAAAGCTTTTTTTGTATTTATTTCTTTATTTGTGCTTTTTTTTCTGGGCTTTTTGATTTCATTTTTATCATGATGATAAAGTGCAATATCCTCTACACTGATTATGTTACCATTTTGTGCATCTACTATTGTTTCCCAGCTTCCGGGATTATCATGAGAATTTGTAAGTACTCTGTAGACAAGTTTTGTTTCACCACTTTTTGTGGCATAAACAAACAGTTTAGTTTCTTCAAAAGTAACTTTCCCTTTTGTTTTTGAAACAGTATGGGCTTTTTGAAGCGCTTCAGAGGCTTTAAGCGAAGGAACTGTATTTACTTCTTCAATATTCTTTTTTAAATTTTCAGTGGAGGTATAAGTGATTTTACCTTCCTTATTGAAGTGTACCAGGATCTCAGATTGAAAAACAGGTACATCTTTCACATATTGTTGAAAGCGCAATGTTTCTCCAGAGGTTCCTTTTTTCACAAAGTTTAGAGTCAGTTGACTACTTTGAATTCCTAGATTCCTAGAATTTTCACTAATCCATTTTTTCGCAGGTGCTTCAAAAGAAGATTCTTGGGCTAATAGGCTGGAAGATGCCAGTACACACCCAAGGAGTAAAGAATTAATTTTTAATCTCATATAATATTTTTTAAGTTGTTTTACTAAAATAGCAAAGATTATTGAGATAAGACCTTCTATTTTAAAATATCTTAATAAAATATTAAATAATTGTAAATAGATCAAAAAAAGCCCCGACATCATGTCAGGGCTATATTATACTATTTCACTTGTTAATTCTCTTGAAATTAATTTTTCGTGCATCGGCTTCAAAACTTCCATTGAGCCTGTTTTTACTGTACATTTACCTTTATAATGTATTAATATGGTACATTGTTCAGCTTGCTCTAAGGTATGTTTGCAGATTTCCACCAAACTATCAATTACATAATCAAAAGTATGAATGTCATCATTGTGTAAAATTAATTTGTAAACATCATCCGTTTCTTCCAACACAAGAACTTCTTCTTCATACTGACGTTTTGGATTTTCGTAATCCCTTATTCCGTTATAAAAAATCATTTTAGAATTATTTAAACTTCTCCTAATCTATCTGCGATATCATTTAAAATATTTGGTCCTTCATAAACCAATTCAACAAGCTCAACGCTCTTATTATTCATTTTTAAGATCTTAAAATGATAATTCTCAAGGTCAAATTCCTGATTTTCAACTGGAATATCTTCCAAAGCATGAAGGATAAAACCTGCTAATGTATTGTATTCACTTTCTTCTGAAGGCGCTAATTTCTTAGGTAAAAATTCATTAATTTCTTCTAAAGGCTGCGTAGCCTGTACCCAATAAATATTGTCTCCAATTTTATCCACCACCTTATCTTCATCATCCTCTTCATCCTGAATCTCACCCACTAATTCTTCAAGTATATCTTCTAGTGTGATAATACCTTCGGTACCACCAAATTCGTCAATCACAATAGCTAAATGTTGCTTTTTCTGTTGGAAAATCTTTAGTAGATCAGAGATCTTTTTACTTCCAACCACAAAGAATGCATCTCGCATCAAGATTTTTAAATCATCATGATTCAGTTCTCCCTTTCTCTTAACAAATTCCCGGATAATCTCTTTTGTATAAAGAATACCTATTACATTATCAATAGAGTCTATATATACAGGAATTCTGGAATAACCACTATCCATAATTTTGTTAATAATATCACTGATATCTTCTTCAAAATCAATTGATGTAATATTTTGCCTCGGAACCATGATTTGTTTCGCAGAATGATCTGTAAAATCAAACGCATTTTTAATGATCTCATAGTTCTCCTCTTCAATTTCTCCACTATCTGCACTTTGTTTTACCAAAAGCTGAAGCTCTTCAGTGGAGTGAATCTCCTGTTCTGAAGCAGGGTGAATTTTCATTAATCTTAAAACCCCATTAGACATGGAATTCATTAACCAAATAAAAGGTTTAAAGATGGTATAGAAAACCCTTAAAGGAACAGCAGTTGCCATTGTCGTAGCCTCTGATTTCCTTATAGCAATTGACTTTGGAATAAGCTCTCCAAAAACAATATGCATAATCGTAATGATAACAAAACTGATTATTAACGATATTGAAGTAACAGAAGCTGGGCTCAATTCAAAATTAATTGATATAAAAAGATTTTCGATAACATGATGCAATGCGCTTTCTCCCACCCAACCAAGGGCAAGTGAAGCCAATGTAATTCCTAATTGTGTTGCAGATAAATATTCATCAAGATGTTTTATGATGTGCTCTGCCTGTTTAGCCATAGAATCACCTTCTGCAGCTTTTATCTGAATTTGCGAGTAACGAACTTTAACAATTGAAAATTCTGCGGCTACGAAAAAGCCATTAAGTAATACAAGAAACAAGGCTAACAAAAGCCTGACTATGTCCGAGTCCATTTAGAAAATTATATAAAATTAATTTTTACAAAGATATATAAAATAAAAGTAACAAAAAAAGCATCAATATACTCGATGCTTTAATATTCTGTTAAAAATATTTCTTACGAATTTTCAGATCTCTGCTTCAGAAATACTACTTAGATATTTTTACAAAAAAAAGTAAAAGTAAAATATCCTTCTAAATTTCATATAGATACTTACGAGCTTTAAAAATAACTTAAGCCATTTATTCTGGAAATTATTGTCTAATTATTTTCCCAAGCCTTACGTACTTCAGCTTCTATATCATTTTCTACTACAACTTCTTTGTCAAAAACTAAAGATGCCCGTGTTTTCTTGTTATAAAGAGGCCAATTATTTATCTCACTTTTGTTTGGATTGCCCGTGTGAGCAAAGTTGAGCCAAGCTTGTTGCATTGTCTGCGAAAGATTTTGTATTTCCTTTTCATCCGAACCTTTCAGCGTTTCTACCACATCGTCTGATTGAAGATTACCAAATGCAAACGGAATTTCTAATGAATGAAAACTACAAAGTCCTGATGTTCTTAAATAATCGCTTGCCCACCTAAAACGGTACATAAAAACAGGATTGCTATCCAACATTGCTGTTGCAATAGTAACAGCAGGCATCCAAATGCTTGCATCACCTCCCATTTTAATGGGTCTTAAATCTGCCGGGATTTCTCTATAAGCTTCTTTAATTTCAGAAGCTGTATTGGGATAATTTTGCTCCAAATAAATATTTATCAGTGTATCATTAACCGGCATAATTTTAGGCACAGGCAACAAAGCAAACATAGTCCCTTCATCTTCATTTGAGCCAACTATTAAAGGTACCTGACTTCCCAAACCTTCCACGACAGACTGCTCTGGACGAAGAGGTAGCATATCATCACCAACTATGGGTTGAAATACGATATTACCCGGAACAAGTTCTGTCATTTCTTCTATGAGTTGTGTAGATGCTTTTAATAAAGTATCAACTGGTATATGAATCAGTTTAGTAAGCTCTGATGGACCGAGTCCTAAGATTTTTAAAAAACGGATTGTCCATTGGGTAGCCGTTTTGGTATCTGTGTAAATACAAGATGAACAAGGACTCTGGGCAATGGCCTTATGAAATAACCCTTTTGACAAAGGTGATCCTAGCTGATTAACAACACTCGCTCCCCCTGCTGATTCGCCAAAAATGGTAATATTTTCAGGATCTCCACCAAAAGCAGCAATATTTTCTTTTACCCACTCAAGTGCTGCTAACTGATCCCGTAAACCATTATTAGAGTCAAAGAGATCATTATCTACTAAATCTTTAGTGTACAAAAAGCCAAATGGACCTAATCTATAATTAATGGTTACTACAACTACATTTCCTGTTTTCGCAAAACTAGCGCCATTATAAGCTGGTGTAGAACCTGAGCCTGTTACAAAAGCTCCCCCGTGTATCCAAAAAAGTACGGGCCGTTTGCTATTATCAGCGGCAGGCGACCAAATGTTAAGGAAAAGACAATCTTCACTGGTCTGCTCTTTGAGTGCTTCGGGGCTAATTTGTGGTGCAATTGCACTAAATGCAGTTGTATCTTTTATTCCGCTCCAACTTTGCGGTGGTTTTGGAGCCTTAAATCTTAATTGATTAATAGGCGCTTGGGCGTAAGGTATTCCTTTCCATACAGCAATACCATTTTCTACTGCACCATGTACTTTACCATACTGAGTAGAAACTAATGTAGGGATATTCATATTTGTGTTTTATATCGTCGCGAATATATACATAATACAAATAACAAAAAAAAGCATCGATAAAATCGATGCTTTTTTTTGTTATTTTAATAATTTTTTAAGAATTTTTCAAAGCTTCTGCTCCGGAAACGATTTCCAAGATCTCGTTTGTAATAGCAGCCTGTCTTGCTTTGTTATAGAAGATTACTAAATCATTCTTTAAAGATTGAGCATTATCTGTTGCTTTATGCATTGCAGTCATTCTCGCTCCATGTTCAGATGCTACTGAATCTAAAACAGCTTTGAAAACCTGTGTTTTAATTGACTTTGGAATCAAATTATCCAAAATCTCATTTTTATTAGGTTCAAAAATATAATCTGTTTCTACCTGAGGTTCTGTAGTTTCGGGCATCAAAATCGGAAGAAGCTGTTCTTTAGTAACTTCCTGAGTTGCAGCATTAACAAATTTATTATAAATTAAATAAACTTCGTCAAACTTCCCTTCCTTGAAACTATTCATTACTCCTTCAGTAAGGTTGGAAACAGCATCAAAGTTCAAATTATCAAAAACAGCGCTTTCATTTGAATATACAGTACGGCTTCTTCTTACAGCATCATATGCTTTTTTACCAATTGTAAGAACTTCGATCTCATATTGAGCGTTATTCTGAAACTGAATATTAAGCTCTTTTACAATAGATGAGTTAAAAGCTCCCGCAAGACCTCTATTTGAAGTAACAGCAATAAAAAGAACTCTTTTAACTTCTCTTTTCTGAGCATAAATAGAAACCTGATCAGGATCTGAACTAGAATTTACATTCTGGATGATTTCTTGTAATTTTTCAGAATAAGGTCTTAACATTACGATTGCATCTTGCGCTTTTTTAAGTTTCGCTGCAGAAACCATTTTCATAGCACGTGTAATCTGCATCGTAGATGAAATTGAACTGATTCTTCCTCGTATTTCTTTTAAGTTTGCCATTTTATGTTTTCAATGTATAAAGTTTAAGGTTCAAAGACTTGCTTCAAACCTTAAACATTGAATTTTTTAATTATATTTTGAAGCTAAATCGTTAGCAGCTTGCTTAAGAACGTCTGTAATTTCATTATCGATTTTCCCAGCTTTAATAGCAGCCATAGTTTCAGGGTGCTTAGATCTTAGGAAAGCGATATATTCAATTTGGAATTCTTTTACTTTTCTGATAGGAACGTTTCTCAACAAGTTCTCAGTACCTGCATATATCATAGCTACCTGGCTATCTACAGGAAGTGGAGAGTTAACTGGTTGCTTAAGAAGTTCCACGTTTCTTTCTCCTTTAGAGATTACTGCTAAAGTAGAAGCATCAAGGTCAGAACCGAATTTAGCAAATGCTTCAAGTTCTTTATATTGAGCCTGGTCAAGTTTTAATGTACCAGAAACTTTTTTCATTGATTTGATCTGTGCATTACCTCCTACTCTCGATACAGAGATACCTACGTTAATTGCAGGACGAACTCCGGAGTTGAATAAATCAGATTCCAAGAAGATCTGTCCATCTGTAATCGAAATTACGTTAGTAGGAATATATGCAGAAACGTCACCAGCTTGAGTTTCAATAATTGGAAGTGCAGTTAATGAACCACCACCTTTTACTAAAGGTCTTAAAGACTCAGGTAAGTCATTCATTTGGCTTGCGATAGTATCATCAGCAATTACTTTTGCAGCTCTTTCCAATAATCTTGAGTGAAGATAGAAAACGTCTCCAGGGTAAGCTTCACGTCCCGGTGGTCTTCTTAATAGTAGAGAAAGCTCACGGTAAGCAACAGCTTGTTTAGATAAATCATCATAAACAATAAGAGCTGGTCTACCAGTGTCTCTGAAGAACTCTCCGATAGAAGCACCTGCCATAGCAGAATACACCTGCATTGGAACCGGATCTGATGCATTAGCTGCAACAATAACCGTATACTCTAAAGCTCCTTTATCAGAAAGCGTTTTAACGATTTGAGCTACTGTAGAAGCTTTCTGTCCGATTGCAACATATATACAATATACAGGCTTTCCTGCATCAAAAAATTCTTTTTGATTGATGATCGTATCAATAGCAACAGTAGTTTTACCTGTTTGTCTGTCACCAATGATAAGCTCTCTTTGTCCTCTTCCTACAGGAATCATAGAGTCGATAGCAACGATACCTGTCTGTAACGGTTCAGTTACCGGTTGTCTAAAGATAACTCCAGGAGCTTTTCTTTCCAATGGCATTTCATATAAATCCCCAGTAATAGGACCTTTACCATCGATAGGGTTACCAAGAGTATCTACTACTCTTCCTAACATTCCTTCTCCTACTTTAATAGAAGAAATTCTTTTTGTTCTTCTTACTGTATCTCCTTCTCTAACTAATTTACTTTCTCCCAAAAGAGCAACACCTACGTTGTCTTCTTCAAGGTTAAGTACAATACCTTCTACATCACTAGAAAATTTAACCAACTCTCCGTATTGTACGTTTTCTAACCCGTATACACGAGCAATTCCATCACCGATGGTTAAAACTGTACCTACTTCCTCAACGTTTGATTGAGTATCGAAGTTGGCCAATTGCTGTTTTAAGATCGCAGATACTTCTGCCGGATTTATTTCTGCCATTGTATGGTTGTTTTTATCTTAATTTAATTGAAAATCTTTTTTAACCTGATTCAGTTTGTTTTTCACAGATGCATCGATCTGCTGGTCTCCCACTCTTAAAATATAACCTCCTAAAATTTTAGGATTCACATTTACTTTCAAATCGAAATTTGAAGTATTACTAACCAAATTGGTAGATTTCAAAATTTGATCTATATTCTCTTTTGAAAGCTCAGTAGCCGTAGTAAGCGTTATTCTTAATACACCATTGATATCTTCCACTTTGTTGATAAATTCCTGAGCGATATTCTTAAGTTGATTTTCACGTCCTTGTTTAATAACCAATCTGATTAAATTCTGAGAAGAAAGTGATAAACCTTTAAAAATCTCATTTGCTACTTCTGTTTTCTTTTTAGCATCAATGTAAGGGGTAAGGAAGAATTTGTTTAAATCCACGGATTCAGACATTAACTTCACTACATCTTTCATTTCAGAAAACACAGTAGCTGTCTGTCCGGATTCATTTGTGAAATCCAGCAAACCTTGTGCATATCTTTTAGCTACTTTAGATGTAAGCATTATTAGTTAAGATTAGATTTGTTTAAATAATTTTGAACCAACTCGTTTTGAGCTTCGTTGTTGTCTAGTTTTTGTTTAAGGATAGACTCAGCGATATTTACAGATAAAGCACCAATTTGAGTTTTGATATCTGCCATAGCAGCATTTTTCTCAGTTTCAATAGTCTGTTTAGCCGCTGCGATCAATTTATCGCCTTCAGATTTAGCAACATCTTTAGCTTCTCCTACAATTCTATCTTTAATTTCTCTTGCTTCTTTAAGGATAGCATCTCTTTCAATTTTAGCTTCACGAATGATTCTTTCGTTATCAGCTTTAAGATCTTCCATTTCTTTTTTAGCCAATTTAGCTTGATTTAATGCATCAACAATAGAAGTTTCTCTGTCGTTTACTGCATTAACAATTGGTTTCCAAGCGAATTTTGCTAAAAGAAACAACAGGATAACAAAAGTAAGCGTCATCCAAAACAAAAGTCCAATTCCAGGTTCAATAATTCCCATATCTGTAAATTCTTTTTTTAATGTGATAATTTTATGGATATCTTTTTAAAATTCTTAGCAGCAGCCAACCGCTTCACTGCTAAGAATATTTCTTTGAGGATAATTACTTGATGAAAGCACCAAAGATGATCGCGATAAGACCAGCACCTTCAATAAGACCAGCAGCAATAAGCATTGCTCCTTGAATCTTACCAGCTTGTTCTGGTTGTCTAGCGATAGCATCCATTGCGTGACCTCCGATTTTACCAATACCAAGACCTACTCCTAATACTGCTAAACCAATTCCTACGTAAATTAATCCTGCTCCAGTTGATAAATCCATAATAAATAAATATTTAGTTAAAAATTATTTTAAAATTAAAAGCTCTTTTAGTGAGCGTGTTCTTCATGTCCATGCTCGTGTTCGTGCTCTGCAACAGCGATACCAATAAACAATGCTGACAATACTGTGAATATATAAGCTTGTAACGCAGCAACTAATAGTTCCAATACAGAAACGAATAATGCTAATGGTACAGATGCAAATCCTAAGAATGGAGATTTAAAAATAAAGATCAAAGATATAATCGCTAAGATCATAATGTGACCTGCAGTAATGTTAGCAAAAAGTCGCATCATTAAAGCGAAAGGCTTTGTAAAGATCCCGATGATTTCAATTGGAACCATAATTGGGTACAATAATAGAGGAACTGGTGGCATAAAAATATGCTTCCAATAGTCTTTATTAGCACTGAACAAAGTAATTAATAAAGTAATAACAGCTAAAACTGCAGTAATTGCGATGTTACCTGTAAGGTTCGATCCACCTGGAAAGAATGGAACTAATCCAAAAAGGTTATTAAACCAGATAAAGAAAAATGCGGTTAATAGGTAAGGCATATATCTTTTATATTTCACTGATCCAATATTTGGTATCGCTACTTCATCTCTGATAAATACGATTACAGGCTCCATTATTTTCCCAAAACCTTTTGGAAGCTGAGATTTTTTATAATTTCTCGCCATGCTGATAAATACAACCAACATAAAGATCACTGACAAGAACATTGATGCGGCATTCTTTGTAATTGACAGATCGAAATAAACATCGCTTGATTTTTGTTTTCCACTTATTAAAGCAAACAAAGTTGCTTTTTGAATTCCTTTAGTAGAAACAACCTGTCCTTCTTCTAATGTATACCCATCGTGTTCATGACCATGAGCAATATTGCTTGAAAGGAAAGTATGCCATCCTTCATTATCCTTAATAATTATTGGCAATGGAACAGAAACATGATGCTCTTCTCCATTATCATCTTTGGTAGTCCATAAATGCCATTCGTTAGAATCACCAATGTGTTCCATGATCATTTTGGTAGCATTAAAGCCCTTTTCTGCTTCTGTATGCTCTACTTTTTCAGCTGCCTTCTCACCTTCAGATTCATGTTGTGCATTAGCTAAACCACTAATAAACACAAATAAAAATGCGAAAAATAATGAAGAAATTTTTCTGTTCATATCTCTTTTTTAATCGTGTGCAAATATATCGATTTTATTAAACTTTACCAATATTAAAAATTGATTTTTATCATCAAAAAAGTCAAGATTTGTTAATCAGTTTTATTATAGATAAATATATAAGGAAAGAAGCGATGATAAAGCAAATCACAATAAACAAAAAATCGGCTTTTGTTTTATCAATTATTAGTAAAGAAATAATAAGCCATACAACATCTTTGGAAAGGTTAACCACAAGAAATTTCATTCCTGCATCCGGTTTACCATACAAATATCTTTTAAACAGTATGTAGACTATACTGTTAAGGACTATTATTAAAAGTACAATAATGAGGCTATTCCAAATATTCATTTTGCAAAAATATAATTATAATTTATTAAGCAAAATAAATCTCTGTCCTCTATATAATATATATTATTAAAAATTCCTTATTTTTGCAGACTATAATTTACAATCAATATGTTTAATAGTTTACAGGATAAATTAGACAAAGCGCTTCATAATCTTTCCGGACGTGGAAAAATTACAGAAATCAATGTCGCGGAAACCGTAAAAGAAATTCGTAGAGCATTGGTAGATGCCGATGTTAATTATAAAGTAGCAAAAGATCTTACTAAAAGAGTTCAGGATAAAGCTTTAGGAGAGAATGTTCTTACTTCTCTTACCCCGGGGCAGTTGATGACTAAAATTGTTCATGACGAATTAGTCGACTTGATGGGTGGATCTCAGGAAGGCATTAATCTTTCTGGGAAACCTTCAGTAATTCTTATTGCGGGTCTTCAGGGTTCTGGTAAAACTACGTTTTCCGGGAAACTAGCTAATTATTTAAATACTAAAAAGAATAAAAAACCTTTATTGGTAGCATGTGACGTTTATCGTCCGGCTGCGATCGATCAGCTTAAAGTTTTAGGGGGTCAGATCGGAGTTCCTGTTTTCACAGAAGAAGGTTCTACAAACCCTTCTACAATTGCTGAAAATGCGATCAATTTTGCAAAAGCAAACGGCCACGATGTTGTAATCGTGGATACAGCAGGACGTTTGGCTATTGATGAGCAGATGATGAATGAGATCAAGTCTGTTCATTATTTCATCAAGCCTCAGGAAACATTATTTGTTGTTGACTCCATGACCGGTCAGGATGCCGTAAATACAGCAAAAGCATTTAATGAGGCTCTGAATTTTGATGGTGTTGTCCTTACCAAATTAGATGGTGATACAAGAGGGGGTGCTGCTTTAACGATCCGTTCTGTGGTTGAAAAACCAATCAAATTTATTTCTACAGGAGAGAAAATGGAGGCTTTAGATCTTTTCTACCCGGAAAGGATGGCTGACAGAATCTTAGGAATGGGAGATGTTGTTTCCCTAGTTGAAAGAGCTCAGGAGCAATTTGATGAAGAAGAAGCTAAAAAACTTCATAAAAAAATTGCTAAAAATGAATTTGGTTTTGATGACTTCTTGAAGCAAATTAACCAGATCAAGAAGATGGGTAATATGAAAGATTTAATGGGGATGATTCCAGGAGTTGGAAAGGCAATTAAAGATGTTGAGATCAGCGACGATGCATTCAAACATATTGAGGCGATCATCTACTCTATGACTCCGGATGAAAGAAGAAGACCTTCTATTATTAATACACAGAGAAAACAAAGAATTGCCAGAGGTGCGGGAAGAAAGATTGAGGATGTAAACCAATTGATGAAGCAATTTGATCAAATGGGTAAAATGATGAAGATGATGCAAGGCCCTCAAGGAAAGCAGATGATGCAGATGATGAGCAAAATGCCAAACATGCCGGGAATGGGTGGTATGATGGGGAAATAGTGAATATAAAAATAATAAGACATAAAAAAACTCTCAGAAATTCTGAGAGTTTTTATTTTATTTGAATTTATATCCCAATCCGATCTGGAAGAAATTCATCTTCAATTTTTCATCCTGTACAGGATTTTTGATCATATTTGTTAGTCCGAAACTATAACGTGCATCTACAAATAATCCTTTGTATACATTGTAATCAGCACCGAAGAAAAGTCCAAAATCTGTAGATTTTAAATTATCATTGAAAGCTCTTTCAAGATATTCTTCACCCTCGTTGATTCCCTGAGGGTTGGCCATTGCTCCACTTACTTTAATTTTTGCCGTCGTATTGGTTTTAAAACTCACATAAGGACCTGCATAAATTCCTAATTCCGGAGTTGCATAATATCTTGCTGATACAGGAATTACAATTCTATTAAAATTTAAATTTTCAGTTACTGTAACCCCACCAGGCAGTGACACTTTTGCCTTTCCTCCTAAATTTGCATATTGTACTTCTCCCTGAACAGCAAATTTATTATTAAATTTATGCTCAACTAAAGCTCCAATATAAAATCCAGATTTTGATTTTAAGCCTCCTTCAATCTCCTCAAATTCAATATCATTGTCATTAGAATTTAATTTTGATAAAGCATAACCAGCTTTTACTCCAAATTTAGTCTGCGCATTCATACTCGCAAAAAAAGCCAATGCTGATGCTAATAAGATTTTTTTCATGTTCGATTGATTTTAAAATTTTAGTTTTATTTATAACAAAAAGACCTAAGCAAGCTTAAGTCTTTTTATATTTAATGTACTTTGTTAATTACTTAGCAAAAACATATTTAACTCCGAAAGTTACAGAAGATAAGTTCAATCCGAAGTTATAGTTGTTAGTAGCATCACCGTCTTTTGGCTTATAATTGCTGTAACCAAACTCTCCGATTGTAGCTTCGATAGACCAGTTTTTGTTTAAGAAATAATCTAAACCTGGCTTCACAGTAACACCAATTTTAGTGTATTTAGCTTCAGTAGAAGTTGAGTTTGTAACTGTAGTAGAACCTGAAGTAGTTACTGAATTGTTTTCAGTTTCAGTTTTCCCAAACTGCATTGGTACTGCTAATTGTCCGAAAATATATAATTTATCAGATAAAGTCCAATATTTTCTTACGAAAGGAGCAACAACAAAAGCTGGTTTTTTAACAATGCTTTCAGTTACATTTACAGCACCTGGCAATGCTAAAGTCGTTGTTTGAGTAGTTTTTTCAGTCTGGTATCCAACTCCAACTCCAACTGCTAAGTTTGTTCCAACAAAATATCCAACTGTAGGTAATACATTGAAGTTTTCTTTTTTGTAGTTACCATTGTCGCTTTCTTCTTGAGAATAACCAACAGATCCTGATAAATATGCAGTTCCTTTTGCAATCTGAGCATTAGATAAACCGAAAAGTGCAATAGCACTCGCTAATAATAATTTTTTCATTTTAAAAAATTTTAATACTTTCTTAGAGCAAATTTACAGCGGGGTACCTTAATATTAAAATTTGTTAATATGATTAATATCACTCACAAAAATCAATGCTTTATAATAATAAAATGCAGCTGAGAGGGACTTTTAAGTTTTTCACAATATTTTGAATAAAAAAACTCCAATTATGCAATTGGAGTTAAGAAACCTTAATATTTCTTAAAATTTATCTAAGGTAGAAATTGTAACCAATATTTACAGCTCCTATAGTCCAGCTTGTTCTATACCAGCCATAATCACGTCTGTTACTAATGCTTTGGTACCCTATATACAATTCTCCTTTAGACATTTGATAACCAAATTTTGGCTGAGCATAAAATCCGCCATCGATACCATCTTTTAAAGAAATTGCATATCCAAGATCTAATCCTACAAAAATAGGAGCCCCTGAAAACTTATACTTTCCAGAAACAGCCACTGGAATAAATCCAAAATCATCAAAGTTGTCTTTCCCAAAGAAATGAGAGTATCCAGAAGCAACACCCAGGTCGAAACCTTTTGCAATATTCCACATATAAGATGCGTCCACACCTAAAGTAAATGATGAAACATCACTGGCATCAGCTACAGGAATCCCAATATGCCCCCCTAGTTTAAAACCTTCTTGTGCATGAACAGCACTCCCTAGTAGCGCAAAAGCGCCCAATAATAATAGTTTTTTCATTTTTAAATAGTTTTGATTGATACTGCAAAATTAACATTTATTTTTAATTTCAAAACCAGTAAAAACACGGATAAAAAAACCACTTACTTAATAAGTGGTTCAAATTATAATATTATAAGCTTCTTTTTTCTTGACTTTTTCGATTTACTGAACTATTCTTTATTTGGAAAACCATCATTCTTTTAATCTCTTAACCTTTTATCCTCTTCATTGTAAGCAAGAATAATTTTTCTCACAACCGGATGTCTTACCACATCTTCTTCAGTAAGATGTACAAAACCTATTTCATTGACTCCATGAAGAATTCGCATGGCTTCTTTTAGTCCAGATTGTTGGTTTCTTGGTAAATCTATCTGAGTTGGATCTCCCGTAATAATGAATTTAGCATTCATTCCCATTCTGGTAAGAAACATCTTCATTTGAGCATGTGTTGTATTTTGTGCTTCATCCAAAATAACGAAGGCGTCGTCCAGCGTTCTACCTCTCATAAAAGCTAATGGAGCCACTTCAATTACTTTTTTCTCCATAAAACCTTCCAGTTTCTCATGAGGAATCATATCTCTAAGAGCATCATATAATGGCTGTAAATAGGGATCAAGCTTTTCTTTCAGATCTCCTGGTAAAAAACCTAAACTCTCCCCTGCTTCTACTGCGGGTCTGGTAAGAATAATTCTTTTAACTTCTTTATCTCTTAAAGCCCTCGCTGCTAAAGCGACACTGGTATATGTTTTACCAGTCCCGGCAGGTCCTATAGCAAAAACCATATCTTTTTTCTCTGTCTCTTTTACAAGTTTTTTAAGATTAGTGGTTTTAGCTTTTATTACTTTACCATTAACTCCTTTTACGATAATATCCTGATCAAAGATCAAATGTTTTTCGTTCTCGTCCTTAATATTAAGAAGGTTTTCAACATCCTTAAGTTCAATAGAATTATTTTTTGAAATAAATTTAACAATATCATCAAGTTTTTGTCTAAATATATCTAAAGCTTCCTGATTTCCTTTTGCCAAGATATAATGATCTCTACCAGTAATTTTAAGGGTTGGAAAGCTGGATTTTAATAAATTGAAATATTGGTTATTAACTCCATAGAAGATTTTCACATCGATATCTTCCAAATCATATGTTAATTCAAACATGTAAGCATTTTTTTATTAGATCTAAATTTAGAGTTTTTTTTCAAACTTGTATTAATTTTGTTAGTAACAATTTTCATCTCAAGGGCTTTAAGACACAATTGCTTAACCCTTAATTAAATAAAATACATTTTCATTCTAAATTTATTGAAAATAAATACAAATTTAAGTTTGTCGTTATATTTCCAAGTATCAAAATAACAGTTTTCATATTGTATCTGGGATTCATCTAATTTTAGAGATCAGCCCTGTTTTAGATGGCAGCTATATAATCAAATCGCCTTGCAGTTACTCTTTTTATTATTTTTTATGAGTTGTAAACACCCGATTTTCCTTTATTTTAAATAAATTTGCAAGACTAGTATTATTCCACAACTACAAAAATGTCAATTATCACGCTTACTTCGGATTTCGGAAATTTAGATTACAGGGTTTCAGCTGTGAAAGGCAAGATTCTTTCTCTAAATCCTGAGGTTAACATTATTGATATTACCCACGAAATTCAGGCATACAATCTTATACAGACTTCATATATCGTAAGAAATGCTTATAAACATTTTCCTAAAGGAACCATTCATATCGTATCTGTAGACAGCTTTTATCACAAATCACGAAGAAATATTTTATACAAGGCAGATGGTTCTTACTTTTTAGCAGCCGACAATGGCCTATTAAGTCTTGTATTTTTTGATATTAAACCTGAGGCTATTTATGAGATTACTTTAAATAACAGGTTTGATGATGTTATTAATTTTACTTCTACAGATATTTTTGTGCCGGCAGCAGTACATTTGGCTAACGGGGGCCTTCCAGAAGTGATCGGTAGAAAAATAAAAAATGTAAAAGAACTTTTATTTCCAAAACCGGTCTATAACGAGGCTGAAAAAATGATTATTGGCGAGGTCATGTACATTGATAATTTCGGAAATATAATATCAAATATCAGCAAGGATTTTTTTGAAGCAGCAGGTAAAGGACATGAGAACTTTACGATCAAATTCAGGAATTTAAGTCTTTCAAAAGTATTTTCAAGTCACACTGAGGTTGTTTCAGATTGGGAAAGGGAGACTGAATTTCACGGACAGTCAGCAGCTATTTTTAATGACAGTCAACTGTTGGAGCTTACCATTTATAAAGGAAGCAAAAAAAATGGTGCAAAAAGTTTGTTTGGATTAAATGTTGGCGGTAATATTTACATAGAATTTCTGTAAAATTATATATTCCGTAAAAAAACCGATTTTTTTTATATATTTGTCAAAATCTAAAAAATAAAAATGGCAGAGTACAAATTATTGCTTCCTTCCATGGGAGAAGGTGTTATGGAAGCTACAATTATCACTTGGTTATTCAATGAGGGTGATCATGTGAAGGAGGATGATTCCGTAGTAGAAATTGCAACAGATAAGGTAGATTCAGACGTTCCGACACCAGTTTCGGGAAAAATTATAAAAATCTTAAAGCAAAAGGATGAAGTTGCTAAAGTTGGTGAAGCCATTGCTATTTTAGAAATTGAAGGAGAAGGCGGAAATACAGCTGAAGAAGTTAAAACTGAAACTCCAGCTTCTGCTCCGGATACACAAGTTTTAAAAACAATTGAAGAACCGTTGAAAACGGGGAATTCTAATGTTGAATTTTCAGGAGACCTTTACTTATCTCCACTTGTAAAATCAATTGCACAACAAGAAAATATTTCAGAATCTGAACTAAAATCCATTAAAGGAAGTGGTTTAGAAGGAAGAATTACCAAAGAAGATATATTATCATATGTAAGTAACAGAGGTAGCCAGCCTCAGGCAGCACCAGTTCAGCAAGCTATTTCAGCTCCACAGCCAGTTGCTACAACTCCTGTTGTTACTCCAATCTCAGTTTCAGTAGGTGATGAGATCATTCCAATGGACAGAATGAGAAAAATCATTGCTGAGAACATGGTAAAAGCAAAACATATTGCGCCGCATGTTACTTCTTTCATTGAAACAGACGTTACCAACGTTGTAAAATGGAGAAATAAACATAAGGATCTATTCGAAAAGCGCGAAGGTGAAAAACTTACTTTCATGCCTATTTTTGTTAAAGCAATTGTAAAAGCAATCCAGGACTATCCAATGATCAATGTTTCTGTAAATGGAGATAATATCATTAAAAAGAAAAACATCAATATTGGTATGGCTACGGCACTTCCTGATGGAAACCTTATTGTTCCTGTAATTAAAAATGCAGATCAACTTTCTCTTTCTGGTTTGGCAAAAGCGATCAATGATTTAGCTTTCAGAGCAAGAAATAAGAAATTAAGACCGGAAGACACTCAGGGAGCTACTTATACAATATCTAATGTAGGAAGCTTTGGAAATTTAATGGGAACTCCTATTATTCCTCAGCCTCAGGTTGCTATTTTAGCAATTGGAGCAATTGTTAAAAAACCTGCAGTATTAGAAACTAAAGATGGTGATGTGATTGCTATTCGTCAGTTAATGTTCATGTCTCACTCTTATGACCACAGAGTGGTAGACGGTTCTTTAGGTGGAATGTTCCTGAAACATGTTCATGACTACCTTCAAAACTGGGATCTGAATACAGAAGTATAAGTAATAGGCAATAATTCATATTGCTTATTATAAAATATTAACCTTCGATTTATCGGAGGTTTTTTTACGTGTAAAAATCATTATACCCTAATTCTTAGCACCTGCCAACGAAATTACCCAAACGGCAAATACCCCGTAAAGAATCAGAAAAATCAACACAGAGAAGAAAAAAACAAGAAGTAATATCCTGGTTATCCCAGCCTTTGAAAAAATGACACCCAAAAGAATAACAAACAGATTGAGTAAGACGAGATAGTGATAAGTATCAAAAAACTCATTAGTCAAAAATCCATTGATTATTAAAAATAAGATATGAGAAATAACAAAAAATATGCAAACCAAGATTGCTAATGCATTTGGATTTTTCTTAAAAACTTCAAACATATCTTTATTTTATTAATTTCAGAACTAATATAATCATTTAAAAGATTTATGGACCTATTCTTCTACTTATTGGAAGTTAAACGAATTAGTATTACATTTAAAACAAACTTTAAATGATGAAATTAGATTATAAAAACAAATGCTTTTCTTTGCCAGTATCGAGGTTAAAAAATTACTGGCATTCCTCTTCTCAAATCAACGTACCCTCTTTAAACATTACCAATTAGTCTTATGCGTTCCATTCTTACCATCGTCCGCAGAGGTCTCAAGAAGTCTTTTGACAATATCCGAAACGAACAATTGAAGTACAACCTGCTTCAGGCTATTCCATTTTGGGTTGGCTCAGTGATCACAGGATTTTTTGCCGTGATGTACGCTAAAATATTTGCATGGGGTGAAGGACTTTTAAATATAATTTTTAATTGGCATTCATGGATGATCTTCATTATTGCTCCAATCTGTTTTGTCTTGTCATGGTGGCTTGTTAAAGAATTTGCGCCCAATGCTAAAGGAAGTGGAATTCCACAGGTAATGGCGGCTGTAGAATTAGCCAATCCAAAGGAACACACAAAAATAAGAAGTCTGCTTAGTCTTAAAATTATCTTTTTTAAAATTATTTCCTCAGTTATATTAGTAATTGGCGGTGGTGCAGTTGGACGTGAAGGACCTACTATTCAAATTGCAGGTTCTATCTTTAGGAAAGTCAATGAATATCTTCCTGAATGGTGGCCGAAAATATCCAAAAAGAATATGATAATGACTGGCGCAGCAGCCGGACTCGCAGCCGCTTTTAACACTCCTCTTGGCGGAATTGTATTTGCTGTGGAAGAATTATCAAAGACCCACATCAACTACTTTAAAACAGCTCTTTTTACTGCTGTGATCATTGCTGGCCTAACCGCTCAAACCTTAGCCGGTTCCTATTTATACCTGGGTTATCCTAAAACACATGATGTTTCTCTTATGGTTATGTTTCCCATTGTTCTTGTAGCAGGTGTATCAGGTATTTTGGCAAGCCAGCTTTCTGTTATGATGCTCAAAATGAATGACTGGAAAAAGAAAAACCTTAAAACAGATGGAGCAAACGTATTTTTTCTTGTAGCTTGTGCACTTATCATCGCATCCATTGCCTATTTCATTAACCGAGAGATTTTAGGTTCTGGGAAAGAGATCATGGAACGGGTTCTTTTCACCAAAAATAAACATGAAGACTGGTATGTTCCCATCTTAAGAATGCTGGGGCCTGCTCTATCATTTACTTCTGGTGGTGCCGGTGGGATTTTCGCTCCTGCCCTTTCAGCTGGTGCAAGTATTGGCTCGGTCATTTCCGGAGTCATCCATCTCACCCAAAATGAAACAAACGTCGTTATCCTAGCTGGAATGGTCGCTTTTCTTACCGGAATTACAAGGGCTCCCTTTACCTCGGCCATTATTGTTCTTGAAATGACCGACAGGCACTCATTGATTTTTCATTTAATGCTGGCAGGAATGGTTTCCTCTATTCTTTCTATTTTAGTTAGCCGTCACTCGTTATACGATGTATTAAAAGTAAATTTCTTAACTGAAATAAGAAATAAGAAGGAATAAGAAGAAGGCTTAAGGAATATAATTGATAATTGATAATTCATAACTTTTAATTATTAATTCAGTTCTAACAAATATTCACGATCTATTGCATACTTAAAATACTTTCACTAATTTTGCACCTCGAAATAATTAACAAATTCATTTAACATTATGAACAATTACGAAACTGTTTTCATTTTAACTCCCGTTCTATCTGACGCACAGGTGGAGGAAGCAGTAAAAAAATTTGAAACTCTTTTAAAAGAGAAAAACTGCGAAATCGTTGCTAAAGAGAACTGGGGATTAAAAAAATTAGCTTATCCGATTCAATTAAAAAAGAACGGATTCTACACTTTAATCGAGTTTAAAGGAGAAGGTACTATCGTTGCTGATTTAGAATTAGCTTTCAAACGTGACGAAAGAGTAATCCGTTACCTTACTACGAAGCTTGACAAGCATGCTATTGACTATGCTGTAACAAGAAGAACTAAAGTAAAAGTAGCTAAAGCTTAATTATTAACCCATTATTAAAAAAGACAAGACATGGCAATAGATGAAATGGCTAAACAAGCCTCAGCTGGAGGAGAATCAGAAGTAAAATTCCTTACTCCACTTGATATCAATACAAAATCTGAAAAGAAATATTGTAGATTCAAAAAATTTGGAATTAAGCATGTAGATTATAAAGATGCTGATTTCTTATTACAGTTCGTAAACGAACAAGGTAAAATTTTACCAAGAAGATACACTGGAACTTCTTTAAAATACCAAAGAAAAGTTTCTGCTGCTATCAAAAGAGCAAGACATTTGGCTTTAATGCCTTACGTAGCTGACTTATTAAAATAAGACAACAAAAAAATAAATAAGAGAAGAAGGTTCGCCTTCTTCTTTTGTTGCTGAATTAATTTATAAATTCTAACGAAGGAAAGAGAAACCCGGAATATAAACCCCGGAACTCGGAACTCTAAAACGGACAACAACAATGGAAATTATCTTAAAAAAAGACGTAGAAAACTTAGGACTTGAGTTTGATACAGTAAATGTAAAACCAGGTTATGCTAGAAACTTTTTACTTCCTCAAGGAATTGCTCTTTTAGCTACACCAAAAAATAAAGCGACTTTAGAAGCTACTTTAGAAGCTAGAAAAGAAGAAGAAGCTAAATTAGTTGCTGCTGCTAACGCTGTAGTAGATCAATTGAAGAAAACTTCTATCACTATTCCTGCTAAAGTTGGATCTGGTGATAAATTATTCGGATCTATCAACAATGCTGACCTTTCTGCAGCTCTTGCTAAAGCTGGTGTTGAAGTAGAAAAGAAATACATCAAAATCCCTGGAAATACAATCAAGAGAACTGGTAAAGTAACTGCTATCATCAGATTACACAGAAATGTTGAATACAACTTCGAATTTGATGTTGTTTCTGACGCTCCTGTTGTAGCTGCTCCTAAAAAAGTAGAAGCTCCTAAACCTGCAGCTGAAACTGAATCAGAAGAAGCTTAAGAATAAACGGGATTTCCCGAAATATATAAACCACTTCCTTTGAAGTGGTTTTTTTGTTTTCATTTTTATCTAGCTTTTAATCTACCGTTAAATCCTTCCTTTTCTAATTCCTACCCCCTTCTCCTTTCAACTTCTGTTGATATTCTGTGGGCGGTATTCCTATTACTTTCTTGAAGATAGTACTGAAAGAAGACAGACTGTTATACCCAACCATCATTGCAATCTCGTACATATTATATTTTCCTTCAAGCATCAATTCCAATGAACGGGTAATTCGTAACGCACGTAAAAAACGGACATAATTCATCCCTAGAATCTCTTTAAACTTTCTGGATAATGTTCTGGTACTCATTCCAAATTCTTTGGCTGTAGATTCAATGGTAAGATTCTTTTCAAGATTGGCGTGAATATATTTTGCTACCCTCAATAACATTTCATCTTTAGGAAAAGGATGCTGAACCGGGAATGCCAACTTCTTATCTCTTTTTTCCGGTAAAATTCCTTTTAATGCTTTGAGGAAATAATATTTTGCACCATCATTTTTTGTGATTTTCCCATCCCAGTCTTTTGTATATAAAATCATCTCCCGAAGTAAATGGCTGACAGAATAGATATTGATTTCATCAAAGAAGCCATTTTCTTCGCTATCTTTTTTAAAATAAAAATTGTATAAATCGACTTTTGGACTGGATGTAAAAATATAATGTGGAATTCCAGCAGGAATCCACATAAAGCATCGTGCCGGAAGATACCAATGTTTAAGTTCCGTAAAAATATGCACAATACCCCCTTCTGCATACACTAATTGTGCAGAACTGTGATTATGAATATCTGTTTTTATATTTCCAGTAAGAACGTGAAAAACATAAAATTCTGCATCCTCTTCTTCTACCGCTTTAAAATGACTATCATTCATAGGATAAAGGTAATGAGAATATTTTTATTTGGCGTAAATGAGCAAATCTTTTTCTGCTTTAACAAATAGTGTCCAGGCAGACAGCTCGTACCTTTGCAGTATCAAAATCAATTTAGCAAAAAACCTTTAATTAATTTATGAAAATGATATTTAGCACGCGCAGATATCACTGGATTGCGTTGTGCTTATTACTGATAAGCAGTTTCTTACACTCACAAGTGATCAATTACCAAAACCTCAGTCTTCAACAAGCTATAGAATTGGGCTTAAAGAATAATAAAAATATTCTGATCAGCCATCTTAAACAAACTATGTCTGAAACCAAAGAGAAAGATCTCAGAATGGAAAAACTCCCGGATATTGAGTTTCACACTAGTTACAATCAGGTATCCAACCTTTTTCAACATGAAAATGGTGTGTTTCGAAAAGCTACTAAATATGATGTCATCAATGGAATGTATGATTTCACCCTTTCAGCATCTATTCCCGTTTATATGGGTGGAAGAATTAAAAATACAGAGAAAAAAGCATCTATTGACACTGAAATTTCAACATTGAAAACCCAGCTCGATGAAAGAGAACTTAAAATGGAAATCATCACTGCCTTTTTGCAAATCCATCATTTAAAGGAACAACAGGATCTTATTAATGAAAAAATGAAGGAAGATTCTGTAAACATCAAACAGGTAAAAGCTTTAAAGGCTAACGGGGTTGTTACTTTTAATGAAGTATTGAGAACTTCTCTGCAACTTTCCAATCACAAAATGAGCTGGACAGAGCTTGATAATGATATCCAAATAGCCGAACATCAATTAAAAACAATTCTTTTTATTCCGGACAATCAGGAAATACATACCAATACTGATGATCTTGTTTCTGATCATGCGGAAATCCCTTATATCAACGAATTAACGGCAACAGCATTGGTTAAAAATGAAAACATAGAAATTACAAAGAAAAATCTTTCTTTAAAAGAACTGGATCAAAAAATCGTAAAGGCAAATTATCTACCAAAGATCACGGCAGGAGGAGAATATTTCATTAAATATCCCAATATGATGTTCTTTCCACCAGAGCCATATGCTTATCGTTTAGGCATGATTGGAGTCAATCTCATCTATCCTATTGAAAGCCTTTATAAGAACAAATACAAAATGCAGGAAGCAAAGGAAAACATAGATCTGGCGAAATTACAGATCGAAGAAAAGGAAGAGGGGTTGAAACATTCTGTTTATGAAGCTTATAAAAAATTCGAAGAGACCGATCAAAAAGTAAAAATAGCGGAAGAAGCTATTAATCAGGCTAAAGAAAACTATCGTATAGTCAAAACAAAATATGCCAACAAATTAAGCTTGATTACAGAACTTATTGATGCAGATAATACTTATCTGGAAACCCAATCTAATCTTATTTCTGTGAAGATCAACAGACAATTAAAATATTACCAACTTCAATATACCATCGGAAACTTATAAAAATTATGAATAAGAAGCAATTGACTAAAAAAGAAGAAAGGATCAACAAAACGATTACTTTATTAGCCTGGATTCTCATCATAAGCGGAATTACGGGAATGGTAAGTTTTTATCTTTTTTCAAGAAAAAATGTTACGACAAATGATGCGCAGATTGAACAATACATCACTCCTGTTTCAAGTAAGGTTTCGGGTTTTATTAAAACCGTACGATTCAATGAAAATCAGTTTGTACATAAAGGAGATACTTTAATCATAATTGATAATCGTGAATTCATCAACCAGGTAAAAATTGCTGAAGCCAATCTTCATGCTAATTCAGAAAATATTACAACCATCCAGAGTGGTGTAAATACTAAAGAAAGTGACACCAAGATTATTGATGCTAAAATAGCTTCCGCGAAAATTGATATCTGGAGAACTGAACAGGATTTTAAAAGATATAAAAATCTGGTAGCAGAAGACGCAGCAACTGAACAACAGTTTGAGAATATAAAAGCTTCTTATGATCAGGCAAAAGCTAATCTCATGGCATTAGAACAGCAAAAAAATGCCGTACGAGCCGGTGCAAATGAACAGGAAACAAAAGTTGCTCCAGCAAAAAGCCAGATTCAGCAAAGCTCAGCGAGTCTTAATAATGCTAAACTATTCCTATCGTACACCGTGGTAACAGCACCTTATGATGGATGGGTTGGCAAAAAAACAATCCAGGAAGGGCAATTAATTAAAGAAGGACAGGCTTTGGTTCAAATCGTAAGTAAGGAAAAATGGATCATTGCCAATTTTAAAGAAACTCAGTTAGGACTAATTGATCAAAAACAAGAAGTAGTCATTGAGGCAGATGCTTTTCCTGATATTAAATTTAAAGGAAGAATATCCTCCATATCTCCTGCATCAGGTTCTCAGTTTTCTTTGGTTAAGCCTGATAATGCTACCGGAAATTTTGTGAAAATAGAACAGAGATTTCCTGTGAAAATTATTCTTGATCATAACCATGACAATGAAAAACTACTTTCTGGAATGAATGTTTTGGTAAGTGCCAGAAAACTGTAAAACCGCGGATTTGAGAATAATTATTCATCTAGTTCCTGCTGCCAAACATCTAAACAACTATAAATATTTAACGGAAAGGTAAAACTGCGAAAGCGTGAATTTGCGAGTTTTTTCTTTAAGCATTTTTACCATTTTACCTTTTACTTTTACATTTCATGCTCTTTTGCCTTTCCGTTTTTATACTATAAAAAATGCAACATAATTCAGTTTATTATAAATGGGTACCACAATGGCTGAAATTGCCGCTTCTTATTCTGGCGCTTTTTCCCCACCTGATGTTATTATCTATTCTACATTCTAATAGTGCCTTCACATCCTCTTTTATGGATGTAGATCCGGATGACATCCAATACTTATTGATTTTGATGTACGGGACATTTGTGGTTACCCTTTTAGTTTTACAGCGATTCATGGCCTACTTTAGCGTTAAATATTATATTTTACTGATGTCTTCGATCTCTGTAATTATCCTTTATATTTTATCAATAACCAACGACTATCATGTAATTCTTGTTATCAGATTTCTGGAAGGAATTTTCGGACTTCTGGAAGGTGCTATATTTTTGCCCCTGATCATAGCAGAATTGAAAACCAAACATGCCAAAGTGATCGCTTATCTTTTCATGTATACCATCATGCTGACCGGTGGAACAGTGACCACCTCTTTATTAAAATCAAGTATCCAGGATTATGATTTCAAGCACATGATTTTAATGATTGTCTACTTTCACATTTTTGTTTTGATCATTGGTATCGCTTTGTTTAACAGAAACAGATTTTTCCCTAAAAAACCTTTATACCAGCTAGATATTACAAGTTGGTTTTTACTATGGACCTGTCTGCAATCTGGAGCTTATGCCATTATCTACGGAAAACGATTGATGTGGTTTGAATCTGAGACCATTATTTTATGTTTGTTCACTTTTTTAATATCCGGAGGACTATTTATCCTAAAACAGAGAAACTCTAAAAGGCCGATTTTCCATTTTGAAGTATTAAACTCTAAAAATGTAATTGCCGGGATGATCTTATTTTTTGTTTTTTACCTGATACGTTCCGGATTAAATAATGTCTACAGCATCATGGCTACTGTTTGGAAATGGCCCTGGGATTATATTGTTAATGTTCAATACTGGAATGTTGCAGGAACTCTTATAGGTGTATTTTTATCAGGAATCTGCCTGATGAAAGGCATTTCTTCAAGAATCGTATTTTTCACTGGATTTCTCTTGTTAGCGATTGATTGTGCTTGGTTTACCTACACTTTTTATTCTGACACTACGCTCTCCACTATTTGCCCACCTTTATTTTTACAGGGAATTGCGCAAGGTTTATTATTTACTCCGCTTGTCTTTTTTTTAATAGCCGGTCTTCCAGAAGATTTTGTTGCTAATGGCACTGCTATGGGGACTACTACCCGATTCTGGACAACAGCTATAGGATATGCTTTGATGCAAAATTTAATGCTGTTTTTAACTTTAAAACACTCTGACAGCTTAAGTTATAACCTAACTGATACAAATCCTGTTTTTTATTCCCAATGGAATCAGATCTTTGGAACTAACATCTCTAAATTACCAATCAATGAGTCATTATCTCTGACAGCAGGAGCATTTAAAGCTAAAATCACCTCTCAGGCTATTTTACTGTCTAATATGGAAATATTCACTGGATTATTCTGGCTGGCATTTATTACAGCCTTGCTCCTATTATTATATCACCCCGTTAAAATTGCTATCAGAAATATCATGTAATATTTTAGGCAATAAATTTGCATTGTTTCCTAAAATTTGAGGTATGAAAATTCAGGAAATAATAGCGGGTCAAAAAACATTTTTCAAAACACATAAAACTAAAAATATAAAATTTAGAAAAATGTATCTTGAAAAGTTAAAAGAACTTATTATTCAAAATGAAGAGCTTTTATATCGTGCAATTGAGAGCGATTTTGGAAAATCAAGATTTGACACTTTTACAACAGAAATTTCTTTTGTTTTAAAAGACATTGATTATTATTTAAAAAATCTGAAAACACTTTCAAAACCTAAAAAAGTCTCCACAAACCTCGCTAATCAGATAGGAAAAAGTAAAATTCATCAGGAACCCCTGGGATGTATTCTTGTAATCGGGGCATGGAACTATCCGTATCAATTATCACTTTCTCCTTTAGTTGCAGCTTTGGCAGCAGGAAACTGCTGTATTTTAAAACCCAGTGAAATCGCCGGAAATACAATGAATGTAATGTCTAAAATCATCAATGAAAACTTTCCTTCAGAATACATCTATGTTTATAAAGGCGGAATTGATGAAACAACAGACCTTTTACGTCTAAAATTCGATAAAATATTTTTTACAGGAAGTACCAAGGTTGGCAAAATTATCTATAAAGCGGCTGCGGAACATTTAACTCCAGTAACCTTAGAGTTGGGAGGAAAATCACCTGCTATAGTTACTAAAGATGCTAATCTGGAAGTTGCGGCCAAAAGGATTGTATGGGGAAAATTTCTAAATGCCGGGCAGACCTGTGTAGCACCCGACTATCTTTTGGTAGAGGAATCTGTTCAGGAACAGTTTCTGGAAATGCTGAGAAAATACATTAAAGAATTTAAGTATGAACCCAATTCCGATCAATACACAAGAATTATCAACCAGAAAAACTTCCAGCGTCTTATACAGCTTATCAATAAAGAAAAAATTTACTTTGGCGGCAATTACAATGAGGAAAATTTCTATATAGAACCTACTATTTTAACCGCTGTCAATTGGGAAGATAATGTTATGCAGGAAGAGATTTTTGGACCAATTTTACCTGTCATTTCTTTTACCAATTTTAATCAAATTCTGCTTAGTATTACCGATCTGGAGAAACCACTTGCCGCCTATTTATTTACTGACAATTTAGAAGAGAAAGAGGCTTTCACGCAAAAATTATCATTTGGTGGAGGTTGTATAAATGATGTAGTGATGCACTTAAGCAATGACAATTTACCTTTTGGTGGAGTTGGAAATTCAGGCATCGGGAATTACCACGGACGGTATGGTTTTGAAACCTTTTCACATCAAAAATCAATATTGGAAAAAGTAACCTGGGGTGAACCCAATATAAAATATCCACCCTATTCTGATAAAAAGCTAAGCTGGATTAAAAAGCTTTTGTAAAAATAAAAAACCGAGAAAATTCTCGGTTTTATTTTATGATTTTGGAGTCCACTGATTAAAGAACTCTTTCACTTTTTCTAAGCTATAGCCTTTATCCTGCTCCAGAACATCACTCTGTTGAACATGAATCATTTTACCATTTTTATCTAAAATAATAAACACCGGATAGCCAAACTTATCTCCAGGATTCCCATATTGAGCAAAAACTTTCTCATTTTTATTATCCGGAGAAAAATTAAGGTGATAGTATAAATAATTCTTATCTACTAATTGTTTCAACTCAGGAGTAGTTTGTACAAACTGATTAAAACGCAAACACCAGATACACCAGTTTCCACCCGCCTGGATCATAATATTTTTATTCTCCTTTTTTGCCTGTGCAACAAGTTTATCTATATCTTTTTGTGCATCAGCTTTTGGGTCATAAGGCTTAGGTAGCTTAGCTTTTTCCTCAGCTGCTTTTTTCTTAGCATCCAGTTCTGCGTGATCAGTCTTTACCAACAACGCCTTATCTCTTGAATTTTTGGCATCAGGAGTTATCTTTGTTTCCTGAGAAAAAACAAAAGTACTTACAATCAGGAAAGCTGTTATTGACAATTTTTTCATAACATAAAAGTAAAAAAATAATACTTATTACAAGCAAAAATAGAACCATATTTTTATTATTACTAAATTTGCATGTTTTATGAATTTCCTCATCAAGATATTATACCTGATCTCTAAGCTCCCGCTAAAAATATTATATATTTTTTCGGATATTATTTTCTTTTTGAACTATTATATCGTCGGATATAGAAAGAAGGTGATCACTCAAAACTTAACGAACTCATTCCCTAAGAAATCAAAAAAAGAGATCGCAGATATCAGAAAAAAGTTTTATCTCAATTTTTCTGATTACCTGGTAGAAACTGTAAAATCTTTTAGTATTTCGGAAACAGAATCTAGGGTAAGAATGCAGCATATCAATCAGGATGTATTTCATGAAATTAAGAATGAAGGAAAGAATATTATTTTATTAGCCGGGCATGTCTTTAACTGGGAGTGGATAAATGCATTAGCAAAAATTGTCCCCCAAGATCATTGCCATCCTGTATACCGGAAAGTAAACAGTGAATTTTGGGAAAAACAAATGAAAAAGGTTCGAAACAAATTTGGCAATGAAGCGTTGGAAGCCAATGAAGTTATTCTCAATATTTTCAGAAATAAAAATGATGGAAGCTCAATTTATATGTTTGTTGCTGATCAGACTCCACATGTTTCACATGTAAATTATGGGTTAGAATTTCTTGATCAGAAAACACCGGTTTTTGTTGGTTATGATAAACTAGCCACAAGAATGGATCTGGCCTTCATCTATTGTGAGGTGAAAAAAGTAAAACGTGGATTTTATCAGGTTAATTATCATAGAATTTACCCGGATGGAGAAAAATTCACTGAACATGAAGTAGTAAAAAAGTTCCATAAATTATTAGAAAACACCCTACATAAGCGTCCTGATAATTATCTTTGGTCACATAGAAAATGGAAGTATAAAGATTCTATTAAAAACTTTGATTCAGAAAAAATATAGGTTAGATGTCAAAAAAATTAGCAGTTGTTATATTAAACTGGAATGGTAAAAACTGGCTTGAAAAATTTCTACCAAGCGTTGTTCGTTTTTCTTCCAATGCAGACATCTATGTAATCGATAACCTTTCTACAGATGATTCAATAGCGTATTTGCAGAGTCGATTCCCAATAGTAAAAATCATTAAAAATGATAAAAACTATGGTTTTGCAGGTGGATACAATGTAGGTTTAAAGAATATTCAAGCTGAATATTACTGCCTACTCAATTCGGATGTTGAAGTAACGGAAAACTGGATAGATCCAGTCTTGAATATATTTGAAAAAGACTTAGAAATTTCGGCTATCCAACCTAAAGTTCTATCCTACACTAACAAAAAATATTTTGAATTCGCCGGTGCAGGAGGTGGGTTAATTGATAATCTTGGATATCCTTACTGCAGGGGAAGGATCTTTGATGATGTAGAGGAAGACAAAGGCCAGTACAACGATGAAACAGAAATTTTCTGGGCTTCTGGATGTTGCTTTTTTATCCGTTCAAAAGATTTCTGGGAACAAAAAGGTTTCGATGACAGGTTCTTTGCTCATCAGGAAGAGATCGATCTATGCTGGAGGTTAATTAATACCGGAAAGAAAATATATTATACAGGTCAATCTACAGTTTATCACGTAGGAGGAGGTACTCTGAATAAACAAAGCGCTCAGAAAACTTATTTAAATATAAGAAATAACCTTTCGATGATGCTCAAGAATCTACCTTTCCCTCAGCTTATCTGGCTTATCTTCTTTCGACTTTGTTTAGATGGTATTGCAGGTATTTATTTTGGTTTTAAAAATGGATTCCCTCATCTCTGGGCAGTTGTAAGAGCTCATTTTGGTTTCTATGCACAACTTCCACAAACATGGAAATTACGTCAAAACCGACAAATAAGCACATTTTATCAAAGTAAATGGCTTATTTTCAAACATTTTCTTTAATTAGGAATAATTCATATTAAATTTAAATTCATAACTTATAGCTCTTAACTCACAACTTATATTTCAAAATGGATTTTTGTGCAATTGATTTCGAAACTGCAACTAATGATAGAAGCTCGGCTTGTGAACTTGGAGTCTGTATCGTACAAAATTCTCAAATTGTGGAAACTAAAACCTGGCTCATAAAGCCACCTAGCTTTCCTTATTTTAGTAAATTTAATGTAGCAGTTCATGGTATCGTCCCTGAAGATGTAAAGGACTCACCCACTTTTGATGAGATCTGGTATGAGGTTGAAGAAATGATGTACGGCACATTGATGATTGCTCACAATGCAAGCTTTGATGCAGGAGTATTAAGAGGGTGTCTTAACCATTACGGAATGTTTACACCAAAGCTCAATTATTTATGCAGTATTCAACTGGCAAAAAAATCATGGAATTACCTTCCTAAATATGGATTAAAACACCTGTCTGAATACCATCAGATCAGTTTCAATCACCACAGAGCCGGAGACGATGCAGAAGCCTGTGCTAAAATCTCTTTACTGGCTTTTGAAAAGCTATTTCTTAGCAGCAATGAAGAAATTCATGATTACTTGAGAACTAAGATTAAACAGCTCTAATTACTCAAGACCTCTGACAATAGATTAAATTTTGGAATATCTATTTCAAAGCTTTCTTGGGTATCCATGTTTTTAACGAGGTATTTTCCGCTCATATTTCCGACTCCTGAACGTAACATCACATTAGAGAAATAACCGAAATTTTCACCTGTAGAGATCTCAGGAGTTAATCCTATGACCCCATCTCCTATAATTTCTGTATATCCAAAGCCTACGTCGAAGATCAACCACTTTCTTTTCAGAACTTTTATAGGAAAACCACCATCATTTTCTATTGTAATATTATACTTAAAAACATAACGGTTTTCAGAGGGGTAACTGTTTTTACTATCATATTCAGGAACAACTGAAACTTTGATATTGGAAGTTATTTTTGAGAACATCACTTTATATTTGATTAAATAAATACAAAAATCTCGCCTTTTTTAAGGCGAGATTGTAACTTATATTATAATTTTCTTAAAATTTATAATTCTAATGCTTTTCTTTCGTTACCACCCATTAATATTTCAACAGGATTATCGATACCTTCTTTTACTGCTACAAGGAATCCTACAGATTCTTTTCCATCAATAATTCTGTGGTCATAAGACATAGCAACATACATCATTGGACGGATTACTACTTGTCCATCTACAGCAACTGGTCTTTGGATGATGTTGTGCATTCCTAAGATCGCAGATTGAGGAGGGTTAATAATTGGTGTAGACATCATAGATCCGAAAGTACCACCATTTGTAATAGTAAATGTACCACCAGTCATTTCATCAACACTGATTTTACCATCTCTTACTTTAGTAGCCAGATCTTTGATATTAGCTTCAATACTTCTGAAAGTCATATCTTCAGCATTTCTCAATACAGGAACCATTAATCCTTTAGGACCAGATACTGCAATTGAAATATCACAGAAGTCATAGTTTATTTTGAAATCTCCATCGATAGATGCATTTACATCAGGATACATTTGCAATGCTCTTGTTACCGCTTTTGTAAAGAAAGACATAAAACCAAGTCCGATTCCATGTTTTTGAGCGAATTCATCTTTATATTGTTTTCTGATTCTGAAGATTTCAGACATGTCAACCTCATTAAAGGTAGTTAACATCGCTGTTTCATTCTTCACAGAAACTAATCTTGAAGCAATTTTTCTTCTTAAAACTGAAAGTTTAGTTGTCGTTGTAGATCTTGATCCATTTGTAGAAGATACACTTCCCATTGCAGGAACAGCAGCTAATTCAGCATCAGTTTTAGTCACTCTTCCGTCTCTTCCAGATCCCGAAACCTGACCTGCATCTATTCCTTTTTCATCAAGGATTTTCTTAGCAGCCGGAGATGGAGTTCCTGTCGCATACGTTTGAGCAGCAGCTACAGGTTGTGCAGCTGGTTTTGGAGCTTCTTGCTGAACTGGCGCAGCTTTAGGAGCTTCCTCTTTTTTCGGAGCTTCTGCAGCAGGAGCAGGAGCAGCTGTACCTTCCGGCTTAGCAGCATCTACATCAATTAAACAAACTACCTGACCTACTTGTACAACTTCACCTTCTTCTGCTTTTAAAGTAATAATACCACTTTGCTCAGCAGGAAGTTCTAGAGTTGCTTTATCTGAGTCTACCTCAGCGATTGGTTGATCTTTTTCTACATAATCACCATCTTTCACAAGCCAAGTCGCGATTTCAACTTCTGTTATTGATTCGCCCGGTGAAGGAACTTTCATTTCTAAAACTGACATATCGTATTTTTTATTTTTTAATTGATTATTATTTAATTAAGCTGTAACAGGTCTTTTTGTTGGTGCATCATTGGTATTAAAAACTCTGTTGATCACTGCATTTTGATTTTTCTCAAACATCTTGTGACTTCCTGGAGCCGGAGCACCACTTGGAACAGGAGCAATTACCTGAATTCCTGTATCTCTGAAGTTTCTTAAGATATAAGACCAAGCCCCCATATTTTCAGGTTCTTCCTGAGCCCAGACTAATTCTTTTCTATTTTCGTACTTACTGAAAATTTGTTCAATAGCATCAGTTTGTAATGGATATATTTGCTCAAATCTCACTAAAGCGATGTTTTCAGCATTAAGTTCTTCTTTCTTAGCTAGCAATTCGAAATAGAATTTACCAGAACAAAGAACTACTTTTTCTACTTTTTTAGGATCTGCAGTAGGATCATCCAAGATAGGTTGGAAAGCTCCGGTTGCAAAATCTTCTAGTGGAGAAACTACTTTAGGATGTCTCAATAATGACTTAGGACTCATTACAATTAATGGCTTTCTGTAAGTCCATTTTAATTGTCTTCTTAGTAAGTGGAAATAGTTAGCTGGCGAAGTGATATTAGCCACCACCATGTTTTCATTTGCACAAAGTGTTAAGAATCTCTCCAATCTTGCTGAAGAGTGTTCTGCACCCTGTCCTTCAGAACCGTGAGGCAATAACATTACCAAACCATTTTGAACTTTCCATTTCTCTTCTGCTGCTGCCAAATATTGGTCAACAATAATCTGAGCTCCGTTTACGAAATCTCCAAACTGTGCTTCCCAAACCGTTAGCGTATTTGGAGAAACCATTGCATATCCGTAGTCAAAACCTAAAACTCCGTATTCTGATAAGTGAGAGTTGTAAATATCAAATCTGTTTTCAGAAACCTGCTTTAATGGTACATATTCTTCTTCAGTGTCTTCAGTTTTTACTACTGCATGTCTATGAGAGAAAGTTCCTCTTTCTACATCTTCTCCTGAGATTCTGATATTATGACCTTCAGTAAGTAGTGTTGCATATGCTAACCACTCTCCTAAAGCCCAGTCTAAAGAGTTTCCTTCAATCGCTTTAACACGGTTTTCGAAAAGTCTTGTAATTTTACTTATAAATTTCTTATCAGCTGGAAGCGTAGACATTTTAATAGCCAATTCTTTCAGCTTCGCTAAATCATATTTTGTATCAACAGGAGACTGCATAGCTCCTCTTTTTGCAATTGGATAGTTCGTCCAGTCATCAGACATAAAGATATCCATTGCGTTTTTCTCGATCTCCTTAGAAGCATCAAAGTCCTTATCTAAAAGTTCTTTGAAATCAGTTTCCATTTTCTTAAGGATATCATTAGAAACGATACTGTCCTGGATTAATTTATCTTTATAGATTTCTCTTGGATTAGGGTGCTTAGAAATCAATTTATACAAATTAGGCTGCGTAAATCTTGGTTCATCTCCTTCGTTATGACCATATTTTCTGTACCCTAATAAATCGATATAAACGTCTTTTCCAAACTTTGCTCTGAAATCAGCAGCAAAATGAATAGCATGTACTACTGCTTCAGCATCGTCAGCATTCACGTGCATTACCGGAGATTCAGTAACTTTTGCAATATCTGTACAATAAGTAGATGATCTTGCATCAGCATAGTTTGTTGTAAATGAAACCTGGTTATTCACAACGATATGTACAGTACCACCTGTTTTATATCCTTCCAGAGTCATCATCTGTGCTACTTCATAGACAATTCCTTGTCCTGCAACAGCTCCATCTCCATGGATAACAATTGGTAAAATTTTAGAATAATCTCCCTCATATCTATCATCTACTTTAGCACGGCAGATCCCTTCTACTAAGGCGGCCACTGTTTCTAAGTGTGATGGATTAGGCGTTAAATTAATAGAAACCTCTTCTCCTGAAGCTGTTTTGATTTTTTTAGAAGATCCTAAGTGATATTTAACATCACCAGAGAATACATCTTCTTCAAATTCTTTTCCTTCGAATTCAGAGAAAATCTGTTTGTAAGATTTTCCAAAAATATTGGATAATACATTTAATCTTCCTCTGTGAGCCATTCCTAAAACAACCTCATCAACTCCTAACTGAGAAGATCTTGAGATCAATTGGTCCAAAGCCGGAATCAATGTTTCACCTCCTTCCAGAGAGAATCTCTTCTGACCAACAAATTTTGTATGAAGATAGTTTTCAAAAGCTACAGCCTGATTCAACTTCAATAAAATCTCAGTTTTTTCATTAGCTGAAAGACTTGGATGGTTTTCGTTTACCTGTAACCATTTTTTGATGAAATCTTTCTCTTCAACGTTGTTGATGTAAGTATATTCAACACCTATAGAATCACAATAAATTCTTTCCAGATGCTTGATAATATCCTGTAGTGTTGCAGGTTCTTTCATCCCTGTTTCAACAGCACAGTTAAATTTCGTATTTAAATCCTCCTTGCTCAGACCGAAATTTTCAATGTCTAAAGTAGGTGTGTAATGTCTTCTTTCTCTTACCGGGTTTGTTTTTGTAAACAAATGACCTCTTGTTCTGTAAGCTTCAATAAGGTTTACTACCTTAAATTCTTTCTTGATGTGCTCAGGAACTTCTCCGTTTGATACCGCCTGAGATATTTGCTGTGCTGCCGGGGCAGCATTCGCTGGAGCTTGAATATATTGGATGTTATCTTCATCACCGTAGTTCTCCAAGGCAAAATCGAAGCCTTGAAAGAAGGCTTTCCATGATGGCTCTAAAGAATCCGGAAATTTTAAGTACTGTTGGTATAAATCCTCAATTAACTGAGAATGAGCTGCGTTTAGGAATGAAAATCTGTCCATTATTACAGTTTATCTATTATTTAAATTTGTTTGTATAATTAATCCTCAAATTTAATAAAAAAAACCGACTTAGGACAGTCTCAGATTCTTAAAAAAACCATAAAAGACATAATTTTCAATAATTTACTTGTAGACGGATAGGGAAAGCTTCACGTTTACATCCTGATCCTCTATTGGGCGTTCGATAAAAACCTGACGAATATCACCAAAACGCATTTCATCTTTCTTTGCTTTTTGGATTAATTGCTGAATAGCTTTTACTCTTCCAGCATAAGATCCTTTGTAGTAAATGATATAATTTTGAGTAGGACTTACAGATCTGAAACTAAAGTTATTATCTGTAATTCCCATTTTTTTGGATAAAGGAATTCCCAGGAAATAAGAAACTTCCTTATCCTTGTAATTATCTGCATCGGTAAGTAAAATCGGAAATCCAAATTCATCTTCTTTTTTACCCAAATCCATACTTACATAATTATAAACTTTATTATAATTCATAACTATGTTTTTATACAATGCATCTTTTTTATTGGAAGTACTTACATTAATTCCCAGTAATAGTTTCTCTTCTTCATTTTCAACCATCAGACTGTCATATTTAATTGCAGCCATTTGATTATCTTTTTCAACTTTATTTCCTAAAACATTTTTCAGACTGGCCATACTTTTATCAATATTCTCAGCAAACCGATCTTCAGTCCAGAAGTTTTCAACTCTTCTTAAAACTGATAATTTAGGCGTATGAACGTACCAGGTAATTTTCGTTTTTTCAGCTGAAACAGGTTTGAATTTCACATCTACAAGAGTTGGATTTTCATTTTTATCTTCGAAAAGCTGATATCTTAAAGTTTGATTAGGATTTTCATATCTGATAAACATCTCCCCATCTCTATCATTTTTAGGATCGACATAGCTGATAGCACTTCCCATTCCTTCATATGGAGTATAATAATCAATGTCAATAGATTGAGAGTTTGTGAAAAAATTATTCCACCTGGTGAAATTCTGTAAATTATTAAATTGATGAAACACCTTATCCACGGGATAATCTATTTCCTTTTCTATCTTAAAGTTTTTACTGTCCTCCACAAAATAGTACATAGAAAGCGCATAAGCACCTGCCAGCAAAACAACAATTACACTAATTATTTTAAAAAAACGCATCGCACAAAAGTAAGACAAATAAAAAAAGTGACCAATATATTGATCACTCTAGTTGTATGTTTATAAAAATTATCCAATATGTGTCCCAGGAAGCAAAACAGCCCCCTTCTTCACTACTACAATTCCATCTTGTACGGAATGGGTTTCATAATCCCCATCGTGAAGATGTTTCCCACCTATTATCCTTACATTATCTCCGATATAGCAGTTTTTATCTAAAATTGCTTTCTCTATATAGCAGTATTTTCCAATTCCCATATTAGGACGGCCTTCCCGGTCATTGATTACAATTTCTGTGGTATTTTGATAGAAATCAGAACCCATTACATAAGAATTTACAATCGTGCTTCCTTTATCTATCCTTGTTCTGTTTCCAATTACTGAGTTTTCAATTTTATCAGCCATGATAATACATCCATCCCCGAAAACAGCCTTACTTACATAAGAACCATTAATTTTAGATGGTGGAAGCATTCTCGCCCTCGTGTAAATAGGTGATGAAGAAAATAAATTAAATTGTGGGAAATCCTGACATAGATCCAAGTTAGCTTCATAAAATGACTCAATTGTTCCTATATCTGTCCAATAGCCTTCATATTGATAGCTCAGAGTTGTATATTTTCCGATTGAATTTGGAATGATATCTTTTCCAAAATCATCTCCTGCTCCATCTTCAAACATCTTTTTAAGAATACTCTTTGTAAATATATAGATTCCCATTGATGCCAGATACTCCTTTCCTTCATGTTTATTCTTTTCTGAAACTTCAGATTTCCAATCCCCTAAAATATCAAATCCCGGTTTTTCAGTAAAAGAAGTAATATTCCCTTCTTCATCTGATTTTAAAATACCAAAACCTGTTGCATCTTTAGCATTTACTGGAATTGTAGCAATAGTAACATCACCTCCTTTTTCGATATGATAATCCAACATTTGCCTGAAATCCATCTGATAAAGCTGATCCCCTGAAAGAATTAAAATATAATCATAATCATATTTTTCAAGATGCTTCATAGACTGACGCACAGCATCTGCTGTTCCCTGATACCAACTTTCATTTTCAACATTCTGTTCTGCAGCCAGAATATCTACAAAGCCTTTGCTGAAGATATCAAAATGGAAAGAATTCTTAATATGAGAATTTAAAGAAGCGGAATTAAACTGTGTTAAAACCAAAATCTTATTCAATCCCGAATTCAAGCAATTGGAAATGGGAATATCCACTAATCTGTATTTTCCGGCAATTGGGACAGCTGGTTTTGACCTTGAATAGGTTAATGGAAAAAGTCTCGTCCCTCTACCTCCTCCCAAAACAATGGAAATAACATTGCGATTCATAAAATATCTTGCGTTTTAATTTATTAGGTTTACTGTTCTTTTCTTAATATCTACTTTCACTCTAAAACACGCTTTATTCTCATATTTTAGATTATTGTTAACAACAACAACTTCATACAAACCCTGATCATTCAATTCTTTTACCTCTTTATCTACATTATCAATTTCTATATTATAATCTCTAAGCTTACTTCTAAATAATTTATTGGTAATTAAGATACCCATCACATCTACTTTATTGATCATAAAATCCTCAACATTTTTATCATACCTTACCTTCCAGTCTTTACCATATCTATTTTCCAGTTCGGCAAATGTTTTTTTATTTTCAGTATTAACACTATCCATCAGCTTTTGGTCAACCTCACAACCTGCTACATCAACATATTTAATTTTCCATTTTTCAGCTATTCCATTTCTTCCTTCGATATTTAACATATTGGGAAGGCCATAGCCTAAAATAGTAAAATATTTATTATTTGTTTCTTCCTTTTTACAAGATAAAATCATACATAGTATTAAAAGAAAAAAGCTTGCTCTAAACATTTTATTTATTATATAATGCTACATATTTCTCCGCTGACTTCTCCCATGCAAAATCGAATTGCATATTCGCAGTAATAAGATTCTTCATGGCACCTTTCTGATTATATATATTTACTCCCCTGTTCATCGCATGGATTACATCATCCACTCCCGGATAAACAAAATTCAATCCGGCACCACCCGTAGAAATATCTTGTACTGTATCTTTTAGTCCTCCTGTATATCTTACAATCGGAACCGTTCCATATCTCATAGAATACATTTGATTCAACCCACAAGGTTCCACCCTTGATGGCATTAGTAAAAAGTCCGCCGAGGCATATATCTTATGAGAAAGGTATTCTTTATAACCAAGATCAAGAGCAAAATTACTGTACAAGTGCTCATATTCTTGCAGTTTTCCTTCGATATACTTATTACCAGAGCCTAGGATCATAATATTTAAAGCGCCATAGCTCTGTCTTATACTTCTCGAAACAACGTCTGGCAACAGATCAGCTCCCTTTTCAGTTGCAAACCTTCCTATAAAGGCAAACAACGGAAGCTCTGGTTTCAGTCCATATTCTTTACAAAGTTTTGCCTTACTTTTCTTTTTCTGCTCAACAGCATTTTTAACACTAAAATTATAATCCAACATGGGATCTGTTTCAGGATCCCAAACCTCTGTATCAATACCATTGATAATCCCATAAGCTTTTCGGAATTCTTCACGAACCAAACTTTCAAGTCCCCGGAAACTTATAAATAGCTCTTCCAGATAACCTTCTGAAACAGTGGTAAAAGCGCTTGAACATTTAATCATACTCGCAAGAGGATTAATCAGCCCGTTCCAGTCTAAAAGCCCCCATTTATAACTATCAAAAGATGGCATATAATGTGCCATACTCCAACTCATCATTCCCTGATATTCTCCATTATGAATCGTTCCAATGGTTTTCACTCCTTTTAAAAACTTAAATTCAGCACAGTATTCAATCATAAAAGGAACTAGTCCCGTATGATAATCATGACAATGTAAAACGTCAGGACGAATTTCCATTGCACTCAGCCAATGTAAAACACCATGTTGAAAAGCCAGAAACTGAAAACTCTCATCCTGATATCCATATGGATTATCACGATCTAAAAGTCCTGGAATTTTAACCATATAAAGTTCAAAACCTAAAACATCAGTTTTCTCCTTCATTACCTGAACCTGAAGCATATTCGGGCCTTGATGAATGAAACCATCAAAAACTATGTCAAACTCATGATCATACACAAAAGATTTGTTATACCAAGGCATGACAACTTTGGCATCAACCCCTTTTATTTTATTCTGATATTTTGGTAAAGCCCCGACAACATCTGCCAGACCTCCTACTTTTGCTATCGGATAACATTCCGTGCTAAGATGATAAACTATCATTTTACTTTTTATGTAATTTAATTCTATGTAATTTATACTTTTTATCTTTTCTCTGTTTTAAAATTAACCCTGCTAATGGGGGTAATTTTAAAGTTATTGATTTTGGCCTGCTCATCCATTCTTCATATTCTTCTTTCAGAACTTCAGGATTAATCCCTCCACCATGATACCTTGCATCATCAGAATTAAAAATAACTTCCCAGTGCGTTCCTTCATTTACTCCAATCTTATAATCTAAAATACGTGGCGTAAGATTGAGAACGACCATGAAAATATCATCTCTCCTTTTTCCTTTTCTTAAATATATATAGACAGAGTTATCCTGATCATTTGCTTCTACCCATTCAAACCCTTTAGAATTAAATTGATTTTCATAAAAGGCAGATTCATATCTGTAAACATGATTAAGATCCTTTATCAGGGTTTGCAATCCTTTGTGTACAGGGTATTGTAGTAAATGCCAATCCAAACTCTGTTTAAAATTCCATTCACTGGTTTGTCCAAATTCATCACCCATAAAAAGCAATTTTGCTCCCGGATGTGTATACATATACACAAACAATGTACGAAGATTAGCAAACTTCTGCCATTCATCACCCGGCATTTTATAAATAAGACTCGCCTTTCCGTGTACAACTTCATCGTGAGATAAAGGCATCATATAATTTTCATTATACATATACATAGAAGCAAAGGTCAGTTTATGATGATTGCTTTTTCTGTTTATAGGATCTAGTTTGAAATAATCCAATGTATCATGCATCCAGCCCATCATCCATTTCATTCCAAAACCAACTCCCCCATCATGTACAGGTTTTGTAAGTAAAGGAAAGTCTGAGCTTTCTTCAGCAATGGTTATAATAGTATCTCCGAATTCTTTATACACAGCAGTATTAAATTCCTGAAGAAATAATTTTGCTTCAAGATTTACATTTCCACCATATTTATTGGGTTCCCATTCCCCTTCATTTCGGGAATAATCCAAATGAAGCATCGAAGTCACTGCATCCACCCGCAATCCATCAGCATGATATCTTTCCAGCCAAAACATGGCATTTGAAATTAAAAATGACTTAACTTCATTCCTTCCATAATTAAAAATATAAGATTTCCAGTCAGGATGAAACCCTTTCCTTGGATCTTCATGTTCATATAAAAAAGAACCGTCAAAACGATGCAAACCGTTAGCATCTCCGGGAAAATGAGAGGGTACCCAGTCTAAAATAACACCTATCTCATTCTGATGAAGCTCATCAATCAGATACATTAAATCCTGAGGAGAGCCAAACCGGGATGTTGCCGCATAAAAACCCGTAATCTGATAACCCCAACTCGGATCGTAAGGAAATTCCATTATGGGCATAAATTCAACATGAGTAAAACCCATTTCTTTGAGATAAGGTACTAGCTTTTTAGCTATGTCCCGATAATTTAAAAACTTTTCCGGATTATCTTCTTCTCTTACCCAAGAACCTAGATGCATCTCATATACTGAGATTGGAGCGTCTAAACTGTTCACTTTCCACCGGCTGCTCATCCAATCCTTATCCTGCCATTCATACCATGTTGTAGATATTAATGATGCAGCCTGCAAATTTTGCTCCCAGCTTAATGCATAAGGATCACTTTTCTCCAGAATCTCCCCATAGGTTGTCTCTATAGCGTACTTATATAAAGTTCCCCAGGTGAGCCCTTCGATAAATCCTTCCCAAATGCCCGATCCATCCCAGCGAGGATATAAAATATGTTCCTTATGGTTCCACTTGTTAAAATTTCCAATCACAGAAACTTTTTTTGAATTCGGTGCCCAAACCGAAAAATAAACTCCCTGTACTCCGTCCTTTTCTACGGAATGCGCTCCAAATTTATCATAGAGCTTATAATGTTTACCTTCTTTAAAAAGATAAACATCATGATCCGTAAAAAGTGTATATGTTTTAACAGAGTTCATTAGTGTTTAATTTACATTCTTTGAAACTACGAAAAATACAGCTAGAAACAATTAACTATAATTCAAATAATTGTTATATAAGTTATTTCATCCGCGTGTCTATCAAATATATAAAATTTACTGATTTATATATTTGTTTTTATCTAAAATTTCAGACTAGATATATCTAAAGTTTTTTTATAAATTTAGCCGTATTATTTTTTAAAGACACATGATGAAGTTTAAACTTTACACTGATGAGAGTGATGAAAGAACTGTATATGTAACAGGGAATTTTAATAATTGGAATCCAAAAGACAGTCGATACAAACTTGAACTTACGGATCCCAACAACTATTTTATTGATATTGCTGATGAGATCCTGCCTTCTGATATAGAATATAAGTTTACAAAAGGAGGCTGGGAGAATGTGGAACTTGATAAATACGGAAATATTACTCCAAATCGTAAAGTCAAAAAAGCATCAGGTGAAGTTTCAGATACTGTAGAAAAGTGGAGACTCAACTGGGGTCCTTTTAAAGATGAGTTCTTCCCTATTGTAGAAATCATTTCGGAAGAATTTTATATCCCACAACTTGACAGACACCGTAAAGTGTGGGCACTACTACCTTACGATTATTATATTTCGAATAAAAGCTATCCCGTATTATATCTTCAGGATGCCCAAAATCTCTTCAATGAAGGAAGTGAGTATGGAAACTGGGAAATCGACAAAAAACTCTCTATTCTTGCTGAATATGGCCGTGGTGATGTGATAATCATCGCAATTGAACATGGAAGTGAAGAAAGAATAAAAGAATATATATTTGATAATGATCATGTTGCCCACGGGTCTGAGGGCAAAAAATACATCCGATTTATCACAGATACTTTAAAACCATTTGTTGATGAACAGTACCGGACTAAAAAAGACAGGGAAAATACAGGAATCGGTGGTAGTTCTTTAGGCGCCTTGATCAGTATCTACAGTGGATTTCTTTATCCAGAAGTATATTCTAAGCTCTTAATTTTCTCACCATCGCTTTGGGTAGAACCAAATAATAATTTCCCAATGATGAATTTCAGAGTGCCTTTTAAAACAAAAATTTATTTATATGGTGGTGGGCAGGAAGGAGCCAAAATGGTAAAACGAATCCATGTCTTTGAAGAATATTTAAGAAAATGGGAGAAAAAAAATTTCTTTGATTTTGAATTCAAAACCAATATCAACCCTGAAGGTACACATAGTGAATTCTATTGGTCTCAGGAATTTCCAAGGGCTATTGAATGGCTATTTTATGATAACATAGAAAACCCTGTAGAAGTAACCCCACAACAAAAAAGCATTAAACAGTAAAAATTATGAAATTAATCAACAAAAAAAATAAAAGCTACAGCCAGGTCTTTCAATTATTCACAGAGGAAGAATGGACAAAAACAAGCAAAAATTTCAATAAAAATATTTCCACTTTTTTCACTGGAAAGAAAAACGAAGTATTTGTTAATACCACTGAAGAAAGTATAATCTATTTTATCGGCTTAGGAAAAGAATCGATTCAGAATTTTGAAGTCCAGCAGGTTGCCGTAAAATTCTCCCAAACCCAGAAAAAAAGTTTAAAAGCTGTTTCCACGTTAGTGTTAGGAAATTTTGTTGATCAAAAACAGTTCGAAGAATTTATAAAGGGATTATTAATAGGAACATACAACTATCCTTTCGATAAAAATCATCCGTTCTGGAATCCGGCATTCGAGATTCATTTTGAAAATCTAAGTCAGAAAAAACTTGATGTAATTACCCAAAAAGCAATAGCATTAGCTAATGGCCAAACGGCCTGTCAGGAGTGGTTAAACAAACCTGCAAATCTTAAAAATCCAGATATTTTAAGTCTTTATCTTAAAAACTTAGCTAAAAAACATCAGCTAAAATATACTGTTTTCAACAGGAAAAAATGCGAAGAATTAGGTCTTGGAGCCTATCTTTCAGTAAATCAAGGAAGTGCTTATGATGCAGCCTTTACCATTTTAGAATACAAAACAACTGTAAAAAACGCTAAAACTATTGGCTTGGTGGGAAAATGTGTGGTCTTTGATACTGGAGGGATCTCTTTAAAGAATCATGAGAACATGCATTATATGAAATCTGATATGGGTGGAGCCACTGCTGTTTTAGGAGCTTTAATTTATGCTTCAGAAATGCAGCTTCCTATTAATCTTGTTGTTATTTTACCAATCACCGACAATTCAATTTCTGAAAAAGCCTTTCTTCCGAGTGACGTAATTACAGCTTACAATGGAAAAACAATTGAAGTATTAAATACAGATGCAGAGGGAAGAATGGTTCTTGCTGATTCGCTTTCTTATCTTTCAAAAAACTATAAAACAGACCTTCTTATTGATCTGGCAACATTAACAGGAAGTTCTGTAAGAATGTTTGGTGATACTTGTGGTGCTTTATTTTCAAATAATGAAGAATTAAAAAATACATTAATAAAAACCGGTGATAGAACGAACCAGAGGCTATGGAATCTCCCTTTATGGGATATTTGGAAAGATGATATCCAATCTGATGTAGCGGATTTAAAAAACATTTCCATGAAACCTATTGGTGATTGTATTGTTGCTGCAAAGTTCCTGGAACAATTTATTGAAGGTCATTCGAAATGGGCTCATTTAGATATTGCCGGAGTGGCTTTCGGAAGCGTTGGATATGCTAAAGAAAAAGCATCAACAGGCTTTGGAGTGCAATTGCTGGCCGATTTAATCGAAAATTATCATTAAAAATTAGTTTATTACAAAATTTCTCTGTATAATTGATTTAGGATTTTCAAAATCTCAGCAATGATCAACTATTGATATTAATTAATCAATAAAATTTTGCTTTTATTTTTGATAATTTATTAAAACTTCAAAAACACTGTATGGAGGAGAAAACTATAGTATGTATTTCGTGCTATTACAAGGGCTATGATTTCATGGACGAAATGAAGCGGCTCGGTAATAAAATAATCTTGATTACATCCGAAAACATTAAAGAAAAGAACTGGCCTTGGCACGCTATTGATGAGGTGTACTATATGCCTGAATTAAAACCATCTGTATGGAATCTGGAGCATTTGGTTCAGGGATTCTCACATCTTATGCAAACCAGGAAAATTGATGCGGTAGTAGCACTTGATGATTATGATGTAGAAAAAGCAGCATTGATCAGAGAAACTTTCCGCATTCCAGGGATGGGGCAAACCACACATCGTTATTTTAGAGATAAACTGGCCATGAGGCAGAAAGCAAAAGATTCAGACATTAATGTTCCTGAATTCACGCCAGTTTTTAATAATGATGAAATTAACACATTTATTGAAAAAGTACCTGCTCCGTGGGTTTTGAAACCACGTTCGGAGGCTTCAGCTTCAGGAATAAAAAAAATAACGACTAAAGATCAGCTTTGGGAGGCTTTAGATTCTCTAGGTGAAGAACGCCATCTCTTTTTATTGGAAAGCTTTAAACCTGGTGATGTTTATCATGTTGACAGTTTAACCTTTAATAAAGAAATAGTATTCACTTCTGCATCAAAATATCTGGCTCCGCCAATGCAGGTTTCTCATGAAGGTGGTGTTTTCAGGACTAAGACACTTGGAAAAGATTCCGATGAGTTCAAATCTCTTGAAGAAGTTAATGCCAAAGTACTTTTAAATTTTGGACTACTTAATGGCGCGACCCATACAGAGTTCATACGAAGTAAAGATGATGGGAAATGGTATTTTTTAGAAACTTCATCCAGAGTTGGGGGTGCCCATATTCCTGATCTTGTAGAAGCTTCCAGTAATATTAATATCTGGAGAGAATGGGCAAAAATTGAAGATGCTCTTCTAAGATCGAAGCGTTATGATATTACAAAACCTACAGAACATTATGCCGGGTTGATTATTGCTTTAATCAAAACCCAACAACCTGATTATAGTGATTTTGAATGTGAAGAAATTGTAAAATACCTTCCCATAGACTATCATGTCGGAATTGTTTATAAGTCAGATAATGCTGATATTGTACAGGAAAGATTAGACGCCGCTGCTGAGAAAATAAATACAGGTTTATTAAACATTTTACCTCCAAAAGGCAAGCCTACGAGCTAATTATACATCAATTTTAAATTAATTATTCTAAAATGCCACACATAGAACATACTGATTATTATTCAAATATATTGGGAATGAATATTAAAGTGGAGGTCACCGGACATTACGGACATCCTATTATTATGTTTCCCACTTCTCAGGGTTTATATACTCAGAATCACGATTTTCATCTTAATGGAAGTATCAATTGGTTTGTAGAACAAGGAAAAGTAAAGCTTTATAATGTTCAGACAATTGATAGCTGGAGTTTTTATGACGATTCCATATCTCCACAACAAAGAATAAAAAATTATGAAAGATATGTACAATTTCTAATTCAGGAGTTCGTTCCTTATATTCAGAAATTACATAAAACACATAGGGTTGCCATTGCGGGAGCAAGCTTTGGAGGTTATCATGCTGCAAACTTTGCCTTTAGATTCCCTGACGTTGTATCACACCTATTCTGTCTTTCAGGAGCATTCAGCATTCGAAATTTTATGGATGGATATTCTGATGATCTGGTATATTATAATTGTCCCAGAGAATTTATAAAAAACGATGAAGCCTGGAAATATAAACATATGCATATTGTATTGAGTACCTCTGATCAGGACATCTGTAAAGATAAAAATGTGGAGATGGCAGAAATCTTAAAATCAAAAGGAATTGATTACTGGTATGATGAAAGAAAATGGATCAATCATGACTGGCCTCTTTGGAGAATGGTCTTTCCAACATTTATCAGCGCATTTTTCTCTTAGAATAAATTTTAAATAATCCCTTATTAATAAAAACACTAAAAACAACAATTATGGCAAAAAAGGTGGGAATTCTATTCGGTATGGAAAACACATTTCCTTGGGCATTTATTGAAAAGGTCAATGAATTAGGAGGTGGAGAAATTATAGCAGAACCTGTACATATCGATAAGCTGGAACAGGGTGTTGATTATGGTTATGCTGTTATTATAGACAGAATTTCTCATGATGTCCCTTTCTACAGAGCTTATCTCAAAAATGCAGCATTGAATGGAACGTATGTTATCAATAATCCATTCTGGTGGAGTGCAGATGAAAAGTTTTTCAATAATGCTTTGATGTCAAAACTGGGAATTCCACTTCCTAAAACTGTTTTATTACCATCCCATGAAAGACCGGCTAATACTTCAGAAACGTCATTCAGAAATTTAAAATTCCCTCACGACTGGGAATACATCTTTGATTATGTAGGTTTTCCTGCCTATATGAAACCTCACGACGGCGGAGGCTGGAGAAACGTTTACAGAGTAGAAAATCCAGAAGATCTATGGAATAAACTAGGTGAAACAGAACAGCTTGTTATGATGGTTCAGGAAGAAATTATTTTCGATGATTATTACAGAGTTTATTGCTTAGGAAAGAAATATGTTCATATTATGCCTTATGAACCTAGAAATGAGCCTCATTTAAGATATGCTACCAGTCATCAGACGGATGGTGAAGAGTTGGAAAAACTATTAACAACCATTCATGATTATACGATTACAATGAACGAGGCATTAGGCTATGATTTTAATACGGTAGAATTCGCTGTAAAAGATGGTATTCCGTATGCCATCGACTTCTGTAATCCTGCACCAGATGCAGACAGAAACTCTGTTGGGGAAGAAAATTTCGCCTGGATTGTAGAGCATGCTGCAAAATTTGCCATTGAAAAGGCTAAAGAATATGTTCCTGGAAAACCCAACATTTCATGGGGAACTTTTGTAAAAGATTCAATAAAATAATTCAGTGGGAGAGAATATAAAAAACACAAGGAAATGCATCAGTTTACTATAGGAATCGAAGAAGAATATCAAATTATTGATGTTGACAGCAGAGATCTAATTTCTCATGTTTCTAAAATTATTGAAGGTGGAAAAGCTGTTTTAAGTGAGAATTTAAAGCACGAAATGCATGAATCCATGATTGAAATGGAAACAGGCATTTGTCAGAATATTCAGGAAGCAAGAACAGAACTTACTAACTTAAGAAGACACCTTATCAATATAGCCCATGAGCAGGGACTTCGTGTATCAGGAGGAGGAACACATCCTTTTTCTCACTGGTCGGACAATCCCATTACTCAGGGAGAACGTTACGTAAAGATTGTTGATGATATGGGTGATGTAGCACGTGAAAATCTTATTTTTGGGTTGCATGTTCATATTGGAATTCCCAATCGCGAAGAAGGGGTAAGAATTCAAAATGTAATGCGTTATTTTCTTCCTCATGTTTATGCATTGTCCACCAATTCACCTTTTTGGATAGGAAGAAATACAGGCTTTAAGTCCTACAGACAGGAGATTTTTGTAAAATTTCCAAGAACTGGAATTCCTAGCTACTTCAATTCATTGGCTGAATTTGACAGTTATGTAGATCTTTTAGTAAAAACAGGAACTATTGATAATGCAAAAAAGATCTGGTGGGACCTTCGTGTACATCCATTCTATCCTACTATTGAGTTTAGAATATGTGACATGCCATTAAGAATTGACGAGACCGTTTGCTTGGCAGCAATCATGCAAAGTTTAGTAGCAAAGATTTATAAACTTCATCAGCAAAACCTAAGCTTCAGAAGCTATAGAAGATTATTATTAAATGAAAATAAATGGCGGGCTTCCAAAAGTGGAATCGATGCTCATTTGATCGACTTTGGTAAAGAAGAATCTGTACCTTATCCCCATTTATTGAAAGAACTTCTTGAGTTCATTGATGATGTGGTAGATGATCTAGGTTGTCGCCAGGAAGTTGAATACGCCTGGAAAATTTTAGAAAACGGAACCGGAGCAGACCGACAACTTCAAATTTTTAAGGAAACAGGTGACCTTACCAAAGTAGTAGATTATATGATTTCTGAAACCGAATATGGTATTACCCACGGCGAAACCATTTCATGATATTTTTGGTAACTTTGCAAAAATATGATGTATGAAAGATATTAGAATCGCGTTGTTGGACATGAATAACAACCATGTAAATCAAGGGTTTAGAAATATTAAAGAAATCTCAGAAACCTTTAAAAAGAATTCTGAAGAAAATGTAAGCATTCAGGTGTTCAATGTAAGACACGAAGATGAAATTCCAAATATAGAAGATTTTGACATTTTTATTTCTTCAGGGGGGCCAGGAAACCCTCATAGAGAAGGGCTGGAATGGGAAACAAAATATGCGGATTTTTTAGATTCTGTATATGATCATAATAATCATAAGGAAGATAAAAAGTATGTGTTTTTAATCTGTCATTCATTTCAAATAGCAAGTATTCATTGGAATTTAGGAAACATCTGCCCTAGAAAATCCTATTCTTTTGGGGTAATGCCTATTCATAAAACAGAAGATGGTGAAAAGGAATTTTTATTCAAAAATCTTTTAAATCCTTTTTATGGTGTAGATTCAAGAGCTTACCAGTTTATTGAGCCTGATCACGAACGTTTTGAAGAATTAGGAATGAAAATAGTGGCTATTGAGAAATTCCGCCCTCATATTAATTTAGAGAGAGCCATTATGGCTATTCGTTTCTCAGAAGAGATCTTTGGAACACAGTTTCATCCAGAAGCAGATCCTGCAAGCATGATTGAAAATCTAAAAGATGAAAAAAACAAAGAAGCTATGATTGAAAACTTTGGAATGGAAAAGTACCTTGAGACCTTGGACAGGATTGATGATGAAGATAAAATAGTTTTGACAAGAGCACAAATTCTTCCTACATTTTTACAGTTTGCTAAAAAGAATATTTTGAAAGCAGCAGGAGCAGTGGCTTAAAAATAATAAACAATTACAACACTATAAATCGAGCAAAATTGCTCGATTTTTTAAAATCACAAAGAAAAAGAATATGATCCCAAAATACCGAAAACAATTCAATCAGGATTTTTCACTGGAAAAGTATGAACAGCTTAAAAATATCATAGCAGAAAAGAGTGGTGTTCTACCGGGATTTAGAATTTCGGAGAGTCCTTTTTTCCTTACGAAGGAATTTGAAAGTAAGCTTATTGGTGCCAGCGAAAGTATTATAGATCAGATAAAGGCTTTATCTCCTGAAATACTACAAAAGGCTGTTCCTGAAAACTGCAAAGTTCCAAACGATACGGATCATCCTCATTTTTTCACCATTGATTTTGGAGTTTGCAAAAATGAAAATGGCGAAATAGAGCCACAACTGATAGAACTGCAGGCATTTCCATCTCTTTATGCTTTTCAAAAAACTTTTGAAAATACATTTTGTGAAGTATATCCTTTTCTTTCTGAAATTAAAAACCCAATGTCTCCTGGTCAGTTCGCAGATTATTTAAGAGAATTAATTGTTGGTGATGAAAATCCTGAAAATGTAATTCTTCTTGAAATTTTTCCTGAGAAGCAAAAAACAGCGATTGATTTTGCTTTAACAGAGAAACTATTGGGAATAAAAACAGTTTGTCTTACCAAAATAAAAAAGGACGGTAAAAAGTTGTATTATGAAGATAATGAAAAGTTAGTTCAAATAAAAAGAATTTACAATCGTGTTATTTTCGATGAATTAGACCATATTCCTAACCTTAAAACCGAATTCGATTTCCGTGAAGAAGTAGATGTAAAATGGATCACCCATCCAAATTGGTTCTTTAAAATCTCCAAATATCTTTTACCTTTATTAAAACATCAATTCGTACCCAAAAGCTATTTCCTATATGAATTCCCTGAAAATGAAAATCTTGAAAATTATGTTTTAAAACCCCTATTTTCATTTGCAGGAAGTGGAGTGAATTTGAATCCTACAATAGAAATTATAAATGCTATTGAAGATAAGGAAAATTATATTTTACAAAGGAAAGTTCAGTACGAACCAATCTTTGAAGATATCAACGGAGAATTTTCGAAAGCTGAAATACGTTTATTGTATATTTGGCGGGAAAATGATGAACGCCCTATCCTCTTAGAAAATCTTGGAAGGATGACAAAAGCTGCTATGGTGAATGTTGACTTTAATAAAAAGGATGCCATATGGATTGGAAGTTCTAATGTTTTCTTTGGAGAAGAATAAAATTTATTAAAACTAATATATTATGGAGCAAGAATCAGCTTTTGAAGAGTTTGATGTAAACAGTAATTTCGTACGGAGAAGAGATCTGTTACCGGTCTGGATTAAGATTTTCATCTGGTTATTTTTAATTGGTGGATCAGTTGCTTCTTTAATATTAATTTCCGGTTTTTTTCTAACTAATGTTTCATTGTCTATTTATGGAATAGACTCCACCCATCCTTATACCATTGCAGGGTTTATTGTTTGTATTCTTTTAATTTTTAAAGGAATTGTGGCTTTTGGACTTTGGTTTGAGCTGGAATGGGCTCCAAAAGCTGCTGTCATTGATGCTATAACAGGTATTGCTGTTTGTATCATTATGATGGTTATTATCCCTTTTGTAAATCCAAACATAAGTTTTACACTTAGATTAGAATTAATTCCTTTATATTTTTATCTCATAAAAATGCAGAAAATTGGAAAGCCCTGGCTTAATGCATAAAAAAAACCTCCGAAATTTCGGAGGTTTTTTTATTATTAGATTAGATTAAATTTTATCATCTTCCAAAAATTCCTTGGCTTGATATTCCTGAACCAATTCTATGGCATTTGAAATTACATCGCTTAAAGCGGTAATAAACGTCCCTTCTTCAGCCATTCCCATAGCATGTTTTAATGCTTCAATTTCCTTGGGAATGATCTCATAGCTTACATCTCTGCCTGCTTCATGAATTCCATCTATAATTAATCCGTTAATTTCTTCTTCTTTCCTTCCGCGAAGATGTTTTTCATTTCTTATAATAATATAGTCAAACATCCTTCCGGCAATCTTTCCACATAGTTTGATATCTTCATCTCTCCTATCTCCAACTCCCGAAATAATTCCGATCTTCTTTGTAGATTCAACATTTTTAAGATAATCCTCTATTGCTTCATATCCATCAGGGTTATGTGCAAAGTCGATCAACACCTTAAAGTTTTTAAACTTAAAAATATTTAATCTTCCTGGTGTAAGCTGTGCACTCGGAATAAAAGTTCTTAGAGAATTTGAAATATCCTCTATTCCAAAACCATATAGATAACATGCTAAACTCGCTGCTAAAACATTAGCGATCATAAATTTAGCTTTCCCTTCCATAGTAATTGGAAAGTCTTTTGCTCTTCCAATTCTTATCTTCCAGTCACCCTTTTTTATAGTTACAAACCCTTCCTCATAGACACAGGTAATTTTGCCTTCTTTAGCGAATTTTTTAATGTATGGATTATTTTCATCCAGACTGAAAATTGCAATATTACTGTCTAAGTCATTAACGATTCGCATGGAATATTCATCATCAGCATTCATGACACTCCAACCATTTTTCTTTACGCTATCAAGAACTACTCTCTTTACTTTAGTAAGATCTTTTAAGTTATGAATGTCATTCATTCCCAGGTGATCTTCCTTAATATTTGTCAGTACTCCAATATCACATTGGGAAAATCCTAGGCCAGAACGCAGAATACCACCTCTGGCAGTTTCTAACACTGCAAACTCTACAGTTGGATCTTTTAAAACAAATTCAGCTGAAAGTGGACCTGTTGTATCTCCTTTCGTAAGCATTGTGTTCTGAATATAAATACCATCAGATGTAGTAAAGCCTACTCTATAACCATTATTCTTAACAATATGGGAGATCAATCTTGTTGTTGTTGTTTTACCATTGGTTCCAGTTACTGCAATAATAGGAATGGTAAATGGTTTCCCTTGAGGATAAAGCATATCTACAACCGGAGCTGCAACATTTCTTGGAAGACCCTCACTTGGTGCCAGGTGCATTCTGAATCCAGGAGCAGCATTGACCTCAATAATCGCTCCACCACTTTCTTTAAGAGGCTGCGTTAAATTTTCGGCCATTATATCAATACCACAAACATCTAAACCAATGATTTTAGAGATTCTTTCGGCCATTGTAATGTTTTCGGGATGTACCATATCCGTTACATCAATCGAAGTTCCCCCTGTTGAAAGGTTCGCTGTAGATTTTAGAAATACAATTTCTCCTTTTTGAGGAACAGTCTCCAATGTATAATGGAGTTTTTCCAAAAGCTCTAAAGTATCTTTATCAATTTGTATTTCCGTTAATACATTTTCATGTCCATATCCTCTTCTAGGATCTTTATTTTCTTTTTCAATAAGCTTTTCAATATTCAATTCTCCGTCACCAACAACATGGGCTGGAACCCTTCTTGCTGCAGCAACCATTTTATTATCTATAACAAGAACCCTGAAATCATATCCGGTGATATATTTTTCTACAATCGTCTTCTTAGAATATTTTTGAGCATGTTCTAAACCGACTTTGGCACTCTCCCAATCATTAACATTAATGGAAGATCCCTTTCCATGGTTTCCATCTAAAGGCTTAAGAACAACGGGATACCCTATCTTTTTAATGACCCTGTCTAAACCCTCTTCATCAATCACCAAATCTCCAATCGGAACCGGGATAGCTGCATCATGGAGCATTTTCTTTGTCAGTTCCTTATTACATGCAATATCTACCGCAATTGAGCTCGTCTTTCCAGTAATCGTTGCCTGAAATCTTTGCTGATTAACACCATATCCCAGTTGAACTAAAGAATTAGTTCCTAATCTAATCCAAGGGATCTTTCTTGAAACGGCTTCCTCTACAATACTTCCTGTAGATGGACCTAAACGAACACGTTCCCTGATTTCTTTTAGTGTATGAATACATTCGTTGATATCATATTCTTTGCCTTCAATTAAAGCTTCGGCAATTTTCACGGCTTCTTCGGCAGCATAAATCCCGGCATTCTCTTCAATATAATCAAAAACAACATTGTAAATTCCCGGAGATTTAGTTTCCCGGGTTCTTCCGAAACCTGTATCCATACCTGCTAAGGTTTGGATTTCCAGAGCAATATGCTCTATTACATGTCCCATCCAGGTTCCTGTTTCTACTCTATGAAAAAAACCACCATGTACTCCTTCCGAACATCGATGGGTAATTAAGGACGGCATCATTTTTTCTATCCGCTCCCTGAATCCATCTATTTTATTGGTAGGAAAATTCTCCATCTCTTCAAGATCCAACCTCATCTGTATCAGCTTCTTTCTTCTGATACTCCAAATATTTGGACCACGTAAGGCCTGTATCTTCTCAATTTTCATAGTCAATTTGCATTTTTCTTGATTAATAATAACATCTTCTAAAATCAAAGATAATGTAAAAGCATAAACAAAACCATAGGCCATTTAAAGATTTCTTAAAAAAAAATTAGTTATCATTAACAATCTTAAAAACCTAAAAATCAATTTATATGTATTTGATATTTCGTCAAATATTAATAATTTTTTAAATTTGCATACTATGATGAAACCCGTTGGAAAATTAATTGTTATCGGAGGCGCTGTAAATAAAGGAAGTTTTGCAGAAACCGATTATGATCAGAATATAGAAAAGAACCTTAATTTTTTTGAAAGAGGTATTTTAAGAAAGATCATTAATGAATCTAAGCTAAAAGAAAACTCTATTATAGAAGTAGTGACTACTGCTTCACAAATCCCACAAATTGTAGGAACCGAATATAAGAAGGCTTTTGAGTTTTTAGGTGCAAAAAATGTTAACATTCTTGATATCCACAACCGTGAAGAAGCCAATTCTGATGCTATGGTAGCGAGAGCTAATGCAGCTGATGTTGTTATGTTTACGGGTGGAGACCAGCTTAGGCTTACCTCTATTCTTGGTGGAACAAGATTCCACGATACTATTTTATTAAAATATCAGGAACAGGATTTCATTTATTCCGGAACTTCTGCGGGAGCTGCTGCAGCTTCTGAAAACATGATTTACCAAGGAAGTAGTTCTGAAGCTTTATTAAAAGGAGAAATAAAAACGACACAAGGTTTAGGACTTATTGATAATGTAATTATTGATACCCACTTTGTACAAAGAGGAAGAATCGGAAGACTTTTTCAGGCTGTTGTCAATAATCCAAGAACATTGGGAATTGGTTTGGGAGAAGATACAGGCCTTTTCATACATAATGATGTAATGACGGCGGTAGGTTCTGGGCTTGTTATTATCGTAGATGGTAGATTTATCAAAGACACCAACCTTACCAATATCAATTTGGGAGAACCGATCTCTATCGATAACTTAACAGTACATGTAATGTCGATGAATGATCATTATGATCTTACTACAAAGACCCTGACTATAGAGAATTCACAGTTTAATCCAATTCCACAAGACAAATAATTAGTAAAAAGTAGAAAACAGAGATTTTACAAGTTTAATTAAATTTGTAAGCATCATTGTTGTTGACTTAATCCAGTATAAATATTCCTTATCAACAAAATATATATGAAAATAATTATCCATGGTGGATTTTTCTCTGAAAGCGATCAAAGCCATGAAGTAAAAGTTGCCAAACAAAATTCATTAAAAAATATAGCCCAAAAGGCTTTTGAGTTTTTACAGACTCATTCTGCCTTTGATACTGTGGCTTATGCCGTTTCTCTTTTAGAAGACGATGAACTTTTTAATGCCGGAATAGGCTCTCAGATTCAAAGTGATGGGATAATCCGTATGAGCGCTGCTATCATGGATGGTGAAACTCAGAAATTAAGTGGTGTCATCAATATTCAGGATGTAAAGAATCCTATTTTTGTGGCTAAAGATTTAATGAAAGAAGATGATCGTGTATTAGGAGGAAGAGGTGCTAAAAAATATGCTTCAGAGCACGGTTTTGAAAATTTTTCAACAGAAATTCCCCAAAGGAGAAAAGAATACGAAGCTAAACTTAATAATGGAGGAAAAGGAACTGTTGGCTGTGTTGCGATCGATCAGAATGGTAAACTGGCTGTTGCCACCTCAACAGGAGGAAAGGGTTTTGAAATTCCAGGAAGAATTTCCGATTCAGCAACTGTTGCCGGCAATTATGCCAATTCAGTATGCGCTGTAAGTTGTACAGGTGTTGGAGAAGATATCGTAAGCAATGCTACGGCAACAAAAATTGTAACAAGGGTTACAGATGGAATGACTTTAGAAAATGCCTTTCAGAAAACTTTTGAAGAATTAAAAACGATTGACGGATTTGCAGGTGCGATTGCTATTGATAAAAATGGAAATATCTATCACCAAGATTCTTATCCTACCATGGTCTTCGCAAGTTATGATGGTCAAAATTTTGAAATCTTCAATTAATTTAACATTATTTTATCATTACTTTCAGTTTTTTGGCACGCAATTTACATGATACTAAGCAACAAATTTTAATATTAATTAAAAAAAATAGAAATCATGGGAAATAAGACAAACGGATTATTAGCTTTATTAGGTTTAGGTGCTTTAGCTTACTGGAAATATAAAAAATCAACTCCAGAAGAACAACAAGCTGTAAAAGATAAAATCAACACTGCTAAGGACAACCTTAACAAGTGGGGAAATGATATTAAAACTAAAGCAAGTGATGTAGCTTCTCAAGTTCAGAATAAAGTGGACGAAGCGAAAACAAAAGCTGAGGATTCTTTAAGTTAAGACAAGTTTTTTTAACATTCATATATAGAAAAGTCATCGTAGTAGTATATTACGATGACTTTTTTTGTGCCATTAAAGCAAATACGATTGGAATTTTATTTCCAAACTTTGATATCCGCCACTTTCCTTTTTCAAATTCTTCAACATGTTTAAAACACGGATAAGGTGACCAATCAAATTCTCTGAAATCGTTTATCTCCAATTTATTTTTAATTAAATTCTGCATAACTTCAGCCAATGAATGATTCCACATTACATACTCCTGAACGATAGATGCTGAAGGATCAGCATAAGTCCCTTCATAAGTTTCAATAATGGGTTTTTCATTAAAGTAATTATAGGTTACTTCTTTGAAATCATCATCAAACATCCAGACTACAGGATGAAATTCTACCATTACAAATTTCCCATTCGGCTTCAAAAAGTGACTGACTACGTGAGCCCACTTATCTAAATCTGGAAGCCACCCTATCGTTCCATAGCTGGTAAATACAATATCAAATTTTTCATCTAAAACATTAGGAAGATCATAAACATCTGAGCATATAAATTCGGTATCTGTTCCAGATTGCTTAGCCAGATCTTTGGCTGTATTAATAGCCTTATCAGATAGATCTATTCCAATAACCTTTGCGCCTAATCTGGAAAGAGATATGGAATCCTGGCCAAAATGACACTGCAGATGTAGAATACTTTTTCCTTTAACATCTCTTAAAAGATCTAATTCGATAGAATTAAGAGAACTTCTTCCTTTTAAAAATTCGTCAACAAAATAAAAATCTGATTTCAGATGAGGTTCTACTTTAGCATTCCATGAGTTTTTGTTTATTTCTAAGTAATTTTCCATGATTAATTAGTGAGTGGTATTAATTTTTGCTTAATACAATATTACTCATAATTCAGTAATTATTCATCCTGATACTCTTGGGAAGGAATAACAATTGAAGTATATAGGCTATATAGTTCCCAGCCTAAAGATTCGTACAAAGATTTACCTTCCACTGTTGCCACCAAAAAGTTATTATATGCTCCTTTTGATAGTGCAATTTTCTCTAATTCTTTCATTAAAAAAGAAGCAAGACCCTTTCTTCTATGGTTTTGATCAGTAATGATCTGATCATAAACAGCCAAATCATCAACAATAGCTACCCTGCCTATTGCTGCTTGTTCTCCCCCATCTTTAGTAATAATCTTAATCACGTAGGTGGAATTATACTGATCATATTCAAGTCGATAGTCTGCGGGAAGATCATAATGTAAAACAGTCATTGGATGAAAACATGACATCATATATTGATCGCCCTGCATTTGCCATTTGGAAGGTATTTTATCTTTAAATGTTTCGAAAGCTGAAGATACTTTCAGGAAAACCCAAGGCTCATCAACTAATTCTGCCAATTGGAGAAAGTCATCATTGGGCTCAGAAAATACATATCGCTTTTTCTGCATAGGAGTGTTAACATCTACTGTAAATCCAGATTTGTACTTGACAGGCTGAGGAAGTTGTCTGGATAATGACCACCCTTGCAGCCATTTTTCTATAATGTCAATAGAAGCATTGTTTTTCATAATAAGGTGAATAAAATTCTGATATAAATATTGTTTTGAGTGATCGTTTTTCTCAATAATTATGCTTTAAATACATTTCGAATATAAAAATAAATCACCATCTTTAACATAGTGTAATACTAAAAAAACAAGTTTTAAAATAAATAAAAATAATTTCATGAATAAGAAGCATATCGTAGTAATAGGTCTTGGTGGTGTAGGTGGTTATTTTGGTTTTAAGATCAGTCAAAACAATGAAACTTTTCATCAATATATCATATCATTTATTGCAAGAGGTGAAACCTACCAAAAAGTAAAAGAACAGGGATTAACACTTATTTCTGCTGAACATCGTAACGATAAAACACATCCTAATGCGGTTTATGAAAACATTAGTGATGTAGGTCAGCCTGATCTTGTTTTGATTTGTGTTAAAGAGTATGATCTAGAAAGGGTTTGCACCGAATTAAAAGAAGTCATCAATGAAGACACAATCCTGTTACCTATGATGAATGGTGCAGATATCTATGACAGAATAAGAAAAATCATTCCTGATCATGTTATTTTACCTTCATGTATTTATGTAGCTTCTCATATCAAAGAAAAAGGCGTTGTAGAACATAAAGGAAAAACAGGAAAAATGATCTTCGGCAAAGATCCAGAAAACCCTTCTAAAGATATTAATTGGGTGATCGATGTAATGAAAGAAAGTCGAATTGATTTTGATTTTAAAGACAATCCATTAGTCGATATCTGGACAAAATTTATTTTTATAGCAAGTTTTGGATTGGTGACGGCCAAGCACAATTCATCTATAGGCATGGTTTGCACAGATCCTGTACAAAAAAATGAAGCAACGGAAATAATGAAAGAAATAGAACTAATTGCTCATCAAAAGGGAATTTCTCTCGAAGAAAATATCATTGACAAGACTTTCGAAAAAGCCTCTACATTTCCCCCTGAAACTCCAACTTCTCTACAATTGGATATTAATTCCGGGAAAGAAAATAGTGAGCTGGAATTATTTGCCGGTGCTATTATCAGATATGGAAATGAGTTGGGAATAAAAGTTCCATTTACTCAGAAAATATATGATGAAATAAAAGTGAAAGGAAAATAAAAAAAGAGTCTTCTTATGCTATTAAGAAGACTCTTTTTTCTATGTAATTATCCTAAAAACTCCTCCAGAGAAACTGTTTTCTGTTCTCCAGCTTCAAGGTTTTTAAAGGTTACTGTTCTGTTTTTAATTTCTTCTTCACCTAAAAATATAAGGTTCTTAATGCCTTTCTTTTCTGCATAAGTGAACTGTTTATTTATTTTTGCACTTTCAGGATATAATTCTGCAGAAATACCTTTTTCTCTTAACTGTATAATCAGTTTTAAAGCTTCCAAGGTTTCTTCACCACCAAAATTGGCAAATAAATACTCTACTTTTGATGTAGCTTCTGCAGGGAAAAGACCTAATTCTTCCATGACCAGATAAATTCTATCTAATCCAAAGGAAATACCAATACCCGGAATATTTTTTACTCCAAAAACTGCGGTAAGATTATCATATCTTCCACCACCACCGATAGAACCCATCTGTGCTTCATCAGCCTTAACTTCAAAAATAGCACCTGTATAATAATCCAGTCCTCTTGCTAAGGTAATATCAAAAACAAGATTCTGAATATCTACTCCAAGGCTTATAGACTGCGTAAGAACAAACTCTAATTCTTCTACTCCTTTTAATCCTATTTCATTTCCAACGAATTTTTCTTTAAGCTGAAGCAGATTCTCCAAAGCATCGTCAGATTGAGAAAATAAGAAATCTAATTTATCAATAGAGTCCTGGGAAATTTCTCTTTCTAATAACTCTTTTACAACGCCTTCTTTTCCTATTTTATCTAATTTATCAAGAGCTACTGTAAAATCAATTAATTTATCCGTAATTCCTGCGTATTCAGCTAATCCAGAAAGGATTTTTCTATTGTTAACGTGAATGGTAACAGAAACTTTTAGGTCTGCAAATGATTTTAAGTATAACTGAATTAAATCTACTTCCTGTAAAAGGCTTTCACTTCCTACTACATCAGCATCACACTGATAAAATTCTCTGAATCTTCCTTTCTGCGGACGGTCTGCTCTCCAAACCGGTTGAATCTGATAACGTTTGTAAGGGAAAGTTAACTGTCCATGGTTCATTGCTACAAATCTTGCGAAAGGCACTGTAAGGTCATAACGAAGCGCTTTATCAGTAAGACTATCTGAACTGAATGGTTTATCTAATGCTCTTTGAAAATCATTGAGCATTTGGGCCTTCTTCTCCTCTTTAGCTTCATTGATGCTGGAATTTAAGATTTTAAAGATCAAACGGTCTCCTTCTTCTCCATATTTTCCCGTCAATGTCGAAAGATTTTCAAAACTTGGTGTTTCCAATGGTTGGAATCCAAATAATTCAAAATTATTCTGTAAAATATTGATAATATATTTTCTTCTTGAAACTTCCTGTGCGGTAAAATCTCTCGTTCCTTTTGCTAAGCTTGGCTTCATTTTATAATTGATAAATGATGTGTAATAATTGATAAGTCATGCAAAAATAAGAAAATGAAAAGACTTTTACTATAAGACAATACATCACAGAAGCTGAAGAAAATAATTTTCTCCAGCTTCTTCCACATTACTTCATCATTTGTGTTCAACAATCAATCGAAAAATCAAATACTTTCCAGGATTTCTAAAATTTCTTCACCATAGTTTTCTATCTTGTGTTTTCCAAAACCCTTAATATCCAATAGCTCAGCTTTTTTGGCAGGTTTATATTTAGCTACTGATACCAACTCCTTATTACTGGCTATAAAATAGATCGGGAGATTTTGTTCTCTGGCTTTCTCAGATCTCCACAGTTTTAATGCATCTAATATCTTTTCTTCATCTGGATTCAACACATCACTTTCGGCTGCATATTTTACAATTTTCGGTTCTTTAACAGCGGATAAAACAACTTTCGATTCTTCAAAATACAAAACAACCGACCAATAATTTTCATCATGTACAAAAGCTGTTTCCGACTTGATAACGTCATGATTTCCAAGAAAATCATCTAATACCTGTTGATCTTTGTACAGATATTCTTCAGGCAATCTTATTTTAAAAACTTTTACCTTCATCATTTGTGTTTTTATTATATTATTTATTACCTCCTCCTAACAAGAGAATTTCATCAATTCTGATCTCTGTAATGTAGCGTTTTACACCATCTTTATCATCATAGGATCTGTATGTCAGTTTTCCTTCGATTGCAATTTCCTTTCCCTTAGGAACATACTTCTGAAGGATTTCAGCCACTTTTCCAAAGGCAATTAAATTATGCCATTGGGTTTCTTCTACCTTCTCCCCTTTTGCATTGGTGTAATGATCAGTCGTTGCTAAAGACACACTTGCCTTTACATTTCCGCTATCGAAGTTTACCATTTCAACTTCTTTTCCTGTGTAACCAATTAATGTTACTTTGTTTCTTAGTGACATAACTATATATTTTAAAGATTAATAATTAGATCCGAGACGTTCACTGCTTTCTCAAATCTCTGTTGCAAAGATTGTCATCCCGAAACATTGCAGTCGGTTACAAACTATTTAAACTCGTTTGTAGTCGTTTACAAACGGATAATCCTTATCTTTGAATAAACATTCAGTCTATGAAAAGAGAGATCAATATTTTTGAGTTTCCATTCAATTTGGGTCTCACCAAAAAAGAACACGAGATAGAGCCAGGTGTTAGAAAACTTCCTGACTGGCTTCGAAAATTTGGCTTTCACGATAAACTTAGTCCCAGAAATACGTTCAGGTTAGAAGCTCCGGAATATACCATGTATTTTGATGAAGAAACACAGGTTAAAAATCCTGATCAGATCATTGAATATGCAAAAAGGCAATCCGAACTTATTCTCAATAATTTTAATAAAGATACATTCAATATCATGATTGGAGGTGACTGCAGTATTCTGATCGGAGCTGCCGTTGCACTAAAAAAGCTTGGAAATTTTGGATTGTTCTACCTCGATGGTCATACCGATTTTATTCCACCACAACTCTCTCCGAGCGGGGGTGTTGCAGGAATGGATCTGGCTATTGTTTCAGGAATGGGACATGAAAAATTAACGAATATTGAAGATCTAAAACCTTATTTTTTAGAAGAGAACATTTTCTGTGTCGGAAATGCAGAAATGGATGACGAAGAATATGTTGATCAGATTATCAATTCTGATGTACATTATTATGATCTTGAAAACTTAAGAAAAAACGGTTTCACAAAAACAACTGAAGATTTCTTAAAAATGATTCAGGAAAAGAATTTAGATGGCTTCTTTATCCATTTTGATGTGGATGTTTTAAAAGATGAAATTATGCCAGCTGTAGACAGTAGAATGGAAGATGGAATTGACTATGATAATGTCAAAGAAATTTTAATTCCATTGATGAAAAATAATAAGTGTTTTGGAATTGAAATCACTATATTAGACCCTGACTATGACAAAGAAGGCCTTTATACAAGGGCTTTTATTGAGAATTTAACGCAAATGATAAAAAATTAAAGCAGAAAATATGAAGCAGAAAATAAAAAGAACATTCAGGGTTTCAAAATACGTAATTTATAAAGAAACACTTGTTGATTACAAAGAGCATTTCTGGTCTTTTTTAGGTGCATTTTTCGGAATTGGGATTATTGCATTTATACAATCCCATTATCTTTTGGAACAGGAAAACATTTTTCTTATTGGTTCATTTGGAGCATCCAGTGTTTTGATCTATGGAGCCATTCAAAGTCCACTGGCACAGCCCAGAAATTTAATCGGCGGACATGTTCTTTCAGCATTGGTAGGTGTTACGATATATAAGATCGTTCCTGATATTGTTTGGCTTTCTGCACCTTTAGCTGTTGCATTTTCAATTGTTTTGATGCAATACACCAAGACATTACATCCTCCGGGTGGTGCTACAGCATTGATTGCCGTTACGTCCTCTGGTAAAATTCCTGAATTGGGATACTGGTATGCGCTATCTCCTGTTCTATCAGGATGTATCATCCTATTGCTTGTGGCTTTATTCTTTAACAATATTACTCCCAACAGAAGCTATCCTAATCATAACAGGTTAAAAAAGTTATTAAGAAAAAAACACGAACATAAAATGAAAAAATAAAAGTATGGATTGTCTTGAATGTGGCGAAAAAATACTTGGCAGGTCTGATAAAAAGTTCTGTAATGATGCCTGTCGAAATGCCTACAACAATAAACAGAACAAAGATTCTAATAATCTGATGCGGAATATCAATAATAAACTCCGTAAAAATTACCGCATTCTAACGGAAATCAATATTGATGGTAAAACTAAAATCGCCAGATCGAAACTGGATGGCTTAGGTTTTGATTTTGATTACTTCACCAACCTAAAGGTTTATAAAAATGGTTCTGAATATAAATTTATTTATGACTACGGTTACAAACTTTTAGAAGACGATTTTGTTTTGATCGTAAAAAATCAAGCATAAGTACACCAACCTAAATTAATACTATGAAAGAAGTTGTTTTAATTACCGGAGCTAATGGAATGGTCGCCCGTGAACTATCGAAAAATATTGATAAGGAATATACGGTTCGATTTTTAACGCGAAAAAAAGAAAAAAGCAACGAATACGAATGGAATATTAATAAAGGAACAATCGATGAATCTGCATTTGAAAATGTGAGTCATATTATTCATCTTGCAGGAGCTAATATTTCTGAAAAACAATGGACAGAAGAAAGGAAGAAAGAAATAATTTCCAGTCGTGTTGATTCTGCAAAGCTGATCCTGGAAACTTTAAAAAAGAAAAACATCAAACTAAAGTCTTTCATTTCGGCTTCTGCAATTGGAATTTACGGAGCCAAGACCTCACAAAAGATCTATTCCGAAGAAGATGAAAAAGCCAATAATTTTCTTGGAAAGGTGGTTATTCTGTGGGAGGAGGCAGCTGATGAATTCCTTAAAGAAAATGCTGCAGAAAGAGTCGTAAAAATAAGAACTTCTATTGTCCTTTCTGAAAAGGAAGGAGCTTTAAAAAAGATGGCTGTTCCTATTAAGTTCTGGATCGGTTCACCATTAGGAAGCGGTCAACAGTATATGCCATGGATTCATTTAAAAGACATGAGTGGGATTTATGAATTTGCATTAAAAAACCCACACATGAGGGGAGCATATAATTCAGCTTCTTCGCAACATACAACAAACGAAAATTTTACAAAAAAAATAGCGGAAGTCCTGCATAAGCCCTTGTTTATGCCCAATGTTCCTGCTTTTATATTAAAACTTATATTTGGAGAATTGTCTGTAGCGTTTTTAGAAGGCTCACGGGTTAATTCTCAAAAAATTCAGGACGCAGGATTTCAATTCCAGTTTCCAGATTTAAAAAAAGCACTGGAAGATTTACTGAAAAAGTAATATCCATTCTCAGAAAGATACCTCTTAAGAAAGTATCTGTTCAATATTGAAGTACTTGATTTCATCTGTAAATATTAAATTATGAAAGACATCATTGTAACCAAAGCACGACAGAATAATCTTAAAAACATTTCATTACAAATTCCAAAAAACAAAATCACCGTTTTTACGGGTGTTTCAGGATCTGGAAAGTCTTCTCTGGTTTTTGAAACTATTGGAGCTGAAGCCCAGCGGCAGATCAATGAAACACAAAATAGTTTTATCAGAAACCGCTTGCAACATTTTGGAGTTCCCAATGTTGATAAAATTGAAAACCTCAATGTTCCTTTTATCATCAATCAAAAGAGACTGGGTGGAAATGCCCGTTCAACGGTAGGAACAGCAACAGATATTTACGCCTCTCTCCGATTACTTTTCTCGAGAATAGGTCAACCTTTTGTAGGGTATTCTAATGTATTTTCCTTTAATAATCCTCAAGGGATGTGTCCGGAATGTGAAGGGTTGGGATATGTTCAGACTGTAAATACCGAAACGCTATTCGATAAAAATAAATCTTTGAACGAAGGTGCCATCCAATTCCCTACTTTTCAGTCTGGTGGATGGCGATTAACCCGTTATATTCATTCCGGTTATTTTGATAATGATAAAAAGCTAAAGGATTTTACAAAAGAAGAATGGGAACTATTGTTGCATGCAGAAGAACACACGCCTAAAAAGCCTTCCAAAGAATGGGGTAAAACAGTGAAATATAAAGGAGTCATTCCACGAATTGAAAATTCATTCTTAAAAAAAGACTCTCAAGAAAATGTTACCAGAAAAGAGACTTTAAAAAAAGTTATTATTACAAAGAATTGTCCGCTATGTAAAGGCCAAAGATTAAACGCTAAAATCTTGTCCTGTAAAATTGAAGGGCTCAACATTGCAGACTGCACAGCATTATCTGTTGATGATCTTCTCGCTTTTCTGCAAGACATCCCATCCAAAACTTATTCTTCGATTTTTCAGGAACTCGAAAAAAAACTGCAAAATCTAATTGACATCGGTTTACAGTATCTCACTTTGGACAGACAAACGGATACCCTTTCCGGAGGTGAATCTCAACGGATAAAGATGGTAAAGCAATTGGGAAACAGTTTGGTTGATTTATTATATATTTTTGATGAACCGAGTATAGGACTACATCCTAAAGATATCGACCATATTGTAGACATCATCAAAAAAATCAGAGATAAAGGAAATACAGTTTTAATCGTTGAACATGATCCCGATCTTATTAAAATAGCTGATCTCATTATTGATATGGGACCTGAATCAGGGAAAAATGGGGGTGAAATTATGTACCAGGGGACTTTTAAAAATTTAAAAAATGCTAAAGGTAAAACAGGAAGTTACTTTAGCAAAAAACGAAATTTTAATAAAAATCCACGTTCGGCAAAAGGATCTATTGAAATAAAAAATGGCAGCCTTTTTAATGTAAAAGATATCAGCATAAAGATTCCAACAGGAATTATGACCGTGGTAACGGGTGTTGCAGGTTCGGGGAAAAGTACCTTAATTAATAAAATTCTACCTCTCTTCTATCCTGAAGTAACCATCATAGATCAGTCCGTTTTTACAGCGAGCAGCCGTTCCAATTTATTGACCTATTTAAATTTATCAAATACGGTGAGGAAACTTTTTTCACAGGCCAATAAGGTATCTGATAAACTTTTTAGTCGTAATGGAGAAGGCGCCTGTCCAAACTGCAAAGGTTTAGGTGTTGAAAAAATAGATCTTGCCTTTATGGATGATATTGAACAGCCTTGCGAGGTATGTCAGGGTTCAGGCTATAAACCAGAAGTTTTACAATATCATTATCACAAAAAAAATATCGCTGAAATCATGGAAATGACCGTGTTGGATGCATTGCACTTTTTTCCAAAACCAGAATTCGAACATGAACTCAGCTTACTGATCAAACTGGGATTAGATTATTTAACTCTGGGACAACGGCTCGACAGCTTTTCCGGAGGTGAAAGGCAACGTTTAAAACTTACTAAAGAATTGAATCATACAGCGAAGGTTATCGTTCTCGATGAACCCAGCACCGGACTTCACCCCATTGATAATGAAAAGCTACTTTCATTCTTCGAGGAATTAATAAAAACCAGTAACACGCTGATTATTATTGAGCACAATCTGGATATTATTGCACAAGCCGACTGGATCATCGATATTGGTCCTGGAGCAGGAAAATTGGGCGGTAAAGTTGTATTTGAAGGAACCGTAGAAAATTTACTGAAAGATCATCATTCTGAAACTTCGAAATATTTGAAAAAACATTTGAACGGTAAATAAATCACTAATCATAACTGCTTTAAACCCTTGATGTTCTACAGATATCCCTTTAATTTCCCTGAATTCAAAGGAATAATGAAAGGTTCTTGAAAAAGAAACATTAATTTAGCGTTTGTATGTAAAGAAATAGTGACCATCGGGTACCCATGAATGACAGTTTAATTTTAAAGAATATAACCAAACACATTTCGCTTAATAATGAGGAAGTTACCTACTTCAACTCTTTATTGAAAGAAAGAACAGTTCAAAAAAAAGAGTTAGTTCTAAAGCAACAGCGACTCTGTAAAGAGATCTACTTTGTTCAATCAGGGCTTTTAAGAGCTTTTTACATGGATGTTTCAGGGAAAGAGTCTACTATTATGTTTGCTATGCCGGATTGGTGGATTACAGATATGTACTGCTTTATTAATCACCACCCTGCAATGCTGAATATTGAAGCATTAGAAGACAGTGTTGTTCTACAGTTAAAAAAAGATGATTTAGATAATCTGTACCTGAAAATTCCAAAGTTTGAAAGATTTTTCAGGATCATGATGCAAAATGCATACACAAGAGAGCAGCTTAGAATTATTGAAAATCTTTCACTGACAGCCGAAGAGCGGTATTATGCTTTTCTTCAAAAATATCCATTGGCAGCAGAAAGGATTACACAAAAGCAAATTGCATCCTATCTGGGGATCACACCCGAATTCTTAAGTACAATAAAAACAAATAAACACAAAAAATAACGACTCTTAAACTATCTTATTTTTTTTACATTTTAAGTTCTGTTATTTTGTTCAAAATAGAAAATATTATGCTCATACTTATTGCCGGACCCTATCGCAGTGGTACCAATGACGACCCTCAACTCATACAACAGAACTTAAATAACCTTGAATCAGCTGCATTACCTATTTTCAGAAAAGGTCATATTCCCATGATCGGAGAATGGGTGGCTCTGCCATTAATCCATCTCGCGGGTTCCAAACAGTTAGGTGATGAAGCATGGCAGGAGATACAATACCCTGTTGCCCATCGTATCCTGGAAAAATGTGATGCCATATTACGTTTGAAGGGTGCTTCAAAAGGTGCAGATGAAGATGTAAGAATTGCTAAAGAAAGAGGTTTGAAAGTTTACTATAATATTGAAGATATTCCACATGCAGAATAATAACGTAAAAATTACAAAGACAGAAATTTTATCCGATAATTGGTACACTTTAAATAAAGTTACTTATGAAAAATTAAAAAGTAACGGAACCATAGAAACTCAAAGCAGAGAAGCTTATGACAGAGGAAATGGTGCTACTATTTTACTTTACAATAAAAATTCAAAAACCGTTATTTTAACAAGGCAATTTCGATTGCCTACTTTTATTAATGGGAATACTACAGGTATGCTTATCGAAGCCTGTGCCGGATTATTGGATAATGACAATCCTGAAGACTGTATTAAAAGGGAGACGGAAGAAGAAACCGGATATCAGATCTCCAAAGTAGAAAAGATATTTGAATCTTATATGTCACCTGGCTCCGTCACTGAGATCCTTTATTTTTTTATTGCAGAATATTCTAAAGAAATGAAAACTTCAGCTGGTGGTGGGCTTGAGGAAGAGGGTGAAGATATTCAAGTTTTAGAACTTTCTTTTGATGAAACCTTAAAAATGATCGATACTGGTGAGATTAAAGATGCAAAAACAATCATGCTTCTTCAGCATTTACGCGTTAAAAATATTCTATAGCATCATATTTGCTGCTAAAAAAACTAAAATCCATAAAAACTAATTTTAAAATAAAAATATGTATTTTCATTTCCGTATTTTCATCTTAAGAATTTCTTAAAAAAGGAAGGGGAAATACATTTTAAAAATCAAAAAAATATGAGACGGCAATTTTCATTTATCCTCTTGTTATCATTATCAATAGCTACTTTTGGTCAGAAAAAAGAAACCTCAAGCAGCAAAGAAAAGGCTATTACTGAGCAATTCAAAAATGAATACAAGAAGAAAACCTATCCAAGATTTGAAGGAAAGATTGTTGTAAAGGACACTCAGGTTCAGTTTGATGACAAAACGATCCTATATGATAAATCTGATAAGGTAACCAGTTTAATATTACAACGGGGATTAATTTATCCACAACTTCTAACAGATTATCAAATGGAAAAATTCATAGAAGAAAGCACGGATAAAACCCAAAAAAGATTTCTACGTCTTCAAAAAAATCCACGTGCCGGTTTTGATGTCAACAATGTGAAATTAAGCAATACAACTGAACTCACTTTTCTAGGTTCAAATCCCAAAGCCAAGAGGTTTAGAATTACCTGTAAGGACAATAAACTGGGTAACTTAATTCAGTATCTGTTTGAGTTGACCAATAAAAATGCGGTTAAAGAAACCACGATGGAAGAATTTATTAAAAATTCTACTTTGACGTATTTGCAGCAGCAGAGGATGGATTAAATATTAAACATAAATTCCACTAATATATAGACTAATATTCACAAATAAATATTTGAAAATTCGTGATATTAGTGAAGCCATTTGTGTAATTAGTGTTAAAAAAAATAATTTCTTTCGAATCTACTTACCTATTATAAAATACAAATGTTTAAAAATATATCAAAGTCGCAAATAATCTTTTTCATTATTCTAATTACCTTTTTTTCTGTCTATAGCTTTATTTTAAAACCCATAATTAGAGAAAGATATTTATATGCTGACCTTAAAAATTTCGAAGATGGCTCTTGGAAATACACAATTATCACATTTTTCATTCTCCTGATCATTATACTTTTTGCTATAATTAAATCTAAAACAAAAGATCTTTCAAATCTACCTATTGTTATTCTCGTTTTAGGATTGTCTTGGTTTATGGGACTCCATCATCCTATCAATTATATTTTACTTTTTGTAAATATTCAAACAGGAAAAGAAAAGATTACAAGAAAATACGAAGTTGTTAACCATAAAGAACACCAAGTATTTTGGTTACATGCAGATAAAAATTCTATACACGACGATCAGGATTTTGATAAAGTGAATACATATAGAGTAAAGAAAAATTTAAAGTCAGTTTTTGAATTGAAAAATAATGATACCATTATAGTCAACTTTAAAAAAGGAATAATGGATGTTAATTACCTTTATTAAGATTTCAACCACAAATAGCACTAATATTCACAAATAAATATTTGAAAATTCGTGATATTAGTGAAGCCATTTGTGTCATTAGTGTTAAAATAAAATAAAACATGGAAATCAAAAACATCGATCACATCGTTTTAACCGTAGCCAATATCGATAAAACAATCGGGTTCTACACCCATATTCTCGGCTTCGAAGTCGTAACCTTCGGAGATAACAGAAAAGCGTTGACTTTCGGAAACCAAAAGATCAATCTTCACCAAAAAGGAAAAGAGTTTGAGCCCAAAGCAGAACATCCAACTCCCGGTTCTGCAGATCTATGTTTTATTGCTTCAACAGATATCCATGAGGTTTTAAAGGAATTACGACATAAAAACATTGAGATTATTGAAGGTATCGTTGAGAGAACAGGTGCGATGGGCAAAATAAGATCAATATATTTCAGAGATCCTGATATGAACCTTATTGAAGTAAGTAATTATATTTAAATCCCGTCATAAGTATGTCCCTGGATAAAAATGTTTTAGACGAAATACTAAATGGTTTTGATAAGGAGGAACTTGCTCCTAAAACTTTATTAACGGAAGAAGGTAAAATGGCCCGTAAATTCTACTATCTTGAAAAAGGAGTAGCCAGAGGCTGGCTTAATAATGATGGTAAGGAAATTACTTTCCAGTTTTTATTTGAAGGTAACCTTATCTCATCATGGGAAAGTTTATTTTACAATTCACCAAGTATTTATAATATCGAAATGATAGAGCCTTCTGTTGTTTACAGTACTTCTATTGAAGAGTTCAGGCAAAAGATGGAGCTTAATCCGCATATTAAGGAATTCTATTACAGTTATTTGCAAGAGCGTCTGCTTAAATATCAGAAACTTTTTATTTCGCGGATAAAGGACAGTGCCGAAGAAAGATATGCCGAATTGCTTAAACAATCACCGGAAATTTTCCGCCGCGTTCCGCAATATTATATTGCATCCTATCTGGGGATAACCTCTGTTTCGTTGAGTAGGATAAGAGCAAAAAAGTAATATTGAAGCTCTGATAGTTTATATTGTAACTCCATGATTGTTCTTCACCTCAGCCATCACAAAAGTACTGTGGGTACTTCCTATGGAATCTACAGATCCTAATTTGTTGAATACAAAATCCTGATAATGTTTCATATCCCGTACCTGAACTTTAAGTAAAAAATCAAAATCTCCTGAAATATTATAGCATTCAGCTACTTCTTCGATCTGTACAATTTCTTTCACAAATTTATTTCCTACAGACCGGTCGTGGATCTTTAATTTCACCTGACAGAAAACGGTAAAACCACGATTTAGTTTTTCAGCTTCCAAAACCGCAGCGTAATGTTTGATATAGCCTTCCTGCTCCAGTCTTTTTACCCGTTCAAAAACTGGTGATGGAGAAAGGTTTATTTCTTTGGCCAATTCTTTAACCGTCAGTTTAGCATTCTTTTGCAGGATTCTTAACAGTTGAAGATCCTTATCGTCGAGTCTTTCCACAGGATAATATTCTTTTTTCGATTGATTTTTTCAAATTTACAGAATAAATAACTTTAAAATTAAATTAAAACAAAATTTTATTCCTAATATTTAAAACAATACCAACAAAATAACTTTATTCAATACCTTTACACCCTATTTTGTTCTTTAACATACTTCATCAAACGGAAAAGGTTTTACTTAACGTAAATTAATAGGGAATCGTGTGAAAATCACGAACTGTCGCGCAACTGTAAGTAACACACCAAAGGTTTTTGTCCTTGCAGATCCACTGCCAGAAGCGGGAAGGATGACAAAACTGTTACAAGTCAGGAGACCTGCCTGTTCCGAATTGACAATGCTTTCGCGGTTTGAAGCTTTTGGTCATACAGATGATACTTTTTGAACGTATTGGGTTGTTTAGACTTGGAATGGATATGAGTTTAAACGCAAAGATTTATTATAAAGATTCCTTAGTTTTAAGGAGCAAAGAGATGCGACGCTGTCGCTGATGAAGCTTATGGATAAAACGCATGCTTCTTCAAAATCAATGAAATTGATTTCTCCTTTGCCTTCTTAAATAAGAAGAATTAGAAATAAACTTTGCGTTAAAAAAAATTATTTCAAAGTTACTCTCTAATCTCTTCCTTAAACAGGAAAATTACGTCCATATTGTATCTTCTCTATTGCTGAAAACTCTTTCCCGATCGTATTACGAAGCATTCTAAAAGAACTTTTAAAAACTAAAATTTAATTAAAAGTTTAAAAGAAAATGCAAACACACATCCTAGGTTACCCGCGAATTGGTAGCAACAGAGAACTCAAAAAAGCCTGCGAGCAATATTGGTCGGGCAAAACAACATTACAGGAACTTTTAGAGGTTGGAAAAACCATCAGAAAACAAAACTGGAAATTACAACAGGATGCCGGAATCGATCTTATTCCATCGAATGATTTTTCATTCTACGATCAGGTATTGGATATGACACTGTCAGTTGGTGCTATTCCTGCCCGTTATCAGGACATTACTTCAAATGAACTTGATCTGTATTTTGCTATGGCAAGAGGCCATCAGAAAGAAGGTTTAGATATTACGGCGATGGAAATGACAAAATGGTTTGACACCAATTACCATTATATCGTTCCTGAATTTCAGAAAGATCAACAATTCAGATTATTCTCCAATAAGATCGTCAATGAATTTATTGAAGCTAAAGAAGCAGGGATCAGTGTAAAACCTGTTATCATTGGATTGGTAACGTATTTACTATTAGGAAAGGAAAAAGAAGATGGCTTTGACAAACTAGATCTGGTTCAGAACTTGCTTCCTGTTTATACTGAAATTTTAAAAGAGTTAGAAAATAATGGTGCTGAATGGATCCAGTTTGATGAACCGTTTCTAGCTTTAGATCTTGATCAAAAAGCAAAAGAAGTTTACCAATCTGTTTATACTCAGATCACAGAACAATTCCCGAATCTTAAATTCATCGTTACCACCTATTTTGATGGATTAAAAGATAATCTTTCACTAGCGACTACTCTACCAATTGATGCTTTACATATTGATCTGGTACGCGCTCCGGAACAGTTGGATGAAGTTCTTACTGCCATTCCTGAAACGTTGATTCTGTCATTGGGAGTTGTTGACGGAAGAAATATCTGGAAAAATGATTTCAACCAGTCTCTGGCTTTTATCAAGAAAGCCATAACCGCATTAGGTTCTGAAAGAGTTTTTATTGCTCCTTCATGCTCACTACTTCACTCTCCTTTCGATCTTGATCTGGAGAAAAATGAAAAGATATTATCTCCTGAAATCAAGCAATGGATGGCTTTTGCCAAACAGAAGGTTTCTGAAATTGTTACTTTGAAAAAATTAGCCTCAGAAAATCCAGATTATAGCACACTGCAGGAGTTGGCTGAAAATAAACAAGCTATTGAAAACCGTAAAGTTTCAACCTTAATTCATAATCAGGATGTGAAAAATCGTGTTGCGGTAACGACAGAAAATGATGCGCAAAGAAACAGTCCGTTTAATGTAAGAAAAGAAGCACAGCAGAATGCACTAGAACTTCCGTTATTCCCAACCACTACGATTGGATCTTTCCCTCAAACTAAAGAAGTAAGAAGCTGGAGAGCCCAATTCAAAAAAGGAGATCTGACGGCTCAGAAGTACGATCAATTGCTTAAAGAAGAAACCCAAAGAACCATCAACTGGCAGGAAGAAATAGGAATTGATGTGTTGGTTCATGGAGAATTTGAACGAAATGATATGGTTGAATATTTTGGGGAGCAACTGGCTGGATTTGCATTTACTCAAAATGGGTGGGTTCAGAGTTATGGAAGCCGTTGTGTAAAACCACCCGTCATTTATGGAGATATTCACAGACCACAACCGATGACCGTTTATTGGTCACAATACGCTCAATCTTTAACGCAAAAATGGGTTAAAGGAATGTTGACAGGTCCTGTAACGATCCTTCAATGGTCTTTTGTACGCGATGATCAGCCTCGTTCTACAACCTGTAAGCAGATTGCTTTGGCAATCCGTGACGAAGTAAACGATCTTGAAAAAGCAGGAATCAGAATTATCCAGATCGATGAACCCGCCATCAGAGAAGGTCTTCCTTTACGAAAAGCCGAATGGCAGAATTACCTGCACTGGGCTGTAGAAGCTTTTAGAATTTCTGCAAGTGGTGTTGAAGATGCTACGCAAATCCATACGCATATGTGTTATTCTGAATTTAATGACATCATCCACAATATCGCTGATATGGATGCTGATGTAATCACAATAGAATGCTCAAGAAGCCAAATGGAATTACTGAATGCTTTTGCAGACTTTAAATACCCTAACGAGATCGGTCCGGGAGTTTATGACATTCACTCTCCAAGAGTTCCATCGAAAGAGGAGATGGTAGCATTACTAAAAAAAGCACAAGCCGTAATCCCAGCAGAACAACTTTGGGTAAATCCAGACTGTGGATTAAAGACCCGTCATTGGGATGAAACTGAAAAAGCATTGATCGCGATGGTAGCAGCTTCGAAAGAGGTCGCTGCAGCTTATGCGACTGAGAAAGTTTAATAGAGCTGATTATTATTTTTTTATTGAGGCAGGAGTGAAAGCTCCTGCTTTTTTATTAGCTCCATCTTTCGTATCTTAAGCTCCTTAATTAAAAAACACAAAAAAAATGGAAAACAAACAAAAAGCAATAGCACTTTTAAATGCTATTGAAACTCGGGTACATCTTGATCACATCAATGAAGCGAAGTATGTGCAACACAATCTGAATATTGCTGAAGGGCCCGCAGGCTTAGCCACCTTATTTTCTCAGCTTCCGATAGATACAACAAAGGTAAATATCATAAGAGCTTTTCAAGACGGTGATTATGCTTTCTGCCATGTAGATTACAACTTTTTTGGTCCAAAAACAGGCTTCGATATCTTCCGTTTCGAAGATGGAAAGGCTGTAGAACACTGGGATAATCTTCAGGAAACGTCTGGTCCAAACCCAAGTGGACACACTATGACAGATGGTGCAACGACAATTAAGGATTTAGACAAAACAGAAGCTAACAAAACATTAGCAAGAGGCTTTGTAGAAGATATTTTAGTACAGGGGAAAATGGAAAGATTAAACAGTTACATTGATGGTGAAAACTATACCCAGCACAACCCGCAAATAGGCGATGGCCTATCGGGATTGGGAAAGGCCATGGATCATATGGCTTCTCAAGGCATTACTATGCAATATGACACCATTCACTTAGTATTGGGTGAAGGTAATTTTGTGCTCACAACAAGCGAAGGTTATTTTGCAGGAAAACACACTTCTTTCTACGATTTATTCCGTATCGAAAACGGAAAAATTATCGAACATTGGGATACCATAGAAGAAATTCCATCAAAAGAAAATTGGAAAAATAACAATGGAAAGTTTTAAATGATTCCTTTTTTTGTAGTTCAAAGCCATTCTCAAGAGAATGGCTTTGGTATTAAAAAGTAATACACTTATTAATTACATTATTAATGTTATCGCTATAGAATGAAACTTCAAAGAAGTGACAGCAGCTTATGCTAAAGAAAGTTTAATAGAATTGATTATTATTTTTATATTGCAAGGCATGAGAAAACTCCTGCTTTTTAGTTAAAAAAAAGAAATCAATGACCCCAGAAGAGTTCGTAAAAATTTCTATATAGAAAAACAAAATATTCTTAATTCAAGTTTTGATACTCAATCTGAATTCAGAACTTATGTCTCAACCAAAATAGAAGAATTACATCTTAATGAAATTGAAACTGAAAAATTAAAGACAATAGTCTCTGCTCTTTTAACAGACACATTTTATACTATTTTACTTGGTTTGGACGGTTCTGCTAGTATTGGAAGTTCACAAGAGACTTTTAAAATCTATGATGAAGAAGAAAACTTGATTTCAGAATGCGGAGATTTAGAGGGCTATGCCTATGAGTATTTTCATGAAAATGGATTAGAAACTGAACATTCAAAATGCGATTTTATAGCTCAAATCCATTTTAAAAAAGAAAGAGACGGAGGAAGAAATCAGTATGTAAAGAGTGACTATAGATCACAATTAGTTTTTAATTTTGATGATTTTCAAACTTCTCATCGTCAAATTTATATTGGAACAAATTATGCTTTTCCTGGGGATTTGGTAAATGCAGAAATCGATATTTTATCCCAGGAATATTTTCACAGAAAATTAAAAGCAGGTATGGGGTTTAAGTTTTATGAGGGACCTCAGTTAATAGGCACAGGCAGGATTATTAAGATTATAAATTCCAAACTACAGAAATAACATGAAGTACTCATTTGTTTTAATTTTAATTTCGATATCATTATTTGGTCAGTCAAGAAATGAAATACAAAATCAAATAAAATTTAGAAACTATAGCCATTTAGATAGTATTGATGTTTATTCAAATGATTATCCAACCAAACTTATTGAAGGTTCTGGATTCATAAGAAATAAAAAGAATAAAAATATTGGTTCAATAGGTTACTCCATTCAAGTAACAAAAGATAAAAATAACAAGATCATTCGCGTTTTAAAATCTGAATCTGATTACTATGATAAATACCATAAAAATCCTCAAAAAAGTATAACCAGTGAAATCTGAGTTTATTTTGATGATTTTCAACAACCTGATTTAGCAAAATATACATCTGAAATTTTCATATCCGATTCATTAGTAAAAACCGAAACCAAACTCTTTGATTTAAAGGAAAACAATAATGATGCACCCGGATTTAAAACCATTAAAGACCTATTAGAAAAAATGAAAAATGAAAAATTCTTGGAATTATAAAAGAAAAGCATCCCATTGGAATGCTTTTTTGTAAATTTTATTTAAATAAATTTTTCTCTGAATTATTCACCCTTTAATTTCTTAACTTCTTCTCTCAACAAGCCAATATAATCCTGCAAATTTTTAATAATCTCTATACTTAACTCATTATTAAAAGTATGGATATTCGACCCTGAAGCCGGACTATCATTAAACGTAGCATTACTATTATTAATTATTACTGTAGCTTCATCTTCCTCATAGATCTCCTCAACCGGCACTTCAAGAAAATTAGCAATCTTATCCCATTCCTCATGTATTATTTTCACATCTCCGCCTTCCTTTCTACAGTAATTGGATACATCGGTAGCAATTACATCAGCAATTTGCTGTTGAGTATATCCTTTTTTCTTCCTTAGAACACGTAATTTTTCTTTTTGCATAATCTGCTTTTTTACAAATATAAAAAAAATAAGACTTTGTTTCCTTAAATGCCTCTAAGTCATATTTAAAAACAATTTATTCCCAATTGTATTTTATCATTTTATAGCACAAAAGGAGATCAAATAAATTAATATTGAACAAGTTATGCTTTTTAAATTTTAATTACCTAATTTTGCACCCCGAAATAAGGATTCATATGATGACCTCTTCACTAACAGTATTACATAAATAAATGCTGACGAAGATAGCGATTAGATAGAACCTTAAAAATCAGTAAATATTTAGTTATGAAAAGAGTTGGTGAACACAGAAAGCTTCTTGGGGTTGATAAAACAGTTACTTTAAAAGAGTTAAAGACGATTTATAGAAATACGATGAAAGATTCACATCCTGATAAATTCATCAATGACGAAGCCGGGAAACTGGAAGCAGAAGAAAAAAGCAAATCTGTGATCGAAGCTTACCATTTTTTGGTGAGTATCAACCCGGAAACACAGGAAAAATACAAAGAAGAATACACGGAAACGATTACAAAATCTATTATTCAGGATTTCTATTTTGAAAAGCAGATTTTAAAAGTTCAGCATTTGAATGGCAAAATGTATGAATATATTGGGGTTCCAAGAAATACCTATATTAAAATGGTTAATGCTGATTCACCAAGCCGCTTTGCAAGAAGACACATCTATGGAAGTTTTATTTATAGAAAGTCTGGTGAAGTAATGGCAGATTAATCTTTTCTGTAAAAGATAATGAAGGCTTTCAGTTTGTTCTGGAAGCCTTTTTTGTTATGGAAAAAATGAGATCTTTAAGTTTTGGCTAAATTGTTTATGCTTATTGATAAGCGGGTTAAAACCTGCTCCTATTGATTGACTTTTTCTTTAGCAGATTGAGCAGATGACGCAGATTTTCATCTAGATTTCGACCCACTTTGTCATTCCGTAGGAATCTAAACTTATACCTCAAGTCATAAAACTATTCAATAAAGAATCCAAACAAAAAACCGTATCAAAAATTGATACGGTTTCTAGGTTAATTAAGGTTGTTATATTAATCTAAATGTTTCGGAGTGTATCCGTCTTCACTTAGTTCTTTATGTACATAATCAGCTTTCATTTCAGCATCGTAGTCAGTTTTCTTATGTTGACCCATTCTACGAAGAATTGAATCAAATAAAGAGTATACTACCGGTACGATAATCAAGGTAAGGAATAGAGACGATGTCAAACCACCGATAACTACCCACGCCAGACCTTTATTAAATTCTGCTCCTGCTCCACTAGCCAATGCAATTGGCAACATCCCGAAGATCATCGCGATTGTTGTCATAAGGATCGGACGAAGACGGGCATGGTTAGCCTGAACCAATGCATCGTGTGTATTTGATCCTGCTGCTTTTCTGGCATTCGTAAAGTCGACAATCAAGATCGCATTCTTTGCTACCAGACCAATCAACATGATCATCCCTAGCATCGTAAAGATGTTCAGTGAATTCGCAGTTAAGGCAAGGATTACCATTACCCCGATCATCGCCAATGGAATTGAGAACAATACCACAAACGGATAAACGAAACTATCATACAATGAAACCATTACCAGGTAAACCAATACGATAGCCGCTAATAAAGCAATACCTAACGTACCGAAACCTTCCTGCTGGTTTTCCATATCACCACTCCAGATGTAATCTACCCCGATCGGTTTTTTATCGCTCTTCATGAATTGGTCTGCCCATTCATTGGCAACGTCACCCACTGGTCTACCTACTGCTTTTGCTCTTACTTTTACGGAAGGAGATTTATCTCTACGTTCAAGTAAGCTTGGTCCAGAACCCATTTTTACTTCTGCAAACTGGCTCAAACGAACCTGTTCTCCTTTAGGATTTGTAAACATCAGGTTTTTAACGTCATCGATAGACTGTCTGTTGGCATCTCCGAAACGGATATTAATATCATATTCGTATTCTCCGGCTCTGAATTTCCCATCTGTATTTCCGTTAAATGCAGTCTGCATTGTCTGTCCTACACTTTGAAGATTCAAGCCTAAAGAAGCCATTTTATCTCTGTCGATGTTCACCTGTACTTCAGGGTTACCGGTATCTGTTGATAATTCAGCATCCACCGCTCCAGGAACTTTTTTCAAGAGTTCTAGAATTCTTGTAGCCTCTTTTACTGCTGTAGCATTATCCGGAGCTGTTACTACCATTTCGATCGGTGCATTTTCAGCTCCCAGGATACCAATTGGCGCAGTTTTAAATTCAACTCCTGTAAATTTCTCTTCTAAAGCTCTTTTTACTTTAGCCGCTTTAATGTTGGTACTTTCAGCACGCTCAGATTTATCGGTAAGGTTTACCTGAACTTCAGATTGGTAGGTTGTAGCCTGAGCTCCACCAAAACCTGTTGACTGCTGACCTACTGTTGTAATCAAATCAACAACATCTTTATCGTTTCTTAAATATTTCTCAACATCTAATGTTAACTGGTTGGTCTTTTCAACCGTTGCATCTTTTGACAATTCCATTTGAACCAAGAACTGACCACGGTCAATTGGAGGGAAGAATTCACCACCGATAAAACCAAATGCTACCAACATGAATGAAGAGATCAGAATAATAAAAGTGATCACCACTGTTGATATTCTTCTTAATGTTGATTTCAGACACCATTCAAGAATTCCAGTGATCCAGTGTGTGAATTTATCAATCAACCCTTCAAACCAAAGGATGAATTTCTCGAACCAGTTTTTACCTGTTAAATGTTCCAGCTTACCAAATCTTGATGATAACCAAGGAATGATCGTAAATGAAGCCAACAATGATAATAAGGTGGCAATAACTACCGTGACGCAAAACTGCCCCAGGATATTTGCTACCAGACCTGAACTCATCGCAATCGGAAGGAATACCACCACAATTACCAATGTAATCGCCGCAACGGTAAATCCAATTTCCGAAGCTCCGTCATATGCAGCCCTGATCTTACTTTTACCCATCTCCATGTGACGGTAAATGTTTTCCAGTACCACGATCGCATCATCCACAAGGATACCTACCACAAGAGAAAGTCCAAGTAAACTCATCAAGTTCAAAGTATACCCCATCAGGTTCATTCCAATGAAAGCAGCAATTAATGAAGCCGGAATGGAAACCATTACAATGAAGGCATTTCTAATACTGTGAAGGAATAATAACATCACCACTGCCACAAGAATAATCGCTAAGAATAAGTCGAAAATTACGTGGTTGGCAGATTCAAGGGTAAAGTCTGTAGTATCATTTACTACTTTTACTTTTATTCCCTGAACTTTATAGGCTGCTTCTACTGTTGCAATCGTTTTCTGAACACTTTCAGATACGGCAACCGCATTGGCATCCGATTGTTTTTTAACCTGCATTAAGATCGTAGGAAACTGATTGAACCTTGCTACTTTTTCAACATCTTTCTGAGAGTCAAAAACCGTTGCAATATCAGATAAACGAACCTGAGCTCCATCTTTATTAGAAACCACAAGGTTGTTCATTTCCTGGGTTGACTTATATTTTCCTGATAATCTGATCGTAGATTTTGAAGTTCTCGTTTTCAAACTACCTGTAGGGAAATCTAAGTTTGATGAAAGAATAGCCTGTTGTACATCAGCAATGGAAAGTCCATACCCCTGTAACTTTTTCTCATCAAGGTTTACCTGAATTTCTCTTTCCTGTCCACCCACAAGATCAACTTGTGCCACACCATTTACACGAGAGAAAATAGGTTCTATTTTTTTATCTAAAAGGTCATAAAGCTCTTTATTGTTCAATTTATCAGATGAAATACTCATCGTGATAATTGGTAAATCATCCAAAGAGAATTTGTTCAGTGAAGGTGGATCTACATCATCCGGAAGATCTTTAAGAACTGCATTTACCTTACGCTGAGCATCATTCAAAGCATAATCTACATCCGCTCCATCGTTCAGCTGAACCATGATTACAGATAAACTTTCGTATGAAGAAGATTCTACTTTTTTTACGTTTTCCAAAGATCCAACGGCGTCCTCAATCTTCCGGGTAACGGAAGTTTCCACCTCTGCAGGAGAAGCTCCAGGATAGGTCGTAGAAATCGTTACCATATTGGTTTCGAACTTCGGAATCAATTCGTATCCCATGAGTGTATAACTCAGGATACCTCCCAATGTCAGAATTGTAAATAATACAATAACTAACGATGGTCTTTTAATCGATATTTCTGCTAACTTCATGGTCTACTACTTTACAATATTGATTTTTGACCCGTTATCCAAGTTGATCTGTCCACTGGTAATTACCTGTTGTCCATCAGTAAGACCAGATAATACCTGTACTTTATCTCCGTATACTTTTCCAATCGTTACTTTGATCAGTTTGGCAGTTCCGTTTTGAACAACAAATAACTGACCTGAACTTACTCCATTTACGAATGCTTCTGAAGGAACAGTTAACATATTTTGAGTTTCAGCTCCGTGATTGGTTTTAAATATGGCTGTAGCATACATACCTGCTTTCAGTTGTCCGTTATTTTGAATCTCAATTTCAACCGGGAAATTTAAAGAAGCATCACTCTTAGGAGCAATAAATGTAATTCTTCCACTGAAAGAACCTTCTGGTAAAACATTTACGTTAATTGGAACCTCCTGACCCAATTGAATTCTCCCAATCTGGCTTTCGTCCACTAATACAGAAAGTTTTAAGCTGTTGATATTAACAATTTCAAACATTGAATTTCCTATTGCAACAACACTTCCCGGTTCAACCATTTTTTTGTTAACGGTACCACTGATACCTGCACGGATGCTTGTATCATTTACTCTTACTCCCTGAGCTTTTACAGCAGCCTGCATATTTTTTAACTGTAATCTTGAGTTATCCAATTGTTGCTTGGTAACCCCACCAGTCTTGTATGCATTTTCATAACGTTGGTTATCTATAATGGCATTTTGTAAGTTGTTCTGAGCCTGTGTTACATCAACTTCGATAGCATCTCTTTTAATAGTTGCTAAAGTCTGACCAGCAGAAACTCTTGAACCTTCTTTTACCAAAACACTCACGATACGTCCGGCAATTTCAGAAGCCTGATTCATTTCCTGCTTTGGTAAAAAAGTACCGTTAGCAGAATAATCTGTATCTATATTTTCTCTTTTTACAGTAACAACATTCACATTGATCTTGTCAACCTGTTTTGCAACTTCTTTAACTTCCTGCGTCTGTTTTTCCTTGTTTCCTGCAATCTTATATGCCGCTAAACCTATAAGTACGGCTGCTACGATGATATATATTAAAGTTTTTTTCATTTTAGTTATGGGTTTTGTAGTGTGTTTAATTCTCCTTTAGCTTTAATTAATTTGATCTCAGCCTGCTTATAATCTAACAATGCATTTGAATAATTCTGTTTCGCTTCTGTTAAAGCATTTTCAGAATCCAAAACTTCTGTAAGCGTAGCCAAACCGTTCTGGTAATTGGATTGAGTATTTTTCTGTACTCTTTCTGCAAGGCCTACATTATCTTTCATGCTCTGGATATTAATGATTGAATTCTCCATATTGGAAATTGCATTTTTATAATCCAAACTTAAACTTAGCTGGGTATTCTGAATATCCTGATCTAAATCCTGAATATCAATTTCCGCCTGTTGGATCTTAGCTTTTGTAGCACCACCTGTGAAGATCGGAACATTTATATTCAATCCTATTGCAGAATAATCACTCCAAAGTACACCATTACTCAGACCATTGGTAAGAGGAAATTTCTTTCCTGTTGCAGCCCACGCATAGTTTGCCTGAAGACTTACAGTAGGATAAAGATAAGCTTCCGTCGCTTTCTTATTAAACACAAGAAGTTCTCTGTTTTTGTTCTTTACTTTCAGCTCTAAACGATCGTCCAGATTCACATTGCTCATAATAAGCTCAGGTCTTGGTTCAATCGTTTTTTCTTCAAGTTCGATTTTGGTATCAATAGGAACTCCCATATAAAACTTTAAAGCATTTTTTGAAAGTTCTACGGAATTGATCAGCTGCTGTCTGTTTGATCCAATATTAGTCAGCTGTACATTTGTACGGTCGAGATCAATAGATTTGGCCAATCCATTATCCAATAAGCTTTTGATCACATTTCTTACCCTTTCGGTGTTTGAATAACTTACTTCTACCGTTTTAAGGTTTTCTTCCTGTACAAAAACCTGATAATAAGCCGTCGCTACATTTTCAATGATCTGTTCATTGGTCAATTGAGCATTCAGGATGTAAAACTCTCTTGTTGATTTTGCAGCTTTAAGACCAGTAAAAACTCTTTGATCAAATAGGGCCTGCTGAACATTTATTCCTGCATTGGTGCTCCAAGGCTGTCCCAACTGAGCTGTTATCCTTTGTCCACCAAATTCCAGCAACGACTGCTGAATAATAGGATTATAGGTTAAGGCAGCAGTCCCAGTAACTTGAGGTAATGCCCCTGCTCTAGCTTCATCAATTTTGTATTCAGCTTTTTTGATCTGTAAAGCAGCTTTTTTGGCTTCTGCTTTATTTTGGAGCGCCTGCTTGATAGCTTCCTGTAGGGAAACCTGCTGTTGGGCAGACACTGATGAATAGCCGAAAATCATAAATGCTGCAGCTATCCCAATTTTTAGCTTGATTGCAGTTATACGTTTTCTTTTCATAATTTATTACTTCGTTTATTTTTTAATAGAATGTTGTTCTCAAAATACTTTATTCCTAAAGGACGTATCATATTTAAAAATACTTTAAGTTTTTAACTAATTTTTAAATAACATGTTAAGTATGATCTCTTTTCGCTCTGATATAATCTTATCAAATTCTTTATCACTTATCATTAGATTCTCCATTAAAAGAGGTCGTATGGCACTTGGAAAAACTAAGAGGGAAACCATATTTAATATAAACTGAATGGGTTTCATTCTTTCAATATTTCCCAATTCCATTTCCTTTTCAATATCTTCATACATCTTTTTCAAATCCTCCTCTTCAATATCTTTCTGGTGGCAGTTTCCTTTATTGATCTGTGAAACAATATATGTTTCCAGATAAGGATATTGTAAGCTTGTAGCCAAACTGCCTTCTATAAACTGGCTCATCTTTTCTTTAAATGGTAAAGAAGAGTTCTGAATAATCTTAGATTTCTCCTGTTCTACCTTCTGCGCTTCATTAAAAACGATCTGCATCAGATTATCTCTGGAACGGAAATAGTAATTAATAAGCGTTCTGTTTACCCCGGCTTCATCTGCAATCTCTTGCGTAGTAGCATCAAATTTCCCTTTCACAAAGAATAAATTCTTCGCGGTTTCTTTGATCAATTCTTGTGTTTGGTCTTTTTTTGCTTGGTTTGACATTTTTGTTAAACAAATTTGTGCAAATGTAAATCAAAATTTTTTTTTGACAAAATTGTTAAACAAAATAATTAAACAATTATTATGATTTACATCATGTTTTAAAACAAACAGTTAGAGATTAATGATTCTTAATCCCGATAAAGTGAGGTGTTTTTATATATTTGCCGAAAATTAATAATCGATGCGGAAAATTTTATTTCTTTTCTCTGTTTTATGTTGCACTTTTTTGTTTTCTCAAACTAAACCCACAAATGACACACCCTATTATTTTTACGAAAACAAAGGCCAGATCATTGATCAGAATGGAAAAGAAAATGCTGATGTAAAATATCTTTTTATATCAAATGGTCTCAATGTACAATTAAAGAAAAATGGATTTTCATATGATGTCTATCAGGTTGAAAAACTAAAAGAAGCCCCCTCCAAAGAAAAAAAACAAAATCTATCTGATGAAAAACTGGATAAATTAAAATATAAATACCACAGAATAGATATTGATTTAATTGGTTCCAATTCTAATGTTGAACTTATTTCTGATGAGCAATCTCCTGATTACGAAAATTTCTATAATATCCCCAACAGACCCAATGGAGTTCTGAAAGTTTATAGATTTAAAAAAATTACCTATAAAAATATATACAATAATATAGACCTGGTATTTTTTAAACCAAAAGATACTTTAAAACCAATAGAATATAATTTTATTGTAAGACCAGGTGGCAAAATATCTGATATTAAAATGAAGTTTAATGGTTGTAAAACTTCGTTGGACAATGGGAAAATAAATATGAAACTCCGCTTTGGTGATATGCAGGAGAATATTCCTCTTTCATGGTTGGTAGATGGTGATAAAAAACAAGATACTCATATAAAATTCATCCAAATCAAAAATAACACTTATGGATTTGAAGGAAAACAAGATCTATACAATAAAACATTAATAATTGATCCCGTTCCAACACCGCTATGGATTAAAAATTCACCAAATTGGGTTTGGCACGATAGTTCATACTGCCGCGTATTAGCAAACGCAAATCAAGAAGTTTATTCAAGTTTCACAACCATTGCAAGGTATAATGTTGCTACTAATACATATAATGTAATGGATTCTAATTCTCAAAACTATGGATATATTTCAAAATTTGATCCATTAGGAAATAAAATTTGGGGAGTATTTTTAGGAAATCATCATTTTGATTATAGTGGTGATGAAACAAATTTATTAAAAGATATCGCTATTAATAGCAATAATGAAATATATGCAGTTGGACATGCAAGAGACTCGACGAATGGTACAAATACTATAACGACACCAGGAGCTCATAAAGAACATTCATCATATGTAAATCCCATCTATTATGCTGAAAACGAGGATGCATTTATTATAAAATTCAATGATAGTGGGACTAAAATATGGGGCACTTATTTCGGAGGGGATAATGCAGATACTATAAATTCACTTGTGCTTGACTCTAGTGAGAATTTAATATTGGGAGGTTTTGCGGTAGGAAATAATGGAATCACAACCCCTAACGCTGCAGTTCCAACCAATTCTAATGTATATAATGGAATTTCATTTATTGCTAAATTTTCTCCTGCAGGCCAGCAAATTTATGGATCTTATTTTAATTTAAGAGATGGTATAAAAAAGATTGATCGTGATAATGCAAACAATATCTATTTAGCGGGAACTGTTTATAGAAATTATAATACGAGTGGACAGGCTACAGCTGGCACCCATCAACAAACTATAATTGGTGAAGCCAATACTTATCTGGCAAAGCTTGACAGCAATTTTCAATTTTTGTGGTCAACTTACTATGGTGGAAGAGATGGATATGGCATTCAAAGCAATTCAGATGAAGGAGTAACATCCGTAAGTGATTTAAAAATAGATAAGGACAATAATGTAATTCTGCTGGGTGAAACCACGGCACATGAAAAAATTTCAACTCCAGGAACCCACCAGACTCAATACAATGGATATGTTGGTAATGATATCTATTTGACAAAGTTCAATCCTACTGGAAATCAAATATGGGGAACTTATTTTGGTGCAACAACAGGTAACGCCGTAGATGATGATCAAGCATACGGCCTTTCTATAGATGACACCAATAATATATTATTTTGTGGCCGCACATTCAATAATATTCAAATAGCAACTCCAAATGGATTTTTGCCAACAAACAATGGGGGTTATAATGGGGGATTTTTCACCAAATTTAGTACAGTAGGTAATCAAATATGGGGATCTTATTTTTATGGTGAAATTAATTCTATTTATGCCAAAAGTAATAATATTTATACCCTTGGAGCTACTCAAACAAATAATAATTTTGCTAAATTTTATGATTGTAGTGTTGGAATTTCTGCTACATCAAACTCTCCGGTTTGTATCAATTCATCCATCCAATTAAATGCAACCGGCGGAACAACATTCAATTGGACAGGACCAAATGGATTTACTTCTAATCTGCAAAACCCAACAATTCCAAATGCTACAGTAGCCAATTCGGGAACGTACACCTGCCATATTTCTGGTTCACTAGGTTGCGATGGAACTTTTACTGCAAATGTAGTAGTTGGAGATAATATAGCACCAATTCCCAATATTGCAAACTTACCAGATATCACAGGAGATTGTCATACAACAATTTCTAATTTTCCTGCCGCAACAGATAATTGCGCTGGAGTTATCAATGCTACAACTACGGACCCACTTTCTTATTCGATTCCTGGAACATATGTCGTTCATTGGGCCTATAATGATGGTCATGGGAATACGGCAATACAAAATCAGAATGTAATTATCAGTTCCCCAGCTCTTCCTGTAACAACAAATCCAACACAAATATTTTGTGCAACAAATCAGCCCAAAGTTTCTGACCTCCAAATTACAGGTCAAAATATCAAATGGTATGATGTAACAGGAAACATTTTGCCTCCAACAACTCCACTTGTAACCGGGCAGACCTATTATGCATCACAAACCATTAATGGATGTGAAAGTAATAAAACAGCCATTCAGGTAACCGTAAATACGACTCCTAAACCAACAGCCAATACAGCTCAGGATTTTTGTGCCTCAATAAATCCAACCTTGACAAATCTAGTAGTTACAGGAACTTCCCTGGTATTTTATGATGGAGCAGGAAACATTCTACCACTTAGTACAACATTAATTCACGGACAAACTTATTTTGTAACACAAACTATAAATGGATGTGAATCTGAGAAACAAGCTATTGCAGTTACTTTATCGGTGAATAATGTTCCTGCTCAGGATCTCACAGCTGCGATATGCAATGACACAACAGGAGCTACAATGAGTATTAATCTTCATTCATATGAAGCCAATATCATTGCTAATCCAAACAATTATACTTTTGTTTATACGGACAGTACTGGAAATATTATTCCAAACCCATCCAGTTATATAATGAGCATCGGTTCCACCGTTATTCATGTAAAAGTATCTACCGCTGATGGATGTTTCACCGTGGTAAGATTGAGTTTAACATTAAATCCAAAACCGAAGATCAACTTTCCGGATCAGCTTGATTTTTGTCAGGGCAAGACTATAACTTTAGATGCAGGAGCCGGATTCACATCGTACCTTTGGAATACGGGAGCGACTACACAAACGATTGTGGTTTCAACTCCAGGAAATTATTCCGTGAAAGTGACTAATAGTTTCGGTTGTGAAAACATTGCCAGTACACAAGTCAGCTACTCTATTCTGGCAGAGATTGTTTCTGTAACCATTACCAATAATTCCGCAACAATACTTCTTTCAGCAACCGGAAACTATGAATATTCGTTAGATAATATCAACTGGCAGGATTCTAATGTATTTACCAATCTGAGTATGGGAGAATACATTGTTTATGTAAGAACGAAATCAGGATGTATCATTGGGCAAAAAAACTTTTCTATTTTTAATATTCCGAACATGATCACGCCTAATGGTGATGGCTTCAACGACAAATGGAGAATAAAAGGTCTGGAAAATTATACTGGAACTGAAATAGGAGTCTATGACAGAAAAGGCATCCCGGTATTTAAAGACATCATTAATAAAAAACCCTTTGAGTGGGATGGAAAATACAATTCAACTCCATTATCAACAGGAAATTATTGGTACCTAATAAAAGTATCAGACGGAAGGATATATAATGGATGGTTACTCATTAAAAACAGAGACTAAAATAAAAAACGAGCAGAAATTTCTGCTCGTTTTGTTTTTACAATAATCTAATTTTATCTTCTAAAATATCGATAATTTTATCTTTATAGAGTCCTCCAATCGCTTTCTTGAAGTTCTTTTTACTCATCTGGATCTCATCTTTGATCTCTTCAGGAGAGGACTTGTCTGATAAATGAAGAAGTCCATAATTTTCTTCAAGCTTGTTAAGTATCTTTTGTTTAAACTCATCAACGTTTTCAAATCCTTCAGGCTGTAAAGAAACATCTATCTTACCATCTTCACGGATTGTTTTGATATACCCTGTTTCTTCAGATAATGGATACAGTTTTTTGAAAACATCAGAAGCATAAATCAATCCGATATATTTTTTATTGATGATCACATTCCAGCCTATTTCGCTTTCATTCATCATGATCAAATCTACTTTATCGCCTTTTTGGAATGGCAGATTTTCATATTGAGGATTTCTTTTGAATTTTGTTGTCCCTGTAATCAGGTCCATATCTTCATCTACATAAAGATATACAAGATATCTCTTTGCTTCAATGATCTTGGATTTTTGCTGTTTGTAAGGAATAAATAAATCTTTAATAATTCCCCAATCCATAAAAGCTCCACTAGGAAGACTTTCTACACAGCTCATTACAGCAAACTCTCCCACTTCAGCCAATGGAATTTCGGTCGTTGCTTTTAATTTACCATCATCCTGATAAACAAAAACCTCAACCTCATCATCAATTTCTTTGTCTTCCTGAGTGAACACCTTAGGCAAAAAAGCTTTTTCACCAGATTCATCACTTAAGATCCATCCTGAATTATTTTTTTCTGAAATTTTTAAAGTCTGAGTTCTTCCGAGTTGCATTAATGATTGAATTAGTCTGCAAAGGTACGGAAATATAAAATTAATCATTAATAAATAATCATTGAAGATACATAAATCCATATTCTATAGAACCAAGAATAAGCCTATCACTCTTTAATTTCAAGCATCTCAATACAGGTTATGATTTAAAAATTGATAAAGAAAAAAAATTTTAAAAGAATTACTTTTGGAGTACAGTTTAATATGGCTCCTGTAAAATCATCTAAATTTTATGAGAAAATGAAAGTGATACAATAAAAAAAGAAGCACTAAGCTTCCCTTCCTTTTATCATGATTTTGTTATAAATTCCATCAATTCCCGTTTGCTGCTATCGAAATCAAAGGCATCATAAACCAAAAAATACTTGTTTTTATCTGCACAATTACGATACATAGATTTAGCCAGCGCCAATTTATTTTTGTCAAAACTTAAAGACTTTACCAGGTCTCTTATTTGCCGAGAAGAAAACATTGAATTACGCATTTGCTGATTGATCATACGAATTTTTCCATCATCAAATTTCTCATTGTCTTGCAACATTTCAAAAAACTGACTAAAAGTACGATCATCCATCGCATTTCCTGACTGATTCCAATTTCCTGATTGATTCCCATAAGGATCATTCCATACATCATTCCAATCATTAAAACCATAAGACTGGCTCTTGACAGGATATGAATCCAATAGATACAAGCCTTCATTCGTAAAAAAATCCAATACCAATCTGTTATTATTCCGAAGCATTAAAGTGGTTTTATAAATTAGAAAACCATTATCATAAATGGATATTGGCATTCTACCAGACTGCAAATCAAAAAAACGATATTTACCCGAACCATTAGAAATTGCCTGATCTCCTAATTCAACAGTAAAGTAACCCAATTCTGGAATTCTTAGAAAAACTTCGGCATAACCATAGTTTTGATTCCATTGATAATTTGGAGTCCTGAAACCATTATTTTGATTATTCTGATTCCTAAAACCTGAATTATTTTTGTTGCTGTTTTTATTATCGAAACCTTGTGTTCTTGCAGATTGCATTTCTGTCTTTGAAGCTTCATTTTTTAAGAGTTCACCTGCTTTTCCAGCTTCCTGAGCAAAAGAATAAATTCCGGCGAACAATACTAAATAAATATTTTTTTCATTTATTTTACTTTATAATGTGCATCTCTATTTCTATGCCAAAAAAAAGAGAAACCTAAAATAGGTTTCTCTTTTTTTATTTAAATCTTGAAATTTTTAATCTTTCAATAAAATATTAGATATGAATAGGTCTCTTACCTGTAGCATCCAATGCAGCTTCTTTGATCGCTTCTGCATATGTTGGGTGAGCGTGAGAACTTCTTGCAACATCTTCAGCACTTGCACGGAATTCCATTGCAATTACGCCTTCTGCAATTAAGTCAGCTGCTCTGGCTCCGATGATATGCATTCCTAAAATCTCGTCCGTTTTTTCATCAGCGATGATTTTAACCAATCCATCAACATCACCACTTGCACGGCTTCTTCCTAAAGCTCTCATTGGGAATGAACCAACTTTAATAGCAACACCTTCTTCTTTCAGTTGCTCTTCAGTTTTACCAACACCAGCAACTTCAGGCCATGTATAAACAACACCAGGAATTAAGTTATAGTTGATATGTGGCTTTTGACCTGCTAATATTTCAGCAACCAAAGTACCTTCCTCACTCGCTTTATGAGCAAGCATCGCTCCTTTGATCACATCTCCGATCGCGTAGATATTAGAAACATTAGTTTGTAAGTGATCGTTTGTTTTTACTCTTCCTCTTTCATCAAGCTCAACACCTGCTTTTTCAAGCCCAAGACCTTCTGTATAAGGCTTTCTTCCTACAGAAACTAAACAATAATCTCCTTCTACAACTACTTCTTCTCCTTTTTTATCTTTAGCGGTAACTTTTACAGTATCTCCATTTCTCTCCACTGCAGAAACAGCCGTAGAAAGCATAAACTTCATTCCTTGTTTCTTAAGAACTTTTGTCAATTCTTTACTTAATGCACCGTCCATTCCAGGAATGATCTTGTCCATAAACTCAACTACTGTTACCTGAGCTCCTAATCTTAAATATACGGAACCTAATTCAAGACCAATTACACCCCCTCCGATTACTACTAAATGCTTAGGGATTTCTTTAAGGGCCAACGCTTCTGTAGAAGTGATCACTCTTTCTTTATCAAGCGTAATGAAAGGAAGTGAAGACGGCTTAGAACCTGTTGCAATGATTGTATATTTTGATTCAATCGTTTCAGAAGAACCATCGTTTTTAGTTACTTTGATCTGAGTAGCAGATTCAAAACTTCCCAATCCTTCAAAAACAGTGATTTTATTTTTGTCCATCAAAAACTGGATTCCCTTAGTTGTCTGATCTACAACTTCGTTTTTACGCTCTATCATTCTTGCAATATCTGCCTGCGGCTCATTGATAATGATTCCGTGGCTCGCAAAATTATGTTTCGCATTTTCGAAATGTTCAGAACTATCTAAAAGTGCTTTTGAAGGAATACATCCAACGTTAAGACAAGTTCCGCCTAAAGTTGAATATTTTTCAATAATTGCTGTTTTGAAGCCTAATTGTGCAGCACGAATAGCAGCAACATAACCACCAGGACCAGAACCTATTACGGTAACATCGAATTGACTCATGTTATTTTATGAATTTGTTATTATTATCTATCTTAAGTCTCACAAATTTAATGATAAATTACCAAGCACCAAAGTGAGATTTATCAATTTTAAAATACCACCCGTTATCCATTTTCTGAAAGTTATAAATCAACATATACTTTCCCTTTTCCTATTGCTCCTGTATGCGAAAAATAAGACCCACCATAAAGATACCATTCCATGTTTTCAATATAATCTATGGCATTTTCAGGAGTAATTTTTTCAATATTTTTATCATTAATAATTCCTCGGTACCATCTTCCTGATCTGGAAAAAGATTCATATTCAACAAAATATTTAACCCATTTTCTTTTACATCTTCTGCATATTTCAATCGTTACTTCACCATATCTTCCATTGGTATGGTCCGTTCCCAATTCATAACTATCATAATCTTTATAGCTAATGGGTGGACTTTCGCATGTACAGTTGATTTTTGAGATCGGATTCATAGATTTAATCTTAGACTGGGAAGCAATATAGTAATTTATTTAAAATCGACAGGAGATTTTTACAAATGCTGTCTCTTATTTTTCCGGTAAATCTGTATGATAAAAAGTACCATCACAAAAGTCATCAATACGGAAGGGAGTATCTGACTATAAGGTTTGTAATCTGATAAAACTGTACCTATAAAAGCTGATAATAATCCACTTAATGCACTGATCATCTTACAGGAATGTTCATACATCCAAAGGTTACCATATTTGAATTTAGGAATCGAGTATCTTACTACATCATAGAAAATAACCAGAAATAAATATCCTACTGTTGAATAAATAACAACAGGACTCCAATAAAAACCAATAGATTTTAAATAATATAAAAAAAATAATGTGATGATCATTGCCAGTATCATTACTAACACATCCTGTAGGTATAAAGTATTGGTCTTTATTTTCACAATTCTTACTCCCGAATACGTATTGTAACCCGCCAAAACTGTGATCACGAGTAAAAATAAATTACGCTTGAAAACTACAACTCCTAAAATACCTGTAATAATGATCAAAACCATAAAGAATACAAACAAAACACCTGCTTTTTTATGAAATAGTGTTCCTTTCTTTTTAAGCAGAATAAGAAAACCGATAGAAAGCGCAATAGTCCCGCTTATAACATGAATGATAATATTGGTTAAATGAAAATTTGCGTCCATATATTTTTGAATGCAAAAATCATTAAAACACCTATCTTATTCGTCTTATTCTATAGATCAGGACCTAATTCGTTTGGGAAAATCTCTTATATTCAGAAGGTGTCATACCTGTTTCTTCTTTAAATATTTTATTGAAAGTTGATTTTGAATTAAAACCACATTCATAAGCAATACCCAGAATAGAATATCGGTTATATTCACGATTCTTCAGCCTACATTTTACTTCTTCTACCCGATACGCATTGACAAACTTATAAAAATTAGTATCCAATGTCTGATTGATGATTTGTGAAAGCTGATTTGTTGATAAACCCAATGAAGCGGATAAAACGGAAAGGCTGAGTTCTTCATTAAGATATGGTTTTTCATCAGCCATGTAGGCGAGTACATTTTGGGATAGTTCAACGAGTTTATCATCGGGCAAAGCAGTCTTTTCCTTATTCTCATTAGTGAAAGAAATATTCTGATTGATAACAATGCTTTGTCTTAAACTGAAAAACACAATATAGGATATATAGATTGCCTGTACTGCACCCACTATTTTAAAAATATGACTGATAGGAATTGCATTTAATTTTGTCCCAAATGATATAATCCCGATAACGATGAAAAAAAGAATAATAAGAGAAAGAATGATGTATTGCATCCAGTTTAAATTAATCTTCTCTAAAGTTGAATAATATTCAGGAAGGAGCTTTTGGTATTTTTTCAATGCTAAAAAACTGAAGATTATATATAGTATCGGAGCAACTGCCATCGGCAAAGTCAGTGCATTAATAAGCAGGTTGTTTCCCCGGGCACTAAAATAAGGGATGCCATCAATGAATACAATCTTTTCATAAAAGATGGAAACCATTATGAAAACAAAATTATAAACTATGAAAAACAGGGCATGTTTCAGAATGTATGTGAACCTAAATTGGATATTAAAAGTCATCGAAATCACATACAGATAGAGCATAGCTACACTGAGTACGGGCAGTGTAAACCCAAAACTCTGTAAACTTGCAGGAAGGAAATTGGAAAATGCATAATAACTCAGATTGGTTATGCAGACTAGTAACCATAAGATCAAATAATGATCATCATGCCTTTTCCGTTTTTTTGAAAGAAGAAGAAGTATACATAAAAGCGCTACTGCTATTCCTGAAAAAGAAACCCCTTCAATGATCATAACTATTAAATTACCTGTTCATAAGGTCTAACAGCACTTTCTCATATTTATCCAGGATAATATTCTTTGAAAATCTTGATTTAATAGAATTTTTAATAGCGTCTTTATCGTACGTTTTATGTAAAATACTCATGATCTTTTGAGAAAAATCTTCATGATTATCAATATCAGAAACTTCGCCATTAACCTGATGCTGGATGATCTCATTAATTCCTCCGGGACAATTATTAGCTAAAGCGTAAGTTCCACAAGCTCCGGCTTCCAACAGTACATTAGGAAAGCCTTCATATCTGGAAGAAAGTATAAAGAGATCTGCATATTTTAAATATTGATATGGATTTTCCTGCCTTCCATGAAAGAAAACATGTTTTAGTCCCAGAAAATCTTTCATCTGATGCAAGATCTCCCGATCTTTACCGTCACCTAAAATATGGAGTAAAATATTTTCGTTTTTTAATCTTGAAAAAACTTTCAACAGATTATCAAATCCTTTTCTGGAAGATAAATTTCCAATCGCTACAACATTCTTATAATTGTATTTGAAACATTCCGGTTTTTTAGAAATAGATAGCTTCTGATCAATAAAATCAAAATCTACAGGGTTATTTATTTTTACGATCTTATGAGTCTGTATATTGAAATTCTTCGTCAGATCCTTCATCATATCATCACTTTGTGCAATGATCTGCTGATAGTTATTATAAAATTTATAGAAAAACCTGATCTCTTTACGGGTAACATGCTCACTAACCACATTGGTTTCCCTGGCGATAAATTTAGTCCTTGGAAAAAGCTTTATAAATAAAGATAAATAGGCATTGACTTCTCCAAATCCAGAAAATACAATATCCGGTTTTCTTCGATAGATTTCCGAAAGAATAGGTTTTAATGAATGTCTGATTCTTTCCGTATTGATATCAATGATTTCAACATCTTTTTTGAGGAATTCAAGGTATCCACCCTGTTTACGCAAAAGCAAAATCTTAGGTTCAAAACGATCCCTTGAAAGATGATTTGCAATAGTGGTAATAATCCTTTCTGCGCCTCCGGTTTCTAAGTCCGGCAGAATAAATATAACAGAAATTTTTTTCATTATAATAAAAGAACCTTACCCATGATATCGGATAAGGTTCATATTTTTAAATTTAATTAGCGACGTCACTAATGAATTTTATCCTTAGCATTCTTACCTCTTCATCAGAAAGCTCATCTCCGAATTCATCCAAAAGTACTTTCATACTGTCACTCTCAGAGTCATTCATGAATTCCATGAAACCATCTACAATATCTTCATCAAAATTATCTTCAACATAATAATCGATATTCAGCTTTGTCCCTTGATAAACGATACTTTCCATTTCTTTTAACAATTCATTCATCGTTAAATTCTTGGCTCTTGCAATATCCTCAAGATCAATTTTTTTATCTGTACTCTGAATGATAAATACTTTATGGCTGGATTTATTGGCAACCTGCTTCAAAACCATATCCTGAGTACGCTCAATATTATTATCTTCGACGTAAGTTTTTATAAAATCTGCGAATTCCTTACCATATTTTTTTGCCTTTCCTTCACCTACTCCATAAATTTTAGCTATTTCTTCCAACGTGATCGGATATTGAATCGTCATGTCTTCCAAACTAGGATCCATGAATACCGTGTAAGGCGGAATTCCGTATTTTTTAGCTACCTTTTTTCTTAGTTCTTTTAGAAGTCCAAATAAATTCTTATCCATAGTACCTCCCGCTTCCATTTGAACCTGATCGCTCTCTGCTTTTGTTTGTGACAGATCAAATTCACGGTCTTCGGCGATTAAAAAGGCATGTTCTAATTTATTATCCAAAACCTGTAGCCCTTTTTCAGAAATCTTTAAAACACCATAAGTTTCAATATCCTTTTGTAAAAAGTTTTGAACAGTCGCCTGTCTTAGAATTGTTTTCCAGTAATTATCTTTTTCCTCCTTTCCGAAACCGAAATAAGAAGTTTGTTCTAATTTATAGGACTTTGTCACCGCATTTTCTTTTCCTACGATAACAGAGATCAGATCTTTAGATTTAAATTTTTCTCCGGTTTCTTTGATCAGCTCCAGAACCTTTTTCAAATCTTTCGTGGCATCTTTTAATTTTGGTGGATTCGATGCATTATCACACATTTTAGCTCCCTCACCGGTAACAGGATCGAAAATTTCCCCAAAATAATATAGAATATACTGTCTTCTGCTCATAGAAGTTTCAGCATAACCTACTACTTCATTTAAAAGCTGCAACCCGATCTCTCTTTCAGAAACAGGCTTCTGAGCCAGGAATTTCTCAAGCTTTTCAATGTCTTTAGGATCATAAAAAGCTAAACAATATCCTTCTCCACCATCTCTTCCCGCACGTCCTGTTTCCTGATAATAACTTTCCAAAGATTTTGGGAAATCATAGTGGATCACAAAACGGACATCCGGTTTATCAATACCCATTCCAAAAGCAATGGTAGCAACGATAACATCAGCATCTTCCATAAGGAACTTATCCTGATTAGCCACTCTTACCTTTTGATCCAAACCGGCATGATAAGGTAGTGCATTGATCCCATTCACCTGTAATAACTGGGCAAACTCTTCTACCTTTCTTCGGCTCAAACAGTATATAATCCCTGATTTACCTTTATGCTGATTAATAAATTTAACAATTTCCCGATCTACATTAACCTTCGGGCGAACCTCATAGAACAAATTGGCCCTGTTAAAACTTTCTTTAAATACCAATGCATTGATCATTCCCAAGGTTTTCTGGATGTCATCCTGAACTTTTGGGGTTGCCGTTGCGGTAAGTGCGATCACAGGAACATCTGCGATTTTATCAATAATTGTTTTTAAATTTCTGTATTCAGGCCTGAAATCATGCCCCCATTCTGAAATACAGTGTGCCTCATCAATAGCAAAGAAAGAAATTTTAACTTCCTTAAGGAAATCGAGATAATCTTCTTTAATTAATGATTCCGGAGCAACATAGAGTAATTTTGTTTTACCACTTTTAATATCATCAAAGACCTGTTTAGTCTGTGTTTTATTTAATGATGAATTTAAAACATGGGCTACTCCATCATCAGATGAAAGACCATTTACGGCATCTACCTGATTTTTCATTAAAGCTATTAAGGGAGAAACTACTATTGCCGTCCCTTCGGAAATAAGTGCCGGAAGTTGGTAACATAATGACTTACCTCCTCCTGTCGGCATTAAAACAAATATATCCTTCCCTTCTAACAGGTTTTCTATGATTTGTTCTTGTTGACCTTTAAAAGTAGAAAACCCGAAATACTTTTTCAATTCGCCTGATAAATTGGCTTTTTTTGCGCTCATCTAATTTTCTATTGCTAAATTTGCATCTAATCCAAAGTTATAAAATTTTTGCTTATAATAAAAGCGAACGAATTTATAAAAAATAAAATTTATATTAAATATTCTTTTTAAAGTATAAATTTATATCGGAAGAATTTTGTATACAAACTGTAAAGGTAAAAATGGAAAGAGATAATATCATTTCAATAGCAAAAAGTACATTAGAAATAGAAATTTCAGAACTTGAAAAATTAAAGAACAGAATAGATGATCAATTTGTAAAAGCAGTAGAGGTTATTCATTCTGCGAAAGGAAAATTAATCGTTGTAGGAATTGGAAAATCAGCTCACGTTGGAAATAAAATTGTGGCCACATTAAATTCTACAGGAACTCCTTCTCAGTTTTTACACGCCTCAGAAGCCATTCATGGAGACCTGGGAGTAATTCAAAAACAAGATGTTGTTTTATGTATCTCAAATTCTGGAAACTCTCCGGAAATTACCAATCTCGTTCCGTTTCTAAAAGATTATTCTTCTGCATTAATTGGAATGACTGGTAATAAAAAAAGTAAACTGGCAGAATTTTCTGATATTATTCTTGATACCCATGTTGATTTGGAAGCTTGTCCCAATAAACTCGCTCCCACAAGTTCCACTACCATTCAAATGGCTCTTGGAGATGCTTTGGCAATCTGCTTGATGGAACTTAATGATTTCAAAGAAAATGATTTTGCAAAATTCCATCCTGGTGGAAGCTTAGGGAAAAATTTAACCTCAAGAGTTGAACAGTTTCTTTCTTCACAAAAACCTCAGGTTACAGAAGATGCTCCTGTAAGAGATGTTATTATTTCAATCAGTGCATCAAGCCACGGAATCACTGTAGTTACCAACGACGAAGAAATTATCGGCGTGATCACAGATGGGGATTTAAGAAGAATGCTTCTGAAAGGTGAAGACGTTTCCAAGGTTTTGGCTAAAGATATCATGTCTGCTCATCCAAAAACAATCGAAAAAAATGTTTTAGCTAAAGAAGCTATGAAAGTTCTGAAAGAAAATAACATCGGACAACTTATCGTTACTGAGAATGGTAAGTATTTCGGAATTATAGATCTGCATAAACTGCTGGACGAAGGAATTAACTAAACTCAGATATTTGGAGTTTTATTTAAAGGCCAGACTTAAGCCCTTATAAATTAAAAACCAGATTCTATAAATATTTCATAAATTTGAAGCTTAAATACATATTCTGTGAGTGAAGGTAAAGAAATGTCCTTTCTGGGACATATTGGAGAATTAAGAGGTCATCTTGTCCGCTCAATTATTGCTATTATAATCGCCGCTTTTATTATTGGTTTTAATATCAATTGGATCATGGACCATATCTTTTTTGGACCTACAAGAAATGACTTCCCTACTTTTAGAATTGTCAATCATTTTTCAAGAATAATATTAGGAAGTGATAGTATTCATCTACCTAAAGAATTTCCTGTTCGTGTACAAAGACTTTACCAACAGTTCAATGTAATGATGGCTGTTTCTATTTTTGGCGGGATTGTTTTGGCATTTCCATATATTGTATGGGAATTATGGCGTTTTATAGGTCCTGCTTTACATCCTAATGAAAGGAAAAACTCAATTTTCATTATCAATGCAGTTTGGATTTTATTTATGTCAGGAGTTTTATCCGGATATTTTTTAATCCTTCCTTTTGCGGTTAACTTTGGGGTCATCTTTAAGATTTCAGATATCATTATCCCCCTTTACGATTTAAGTGATTATACCACTTTGTTTTTACAGGTAGTTCTGGGAATGGGTGTTGTTTTCCTTTTTCCAATTCTGATTTACTTCCTTACAAGCATAGGAATTTTAAATCCAAAATTCATGCGGACTTACCGCAGACATGCCATTGTTCTTATTATGGTAGTCGCTGCTATTATAACTCCTGCAGATGTTTTAAGCATGATCATGGCAGCATTACCGTTGCTTTTATTGTATGAATTCAGTATTGTAATGTGTTCTTACACCTACAAAAAAGTTCAGAAGCGTGACGGAAATCTTCCTGTCGTTCAGAAATAAATAATTAATTTATAATAAAAAGAGCCGGTTTTCATCATTGAGAATCGGCTCTTTTTCCTGTAAACATTAAATACTCAAATTATTTTTTTCTTTAAAACAACAGCATTAAAACAAATAATAAACAAATTATCATTATTATAAAAAAAACACTCATATAAACAAACAAAAATCATAAAATAAGCAGAAAAACAAATATTCTTATAATTAAATGTTTATTTTTGCAACAAAAACATAAATTAAATCAATTTAATTATAAACACGATGAACAAGAAATTTATTTTCGCATTTGCGTTAGCTACCAGCCTAACGAGTTTACATGCACAGCGTTGGGAGCCTATTTCCCAAAAGATCACTCCAATAAGGAAAGAAGTAAAGGTAATCTATTCTTATAAAGTTGATCTCAATTCCCTGAGAGAGCTTTTGAAAAATGCACCAGAAGCTGGAAAAGGAGCTACTCCTGTAGTTATTTCTTTACCTACAACAAACGGCAGGATTGAAAGATTCTCTGTTTACAGTTCCCCTTCAGTTGAAAAATCAATGGCTGACAGATATGAACTTGGAGCCTATTCAGGTGTTGGATTGGATAATCCCAGTAAGCAGATTAGATTCAGTACTGCTCCCAATGATTTCCAGTCGATGCTTTTTGATACCAAAACAGGGCAATATGAATTTATAGAACCCATCAATAAAGAAAAAGATGTATACGGAGTATTCTTTAAATCTAATAAAACATCGGACGGGAGTCCTTTTGAATGTAAAACATCCGAATCTGAGCAATCAAAAAAGCAGATGAAAAAGTTATTGCGATCAAAAAGAAATGGCAATAATATAGGAAATTTGGCTAAAAGTAATGACCAGAAATACAGAACGTACAGATTAGCGATCTCTGTAAATGGTGAATATACCCAACTCGCAGGAGGTGTTCCTGGTGCTGCAGCCCGCATCAATACAACCATGAACCGGGTAAATGGTGTTTTTGAAAAGGACTTTGGTGTCCATATGATTGTTCAGGATCTCCCACAGCTGATATTTACGGATCCTGCTACAGATCCTTATTCAGATGTTATATGGGATGTACAAAAGAGCAGGTGGAACTATCCTGAGGAATGGATTTTAGAGATCCAACAAACCCTTACCTCTACCATAGGTAACAACGCTTACGATATTGGACACTTCTTTGGACACAGAGGTGCCGGAGGACTTGCTGGTGATATCGGAAATGTATGTAGAAACCCTTTCAATAATGATGATAAAACTTCAAAAGGAGCAGGGATCACCTCACCTAGCACAGTTGATCAACCATACGGCGATACCTTTGATATAGACTTCGTTGCCCATGAATTAGGCCATCAGTTTGGTGCTGAACACACAATGTCTACTAAGCTACATGGCTCTCAAATGGAGCCCGGATCAGGGTCAACGATTATGGGATATGCAGGAATTACCACCGCTAATGTACAGATGAATTCAGATCCTTATTTTCACATCAGAAACATTGAACAGGTACAGGCATATACAAACTCTCAAAATTGCGGTATTGTAACCCCTACTACAAACACTCCACCGACAATACAAGCATTTACTAATAAAACAATTCCCAAAGGAACCGCCTTCGTATTGACAGCCTCTGCAATAGATACAGAAAATGACCCGATGACCTATACATGGGAGCAATATGATCTTGCATCAACTACGCTTGATCAGGTAAGTCCTACCCGAACTGATGGAGCCAATTTCAGATCATTACTTCCTACAGATTCCCCAACACGATATTTTCCAAAGTTTTCAAGTGTTCTTAATGGAACCCTTACCAACACTCAGGATTGGGAAACCGTATCCGATGTAACCAGAGAAATGAACTTTAAGGTAACTGTAAGAGACAATAATCCAGCTGTTACTCAACAGCAGACACAAAGTGCTCTAGCCAAAATAGTTGTTGGGAATGATGGGCCATTTAAAGTAACCTCATCTACAGTGTACAATGATATACCCGGAGCTATTACCTGGGATGTTGTAGATACTAATAATAGCATCTATAATGTATCAAACGTTAAAATAGACTATACTACAGATAATGGAAATACTTGGACAGTTATTACCCCATCGACCCCTAATGATGGAGCAGAGCCCTATTCATTCGCTTCGCTTGCCACAGGTTCAAGTTTAAAAATAAGGGTAAGTGCTGTCGATAATATATTTTATGCCATAGGCAATGCTACCGTATCAGCCTCAGAAGCCTGTTCTTCAATAGCTCCAACAGGAGTTTCTATTTCCGGGATTACAAAATCTTCTGCCAGCATAAACTGGCCTGCCCTGCAAGGAGCTACCTATTCACTAATGTATAGAAAAACAGGAACTGCCACATGGACAACAACTCCTGTAGCAACAAACTCTTATTATGCTTCCGGATTAGATGAAGATACCCAATATGAAGTTCAGATAGCCAATATATGTGGATCCACTATCGGGAACTATTCTACATCTATTAACTTCACAACTCTTACAATTTCTCCTTGTATAGTTTCTTCATTTCCTAGATTTGAATTCATATCCAATGTTACAGTAACCCCTAATGGAATGTCTGCTATTTCAAATGACAGTGGTCCATCACCTTATACAGACTATACTACAGATCCTACAAAACTAATTACCCTTACAAAAGGATCATCCGGTAATGCAATTAGCATAGCAAAGCAATGGCCGGAAGTTCAATTTAGCGATGGAGTAACCGCTTGGATAGATTTCAATAGAGATGGAATCTTTTCCGATTATGAAATAATTTTCACCAGTGCTCCTGATGAAACAACCCCTGTTTCCGGAACCTTCTCAGTACCTGCAAATGCCTATACAGGAAAAGATACTATAATGAGAGTGATGATGAGTGACGAGCAGCCACTAGATGCATGTATCAGTCCATCATACGGAGAGATTGAGGACTACCCAATCAGAATACAGGATAATACACTTAATACCAACAATATAACAAAGGACAATGATTCCATTCAGCTTTATCCTAATCCAACAAGCGACCTATTAAACGTAACTAAAGTTTCCGCAAAAGCCAAATATACCATCATTAATATGACTGGACAGATTGTAATGACTGGCCAGATCACAGATAATAAAATCTCGGTATCAAAACTGACTGCAGGAGCTTATGTCATTTCAATAGAAGACAAAAACACAACTTCCAATTTGAAATTTATTAAAAAGTAAAAAATAAAATTCTTTAGGTTAAGCCCGGCAATGCAGCCGGGCTTTTTTATGCTTTTAATACGGACAATTTCTTTCCATTATTTATATTTTTGCTTTTTCACAATTTTGCTGTTAATTTAATTTTCTATTTTTGAAAAGATTATTAATAAAGTTTAAAAATGAAAAAACTATCATATACACTTTTATTTGCATCAGGCCTGGCTTTTGGTCAGTTCTTCGAGAAACCTGAAACCTTTACAAAACAAGATACTTTAAAAGGGTCTAACACTAAGTTCAGAAACTTTTGGGATGTTAAGAAGTATGAGCTTTCGGTAGAACCCGATTTCGACCAGAAAAGCATCAAGGGAACAAATAAAATCAGTTTTGAGATCATCAAGGACGTAACTAACCCCATCTTTCAAATTGATCTCCAAAAACCTATGAAAGCTGATAAAATAGAAGGAAGTCTTCCTATTAGTGAATTCAAACAGGATGGTGATTTTATTTTTATTACGACCAATAAGAATTTTAAAAAAGGAGAAAAATATACCATCGATGTTACCTATTCCGGAAATCCTGTCATTGCTAAAAAGGCACCTTGGGATGGAGGCTGGGTTTTTACCAAAGATGAAAATGGAAATCCATGGATGAGTGTTGCTGATGAAGGAATCGGAGCTTCAATATGGCTTCCTACCAAAGATATCTGGAGTGATGAACCTGACAATGGAATGATCATGAAAATTATTACACCTAAAGATCTTGTAGGTGTGGGGAATGGAAAATTAATTGATAAAAAAACAGAAGGTGATAAAACCACATACACCTGGGAGGTTAAAAATCCTATTAATGCCTACTCTATCATTCCAAACATTGGAAAATATGTAAACTTTAAAGATACTTTTAATGGTGAAAAAGGAAAACTGGATCTGGATTATTGGGTATTGGATTACAATTTAGATAAAGCAAAAAAACAATTCCAACAGGTAAAGCCAATGCTTTCAGCCTTTGAGTATTGGTTTGGCCCATATCCTTTCTATGAAGATTCTTATAAACTGGTTGACTCCCCTTACCTGGGAATGGAACATCAAAGTAGTGTTGCTTACGGAAATAAATATATGAATGGGTATCTGGGAAAAGACTTATCCGGAACTGGGGTTGGACTGAAATGGGATTTTATTATTATTCATGAAAGCGGACATGAATGGTTTGCCAATAATATTACAGCAAAAGACCAGGCTGATATGTGGATCCATGAAAGTTTCACCAACTATTCTGAGGTTCTTTTCACCGAAAAATACCTGGATAAAAAATCTGCGGATATTTATGCAATCGGAATTCGAAATATTGTAAGTAACGATGTTCCGATTATTGGTAAATATGGAGTTCGCAATGAAGGCAGTGGAGATATGTATCCTAAAGGAGCGAATATGATCCACACCATCAGACAGATAATCAATAACGATGACAAATTCAGACAGATCTTAAGAGGTTTAAATAAAGAATTCTATCATCAGACTGTAACTACTCAACAAATTGAAAATTATATCAATTCTAAATCGGGTATTGATTTTTCAAGTATCTTTAATCAATACTTAAGAACAATTAAAATTCCTACACTTGAATATTCTCAGCAAGGAGAAACGTTAAAATTCAGATATACGAACGTCGTTAAGAATATTAAACTTCCTATCAGAATAGATGGAGATCAAACGATAACTCCAACCCAAGAATGGCAGACGGTAAAGTTGAAAAAAGGTACCCCAATAGAGTTTAATAAGAATTATTATATCAACTATAAGAAGGTGCAATAGAAGTAAAAATTCAAGATTATTAAATCATAAATTCAGTATTTTTATTTTTTAGTCACTTTATGTGAATAAAATTTAAGAAAAGTTTAATACGTTATTTGACTTCAATCTGTAACAAAATCATTTTTAGAGCAACTACTTAACTATAAATTCTAATCAATGAAAAAAATAGCACTTAGCTTAGGTATTCTAGCCGCAGTTCTGGCCAATGCCCAGTCTATTAAAACCAATATTGACTTAGTCAATGTGAAAGACGATAAAGTGGCCGTTACCATGGAGTTCCCTAAAATGAAATCCGGTAATGTAAAATTCCATTTTCCAAAAACAGTTCCCGGAACGTATTCTGTGGATGATTATGGCAGATTTATAGAAGGCATTAAATTCTTAGACAACAAAGGAAAAGAATTGGCTTTTACTAAAGTGGATGACAATTCGTATGCTCTTAAAAATGCACAGTTTTTAACGAAGATAACGTATCTGGTAAACGATAGTTTCGATGATGAAGGTAATACTGAAAAACATAAAGCAGTATTTTCGCCTTCAGGAACAGATATCGAGGAAGGAAAAATATACCTGATCAATACTCATGGATTCATTGGGTATATCGATGATATGCAGGATGTACCTTATCAGCTGGTGATTCAGAAACCAAATGATTTTTATGGAACCACAGCATTGGTAGATCAGGATAAATCAGAAGCTACAGATACTTTTACCCTGGCTAATTATGCTAAAGTAACAGATTCTCCATTAATGTATACAAAACCTGATTATATTACTTTCAATGCAGGAGGTATGGATTTGGTTTTAGGGGTATATTCACCAACAGGAAAATATAAAGCTGCAGATTTTAAAGAAAATCTTGAAAAGATGGTTGTTGCTCAGAAGAAGTTTTTGGGTGATATGAATACCAATAAAAAGTATGCAATTATGCTTTACCTTTCTGGTTCAGACGGACCACACATCAAAGGTTTCGGAGCACTGGAGCACCATGAGTCTACAAGTGTTGTATTACCTGAATTAATGCCGAAAGAAGCGATTGACCAAACGATTACAGATGTTGTTTCTCACGAGTTTTTTCACACAGTAAATCCACTGAAAACACATTCTGAAGAAATTCATTATTTTAATTATGCAGATCCTAAAATGTCTCAGCATCTTTGGATGTATGAAGGTGGAACAGAATATTTTGCTAATTTATTCCAGATTCAGGAAGGATTGATCAATAAAGATGAATTCCTGAAGAGAATGGGCGAGAAAATAAGCAATTCAAAAAGCTTCAATGATACGATGCCTTTTACAGTAATGAGTAAAAATGTACTTGTAGAACCATATAAAGATCAATACCGAAATGTGTATGAAAAAGGAGCATTGCTTGCAATGTGTATGGATATTGAATTGAGGAAGTTGTCGAATGGTGAAATGGGATATCGTGATATGATCAGAAAGCTATCTCAGAGATTTGGAGAAAACAAGCCATTTAAAGATGACAAACTGATCGATGAGTTAGTCACTGTTACCGGATATCCACAGATCAAAGATTTCTACAACAAATATATTGCCGGCAGCCAACCAACTCCTTATGCAGAATATTTAAGTCAGGTTGGTGTTGAAGTCACTAAACAGGAAACACCTCCTATTTTCTGGATGATCAAAGATCCAAATCAAACAGGATTTAATGAAAAAAATAATACTTTTATTTTTGATGAGAATTCTCCATTATCTCCTTTTGCAAAAAGTATAGGTTTTAAAATCACGGATGAAGTATTTGCAATAGACGGAAAAACGATTGATGTTAAAAACATACCTGCTTTCATCAGTTATACCAAAACAATTAAGGACGGACAAAATGTTACTGTAACTGTCTTAAGAAAAAATGGTGACAAGACTGATAAAATAGATCTTAAGGGAAAAGCAATTTTAGATAAACTGACAAAAGAATCACTTCAGTTTAAAGCTAGCCCAACACCAGCGGAACAAAAACTGCAGGATCAGTGGTTAACTGGTAAGAAATAACAAAATGACAATAACAAAAAAGCGGGGATTAATCCCCGCTTTTTTGTTTTATTCAAGTATAGTAAGACTAAATATAAATTAATTAAGCTTTCTTAATGGTTATCCTAAAAGTAGTTCCTTTTCCAACTTCTGTTTGTGAGATTTTGATATCTCCATTATGGTATTCCTGTACCACTCTTTTTGCCAGCGACAATCCCAATCCCCATCCCCGTTTCTTTGTAGAATAACCGGGTTTAAAAGCATTTCTCGCCTGATTTTTTGTCATTCCGCTTCCACTATCTTTTACTTCCACCAGAATATTTTTATTTCTTTCAAAAACAGACATCTGTAATGAACCTTCCCCTTTCATTGCATCTACCGCATTTTTAACTAAATTTTCAATCACCCAGCTCATCAGAATCTTATTGTGGGGAACCAAAATAACATATGTTGGCAACTGTAAGGTAAAACTGATCTTCTTAGAGATCCGTGATTTTAAATATTCATAATTTTCCTGAATCATCTGATTAAAATTCATATCATTCAGCTCCGGTACAGATCCAATTTTCGAAAATCTCTCGGAGATGGTTCTCAATCTTTCTATATCTTTTTCGATCTCATAAATCCCTTCAGATTCCGGACTTTCCAATTTCATGATTTCCATCCATCCAATCATGGATGAAAGAGGTGTTCCTATCTGGTGGGCTGTTTCCTTTGCTAATCCGGCCCAGACATATCCTTCGTCGGTCTTTTTAATCGTTCTTAGGAACCAGAATGAAAATAACAGATAAGAGAGTATGAATAAACCCAGAAAATAAGGATAGTACCTTAGGTTATTAAGCAGTGATGAGTTATCATAGAAAACAAACTGCTTATCACCATTGGCCACTTCAATTTCAAATGGTGCATAATTATTTTCCATTTTTGCGATCAGTTTTCTTAGTTCCTGTGGGTTTGCAAGAATTTCTTTCGCAATATTCCGTGAACTTCCTTCAAATATAAAAGGTTCTTTATTTTCATCCGTTAAAATCGATGGGATCTGATCATTCTCAGTTAAGATCGCAAATAATAGTTCTTGTGTTTCTGAGCTTTTCTGCTTGTTATCCTGTAAAATTTTTATGGCAGTAGCGAAAACTTTTATCCTTTCTGCCTCTTTCTCTCTTAAGTTTTTAATGAGAATATTCGAAGAGACGATCAAGGCAATAACGATTACCGTAAGTAATGTAAATACAAACCAGTTATTGATCCTCGATAAAAACGGACGATTTTTCATTACTCCTTTATTTTAGAATATTCAGAATTTTTTGCAATTCTGCATTTCCACTTCCCTGATAGTTATTAATAATTATAGAAAATACGTATTTTTTTCCATCTTTAGCTGTTTGATACCCTGCAAAAGATTTTGTATCCCTCATGGTACCACTTTTCATTTTCATCCCATTCTCCTGAGTAGGAAAACCATCATAATAAGATTCAAACCAAGATTGTTTTTTAGCATATAATAAAGCCTGTACCTCTGCTTTTGCTGAAACATAATTCTGTGGAGAAAGGCCACTTCCGTCTGCAAAATTGATCATATTCGGATTGATACCATTCGATTTCCAAAATTCTTTAAGGTAAGCTACTCCACTTTTAAAACTTGAATTTCCTTTTTTCTCTTTTCCTAAAGTTTTAATTAACGTTTCACCATAAAGGTTAATACTTTTTCTTAAAAACCAATAAATAATTTTATCCAATGTCGGTGATTGATATGTAAGGATTATATTTTTCTTTGGAGTTTCAAGAGGTTGTTTTCCTTCCATTTCAAGTTGCGAATTGGTAATTACTTTTCCCGAAAAATCAATTCCTGATTCTTTAAGCCACTGTTTCACCTCCACCCCTAACTGTAATGGTGGATTAGGAGTAGCTCCTGATACCGTTACTGTTTTACCGCTTGGTAAGGTTCCATTAATCAAAGCCACATTAGAGCGTGGTGCAGTAAAAATAAGACTCTGGTCGGAACTTCCACCAGCTTTCAGATCATTTAGCCATTGTACCCCTTCTAAAGGATAAGAAAAGCTTTTAAATTCAGTTCCGTTTATATTGATGTCAAATTGATTTTCTCGCCAATTCACTCCCCATACTCCAGCTCCATAATAGTTTCCAAGATCATCCCAGGGCCAGCCGCCGGGAATAGTCTGATGATCAAAATAAGAATCATCAATAATTAAATCTCCAGAAATCTTTGCTACCCCCAATGTTTTAATAGCTTCAATGAGTTTTTTCTTAAAACTTTCGGGCTTATAAGCTTCATACCTCCAGCTTCCCAAGGTCGGATCTCCATTGGAAGCAATAAAAAGATTTCCATTTAAGGTACTTCCTGAGATAGCACCTGAGTAGCTTGATGTCGTTTTGAAAGTATAATCTTTCCCTAACGTTTCCAATGCCGCTCCTGCTGTAAATATTTTCTGTGTAGATGCTGTAGAAAGTCCTTTATTACCTTGATATTCATAAATTAAATTTCCCTTTTCATCTGCTACATAAAAAGATAAACTGGATGCAATCCCTCCCGAAGAGTTCATCAAATCTTTCGTAGCATCATCTAATTTTTGAGTAATATCTTGAGCAAAAACTATTTGTGTAGAAAATATAAGAACAGCAAGTGTTTTTTTCATTGAATTTTAGTTTAATAAAATTGATCTATCCTTCATTTGCATAAATCTATTATACGATAAACAAATGTTAAGTATTCAATTCTTTATTCAAATATAAAAAAGATTGTTTGAATTAAATTAATGAACTTCCGGTCTCAATTTCATAAGGTTCTTTTCCTTTTTCGAAAATTCGGGTCAACTCACTTCCTTCAACAGTAATTTTCTCGCCTATTCTTCTGATCCAGTTTCCTTCACGAAGTCCAACTACTTTTAAGTCATTCTGGGTTAAAAATTCAAGAATTCTTGTTTCTCTTGTTTCTCCATTATGTTTTAATTCAGGGTTTGGATCTAAATAATGTGGATTTAAATTAAAAGGAACCAGTCCCATACAATCGAAACTTGGTGGATATACGATCGGCATATCATTCGTAGTTTTCATATTTTGTCCTCCTATGTTACTTCCGGCACTGCATCCTAAATAAGGTTTTCCACTTTCTACATTATTTTTTAAAACTTTCATCACATTTTCTTCATGTAAAGTTTTAACCAATAAAAATGTATTTCCGCCGCCTGTAAAATATCCTTTGGCGTTATTTAAAGCTTCAACTTTATCTTCAAATTCATGAAGACCCTTCACTTTTATATTGATTGTATCAAAGAAAGAACGGGCTTTTGCCGTATAATCGTTATGGGAAATCCCACCTGGTCTGGCAAAAGGAACAAAAATGATCTCGTCAATTCCTTTATATAACTGTATTAATTCTTCTCTTAAGTATTCTAAATATTCTCCGCCGAAAATTGTGGATGTTGAGGCTAATATGATATTCATAGAAGGAAATTATATGGTTTGTAAAAAAATAGTTGAACTACAAAGATAAACTCAAACATCAACGAATCAAAAATTAAGCTAAAAAAAAACACTTATCCGTTAATATTTTCTAAAAAAACTTAAAGCTTCTAAAATTTGAGCCTTTGTGGAATTATTATTGAACTTTAGACTATAGAATTTTAAAATATAAGATTATGAAAATGATTAAAATTAATATCAAAAATCTATTTTTAGGTTTATTATTTGTAGGAAGTGCCAGTTTTTTAAATGCACAAACTACTAAAACGGACAGTACAAATAATACAGCTGATACAGCAGCTACTGCTGCTGCAACTCAGTCAAGTCCGACTACTATAGATGCCCTTAAAAAACAAATCGAGGCCAATCCAAAGGATACAGAATCACTAGGAAAATTGGCTACAGCATATCAAGAAGCGTCAGACTGGACCAACGCAGTTGCTACCTGGAAAAAAATATCTGTATTATTACCAGACTGGGCTCCATCTTATTATAGTCAGGCTTATGCATATCAAGCGGCTAAAGATGATGCCAATGCAAAAATTGCTTATGAAAAGTATATCGCTACTGTAAAACCAGAGGAAGTGGAACAAAATAAGAAGAACTTAGCTTACGCCTATTTTTATCTGGCCTTTACAGAACAGAAAAGTGATCCTGCAAAAGCAAAAGAACATATCGCTAAATCGATACAGTATGATCCCAGCAATCAGGATGCTGTAAAACTTAGCAAAACTTTAAATTCATAGTTAAAAAAAATCCGGGAAAAATTTCCCGGATTTTTTTTAATCTTTACTGTAATGGTTTATTTCTAATTAATTGTCTTTCCGAAAAAATCAGTTTCCCCTTTTAAATGCCTGATGATTTTTTCAATATTACGCTGGATACTTTCTTCAGTTTTCAGATTGTTGATGTACTTGATCAATTCTAACCTTCTTGAAGGAATTAAATTTTCAAAGTTACGGAGCGTAACAGGATCTTCTTTAATTGCCTGATCCAGTTTCGGATGAATGCTTATACTTCTGTCTGAACTATCATATTCTATTGAAACTTCCAACATTTCTCCAATTCTCTTTGGTGAATTTTTCAGCATAATAAGATTAATGTACAACCTCCATTCCCCTAAATACTTCATCAAATTCTGTTTGTACTCTACACCATTCACAGTTCCTTTAACCGGTATTGGACTTTTATTTCTTCCCGAAGCTTCAAAGATTATTTTTAAAACCTCTTCTGGAACAAAAATAAAAGGATTGATCCCGATAATTTCAAGCTGGGCTGTAAACAGATTATTTTTCATGGATAACAAATTTAAAAAAATTGTTTCTTATTTATATTCTTTCACAAATGATAACTTTAATTTTCAACTTCTAACAAAACAGCAAGTATCTCCCCATTAATTTTCCACTCACAAAGTATTCATTATCTTTGCATAAATAAATCTATTTAACAAAATGAAATTTTTTATTGACACTGCTAATTTAGAGCAAATTAAAGAAGCAAAAGACCTTGGGATTTTAGATGGTGTAACCACAAATCCTTCGTTAATGGCAAAAGAAGGAATTCAGGGAGCTGAAGCTATCAGAAACCATTATAAAGCAATTTGCGAGATCGTAGATGGTGATATTTCTGCAGAAGTACTTTCTACTACTTATGAAGAAATGATAAAAGAAGGTGATGAATTGGCAGCAATCCACCCAAACATTGTGGTAAAAATCCCAATGATCAAAGATGGTATCAAGGCGTTAAAATATTTTTCAGATAAAGGAATCAGAACAAACTGTACTTTAATTTTCTCTGCAGGACAAGCTCTTTTGGCAGCGAAAGCAGGGGCTTCTTATGTTTCTCCTTTCTTAGGAAGATTAGATGATATTTCAACTGACGGATTAAATCTTATTCAGGAGATTCGTTTGATCTTTGATAACTATATGTATGAAACAGAAATTTTAGCAGCTTCTATCCGTCATTCAATGCACATCATCGACTGTGCTAAGATCGGTGCAGATGTTATTACTTCTCCACTGCCTCCAATCTTGAGCTTATTGAAACATCCTTTAACGGATAGCGGATTGGCTCAGTTCATCGCAGATTCTCAGAAATTAGCTTAATAGCTAACAACAATATGGTAAAAAAAATCCCGAAATTCAGTTTCGGGATTTTTTATTATTTGTATAAATCAGGTTCTATTCTGTTATTGTTTTTTTGCATATCTTCTTTTGCTTTCTTTTCAATGTTCTTGTACATCTCATTTGTGTCAATATCTTTCCCATCCTGATTTTTCATCCTTACTACAGCACCGGGAGGAAGCGTACTCATGGTTTGCTTCATGTCTTTTGTAGGATCCGTCTGGTAATCTTTCCAGGCTTTTTTAAATTGCTTTTTAGTTACCTCAATATCTTTACCACCTAAACCAATCATTGTAACGCCCGGCAATTGCACGTCTTCTTCTGAACTCATAGTTGTTTTTTTATTCGCAACTAAAGTCATTATATGCGACCCCGTTTTATCCTCCAATTTTACAATTAAACCTGGTAGTCCATAAAACTTATATGGTCCGTCCTGAAAAGGAATATCCGTACTAAACCATGCGATCCATTCCCTGCCACCATACGTTGCTGTTGCCTTCTGAGTATTATATTCCCCTATTTTTTGTTTTTCGGAAAGAATTTTCCATTCAGGTTTTTGATCTTCCGTTATTTTATAGGTTGTTGTTCCTATTCTTTCTGAAAGTGACACCTTATAGTCGGGATAGGTCTTTGTAACGCTTGTAAAGATCATTCCCGGCTTTATATTTTTCTTGATATTGATGCTTCCCCCAAATCCGCCTTTCATCTGTTTTGCAATATCAGCCTTTGCTGTAGAATCAGATACAAATTTTTCCCGACTGTAATATTTTGAGCCATTCTTATCAATATCCAAAAGCATTACATCACTTTTCACATCTGCTTTATTGGTGGAATCTGAAATATATTTGTAATCATAATAAAATCGATTTACCTGTCCATTAGCAAATAGGCTTAAAAGCAAAAAGAGTAGAATATTATTTTTCATAGTTTATTAATAAAAAAGGCTTTGTCAATATAAATTTCCTTAATATTAACAAAGCCAGTTGGAACTTTATTTTTTGGTTTCAATTCTTATTTCGCTGGAAGAATCTCCGTCCTTTGAACGTTTATTAATATTCATACTCTTTATGTTAGCTGGATTTAATGCCTCCATCTCTTTTTTAGTAACCTGCTTGCCATCTATAAAAATTTTGGCATCATCATTTCCATTAAATTTAAAATTCTTCACTCCATTCATCGTAATATTTCCATTTCCATCTTTTTTTACAAAGTCTGCATGCATCAACATAGCCGGCTCTTTTAAATCACTGAAACTGGTACTGGAATTAAATATATACGCTCTTCTGTTATTACCATCTAAAGCTCTTCTTTCCGCTTCAAGCTTAGCTCTTTCAACATCCAGTTTAGCCCTTTTTTCATTAAGTTTTGCTCTTTTCCTGTCTATTTTAGCTCTTTTTGCTGCGTACTCCATAGCCCCTTTTGCATTTTCAGAAGCTTTAGTAAGTTCTGCAGCATCCCATTTCATGTCTTTAATATCCTTGAATTTCATTACTTTCACTCGAGGAGCATTAGGAGGTGATGGGGGTGACGGAACCTCAGAGAAATCAAAGTTAATTTCTGGAATTTCTGGAATTTCGATATCCATATTATTCTTAAGATCTTTTACTTTATTTTTCCATTCATCAGATTTGAAAAAATCATTGATCTTTTTCACTTCACTTGCATTGATCATATAAGCCATTCTAAAATCATCAGAACTTGTAATTTTTCCCATTTCTGCAGAAAGTGTACTTAGTTCATCGACATTCTTTTGAAACTCCTTACTTTCAGGTTTAAGCTCTTTTAAGGCCAGGCTTTTTTCCTGAATTTTCTTTCCAAGGTCTTTTAGTTTCTCAGTTTCCCTTTTTCTTAATATTTTTTGCTGAGGCTCATCAATTTTGCTTAGTCTACCCGGTGTAATAGTGTCCTTTTTAATTTCGGTTACCTTTTTCACCTGAGGTTCTTCCTTAATTTGAGCTACAGCCTCATGAATAGCTATATTCGATTCTTTAATTTCCTTATTTTTAGCATTTACCATATAGGCAAAAGCAACAGTAAATAAAACCGGTAATGCAAAAATTCTTCGCGCATATCCGAATTTGGTTTTGGGTTTTTGTAACATTTTTAATCGTTTTTTTAGATTTGAACTTAAAAACGGACTGGTTGCAGGTAACTGTGTTCCGGAAAAGTGACTTGCTAAAAGCATCTGCGCAAATGCTTTTGTGTCCGATTGTTTGACGGCCTTTTTATCAGCCAGATATTCGTGGATTAATGTAAGTTCTTTCTTGATGAGATAAAAGAACGGATTGAACCAGAAAACGGAAGTAACCACTTCGATAAAAATTTTATCAAATGAATGTTTCTGCTCAATATGTACCATTTCATGCTTTAAGATCTGTTTACCTATATCAGAGTTCAATACAATTGAATTTTTCCAGAATAGGTTCTTAAAGTAAGAAAAAGGTGCTTCAGTGAGATTGGTATGGTAAAAATTGATCCCATCAAAACTCTCTTTATGAAATTGATTTTTAAGCTGCTGGATCTTGATGATCCCGTAGATGAATCTTCCTATAAAATAGAGAGAAACCAATCCCAAAGCTGAAAAAATAATTCTAAAATAAATGTGGTCATTGCTTATGTTTTTATCTGAATTAAAATTCTGTACTTTATTTATTAACAGGTACACCTCATTATTCACTTCTATTGTAAAGTCATCTACCTTTATAAGGGGTAATAATAATGACAGTAATATGGCCGATAACAAATAAAATCTGTTATAATGATGAAATGTCTTGTCCTTTAAAGACAACTGATAATACAAAAACGTTACACCTGAGCATAAAATAACTTTTCCAAAGTATAGAAATAATGTTTCCATCAGTTTTTCTTTTTGAGTTCGCTTAATAACATTTCAAGATCTTCAACAGTCATTTCGTTTTTTTCTACAAGAAAGGAAACTGCACTTTTGTACGAACCTTTAAAGTAGTTTTTCACAAGGCTTTTCATGGTTTTCCCAGAATATTGTTCTTTAGTGATCAACGGAAAATATTCGTGCTGCCTTCCGTATACATTATAATCCACAAACTCTTTATCCTTTAATACTTTTAAAATAGTAGAAACCGTATTGGTATGTGGCTTAGGTTCTGGAAATAAATCAAGAATATCTTTTAAAAATCCTTTTTCAATTTTCCAAAGGTATTGCATCACTTGTTCTTCTGCTTTTGTTAAAGTCTGAATTATCATATCCTGTTCATTTATTCATTAATGATATTGTATGAATTTCTATATCACTATGAAATTAGTTATACAAATGTAGAAATAAATATCAATCAAACAACTATTTTTCTAGTGATAAACCTTAATAAATCATAACCACCTGATAATCAATTAAATATTTTTAATTAAAATATGTTAAATTTTTAATGCGTATTCATTATCAGCTGAATTATCAATACTAAATCATTGAATTATAATCTAAATTCTTAAAACTTGTTAAATTTTATTAAATAAAATTAAAATGAATATGTTTAAACTGAGAAAATATATTTATTTTAGTGCTTTAAAAATTTCTCATGAAAAGATATAATTTACTGATTGTACTATTACTACTTATTTTTAACGTGACAACTGCTCAAAAGAAGGGTTCTCCTGCTGCAGATTTCAGCGCTTTAAAAGAAGCAAAAACTAAAATTGAAAAAACGGTTCCAGCTGTTATCGGACACCTACAGGCGATAGCAACCAAAGAAGGGGACAATAATATTCTTACCAACGGAAAGATCGCATTAGGAAAGGAATATGGTATTTTAGAATCTGAATGGCGTTTATACAGAGGAAATATGAACAATTGCATTCTGAACAATTCTTCTAAAAAAGCAAAAAAATGTATGGAGTATCATACTCAGTATTTGAGAAATACTTTAATCAATTACAAAAACTACATTACGTATCTAACGAAGAAGAATGGATATCTGGGTGTTGAAGGAGATACTAAGATCGATTTCAATCCAGGAGAAATTACAACTAAGCTAAATGAAGCGTACTTTAACGGAAATAATGCAGCCAATAGAATGAAAGGGGGTCAAAAGACCGAGTTTCTGGGGCAGAATATGGCTGAAGACATCAACTTAACATCTTATAATCAACTCGCTCAATAATATATAATCCCGCTTCTAAAGCGGGATTTTTTTTTCACCAAAAAGTAATACTATACCTGTTTCGACCTCACCCCAGATATTTATTTTTTATTTTTTTATTCTCACCAAACATTTTGTTATTATATAGTTCCCAAAGAGTATACAAATATTGAAATGAATATTCATGACTTGAGTAATAGAAATAGGTCATCTGGAAATTTAAAGTAAGTCATAGCCGATACCAATTTCTTTATGAATAAAATTAGCACTTTACTTTACTAGACCCAATCAGAAACTTTAACTTTTAGTAAGAATATGTATTCAATTTTCACATATTTATAGACAAACTGATCTTTTCACAGTTTCAAAGCTCTATTTTTCATCCAATAATCTGTATGTTATTAAATCTATTTGAGTTATTTAGAAAGTAAACAGAACGAAATACAGAAAATTATAATACAAAAAACATCTTTTATATTCTTTCATTATACATAATAATGTAGCCAACTGCACAGGCGCTGGAACTGGAATGGTATAAAATTTTGCTATATTTACTATATACACTTATATGAGATATTTTACAATAGTTGTTTTGATAATTTTTGCAAGTTGCCATAAAAAAATAAGCCAACCAATAGTTGACTACAGTACAAACTACAGTGACAATGAGCGTATGCTTTCACTATCAGCAGGACTAAAAAAACAAAAGCAACAAACAATTGTACTCATTGATCAAAAAGAATCTGATTATGATACTTTCAGGAATCTTATTGCATAAAATAAAATTAAAAATCTTAAAATAATAAAAGATAGCTCAGAAATAAAACTATTGAATTATCCTTATGATAGAATTAAGACCATAATTAGTGCCACAAAAAAAATAATAAAGAGGCTATTTTAAGCCTAAACTTGTTCTAAATCCTATTGAAAAAATTAAAGTAATCTCCTGCCGGTTCAGTGCAAATAATTTTCAAAACTGTATGTTTTTTTTATATAAAGATGAAAATAACTTCAAACAAAAAAGAGAACCACAATGTGATTCTCTTTTTGCTTTAGTAGCGGGAACCGGACTCGAACCGATGACCTTCGGGTTATGAGCCCGACGAGCTACCTACTGCTCCATCCCGCGGTGTATCTTTAGAGTGTTTACCGAAAACACTTTATTCTTAGTAGCGGGAACCGGACTCGAACCGATGACCTTCGGGTTATGAGCCCGACGAGCTACCTACTGCTCCATCCCGCGGTGTATCTTTAGAGTGCTTACCGAAAACACTTTATTCTTAGTAGCGGGAACCGGACTCGAACCGATGACCTTCGGGTTATGAGCCCGACGAGCTACCTACTGCTCCATCCCGCGGTGTATCTTTAGAGTGCTTACCGAAAGCACTTTATTCTTAGTAGCGGGAACCGGACTCGAACCGATGACCTTCGGGTTATGAGCCCGACGAGCTACCTACTGCTCCATCCCGCGATATTGGATTGCAAATGTACGACTATTTTTTTAAATTCCTAATTTTTCTTTTAAATAAAGGAGTTTTATGAAAACTATTCATTTATTTGTATCTTTGTTTTATGGCAAAAATATTAAAAATTTATCCTGATAATCCTCAGGAAAATCTTATTAATGAGGTCATTAAAACCTTAAATAACGGTGGATTAATTATTTATCCTTCAGATACTATTTATGCATTAGGCTGTAATATTTTTGATATCAAAGCCATGGAAAAACTGGCTCAATTAAAGAAAATGAAGCTTGATAAAGCACAATTTTCGATCATTTGTAATGATCTGAGTCATCTTTCTGATTTTACAAGACCTATTGACACTTCTGTTTTCAGATTTTTAAAAAGTCATCTCCCGGGACCTTTTACATTTATTTTAGATGCCAATAAAAGTGTACCTCTAGCCTATAAGGGACATAAAACCATCGGTATTCGTGTTCCTGACCATCCTATTCCACAACTTATTGTTGAAAAGTTAGGCCACCCAATAGCTTCCACCTCTATCAGAGATGAAGATGAAGTAATTGAATACTCTACAGATCCTGAATTAATTGCTGAAAAATACGACCATTTAGTAGACATTGTCATCGATTCCGGTTATGGTGATAATGTAGCATCTACGATCGTTGACCTTACTTCCGGAGAGCCTGAAGTGATAAGACAAGGAAAAGGAATGATCTAATTGGTGATATTGCTTACTAAAATGAGTCTTAATGGAAAATATTCTTTAGGAATAATCCTTGCTTTTACGCTTCTTGCATTGGCAATGCTTTATTTAATCCCTTTGATAAATGTGATCACAGATTCTAAAAGCATTAATACCCATGTTTTTTTCTACAGTAGGATTGTTCTTTGGATGATTATGTCATTAATTTTTTGTTATAATGCCGTAATAGAAAAAGAGCCCTTCTTTCTTTGGAGAGAGAAAAGATATTCTTTATTCTTTTATATTGGAGCAGTTGTCTGTCTTTATTTTATCTGTGCGGTCGGAGGAGCATTTATTAATGCTGTCATTATGACTTTACATCGGGAACAAATCAGTAATAAGCTTATTCAATTGCAATCTTTGTTTAAGGGTAATTATTTTCTCATCATTTCCATTTGCCTAACAGCAGGTGTTGTAGAAGAATTGCTAATGAGAGGCTACATTCAACCTAGAGTAGAGAAAATATACCATAGCCCGATTTTAGGAGTCTTGGCATCAGCTGTTTTATTTGGCATTCTCCATAGCACGTATGGAACGATAGGCCAAGTCGTAATTCCATTTTTTATTGGAGTAGTTTTTGCTATATTTTACAAATTATATTCGAATATTAAAATCCTTATTATCTGTCATTTTATGTATGATTTTATCTCTTTGATGATCATGAATTTTATTGATATTAAACACTTATCTTCTTTTTAACATTATGAAAATTATTACATCACCTGCCAAATTAATGAATGTAGAAAACTCAACTGATTTGCTGAGATCTACTACTCCCAAGTTCATTGAAGATGCAGAATTTATACAATCTTTTTTAAAGCATAAATCCCCCAAATACCTTTCCGAATTAATGGAGATCTCTCCTAAACTGGCGGATGAAAACTGGGAAAGAAATCAAAAATGGAAATCAAATCCAAAACCAAAAGAGTCTGCTCCTGCAATGTTTGCTTTTACAGGTGAGGTCTATAGAGGTCTTGATGCAAAAACTTTGGATAAAAAAGCTATAGATTATCTGCAAAAACACTACAGAATGCTTTCCGGATTATATGGTTTACTAAAACCTTCGGATAAAGTAATGCTGTACAGACTGGAAATGGGTCGTCATTTTGAATTTGATCACTATAAAAATCTCTATGAGTTTTGGCGTGAAAAAATTACTGAGCAATTAAATTCGGAGATGAAAAAGAATGAAATTTTACTTCACCTAGCCAGTAACGAATATGGAAAGGTAATTGACAGAAAGAAACTGAATCATAAGGTAATTGATTTCGATTTCTATGAGTTAAAAGAAGGAAAATTAAAAACCATTGTTGTCTATACTAAACATGCAAGAGGTCTGGTTGTGAGATTCTGTGCCGAAACTAATGCAAAAACACTTAATGATGTAAAAGCTTTCAATTATGACGGCTACAGAATAGATGAAGATAAGTCAACTGATACAAAATTGGTTTTTACAAGATAAATGACAATCTCAGAATTCAAGATATATTTTAAGACCGAACTTCAGGATCTGTATACAGAGTCGGAAAGCACATTTCTGTATTCTATTTTCGTTGAAAAAATTATAGGTTTTGACTCATTTCAGCAAAGAAGGTTTTCACATCAGGAGTTATTGGTTGATGATGAAAAAAGACTTCAGGGAATTATTTTAGAATTAAAAACCAATAAGCCCTATCAGCATATTTTAGGAGAAACTGAATTTTACGGAATGAGATTTTTTGTAGATGAAAATGTTTTAATACCACGTCCTGAAACTGAAGAATTACTGGAAATAGCTATTGATAAAATTCAACGTTTAATACATAATACTCAGGATTTAAAAATTCTCGATATTGGAACAGGAAGTGGAGTTATTCCTTTAGTTTTAAAGAAGTATTTTCCTGAAGCTAACGTTTCATCCATTGATTTTTCTGAAAAAGCTTTAGAAACAGCAAAAAAGAATTCTGCTTTTCATCAACTTGATATTAATTTTATCCACGTTGATTATCTGAATTTTGAACTTACTGAAAATTATGATATTATAATTTCAAATCCACCTTATATTGGAATGGAAGAGGAAATTGAAATTGTAGATTCTGTGAAAGAGTTTGAGCCTAAAATGGCGCTCTTCTCTCCTACTTCCGATGCTTTGATCTTCTATCGGAAGATCGCAGAAGACTCAAAAAAACACTTGAATGAAAATGGAATGTTATTTTTAGAAATCAATCAAAAGCTTGGTCCTGAGACATTGGAACTTTATTCTTTTTTTTCAGAAGCTCAACTGGTTAAGGATCTATCTGAGAATGACCGGTTTATTATTGGAAGAAAATAATACAATCAGAATTTTTTAGTTCCGTATCTTTAATTAAAATTCCGAACGTTATGCCACACTTTATTATAGATTGTTCAGAAGAGGTTTTAAATATAAAATCTCCCCATGAAATAATGGATGCCATATACGAAGTAGCCGAAGCGTCGGGGCTTTTTGCCAAAAATGATATTAAAGTTAGAATTACACCTTTCAAATATTATAAACTTGGTGATGAAAAGAATAATTTCATTCATATTTTCGGAAATATTATGGCGGGAAGAAGTATTGAGCAGAAAGCTAATCTATCAAAACAGATCATTAAACGATTTAATCAGATGTTTCCTGAAATTCCCATCTTATCAATGAATATCACAGAGTTTGAAGCAGCAACATACTGTAATAAATCACTGATTGATCCTGAAAATACTAATGGTGACAGACATTTCAATAATAAATAGTACATTTTCTGTTTCATATTTATCGTTTGAATTAATAGATCCATCAAATATTTCGTTAATTAATACTACAATTTATTAGTAACTTTCGTTCTTAATCATTGCCTTTAGCAACCAAGGAAATGCATTTCCTTTACAGCATTTTTAGATAATATGAAGTTATCGATATCAAACAATTAAGTCACTATGGAAATTAAAACTCATATCATTAATAACACAAAAATAGCAGAAATCGTTACTGATGAACTTATTATACAATCGGCTCAAGACAGTCTGGATCTCTTAGGAAATATTTACTATCAGGGGTTCGACAGATTAATCATTTATGAAAAAAATATGACACCGGATTTTTTTGATCTTAAAACAAAAATTGCAGGTGATATACTCCAAAAATTTTCTAATTACAGAATGCCGTTAGCCATTATTGGAGATTTTAAAAAATATGAAAGTAAAAGCATTAAAGATTTTATTTTTGAAAGTAACAAAACAAGACATATTAATTTTGTAGCTGTGCTTGAAGAAGCATTAGAAAATTTTTCAAAATAAATAATTTTTCTTTAGTTTAAAGGATCAATAAAGATTAATTTATTCAAATATTCCCATAAAATTATTTTATGGATTTTTTATTTTCATTTTTCACTAAATGAAAGTATTTCAGAACGTTACTACTCCATATATTAGAAATAATCTATTAAATAGATAATATAAATAATAATTTAAATCATAAAATTATTTTTAATTTAAAATTTAAGCCAAATAAAAATTCACATCTGAAAGACAGGGGATTAAAGTAATTTATTCCTATATTTGCAACAAACACAAGAAGTATGAATTTTAGTTATTTACCAGCCGGACAATATTGATATCATCATATTAAGGCTTTTAACTCACATTTTTTTCACTCTTTTTTAACGGAATTTTACAGAATCTCTTCTTAGAAGTTCTTATAATTCCTACAGCAACTTTTGTATGGCGTAGATTAAATCATATTATGCAGTAAAACTAACTGTTGTAGATTTTTTCTGCCATTCAAAGCTATTTTATTAAAAGAAACTGATATATAAAACACAAATTATTTCATAGATCACAAACCTTAACAAAAAATAAATTACACTATGATGAAAAATCATTTCTTATCCTTCGCTTTTTTATTTATTGCTTTATTTTGCCAAGCCCAGGTTGGGATTAACACACCTAATCCTGATAACAGTGCTGCTCTGGATATTTACAGTCAAAATCGAGGAGTGTTAATTCCCAGACTCACGACTGCTCAAAGAAATGCCATTGCAAGTCCGGCCAATTCACTGCTAATTTATGATACTGACAAAAAATGTTTAAGCCAGAATATCGGTACCCCTACAAGTCCAGATTGGTTATGTATCAGTGGTAATGCTGTTAAAATGTTTTACATGCCAAGTGTTTCCTTTGATACTTCCAAAAATGCCAATGCTCAAACAAAGGATTTATATACATTATACAAGAATCAATTTGGGTCTCCGAAAGCAAAAAGTACTAGTGCACCAGCATCTATTCCCTTTTTCCCGTCTAATAAAGACCTTTACTATTATGTAACTGATGCCGATTCCAATGTATTTAGTAACATCTCCATCGCGGACACAGGTGTCATGACGTATGATGTAAGAGCAGCAGCAACAGATTGCTCTTTTATTAATATTGTTTTTGTAGTAAAATAATTGAGTTATGATGAAAAATATCTCAATTTCAGTATACAATAAGCTTTTATTTATTTCTCTATTGTTCATTTTTTCTCAAAATATCAGAGCTCAAAACGAACAAGGAACAGGTTATCCGTATTTCGTGAGCTTTACCCAAGGATTACAACCTCAGGAAGCTTATAAAGTAACGACAAGTGGTGTTCAAAATGATGCAACTTTTACTACCGATGGCTTACGCCTGACCAGAAGCATGAATAATATCTCTGGTGGAGTTATATTGGCCGACAGAATATTTAAAAGTGATCAAGGAATAAAATTTGAATTTGAATATGTAATCTATGGTGGAGGCTCCAATGGAGGAGATGGTATCTCTATATTTTTAATCGATGGATCAATTCCTAAAGAACAGCTCAATATTGGGTCTTACGGAGGTGGATTAGGGTATACTCATGTTATGAGAACTTCGAGATGGGGAGGAAATTTAGAAGGGCTGAGAGGGGCTTATTTGGGAATTGGTCTGGATGAATTTGGAAATTTTAAAAGCAGATTTCTTCAGGGTGACAGAACAAGGAATGGGCTTACCGATGTATCAATAGCCGGATGGCGCAGTAATATAACTTTGAGAGGTAAACGTGGAAATCAATACCTTTCATCAGCTGAGCCCGCCGGATACAATGGGTATCCATTATTGTACAGCACAGCGACCAATGTGGCGTCTTCTAGTAATAACCGTTCAGTATACTTGGATGTTCAAACCGGCAAGCATGTAGGTATTAAAAATCCAAACTTTAGCCAGTTCAACATAGAAAGTGGTGGAAACTCAATTCCTCAAAGTGATACGGATGTAAGATTCCGTAAAGCATATGTAACGTTAGTCCCTAATCCTTCAGGTGGTTATAATATTACCTTAGAAATTCAACATGGTAATGTTAAAGAGAAAATCGTTGACAATTATTATTATCCAACGTCTTTAAAATATACGGAGAATGCCATGCAAAATAATCAGGTAAGAACATTGGATACTTCTCCTCCTGCTACTTTCAGAATTGGATTTGCAGCCTCAACAGGTGCTGCTAAAAATATACATTTATTAAAAAATTTGGGCGTAAGTAAACCTTATGCAGCTGAAGTAACAGATGATTTATTTGAAGGATGTCCTAAAATAAAATCGATATACTCGCCATTATTAAATGACGCCGCTTATTCTAAAAAAAATGGGCAAAACCCTCCTACGGCTTCTTATGATAATATTGATTTCAACTCGTTCCGGTTTTTGGACATTAATGGTAATGTCATTCCAAATATTGTGGGTGGAGTTTACACTAACAATGAAGGTACCTGGACCTATTATCCCTCTACGGGAAAACTTTCTTTCAAACCAGCTGACGGGTTTACCGGAGTTGCTCAGATAAGATATGATATTAAAGGTGGAGGCAGAGACGGAACTGAGATTCCTTATAATCAGGAAGACTACAGATCAATGCCTGGATTGATACAAGTCAACATCTCAAATTCTAACAACTGCAGTAAATCCTGCGTTATTTCGAATAAAAATGTAACTCAAAAAATAAAAACCGAGTAAGAATTAACAAGAAACACATCATCCTAAAGCCGATTCTTTAGGATGATTTTTATTAAAGAGCAATTGTATCAATTCAGATTGACTTTAGCTCAACCCTAAAAATCAATCTATTTTCATTAGCCTAAAATATTCGATAGCATCTTGTAGCGCTTTGCCTACAAGCTGATAATGAATCCTCAATTCTTCTATTGATTTCCGATTGGAATAGTAATTATGAACCTGCAGAGCTTTCATATTGGAAGTACAGAGGTTCGTTTTTATATTCATTTTTCTCAATCCATCTCCTATATAGCCTAGAATACTCAGAATTGTATCAGGAATTGGGATCATAACTGTTTTCTGATTGGTAATATGGTTTACTTTTTTAAAAAAATCTTTATATTTTAGGTTTTCATTGGCTAAAAGGTATTTTTCACCGCTTTTTCCTCGTTCCATAGCTTTTACAACTCCATAGGCTACATCTTTTGCATGAACAAAATTTTTTCCGCCTTTAGGGTAAAAAATTACTTTCTTCTTCCAGGCCCAAAAGATGATTTTTCCAGAACTGGGCTTATGATCATATGCCCCTATCATAAAAGTAGGATTAAGAATAATGACATTTGTACTTTCAGTATGTTGCAACAAATAATCCTCTGCCTCCAGCTTGCTTTGAGCATACATCGATTTTGTAAAAGGATAACGTTGAGGGTTCTTTTCATCTCCAGGGGTTTTCTCGCTTCCATACCCCAGAGTATTAGCTGAACTAATAAAGACAAATCTTTTTACACCACAAGCTTGTGCCTGTGTAAACAAATTTACTACTCCATCATAATTCACCCTCTTATAATCTTTGTAATGAATAAGATTCTGACGGGTTTCTGCGGCAATATGGATAAAGCTGTCTATTTCCGGAAGAAATGAAGAAATATCAGAAAATAAATCCCCTTCAACAAGCTTCAGGTTCTCGTTCTTTTCACCCAAATAGCTGCTTTTCTTGCGCACCAAAGCAATAACAAAATAACCATCTTTTAATAATTTTATAACAACATTAGTTCCTAGAAGTCCTGTAATTCCGGTCACAAAAACTTTTTTCATGCTTCTATTTCTTTTTTAATTGCATTTGTCATCAACGGTAATTTGATCCAGATAGGCAAAATTTTCATAACAAGCCAGCTTATTGGATTTACCATGATCACAGAATCCCTTTTGAATAATTGATTAACGCAACGTGCAGCTACTTTATTGGGATCTAATAAAGTTAATTTCCCTAAAAAACCCTGTTTTTCAATTCTCTTGCAAACATCTATATTTGTTTTCATCGCTCCCGGGTTTACAACACTTACAAAAACGTTGGTGTCTTTCAACTCCTCATGCAAACCTCTTGAAAATGAATGAATAAATGTTTTGGAAGCAGGATACACCGTTTTAAAACCAATAGGTGAGAATGCGGCCATACTGGAAACATTTAAAATATAAGCCTTAGGCTGTTTCAATAAATTAGGTAACAGTTGATGGGTCATCATCGATGTAGCCATAACATTAACCTGTAGAATGGTATTGATGTAATCGGGTGTAGCATCCACAAATTTTTGTGTTCCTCCTAATCCTGCATTATTGATCAGAATATGAATATTAAAAGATCTGTTTAGCTCTTCTGTAAGATTCAATACATTTTCATTCGAAGAAAGATCAATCTCATAGTAATGTGTTTTTACTTCATAGCTGTCAGCAATTCTTTCACTAAGCTCCTTTACGTTCTGATTGGGTAGGCTAATAAGAATGACATTAATCTTCTTCCTAGCAAGATGTTCGACGAAGGCTTTACCTAATCCCTGGCTTGCTCCTGTTACTACAGCAAATGATTCTTTGGTATCCATAACAAAAAATTATGGTACAAATGTATCTTCATCAAGCACTTTTTCTGTTCCAGATTATATGCATGAACACATTTTGAACAAATATATAAACAATTAAAAATCAACCAATTAAAAACAATGGAAGTTAAAATTTATAAACCTGAACTTATTTTTTGAACTCTGAAGGAGTCTTATCTGTGAATTTTTTGAAAGTAGTGTTAAAAGATGTCTTGGAATTGAATCCTGACTCGTACGCAATTCCCAAAATGGAAAGCTTGTTTGCGCTGTTATTTTTTAAAAGCTTTTTAGCGTGGTCAATTCTGTATTCATTGACAAACTGGAAAAAGTTCTTTTGAAATCCCGTATTGATCACATAAGATAAATGATGCGTAGAAACAGAAAGCTGCTCCGACAGTTTAATTAAATTAAGTTCACTATCGAGATAAAGCTTTTCTTTTTCCATTACCTTTTCAAGCTCTGTTTTGATTCTTAATAATTCATCATCAGAAATTAACTTCCGTTTTACCTCTTCGTTTTCATCTTCAGTATTAATTGATATCAGCTCTTCACGCTGTTTCTCTTCAACCGGATAAATTTCCTTTTGTTTTAAAGAATAAAAGGCTACAAAATAAACAACCAGTAAGAAAGCCATATTAATGAAAGCATTCAGCGATGTTGAATTGTAGGAAAGATTATAAATAACATATATAATATTGATGATAAAAATAATGAGAATGATATACTCCAGCCAATTGAGATTAATCCCTTCTGTATTTGAGGAAAACTGCTGAATCCGTTTTTGATGTTTTCTGATGGTAACATAGGAAAGACCTGTATAGAACAGTGCCTGAAATAAGATCAGCCCTATAAATACATATCCAAATAATCTTTGGTCCTCAAAATTTCCAAACCGCTGTAACAATAAATTAGCAAGGAAGATAATGGGGAGGATGGCATATTTTACATCCGAAATCTTAAATTTAAAGGAGGGATTAGAAAAAAATAAGACACTGAAATAAAACATAATGGGTGTCAGAAACTGGATAAACTGAACAATGAGAATTGAATGAAATTCTACCTCAGATCCTTTAACTAATGAACAAATTTCATCCAGCCAAAAAGTTGACCACAAAAAAAGAAATATCCCAAACCAACGGTTGGCTTTAGTGTTAACTTTAAGTGGATTGGTTAGTTTTAGTAGAGAAAGCAAAACCAATGAACCATATATAAGTATAACGATAAAACGATTTAACTCAATTGTGTTCATTGGTTTTGATATTTTATATAAAGATAACTTTTTTATCCTATTCTTTTCCTTATAAAAATTTCATAGCTTAAATAGGCCAATGGAAGCGACATTATTCCAAGATAAAGTATATTGCTCATTGCCAAGTCCGGATGTAGTAAAATAGCATATACTAAACCAAAAAATGCACCTCCCAGATGAGCTGAATGTCCTAAATTATCCCATTGCTTTGGATTTAACATCATATAAACAGAATAACCGAAATATAATGTTCCAAAAAGCCAACCTGGTAAAAAGTTCACACTAATTTCATTCGGAGCCATTGCAATAGCTGCAAAAATAATTCCTGAAACCGCACCCGAAGCTCCAATAGCAGAATACCAGGGTTGATTCTTATAAATTAAAAGACTAAATAAATTACCAAGAAGCATCGAGCCAAAATAAATGACTAAAAAGCCTATTTCCCCAAAGAAGCTAATTACTGCCCCCTGAAAAAAGTACAGAGATAACATATTGAAAAACAAGTGCATAAAATCTGCATGTAAAAAAGCAGAGCTTACTAATCTAATGTATTCCTTTCGGTTTGCGATTGCAGCAACATTAAATTTATATTTTTCAAATAAACTCACATTATTAAGTCCCATGTAGCTTATGATACATGTAACAGCTATAATGATTAAGACAACTATACTCATAATAATTTTTAATGTTTAATTTTCACTATCATCACTCTCAAACAGGTCTCCGATGATACCTCCATCTTCATCAATCCCTTCTGTAGGTTCCGGTTCTTCATATACTTCAGGCTCTTCCTCTTCGATTTCAGGTAAGACAACATTGATCGCTTTTACCTTAAACTTGGTGAATTGATTTCCTATCGCTTTTATACCCTTCACCATTATAAATTCGTCTATATTCACTGTTTCAGGATCACGTTCTTTTCCTTTTTCCTTAGCAAAAACAATTTCCGCCGTAGATCCATTTGCCACAATCACATTTTCAACAAATGACTTGCTATGTTCCGATGGCATGAAATTCTGTGGATTGGTATTATTTTCCAATAAAAATCTCTTAATGAAATACATATCCTTTTCACCATCGTAATAAATACAGGTTACAGGTTGTTGTGGTCGCCACTTCTCTAAAATCAGATACTCATCATCAAAGCGGTTTCCAAGGTCAAAACTTACTAATTTCGCTTCACCATTAGAATTGATCGTTAAGATTTTATCATCCCCTTTAAAGCTTCCTAATAAAGTTCCTCTTCCATCAGCATTTAATCTTCTTACCGTGTCATCAAACCAGATCCTTCTTGGAGCCAGCGTAGAAATACCCTCTTCCTTAAGATCTACCTTTTTAACTGAATATTTGGTTACCAGATTTCCTTTAGAATCACGTCCTTTAATCGCTAATTCAGAGAAATCGATATCCATTTTATTTTTTCTGATTCTTGGATTCGGTTTCAAAAGGACTGTAACTGTTTCTGCCTCTCCATTTGGATTTGCAGAAAAGTAAAGCATCTCCGAACCTTTTTTATCTGAAGCCAATGGATAATCGGTATTTCTCGTTACTCCTGTTACAGAGAAACGTTTCATATAATATGGTCCTTCTTTACCTTCACGATAGATCATATTATAAACCGTCCTTTTATCATTTTTCTTCCAGATCGCAACGTGTAAAAGGTCTTTCCCTATAAATGTTTTAGCCTCCACTTTAACGATCTTCATGCTTCCGTCTTTTCTGAAGGTAATGATATCATCAATATCCGAACAGTCGAACAAATATTCATCCTTTCTTAATGATGTTCCAATAAACCCTTCTTCACGGTTGACATAGAATTTTTCATTAGCCACAGCCACTTTAGTCGCATCAATAGTATCAAAAATCCTAAGTTCTGTTCTTCTCTGTCTGTCTTTACCGTATTTTTTCTGAATATTTAAATAATATTCAATTGCATAAGCAATAAGATTGGCTAAATTATGCTTTACCAACTCTATCTTACCCTCAAGAGCTGCAATGTTTTCTTTAAATTTATCTAAATCAAATCTTGAAATTCTCTTGATCCTGATCTCGGTTAATTTTAAAATATCTTCTTCAGTTACCACCCTTAAAAGATGTTTTGTATGAGGTTTTAAACCTATATCAATCGTTTTTATAACATCTTCCCAGGTTTCTACTTCTTCAATATCGTGATAGATCCTATTTTCAATAAAGATCCTTTCCAGTGAAGAAAAATGCCAGCTTTCCTGCAATTCATGAAGCTCGATCTCCAGTTCCTTTTTTAATAACGAAACCGTATGTTCCGTATTCATTCTTAAAATTTCGGAAACATTCAGGAACATTGGTTTATCTCCTACAATTACACATGCATTGGGAGAAATTGTAACCTGACAGTCTGTAAAAGCATATAAAGCATCAATTGTTTTATCTGGCGATACATCATTATGCAAATGGATCAGAATTTCTACTGTATCTGAAGTATTATCTTCAATTTTTTTGATCTTGATCTTTCCTTTTTCATTGGCTTTTAAGATAGAATCTATCAGGTCGCTTGTCGTTTTAGAAAAAGGAAGTTCAGAAATAACTAATGTATGTTTATCTGTCTGTATTATTCTGGCTCTTGTTCTTACTTTTCCACCTCTATGTCCATCATTATATTCCGAAACATCCAAGTATCCTGCTGTCAGGAAATCTGGAAACAACTCGAACTTTTTACCTTTAAGATGAGCAACAGAAGCATTGATCAGTTCATTAAAGTTATGTGGAAGTATTTTGGTCGACAGTCCTACCCCGATACCTTCTACCCCTTGTGTCAAAAGCAAAGGAAATTTTACCGGCAAATCAATGGGTTCATTATTTCTGCCGTCATATGATTTAGACCATTCTGTGGTTTTAGGATTGAAAACAACTTCAAGAGCAAAAGGGGTTAATCTTGCTTCAATATATCTGGCAGCAGCTGCAGAATCTCCAGTAAAAACGTTACCCCAGTTTCCCTGGGTATCTATCAGAAGTTCTTTCTGCCCGATCTGTACCATTGCATCTGTAATTGATGCATCACCATGTGGGTGATATTTCATGGTATTCCCTACAATATTAGCTACCTTATTATAACGTCCGTCTTCCAGCTCCCGCATGGAATGCATAATCCTTCTTTGAACCGGCTTTAATCCATCATAAACTGATGGAATTGCTCTATCTAAAATCACGTAAGAAGCATAGTCCAGAAACCAGTCTTTATAAAGTCCGGAAACTTTCTTTAAGCTCTCACCTTCATGCGAATTTTCTTCTGTCATTATTTGTTTTAACGTTTTTTCTCGTTATTAGCTTTTACTACTTTATTTAAAGAAAATTTTAAATCGTTTACTTCTTTTGTCGTTAAATAAGAAATTTCATACTTCAACATTGTTGAACCTGTATTCTTACTTGAAATGGTGACATATAGTCTTTTTATAAAAAGTAGATTTACTATTTCATATTTTATTAATTTATACTTTGGAAACTCATCACTCAACGGTTTACTCAAAAATGGAAGGATATTCCGGTTCTTGAAATTGAGAGCTTCTCCATCGCTATCGTATTCAAAGATCTGTCTTCCTGTAAGGTAGAAAGCACATAGCATCATCAATGGGATAATGATTAATAAATAGCTTTCTGACCCTAAAATTTCAAATCTATATTCTTCTAAAAAGAAGGCTACAATTCCGCCCATTAACATCATTATTAATAGCGTATTAATAAAGTTATAACCCGGCGCCTTATTGCGGTTACTTAATCTCATTAGTATTTGTGTTTTCGTTAAAGTCTGTTTCTTTTTAGGTTATCTTAATTTTGGTTAGAAAGTTTTTGGAGGGATCATTTTAACTTTCTACTTCGTTTATAATTTCTCTGCTATCAATATCGCCATCTTCTACCACTAGATTTTCAAGAATAAAAACCTGTCTGTCCGGTGTATTTTTACCCATATAAAATTCTAAAAGCTGTTCAATGGTCTGATCTTTTCCAACGACTACAGGTTCAAGACGAATATCTTTGCCTATAAAGTGTTTAAATTCATCAGGTGAAATCTCTCCCAATCCTTTAAATCGGGTAATTTCCGGGTTCTTTCCTAATTCATTTAAGGCTTTTACCCGCTCCATTTCACTGTAGCAATATCTTGTCTCTTTTTTATTTCTGACCCTGAATAATGGGGTTTGAAGAATATAAAGATGTCCATTCTTAATCAAGTCGGGGAAAAACTGTAAAAAGAATGTAATCATTAAAAGACGGATATGCATCCCATCAACATCGGCATCGGTTGCAATGATAACATGGTTATATCTTAAGTCTTCAAGACTCTCTTCAATATTTAAAGCAGCTTGTAATAAATTAAATTCTTCATTTTCATACACTACTTTTTTTGTTAAGCCATAACAGTTCAATGGTTTCCCTTTTAATGAAAAAACGGCTTGGGTTTCAACATCTCTTGATTTAGTAATTGATCCGGATGCTGAATCTCCCTCAGTAATGAAGATCTGTGTATCTCCTTTTCTTTCTGCTTTTTGATCATTATAGTGTTGTCTGCAATCACGAAGCTTTTTATTGTGAAGCGATACTTTTTTTGCTCTTTCTCTGGCCAGTTTCTGAATTCCTGAAAGTTCTTTTCTTTCTCTTTCTGAAATTAAAATTTTCCGTTGAATTGCCTCTGCAATCTCAGGGTTTCTATGCAGGAAGTTATCAAGTTTACTTTTTAAAAAATCAATAATAAACGTTCTTACTGTCGGACCATTCGGTCCCATATCATTGGAACCTAATTTAGTTTTTGTCTGAGATTCAAAAACAGGTTCTTCTACATTAATGGAAATTGCTGCAATAATAGACTTTCTAATATCTGATGCATCGAAATTTTTATTAAAAAACTCACGTATTGTTTTTACATATGCCTCACGGAAAGCATTAAGATGGGTACCACCCTGAGTCGTATTCTGACCGTTTACGAATGAAAAATAAGTTTCAGTCTGTGATCTGTCCGAATGGGTAATAGCAAGTTCAATATCCTCCTCCATTAAATGAACGATCGGATAAAGAATTTCGCCTTCCAATTCTTCTTCCAATAAATCTTTAAGACCATTTTCTGAATAATAGGTTTCCCCGTTAAAGATAATTTTAAGTCCCGGATTCAGATACGCATAGTTTCTGAGCATTCTTTCGATATACTCTTTTCTGTATTTGAAATGAAGAAATATCTCTCCATCTGGAACAAACGAAATTTCAGTACCATTTCGATCTGAAGTATCCTTTTCATCGTGATTTTCCGAAATAATTCCTCGCGAAAATTCTGCTATCTTCATCTTTCCTTCACGAAAAGACCTTACTTTAAAATATTCAGAAAGTGCATTTACTGCTTTGGTACCAACACCATTTAAACCAACAGATTTTTTGAAAGCTTTGCTATCGTATTTACCTCCGGTATTCATTTTGGACACTGCATCCACAACTTTTCCTAATGGAATCCCACGTCCAAAATCACGGACAGTTACCTTACCGTCATCTACTTTTATTTCAATTCTCTTACCTGATTTCATTCTGAACTCATCAATAGAGTTGTCGAGAATTTCTTTAAGCAAAATGTAAATACCATCATCAGCAGAAGAACCATCTCCGAGCTTTCCGATATACATACCGGGGCGCAAACGAATATGTTCCTGCCAATCGAGGGTTCTGATATTATCTTCAGAATAGATTGGATTTATTTCTTGTGACATAAGTTATTTCAGCAAACATACAAAAGTACGAAAATGATCAAAATTATCCGAATTTTTCTAATTCATTTTTTAATAATATTATCTAATATGTATTGCATTATTGTCAAGCAAATTTTATATTTACGCCATTATTCAATATTAAGTGAAAAACCTATGTGATTTCTCTATATTTTTATTAATACTATTCTTTCCTTTTATCTCTTTTAGCCAGATCCCGGGATTGGTAAATTATAGTGAAGAGGATGGACTGAATAGTTCCACTACCTATACGATCAATCAGGATAACAAGGGCTTTATCTGGATTGGTAGTGACAATGGACTGTTCAGATTTGACGGAAGGGAATTCAAGCAGTTCAGTAAAAAAAACGGACTTAAGAACATTGATGTTTTGGGGTGTAACCCTCTGTCTAACGGAGAAAATTTCATTATGCCTTATTTAACTGATTTCGCTTATCTAAAAGATGGAAAAGTTATCAACTCAGATTACAATAAAGAGCTTAAAAAGCTTACTCATATATCATCAAGTTATAGCAGTGGAGATTCACTTTTCACATACAATTATGACAATCCCAAAGAAATTTTTCTATACAGACATGGAAAGGTAAAAGCGATTCCACTATTTATAGATAAGGGTCTGCCATTAATGGACAAATATTTTGCATTCTCTTACGACACTGCCAATCACTTACTTTATGTAACTAACGATCGTGATAAGATAGTCGCTTATAACATTCTCACCAAAAAGAAAACACTTTGTAGTGTTTCAATGCCTAAAATGACTATCTATAGAAGGGGGGATTATTTTGTTGCAAACCTTAATAATAAGGTGGAAATTTATAAGAGAAGTAATAAATATTATTTAAAAAAAATTCAGTCTTTTTCTATTCGTGAAAAGATTCATCAACTTGTTATAGACAAGAATTACAGACTTTGGCTTTGTCTGGATAAAGGGGGTGTCATTTATTATAAACAGACGTTGCAGGAGGGGAATCTTTCCCATCCTTTAAAGCTTATGGATGACTTTGTCATGAATCATATTATGATAGACCGGGATAATAACGTTTGGTTTTCAACAAAAAATAACGGCATTTATTTTATTACAGAAAAGTTTTTCAATAATTACATTCATTTGCCTGTAAAAAATAACTCATCTTTCATAACGGCTATAGGAAAAAATGGCAAAAATATTGTTTTAGGATATAATGAAGCAAAAAGTGGTATTTTAAAATCCAATACTATAAAGGATCTTGTCCTTGAAAAAAACAGAAAAACAGAAACTAAAAGTATATTTTCAAAAGGAAATATGATTATTTTCGGATTTAATCTAAGTGTTATTCAATACAATACGCTTACCCACAAAATAAATCATCTGGGAGATTACAGTTTAAAGAGTATTTTGCCTTACACTGATGATTCTGTACTTATTTGTTCTTCTGAAAGCCTTACAGTTTATAATTTTACTACTCATCGTAAATTTAAGTTGCTTAATGAAAGGACTTACAACGCCTTATCCTACGACAAAGACAGTATTTTTGTAGGTGACTTTAAAGATTTATATAAGCTGAATGTTAAAACAAAAAAGAAGATCTTATTTCTGGAAGGGTATTATTTCACAGACATTAAAAAGCTCAAATCCAACATATATGTAGGATCTACCAACCTTAATGGCATTGTGTTTTTCAACAATAAAAAAATTATACGAAGAATAACTGAAAAAAACGGCTTATCTACTGATCAGATAAAAAAGATCGAAGTTGAAAACGAAAATATTTTCTGGGCCAGTACCAATTCAGGATTAAGCAGGGTTGAAATAAAAGGAGCCCATATTAAGATCAACAATTTCACCCAGACAGACGGACTCCCATCTAATGTAGTCGCTGGATGCGTAATAAGAGACGACACTATTTTTGCAGGAACATCAAAAGGTTTAGCCATTCTCCCTATTAACAACCTGCTGGCACAACCAAAATTTATCAATAAGAAAGTAATCGTTAATTCTGTTACGATTGGAGATCGGGAAATATTTAATCTCAATCGTAAAATTATAGGTCAGACCCCAGAAAATACGGTGACTTTTGACGTAAGTTTTCTCGATTATACTTCTCAGGGAAAGGTAAGCTACAAATATAAAGTTGAGGGTCTGAATGATGAGTGGCAAATCAGTAATTCATCTAAAATTACATTCAATGCCCTTCCACCGGGAAAATATACTTTTAAAGTTTTCGGACTGGGTTATAATGGAAAGCAGTCTTACTCTTCTACCGATCTTAGTTTTGAAATTAATCCCAAATTCTGGCAGACCTGGTGGTTTAAACTTTTAGTGATCATCATTATCGGTTCCTCAATTTTTTCATTAATCACATTATACTTTCAAAGGAAACGAAACAAAAAACTGGAAACACTGTATTATGAAAAGAAAATTGCCGAGCTTGAGCTACAGGCTATTAAGGCACAAATAAATCCCCATTTCATTTACAACTGCCTTAATTCCATTCAGTTTTTATTATATAAAAAAGATTATGTTGAGACAGAAAATTATTTAGACATTTTCTCTCAAATGATCAGAAAAACACTGCATTATTCAGAAAAAACTTTTATGCCGATTAAAGAAGAAACCGAGTATCTTTCACTTTATTTACATATGGAAAAACTCCGGCTAAAAGAGCAGTTTGATTATAAGATAATAGTTTCCAATACCGTAAATGAAAATTGGATCATTCCTTCCCTTTTGATTCAGCCTTTTGTTGAGAATGCTATAAAGCATGGAATCTCCAGTTTAAAAGACAGAAAAGGATTTATTCATATCCTATTTGACTATGTTGATTCATTACTTTGCATTACAATCGAAGACAATGGTATCGGAATAGGAAGCAAACCAGAATCTACTGCAAAGGCCAATTCTTTTGGTGTAAAATTATCTCAAAAAAGAATTGAAACATTCAGGCAGCTTTTTGAGACTAATATAACTTTAGAACTCAATGATCTTTTTGAAAAAGAGCAAAAATCAGGTACACAAATAAAACTATACATGACTCCTTATGAAAACGAAAGTACAAGTCTGCATCATTGATGACGAACAAGACGGAAGAGATTATATTTCTCTTTTGCTTAAGAATGAATTTCCGGATATTCAGATTTCATTTCAGGCTTCAAGCGTAGAAGAAGCATATATTAATCTTATAAAGAATGCTCCGGACATACTGTTTTTAGATATTCAGTTAAAAGATGGGACGGCATTCGACCTGCTCTCAAAGTTTAGAGAAATCAATTCTCAGATCATTTTTATAACTGCTTTTGAGCATTTTGCAATTCAGGCTATAAAAAACGGTGCCACAGATTATCTCCTGAAACCGATAAAAAAGATGGATTTTATTATGGCTGTTAATAAGGCTTTAGAAATCAATAAAAAAAATAAAAGCTCCACAACAGCAATTAATCAAAATAAAATCAGCCTTCCTACTTTGCAGGGTTTTAAATTAACTAATATTACTGATATTGTACGTTGCGAAGCCGATTCCAGCTATACAACTTTTTATATGAGTGATAAGACGAAGATTATAGTATCTAAAACGCTGCATGAATTTGAAGAATTTCTAGCGGATTATAATTTTTTCAGAATACATCATAAACACCTTATTAATCTCAGTCATTTAAAAGAATATATAAAAGGAAAAGGTGGTCAGGTTATTATGACGGATAATTCTGTTTTGGATGTCTCAGTACGTAAGAAAAATGATTTTCTAAATAAAATTGAACATATGGAATAATTACAAGGGATGTCAGATTTTTTATAAATAGCATAGTCATCTATTCCTGCTTACTAGCCATACTCCTTTTACTTTAGGTTAAATAGTTCTTTTAGAATACAGATCTCTCCATTAAATAATTTAGTGGGGAGATTTATATATCTAAAAATACTCAATTTCGTTCAAAAAGCACTCAATTAGTCACAATTAAGGGAAGTTACATTACACTTACTAATGAAATAAGAACACTTATTAAATCAATATATTATGATAATTAATATCGTTATACTTTTATCAGGAGCTCAATACACAAATTATTAATACTAAAGTTTTTCTTGGTTTTTGATTTATAAAATCAATATTATATAATGACAAGAATATATTTTTTTTTAATCTATCTATTACTCGGATCTCTTTTATTTAAAGCACAAAGTCCCTGTTCCGATTTCAACAGCACCACCAATCCCCAGGGAAATTGGAATACTGCTCCATATCCCAACGGAAATGTTCTTGCTTCAAGCGGCAGCCCTAATACATTTGACAATTCCCAATATCTCGCCTTAGAAGATCAGTCGGGGGGTTCATTTTTTATCAATACCACTGATTTTAAAAATTTAGGTCAACGCTTTTTGGGTCAATGCCTGTATTTTGATTTTTATCTCGAAAAAGACGGGAACTTTGGAGCTCCTATCCACCCTGCTATTCATATTATGGCAGGTGATAAGATCATAACATTTACTGCCAATATTACGGTAACTCCAAATAGCGGCTGGGTTCGCGTACGTGCTCCAATAGCTAATGCTACAGCCTCAGCCTTTCCAAGTAATGCAGAAGGAACATGGAGCATAGCAGGGGGAGTATGGACAGAATTCAATAATGTTATGAATAATTCTACCGCTGCAATGATCACTCCTGACTATACTTCCAATATTGGTGAGAGGGTATGGTACGATAATATCTGTATTAAATCATGCGATGGATGTTCTGCTGATTTTAAATTAGAGACTATATTTGGTAGCAACACCAATACAGCATCTGTAAAGTTAACGCTTAATAATCCAATTTTAGTATCTACACCATCCAGCCCTGGAAGTACCTATACAGTAACCTGGGGTGATGGAACATCATCGGCGTATACTTTATCAGCGTTAACACATACGTATGCCAATTCTGGTACTTACACCATATGCGTAACCGAAAAACAAGGAAAATTAACACTATGTACACGATGCTTTACTTTCTGTTATTCGAAAGCCAGCGTACCCTCAAAAGAAATTAATACAGCGAATACACCCCCTCAAATCGACATTAAAGCAATTGGCAAAGCAGAACTTGCCACAAATAATGACTACAAATTAGTTCCTAACCCAGCCAAAGCCTATGTAGATGTTCAAACAAATCTATCAGCGAGAGGCTCTGTTTCTGTGAGAATAATTGATATGTCCGGAAAAACAGTTTTGGAAAAATCCGAAACTTTAGAAAGCGGCCGTCAAAATATAAAACTAAATACTCAAAATCTTATTCAGGGAAGTTATATTGTTGAAATTAAAACCGACAATAAAACGAACTCTCAGAAATTACTTATTTCAAAATAAATCCTTTTGAAATCCAAAAACAGAGCTACCCTTTTGGGGTAGCTTTTTATAACTTCTTATTTTACTATTGAAAAAAATAAATTAAATTCGGTGTACATAAAATACCATCAATGATACAACTTCCTTTTTCCAAGCTTTCTGATATCGGAACTACAATTTTCAGCCAGATGACTCAATTGGCTAATGAAAACCAGGCAATCAATCTATCTCAAGGATTTCCTGATTTTATGCCTGACAATGAACTTCTGAACTATGTAGATGAATTTATAAAAAAAGGATTTAACCAATACGCTCCTTTAGGAGGTATTATGGGACTAAAAGAGGAAATTGCCCGAAAAATTGAAAACAGTCACCAGGCTATTTATCATCCTGATTCTGAAATTACAATTACCGCTGGCGGAACGCAGGCTATTTTTACCGCCATTGCTACCTTTATTAAAAGAGATGATGAAGTAATTATTTTTGAACCCGCCTATGACTGCTACGAACCCACTGTAGAACTTTTTGGAGGAGTTGTAAAACGTTTTGAAATGAAAGCTCCCGATTATGAAATTGATTGGAATGTGGTGAGGCAGCTGATCAGTGAAAAAACAAAAATGATCATCCTAAATAATCCTAATAACCCTTCAGGAAAGATATTAAAAGAAAAAGATATTCAGGAACTCATCAGTATTGTAAAAAATACATCAATACTTATTTTGAGTGATGAAGTATATGAAAATATTGTATTTGATGGAAAGCAGCATTTAAGTATCTGCAAGTATCCTGAACTGAAAGAAAGAAGTCTCCTGGTCGCTTCATTTGGAAAACTTTTCCATGTTACGGGCTGGAAAGTAGGATATTGTGCTGCCCCGAAGGCATTAACGGATGAATTCAGAAAAGTACATCAGTTCAATGTTTTTTGTGTAAACACACCTATTCAGCTTGCGTTAGCAGAATACATGAAAAATGATGATCATTACAATTATCTGAACGAATTTTTTCAGGAAAAAAGAGATTTCCTAAGACGAGGACTGGCCAATACTTCATTTGAATTGCTTGATTGTGAAGGAACCTATTTTCAAGCATTGAAATATGATAAAATATCTGATAAAAATGATTTTGAATTTGCAAGTGAATTAACGATTACCCATAAAGTGGCTAGTGTTCCTTTCTCTTCTTTCTACAAAAATAAACTGAACGAAAATGTGATCAGATTATGCTTCGCTAAAAAAGAGGAAACTTTAGAAAAAGCAATCGAACATCTCATGAAAATTTAATCCAAACAAATAACCACCACATGAAAGCCCTCAATTTAAACAAAGCTAAAATATTTGATTATTTTATACTAGTCATAAGATTCTTATTGGCTTATACCTTTATTCGTTATGGGTATTCTAAATTAACAGATGGACAGTTTGGTTTAAATGAAAATGAGCTTTTACAGCCTATAAAAGATCTAAACCTAATGAAAGTGGGTTGGTACCTATTCAGTTTCCAACCTTTTTCTTACTTTATAGGTGTATCTCAAATATTATGTGCCATTTTCTTATTGTTTAACAGAACAGTTCTATTAGGTGCATTATTGTTTCTTCCTATTGCTGCTAATATTTTAATAATAGACCTAACAATTATGCCAAAGCAAATGGCAAATGCTTTTGCTTTTCGTCTTTCTTTTTATATCCTTTTAGATCTGCTTATTTTCTATCACTACAGAGAGAAAGTAATAAATGCTTTTAAATCCTTAACATCAGGAATTAAGTTTAAATTCAAGCATCATTTCTCATTATATCTTCTTCTTCCTCTTTTTGCTCTTTTTCTTGAGTTCTCTTCAGCAATACCTACTGCTATATTTATATTTTTGAAGGAGCCTCAGAAAAGCTGGAACTATATCACAAGTATCGTAAATGTATTATTGAAAAATATTTAAAAGCAGTAGAAAAATCCACTGCTTTTTTTATTCTATTCTATTTCTAAAAGTTCTTACTGAATGTTCTTATTATATTTCTTATTACAATGCCATTCCTCCGGAAACTTCAATTCTCTGTCCGGTTATCCAACCTGCATCATCGGTACATAAGAAGGCTACCACTCCACCAACATCTTCAGGAAGTCCTGCTCTGCCCAGAGCGGTAATATTTGAAACCAATGTGTTAACTTCTTTATTATCTCTGGTTCTGCCACCACCAAAATCCGTCTCTATAGCTCCAGGAGCAACAACGTTCGCTTTGATCTTTTTAGGACCTAATTCTTTTGCCATATACTTTGTAAGCATTTCTACCCCAGCTTTCATTGATCCGTATACTGAAGATCCTGGTAAAGCCACTCTGGCAAGTCCTGAAGAAATATTGATAATTCCTCCACCTTCATTTATAAAAGGTAAAAACTTCTGACTAAGGAAAAACACACCTTTAAAATGGATGTCAACAATATCGTCCAACTGTTCTTCTGTAGTTTCTGAAATGGGTGAATACAAAGCTGTGCCTGCATTATTGATAAGATAATCAATGTTTGTACTTCCCATATTCTCCTGTAAATGATTAGTCACATTTTGTACAAAAGCATCAAAACTTTTTATATCTTTCGTATCCAGCTGATAAGCAACAGCTTTTCTTCCTAATGCTTTGATCTCATTAACGACTGTATCAGCTTCCTCTTTACTGGTTTTATAAGTTATAATAACATCAAGCCCTTTTTCAGCAATTCTAAGCGCTGAATTCCTTCCTATTCCACGACTTCCGCCGGTTACTAATGCGATTTTTGTTTTTGGATTCATTTTTTGTTATTTTTAATGGGACAAAGTTCAGATATTTAAGAGTGTCGATGTTTGCTTCAATCAATCTTATATTTGCAAAATTCAAATCAAGAGCGAAACTGCAATGGATTGAAAGATGTTTTTCTCTTAAAAAAGTTTGAAAAATGAGCGATCTCCTCAAAACCGAGAGCATATGATATTTCGGAAACATTCCATGTAGTTTGTCTCAGTAATATCTTAGCTTCCTGAATAAGCCGGTCAGCAATAAATTCTGTTGTTGTTTTACCTGTATTTTCCTTAAGTTTTTTATTTAGATAGTTAACATGCACGGCAAGCCTGTCGGCATAGTCTTTTGCTGTTTTTAGCTGCAACCTCTGATCGTAGGATTCGATTGGAAACTGCCGTTCCAATAGTTCTATAAATAATGAAACCACCCTTAATGAAGCATCATTAGATGTTGATAATTTAGTTGCCGGTTGTAATTTCTGCCCGTAATGAATAAGTTCCAATACATAGTTTCTGATGAGATCATATTTAAAAATATAGTCAGATTCTATTTCATTTTTTATTTTCTTAAAAAGCATCTCTATTTCATTGGCGAGCTCATCATCAATTTCAAATAAAGGAAATCCTCCCGGCTGAAATATTGGGAGATCTTCAAGGGAATTGTGCGATTTATCTTTAATAAAAAAATCCTCTGTAAATACACAAAAACTACCTGACTGATTGGGATCCTCGGGAACCCAGTGATAAGGAACTTTTGGTGTAGCAAATAATAACGCATTATTTTTTATGGCGATTACTTTATCAGCATATTCAGCTCTATTGCGTCCGCGGATCAGACTTATTTTATAATATTTCCTTCTATTATAAGGCATTTCAGAAGTTGTTCTTGCTTTTTCGATCGTTTGTGCTATATCAAATACATTAAAATGGCCTATATCTTTATGTAAACCTTTTGGAAAAATACTTTCCAGATCTTTCCCAAGCTTAGCCGTCATTTCTTTATAGAAATCTTCTAATGAAGCATGAACAATTTTTTCCATAATCACGAATTTGTAAAATTCAAATATATAAAGTTACGTAAATATTGAATTTGATTACTTTATTGCGATAAATAAATATTTTTCATAATAATGTGATATAATAAGTATTTTTTTATAACTTAGATTTAAACTAATCTATTAAACTCATTATCATGAAAAATCAAAATTTACAAAAAGGGAAAAAATTAAACAAAAGAGAGTTAAGAACAATTACCGGTGGTCTGCAAATGTGTATAGATCCTGACACTAATCAGTGTATTGCTTATGGACGCCAGTGTGCGGAATTTCAATGTAGATATATTCCTTAAAATTGATATTTTTTTATACAACCACTCGTAATGAGTGGCTTTTTTTATTCATAAATCTTATAAAACCCTAACACACTTACATATACAAACGGAAAAACGTATAAAAAATAAATATTATTCATAAAAACGCGAGATACATTGAATTATTTTTAATACATTCGTTATCAACAAATTTATTAATTTATAATATGAAAAATCTAAACCTTGGAAAAGGAAAAAAACTGAACAAAAAAGAATTGAGAGTAATTACTGGTGGACGAATGATATGTATTGATCCGTTTACAGGAAGCTGTAAAAGAGTCGGGGCATTTTGCGCGGAACCAGAATGCAGGCCTGATCCTATTGAACCATTAAATTAAATCCTTTAATTATTTACGACCATTTTAACTAACTTATAAAATCAATATTATGAAAAATCTAAACCTTGAAAAAGGAAAAAAACTGAACAAAAAAGAACTGAGAGTAATTACAGGTGGATTAATGCAATGCCGCGATCCAAAAACAAATGGCTGCAGAGTATTTTCAAATGGCTGCGCTGAGATTGACTGTCGTCCGGGATTGATTCCATAAGATAAAAAAGATTATAAGAAAATGCCACTCCACTATTGAGTGGCATTTTTTATTATTTAATTAATTACCCATTGTTTCATTAAAACAAAATCCTTTTTTATTATTTACAACTAAATTAATCCTTCAAAAGTGACATAAAACTAATTATTTTTCCTACCTTAGTTTTATCTAACCTACTAAAAATCATTAACATGAAAAATCAAAACCTACAAAAGGGGAAAAAACTAACAAAAAAAGAATTAAAAACAATTGTTGGCGGGATGCTGGATTGCAAGCAACCTATTGCATGCCCTACTTACCCTTGTGATCCTCCACTTCCAGATTATCCAAATGGTTGTACTACTATTGCTGTAGGTTGTGCACAAAAAGAATGTCGCCCAGGAATTGATCCAGTATAAAAGACTGTTACCGAACAATCCTTTTAAAAATTTATTTATAAAAAACTATAAAAACAATCCTATATAAAGTGTTATTTAAAATAAACTTTATTCCACTTAATTTTTAACTAAAAATCCTTACTATGAAAAATCAAAATGGAAAAAAACTGAGTAAAAGAGAATTGAGAAGCATTACAGGTGGATTACTTGACTGCATCGATCCTGCTACAGGAGGCTGTAAAAGAATATCAATAAGTTGCGCTCAATTACAATGCAGACCAACAATAGAGCCTTAATAAAAATACTATTAAAAAAATACCATTCTTTAATTAGAATGGTATTTTTTTTAATATTCTATTCTCCATCTATTACCCTTCTTTGAATATTTTGTATGATCATTGCATACAAAAAACGCTCCCAAATTCATGAAAGCGTTTTTTTAATTACTATAACTTTAATATTCTTTATACGTTGAATCTGAAGTGCATAATATCACCGTCCTGTACGATGTATTCTTTTCCTTCTACAGATAATTTTCCTGCTTCTTTTACTTTAGCTTCAGAGCCATAGCTTAAATAGTCGTTATATTTAATAACTTCTGCACGGATAAATCCTTTTTCAAAATCAGTATGGATCACTCCAGCAGCCTGAGGAGCTGTCCATCCTTGTCCTATTGTCCATGCTCTTACTTCTTTAACTCCAGCCGTAAAATAAGTCTGAAGTTTCAACAGGTCATATGCTTTTCTGATCAAACGATTAACACCTGGTTCCTCCAAACCTAATTCTTCCAAGAAAATCTCTCTTTCTTCAAAAGTTTCCAATTCATTGATATCAGCTTCAATCTGAGCAGCTAAAACAACAATCTCAGAACCCTCTTTTTGGGCCATCTCATCGATTTTAGCAATCCATTCATTTCCATTTTTAATTGAATTTTCATCAACATTACAAACGTAAAGAACCGGCTTATTTGTCAACAACTGAACATCTTCAATGATCCCTTTTGTCTGATCATTTAAAGGAAATTCTCTTGCATTTTTTCCATCTTCTAAAAACTTCTGTAAATTCTGAAGAGTCTCATAGGTAAGAATATCTTCTTTTTTTCCAGATTTAATAAACTTTTTAGCCTTCTCAACTGCTTTTCCAACAGTCTCAAGATCTTTTAATTGAAGTTCAATGTCGATAATTTCCTTATCTCTCATAGGGTCTACAGAACCTTCTACGTGAATAATGTTTCCATTTTCAAAACATCTTAAAACATGTATAATCGCTTCACACTCGCGAATGTTTGCTAAGAACTGGTTTCCTAAACCTTCTCCTTTACTCGCTCCTTTTACCAAACCTGCAATATCTACAATTTCCACAACAGCCGGTAAAACTCTCTCTGGGTTTACTAATTTTTCCAACTCAAATAATCTTTGATCCGGTACAGATACCGTTCCTAAGTTCGGTTCTATAGTACAGAAAGGATAATTGGCTGACTGGGCTTTTGCATTGCTCAAACAGTTAAAAAGAGTTGATTTACCAACATTCGGTAAGCCTACGATTCCACATTTCATATTGTTCTATTCAAAGTTTAATGTTCTATTCTGACTTCAAGGTTTATATATCTTCAATCATTAAAATTTTAAATCAAGCACCTTGAATTATAAGTTTGCAAAGATAGTGATTTTAAGACGAGTTTCATAATAAAAAAATCTGCCAAAAGTTTGGCAGATTTCTATGATTTCTATTTTACTGTTAAGGATTTGAGCCTGTAGCATTTTGAGCCAATGGGGCATCATCTGGTGTATTCTGTAACGTTTTATCTAAAGTAAATAAAGATTCATCTGTTGCACGATCACCACCGGCAATTTTCAACTTGTCAATTAAGTTCTGAGCCAAGGTTTCTTCTTCTATTTGCTCTTGTACGAACCACTGCATAAAATTCCATGTTGCCCAGTCTTTTTCCTGTAAAGAAAGATCAACAATCTTATAGATTGCAGTTGTATTATCTACTTCATGTTTAAAGATCCCATCAAAACAAGCAGTTAAGGATTCGGGATCAGCAGGAGGCACAGGAATAGCATCTACTTTAGGCTTTCCTCCTCTGTTTAAAACGTACTCCATAAATTTAATCGAATGATTTCTCTCTTCCTGCGCGTGTCTGTATAAGAAATTAGCAATCCCCTGATATCCTTTATCGTCGGCCCAAATTCCATAAGACAGAAATGTATGTGATGCATGAATTTCTTTATTCATCTGATCGCTTAAAGCTTTTTCAATGGCAGGTGAAAGTCTGTTGGTATTCATAATATTTATTTTTAGTGATTATGAATAAAATGATGCAAAAATGGTTCCGATAAAGTTTTTAATTTTAATTAAAACAAGAAAAACGCCCTATAAATAAACTGATAATCAATAATTTAAATTATTAATTTATAGTTATTCTAAAATAAAAACCAATTCTTATTAGAACTGGTTTCTATTTTTTTCGGGTTGTAAGCTGTTATAGCTCATGTTTTATATGGAATGACTATTTTACTTTCTTTGCCATATAATCACTCTCATTTCCTAATCTATCTACTGCTTTTATAGCCACAGCATTTAGTGTTTTTCCATCTTTATATTTTGGAATATCTTTTGAAAGTGTATCCAGTGTTAAAATTTCTGTTTCCCAAACACCATTGTACTGCTTAAACAGTACCCATTGAAAAACGTCTTTCAAATTTTTACTACTCCAGTTTGCCTGCGCAAAGCTTCCATTCTCCGTAATGAATAGTGTTGGAGTCAATATTGGTAAAGCTTTAATCCAAGGGCTCTTAGGAACCAAAGCTTTTTCTTTATAGGGCCCGTTCTTCAATGTACTTAGCATCATTGGATTTTTTGTTAATCCCGCAATACTCCAATGAACCTCTCCGGCATCACTTTTTAAGATCTGTCTGGAAAGTTCAATTTGGTTTTTAATTTCATTAGGACGATCTGGCGTTCGAATTTCGACCGTGTTCAATCCCGGCCATAAATGACGATTCATTGTGTTTTCAGATTTCCACCAATTTAATAAAGCTTCAAAACCTTGTCCCTTAGAATCAATCGGCCAGTATAATTGTGGTGAAAAATAGTCTACCCAGCCCTTATTTAGCCATAACTTTGCATCAGCATACAATTCGTCATATTGAGAAGAACCTGTAATTCCTTCGGGGTATCCGGGCTTCCAAATTCCAAAAGGGCTGATCCCAAACTTTACATAACTTTTTTCAGCATGAATTTCTTTATAGATCCGCTCTACAAACTTATTTACATTATCTCTTCGCCAGTCAGCTCTGGATAATGTCCCACCACTATTTACATAAGCACTCCAGGTAGCATTATCCGGAAAATCAGCGCCTTTGTTATAGGTGGCATAAGGATAGAAGTAATCATCGAAATGAACAGCATCTATATCATATCTTGTCACGATATCTTTTACTACATTGGAAACGTGTCCCTGGGTTTTAGGATTTGCCGGGTCAAACCAATACATTCCATTCTTTAATCTCACAACAATATCAGAAAGCTTATTGGCCATTGACAGACTGTTTACAGAACCTCCATTCGTATGATGTGCTCTGTATGGGTTTAGCCAGACATGAAGCTCCAACCCTCTTTTATGTGACTCTTCAATCCAGAATTGTAAAGGATCATAATTGGGATATGGTGATCTTCCTGTTTCACCTGTCAAAAAATAAGACCAGGGCTCCAAAGAACTTGTATATAATGCATCTGCTGATGGACGTACCTGGAAAATAACCGCATTGAAATTATTATCTTTCAGCATATCGAGCATACTGATTGCCTCAGCTTTCTGTTGATCAATAGACAGATCATTTCTTGACGGCCAGTTGATATTGGCAACACTTGCGATCCAGGCTCCACGAAATTCTCTGTTCACAGCTGGAAGAATGACTTTCAAAACTTCATCAACAGGTTTTACGGGATTGGGTTTATTCACTACCACCAGATCTTTAGGAATATTTTTAACGGGATTTGTTGTGTTTGGATTTCTGGTAGGCTTTACCGTGTTATTCTGAACAGTATGGGTACTTCCACAAGAGGCTAAGACACCCAGAAACAATACCAGTTTTAAATTTCTCATTTTCATAGTTTGCAAAACTACATTAAATTATTTTTTCTAGAATTTTAAAAATATTATAATAAAATGGATTATGTATCTTTTTAAACATAAAAAAGCCTCGAATTCTCGAGGCTTTTATTATAATAAGGAATTTTTATTAAGCTTTTCCTGATCTTTCCATTCTTTTTCTTTCTTCTTCAGAAAGAACTTTCTTTCTCATTCTGATGAAGTTTGGAGTTACCTCAATCGCTTCGTCACCTTGGATGTATTCCATACATTCTTCAAGTGAGAATAAGATTTTCGGGGCAACACCTGTATCTTTATCTTTTCCAGAAGCTCTCATGTTATTTAACTGTTTTGCTTCTACGATGTTTACAACTAAGTCACCTGGCTTGTTTTGCTCCCCAATGATCATACCTGCGTAGATTTCCTCACCCGGATCAACATAGAACTTACCTCTATCCTGTAATTTAGCGATAGAATATTCTGTAGCAGGACCTTGAGTTTTGCTGATTAACACCCCGTTGCTTCTTCCAGGAATAGCACCTTTGAAAGGCTTGTATTCTGTAAAACGGTGTGCCATAATAGCTTCACCCGCAGTAGCTGTTAACATTTGAGAACGCAATCCGATCAAACCTCTTGAAGGAATTTCGAATTCCATGTGTTGCATCTCACCTTTGGTTTCCATAATGTGAAGGTCACCTTTTCTCTGTGTCGCTAAATCGATTACTTTAGAAGCAAATTCTTCAGGAACGTCAACAACTAAAGATTCATAAGGCTCACATTTTTCTCCGTCGATTTCTCTTAAGATAACTTGTGGCTGTCCGATAGTCATTTCATACCCTTCTCTTCTCATTGTTTCAATTAAAACTGACAAGTGAAGAATACCTCTACCAAAAACCAGGAAAGTGTTTGCATCACCAGTCTGCTCAACTCTTAATGCTAAGTTCTTCTCTAATTCTTTAGTTAATCTTTCCTTTAGATGGTTAGAAGTTACATATTTACCATCTTTACCAAAGAAAGGTGAATTGTTGATAGAGAACGTCATGTTCAATGTAGGCTCATCAATTGAAGTTCTTGGTAATGGTTCAGGATTTTCAAGATCTACAAAAGAATCACCAATCTGGAATGCATCGAAACCTACTACAGCACAGATATCTCCGGCTTTTACTTCACTTACCTTTTTCTTTCCAAGACCTTCGAAAACGTATAATTCTTTTACTTTTCCTTTCAAAACCTTACCGTCAGCCTGTGCCAGACCAATCCATTGAGATTCTTTGATATCACCTCTGATTACTTTTCCGATAGCAATTCTCCCTAAGAAAGAAGAATAATCTAAAGAAACGATTTGCATCTGTAAATTTCCTTCCTCAACTTTAGGTTCAGGAACATATTGTAAAATACCATCTAATAATGGGAAGATATCTTCAGTTTGCTCTAATGAAGTGTTGAACCAACCTTGTTTAGAAGAACCATAGAACGTAGGGAAATCCAATTGTTCTTCTGTAGCTTCTAAGTTGAAGAACAAATCAAATACCTGATCGTGAACTTCATCCGGACGACAGTTTGGTTTATCAACTTTATTGATAACAACCAATGGTCTTAATCCTAATTCCAAAGCTTTTTGAAGTACGAATCTTGTTTGTGGCATCGGCCCTTCAAAAGCATCTACCAACAAAATTACTCCGTCCGCCATTTTTAAAACTCTCTCAACTTCACCACCAAAATCGGCGTGACCAGGAGTATCAATTACGTTAATTTTAACGTCTTTATAAGTAACAGAAATATTTTTAGATAGAATGGTAATTCCTCTTTCTCTTTCAAGATCGTTATTATCCATTATTAATTCTCCACTTTCCTGATTTTCTCTGAAAATGTTTGTAGCATGAATAATCTTGTCAACCAAAGTCGTCTTCCCGTGGTCAACGTGTGCGATAATCGCAATATTTCTAATGTTTTGCATGAATGATTTTTACGGGTGCAAAAATAGTGTTTTTTAATTAATTAATTAGTATGATTATGTATTATTTAACAAATTCATAATGAGAAAGTTAAAATAAATAGTGGAGTTAAGGCCTTACACTATAAGTTATCATATAAACTCTAAGTGCTTAATAGTCCGATTATAAGATCATACTTGATATATAATCTCAGGTATATTTTCTGAAAAAATAAATCAATGCTATTTGAATAAGAAGGATCAGTCCAAATTTAAGTAAGAAAGATTTTTTAGAAATTTTGTGCCTGAAAATCAACATTCCCAATATCGCACCAATTGTTCCGCCCAGAAATACTGAAATTAACAGGGTGTTTTCCGGAATTCTTCTTTGATGCTTTATAGCACGCCTTTTATCGAACCCAAATACAGCAAAAGAAAATAGATTAATAATCAAAAGAATGTAAATCATAAGTTTGCAAATGTAATAAAATTGGTAATTCGGAATTTCTCTGCATCCAACGATTGATAGTAATAGGTGGCTCTCGAAGCCACCTCTGCCCTCGAGGACCCCGGATCACATCAGGTAATCTCGGTATCAGATTCATTTCTTACATCTCTATAAGCAATTGCCAATTTTGGTAAAAGTTCCGGCATACCATTGATCAGTGCTTCTTTTTTCTTTCTGCTCCATCCCCGCACCTTCTTTTCCCGATAGAAGGAAAAATACACCTGTTCATACTCTTCAAAATAAATAAGATATACAGGAAGTCTTTTACGGGTATGATTGGCACCTTCACCCTTTTGATGTTGTAAAATCCGCCTTCTCAGATCATTTGTACTACCGGTATAATAGCTACCATCGGAGCATAGCAATATGTACAACCATCCTTTCATTGCTTTCTTTATGTTTTATATAAAGATAGAAAATTTAGTTAAAGGTGGCTTCGAGAGCCTCAGCCACCCGGTAGAATTCTATAACGTATAAAAATTAGTCCAAAAAAAAGCATCCAATTTAAAGTATTAAATAAACCTTACTTCATCATCCTGGAAAAGTCAGTATTTTAGCGGTCTAATTTTACATAATGACACATATTGAATTCATCCAGAAGATTGTAAATATTTCCGAAAAAAGTATCCGTGCTACGCTTGAGCTATTGGCAGAAGACTGTACCATTCCTTTTATATCCCGCTATAGAAAAGACAGAACCGGAAATCTGGATGAAGTACAGATTGAACAGATTTCAAAAATCAATAAGCAGTTCGAAGAAATTTTAAAAAGGAAAGAAACCATTTTAAAATCTGTTGAAGAACAAAATGCACTAACATCAGAATTCAGGCAAAGAATAGAAGAAAGCTTCGATATTCAGGAGCTTGAAGATTTATACCTTCCTTTTAAGAAACGTAAAAAGACAAAAGCAGATACTGCAAAGGAAAAAGGATTAGAGCCTTTGGCAAAGATCATAATGAGTCAGAAAAGTAATGATCTTCAATCTTCAGTGTCAAAATATTTAAATGATAAAGTCATCTCTGAAGAAGAAGCTCTTCAGGGAGCCCGAGATATTATGGCAGAGTGGATCAATGAAAATATGTATGTCCGTAAAAACCTTCGTCGTTTATTTCAGCGTAAAGCTATCATCTCCTCTAAAGTAGTTAAGGCTAAAAAAGAAGAAGAGGGAGCTCAAAAATTCGCGCAGTATTTTGAATGGGATGAAAGCTTAAACAGAACTCCATCTCACCGACTTTTAGCCATGTTAAGAGCAGAAACTGAAGGTTTTGTAAAGGTAAATGTGGACATTGATAAAGAAGAGGCTATTGATTTCATAGAGAATGCCATTATCAAATCCAATAATGAAAGCGCTGAACAGATTGCCCTGGCTATAAAAGACAGCTACAAAAGACTATTGGAGCCCGCTATTTCTAATGAAACATTACAGGAGGCTAAAGAAAAAGCAGATAAAAAAGCAATTGAAATTTTCTCTGAAAACCTCAGCCAGTTATTATTGGCACCTCCTTTAGGTGAAAAAAGAATTTTAGCGATTGATCCTGGTTATAAAAGTGGTTGTAAAATTGTCTGTTTAGATGAAAAGGGAGATCTTCTTCATAACGAAACCATCTACCCTCATGCTCCGCAAAATGAATCAGGAATGGCTATGAAAAAAATCCGCTCTATGGTTAATGCATATAATATTGAAGCCATTTCTATAGGAAACGGAACGGCGAGCCGTGAAACAGAGTTTTTCATCAAGAAAATTGCCTTTGACAAGCCATTACAGGTATTTGTGGTTTCTGAAGCCGGAGCATCTGTTTATTCCGCGAGTAAAATTGCCAGAGAGGAGTTTCCAAGTTATGATGTAACCGTTCGTGGAGCGGTTTCTATAGGAAGAAGACTGGCAGATCCATTAGCTGAACTCGTTAAAATTGATGCCAAATCTATTGGTGTCGGGCAATATCAACACGATGTAGATCAGACCCAATTGAAAAATGAACTGGATTCTACGGTTATGAAATGTGTGAATTCCGTAGGGATCAACCTTAATACTGCGAGCAAATCATTGTTAAGTTATGTCTCCGGAATTGGTGAGAAAATGGCTGAAAATATCGTTAATTACAGAGCTGAAAATGGCGCTTTTGAAGACAGAAAGCAATTAAAAAAGGTTCCTCGATTGGGAGAAAAAGCTTTTCAACAGGCTGCAGCATTTATTAGAATAACCAATGGGAAAAATTCTTTAGATAATTCAGCTGTACACCCTGAAGCTTATGGTATTGTAGAAAAAATGGCAAAAGATCTTGGAATTAAATCCAATGAATTAATTGCCAACAAAGAGAAAATCGCTTTAATTCAACCAGAAAAATATATTACCGATGATATTGGTATTTTGGGTATTAAAGATATTCTAAAGGAACTTGAAAAACCGGGACTGGATCCCAGAAAGGCAGCTAAGGTATTCGAATTTGACCCTAAAGTAAAAAGTGTAAAAGATCTGAGAATAGGAATGATCCTTCCCGGTATCGTCAATAACATTACCGCTTTTGGATGTTTCGTTGATCTGGGAATCAAAGAAAGCGGATTGGTTCATATTTCTCAGCTAAAAGAAGGTTTTGTTTCCGATGTGAATGAAGTGGTAAAATTACATCAGCATGTTCAGGTAAAGGTTACAGAAGTGGATGAAGTAAGAAAAAGAATTCAACTAAGTATGATCTTATAAAAATGATATGAAAATATCAGAAATCAAGGAAAGAAAAATCATTAACAGACCTACTCCATATTTTGATGAGTTGGGTTATCGTATCTACCATGCTTATGAATATCACCTTCCTTATAATCCCAGTTATAAAGGAAATGAAACAGAAAGACTTTTTGCCAAGTGGATTGATATGCTTCCTTTCTGTCTCATTTTTTACTTTATATTCCACAAAGTGGTTTTTATAAGCATTTTATTTTCTGTTCCATGTGTTCTGATTTTGGGAACAATAACAGAGTTTTATTGGGGAACAACTTTGGGTAAGAAAATATTCAAAATTAAAGTCCTCGATGACTATGGGAATTATCCAAACTTTTTAAAATCGCTAAAGAGAAATCTTTTATGCCTGGCTAATTTCTCTCCTGTTTTTTCAGAATACACTTCCAGAACCGTTGCGATGGGAAGAAGAACAGGTACGCGAATGAATTTCAGTATGCATATGAATAATTCAATTTGTACAACTTATATTGTAAAAGAAAGTAAAATACCGGAAATCAAGGAACTTCTCAAATACCAGGGAAAACAAGATTTACTTGATCATGTTTCGAAATAAAAAACCGTCTCAGTACTGAGACGGTTTCATTATATTATTTAAATTCTTTAGAATCTCTTCTTGGCTCTTTTGCTTCAGGCCATTTTATGGTCTCTCCTTTTTCATCCTGTGGCATTACCCTTCTCTCCCTGCTCGTAAATTCAGGATCTTCTGATGCCATATATGCTAACGTAGCTGTCAGGATCACATTATTTTTAAGCTCATCAAAAACAATCTTATCATAGGTATCTTTAGTTGTGTGCCAGGTATATCCGAAATACCCCCAATTCAGTGAGCTTAAAGAAAATCCAGGTACACCTGCTGCAACAAATGAAGCATGATCAGAACCTCCACCTCCAGGCATTCCTGGGAAGTCTGTTTTGATATTATCTCTTACGCTTTTAGGAGCAGCATTCAGCCATTTTCCTATATAGTCATAGGACTTTACGAATCCCTGACCACTGATATTCACCACGCGACCAGTTCCGTTGTCCTGATTAAAAACCGCCTGAGTTCCTTTCATAATTTCAGGATTGTCTGCTACAAATCCTCTGGAACCATTCAATCCCTGTTCCTCACTTCCCCACAGTCCTATTACAATGGTTCTTTTATTGTTGGGATAGTACTTTTTCAGAATCCTCATCGTCTCAAGCATGGTGAGCGTACCAGTTCCATTATCTGTAGCCCCTTGAGCTCCGTCCCATGAATCCAAATGCGCAGAAAGAATGACATATTCATCAGGCTTTTCTTTTCCTTTAATCATTCCTATCGTGTTAAAGCTTTTTGCATCAGGAAGTATTTTTGACTGGGCTTCTACTTTAATTTTTGGCTTTTGACCTTTTTCAGCCATCCTATACAGCATTCCATAATCTTCTACATCGATGTCGAACATTGGGATTTTTGTGGTTTTAGCACCAAAAATCCTATTGGCTCCCATAACTCCAGTCCAGTTGGATATTGCAATTCCTGCTGCACCAGCCTTTTCTAAAGCCTCTGGAAGTGTAGTATTATCATATCCTATATTCTTTACATAATCACGAAAATCTTTAGAAGCCTGTTCTTTTTCAGCTTTCAGTTTCTCATAGAGTTCCGGAGTACCAAATTCTTTGATCTGTTCATCAGAGCGGCCAATCTTTTGATATTGCGCCATCAATACAATTTTACCTTTTACAGAAGGTAACCATGTGTCGAATTCGGCTTTAGAAGATACCTTAGGAAGTACGATCACTTCTGCTTCAACAGCTTTTTTTGTCGCCGGGCTCCAAGCCAGTTGTGTAGCAGATAATGATTTTATACGCGGATAAACCATATCTACATGCGTAATTCCTCTCTGCCAGCCTTTCCATGTTCCAAATTGCTGAAGATTTGCATCCACTCCCCAAGAGCGTAAAGTCTTTGCAGTCCATTCATTAGCTGCCAGCATTTCAGGAGTTCCTACCAAACGGGGTCCAATACCATCAAGCAGCTCGTAAGCCATATTTTCGAGTTGAGAATTAGTATTCACTTCATTAACAAAACTTTCTACAACAGGATTGAGTTTTTCCTGAGATTTTGCCGGGACTTGTGCTAATGAAAACTGCGCTGCCAGAACGACTGCGGGCATTGCAAAAAAGGTGTTTATCTTCATAGTATTATTGATTGGACTAAAGATAAAAGAATTCGGGGAAATTAAAAAAAGGAATGAGAAAAAATTGATTCAACACCACTTATACATAAATCAGTGAAATGAATCACAATCTTTAGATAAGAATATCGTTTTATTTTTAATTATTTTAGCACGACAAATACGGTAACTACCTATAAAAAAATGAAATTAACAACTACAATTTTTACAATTTGCTTAATAGCTGGTGGAAACAATCTTCTATTTTCACAAAATATAAATGAAGATAAAGCAAAAGAAATCATTGAAAAGGCTATTCAAGCGACTGGAGGCAAAGAACTTTTAAATAGTATAAAAACACTCTACTCTATTTCCGAAACTACAATGGACGGAAGAAAAGTAAATTGGATTACAAAAGAAATGGCTCCTAATAAAGGTAGTTTCGAGATTGAATACCAAGGTCGGATTGTTTATCGCTCGTGGTTTGATGGGAAAATCGGATATGAAACGGTAAATGGAGAAAAAAAATTAGCAGATCCAGAAGAGTTCAAAGAAAAACTTAATCGAAAGTATATTATGAATGAGCTGGCTTATTTAGATCCTTCTTTATACAAACTTGAACTTGTTGAAAATAATCCTGATAAAACATACAACGAAATAAAGGCGACTTCTACAGATGGAAAAGTGCTTCATCTATTTTATGATGCTAAAAGTTATTTATTAAAAAAAGAAACTAAAGAAAATCCAGACAAGAATGCCTTTTCAACTGTAATTTATAATGAATATAAGAAATTTGGAGCTCTAACTTATTGTTCTAAAACTACATTTCCTACTGAGGATGGAGAGCAAATAATAACATTAACAGATCTTTATTACAATAAAAAAATCTCAGAAAAAGATTTTAAATAATAATAAACAAGATTGTTCTATTGTCCCCTAAAAAAATAGGCCAGCTAAAATAGCTGGCTTATTTTTATTTTTTTGATTCTTCAACAGAAACTTTTCTGAAATCTTTGAACAATTTACTTAGTTCTAAAGCTGATTTACGAGCTCTTGTTCCAGCTGCTTTGTTTCCTTTTTCAGCTTGTTGGTTTGCTTCAGTTGTAAATGCTTCAAATTCCGCGTTGATTTTTTCGATTAGTTCTTTCATTTATTTTAAAATTTAGGGTGCAAATATAGGTTTTATGGTGATTCCAGCCTAACTGTGATGAAAAAAAATTAGAAATATTTAAAAAAAATACTCCTTGGGAATAAGCGATAATCATTTAAATAATATAAAGCAAATAAAATTTTTAATTTAAAGCAAAATTGACCTCTATATTTATCTTTATAATAGAAATCATTATAAAAAAAATTCTATAAAAGAAGTTCTATAAAAAGAGGGAAAATGTTTTTAAAAGTTCATAAGCTGAAAAACAATGGAAGATTTTAAATATCCAGTCTTTTCCTTTTATCGGTTTTATGTACCTTCGTTTTTTTAATAATCATTCGCTTGTCGTCAGTATGGAGTTGCCAAAAGAATATATTTTACCGGATACTTATATCAGTACACTTTCGATATATGAACTTTTAAAGCACACCCAAACGGCAAGATTCATAGAAGAAAAGGACTTCCGGGATATTGAACCTATTGCCCTTGAAATTAACTCCGGGGTTTTCACCAGAACAACTTCAGTAATCAGTTTCCCAAATGTTTCGGTAAGTCAGGTAGGATCTGCATTGGTGACGACATGTTCGTGCGAAAACCCAACCGATAAACTTTGTGAACACCAGGTAGAAATTATTTATTGCATTCTGGAACAAAAAAACTATCGGATTTTCTTTGATACTAATCTACGACAAAGAACACTGGTTGCCTTTGCTAAAGGTTTTGGTTTAGAAAACGAGCCTCATCTTGATACCTTTTTTCATCTGAACTATCAGGATGGAAAGCTCGACATTCAGCCTAAAATTAAAGAGTTGTTTCAAATTGATGAGCATGCTATTAAACAGAACTTACTGCCACTGCGAAAATCAGTCCTCAAAGAACTGGCGATACAGGATACTGATAAAAGACAAATAATGGTTATTGGTAAACACCGTTATTATAATTTTTTGAACTTTTCATTAATGGAAGCTGAGGTTACCCGAAATGGTAAAATTAAAAACCCTGTTACCCCTATTGATGCAATGCAATTGATCTGGAAATCTGAGCAGCCATCAGAAATTAAGTTTTACACAGCCATTATTGCTTTTCAAAATAAATTTAATGAAGAACAAAGCCCAACAGAGTTGGAAGCTTTGAAATTGATCGTTCAAAATCCTTTGGAGCTCGATGTATACTACCATGATCCTCATCTGGCTGAATTTGTTTCTTCTAAATCTCTGATTCCTGTGGCGCTTAAGCTTCTTAAAGCTGAGATACAGCTGACCGTACTCAAAAAAGATCCGTTCTATGAAATCACAGGAGAGCTCCTCTTTAATGATATTTCACTGCCATTTAAAAATATCATTATCCGAAATGATTATTTTATTCATTACCAAAATACTTTAAGCTTAATTGAAAATCCTGACATGCTTCGGGTCATTAAGTTTTTTAAATCTAACAATGAAATTCTTCTCATCCACGCTTCAAAGTACGAGAACTTTCTGCAGACCGTTTTAGCATCATTAGAACAGTATATTCACATTAATTACAGTTATATCCATTCTGCGACTCCCGTACAGCTGCAAGAAAAAAATTTCGGAACAGAAAAGATTATTTATTTGCATCAGGAAGGCAATTACGTGTCGATTACTCCGGTAATGAAATATGGAACTGTAGAAGTAGCTGTTTATTCAAGAAAACAGCTGTATGACACAGACCAGAATGGAAATCAGTTTAAAATAGAACGAAATTATGAGGCTGAAACCTCTCTTACTTCTATTATTATGATGCAGCATCCGGAATTTGAAGAACAACTGGAGGCAGATGAATATTTTTACTTACATAAAAATAAATTTCTGGATGCAGATTGGTTTCTAAAAGCCTTCGAAACGTGGAGAAATGAAAAGATAATCATTCTTGGTTTTAGTGAACTAAAGAACAACAAACTGAACCCGAATCGTGCTAAAATCAACATTCAGGTTACGAGTGGCATTGATTGGTTCAATGCTAAACTGAGCGTCCGTTTCGGAAAAAAAGAAGCAACCCTAAAGCAGGTGCACCGTGCTCTCCGTAATAAAACAAAGTTTGTACAGCTCGATGATGGCACGCAAGGTATACTGCCCGATGAATGGATCAGTAAAATCACCAAATACTTTCAGGCGGGTGATATCGATGAAGAATTATTGAAAATCCCTAAAATCAGTTTTACTGAAATTTCAAGTTTGTTTGAAAAAGAGATTTTAAGCGAAGAGGTACAGGCAGAAGTCCTTTCTTACTCAAACCAATTTTCCATGTTAAGAAAAGCTCCGGAAATCCCTGTTCCAACTGAATTAAAAACCAATCTGAGAGATTACCAACGGGAAGGATTGAATTGGTTAGGCCTTCTCGACAGTTTCAATTTCGGTGGATGTCTGGCCGATGATATGGGATTGGGAAAAACAGTGCAGATCATTGCTTTTATTTTACACCAAAGAGAAAAATATGGAGCAAATACAAATCTTATCATTGTACCAACTTCTCTTCTTTTTAATTGGCAGGAAGAGCTGGAAAAATTTGCCCCTTCTCTTAAAGTATTGCTGCATTACGGGCCAGATAGACTAAAGAACATCGATCATTTTAAGGAATATGAAGTCATATTGACCAGTTATGGAATGCTGCTTTCAGACATTCGCTTCCTTAAATCATTTCGCTTTAATTATGTTTTTCTCGATGAATCACAGGCGATCAAAAATCCCAATTCAGAAAAATATAAAGCTGCCCGTCTGTTACAGTCCAGAAACAGAGTCGTACTGACAGGAACACCTGTTGAAAACAATACCTTTGATCTTTACGGACAGCTTTCGTTTGCATGTCCGGGATTATTGGGAAGTAAGCAATATTTTAAAGACGTTTACGCCATTCCAATTGATAAATTTGAATATGGTAAACGCACCATCGAACTTCAACAAAAGATCAATCCTTTTATTTTACGAAGAACGAAAAAGCAAGTCGCAAAGGAGCTTCCTGAGAAAACTGAAATGGTCATCTATTGTGAAATGAACGCAGAGCAGCGTAAAATCTACGACCTTTATGAAAGGGAGTTGCGTGATTTTATATCTGCTTCCACTGATGATGAGACTTTGAAAAACAGCATGCATGTGTTAACGGGCTTAACCAAGCTCCGACAAATCTGTAATTCTCCAGTTCTGTTGAAGGAGGGCCATTCCGGAGAACATTCTGTAAAGATTCAGCTGTTAACTGAGCAGATCGAAAACAAATCAAAGGAACACAAGATTCTTGTGTTTTCACAATTTGTAGGAATGCTGGATCTGATCAAAAAAGAACTTGAAGATAAAAATATTCCTTTTGAATATCTTACAGGGCAGAGTAAGGATCGTGGCTCCAAAGTCCACCGATTTCAAACGGATGAAAATATCCGGGTATTTCTTATTAGCTTAAAAGCCGGAGGTGTTGGTCTTAACCTTACTGAAGCCGATTATGTTTATCTCGTAGATCCATGGTGGAATCCTGCCGCAGAAAACCAGGCAATCGACAGAAGCTACAGGATAGGACAGACCAAACATGTCGTAGCAATACGAATGGTTTGTTCGAATACGATTGAGGAAAAAATACTGAACCTCCAGAAGAAAAAAAGCAAACTGACACAAGGACTTATAAAAACAGAAGAATCCAAAATACTTGGTTTAGGTAGAGCTGATCTGCTAGAGATATTGGACTGATCCGGAAATAAAACCTTCTTTACAGTTAGCTTATGCGATTCCTTATTGATTTAACCAAAAATCAGCAAGTTTCCGTATCTTTGATTTTTATAATTTTTAAATCATGAGTGATCATTTAGAAACGATAGAAGATTATTACAGAAACATCAGGGAAAACCAGTTAAGAATGTTTGATTCCCATGATTTTGAGTTGGGAAAATCACATTTTAACATTTCTATGCGGAAGTATTGCAGCTTCAAGAGCCCTTATAATCGCCGGGATTATTATAAAATAAGTTTTATCATAGGTAAAGGTACTTTTCAGTATGGGCAACAAAACTTATACATAGACCGTCCTGCTTTATTCTTTCCTTCTCCCAACATCCCTTATTCATGGGAATGTGACGGAGATCTACAGGAAGGCTATTTCTGTCTTTTCAATCAGGAATTTTTTAATGGAAATTCTGAATTTAAATTATTTAAAAAGACTTCCTTATTTAAAGAATGGAGCATGCCTATTGTCTTTTTAACAGAAGAGCAAACCCAATTGGTCACTGTTTATTTTGAACAAATGTATAAGCTCAATAACTCCACCTATCCATTTCGTTGTGGCAGTATAAAAAGTCATCTGGCATCCGTTCTACACCTGGCATTAGAAAATCGCGTTGAAGATGTTGATCCGGACGAGCTTCCTGCTAACGTCCGTTTATACCGTATGTTTGATGAATTGCTTAATAAACAGTTCCCGTTAGACTCTCCTGCTTACCCGCTTGCTTTAAAAACAGCTTCGGATTTTGCCGATCACCTCAACGTACATGTCAATCATTTAAACTCTTCCGTAAAATCGGTAACCAATCTTACAACAACGCATATCATTAAGGAGAGAATGTTCGAAGAATCTAAAAACCTTTTAAAATACACCAACTGGGATATTGCTGAAATCGGTTATACATTAGGATTCGACCAACCTTCTCATTTCAATAATTTCTTTAAAAAGCACTCAAACACATCACCGCTTAAATTTAAGCATGCTTTCTAAATCTTTGAATTTTGTAATTTTTACTTTGTCTTTTAAAATAGATATCAAAGATTCTTGACGTATTTTTGTATCGTTAAAAAAAGAATGAACTATGTTGAGAGAAGCATCTGAACAACGCATCAGATTAATCACTATTATGGCCTTCATATCAATCCCATTATCAGGGTTTGTTACAGATATCTATTTACCGTCTTTTCCATCAATGGCCAAGGGAATGCAAGTTTCGGAAAAAGACATCCAGATTACCCTTACCTCCTATTTGCTTAGCTATGGAATTTCTCAATTATTTGTAGGTGGAATTCTGGATAGTATTGGACGCTACCGTCCAAAACTGGCAGCACTACTTCTATTGGTAGTAACGAGCTTTTTAATCACCATGACCAATAGTATTTTACTGATATGCCTGCTTCGTGTTCTTCAGGGAATAGCTGTTTCTGTAATGGTTGTTGCCACCCGTGCTATTTTCGTAGATATTTACGATGCAGAAAAAGTAAAACATTATCTGAGTTATTTTACTATCGTATGGTCACTTGGGCCTATTTTAGCACCTTTCCTTGGTGGTTATCTTGAAAAATTATTTAACTGGCATGCGAACTTTTATTTCCTTGCTTTTTATGCTGGGGCTATATTCTTATTTGAATGGTTTTTCAGTGAGGAAAGTCTGCCTGAGAAAAAGAAACTGAATCTTTCAGAAAATATCAACCTATATAAGATGATGTTGAAAAACCGCATTTTTATGCTGGGAATTATTATTCTGGGGCTAAGTTATTCTATTGTCATGTTATTCAATATTACAGGCCCTTTTATTATTGAAAATACTTTTCACTTTACTCCTGTTGTCATTGGATATTGTACACTAATCTTAGGGTTCTCATGGATGATTGGTGGTTTTATCGGAAAGAAACGGGTTTCATTAGGCTTTAAATCAAGAATACTACAGCCTATTATTTTACAGTTAATGCTTATTACAGGATTAATCACGGCAAGCTACTTTACAGAAAGCTTATATATCATGATTCCATTCGCCTTTTTCATTCATATTTGTTCGGGAATCTTATTTACCTCCTTTTTTACGACAAGTATGTTATACTTCCCCAAGAATGCAGGTACAGCGGGCGGACTAATGGGTGGACTGGTTTACATCATCACCTCTGTTACAAGTTTTATTATCTCAGTAAGCGGAACTGTTTCCTTACAAAAAGATCTCTCCTGGCGGTATTTAATTATTGCTCTGATCCTTTTTGGTATTATACTTACCATGAATCACACCTTAAAAAAAGAAAAAGCAGAGAATTGATCTCTGCTTTTTTATTTTATACCTCCTTTATTTAAGATGTAATTTTACAAATTACTACAATCCAATTGTTGGTGCCTGCAATCCAATTGTTGGTGGATAATACTTTCATTATAAGCTATATCTGAACTAATATTGCACTGTCAATATAGGATTACTATGATTTTTATGGCGAATACGGAAATTTATTTTTCTATTTTAATTAAAATAAAAATGATAAAAAGTTTAAAACAAGGTGTCAAAAATAATAGCATTCGTCAGAAAACAATGGAAGCAGATATTAGTTACTCTAGTCATTTTTGCAGTATGGAGTCTGGCAGCTTTTCTATTTCTTATTACCCTAATTCTATTGTTGACACCAGTAATAGATTCGTTGATGAATAATATTCTTATTGTAAACAGCATATAAACTAATATTGCAAATTATTGTAATTTTAATAGGTATAGCAGAAATTTATTTTTCTTTTTATCTATTTCCCATTAAATTATAAAAAACTAAAAATAAAGTATAAAAATGATAACGTTCGTCAGAAAACAATGGAAGCAGATACTGATCATTCTGATGGTTTACACGCTATGGAGTCTGGCGGCATTTTTATTTCTGATCAGATTGCAGGGATTGGAGACGACCCTTAAACAATTTGGAACAGGCAAAATGCTTTACATCAATTTTATCCACACTATTGTTAAAGGCACTATTGTATATTATATCCTTATTTATCATCTGGCCATTCCTTTAATAAAAACCAGGAAATGGAAAAAAATACTTTTACAGGTGATCCTGTTTTTCATCGCATTAACTGCTTATGAATATGTATGGAATTTTAATATCCAGGGTTCAAAACCCACCGACGCCGGCTACGTGACACCGAATGTATTTTTTCTCACTGCCGCATTGCTTGATGTAGTTATTATAATGATATCTGTTTTCTTTGCCACTTTAATAACTTCCAATGAGATGCGTAAACATAAAGAAGAACTTGAAAAGGAAAAATTGAAAGCTGAACTGGCTGCTATAAAATACCAGATCAATCCTCATTTTCTCTTTAATTCATTAAGTTTTATTTATACAAAAACAATTAAAACAAGCCCGGAAGCAGCTCATGCCGTACACCTGCTTTCAGAAATTATGAGCTATGCCCTGGACGATTGGGATGAACTTGGAACTGTACCTCTGGCATTGGAAATTGACCATATGAAAAAAGTAATAGAAATGAATCAGATCCGGTTCAATCATATGCTGAAAGTGAAATATCATGAAAATATTGAAACAGATGATGCCTATGTATCTTATGTTCCCACTTTAGCTTTCGTTACATTGGTAGAAAATGCTTTTAAACATGGGGAATTAAATGATGAAAAAAACAAGGTAACTATAGAGCTGGAAGCTACCAAAAGTAAAATCTACTTCCTGGTTAGCAATAAAAAGAAAAATGGACCAAAAGAACCTTCAAAAGGAATAGGATTAAGTAACGTCCGACAGCGACTGGAATTGATGTATGGTATCAAACATTCGTTTACCATCAAAGAAGATGAGAACTATTATTTAAATGAAATAACCATAAATCTTTAGATCATGATCAATTGTATTGTTGTAGATGACGAAGCCCACGCTATAGAATTACTGACCCTTCATATTGAACAAACCCCCTTTTTAAAGCTGGTAGGTTCCGCAATGAATCCGGCAGAAGCGCTACAGCTTTTGAATACAACCGATGTAGATCTTATTTTTCTGGATATCCAGATGCCGGGAATGTCCGGTGTTGAATTTCTACCCTTACTGAACGATAGGTATAAGGTTATACTAACGACAGCTTTCAGAGAATATGCCCTTGACGGATTTGATCACAACGTTGTAGATTATCTCCTGAAGCCCATTTTCTTTCCAAGATTTCTAAAGGCTGTACAGCGCGTGCAAGAAGGTATTTCTTCCCCTAAAAAAGAAATGGAAGATGATTTCATCATGGTGAAAACAGAATATAAAGGAAAATTGCTAAAGATCAAGATCCAGGATATTATTTATATCGAAGGAAAAGGAAAATACGTTTGCTTTCATACTAAGGATGGAGAACAGGTAATGGCTCTTCTTAATATTGGCGGGCTAGAAAATAAACTACTCGGTGACCGTTTTTTACGTATCCATAAATCCTTTATTATTGCCATTCCTTTTATCATGATGATCCATGGAAATCTGGTACAATTAGAGTTTACCAAAAACCAGATTCCCATTGGCCAGACCTACCGTGATAATTTTATGGGACAAATGCTCAACAAAGTAATCACCAATAAAAAAGACGAAGGTGAACAAGAGCCTAATAATTAATATCTATTTCAAAACATATTTAAAAACCAAACAATTAAATTATAAACAAAAAAAATGCGAAAATCATTATTTATCCAATCCGTTGGAATTTTAGCCCTTTCAGTGGCAACATCATGTGCACCCTCTTACTTTGGAAAAACCTACGCTCCTACTCAAAACGTAGATGTTTATTTCGCTGCGGGAGATGTAAAAAGAGAGCACGAAACTATGGGGACAACAGAAATAGACCAGGGATTCAGTTCTATGGATAAGATGCAGCAGAAAGCCATTGAGCTTGGAAAAGCCAGAGGTGCTGACGGTGTTATTATGAAACTGACAGAAGAAGTTACGGGAAGCTCTAAGAGCGATTTTGGAAATGTAAAAAAAGGCAGCAAAAACGATACATATAGTGGCGGATCTGTCACCACCAATATGAAAGTAAAAAAAATACAGGCCACTTTTATCAAATATAAATAGGATCTTTAAAACTTATTTAAGGCAGCTTTTCTGACTTCTGTCGCAGATCATATTCTACTGTTAGCTGCAAATTTCATCTGTTTTTCAATCATTTCAACATCATTTTAATAGCTTGTCATATAGCTATTGGAAAGCTATGTGTCATAATCAAATATCAATCCCCGAAAAATAGATTTGAAAATATCAGAAGTCAGTTAAGCCTGCTGATTATATCCAATACAACCTGTAATTATTAAAAAATCAATCTATCTTATTATTGAAATAGTCGTTTTTATTATGAACAATTCAGATTGTTTTTATCCGGAGTCAAAAGTGGCTTCGGATTTTTTCAACTAAGAAACGAGCTTCTTTTAATTCAAAAAATATTATAAAAAATCGAGGAATAACTTCGTTTTCTTACAATTTACATCCTCTCTAAATCGGTAGATTTGTTTATCAAAATATTCTAAAAAAATATCATCATGAAAAAGATTCTTTTAAGTATTCTCGTTTTAGTAGCTGCATTAGTTCTCATAATTGGTATCCTTGAGCTTACCAGTAATTATAAAGTTACGGAAGATATTAACCGGAATGCACCCGTAAAAACCCAACAGCAGATCGTCATTCATGCTTCTGCGGAAAAAATATATAAAATTATGAGTGATGTCAATCACTGGTCCAGTTGGAATAAAGATATTCAGGATCCGGTAATGAATGTTCCTTTCCAAAAAGGCAACAGCTTCGACTGGAAAAGTGGTGGCCTTACCATTCGATCAACTTTACATTCCACAATTCCGTACCGAAAAATAGGATGGTCCGGACCCGCTTTCGGCGCTTTTGCAATCCACAACTGGATGTTGGTTCCCAATGGTGATTATACAACAGTAATTGTGGATGAAAGTATGGAAGGATGGCTGGTTTCTATGATGCACAAAAAGTTCCAGAGTCATCTTGAACAGTCATTACAAGTATGGCTGAAAGACTTAAAAACTGAAGCTGAGAAATAAATAATTCATCTAAAAAAGGATAATAATTAATAAATATATTATTAGTAATTGTAATCCTAAAATTTAAAATTAAAATTTTGTACTTTTATAGTCTAATAACCTGTGTTATTACAATCTCAACAGTTTATTAACCTCTCGTTCACGCGGGAGGTTTTATTTAAAAAAAGATTTCTTGTTAGTTTTACAACTGGAAAAGTTGAGACCTCTCAGAACTGAGAGGTTTTTTATCAACTCTTATTTTTGCTTATTAAATAACCCGTTTCTTAATTTTATATCCATTCTTCCAGCAAATGATACCAACTGATGCTGTTATCAGAATGTAATAAAAATACAGCAGATGCCTTTCTGGTATTTATTTCTCCATCAGCATTTTGTTTTTCTACATATTCTGCCAAAGCATGTTGTCCTGAAAGTTGAATATTAATCTCAAAAACCTTAATCTCCATTTCTGAAAACCTTCCAAAAGCATCAGGTAACCAATTTACCAAACCTTCATAATCCAGTTCATTTCCCCTACTCCCTTTCATTCGGAAATAAGGATGAAAATCCTTCAACATAGCTGACAGCAATGCTTCTTTATCCGGTGTATTTCCTTTGAACCAATTTTCAATTTTCTCATGAAAATCCAAAATCTCTTTCTTTACTAAATCTTTTTTATCCATTTCTTTTTATGTTGTTTCGAATAATTAAATGCAATGATCAAACCCAGGATCTGAAAACCTCCAATAGCAGAAAGAGCAACAACAATCGCATCAGTCATCTGAGTTCCTTCTGCAATTGAGAAAAAAAGTGAACCAATGACCGCACCTCCAAGAACACTCCCTATCTGAATAGCAGTGCTTACAACCCCTGAAGCCTGTCCGGCTTCATTAGCAGCAATATCCGACATCACATTCTTGAGCATTGCAGGCATAACTGTTCCATGCCCTGATCCTGCTATCAATAATGCCAGATAAACACAAAGTCCCGGTTCGGCATCCCAATAGAACATAAAAGCCGATAAGAATATCCCAATAATCAACAAAAGTAAACCTGCTTTAGTGAGGCTAATACTGCTTGCATTTATTTTAGTACTGATTAATGGAGCCACAAAAAAACCTATTCCATAAGGTAAAATCGCCAATCCTGTATCTAGCGAAGACCACAATAAATACTTTTGAAGATAGAACGGATAACAAATAAAAAGTCCTGCCGTAAAATTGTAGATTAAAATAATACAAAGACCCAGACTAAATGTTTTGTTCTTCAGAAGACCTGTATAGATTAACGGCGTTTTTCCTGATCTCTCCAAATGGGATTCATATTTAATGAAAATATAAAAAAACAGCAATCCTAAAATTATCATCATAAAAATCCAGATCGGCCAGTCTGAATTATTTCCTTCTATCAGAGGATATATAACACATAACAAGGCGCCAATAATAAGAAGAATTCCTATAAAATCTATATTTGTTTTTTTCTCGGATCTGGTTTCCTGAAGGACCTTTGACACTCCAATAATACAGATCACAGCCACAGGAATATTAATTATGAATACAGACTGCCACGTAAATCCAAACAGCTGAAGTTTAAGGAGTATCCCACCAAGCAACTGTCCCATAATCGCAGCAAAACCAAAAACAGAGCCAAATATTCCGATTGCTTTAATCTGTTCCGTGGAGGGAAATATCACTCTTATATTTGCCAATGCTTGTGGAGCCAGCATTGCAGCACCTACTCCCTGTAAAATCCTGAACCCTATTAAAAAATAGATTGTCGGTGAAAAAGCACATCCCGCTGAAGCAATCATAAAGACATAGAGACCTATAATAAACATCTTTTTCCTTCCAAAAATATCACCAAATCGTCCGCCACAAACTACTAATGCAGCATACGTTAATCCATAAGCAGCAATTACCATTTGTAAAGAAGCATTACTTGCATTAAAATCATTTCGGATCGCAGGCAGTGCAATGTTGACAATAAAATAATCAAGAGGTGAAAGGAAAGCTCCCATCGTAAGGAAACCTAATGCCCGCCATCTTTCTTTACTATATTCCATTCTAAAATTCTTACAGCAAAGAAACCATAATAAATACACGTATATTTGTACAATTAAAGGTTTATTATGTAAGATTAAATACCATGAGCAGAGAAGGAATCGATATATTTTCAGTACAGGAAAAAGAGCTTAATGATCAGACATTTTCAGTAAATTCTAGGCAGTCCTTTACCATAGTTTTTATTAAAGCGGGAAAAGGATCTGTAAACGTAGATGAACACCATTATGACTTTAAAATCGATAAATTTTTCCTATTGAATACCTCGTTGATTTATCATTTTTATGCTCAAAAGGCCAGTTTAATTGTCATTCAATGTCCGCTTTATTTTATTGACCAGATCAGAACTGAGGCAGACCGTATTGAAACCTGTGAAAATCTGAATAAACTGAATTACATTTCTAATAATTATCACAGCAAGGCCGGCTGCATTTTCCGCAATAATGAAGATCTCCAGTTTGCTACACTTTTAATCTATAATATACTGAGAGAATACAGATCTCTATCCAACAAAGATTACCTCATTATCCGGCAATCCATTTCCATTCTCCTTAATCTTGTGGCCCGGAATCTCATATTGAGCGACACTAAAGAAGTAAACGAAAACAGCACTGAATTCCTGGTTATGAAAATCATTAGCTATGTTCAACAGCATATTAAAGATCCTGAGAAAACAAAAGTCACTGTTATCGCTCAACAATTCGACCTTTCTAAAACTTATTTCGGTGAATTTTTTAAAAAAAATGTGGGTGTTGCCTATCAGTCATATCTACTTGAATATCGTTTGAAACTGGTCGACACCCGCTTAAAATTCAGTACGATGAGATTAAAAGAAATTGCTGCTGAATTTAGTTTCAATGATGAAAGTCATCTGTCTAAAACATTTAAAAAACACAGAGGATTAAGTCCTTCAGAGTACAGAAAAAGTTAAAACACAGAAAATAAAAAGCCTTAAACTTCCGTAAAGTTGTTTAAGGCTGTTCTCATACTAGCTAGTAAGCTCTCACATTGTAATAGAATTCATGGTTTTGATGGTTTCAATTCTTTAGCACTAATAGTATATTTTACCGTGTTCAATCTTTAGCGTTTTTTCATTTTCCATTTTTTTAACCGTTCGTATAACGGTTTCTACCCGTAGGCCAGTCAGATTAGCAATTTGTTTCCGGGTAAGTGGAACCTGAAAAGAATAAGGTCCATTGTCAGAGGTATCTCCTTTTAAATATTCTATTATGGTTTTAATTTTAAAAGAAGGATCTGTAGCCGAAATATTGAAGAGCATTATATATTTATAATAAAGTCTGTCGGCAAGACATCTGAACATATTTAAAGACAGTTCCTGGTTTTGGTTTAATAAATTGAAAAAATCAACTTTTGACAATTTCAATATTTTACATTTGGTTTTAGCGACAGCACTCATTGGATAAGGCTTTTCATTAAACAATAAAGATTCACCAAAACTTTGACCGGCGGAAAGAATATTTTGTGTAAATTCTTTTCCATCCTCATGGTAATTGTTTAATTCGACAATACCATCTACAATCTGAAAATAGAATTTAGGCAGACCTCCTTCATGAAAAATACTTTGATTGATATCATAATCTTCGTAGTCTGCACCGTAAGCTAATAGTTGATCTTCACTGATTATCATATAAAAACTTTTTTAAGGTTAAGCGATGAATATCTTAGTAAAAATGGTACTAACTGCCGTACAAATACCGAGCCATATTTATTAATTTTTAAAGATAATTGCAATAATCATCATTAAAATATTAATTTTAATTAATAATTAGAGAAAAAAAGCAGTTTAATCTCAATGATATTTAATTTAGATTGAAAGAAAGCTAAACCACTTTTGCTTTACGGGTAATTTTCGCCAGCCAAGAGGGGAAAAATCTTTTAAGAAAAACTCCCATAACTTCCCTGCCTCCGATAGCTGACTGATATTTTTTCTTTTCTATAGCACTAAGCATCTTTCTTGCAAAAACATCAACAGGCATTCCTTTCTTAGTGGCATCATCCATTGTTCCCTGTACTGATCCGTCTCCTGTAACCGCATTAATTGAAATATTGGTTTGTATAAAGCCAGGGCAGATAATCGTGATAAGAACTTTCTCTTTATACAGCTCAGCACGCAGAGAATCAAAAAAACCATGCAGTGCATGTTTTGCCCCACAATAACCACTTCGCATTGGGGCTCCGAATACTCCCATCAGACTGGATACTACAACAATTTGTCCACCACCGTTTTTGATCATATAGGGCAGCGTCGCCTTAGTAAGTGCCACTGTTCCGATATAATCAACATCTATTAAATGTTTGTCCACTTCAATATCAGTTTCCATGGCTAAAGAACGTTGTGATAAGCCTGCATTATTGATTAGGATATCAATGGTTCCGAATTTTTCAATTGCTTTTGCGGCAATAGCAGGCATATTTTTATAATCATAAAGATCTAATGGTAATATCACATAACGATTTTGTGCCAATCCTATCTTTTGTGCAATTAACTCCAGCTGCTCCTCTTTTCTTGATGAAAGAATGATCCTTGCTGCCGTTTTTGCCAATTCAGTTACGAGTGCCTCTCCTATTCCAGATGAAGCTCCTGTGATCCAGATTGTTTTATCATCAAAATAATTACCCATACCGATCTTATATTTTTAAGTTTTTATTTCCGTCCACCAATATATTTTCCGGCTGTCATTCCAGAAAACAGACATCCACCAAGAAATGTCCCTTCCAGGGCACGATAGCCATGCATGCCACCACCTCCAAATCCTGCTACTTCTCCGGCAGCATATAATCCTTCAAGCACAGTTCCATCCTCTTTTAAAACCTGCCCGTTAAGATTTGTCTGAATTCCACCCAGTGTTTTTCGCGTTAGGATATTTAGTCTTACTGCAATCAGGGGTCCATTCTCAGGATCTAATATTTTATGTGGTGTGGCAACTCTTCCTAGCTTATCGCCGATATATTTTCTTGTACTCCGGATATAATTAACCTGTGTGTCTTTTGAAAACTTATTATCCAGTTCCCGGTCTCTGGCTTCGATCTGCAATTTTATCTTTTCATATTCTAAAAGATGATCACCTGAAAGTTCATTCATCCTTTGTACAAGATCCTTCAGGTTATCGGAAACAATAAAATCTTTCCCGTGTTCTTTAAAAGCTTCCACAGGTCCGGGAGCTTTCTTACCGAAAATCCTTTTTAAAAAGAGCATATAATCTTTATTGGTAATATCCGGGTTTTGTTCTGATCCTGAAAGGGCAAATTCTTTTTTGATAATTTTCTGTGTCAGGATAAACCAAGAGTAGGAAAAGCCCGTATCCTGTATATATTTCAAAGTTCCTAAAGTATCGAATCCTGGCAAAAAAGGCGCCGGAAGTCTGTTTCCTTTTGCATCAAACCAAAGGGATGATGGCCCGGGAAGAATCCTGATTCCATGATCCGGCCAAATAGGATTCCAGTTTTGAATTCCTTCTGTATAATGCCACATCCTGTCGCGGTTGATGATATTAGATCCTGCATTTTCAGCAATCCCTATCATTTTTCCGTCCACATATGCAGGTACTCCACATACCATATTTTCAGGAGCTTTTCCTAATCTTTCCGGCCAGTTTTTACGCACAAGCTCATGATTCGCCCCTATTCCTCCGGAGGCAATAACAACATGAGGTGCATTATATTTAAATTGTGAAACAACCGTTCTACTGGTTGCTTGCCCTCTCTCTTTATTATCATTTTCCAACACATCACCTTCAACACCTGTTATCTTACCATTTTCCATAATAAGATTAGTAACCCGGTGCCTGAATTTCATCTCTAGCAGTTCTTTTCCCTTTGCTTCATAAGCTTTTTCAACAAAAGGTTTTATGACACCAGTACCTGTACCCCAGCTAACGTGAAAACGTGGCACTGAATTTCCATGACCATCCGCCGATCCATCCCCTCTTTCTGCCCATCCCACCATAAACATCAGCTTAATTCCCATTTTAGAAATATAATCATACTTTTCAGTGGCCGCAAACTTCAGATAAGCTTCCGCCCATTGCTTCGGCCAGTAATCTTCCTCGCGGTCAAAACCTGCCGTCCCCATCCAATCCTGTCTTGCGAGTTCATAAGAGTCTTTAATTCCCACCCTGCGTTGTTGGGGTGAATTGATGAGGAAGAGTCCACCAAAAGACCAGAATGCCTGACCCCCGATGTTCTGTTCTGTCTCCTGGTCGATCAGCAATACTTTTTTTCCGGCATTGGTAATTTCCATAGCAGCGGTAAGCCCTGCTAATCCGGAGCCGATGATAATTGCATCAGGTTGAAATTCTTGGTTCATTTGTTTTCTTTATCAGTCTAGATTTCTGTAAACTAAGATAATCGTTTTTAAAATTATAATAAACTGATATACCGATCTTTCGTTTAAATTCTTTCAAAATTTAGTATGTATTAAATATGATATTTAATAATATCTTAAAAAAGATTATCTTTCATCAAATAAGAACTACCATGAGAACATTAACGATTCAGTTATTAACGATCCTTAGTTGCTTAATGTGGTCGACGACAGCTTTCTCACAATCAAAAACATATATACCAGTTTCTAAAGAGCTATATCAGACCATTTTGAAGAAAGACAGTCTACTTTTTAGTGCAGCTAATTCCGGAAACATTGAAAAGCTAAAAACTTTCTTTACAGAAGATCTCGAATTTTTTCACGATGTAGGAGGCTTGGCAGGATACAAAGAAACTATTGATAATTTCAAAAGAGTTGCTGAAAACTATGGTTATACCAGAAGAGTTCTCGAACCAGGTTCTATAGAAGTTTATCCAATCAAAGATTATGGAGCAGTTCAGACGGGAGTACATAAATTCTGCCGTTTGGAGAATGGAATACTTATCAATTGTGGAACGTTCAAATTTGTTCATGTTTGGAAAAATACCTCTGATGGTTGGAAAATCTCAAGAGTCATAAGCTATGGCCATTAAATAATCTTGTACATTTGCAATCCGTTTCTTAATTGAAGATTCCCATGAACATTGAATATCGAACCCTTTTACCTTATGAAAGCAAAATATACAGAACCATTAGATTAGAAAGTCTGGGAAAATTTCCGGAAGCCTTTGGAGCTAAATATGAAGAGGCCTTACAAATTGAGAAATTCCGAATGGAAAGTGATATTGAAAACCAACTATCAGAAAGATTTGTCGTTGGAGCTTTTGCTGATCAGGAGTTGGTCGGAATTTGTGCTTTTGTAAAAGAGGAAGATCATATCGGTCATCTCTATCAGATGTATATTAAAGAAAATTTTCAGGGGAGAAATATTGGATTAAGATTGATTCAGGAAGTAGTGAATGAAGCTGAAATCCGATTTGATGCCATTGAAATTATTTTGGAAGTAACTCATAACAATGTAAAAGCCTATCAGCTATATAAGAAATTCGGATTTCACGAAGTCATTGAGGCTCACAAAAGTAAGGAAAGTAACCACCATATCGTTATGAGGTATTATAAAAATCAATTTTAACATCATTTTTAGAAATTCAGCAAAATACTTTCCGCCTATTTTTTGGAAAGCCCAAGTGAAGCAATAGAAATTTATTACTTTCAGTGTACTATAGAATTAGTGGTGATTTTAGTTTTATCAAACTTCTTTTCTTTCTAATTTATTTTGAATAAAAGGAACCACAACTAAAGGGTACTGCTCTACTTCCAAATGACTTTTATCCAATCCAAAATTAATATGATCTTTTACAGACAGATAACGCAAATTGTAATAAGCTTTCATAATGAAATTCTTCCAAAACGGTATCCTGTTATCATAAGAAAGGAAACTATCCATTAGAATAAATTTAAAATCACCTATTTTATTTTGCTGATAAGCCTGCTCCAGGGAATCAATAATATCTATTTCCTCTTTTTCTATCATATCATTCACGACCTGTTTAAAATAGTAGCCAACCCTTGGTTCTTCACGGAATCCTAAATCAAACTGTACATAATAGACATCATTTTTTATAATAGTATCAACAGAATATTTCTGTGCATAAGGTTCGTCCAGGATATTTACATGTACAAACCAATAAATATCAGCTCGTTTTGGCAGTCCGAATTTTAATATTGAATCTATGATTGTTTTTTCAATCTTCTTTTCAGAATTTGAGTTAGTAAGATAAACGAGATTTGTTGCATATTTCGGTATATTTTCATCTACACTCAATTTGTTAAGCGTTGGAATATAGTCTGCTAATTTTTCAAAAGACTGAATATCCGATTTTATTTGTTTTCCCCGCCACCAAACATACATAATGGCAAATAGTGAAAATCCTATTATTAAAGTGATCCATCCACCATCTTTTACTTTTTGCAGATTGGCGATCAGGAAGCTCATTTCTACTGTTAAAAAGATCCCAGTAATGATTATGTTTAAAATTAAAGGAACTCTTTTTATTCTTAAATAAGAATTGATCAGCAAAGTACTCATCAGCATTGTAAGGGTAACACTTAGTCCAAAAGCGGCTTCCATTTTGGTACTTTCCTTGAAATGTAAAACCATACCGACACATCCACACATCAGAAACCAGTTGATAGCAGGGATGTATAACTGTCCTTTTACATTACTTGGAAACAACACCAAATGTTTAGGCCAGATATTTAACCTGATTGCCTCGTTGATCAAAGTAAAGCAACCACTAATTAAGGCTTGTGAAGCAATAATTGTCGCTAAAGTTGCAATTCCTAAAGCAAGCCAGAAAATAGATTGTGGAACAATATGATAAAAAGGACTTAAGTTTCCTACTTCCTCACCTACATGATTGAGTAACCACGTTGTTTGTCCGGCATAACTTAGTATTAAAGCAATTTTTATAAAGACCCAGCTTATTCTTATATTATTTCTTCCGCAATGTCCCATGTCGCTATATAATGCTTCAGCACCTGTAGTACATAGAAAGATACTACCCAAAAGCCAGAACCCTTTCGGTTCATTTACCAGCATCTGATAGGCATAGTAAGGATTTAACGCCTTTAAAACACCCCAGTTATCACTTAATGCCATTGCCCCTAAAACTCCGATAAATCCAAACCAGATTACCATTGCCGGACCAAATACTTTACCTATTTTATCCGTTCCAAATTGTTGAAAAATAAATAAAACAATTAAAATCCCTATGATCACAGGAACCGTGTTAAATCCCGGAATAACAGCCTGAACGCCCTCTACTGCAGAAGCTACTGAAATTGGTGGGGTAATAATCCCATCAGCCATTAAAAAAGCACCTCCCGCCATTGCAATAAAAACGAGCCACTTGCCACTATATCTTCTTACCAAAGCATATAATGAGAAAATTCCGCCCTCGCCTTTATTATCAGCCTGCAGGGTAATGAGTACATATTTTATTGTAGTTTGAAAAACGAGTGTCCAAAAAATACAGCTTAAGCTGCCAAGCGCAATGGCTTCAGTAATAATTTTATGATGAAAAACTGCATTTAGCGTGTATAATGGTGAGGTACCAATGTCTCCAAATACAATACCTATAGCTATTAATGATCCTGCAAGAGTAATTTTCTTATGAAAATCTGAGCTATTCTGTCCGGTCATATGATGTTTTAATGCAAAATAAGTTAAATTTTACAATCTAATTATCAAAGATGTAATATTTTTTTCTTCAAAAAAAGATTAAGCCTCACAGCTAACTGCTATGAGGCTTTTGTGATAGTTCTATTTTATAATCAATCTGTTATGCTCTTTTTTTATAAACCCTCATTGCAAAAATATAAGCCACGATCATAATTCCCATACACCATGCAAGAGCAACCCATATCTCATTACCCACAGGTTGGTTTGAAAGTAATGCGCGGATAGCTTCAACTATTGAAGTTACAGGTTGATTTTCTGCAAAGGCACGAACTACAGATGGCATTGATTCTGTCGGTACAAATGCAGAGCTTATCAATGGCAGAAAATGGATTGGATAAGCAATTGCAATGGCTCCATCTACAGATTTTGCAGACAGTCCTGCAATGGCGGCTACCCAAGTTAAGGCCAATGTAAATAGAATAAGTATCCCTGCCACAGCGAGCCATGATAATATTCCTGCAGGTGAACGAAAACCAATAATAAGGGCCACTAGAACCACTACAACAACTGAGATCACATTGGATACCAATGAAGTCAGAACATGACCCCATAATGCAGCAGAACGTGCAATTGGCATAGAGTGAAATCGCTCGAATATTCCCCGTTGTACATCGGTAAACAGACGGAAAGATACATAGCCTATACTGTTTGCAACAGCAATCAGAAGTATACCGGGTAAAAGATAATTTACATAGTTATCCGTACCTGTTTGAATGGCACCACCTAGCACATATACGAACAATAGCATAAGTGCGATCGGCATGATGGTAACGGTGACAATGGTATCCATGCTTCGGGAAACATGACGGATAGAACGCCAGAACATAATAACCATGTCAGTGAAGAAATAACTCTTTATTGTTTCCATTTAGTTTTCATTTTTTTTACCGATGATTGCAAGAAATATTTCCTCCAGGGTCGGCTGTTTTTCAATATATTCTACTCTTGCTGGCGGAAACTGTTTTTTAAGCTCCGTTAGCGTACCACTTACAATGATTTTGCCTCCATGAAGGATGGCAATTCTATCTGCAAGCTGCTCAGCCTCATCCAAATACTGTGTGGTAAGAAAAATTGTTGTCCCACCAGCAGCAAGCTCTTTAACGATTTTCCATACTTCAATACGAGCCTCAGGATCTAATCCGGAAGTAGGTTCATCAAGGAAGACAAGCTGCGATTTTCCAACAAGGCTCATAGCGATATCAAGTCTACGGCGCATCCCTCCTGAGTAGGTTGATGCCCTCCGGTTGGCAGCATCAGATAAACCAATGCGTTTAAGCAGATCATCAGCAACCTGGTGTGGATCATTAAGATGTCGCAGCCTTGCAATCATAACTACATTTTCCCGTCCAGTTAAAACCTCATCTACAGCTGCAAACTGTCCTGTCAGACTAATTGATTGTCGTACATTATTGGGTTTTAATAAAACATCGAATCCGTTTACAGTCACGTTTCCGCTGTCTTGTTTTATCAGCGTACTCAGTATTTTGACAATTGTTGTCTTGCCTGCACCATTGGAGCCAAGTAAGGCGAAAATACTGCCTGCTTTGACTTCAAAATCTACTCCTGTTAATACAGAGATATCCTTATAGGATTTTTTCAGCCCTTGTACCGAAATGGCAATTTCATTCTGTAACATATTTTCCTAATTATGATGTTAACAAAGTGATACCGGCCATATCAGCTTTTCCATTTTTCAGGAATTCATAGGTCATTCGATCTGCGTGACAGTCAATAAACTGTATCTTTTTCAGATTATTATTTTTAAAAAAGGTATTTATAAGTGTTGAATTCTGAAATGTAACCCTTTTAAAATCAGAATTTTCAAAATAACAATCCTCCAGTCTACCATCGAAAACAATATCTTCAATCTGTATCCCAATAAAAGAGGTCCTATTCCATACTGCACCTTCAACGGTATTATTGATGAAAGCCCCGGATTTAAATTTCACGCCTGAGAAATCAGCTTCGGAAAAATCACAACCTTTGGTATGGCTTTCTAAAAATTCAGCATCTTTCAGTGAACACTCAATAAACTGATTATTAGCAAGGCTGGAGCCCAGAATATGACTGCTGCTCATATCAGATGTTGAAAAGTCGCACCGGTCAACATGATTTCTTTTAAGAAAATTAATTCCAGTAAGATTGGCGCCAAAGAAGTCACAGCTTTTGATGTAGCTTTTTGAAAATTCAGTTTCTTTCAGGGAGCAGCCTTTAAATATATTATTGACTAAGTTGGAGTTCTGAATCTTGCTTCCGCTAATGTTGGAATCTGAAAAATCACATTGATCAACATTATTCCCTTTTAGGATAAGACCTGATATATCCGACCCAATAAACTTACATTTCTGTATATCGGACGAACTGAATTTGTCATGAAGATTATTTAACCCCGAAAAATCCGCATCTATCCAACTTCCGTTTGACATATTCCAACTGGGCTTTTTCTCATCTTTTCCGGATAAAGGTTCTTCATTTTTTTCAGCTAAAGGTTCAATCGGGGTTTCCTCCGGGATTGCTGACTGAAAATTATCTGAAAAATAATTAAGATCAACACCCAGAATTTCCGCAAGACGGATAAAAGTAGTGATATCGGGCATTGATTCGCCACGCTCCCATTTTCCAACAGCCTGTGAGCTTATGAATAAACGCTGGGCAAGCTGAGCTTGTGAGATATTAATTTTCTTTCGTGCCTCGACAATTTTATTGCCAATGATTTTAGTATTTAACATGATCGTATTTATTTATTTTTTCGACACTACAAAGGTATTGGGGCCTATTTCCAGAATCAAAAAAATACAGAAACTTATAGTTGTATTTACGCTACTTTTAGTTGTAATCCACCACTGTGAGTGGTCTATTGAGTTATTTCGATGAATTTGCTCTTCATAAGACCTGAATAGATACATTTTCTTTAAAAAACTAATGATCTATTTTTTCTGCTATCCTGTCTTTCTTTAATATCAATTTATATTACTTCCATTCTGCCCTGTGCATGATAAAACTGCTTTCCTGTTTTACGAATCCTACTTTTGGATAATACTCCATCGCGGTTGGCACTGATAAAAGCAATACCATCGATTGCTCACCCACTTTTTCTTTCGTTAAATTGATCAGTTTTCTTCCAACACCTTCTTTTTGATATTCACCTCTAATGGCAAGATCGGAAAGATAGCAGCACCAAACCCAATCTGTAATAGATCGCGAAACCCCTACCAACAGATCATTATGCCAAGCTGTAACAATGAGATCTGAATTGTTGAGCATCTTTTGAATCCTTTCTTTATCATTCGTTGGGCGAGGCAGCCCCGCATTATCATAAAGTTCAATAACCTGATCAGCGGTTGGTATTTTATCTGTACAGTATTCTATTTCCATGGTTCATATATTTTTTTATTCATAATTATTCTTTAAAATTGATGTCTTTGTTTTTTATCATGGTATTTCTAACGTCAGATATGTAAAATCAATTAAGATCATTAGTTAAAATAAGTATCTAAATTAAACATAAAATATATAAATCATCTGTATACAAAACACAATATAAATTTCATACAATACATTGATTAATATTGATTTATATTTGTTTTTGAAAATAATACGTATAAATAATTTTCCACCAATCATTAAAAAATGAAACTTAATCACCTTAATTTAAGTGTTCCAGATATAGCATCAGCGCGTTCTTTTTTTGAAACTTATCTGGATTTTACCTGTACCGACAGCAAGTTAAACGATAGCCTTTCCGTATTAACCGGTGAAGATGGCTTTATCTTGGTACTGATGAGCCAACAGATGAATCGTAATGGAAACAACGCTTACCCAGATAGCTTTCATATTGGGTTTTATCTTAAAAATGAAGCGGAAGTTCTGGCGAAATTTGAACAGTTAGCAAGCGCTGGGTTTATTCTGGAACACGAACCACAAAGGATCAGAAAAGTCTTTGGTTTTTATTATCTGCATCAGAATATACTTATAGAAATTGTCTGCGAACTTCAGGACCCCAATGAATAGGTATTTAAACTTATAGCATAATGAACAGCAAATTACGACTTAGTTTTCGTTATATCTTTTGCTATATCTAAATAAATAACAGCTCTAAACTCCTATTAATAAAGGGTTTTTAATTTTTATTATGTTCAGACATAATAATGTTATATTTACTCCGTTTACTATACACGTAAGCTCATATTTTGAGTTTTCATGGTTATTAGTTTTTAATCCTCAACTTCGGTTGGGGATTTTTTTGTGAGCTATAAATATAATAATCCCTTTCTACCAGAAGACTTTGTTTATAAAAACGCCTACCCCAAAAACCTTTAAATAAAAGATTTCGACAGTCTCCTTTTTTAAAATCCTTTTTTTAAATTTGACTCATATTTGTCATATATTTGTAAAAACACATATATATTTTGGTTATGGAAAAGCTAAGAAGTTTAAGAAAACAAAGAGGAATATCACAGGAAAAAATGGCTAATGCAATTGCCACTGATCCTTCCAATTATTCACGCAAAGAAAGAGGTGAGGTAAGGATATACGATGATGAATGGGAAAAATTAGCAAAGTTCTTAGAGGTTCCTGTTGAAGATATTAAAGAAGAAGTTGTTGCAAATATTGTCAATAATAATGACAGTACCACTTTCAATGATAACGCAGGTAACTTTAACCAATACTATACTATTCCTAATTCTATCATAGAGAACTTACAAAGTTTTATTAAAGTATTGATGGAGCAAAATGAAGATTTGAAAGAGGAAAATAAGAAATTGAAAGGTTAATAAGGGTAACAGTACCTTTTTTTTAAAAATATAAATACCACTTTAGAAGCGGTATTTTTTTTTTAAAATTAATAATGAAAATTTAAAGAATAGTAGAGTTAAAATCTAATACAAGATTACAAATATTTCTAAATCCTTTTACAAAATCAAAATTCAGTTTTTCTCTTAACTTTACAGGAATACGAAGTGAGCTCATCTAATAGAGATGGCTTTATTTGACTCGTTATTTATTATGGATTTTAATAACATTTATTTTAAAGATCAATACTTAATTATTGAAAACTCTTTCATGTTGGAAAAGATTGATATAACCTCTTTTGATGACATCATCATTTCCCATGAATTTCCGACCCAGAAATACAAGTTGTACATGTTCTTTACACAACCTGTAAAATATGAACCAAGGAAAGGCTTTATTAATAAATTGATTTGCGCAATCTTCAATCGCAATAACAACCCTAAGGAGATCAAGAGGTCTTATTATGATACTTCTGTAGAAAAATTGCTTCCAATGATTAAGCAATGTCTACCGGAGGCTAATATTCCAGATTTAAGAAACAGTGTATTTTGGGGAACAGAAGACGAAAAAAATGGGTTTCAAAGAACCCTTCATATTTACAGTAAGGATAAACTTTCTTTAACCGATGTATTTAAAAAGCATAATATGATGCGTAAATAAGAGGCCTCATAAGTTTCTTAAACCAGTTTAAGAAGGTATAAAATCTAAGTATATAAATTTGTTTCAAGAAATTAATACAATGGCATTACATACACCAAAACTCGTCGCTGGTATATCCATCCCTGATAGCAGTTTAGCCAAACAGGCTACTGAACTTTTAATTGAACATGGTTCAGAATTCCTTTATAATCATTCACTGAGGACGTTTATTTTTGCCTCATTGAATGGCGATCAAAGAAAACTGGTTTATGATCCGGAACTTTTATATATCTGTTCTGTTTTTCATGACTGGGACTTACGCCACATTACAGCAGTCCTAATAAACGTTTTGAAGTGGACGGAGCCGATGCAGCACGTAATTTTCTGAGGGGACATGGCTTATCAGATCAGACCTTACAATTGGTTTGGGATGCCATTGCACTGCATACTACACCAGGAATTGTAGAATATAAAGAGGCTGAAGCGGTATTACTAAACTCCGGGGTTGCACTGGATGTGGTAGGAAAAGGATATGATCAGCTATCGGATACTATTCGAAAGGAAATTACAAGTTATTTCCCACGCACCAATTTTAAGAAAACAATTATACCCACTTTTTTTGAAGGGTTCAGACATAAACCACACACGACCTACGGCAACATGAATGCTGATATCTGTACCTGTATGATCCCAGGTTTTAAAAGCCCCAATTTTTGTGATGCCATCTGGCAATCTCCCTGGGAGGAATAATATATAATTTTCAAACTCAGGTCTGTAGTATAATTTAAAAAAGAGGCTGCTCACAGTGAGCAGCCTCCTTATACCTAAAAAAATTTTATCAAAGATGATTAAGGGGTTACATAGAATCTTGGCCCATGATATTTCCACGTGTCATTTCCATATCCCAATTCATTAAAACTGGTTGTATAGAAATGTGATCCTCTTTTAGTATTGAAATATTCGTATACCGGAATGTTAGTTCCATTTAAATTGATAGGTGCACCTAACATTTTAATTTTCCTCCAACCGTTTGCTTCTTGCAATTCATCAACAATTCCACTAATATAAGAATCCCCGGTGTTTGTATTATGCCAAATTGTAATATAAGGGTTACTGGTTACTACAGGACCTACAGCTCCTAAAACTCTCTCTTTAAAATAGGATGCAGGAAACGGGTGATCCTGAATGGTATAATAATGTTGCATTCTAGAGTCACTGTAGTAAGCTTGAATTATGTTAGGCATTTCAAACTTAGCCTCTCCATTCTGTGTTCTTGCTTTTGCTGCCACTACATTCATGTTTTCATCATTTTGCATATCTGTATCAGATGAGCAGCTTGTGAAAGTTAAAAATACCGTTAATGTCAACGCTGACATTCTGAAAAAATTTCTCATAAAACTGTTTAATTATTTAACGTTAAAGTTTTGACAAAGGTACAAAAATTCTTTAATTAGTGATTAATAAACAATATATAAACACCATTAATATTACATTTCTTACAAAAATTATATCACTTATTAGTGTAATAAAACAATCAATATTTACAAATTTTAAATGATAAAGAATTTAAACATTCTTTTTATTAAATTATTTTAAAATAAATTATAGAAGTGATAATTTATTACACAATCTCACCAACCGTTTCAATTCTTAATAAGAAATCTTTCACTAGTATTTCATTGTGTCTTCTTACATTTTGAATATCTTATTATTTTTTATAGCTGAATTATTTTAAAATACGTTCTAAAACAATTCACAAATCAGGGATCGTATAAACAACTGCAGACAAATCATTTAACATAAAAAAAAATATTAAAAAAACACAAGTAAATAATATTTATATCTATACATTTGACTAATTAACACATAAATACAATGAGAAAAATTTTTATTATTGGTGCTTATTTAGGGATATATTCTTTGAATGCACAAACGACCATTTTTGAAGACAGCTTTGAAAGCTATGCAGACTTTGCTTACACGACAGGAACTGTTGGCAGTTGGACTTTAACAGACCTTGATGGTAAAAACTCGTATATTTTAAACGGTTCTAGTTTTCCTAATCAGTCGATTCCAAAAGCCTTTATTGTCTTTAATAAAGCAGGAATAGTTCCGGCTACGATATCTGACCAGACAGGTGCCAGAACTGGTAATAAGGCAATGGCCTGTTTTAATGTGAGTACTCCAGCTCCACTTGTCAATAATGACTGGCTGATCAGTCCTAAGATTACTTTAGGATCTACTGGAAATAATGTTAGCTTCTGGGTAAAATCAATCAATGAATTATACGGTGAAGAAAAATTTAATGTATGGGTATCTACTACAAATACCAATACCACAAGTTTTACTAAGCTTAATCCTAATGTGATTGTTACTCCAGCTGTCGTAGAATATAACCAGCATACTTTTAATTTAGATGCTTACGCCGGACAAAGTGTATATATTGCTATACAGTGTGTTTCAGATGATCAGTTTGCCTTGTTTGTTGATGACTTTAAAGTTACAACAACAGGAACCTTAGGTACTTCTGAAACGTCTAAAGCTTCTTCTAATATCTCTGTATATCCAAATCCGGTATCCGACATTCTTACTGTTAAATCTAAAGAAAAGATTAATAATATAGAAGTTTTCGATATCAGCGGAAGAAAAGTAAATGCTACTTTAAATAATGACAAAGTTGATGTGAGAGCTTTAAATTCGGGAAGTTATATCATCAATATTGAAACTAAGGAAGGTAAAACTACTGAGAAGTTTATCAAAAAATAAGTACTGACAGACTTGAATTCATAATTGAAAAACACTCCAAATGGAGTGTTTTTTATTGGATACAAATCCACTTTCTACATTTTCCTATTGTCGACAATGACATCAAATGGGTTTTCAAAAGAACTTCTATCTTTTAAATATTGCTTGTCTTCTTCTGTTAATTCATCTGTTCCCAGCCCAATGTCTTCCCACTCCTTTCCGTCCTCTCTTCTATGGGCAAATTCAATACTTTTAATTGTTGGTTTTTTATTTAATCCTAAAACAGTCAGATCCATCAATTGACCTTCTTTAATTTCACCCTTCATAATTCGTCCAAACAGGAAAAACTGTCGTCCTGTAATTTGGAAAACATAATCAAGTTTAAACTGAGCAACAACTCGATCTCGCCAACTATGTCCACAATACCTGCATTGCTTTGCCTTTGGTGTACGGGCAAGTTTATAACACTTCGGACAGTTGTTGAAAAATACCTTTTCTGGAGTTTCAGCCATAATCCGCTTAGCTACTTCCAGTTCAAATTCTTCAGGAGTACTCTGAATATACATATGATACTGCAATGCTAACATTTCATCATTAGTCATCAAATTGCTAAAATAGTTTTTGATATAGTCTACAGTCTCTTTTTCCACGTTCAGTCTTATTTTGATTCTTACTCAGTGAAAAGGATTTTCAATCAGAACCTTCCTTTTCCATTTCTGTATTAATATTTCCTAATTTTCACACAGGAAACACCATTTATTTTTAGCTTCTTCCCTATTTTTTTTAGTAAGCCTGTTTTTTCATCACGCCGGAATACAAAAACATTTCCGCTACCTGCATTGGCTACAATTAAAAACTTCCCTGTTTCATCCATATCAAACACCCGTGCCTGTTTTCCATAAGTAGATTGATAACCAACATTTTTTAATGTTCCATCATTAAGAATTGAAAAAATGGCAATATTATTTTCATCACCCCGATTAGAAGCATATAAAAACTTACCGTCTGGAGAAATGTGAATGTCAGAGCTTTCAAAATTTTCTTTAACCTCATCTGAATGGGTATTGATCCTTTGGATATTCTCTAGTTTCCCATTATCATATGAATAAGCATCGACTGCTCCACCCAATTCTTCAATGCAATAGGCAAATTTACCATCGGGATGAAAAGTAAAATGTCTTGGTCCAGTTCCCGCATTGGTCGTTATAAAAGGCTGTTCAGCAGTTTGTAATGGTTCGGTTCTATCACCTTCAAATCGATAGGATCTAATTTTGTCCGCACCCAGATCAGGGGCAAAAAGGTAATTAAAGTCTGGTGAAAAAACAGTTGAATGAACATGGGAGCGGTCTTGTCTATAAGGATTGATACTCCCTTCTGAAAACTGAAAATTCTGAACACCCGGCTGTATGGTTCCATTTTCTAAAATCGGATATACAGAAATACTTCCTTCTGTATAATTTCCATTGACCAGCCATTTTCCATTCTTGTGAACAGTTACATACACCGGATTCTCACCGCCACTCTTTTGACTGTTGATAAAACGGAGCGTTTTCTTTTCGGGATTAAATTCAAAACTGCTTACACTTCCTGCATTTTGCGTTTTACTTTCGGTGCATGCAAAAATGTATTTCCCATTGGGAGATAAAGTTAAATAGGACGGATTTAAAACACCTTTAAAAGATGTTATTTTAGATAGTTTTCCACTAATGGTATCCAGTCGGTATACATAAATACCTTCTGTAGTTTTATCCCGGTTAAAAGATCCGAAAAAGACGTAGTTATTTTGTGAGTACAGATGTATTGATGCAAAAACGGCAACGGTTAAGGCTATTAATTTTTTCAATTTCTTTAAAGTTTATTGGAAGCTCTGGTAATAGAGTAATACTCCACAAATTTAATCATTGTACCCATTCATTGCATCAGATACATCTTTATTATTTTGATGTATAAAGTAAGTTGCCAAATCTGTATTGGAAAATCCGGTAAAATTCGCTTGGCGCAACAATGTCACCAATTGTCCCCTATGATACGTAGCGTGATTAACATAATGAGGAAGTGTTTGCCAAAACAGCATTTGTTCTTCTCCACCTCTTGGATATCTAATCGTGATTGGCTGTTGATAGTGATCTTCAGGATAGCTTTCTATAAAGCTTTTTATGTCAACGGATGCCTTTTTCCAAATTTCTATCAACTCACTTTTCGTCCCTTTAAACTCAGTTGATAAATAAATTGGATCAGGAGTATTTGTCCAGAAGTCAATCCAAATCTTTTTGGCACTGACCATATGGACAACAGTTTGTTTAATACTCGTGAAACTACTAACAATAGGGCGCTCCCATTGCTCATCATTAATTTGATCAAGCCATTCAATCGTAATTTGGTCTGCCCAATTGTTGTAATTAACTAATTCTAAAAAAAACTTTTTTGTCATTTTACTTTTTATTTTAAGTTCAATGCAAAAGTAAGTTCAGGGAAAGCTATAAAGCTGTAGTTAATCGTTCAAAAGCTGTTTATAAGCGTTCATATTTTGTTGCTGAAATTGTTTTGGACTTATTCCATAAATCCGTTTAAATGATTGAGAAAAACTTGAATGATTTTCATATCCAACTTCGTAAAATACTTCGCTCGGGTTTTTGTTTTGTAGTAATAGTGATGTTGCTATTTCCATTTTCTTTTGCAGGAAATATTTACTGGGTGCCACATTGTAAAGTCTTAGAAATTTTCTTTTGAAAGTAGAAATGCTTGTATGGCACAAAAAGGCTAATTCATCTAATGTAAGATTATTGGTGAGATTTTTTTCAACTGCTTTCTTTATTTCAATATCTGAATATTCTTCCATTTTTCTTGTTTGAAATGACAAGATAGCACTGGGGTATTTTTCAAGGAGATATAGCATTAATTCTTCAAACTTCAGTTGCAGCATTTGTGTTGAGACAAAAGATGATTTTTGCTGAATTAATTTAAGTGATAAAATATAATGGTTAATGAATTCATCCTTTTCAAATACGAGAAAGGGCTCTTCAACTTTTTCTGCATAGGCAGAAATACTTTTAATAATATGATCATATTTAATAAAAAAATGCGAGAGTGCCAGATCATTAAAAAAAAATAAAGTGCTGCGGTATTCATTATCAACAGAAAGCTTTTCTGTCATTAAACAATTATTTGAAGAAAGAATGGCAAATTGAGCGTTCGTAATTGTAGTTGCTTTATTTGCATAATGCAACACTTTTTCACCTTTTTCTAAAAAATTAATAAAATTCTCCTGAAGGAGTATTTTATTTCTTTGAGCCTGTTCCTTAGAAATGTAGCTGTATGTGCTAAGAATATCTCTGTCTGGTTCTCTGTTCACCTGTTGTTTGATCGTTTCCATAGTCCATCTGATGTCTTAGATGAGGATTCAGTTATATACAAATGTAGTAAACAGAATTCATTCTTAAGGAGTTTTAGTTTTTATTGAGACGCTCCATAATTAATGATGAAAAACATTTAACTCCTGTTCTGATACTTTCTTCGTCCACCTGAAAATTAGGTGCGTGATTCATCGCAATAATTCCTTTTTCAAAATTGGAACCACCAAGTAAGAAATAAACGCCGGGTGTTTTCTGTTGGAAATAAGCAAAGTCATCATTAAAAAATGGAACCTGTCCGTAATCGGGAGTGACTGCATTTTTTCCATATATATTATCAAGCGCTTTTATAGCAACTCCTGTTAATTTTTCGTCATTGATCACTGTGGGATTTTCCTGTATAAATGACAAAGAAAGCAGTTGGTCTTTATAACCGTTGTCTTCTATTATTTTCTTAACACGAGGAATGATCTCCGTCAGATGAGATTGATCTGTTTCATATAAATAAGCTTCCAGGAAGAATTGATTGTTCTTAGAACGGGTAGAAAAATGTTCATCAACAAACAGATAGTTCTTAAAAATAGTATTGGGGTTCATCAATCCAATTTTTGGATCAACCATATTTTGTATTTCCCATGGCTTACTCCCAGTAGTTGCACGAAATAAGGAACTACTGATCTTTTCCATTAATCCTTTTGCATCGTCTTTTGATAGCTCATTTTTTAACTGGATTCGTATTCTTTTCTGATAGGCAAACATCTCATTGGGTTTAACCATTATTTGTCCTACCGGTAGAGCTGACACATGCAATCCGTAGATCTCATCAGGGTTTATTTTGGACAGCAATCCACTATCAACCATCGACTTGGCACCCACAAAGGTTTCTTCTTCCGGTTGAAATATAAAATACACTGTTCCCTTTATAGATTCCTTATTTTTTGCAAGGACATCAGCTATTCCCAATGCAATAGCCATATGCACATCATGGCCGCAACCGTGCTGAATACCTTTTATTTTAGATTTAAAAGCCACTGCATCAGGAAAATCGTTTGGCAATGCATCCATATCAGATCTCCACGCAATTTTTTTTCCTTTTTTACCTCCTTTTAAAATTCCCACAACACCATGACCATACACATCTGTTTCCACTTCAAGCCCCAGATCAAGTAAATATTGTTTTATGATCTTTTGAGAACGAACTTCGTGACCTGCCAATTCCGGATTTTCATGAAAGTCTCTCCTGATGGCTACCAGTTTTTTAAAGATGCGATCTGTTTCAAGCTCAATAGACTCGTGAACTAAGTGCTCTTTTGTCTGTTTTGGATTAGCAGTTTTATTTTTCAGTTTTTGAGCAGATGCAATGGTAGTAACAAGGCACATTAAACTTAAAGCAAGTTTTTTCATAGTCTATGGACGGCAATTTTAAACACTTAAAATAATCAAACAAATATACCTCAAATGATATTTGCTAAATTGTAAAAATGTAAGCCTCTTCATGAAAACAATTATGGCGCTTGATCTGTTACATTCAAGCAATTTATACCACTTTATATCACTAAGTTATGTAAAGAAGGTGTATACATTCATCAAACGTCTATATTTCTGTATCGATTTGAGTAGTAGATTGATATTATAAAAAATACATTATATAAAACATTAATAAAATATCCATAATTATATTTTTCCGCCGAAAGTCCAGAATCTATAGAATATCCTGAAATATTAATTATTACAGCAATAACTAGCAATGCTAACCAAAAAAGAATAAAGCTTACCGTGTTTCCTTTTAAGTTATCTATGGATTTTTTATCTTTTAATGAATATGAATAAATATAATTAGGCAACCAGGAAGCCACTGTAAGTAGCATAGATAGATTAAAGGACATGAAAAAAGGGAACAATGTTAATGCCAACAATGCACAAAAAAAATAAATAGCTACAAATCTATTTTTATCCTCTTTTTCACCTTCCTTATAAATAAACAATGGAATATTCATCAGTAATAGAAAAAACAACACCCAAAAATTAAAGAAAGAGGATTTTTCTACATTTTTGTTTTCTAAAAACATATACAAATTAAAGCCAGCCCATATCAGGTTGATTCCTATTTGCACAAATGCAGATCGGGTCAATGGGCTGGTTTTCTTTTTATTCTCCCGGTATTGTTGTTGAACTTTTTCAAGTTCTTCTTGCAATTTCTTGTTTTTGCTAAACATTCCTTATCTAATGATTTGCAGGCTGTCCGTCCCCTTTGGAATATACAGTAACATGTCTATAAAAGTTTTTCTATTCATCCCATTTTTGTCAATATCATCATAGCCTAATAGAGACTCACCACGATTTAACCCTTCTTTTGGTTCTAATCTAACTATTTTATTATTGGCATAAAATTTCATCACATAATTTTCTATAGGATAAACATTTTGCGAATATTTATCTGAATTAGCACGTGTTGTAGATACAGATTTTCCCTTTCTACCTTTTGTTGACTGAAATTTTGTTATCATGTCTTTAGGAAAATACTCTGCCTGATACCATTCTGAGTCTGCATTTAAAAAAATTGTATTCAAATAGTCATAATCCTTTTCTTTAAAGGCTGAAACCATATTTTTATAGAAGCTTACAACTTTTAATTCTAAGTCTTTTTGATTTAATTTTGACAGGTCTTGTCCATCCTCCCATCCTTTTATAGTATAAGGTACAGAAGCTTCGAAATTCATGCTGGTTCTATATTCTGCTAACTTTGAATAATCAATGTTCTGATCACTATTCTTAAACTCTAATACCTCTTCCGGAGTTTTTATTGATCCATCCTTGTTCCATGCCGTTTTTTCTACTTTCAGGATAAAGTTCTCACCATTCTCAAGAAAATTCTTTTGAGTTCCATTATTATCATATCCCGGATAAAGCTCAACCTCAATGCTTTGTTTCCCACTTTTCAGAATAGAGGAATTAATATTTACTCTTGCCATTCCAGGAATTTTATCAAAGTTTGAATAAACAGGAACTCCATTTACCATTACTTTGAAGTTAAATATAGATTGGATATCTAATTGATAAAGCGGTTCATTGTCAAATTTCTGAATTTTTTTAGAAATATATTCTATTCTCTGTTCTGCCGTCATTGTTTTATTTTTTGATTCTTGTGCACAGCTAATAAGACTTGCTGTCAATAATAATGTTAATATAAATTTTGTCATTATCTCATTATATTATAGGTAATTTCCAACCTGTTTTCCATGTATAAGCGTCTAGTACTACTATTTTTCCATCTGCGGTATAATGTATTCCGTCTTTTTCTTTTAATGCTTTTATATCACCTGCTCCTCCATCATCAGCAACAAATCCAAGACTGATATTAGCTTCAAGTAACAATCCTTCAAATTTTACTTCAGGCTCTACATAAATACTGTGGGTGTCAGCTTTTGTAACAAACTCCAAAGCTACTCCTGTCTTTACTTCAACACTGGCTTCAATGTATGCTTTTGATTTCCAAAAAACAAAAACTTTCATACTTCCATTAGCCTGTAAATATCCTTTAATAGCAACTGAAACCTTTCCACCAAATTTACAAGGACTTCCATCATCATCCTTCATAAGTCTGGTCGTAAAATCACTGCCGGAAGCAGTGTTAATACTTCCCTTTAAAGACCCAAAAATTTCACTGCTGATAATTAGATCTAAATTAATATCAAAATTATCACCTAATGCTTCATCAAGGACATCAAGTATAGCAACAACTGCAAGAACTACAGGATGTTTAATTTTGTATAGCAGCTGATAGAGATCATATTTTGCTTCAATTCCAAATAAAGGATCTAAATTAATTGCCCCTTCTATTAAAGTACCCATTACCGGAGTTTTCAAATCTGAAGGTGCTTCAGCACACCAGCTTACAGAAAGTCCCACTTTCGGTGGCGTAAGTTCGAAACTCCAATTGCTTTTACTTTCACCTCCCCTTTTTTTAATAAGCTCCTCTAGTTTTGCTTTACGGTTACTGATTGTGGCATTACCAGAAGGGGAATTTCTGGTAGTTTCGCTATTATTTCCTTTAACAATTTTTTCAATAAGTTCCTTTAAATTTACAATCTTTTGAAGAAACTCTTTAGCTTTACCAAATTCAGAACTAAAATCGAGTGCTGCATACGGCCTGTCAAATTCACAAATCAGATTGAATTCTGCATCAAGTGTACCATGTGCTTTTTTAATAAGATTCGTAGCCTGACTTCTTACAGAATTACTTTTACGCGCCCTGTTTCTTTCCTGCGAAGCCTGTTGAATTTTTCGTTTGTTTTTTTTCTTTTTATCTTTTGGAATATTTCCTTCCTGCTGGGCATTTAGCTGCTTGATACGTTCATCGGCTTCCAGCTCTTTAAGTTTCCATGTTTCATGATATTCTTCCCTTAAATCATTGAATTTTTCACCATCATAATTATAAGCTATCTGAAGAGTCCATTTTGTATCTGGATAGACAATAATATTTAATGGGGTGCGAAATGCACACGTATTGAGATTTACGGGGTATTTTTGAGCAGCCCAGCTACTATTGGGCCAAATGGTGTTTACCAGACCAATCAAAGGACTCATTGTATTGCCCCAACTGTAATCATAGCCTATCTTTAACTTAAGCAATTCATCAGTCGGAGGCTGGTATTCAAACGGATAAGAATCTTCTAATATTTTAAAGCCTGATTGTCCTTTCACTTTTTTACCACCCGAAACCAAAGTAATCGCCTGGGTCAGGGTACTTTTATTTTCTGCTTTTTTTGTCTGTGCTTCACCTCCACTAAATAGTTCTTTGCTTTCCGCTAATCTCCATTTCCTTTTTTTTGTTGTACTATCGATCTTCAGAAGCTCTTCTATTTTTGAGATATCTATTACTTTTCCTGTATGCCTTAGCTTACCTTCATACAGACAATCTTTTGAGTTGACGTCTTTTAATTCAATGGTCAGTTCTTTTCTCATTTTATCTACTCCAGCAACAACAGGAAATATTAACTGTGTAGGATTTGGATTGTCTTTCAGTGGAAAAACCTGTATATCTACTTCCTCTTCATCCTTTTTATACTTCCCATGAATTTCTGAATAACCACAAGGTAGAAAATTAGCATAGTTCGTTTCAACATCTCCAACTAATATCACTTGATTTCCTGTAGGTTCAAGCAAAGAAACCCCAGTATGTAATTTTACTATATTAATACTATTCTTATCGCATTCCAATTCCTTTCCTGAAAAAAAGACAGAGGCTTTTAATTGAATTGAATTTTGATCAAATTTATTATTTTCATCATTTGCATAAAAACTCCAAACAGGATCAACGTAAATATTTGTTATACATTTCTGGTAATTTACACCATCTTTTAATTCACTTTTAGTGGTGTTAAAAGCAGGTTTATTCTTAGAGAGATATACTCCTACTTCTCTCGTAATTTTAGGAAATGAATTGGGTAATTTTTCTTTACTAATTTTATCCAATTCTACTTTTTCACCATCTTTCTTCCATTTTCCATCCACTTTTTCGTGCATAGGTAAATCCTCTGCCTTATAATTATTGTCAAATAATTGTATTTCTATGTCTTCCCCATATAATCCATCTGTATAAATATGTAACTGAATAGTTTCTCCATATTTTACATCTCTGGTTATTTTTTTACCATCGTTATTAATGTCATATTCTCTCCATTCATAACCAAAAACTTTTGGTTTAGTTTTTACTTTTACAAATACTCCATTTTTTGTGCTGTTCCCTGGTTTACCCTTTCCGAGAATGTAAGGTTCCAACCATGCGATCCCACCCCAATACAGACTAATAAAATTCATGGAGTGGCCTTTAACCTTACCAATACCTACAGTGGTATTATAAGAACCTTCCTGGAAATCAGGTTTATGTTTACATACACTCCAGATCCATACTAAATTATTTTGTTCGTCAACTGCCAGTTTATCCCAGTTTTCAACTTCTGCTCTTAAATATGCTTTTCCTTCCTTTGGTTCCAGAAGGACATACTTATTCGTTTCGTTATACTGATCTTTACTTTCAGGATATATTTTTATTTTAGGACTATTCATGACAATACATTTAACTGGACATAACTTTGATTATCAACAAAAAAGGGTAACATCTCAGTTAAAACTTCCTTATCTGCATTCTTCGCATTCTTCTTGGTGGCTTCAGCTGTCTGTCCGTGATTAATGATCATTATACAATCAGGGCCACCAATAGGGCATGTTGCCTTACTGTCTTCCAGTAAAACTTTTCCACTATTATCCTGAAGTGTTATCTTTTCGTAGAAACCACTCCATTGGGTAACTATAACCTGACAAGGATTATTATTTAATTTTGCACAACTTCCAAAAGTGTTTTTCTCAAACGTTTTGCCAATATCCATATGTGTGGCTATCAGTTTATCACCGCCATCCTTATCATTGATATAGCGTTTACTCTGTGTCTTCACCTTAAGTTTATCTGGCGTAGTACCAAAATTACACTTGCAGGTAGCACCTTGGCAGACTAAATGTTTTTCACTCATCTTGTATTTTTTGGCATTTAATTACTATGATCTATTCTGGTCATAAAACTGAAAATCAATCATATATTCTATCTCTTTTTCAAAAGTTGATAGATATCCATTGATTGAAAATATTTCGTTGGTTTCCTGATTAAATTTATACAAAAGCTCAACTTTCCCTTTTTTTCTGTTTTTATTGAACATATCTTCTTCTTCGGTTCCGGTGATCTTTAATGCTATTCTATTCCCTCCCGTATATTCATGACTTAAAATATATTCAACTTCATATCCGACATTACGTGAAAGACCTGAAAAGTAGATATCCAAAGAATCCTTCTTTAAAAAATACGGATAACTTTGATAAACAGGCATAAAGAACAGTTTATAAAATGTATTCCTGCTAAATAAATCTTTTTTTGAGTCGATGTCAGCATATGCCTGGTTTAGCTGTTCTATTATTTCGTCTGTAACTTCTGACTGGTAATATTCTTTCAGTTTTGGAAAACATTCTGTTTGCCAACGTTTAGCAATGTCTTCATTATTCAGTATACTTTTAAGTTCTCCATTCTTGTTGGTAGAAACTTGTAAAGGGTACAAAACCTGTTCAGCTTTCTCAAACAGCTGCTCAATAATTTTGTCGATTTCCTGGTTATTTATATATGTCTTTTCCTTTATCAATTCAATATACGCTTCTGTTCTTTTTACTCTGATTGTATAATGAATCTGTAAATTTTTAGGCTTAAACTTTATAATTACCCCATACACTTTATCACTCGGTTTCTCTGGAAGTTCTATTGTCGAACTTTTCAGCAACCTAACGTCCCTTACCTTATATTTTTCTGAAGGAATATAGATGTATTCAACATATTTAGGTAATGAAACAGTCAGTAATTCTAAAAGACCACAGTGTCTATTATGAAAGCCCACAAGTTCTTCAGCTGTCATATCATATTCATTACAGAGAATTTCCAAATTAAGGATTCCCTCTGTTTTTACTTTGATATATTCTTTTACGACAGAATCTTTCATAATTCTTTAATACCCTTTGACTAACAATTATTTTGTTGCTGGTGCTGCGTATCAGCTATTTCTTTTTCTTTCTTTCTTCAAATGAAGCCTCTGTTACCTTTCGGCTGTCATGATCTGATTTCGACTCAAATCCTATTTTAAGATATTCCAATTTCTTGGTCGCAGTATAAGTTAATTCATAATACTGTAACCTTCCGTCTTTACATTCCGCTCCCGGAGCACGGTAATCACCACCAAAAGTCTCAGTTGTAGTTCCTGAATCATTTACACCATCAATATCATCATCTACATATCCGAATTTACCTGAATAAGGAAGATCTGAACGATAAGAATTAATCTCCTCAACTTTCATACCCGCTTTTACCGGAAAACCATTAAGATTAACAGCTTCTTTATATACTTTAAAGGGATAGATGTAATTTTTCTTCTTTAATTCATTTTCAGCATTAAACTTTTTTACCTGATCATCACTTATTAATGATTTTCCACCCTCCATATTTCGAGCTGCTATATTTTCTCCAGATTCAAAATCTCTTGCGTGATTTAACTGCTGAGACTTACCTTCCGGGCTATCCAGATTGAGAAAGAAAATATACACTCCGGCAACTTCTTTATTATTGTTCTGCCAATCATCTATCGCAATACCCAAATCATCCCAGACATAGGCAAGATCTGTATCCCGGCTTGGTTTTCCCAATACTTTTATCCAATCTTCAATCGGTGTTCCCAACTCTAACTTTTTCCCTTTGTAGGTTAATCCACAGGATTCTATTTTAATAGTGGCTTGGGACACATCTATAGTTTCTTTTTTCATATTTTGACATTGAAAATTTAATATTGCAAATAACAGTACTGAAAAGATGATCTTTATTTTATTTCTCATTTTATTTATTACTTACAAGGTATATTGTTGAACGACTATTGTCATAATATCGACGTACTATTACTTTATCATTAAATGGATTTTTCCACTGCATTAAATTTATCTGATCCAGATTGTTGTTATAATATTTAAAATCCATACTATTCTTACCAATTTTCAGGCGGTAATAGGCATATCCATAAGGGTAGAATGAGAAGAAAAAGTGGTTTCCAGAACTGCTATTTCCTAATACAGATGTTTCATACAACTTTAAATTAGTTTCAGTCTGGATCATCTTTTTTCCTGAAAATAAACTAAACATCTTTTTTTTACCCTCATATTGTTTTTTTAATTCATAATCATACAGACAATACTCTTTATCTTTATAGGTATACAAAATATAACCCGAATCTTCAAAACTATAACAAGATATATAATTTGAACTTATTTTTCTCCCCAGAATCTTTAATTTTATACTATCAACTCTTTTTTGTTTAATACTATCGTTGTTCTTAAAATCCACTTGTGAATTTTCTAAGCTTGTACGAATAGAATCTCCAATTTTATATCCATTTATGATTTCAATCTTTTTTATTTTGGACCAAGGAAATGAATATTTATAAACCCCATCATTATTGTACACATAAATATTTTTATTCTCGTCTACCTCAATATTATAAAAATCATTTTTTACTTGCCATATCTTTTTAAAATCTCCATTGTAAACAAAAAGAGATTTATCACTGGTTGCATAATAATATTCTGAATCATGTTTTAAATTTATAATACTGTCATTAATAGAATCCATTTTAAACTTAGAATCTGAAAGCTTAGGAAAAGAATCCTGATCAGGATGCTTATCTTTTTCCGGTATAGAATAATTACAACTAAAAAGAAATATAAGAAGAAGCAATCCTCCAATAGATCTTATAAAAGACGCTTTTCTCATTTGGTCATTTTTTCAAAATATCCCATGATTTCTTTTATCTTCTTTACCGCCTCCGTGTTCATTTCTTGTAGTTCGTGCTCTGCATGATCATAAATAGTACCATATTTTAGATCTTTTGTTATAGCAGGGTTTCTTGCTACCCAATCATTCAGATATTTATCACACCATCTTGCATTGGGAGATGATGGATGTACAAAATATGTTTTGGTGGTATAATCAGCTAAGGCAGAACCGTCCATTCCATTTTTAAACCTTGTGGTCACTTCTTTTATTGCCATCTTTGCCAGTTCTGCACTGATCTTATTCAGCGGATGAGAATAGCTGTCTTTTGCAATCTGGGAGTGAGAAGGATTAACACCATAATTGGTATTCAGATGGGACTGTGCTTCTGGAATAACCTCATCAAAAGAACCCAGCACCAGATTGAAAACAAGTTTCGGGAAAAAGGCCATGATCTGTCCGGTATACCCCATTCCTTTCTGAAGGTTTTCGGCACTACGAGCTCCTAATTTTTCAAAGAAATCCCTCGACATCCACTCTTTCTTGTCTGCATTCTGATATTCCTTTGCAAGAAAATCCTGAAATTTAAGAAATTGATTGAACCAAGATAGCCATGTAGCGAATTCTACACCCAGATAGCTGGAACTTTTCTCCGCTTTATCAGATTTCTGTCCTTTAGAAAGATCTTCCAGGACACTAATAATAAATTTCTCAGCCAGAGATCTTTGTCCCGGTACCCGTCTTTTGTATTCTTTGATTTTAGGATCAAACAAAAGGTCTCCCATTTTCGGTCCGACACTGGCCATTGTATCATCAGTCAAAAAACGACCGCTGACTACTGGAATTCCAGTATACTCTTTTCCTTTATAATAAGACACCCATGGATAAGCATCAACTCCCAGTCTTCTCAAAGAGATTTCAACAAAATTGGTATGTGAGAAATAATCTTCCAAAACGTGAAGTGCCCCTCCCAAATGTCTGAAGCCTTCCGGTGTTCCTCTTTTAGAAACCGCAAGTTTAAGTTGTTCTTTTACATAGGTAACAGAAGACGGACGTTCAGGAAAGTCTTTCCAAAAGAAAGATGACATATTTCTGGTTGCGTCTATTTTCCAGGATTGACCATTATCTCCGGCATAAAGTTTTTTTTCTGTACCCGTTCCATCATACATAAAAGAAATAACCTTTCCTTTATCATCTTTAGCATCAGATTCATCTGCCAGTCCAAAAGGATTATCAATATGCTCTTCCGGACGGTAAATTCCAAGAATATCTTTTGTAAGGCCTCCATATTCTTTATTAAATTTTTCTTCCAGTGTTTTATAATCGTCAGCAGGATTTTTTCCCGCATCTTTCAATGGATCAAAAACAAATTCTCTAATAGCCAGAATTTTGATCAACTGCACCCAGCCTTCATGTGAAAGCTGCATTGGGCTTACTTCTTTGATCACCTTATTTTTCTGGGCTTTAATAGCCGCATTCGTTCCTCTTACTGTAATTTTTACAATTACCTGGGAAAAATCCCTTAACCAGTTTCCAAAATAAATTTTACGAACCTGTTCTTCTGTATACAGCTCCTTTGAAACTAAAGCTTCAAATTCTATATCTCCATGAGCAAAAGCGGCATTTTTATTGTGTTTCCTGTTTCTTCCGGCACCGTAATTGGAAATATCGTCAGTAGGATCTTCATCATATTGCCTGTCTTCTTCCACATACGCCGTGACTTTGGAATGTAAGGTAGAAAAGTCTATGATAAGATCACCCTTAAAAGTAGGAAGTTCTGCCTTGGCAAAATTCAGCTGAGATTCATTAAAGATGTCAAACCTAAACAAATAATAAGCAAACTTTGCCCCTTCGTCTATCACATCTGTATCAGGAATTCCGTTGGAAGTTAGTTCTGTACGCAGAAGATTATCTATATGGTGACCATATTCTTCAACCAGCGCTGCCATTAATTCAGCTCTTTTATCATTGTCTTTCGAAGCTTCTTCTACAAACTTTTCATTAACAATTATTTTTTTCCTTTTATTACTGTATCCGGCGGGACCACCTCTCCTTCCTACCAAACCTTTAGAAACAATAATTTCAGGAGCTTTGATCTTGTTATCGCTCAGATCTCTGTAAAGCCTGCTTAATGCCTCAGCATCGATCTCATAACCGAAAATCTGGGTCATAAATAACATGAAGGTAATCTCTCCAAGCTCTTTTGCAAGACTCATCAGCTGCTCGTGAGCATAGGTACTTTCAAGTTTATATTCACTTTCCTGCACATCTATCGGAGGTGGAACAAATTTTTCCGGCTCTCCGTAAACTACTCCATTCTCTTTTCCTATCTGGATAACTTTACTTCCAATATTTTCAATGTCATCTTTAGAGTACCTTTTATAGTCCCCACCGATAACTTTGGTGATATTCCCTTTAACAATTCTTGTTCTGCTCATGGCTGTAATGATTTAAAAATTATTACCCTTCTCTGAGCTGTTATTCTTTACCGTTTTATCAGAATGCTGTTCGTTAGTACCCGTACTTTGTGTTATGATCTTACCTTCACTTACTTCATTTCTCTCTTTCTTTGTCTCACTGTGTACATCTCCATCTATAATTTCCGTAAGTTTTCCTGTAATCATCATACTTGCATCGCCAACAACAGAAGTAATTTTCATCGCACCAACACTTTGTGTGTCATTCATTGTAACAGATTCGGTTTTATTCATCCCCACTATATTACTTTGATCGGCACCTACAGTAGTGCTCATATTTTGCCCTACATTAATCATGAGATTTTCTCCTGCTATAAAGGTCATATTTTTGGGAGCACTTACTGTAATATTCCCTTTGCCATCCATAAAATAGGAATTGCCACTAGGATCTTCAATAAAGATACTTCCTTCAGTATCATTAAAGATTACTTTATTACCACTTCTTGTCTGAATGGATTTAATATGATTTTCAATTCCTCCACCCAGAGCTACCTGACCATGAAACATTCCACCCATTGCGAAAGGAAAATCGGGATGATTATATTCGAAGCCTATCATAACCTGATCTCCAACTTCTGGAACTGCTACAAATCCTCTATTCTGAGTAATCTGATCAGTACCTCCTGCATCGGGGCTCATCATCCGGATAAAATGGGTCGTATTATTTTGCTGCCAATCGAAACGTACCTTGATGCGGCCTTGATTGAGAGGGTCGGTATTAGAAATGACTGTTGCAATTTGAGGCACTGCATTGGGTGTTTCAAATTGAGGTTTGGGCATAAAACCGGTTCCATCGGCTATCGCTTCAAACGATCCTGTATAATATCCTCTTGCATCTACTTCGTGAGTGGCTTCTGTGATCATTAATTTCGTAAAATGCGAGGTTTGGTTTGTGTCCGGCTTTCTCATTTCAATATCTGCAGTACATCCCGGATATAAAAATGGGACTGTGGTATTTCCTGAAACCGTAAAAACCTGGACAGCTGCACTTCCTGCTGCGCTTTTTTGAGACTGATCTACATCTAATGAAATATTAGCATTAATAGGAGCCGGAGTTAATGACTGACTTGTAAAAATATTATCATTCAACTGGTAAGCATTTGAAGCTAACTCGCCAAGGTGCTGAATGTTTGTAGATGTACTTAACATTTTTGTGTTGCCGATACTGTCATATCCAAAAAATTGGGGTTTGGTATGTACCGCATTCATCTCAACTTGCACATCAGTTACATTGCTTCCATAAACAAGCTTTACCGGTTTCTCTGAAGGAGGAAGATTTCCAAAGCGCAGAACATACCCATCATAATAAAACTGCTCTCCATAAGCCTCTGCAATCCTTGCCAGGTAATTATAGTGGGTTTCATTGTATTGAGCACTGTAATTGATATAACTCTTATTCCGGCTGTCTACATTAAAATCAAATTTCCCTGAAGCTGAACCTAATGTTTCTTTGATAACGTTTTCGGCAATAATCCCTGTGTTTACAGATTGATCCCCTCCGAAACTTTGTGTATGAGGGGCAGAATCCATTAGGATAGTAGGGCTTTTTCCTCTTAAAATAACATTGCCCAGACTCATCTTATCCTGGCTGAAGGCTACTTTTGTAATAAGCCCCACAAAACTTCTTTCTGGGCTCTCATTTTCGGCATCCTTATACCTAAATGTTACGGTCAAACGCTGTCCTAAGAACTTTTGACTATCCAAAAGGTTATGATTTTGTGCTTTACCTAAAGAATCATGCGCTAAAATTAACTCAAAATCATGGTGTTTTTTGGCACTCTGTTCTAGTCTGAAATGTTTAAAATGCTTGATTATATGGCCATCTATAACGATATCCAACTTGATTACACGGTTTATACCTGCGATGTTATTCTCTGAAATTCTTTCTGAGTTGGAAATACTTCTTTTCATTGGTGTTATTTCATGAAATATAGAAATATTTTACCTTTTCATCCTCTTTTAGTATATAAATTTAAAAAATTGTAGTAGAAGTACGATTTTTTTTAATGAAATCATTTGGATTTATTTGTGCTATTTTAGAAGTATTAAAACATTTTCAGATCAGATTTACGCATAGAATATTTGCCTGTTTTAATTAGTATTTTACTTTTTGGGAATTACAAAAGTAAAGAGAAAAACCTAAATAAAGCGATTAAGTTGCATTAATATAAAAAGAAAACAATCTGCTTATTAAATTGGTGGATATCTATAAAGCAAAAAACCTTCAAATTAATATTTGAAGGCTTTATTTTTAGCAGAGTATGAAGAATTATCAAAAATAGATTCTAAACCGCTGCAAAAATTTTTAATTTATTTTAGTCTAAGGAGAAAATATATGTAAATAAAACATCAAACAATTAAATCACAGTTCCTCCTTTCGATTGAAAATCTTTCTTAACACGCTCATATCTTTCTAAATCTATCGGCTTAGAGGCGTTCTCTATAATGCTTGATTTAAAGCCTAAATCTAAGGCATCATTAGCTGTATAATACACACAAAAATCAGCTGCCACACCGCAAACTGCCACCTCTGTAACTCCTCTACCTTTAAGATAATCGGCCATGCCTGTAGATTTTTTCCTACCATTATCAAAAAAGCCACTGTAGCTATCAATTTCTTTATCCATCCCCTTTCTAAAAATAGCTTCAATAGCATTCGTTGAAAGTTCTGGAACCAATTCAGCTCCTTTTGTTCCTTGGATACAGTGCTCTGGCCAAAGCACCTGATTTAATCCGTTTAATGATATTTCTTCAAAAGGTTTTTTATCCGGATGGGAGGTAAAAAAACTTTTATGCCCTATTGGGTGCCAATCTTGCGTGGCTACTACGAGATCATATTTTGACTGTAACTCGTTAATTGTTTGTACAATTTCATCACCATGGTTAACAGCTAGTGCGCCTCCCGGTAAAAAATCATACTGTACGTCGATAATAATTAAAGCATTCATAAATAAAATGTTATTAGTTTAATGGTTGAAAGCAAATTTAACCATTTTTCCACATAGTGTGATTTTTTTTCTTATAAAGCATTATATTTTATCACAATTTATTGAATTAAATACCATTTACGCATTTAATATCAACTTACACATATAATAAAATTACTTTCAATACTATTTTCTCCCTACTATAATTTTTATCACATTAATTTCAGGCTAAAAAACAGCACTATTAGAAATCTAATAGTGCTGTTTTTTCTTGAAAATGATTATTGGTTTTTAAATCCAACAACTAATCATATTTCTTTAAACTAATATTTTTCAGCCTTTTGCTTTTTCATCTGTAAAAAACAGAAATCCTTCCTTTTTCTCAATAAGCTGTAGTGGATACAATTTAGGATTGTATTCTCCATTTAACACCTCATTCAATGCCTGTTTTTTTGACTCACCAAATGCAACGACCAGTATATTTTCAGCTTTATTGATCAATGGTGCAGTTAAAGTGATCCTGAACATTTCCTGAGGTTTCAGATAATACGCAGAGACCCATTTTTCATTTTCATCCAAAACACTTTCACCTGGAAATAAAGAGGCAGTATGCCCGTCATCTCCCATTCCTAGAAGGATAAAATCAAAAATACCTTTATCTCCAAGAACACTTCTGATCTGTTGCTCATATACTTTAGCATAATCCTCAGGAAGTATTCCGTCCTGATACATTGGAAAAATCTGATCTCTATTCACCGGAACTTTATCAAGAAGGGTTTCGAAAGTCATCCGTGCATTGCTTTTATCATCATCCAGAGGAACCCATCGCTCATCTACCCAAAAGAAGTACACCTTATTCCATTCAATTTTTTCTGCATATTCTTGCGTTGCCAACAAATTAAAAATTGCTTTAGGAGAAGAACCTCCACTTAATGCTACAACAAAACGATTGTTTTTCTGAATAGATTTTTTTGAAAGATCAACAAATGTATCAGCTGCCTTTCTATATAATTTTTCCAGATCTTCAAATATGGTAATATTCATTTTTAGTCTATTTAATTTATATTGTTACACCCAGCTGTGACCTTGTCTTTCAACCAATGCAATACTTTCTTTTGGTCCCCAACTTCCTGCTTCATAGTTTGGAAAAGATGACTCTTTATTATTTTCCCAGGCTTCCTGTATGGTTTTTACAACATCCCAGGCTTCTTCTACCTGATCAGAACGCATAAATAAAGTAAGATCACCTATAAGTGCATCCAGCAATAATGTTTCATAGGCTTCAGGAGTATCTTCCTGACAGGCCAAATTATCAAAAATCATTTCAACCGGCTTTAAAACCAATGAAAGTCCCGGTTTTTTTGCCATAAACTGAAGTCTAATATCCATCAGTGGCTGAATATTGATAATAAGTCTGTTAGCTGATAAGTGTTGAGAACTCTCTGAAAATGTGGAATGTGGGAGTGGCTTAAACTGAATGGTAATATAAGAATGCTTCTCTTTCATTTTTTTTCCGGTACGAACGTAGAAAGGAACATCCTGCCATCTTTCATTATCCAGATAGAATTTTACAGCTACAAAAGTCTCTGTATTAGAATCCCCGGCAATCCCATCTTCCTGATGATAACCTTTAGCCTCAACTCCGTTTATAACCCCTTTTCCATATTGACCTCTTACTGCATAATGATCAACCTGATCAGATGAAATCCTGCGAATTGACCTAAGGACATCCACTTTGCGATCTCGGATCTCACCCGATTCTACTGAAGCAGGAGGCTCCATAGCAACCATACACAGAATCTGTAATAAATGATTTTGAACCATATCCCGTAATGCTCCGGTCTGCTCGTAGAAAGCTCCCCTAGTTTCAACGCCCACTTCTTCGGCAACTGTAATCTGTACCGATTCTATATATTTATGATCCCATAATGGTTCAAAAATAGAATTTCCAAATCTAAAAGCCAATATATTTTGTACCGTCTCTTTTCCCAAATAATGATCAATACGGTAAATTTGTTCTTCTTCAAATGTTTGTGCCAAAAGACTATTGAGTTCTATCGCCGATTGTTTATCATGACCAAAAGGTTTCTCAATGATGATACGATCTTTTTTAGAATCAGAAGCTAATGAGGCATTTTTAATGTGATTGGAAATAGTGGAAACAAAATCAGGTCCGATCGATAAATAAAACAACCTGTTCCCTCTTGTTCCATAGACCATATCAAAATCCTCTAATTTCTGATACAGGTTCTTATAGGAACTCTCCTCATCCAACTGATGTTGAAAATAGGTAATATGAGCTTGGAAACCTGCCCAATCTTCTGAAGTTATTTTTTTCCGTGAAAAATTTTCAAGATTTTCTTTAATGTAATTTTTAAAATATTCGTTGGTATTATCCGCCCTTCCCAGTGCCAGGATATTAAAGCCTTTGGGCATCCTGCCATCTATATATAAATTATAAAATGCCGGGAAAAGTTTTCTTTTTGCCAAATCTCCAGTAGCACCAAAAATGATTATCGTCGTTGGTTTTAGGATTTTATTTTCGTTCATTTTTCCGAATTTTAGTTATTTGTACTTTCCCAAGAAGTATGAAAAACACCTTCTCTATCAATCCGCTGATAGGTATGTGCTCCAAAATAATCACGTTGAGCCTGGATTAGATTTACTGGCAACGATTCCGTGGTATAGGCATCAAAATAACCTAAAGCAGTCTGAATTCCTAAACTTGAAATTCCATTTAAGGCAGCAAACGCAGCTGTTTTTCGCAATGAATTAACTTTTTCTTTAACAATGACTGAGATCTCTTTATCCAATAAAATATTGGAAAGATTAGGATTCCTGGTATATGCCGAATAAAACTTTTCTAACAGAACTGAACGAATAATACAGCCTCCTCTCCAAATTTTCACAACGTCCTTTAATGGAATCTCAAAATGATATTCATCAGACGCTTTCACCAATAAAGATAAACCTTGTGCATAGCTGATTAAAGTAGCCAAATAAAGGGCATCTCCCACTTCCTTGATAAATATATTGATATCCTCCGGACTTGTAATTTCTTTTTCTGAATATAACCCAGAAGCCTGAATTCTTTCATCTTTATATGCTGATAAAATTCTCGATGTAACAGCAATATCTATTGTTGGGATAGAAACACCAATTTCCATAGCTTGTTCTGAAGTCCATTTTCCAGTTCCTTTTGCTCCCGCTTTATCTAAAATCTGATCTACAAGATAATTATCCGTTAATGAATCCCTCTGTTGAAAAATATCTCGCGTGATCTCGATCAGAAATGAGTTCATATCACCATTGTTCCAGTCTCTAAAAACTTCGTATAGCTGCTCATTATTTAATTTAGCTCCTCTTTTCAGTAAATCATAAGCCTCACTGATAAGCTGCATAATGGCATATTCAATTCCATTGTGTACCATTTTCACATAGTTTCCGGCAGAACCTTTTCCCATATAAGCTGTACAAGCTTCCTGATCAACTTTTGCAGAAATGGCTTCAAGCATTGGCTTAAGAAGATGGAAAGCTTCCACATCTCCACCTGGCATAATGCTAGGTCCTGTTCTTGCACCTTTTTCACCTCCTGAAACTCCCATTCCCATAAAGTGTAGATTTTTTGATGCTAAATCAGCAATACGCCTGTTGGTATCTTCGAAATAAGAATTACCAGCATCAATAACGATATCCCCACTGCTTAAAAGTGGTGTAATGCTTTCCAGGACTGCATCAACTGGTTTCCCTGCAGGAACCATAAGAATGATTTTTCTTGGGGTTTCTAGCGCAGATACAAAATCTTCTAGTGTTCCTGTACCTTTTACTTTCATTTCTGAAGTTGCACCTTCTTCAAGTTCTTTTACCTTCTCTTTATCAAGGTCAAATCCTGCGATTGAAAACCCATTATCAGCAATATTATAAAGAAGATTTCTCCCCATTACTCCGAGACCAACCATCCCGTAATTATATCTCTCCATTTTATTTATATTAATATGAATTCTGTTATTCCTGTTAAACAAAGAATAAATTTACGCAAATGCCTAAGAGGAAAAAAATAAAAGAGCGGAAAAGTTCCCTAACTTTTTACATATAGCTAATTGATAAGCTGATAGTATGATGCTCACTTTTATAATCATACTTAAGAATAAAAAAAATCCGACTCTTGTCAGAATTTTATGTAAACGCCATCTGTTCTATTAATTAGGGCATATATATTTCTTTAAACGGTGAATAAAAGCACAATTCTTTAGTATTCTGTATCTAATAACTGAATGGGGCGTTATAATTATGAAAATAATCTATCAAAAAATGACTGCTATTTAGTACAATTAACTATATATTTGCCAAAATTTAAATTCATGAACTACAAACTTGCGCTTAATACGCAGGAGCCTAACTCTAACATTGTTTTTAATACAATTATATTTGATTCATTCAAGATTAATATAATTGAGAGGTATGCTGGATCAATGAGTTCTCATCCAAAATTATGCGAAGTTATATTTAAGGTCAGAACTTTAGATGATAATCTGATTGAAAAAAGAGATGGTAATACAAGGGTAAAAATCACAGGTAGCGATTTCGAAGCCTATCTGAAATTAACTCAAAAACTGAATTCATACGAATATAAAAACAAACTGATCAATAGAAAAGACAGCGAGCAGGATTATGTTCATTTTATTCTGGGTTTGGTAATTTCTAATTATAATCTCAATTAGTTTTACTTTTTTTGATCAAATTTGTAACCTATCCGGTAAATATCAGTTCGTCCGGGGCTTTCTGGAAGATGAGAACTGAAATACAGGTACCCAGCCTCATTAAAATTAACCGAAGGTCCAAAGGTCCAGAATTCTTCAGCATTGATTTGAGAAGGTAATGGTGTTGGGACACCAAAGCTGTTCTTATTTTTATAGGACACAAAAAGAGCTGCTTTTTTATTTTTGCCAACAAGTGAAGTAAAAATCAAAGTATGATTGTCTGGCAATAGAACGGCATCAAAATCATCTTCCGGGCCATTAACTTTAGATCCCAGATTGACCACTTTTGAAGAATTTCTTAATGGCAATTCAACCGTGAAAAGATCCTGACCACCAAAACCGCTGTGTCCATTAGAAGAAAAAAAGAGATTCTTAGCTTTAGCATCTGTTACAGGAGCCCATTCATTGCCGGAGGTATTAATTTTATCCCCCATATTTACTGGTGGATCAAAAGCATCTGTAGTTGCATTGTAACTTGCAAAATAAATATCATCGCCACCAAAACCCTCTGGGCGATTTGAAAAAAAATATACTCCCTTTCCATCTGGCGAGAAGAAAGGATCAAAATCATTAAAATCACTGTTGAATGTTGCTGGTTTGGGAGTTGTCCAGTGTCCGTCTACATAACTTGACTGCCAAATATCCATATCCTCTTTTCCTTTAATCCAACCAATTCCTCCCCAAAGCATTTTTTTATTATCGGGGCTAAAGGACATCTTTACGTCAGCATTAGGTGTTGATACCAAAAAAGGCATAAATAATTCAGAATGATCTTTGAAGATAATTTTTTGGCTTTTTACAGGTACTGAAATAAACATCATTATGCTTAAAATACCCATGCAATATTTTGATCTATTTTCCATAGCACTCAATCTTTTTAAGATATTCATTTCCTAATGGTGAAAGTTCATAACCTACCAGATGACTTATCGTTAGACCCAGATTCTTTAGTTTTCGAATATTAAGTTTAAGCCACTCTTTTTCAAATCCCGTCAAATTTGCAATTCCAATTGCGTGAAGCTTAGGATTTTCTTTTATAGTACATAAAACAGATTTTGTCCAGGATCCATGTTTACTGAATTGATCCATGCGCTCCAGCTTTTTTGTCAGATCTGTAAATTGCTGTTGTGACAGTTCCGATTGTTCTCTTAACTTAATACGCGGATCTGTGGAATGATAACTTACTTTTATTTTAAAAAGTATTCCTGTGCTGTTGTTCTTAAACGATTTTTGCAAATCCTTTTTATCAATAAAACCTGCATTTAAAGCATCTTCATCGGTTATATCATTTTCATTCACGGTTTCAATGTTATGGATTTTAACTAAGCCGATAGAAGTATGTAAAAGGCTTCCAGTCTTTACAGAAGCCTTTTGCCAGTTGCGAAAAGCCAATGTAATTTTTCCAGATTTGATACCTTGCAGATGTACTTCCTTAAACAGCATACTTCGTTAAATTTATTCCATTTCGTAGCTTAAAGCTACATTTAATCATAATTGTATTTAGTTTAAGATAAATATACTTAAATAAATTTTTAATGGATTAAACTATTTCATCCATAATAAGAGAGCATAATTTTATTGATCTAAAGCTTTTACTAATCCAAAAGTGTCTTCCAGCAAGGTATATTTTACAATCAGCCCATCAATAATCATTATTTCAGTGAAGAATAGTGATCTGAAATTTTGACCAGTTTTAATCATAATTGTTTCAAAACTTCCTGAACTAAGTACTACATTTCCATCGGTTACTATATGATCAATTTTTGCAGAAACGGGTTTTGTATTTTGCCATAAAAGCTCAAAAAACGCTCTTACCTGACTACTGGTTTTTCTGTGTCCCAACCAAGGTGCAATTGTTTCGTTACCTGGAACATACCAGTCCAGCTTTTCAGGGAACAGTTTCATTATCATTTCAATATTACGTGCTCCCAATGCTAAATAATATCTTGAAACGACATCGATTGGGGCTTGGCTTTCAATTAATTCCATTTATTTACTTTTAAATTATTATTTGCCTGCCAGATTCAATTCACTTGATCTGGCAGGTTTTAAGTTTTATTTTAGCTCTTCCAGAAGTTATCCTCCTGTGTCATATCTGCGGAAAAAATATCTACTCTTGAGATTTTATCATGCTCAACCGTATAAATATCCGTATTGTAGACATCAAGTTTTTCTCCGGAAACTTTTTCTGCTGTCCAATGTAGCTGGCATGCAACCCGGTTATCATTTATGCTAATGGAATTAAAAGCATTTAATTTTAGTGTATTACCTGTAATGGCAAACATCTTTCCTACCATTTCAAAGACTTCCTGCTGAGAATTCTTCAATCCTGAAACATCATTATTTCCAGGCTGGGACCATTTTACTTCAGGGTCTAATAAAGAACCAATTTTTTCAAGATCAAGTAGTTTAACGGCTGTCAAAAATTCTGTTACTAATTGTTTTTGTTGATTTTCCATACAATTTTTTATTTTTTGTCTGGGTCAAAGTTCGCCGCTTTACCTGAAATCTGAAGTACCCCAAAACGACATTTAATGATCATTTCCCGCCAAACTTTACGCTCACCTGCCAGAATATTAATATTTTAGCATACTATAGTGATCTACCATGGAAGACCAATCTAAAAATTTCTGCTCAAAATTAATCAGCTACACAGTTCAGCGAGATATTTCTGTGGATCAGCTACTCCTTTCTTCAAACATCACTCTAAAGGAACTGACCAATTCAAAAAAGCCACTTAGCCCCAAACAAATTGATAATCTATGGATTAATGCAGTTACCATGACCAAGGATAATATGTTTGGCCTTCATCTTGGAGAATCCTTACAGTTGCAGGCTCTTGGAATAGTAGGAGAAATTATCAAAACAAGCAAAACTGTAGGTGAAGCACTGATGAATGCTGCTCCACTTACCCGCTTGATCACAACGTCAGTCGAACTTAGTATTTTCAAGGATGATCATCATTTCTCTATAGCTTTTATCCCTCTCAACCCTTCTTGGCATAAGAACATTGTCGACATACAAATAGTCGATCTTTTAATGGTTTTGGTGATACATGAACTTAATGGATTATTATTTAAAAAGCTTTATCCCAGCTCCGTCAGCTTTGCCAGACCATTGGAGAATCCTGACGAATATGAGCGTGTTCTACGTTGCAAACCTCAGGACAATGCAAAAATCAACCAGATTTCATTTGATCTGTCTTATTGGGATGAAAGAATTATAACTGCCAATCACGAACATCAAAAACTTCTGCTCAGCCAATCAGGTATTTGGCAAAATAATGTTATTACCGAGCCATTATTTAAAGACCGTGTGTACAATTATATACGTGCAAACTCTTATCTGAAAATGATTACCCTGGAAGATCTCGCAGGTAACTTCAACCTCAGTACACGAACTCTTCAGCGTAAATTAAAAATTGAAGAAATTAATTTTCAGCAGCTTGCTGATGAAGCGCGTAAAAACCTGGCTTTAATGTATCTTAAAAATGATTCTTTTCAAGTAACTGAAATATCCATTATGCTAGGTTATAATGAATTAAGTGCATTTATACGTGCATTCAAACGATGGACAGGAATGTCCCCTGCACATTATCAAAAAACGTTACGCCAATCACTAAAAGAAGTTTCTTCTTATTAAAAAATATTTCAAACGTATTGACCCGAACACTATTGTCAAGTATTTAACTAACCTAACTCGCTCATCAAGCTGAGTACTTTCCGTTAACTGATTTCTGGCAAATTTCAATAAAGATGGTTAGATTAAAAAATATCCATTATAAAATAAAAATCATCCATTTCTTACGAATGATTAATAAATCATCTTTGCAACAGACAAAATTTACATATTTAAAACCTTAAAAATTCAAACAAAATGTCTGTTTCTGATCTATTTAAACCACTCACTCTGCTGCATGGTCCGGCAATGAGAAACCGTTTCATGCTGACTCCATTAACCAGCCAGCAAAGTGATCATGATGGTACCGCATCAAAATATGACCAATTGTGGATGGAACAGCTTTCAAAAGGTGGTTATGGATTGATACAAACCAGTGCCGCTACTGTGGAGGCGGGAGCCATTGCATTTGAGCATCAGTTGGGTATTCACAGTGACAAGCATCTGCCCGGATTGATCCAAATGGCTACAGCTATTCGAGAAGGAGGTACATTATCTGCAGTACAATCTTCGGAGTTTAAAATCCTGGAGACTGAAATCATTCCAAAATGGGGTAAAAAACCTACAATTGAATCAGGAATATTGCAACATGAATGTGAACTCCTGAATCAGCAATTTACAAATTATCTATCCAATCAATAAAACCTCGTGCAGGCTTCTTTGATATAGATCTTAGATAAGTCAAAACATTCTTATCAATTTCCAAAATTCACAAAATGAGGAATGTCTGTTCCAAAATTGTTGATTGGCAGAAGGTTGTTTCTATTACTATTAAAATCAAAAACCGAATTATTATCGAAAGGAACACGGGGATAATAGGTAAAAGAAATCTGGATCCTATTGAAAACGAGAAATGGATTATTAATTAAGACACCAATTCCTATTTTTGTGTTTGCATTTGTTTTCAGGAGTTTATCATCAGGCATCCCTAACCAACCGACTGCTGCAGTTAAATACGGACTGAAATGAAAGTTCTTCCACGTTTTATTAATAAACAGTTGAAGTTGATATCTTAAAACCAATTTTTTAGTTCCTATATAATCTGAATTATAAACAGGAAATTCATCTGCAGAAGAAAGATTAATTCTGTCTTTATAAGTATAATTGTGTTGTGGATTTCCCAATGCCAGAGTCGGAGAAAAGAAATGTCTTACTTTAGCAAATTTCCAATCCATAAGATGGGTAAAATAAGTTCCATCCAATCGGAAAGATTCGCGATTTTGGTCATCTTCATTAAAAAATCTTCCAAACTCAGCTTTCAAATTGAAATAACCCAACTTTGTAAATTGACCATAAGATCCTGAAATTCCCACATAGGGTTTAACATCATTACTTCTTGATAAACCTCCTGCAGTAAAATTTACCGAATTACCATAAGCAATATCCTCTGGCAGATCATATTGAAAAATATTCTTCTGAACCGAAAAATTCCTGTGAATAAATCCGATAGACATGAGAAAACTGTTGTATGAGCTAAAATACTTATACTGATCACTTTCAGGACTGTCTTTGTATTGATAATTTTGAAATCTCCCAACCACTGAAATATTGCTGGAGACTTTTTCACTTGGGTCAGATGAAATAGGGATTTGATAACCACCCCATAAGTCCTGACTGAACACTTTGATCTGAACTTCCGGATAAGTCGTATCAGTTTCTATAGGAAGCAGAACATTTCGCATAAAATATTCAAAAGTAAAACCACCTGCCCATCTTGTCAGAGGTGAGAAAAAATCTCTTCTGACATTGAAATTGATCCTCTCATTTCTAAAAAAATCACGTTCCCCCAGAACCTGGGCATTGATATAAGAACCAAAAAGATTATATGCTGTATAGCTTCCCAAAAGATAGTTTTGTTTTTCCTTGGAATCATTTCTATAAAGAAAATCCAGGGTATGGCCTAATCCCAATACATTTTCTTCGGTAACCCCCAAACCTATTTTACTTCCTGAATAGCTGACTCTCGGTTTTAGGCTCCAGGAATCGAGAACTTTTACAACAACATCAATAGAATCTTTGCTGGAGGTACTATCAGAAACACTGATATTAACTCTGTTTATAAAAGGCATTGTTCTCAGCAAACGTTCAGATTCGTAGAGTTTCTGAGCATTATATTCTTCACCTTCCTTAAAAAGCAAATAATTATTAACTGTAGAAGTTTTTGTGTTAGAATGAAGATGATCAATCAGCCAATCGTACCATTTGAGTTTTTCTTTATTATCTTTAGAGCCATATCCAAAAGGATCGATGGTCTCTACCCGGATTTTTCTGATATATTTTTTATTGTAAGTCTCCTGAAGCATCTTTTCGGTCCTGGATTTAACAGAAGCTGAATCCGCTTCCCTACGAAATATCAAACGATGAATGAATTTGGTAACTTTTCTTTGATCTGAAAATTCTTCTATTTTATAATAAAGAGAATCTTTTTTTTCCTGTGCATTTAAAAAGGAAAAACCACTTATAAGCATAATTAAAATTACAATCGATCTAGTCATTAGTCATCAAAAATTCAATAAGATTTCTAATATCAATTTATAAGCCAATAAAGATTAAAAACATACTAATATCTCGAAATATTCATGTAAAGATTAGAAGTCGTTGTTATTTTGAATTTTCGAAGGCAGCAGAAACATAGCTTAGTAGATAAGAACCTTACCATAAACCATTGCGGATATACTGGATTTTGAAAATATGGCAATTATTATCATTTAGTGTTAAAGAATTAAAATCTTCTTAATTTTTTCAATTATAAGGCAAATATCCATTTTCGAAATCTTTAAATGAGTAATTTAGCATTGGATTAAAAATGCGCTAAGATATTTATGAAAAATATATTCTTTTTATTGCTTCTTTCAATTGCACAACCTGTATTGTCACAAACTAAATTAGAAAAAGCAATTACAAATCTTGAAAATAACTACGAACAAGAAAAAGTATACCTACTTACCGACAAATCACAATATGTAGCAGGTGATAAGATATGGTTTAAAAGCTTTGTATTTGATGGCTATAATCGTTCTGCATTGTCTACCACTCTATTCGTTGAATTGTACAATTCCGATAAAAAATTAATAGACTGGAAAACCATACTTCTAACGAATGGTGAAGGCAGCGGAGATTTTAAACTGAAAGAGGACCTTCCTGAGCAAGTTTATTTCGTAAGGGCTTATACGCCTTATATGAATAATTTTAGTGAAGATTTTCAGATTGTTAAAACTATTCCTATTTACAATCCCAATTCAACTGAAGCGTTGGAAATTTCTAAAAATTCTGATTGGTCCGCTAAAGCTTTTCCGGAGGGTGGAACTTTCATTAATGGTATGCCAACAAAATTTGCCGTAAGATTATCAGGCGATGCTTCTTTACCGGAAAGCTGGACCGGAAAAATAATAGACATACAAAATCCAAATGTGCCTATAACGACCTTTACATCTTTTGATAAAAATGTTGCATCTTTTAAAATTACTCCGGTTTTAGGAAAAAAATACCAGGTCATCATTCAGGATAATACAGGGAAAAGTCAGACCATAGATCTCCCACAAGTTGCAGGCAGTGGTGTTAATCTGGAAGTTTCCAGCTCTAAGGAAGGTATTAAATACAGCTTAAAAGGAGTTAATCTAACACAACAGCTCCAAAATTATAAAATCGTTGGAACCATCAATAATCATCTTGCTTATAAAGCTAATATCACTCAGTTAACCAATGAAGCTTCAAGTCTTATTCCTACAAAAATTAACAATGGAAACAACGGTGTTTTACAATTAGCCATTTTTGACGGCCAAGACAATCTGGTCGCACAAAGACTTTGTTTTATAAAGCCCAATAATTTAAAAATTGAAAAAGCAGAGATTATCGGTCAGAATTTAAAACAAACGCCAAGATCATTCAACAGCATTGATCTTTCACCAGAGTCTGTTTTTAAAAATTATACTGTTTTGGTAAGTGAGGATGACGGTAGCCACAATCAGGACGAAGAAAATATACTGAGTAGCCTTTGGTTAACAGGAGATTTTACTACAAAAATAGACACGCCAGCACAATATTTTTCTAAAACTGCCAATAGCGAAGCTTTGGATGCTCTGCTTATTTCTGAAAACTGGAAGAGATTTGACTGGAACTCTTTACTTAGCAGATCTTTACCGGTCATTAAAACCAATTCTCAAAAATTTCTTTCTTACAGGATAAAGCCACTTAAAAACAATGCTTTGCTGAAAGATACTAATGTAAATTTAGTATTAAAATTAGGTGAAAATGAGCCTGTCATTAATCAATTCAAAACCGATCAAAATGGATATATCTATTTAGACAACCTTAGCTTCAATGAGCCTCTGGATGTTTCATTATTTGTAAATTCAGAAAGTAATAAAGAATCGGGAACAGATAATTTATTCGTTACCATAGAACCACTGGTAACTCCTACACAATTTAAAGGCAGTTTCCCAAGTACAAAATACAAATTGGTGAAAGCCGCTGAAAATAAAAAAGTTTCTCCAGCAATTTCCAGAGCCATCAACACTCAGAAAAACATAAAAAAAACAGAGAATATTGATGTACAAATTGAAGAAGTAAAATTAGTAGGAAAAAAGAAAGATCCAAAAGAAGACTTAGACAAACAACTTTCTACCGGAATGTTTAGTTCTATCAATTCTACAATTTTTGACTTTGTAAATGAAGACCAACAGGCCGCAGGATCAAACAATATACTAGATTGGCTGCAGGGAAGAGCTGCTGGATTAACATTTCAAAGAGATAACTCAGGTGTGAATGTCCCCTACATTCGTGGTCAGAAGGCTAAGTTATATTTGGACGAAGTACCTACTGATCCCAGTATCATTACAAGCCTTCCTATAAGCAATATTGCGATGGTAAAAATCATTAAAGAATCAGGGTTAATAGGTAATGCCGTTGCAATCTATACCATGAAAGGAAATATGAAATCTAAAAATAATGTAAAAGAAACTCAAAATAACAACTCATCTATACTAAAAGGTTATGATAAACCTTCAGAATTCCCTATTGAAATGTTAGATGATGATTCTCCAGCGAAAATTGAAAATGACACCCGGGAAACACTCTATTGGAATCCAAATTTATTTGATAGTGATTATGTTCCGCCGATGATTAAATTTTATAATAACGACAGTGCAAAACAATACAAAGTACTTATCATAAGCTTTGACGAAGACGACAATCTACTTTACGATAAAGAAATTTTAAAATAATATATTTCTCTACATTAAAAAGCCTTTCAATTATTTTGAAAGGCTTTTTTAATATTTTAAAATGTCCTCGTGGTTTGAGGATATTCTTTTTGTCAAAATAAATTCAGTACATTTAAAATATATCGAGCGATTTATTTATGAGGAAGAAGCAAGCTTGCCCATTACATTTGATAACTATTGTCTGGTTTTTATCGATTGCATAAATGTAACTTATTTACCAAGGTATTTGTTAAGGTTCCTTAACCATAACCTAAATCCGCCCAACATTGGGATACATAAGATTGTGGGTTACTTTTTAATACGATTAATGACTTCTTGTTGTGTCATTTTCTTATCCAAATATACTTAGATTTTTAGCAATATCTTTACCTGCATATGGAGGAAATACATCTAGTTCTAGATCAGGGTTTCCTACTAGTATAGATTTTCTATTGCTTAGTGCTTCGAAACCTGCTTTTCCATAATATTTACCCATTCCTGCATAACCTACGCCGCCAAACGGGAGACTGTCTATAAAGCAGTGTACGTTAGTCTGATTGACACACCCTCCACCAAAAGAAACGGCATTTAGGAAATAATCAATATTCTCCTGGTTTTTACTAAAAATATAAGCAGCTAAAGATTTGGGCTTGCGTTTAATGATTTCTATAGTTTCTTTTAGATCACTGTATATTAGAATTGGAAATACAGGACCGAAAATTTCCTGCTGCATTGCGGGGTCTTCCCAAGTACTCGGGTATAAAATAGTAGGCTCAACATACCTATCTTTAACATTAAAACGACCTCCTAAAACCACTTTTTCAGGAAGGATGTATGATGCAACTCTTTCAGTATCGTGTTCACTTATCATTCTGGCAAAATCTGGACTTTGACTTGGATCTTCTCCATACATTTTGACTGTTGCCTTTTTTAGCTTATCAACAAATTCATCAGCAATACTTTCGTGTATATATACATAACCTGGCGCAATACACCACTGACCAGATATAGCCATATGTCCCCATAGAACACGGTCAACAGCAATATCTAGATTTGCCGTTTCATCTACGATCGTTGGATTTTGTCCCCCAAGCTCTAAGATAATAGGCGTTAAATTTTCGGCAGCTGCACGCATCACGACTTTTCCAACAGCTGAGCTACCAGTAAAGAAGATAAAATCGAAAGGAAGTTTAAGTAGTTCTGTGATTTCTTCTCTCCCTCCTGTTACTACAGATACGGATTCTGGTTCAAAATATTTGGGAATTAACTCAGCAAATAATTTAGCAACTGTAGGGGTCGTATTCGCGGGTTTTAAAATTACAGGATTTCCAGCAGCAATGGCAGCAATAGCTGGGTCTAATAACAATAAAACAGGAGCATTAAACGGACCTATAATTAATGTTGTACCAAATGGTTCTTTATAGATTAAACCTCTGTTACCTGTTTCTTCTAATCCTATTGGTATCTCCACTGGTTCAGGAGCCATCAGAGCTTTCAGATTTTCTTTAAAGTATTTAATTACTCCCAAGGGAACGGTTATCTCAAACAATTGCTCGAATGGCGGCTTATTGAAATCAGTTTTCAAAGCCTGACAAAAGGTTTCTTGATTTTCGGTTAAGAATTTTTCTAACCTGTTGAGTTGATCTATTCGCCACTCATAGGTTTTGGTAACATCGGTATAAAAAAATTCTTTTTGTTTGTCAAATAATGATTGGTAAGTATTCATAATTTTGTGTTTTTGGTTAATTTTCCTGATAAATTATTTCTAATTTTAGTCTGATAAACACCCGACCTTATTTATTCTGATAAAGCCTCAATAACTAATTGAGATGCCAGAAAGCTACTGTGTTGTTGTTGGGCAGTAATCAACCTACCATCTCTAATGGCAAATGGTTCCAATGCTCCGGCAACTTCAAAGTTGGTGTTTGGGTTTTTTCTAGCTTCTGTTTCAATGGTGTAATCATTTACCGTCATTCCAAACATTTCGTTAATCATATTTTCTTCACTATCTGCAAACCCAGTCCAGGTTTTTCCATCTGCCAGGAGTTTTCCATCACTTAATTTTGTCCATAAAAGCAAAGATGTTCCGTGGCAAATTAAACAGGTAATTTTTCCAGCTTCATAAAAATCGGCAATCAGTTGATGCAGCTTAAGATCATCTTTGAAATTAATTAATGGCGCTCCACCACCCGATACACAAACGGCATCATAATCGGCTATATTGATATCTGCAATAGGAAGGGTATTTTCCATCCATTGACCAAATGTTGAGTGATGTACAAAACCAATACTTATCAAATCGTTTGGATAAGCACCTTTAGGGTTTTCGGGATTGCTGTGTCCATCAAACACTACTTTACCACCATTGGGAGAAGCCACATCTACATCATAACCTGCATTGATAAAATCAAAAAATGGTCGTGTCATTTCTTCGGCAAAAAATCCAACTTCCATTCCGTGGAGTTGTGCTGCATTGGAAACCAAACACAAAACCTTTTTCTTAGGGAAAGTATGCTTGGGCTGTTTTCTAATAATATTCTTTTGTTGGTTCATAACTTTTATTTTTTTTATTTTTATTTATTTAAGAAATTGCCCTTTTAATAGCTGCTATTCTTGTTTCCCAAAAATCTTTAGAGACTTTTGCATCTGGCACCAATGTATCAAATACATGTGTCATACCTGGATAAATATGCAACTCTACCTGTACACCTGAGGCGGCTAATTTCTGGGCATATTCAATACCTTCATCCCTTAAGCAATCCATTGTTCCCACAGCTATATATGCTTTGGGCAGATTACTCAAATCTTCTACCAAATTGGGTACTGCCTTTTTATATTCGCTTTCAGGAACACCGGTAAGATAACTTTGAAAACCATAATGATTCATCCAACTATCCCAAACTCCTATACTACATATTTCTTTGTTACTTTCAGAAGTAACTCTAATGTCGAGCATAGGATATGCTAGTACCTGTAAACATATTTTAGGACCTTTTTCATTTCGGGCCCTAAGGCTTACTGAGGTAGATAGTAATCCTCCGGCACTGCCCCCTCCAACAACGATCTTATCTGTATCATTCCAAATTCAGCTGCGTTATCCGATACATATACCAAGCCTTCGTAACAATCATTCAAAGGTTTAGGATAAGGATTTTCTGGTGCCAAGCGATAGTTTACGGAAATGATAACACTATCTAATTCCAATGCCAGTTTATATAAGGTGCTGTCTTCCTGTTCTGGTAATCCGCTGATCGTTCCCCCTCCATGCATCCAATAAAGAAGTGGTTTTGGATTGGTCGCTGTTCGTGGCGTAAAAACTCTTAACTGTATTTCAATCCCGTCGCTGTTCGTGAAAAATTTGTTCTCTACTTTTAATTCAGAGGTGCTATTGACACCTACTTGCAGAGCCATTTGTTTTAATGCACCACGAAATACCTCGTGGAGAGGTGTTCCATTGGGTAGAGCAGGCTGACCAGCATATTTTCTTAGTATTAAGGCCAGTTCAGGGTCTACGTTTAATTGATATTTCATTTGTGTTTTTTATTATTAGAAGATACCTTAAAAAATCAGCAGTTTCCAGGCTGCTGATTTTTAAAATATTTCTAACTTATCTGGTTGTATAACCACCATTTGAGAAAATAGTTTGCCCAGTAATCCACCATCCATCAGTTACTAAGAATGTAATTAATGGAACGATATCTTCAGGATCTGTTAGTCCTGTTTTACTAAAGCTACTTAATGCTGCTGCAGATTTGTTATAAGCTGCCGAACCATCGGTTTCCTGACCATAAAAGAATGGAGTTTCCATAGGACCCGGTCCTACAGCTGTTACCGAAATCCCTCTTGATCCAAACTCTTTAGAAGCTGCACGGGTGTAATGCTCAATAGGAGCCTTACTTCCTGGGTAGATAGCATAATCATTGGTATAGGCTGCTAACAATGAACTAACAATTGTACAAATCTTACCATTATCAGCAATTTTTTTTCTGCCTCTTGTAAAAAGAAGAAAGCAGCTTTTGAATTTACAGCAAAAATTTTGTCGTAGTCTTCTTCTGTTACGTTCACAATTGGTTTCTTAATAACCATACCTGTAGTATTTACGGCTATATCTACTTTTCCATATTTTTCGATCGCAGCATCAAACAATTTTGTATTGTTTTCTACTACTGTTAGATCTCCTTGTATTGCAAAAGCTTCTCCACCTGCTGCGATAATATCAGCTACTGTTTTGTCTGCATCTGGTTTAGTTGCATCACTATTGAAGTGCACTACTACTTTAGCCCCTTTACCTGCAAAATCTAAAGAAATTAATCTCCCTAGGTTTTTCGCACCACCACCTACTATGGCTACTTTGTCTTTTAAATCATTTCTTGACATACTTTTGTGTTTTTTTAAATTAAATAAATTGAGAAAATAAATATGAAATCATTCCATTGGAAAATATACCTTTCTAATTTTATATTATTTTTAAAAGCAATATAAAATTAGGTTTAGTCCTTTTTTTGCAATCTATTTGCATTTAATTGATAGTGGAAACAATTCCTCCATTGATGTAATTTGTTGTACCTGTAATCCAGCGCGCTTCAGGAGATACAAGATAGAGTGCCAAACCTGTAACATCTTGGACGTTGCCAATGCCCCCGTCAATAGACATAGATTTAAGCCATGCAATGTTTTCATCTGATTCTGCAGGATAAAAAAACGAAGTATCAAGTGGCCCTGGCGCAATACAATTGACTGTTATCCCACGGTTCCCTATTTCTTTGGCAAGCGATTTCGAAAAATGCTCTAATGGAGCTTTACTTCCTGCATATCCAGCATACGTAGGCGCGAAAGCAGCTACCATTGTTGTTACGAAACTTAAAACTCGTCCATGATTAGCCATCTTTTGTGAGGCTTCTTTCAATAGAAAAAATGCTGCTTTTGCATTAACATTGAAGAGATCATCGAACTCAGTCTCTGTAAATTCAGCTAACGGCTTACGTATTATTTTTCCAGCTGTATTGATAAGAATATCAACCTGTCCAAATTCGGCAAGCGCTGCATCAAAAAGTTGTGTGGCTTGTTCCGGACGTGTTAAATCAGCCTGAAATACAATAGCTTCACCGCCGTATCCACGTACAACAGATGCGACCTCCTCGGCTTGTTCTCGCTTTGAATCACTATTATAATGAACAACAATCTTAGCCCCTTCTTGTGCCAATAATTCGGTCAGTGCTCTACCAACATTAGCTGATGCCCCCACCACAATTGCAACCTTGCCAACAAAACGGCGGGCTCCAGTGCTCGTTGCAGTTGGATAACTTGTTGAAGTTAAATCTTTCATAATCTTTGTGTTTTTTAATTAAGAACTAAAGATATAAAAAAAAGCATTAATCACACTATTGGTTGAAGCTACCCATTTTTTTGTACAACCTGTACCAAGTCCATTATACCATTTTTAATTTAATTTCGCCCAAGTAAAGTTTGATGTAATGCTTTCAGCTTTATTTAAATTCAACAAAGGTGCTGTGCTTTTTAAATTTACAATACTTTTTTCATTAATTGAAATGCCTGTTTGTAAATAAAAGTATATTTCTTTAAGATTTGGTTTTATAAAATTATTTTGAAAATCTTCATCTAAGTTATCAAGAGCAGATTGTGATTTTATATAATTTTTAAGTCTTCTTCTTTTTACTGTTCTGTAAAATTTAATACTGAAGTATTTAACAACGTTCCAATAATCACACCTGCAATAGGAGTTATGATTTTCATAATTTCGATGTTCATAATTAAAGAGTTTTAGATCAAATTTATTTTGTCTACTTGTGGTAATACAATACCCTTCAAAAAGAAAATATTATATTTGAAATGAAAAGGTAATTTTTTTCATCATTTGTGTTTTTTAAGTCTCTCTTTTTGTGGGAGGTTTTTGTATTAGGTCTAATTAAAAACCTTTACCAAAATTGTGGTATAGAACTGCGAAAAATTATATTAACTAATTTATTTATTAGTAAAGAAAACCTAAAGTGTATATAAAAAGAATAACCCCTATAAATAGGGGTTATTTGTGACCGCAGAAGGACTCGAACCCTCACTGTCGGAGCCGAAATCCGAAGTTCTATCCATTAAACTATGCAGCCAGTTCAGGTAGTGAATTCTAGGACTTAGGTAATTTTTTACTTGTATCCTCCAATTTTACTACTAGAAGGTAATCTTCACACCACCCAAAATTTGAGCTCCCAACACTTTATATCCTTTATAGGTTTGATAGTTTGAGTTCAGAAGATTATTTCCGGTTGCGAAAATACTGAAATTTTTGTGAAATTTATACTCTGCGGAAAGATTTAAATCAGCATAACCACCAACTTTATCATTGGTATTCTCCGTAGACTGGTATACCATTGCCGGATTGGCTACTCCTTCAATTGAGTAAGAGTTTGTTGTTCTGTCACTTGCAAAGATTCCTTTGAATCCTAACAATAATTTTTTATCCAACATGCTATACTTAGCTCCGATACTCGCATTGAATAATGGAACGTTATAAATGTTATCGAAGTTCTTCAAATTATATTTTGTGAAATGAAATTCACCGTCTAAAACAAGATTAGCTAAAGGAAAATACTGAATACTTCCTTTGATATCACTTACATTACCATCATCATAAATTGCAGAAAATGTATTTGCGAAATTATAAGCAGAACGGTTCAATGTATAATCGTTGTTGAATAAATCATTTGCTTTAAAGAAAAGAATATCTCTCATTTTCCCGAAACCAGCAGAGAAATCATATTTAATTGTTTCATCAATATCTCCTCTTAAACCTGCATAGAAATGATATTTTGTTTCCGTTGGCTTCAGCATCTGATCAGAAAGGATAAAAGGATTCTGCTGTAAAAGATCACTATAAGTATTCAGCTTTAAACCTCCATCTACCCCACCGTAGAATTTAAATTCTTTAGCAGCAGCAACCTGAAATTCAGCTTTTGGAAACCAATAGCTTTTATTATTTTTCACCTGCTCCATCATAGTATTTGAATTTTTAGCATTCAAAAATGCAAATGAAGAACCTACCATCAAATAAGATTCTCCTTTAGCAAATGTAACTTTCGGATCTAAAGTAGCATTGAAAAAGTTGGATGAGTTTTTATCTCTGATGTCAAAATCTGTTTTTACGGTTTCTAATCCTACTCCTAAATCAGCATTCATCAGAATCCCATTTTTAGACAGTTCTACTGCATGTTTTGATAAATTAACCAAAACGGATGCCTGATTTTCCTGCGCATCAAAATGGTCTTTTAAAAATGATGATTTCACCCGTACATCGTTTAAGATCTCATTAGAATAAAAATCATAGTATCCATTCACTTTAAACTGATTCACCCTTTGGTCCAAATCAATATCCGCAGCAGGTTCTAATGCGTAGATCCCATAATATTTATTATTATCCAATCCATATTGAGCATTCAAATTGAATTTCCCTTTTTCACCATAAGAATTTAAAAAAGCTCCAATAGATGCCGAGCTCTGTTTAGAATCCCAGGCATATTCTTTTTTCAAACCTAAAGTCGAGAGAAAATGAACGTCTGCTCCTACTTCCAGTTTATTATTAAGTGTTTTAGAAATATTGGCATCACCAAGAATTTTTCCAAAATTCCCCATTCCAAATTGGAGATAGTTGTTTTGAGCTGTTCCCTCAAATTTTGGAGTTACATCCTGTCCCTGAATAGTCGAAGTTTTGAAGTCTGAAACCGCTGGAACATCCGTAATTTTATATTGTACAGGATTCTGAGATTTCTCTTCAGGCGGGTAATTCTTAATCGTTTCAATAGAAGTTTTTTTCTTTTCGATCTTTTTAACTTCCGGTTCTCTTTTTTTATTAAGAATCAGTTTCTCTTCTTTGATCTGGGAAAACGCAATCTGCGAAACCCCTAAAAATAATATGGATAATATTTGAATTCTTCTGTTCATTACGTATTGTATTTATGTATTCACGTAAAATGTATTAATGAATAATACCGATGAATACGAAGTACATTTTTATTTTTTGATCTGTTTTTTCACTTCTTTAGCTTCTGCTACGATTTCCGGGAAATCCTTGTAGTTGGCAATGATCTGATCACAAGTATAACTTGCCTGATAATTATCTTTTAAGCCAATATAATTTTTAGCCATTATTACCAGAGCTTTAGCTCCCCAATATTCTTCGGAAGAATAATTGTTCGCCAATTTGAAGATGGTTTCGTTGGAAGATTTGAAAGCTTTTCCTTTATTCTGGTAGAATGCTTTTGCATATAATGCTTCTGCCGCCACTTCTGTATTGGAAGACTTTTCAAGAGAAGCATATGCGGTCTGAGCATCTTTATCTTTGGAAGAGTTCATTAAGCTTCTTGCTTTGATCACTTTTGCCGTTTCAATTACTGCTGCAGAGTTTTTTGTATTAGCAATGACATCATTAGCCAGTTTTTCAGCCTGTGAGAAATCTTTTTCTTCAGCATACATCTTCATCAATTCTACGTTAGCATAGTTCTTAATATTAATATCAGAAGAGTTTTTAATGTTCTCTAAATATTTTTTGGCTTCGGCAGTATTACCTTGTGCTACATAAATCTGCGCTAAACGGGTCTGAGCATCATCCTGATAATCATTCTGAACGTTGGCAACCTCCTGCAACACTAATAATGCTTTTGTAGAATTGTTCGTTTGATAATAACTTTCTCCCAATTCATATTTAGCCTGATAAAGGCCGTCTCCTGTTGGGTTTTGGGTTAAATATTTTTCGTAATAAGAAATAGCATTCTTGTAATCTTTCTTCGTGAAATATTGTTTTCCCGTAGAAAGATTGATCTCATCGATCTCTGAAGCATCTACATTAACCCCAATATTTTTAGCAAAGCTTTCGTACCCTGCAACATCACCACTTTTAGTGAAAATTGGTTTCGCTGCTTGAACAATTTTCTGAGCATACGCTGTATTCTTATACTGGTCCCCAAGAGTTTTTAATTCAGCAATCGCCTTATCATTTTGATTCTGATCAATGTAATTCTGAGCTCTGTAAATAGATGCATTGGCAATTAAATCTTTATCTGAAGATGTTTTAATTACTTTAGCGAAATAATCATTTGAATTCGCAAAATCATCCTGTGCTGCATATGCCGTTCCTATTTCATATTGAGAATCATCATAATACTCAGATGTCGGATACTTAGATAAAAGTGATTTTAAACTGGTTATTTTTGCCTGAGTATCACCTTTAAATCCTAAAGCCATTCCTTTTTGATATAAAGTATAGTCTGTAGCATCTTCATTTTTATCATAGATCGCAATTGCATCATTCAGCTCATTATTGGCATAATGAATATCTGCTAAACGAAGTTCTGCATCGTTTTTAAATTCCGGTTTAGGATTAGTTAAATATTGTTTGAAATAAGTTTGTGCCTGATCAAACTTTTTAGATTTAAAATAAGCATAGCCAAGATCGTAAGGCAACTGTTGCTTTTCAGGGAAAGTTGCTGTAAGAAGTTTTTCATAACGGGCAATTGCAGAAGGATAATTTCCTTTCTGGTAATACGTCTGAGCCAGCCAGTATAAAGCTCTGCTATTAAATTCTTTATTGATGTTGAAAGCTAAACTTCTTAAAAAATACTTCTCAGCTTCATCATAATTTCCTTTGTTGAACTCTTCAGTTCCCAGTAAATAAGAAACTTCCTGATCTACTTTGTCAATTTCAGGAGTGGAGCTTTGCAATCTGTCGATCGCATTGAGTGTTTCTTTATAATTTCCTGAGTACAAATAAGATTTCACCAAGAGAGACCTCATCTCTGAAGCATTGTCTGCATTCTGATTTTCATTGATATAGCTTTGAATAACCCCTGATGCACTTTCAAAAGGGTTTCCGATATCGTAGCTTAATTTTGCATACTGTTCATGAGCGAGCTTTTTCACCTTCGCATCATAATCCATCTGATAAGAAGAACGGAATGCTGAAAGAGCTTCCTGTTTTTTATCAACTGCCAGATAAGCATTCCCTAATTGGTAATAAGCATTTTGAGCCAATGCAGAATTGCTGTTTAAGAGCTGATTGTAATAAGAAACGGCTTCATCGTATTTTTTCAATTGTGCAGCTACAAATCCCATTTCATACAAGTCATTTTCAGAAGGACTCTGCTGAACACTCAGATAATCTTTTAAGTGCGGATACGCTGAAGTATAATCATTCTTCATGAAATAACTTTCTCCAATGATCTTATGAACTTCCGCTTTATAAGAATCGGAAATATTTTCGTTCAATAACAGATTTCCTTCAGAGATCGCTTTATCATAGTCCTTATCATTGTAATACATCTGAACATAATACGGGCGAACAAGTTTAGCATATTTAGGCTGATCTTTTACAGAATCAAAATACTGAAATGCTTTATCATTCTGTTTATTAGAATAATATAAGTGCCCAAGCATGTAAGCAATATCTCCTTTTTGAGATTCATCCGCAGATTTGTAAGCTTCCTCCAGGGCATCAGTCGCTCCTTTAGAGTCTCCTGTCATAAATTTTGCGTACCCTAGTTTCAGAATATATTGTGTATTTTCCTCCTTTGAAAGCTGATACTGATTCACATTTTTTAAGGTCTCTAACGCCTTATCAAAATCTTTTTTAGCCAAATAATAATCCGCTAGTGGTAGATTAGCCTGAGCAAAATAAGCAGAATTCGGATATTCTTTAATAAAAGCAGTTAAACCTTCTTCAGCATGATTCTTCTGAAGGATCACTCCGATCACATTATCAAAAAACTGTGCAGCTTCTTTCTTAGACCTGGACAGATTTTGATTATAAAAATACTGTCTGGCATATTCGTATTGAGAAGCGTTGTATATTTTGGTCTGGTAAAGATTTTCGGCTAGATTGAATCTATAATTTTCTTTCTGGGTAAAGTATTGGGACTGTTGAGCATCGGAAATTCCGAAATAGATCACAGCAGCCGCTAAAAGTATTTTTTTTGATTTCATTCTTTATTTGAATAAAAAAATTAGTCTATATAAGTTAACGAAAATATTAAAAACTTATTGTTTAAGCAAGTTTTAAAAGGTTTAATAATCAAAAATATCAATTGAATACATTTCACTATTTCATGACAAAAATTGATTAATTTAGTGTCATAAAAGATTAATTATTTCAATATAAAAATATCAAATTAAATTTTTTAATCTGACATCCATTTTACAGCATCTAAAAACATACCATTACATGAAATTTAAAATACTTTTAGCATTAATATTTGTAAATCTGCTGCACGCCCAAAAGTTTTACTTTCCAAAAACTGCTGTGACGGACTCTACAATACTCGAAAAACAACTCCCTGTTCTTGCATCGGAACTTATGACCCAAAAGCCTTTGCTTAAACTTAAACAACAAAGTAAAGTTAACTTTTTGGATAACCTCTTCCGTTTGGAGATGCTTTCAAAAGATTATAAAAAATCTATAGCTACTTTATCAGATTATCGTAATGAATTCGCTGATCATGATATGGTTGGAAATAAATTCATCGCTCACGAAGTCTATAGTTTAGCTAAATTAATTGAAAAGAGGGACAATATAACCTTCCACAATGCACTTCAAAAAGCATTTGATAAGAAATACAAAAGCCTCTCCGATAAATTGCTCGTTAGATTAGGCACCTATTTTGACGGAGATGTCAACAATTTCCGAAAGCTTTTTAAAAAGGCGATTGATAAACAAAAAGATAAAGACAGTATAGATTACCCGTCAGCTTTGGCGTTATGTAAAAGTTATTTAAGTTATAAAATATATGCCAGCATTAAGCCTCAGATAATGCAATTGCTGGCTGCAAAAGATCAGGAAAAATTCATTATTGAAACTAAGGATATTAAATTAAAAAGTGGAAATACTTTAACGATTACCATTGTCAGAAAAAAAGAAAACAAAGCTCCACTCCCTGTTATTCTTAGCAATAACATCTACGCAGGACCAGTTGATGTGCTTTTTGGAAAAAGAGCTGCCATTTATAATTATGTAGGTACAGTTATCAATACCCGTGGTAAAAGAAACAGTAAAGATGAAAATAATCCTTTTGAAAATGAATCACAAGATCTTTATGAAGTTATAGATTGGGTAAGTAAACAACCCTGGAGTGATGGTAAGGTTGGAATGATTGGTGGAAGTTACCTTGGTTTTAGTCAGTGGGCAGCTGTAAAAAAATTACACCCAGCATTAAAAACGATTGTTCCTCAGGTAGCTGTAGGAATAGGAATAGATTACCCAGCTCAAAATAATATATTCATGAGCTATATGCTACAGTGGATCAAGTATGTTACTAACAATAAATTTACAGATGAAGCTGACTTTAATAATTTCCCAAAATGGGATTCTATCAACACAGCATGGTACAAAAGCGGAAAATCATTCAGAGCTTTAGACACTATAAGTGGTCAGCCCAACAAGATTTTTCAAAGATGGCTGGATCATCCGGGTTATGATGAATACTGGCAGAAAATGGTTCCTTATAAAGAAGATTTTGCTAACATAGATATTCCTATATTAACGACAACCGGTTATTATGATGATGATCAGATAGGAGCATTATCATATTTTAAAGCTCACCATCAATACAATAAGAATGCTAATCATTATCTTGTAATAGGCCCTTATGACCATGGAGGCGCACAAAGTTTTGGATATACCTATGTCAGTGGAAATCGTATCGATCCGGTTGCGAGAATAAGTATTGATGACCTTGCTTTTTCATGGTTTGATTACATTCTTAAAAATGGTAAGAAACCGGATCTTTTAAAAGATAAAATCAATTTCCAGGTGATGAATACCAACACATGGAAACACGTTCCTACCTTAGAAAAAATGCACACCTCAACCATCAAGTTTTATCTTCAGGATCATAAAGATATTCCATCCGTTTTTATTCAGCCTCCAAATAAAAGTTTCACTAAACAAACCGTTGATTTTAAAAATAGGGATCAAAAAGATTCTTATCGTCTGGTAAGTAAAAAAGACAGTGTAAAAGCGACCAATTCAGTTTATTTTGAAAGTGAAGTCTTAGACAAAGATCTTATTATAAGTGGAAATCTATCCGGATTTTTTAATGTCTCTATTAACAAGAAAGATTTTGACACTGATACTTATTTATACCAAATACAACCGGATGGTAAATCTTTTTTACTATCAACACATATCGTAAGAGCCAGTTATGCAAAAAACAATGCGGTTCGTCAACTTCTTGAACCAGGTAAAGTTGAACAAATCCCTATTAAAAATTCAATATTTATCAGTAAGAAAATAGAAAAAGGAAGCAAACTGGTATTATTGGTTGGCGTTAATAAGAATTCTGCATGGCAGATCAATTACGGAACAGGAAAAGACGTAAGTGATGAAACCATAAAGGACGCAAATGAACCGTTGGAAATAAAATGGTATAATGACAGCTATGTGGAAATACCTATCTACAAAGAATAAAGGTTTTTATTTATTTAAACCACACCATTTTACCTAAATATTGTGGTCTTCGCTGACAACCAACCAAAAAATCATTACATTTGCTTTTTTTCAAACTCAAATATAGACATTGAATGAATCAACTTTTCAGAAGGAAAAACTATTCAGCAACAGACACATCGACTAGCCTTTTAAGGGTTTTAGGTGTTTGGGATATCGTTTTTTTTGGTATTGCAGCCATTATAGGAGCAGGAAGTTTCAGCAGTTTAGGTGAAGCAGTTTTTAGAGGTGGTCCCGGAGTTATTCTATTATATTTGATTTGTGGCTTTGCCTGCGGCTTTACAGCACTTTGCTATGCAGAGTTTGCAAGTAGAATTCCTACAGCAGGTTCTGCTTATACCTATGCTTATGCAAGTTTTGGAGAATTAATCGCATGGATTATCGGTTGGGCATTGATCATGGAGTATTCTTTTGGAAATATCTATGTTGCCTTTTCGTGGTCAGATTATTTTACCAGCTTTTTAGAAAGGTTGGGAATGCATATCCCAGATTATCTGACTTGCAGTTATACAGAAGCCAAAAAGGCTTTTATGAGTGGCTCTGAAAATAAGGAATTGCTTAATGCATGGAAATCTGCCCCTTTAATCGGAAGTTTAAAATTTATTGTTGATATTCCAGCATTGGTAATCAACGGATTGATCACATGGCTTTGTTATGTCGGGGTAAAAGAAAGTAAAAACTTCAACAACTCACTGGTTATCTTAAAACTAGCGGTTATTGTTCTCGTAATTTTAGTAGGATTCTCTTATATTAATACTGAAAACTGGACTCCGGTAAATCCCGAGACACATGTAGCTTCTTTCATGCCTAATGGTTTTGCCGGTGTAATGAGTGCCGTTTCCGGAGTTTTCTTCGCCTATATAGGGTTCGATGCTTTAAGTGTACTTTCTGAAGAAACTAAAGATCCTCAAAGAACATTACCTAAAGGGATGATCATCTCTCTTGTACTTTGTACAGTGATCTATATTGCTTTGACCTTAGTTCTAACGGGAATGGTGGATTACAGAAAATTTGATGGTATTGGAGATCCGCTTTCATTCATATTTGAGAAATCTAATGCTAATGTTGCCTGGATGGAACTCGTTGTTTCTTTCGTTGCCATTGTTGCAATCACCACAGTATTATTGGTGTTCCAAATGGGGCAGCCAAGAATCTGGTATGCGATGAGTCGTGACGGATTGATGCCTGAAAAATTCAAAACGGTACACCCAAAATATAAAACCCCTTCATTCGCAACTATTGTTACTGGTATTGCAGTGGGAGTTCCTATTTTATTTACTGATAAAACGTTCATTCTTGATTTTACAAGTATTGGAACCATCTTCGCTTTCGTGCTTGTTTGTGCCGGAGTTTTAATGCTTCCTGCAAAAGAAAAAGTTAAAGGTACATTTCACCTTCCTTATATTAATGGTAAAATCATCTTCCCTGTTATTTTTATTGGTGGATTAATCGGTTTCTATATCTGGCAGCCTGAATTTTTCCATAACCTAATGGATTGGAATGATCCTAAAGAAGGTGAATTTAGAGCTTCTATTTTCGTTTTCTTCCTGATTAATTTAGCTCTGTGTGTCTTTACCTTTATTAAAAACTTTTCTCTAATTCCATTAATTGGTTTAAGCTCTTGTTTATATCTTCTTACGGGAATGAGCCATGAAAACTGGTTCTGGTTTGGAATATGGTTCGCTATAGGTCTGGTAATTTATTTCTGCTACGGATATAGAAACAGTAAACTGGGGAAAGAGCATAGTTTAAAAAATTAAATAGTATAAAGCGAAAGACTTGAAAAATCAAATCGCTGAATAATAAGATAAAAAAAGGCAAATTTGCGGCTTCGCAGTTTTGCCTTTTTTTTATTAAAAATTGGCCAACTTATTGCTTTTATTTATAAGAACTTAAAACCAATATACCATGTCCGACAGAATAAAAACGTACAGAGAATTTTATCAGTTCTACCTTACTGAACACAGTAAACTGGGAACAAGAATTTTTCACTTTCTGGGAACACTCCTTATATTCGGAGTCATTGCTTATGTGATCAGCTCCGGTAAAGAAAGGTTCTTATGGTATATTCCTATTTTTGGATATGGATTCGCCTGGTTCAGTCATGCGGTAATTGAAAAAAATAAACCAGCTACTTTTAAATATCCTTTATGGTCATTAATTTCAGATTTCAGATTGTTTTTTGAATTGCTAACAGGAAAGCAGAAATTTGTAACAAAGTAAATCATATATCATATTAACAATTCTTCTTTTTTCACACTATTTTATCATAATTAAGGCTTGTTCTTTGACTTTCCAGAGCTTTTTTTAATCTCTGTATATAATGCCTCTAGTTCTTTAGGTGGCTTCCCTTCATCGAAACTAGCGGAAGTGAATGTAGATCCATTGGACACAATCACGATTGTTGCAGACAAAGCCTGATCGGAATACCTTCCTGTAGTGGGTGATTGAAGTTGTGATATTTTCGATAAATCAATCATTTCCGCTTGTGTGGATATACTCTTCCAATAAGAAGGGGGAATAGAAGATTTTACAGCTTCTCCATTTAAACTTGATACTATAAATGTAGGGGTAAATACAGTACTTTCATTAATACCTCTTGTTTGTTCTATTAATTGAATATTTTCAATATTCTGTACTTTCATCGAAGTAGTTGATTTATTTTCGTTGTTTTCATTTTTACTCTGATGAAAACAACCTGTATTAAAAATTATCAAAATAATATTAATTGTCAAAAATCGCTTTTTCATTGTGTATTTTTTATTTTATTATGATATTTTATGATTGTTAAGTCTGTTTTTTAATAAATTATTATATATTTGCTAAAATACAAAATTATTATAATAATGACAAAATCTATTATTTCGAAAATTTCTTTAACTCTTTCCATTTTTATTGTTACCGGAATGGTGAACGCTCAAAATAAAAAAGAGATAAAGTTTCAAAAACAATCAACAGAAGGGAATACAGATCCCCGAGGTATTGAAAGATGTGCAACCAATGAATATGAAGATGCTTTAAAAGCGAAATTTCCGGGAAGACTAACAACAGAACAATTTGAATCCTGGTTAGCTCCTTTAATAGAAAAGGCTAAGCTGAATAAATCCCAAAACGGAAATGTTATTACCATACCTGTAGTAGTACACGTAATTCATAGTGGACAAAATATTGGAGTAGCTCCCAATATTCCAGATGCCCAGGTAATGTCTCAGATTACCGTTATGACTAATGATTTTAGAAAATTAGCCAATACTCCAGGTTTCAACTCCAGCCTAGTAGGAGCTGATACTGAAATACAATTCGTACTTGCTAAAGTAGATCCTAACGGAAACCCTACCAATGGCATTGACAGAAAAAATCTTTGTCAGGAATACTGGAGCAAAGATCATATTGATAGCATTGTAAAGCCTCAAACTATTTGGGATCCTACTAAATATATGAATATGTGGAGCATTGATTTCGCAAGAAATGGACTTTTAGGATATGCACAATTTCCTTCCAACTCCAGTCTTGCAGGATTAGATGCAAATGGAGGACTAGCTAATACAGATGGTGTGGTTGCCGGTTATAATACTTTTGGAAGTATAGATTATAACGACGGAACATTTATTATGCAACCTGGTTATGACAGAGGAAGAACAATGACCCATGAAGTTGGACATTTTGTAGGATTGAGACACATCTGGGGAGATGCAACATGTGGAAACGATTACTGTGCAGATACCCCTACTGCACACGGTGCCAATTACAGTTGTAATGCCAGTATTCCAAGCTGTGATAATCCAGCAGTATTTGAAATGGTTCAAAATTATATGGATTACACCAATGATACTTGTATGAATATTTATACTAATGATCAGAAGACAAGAATCAGGGCAGTGATGGACAATTCTCCAAGAAGAAAGGAATTGAAGACATCTAACACTGATCAGGCAATTCCATTGTTTGCAAACGATGCCGAAATAAAATATGACGGAGGCTGCTCAATAGGTGTTACTAATTGTGGAGCTGGTGTATTACGCCTTGTTATATATAACAGAGGAACAAGTAATTTGACCTCTGCAGTTGTTTCCTACTCATTTAATGGAGGAACGGCTCAAAATTATAACTGGACTGGTAATCTAGCTCAAGACAAATCAAGTGTAATCCTTATTCCTGTAGATAACACTATTACATCTTCACCTGTTTCTGTTTCTATAGTATCAGCTAATGGAAGTGCTGATCAAAGAAGTACGAATAATGTTTCAACAGGTAATTATGTAAAACCTGTAGCGCCTGAATATTTTGCAACAACTACTGTAACGTTCAAATTACTAAGAGACAGATATGGCAGAGAAACGAGATGGAATTTAAAAAATAGCGCTGGGCAAGTTATCAAATCCGGAGCTTACTCTAACACTCCAGCTGGACAACCAAGCCCCTCTTTAATCACTCAAACATGGACACTGCCATTGGATTGTTATGTATTCACAATCTCTGATGATTTTGGCGATGGATTAAGTGACGGAGGGTATGTAAAACTATCTACAAGTACTGGCCAGGTTATATATCATGCAACTGACGATTTTGGATTCTACGGAACTAAAGCATTTACGACTCAGAACAATCTGGGAATCCACGAAACTACTAAAAACAATAAGTTTGGTATATACCCTAATCCTGTAAATGATATCCTCAACATCGTTAACATCTCTGGAAAAACCCAATTTGAAATTCATAATGCAGTAGGACAGATTGTTAAAAAAGGGAACGTTAATAATAGCCAGATTCGTGTATCTGATTTAACCAAAGGAACCTATACCATCACAATAAATAATGATAAAATCTCTGAAAGCATTAAATTCATTAAGAAATAATAAATAGATCAAAATTTAAAAATCCCCATGAAAACTGGGGATTTTTTATACTTCCTACTTATTCAAAAACCATATTTTACACCATAAAAAATTAGTTCAGGTTTTGCTTTGCAAAACCTGAACTAATTATAATTAAAATTTTCAACTTATTTAAATCGCTTTTTAAAGCTGAATTTCAATCTGTTCATTAATCCCGGTTCAATGATATCAATTCCTAATCCGAAGTTACTGTCTGCAACCGTATGATGTGCTGTTCTAAAAGCTTCAAATTCTTCCTGAGGAATCTCCAGATTCACTAAAGGTTTATAATCAATAAAAACTGTAGCCCCATTTTTTGTTATCTTTTTACGGCTTGTATAATCAAAATATGGATTTTTAATTGTACTTTCCTGAACCGTATATTTTTCTTCCGTATCTATCTTCTGATCCGTATACAAATTGATCTCATATTTCTCTGTATCGAAATTATGCCAGAAAGGTAAGTCTTTATGTAAGAAATCCCTTGCACTGGCTTTGATCACATTACGATCAAAATACATTAAGAATCGATTGTTCTGTGGATCTACATAATAAGGTTTGTCAACGGTTGCATGATATTCAATTTTAAATTCATTCAGCTTTTTATCATCGCTTACAATATCTATTGAAGCATCTTTAAAGATGTTTCTTACATCCGTTCCATTTCTGTCATTAGAATAATTTAAACTATAGAACAGAAAATTATTCCAGCTGTCTACTACCTCTCTTTTATTTGTATTTTTAAAATACCTTCTCATAGCATTAGCGCGATTTCCTTTGTAAGTGGTGGTTAATTTTAATTCTCCAGAAGCATTCTGAGCATTAAATTCAACTTTTTCATCGATACAATAATAAGGATAGCGGTACGCTTTCCTTTGCTGTAGCTCCTGATCAGGTTTTACTTCCAGATAATGCATAAAGTATAAAAATCCCCTGTTTTCTATTAATCCAAATTCATCACGAATGGTAGCATCGATAAAGTATTCTTCTCCTTTATAGTTGATCCTTACTACAACATGATTAAATGAAAGCAAAGAAGGCAGATAATATTTAATATAATAATCCGTGTGATAATTTACCAGAACTACAGAAGAATCAATTCCTATATAATCTAAAATAACCTTCAATAAAACACATTTGGCCTTACAGTCACCTTGTTTATTTTCATAGGTCACAGAAGGTTCCTGAGGTTTATGCCCGTTCATTTCATCTGCATTGAAAATATAATAGATATTATTCTGAACATACTCAATCGCAAACTGGAGTTTCTCATCCTGATCGGCGATAGCATCCAATTTTTCAATTAATTTCGGAGCAAAATCTTTTATAGATGATTTATTATAAATCTCTGCATAGATAGGAGCAATATAGTTGGAAAGATCTTTCCAGTTACTTTCTGTTGCGAAATCAATGAAGGGAAAAATCTCACGACTTGCATCTACTGGATTGATATAATTTTCTTCCTGAATTGCAAACCTTTCTCCTTTCTTTAGCTGATAGACTTCCGGTTCTAAAACATTCCCCTGTTCATCTCTAAAGAATACTTTTTTATAGGCTACAGGTTCTTCCCTGTCATTAACGAATGTGAATTGATAACTTCCATATGCCCAATAATTATCCGGGCTCACCCATACATATTTAGAAAATTCTTTTCTTAAAAAATCACGTTCAGTAAAAGCTTTTACCCTTGAGTCTTCGAGTATTAGAATATCATATAATCTCAAATCCTTTATGGTGATATTAATCTTTTTGTTACTGCTTAAAATCCCACCACTACTTTGATTTTCACTATCTAAAACTTTGATCTTCATATCAGGAATTTTATCAATTAAAACGCCTTCTCTCAATACACTGATCCTATGAAGATTGTAAACTTCATTTTCTTCAACCACGATATCCATTACGGATGCCCTTTCAAGGTTGGATGGTTCATTCAGCGTATAGGCCATACATACATATTCATTGCTTTCTGCATTGCTTGTATAGTAGATCTTATCAAGAAAATAGCAGTAATCCCTTCCTTCATTAATTTGCATATTGGAGAAATCCGATTCTTTTATTTTTTCAATAAGCTGCTGATCATCTACGCTTCCCGCCCACGATTCAGGCTTTTGAATTTTGTAATTTTCAATTTGAATTTGATTATCCATATTATTATTTGCTATTTAATGTGTTTTGATTGAAATAATTAAGGGGGATGAAATTAAATAATTAAAAATTAAAAAACAAGAGTAGAACAGCGACGATTCTTAATTTGCATTCGGCACAGTAATTGTCGCGTTTTTTTTAAAATTAGATTTATGAAAAATATGATGACCGTTTTAAAAGGCGCTTTTCCAGTATTGGCTATTGCTGTATTAACACAATGTACAACTTCTGCAAAAGTTTCTGACGGAAGTGAAAAGACTTTTATTGTAGGACCTCAAACCGCTGACTGCACAGGAGTAGCACCAATGAAGTGTCTTCAGGTTAAAGAAAAGGCTTCAGAAAACTGGACTAATTTCTACAGTAACATTGAAGGATTTACCTACGAACCAGGATATGAATATGTATTAAAAGTAAAAACTGAAAAAATAGCAAATCCGCCTGCCGATGGATCTTCTATCAAATATACTTTGATAAATCAGGTTTCTAAAACAAAAAAATAGTAAAAGCCTCCTAATATTGGGAGGCTTTACTTTTATTATACATTTGATATGTTAGTGTTCATGATCTTTTGGGGGTGGTGTATACTTTCCTTTGGTTGTTTCACCTACTGCATTTGCTGTAGTCATGGCAACCACCAGATCGTTAAGCATTCCACTTGCTGCTGTAGGTGAATTAGGAAGCAAAACCAAACTGCTCCTATTTGTCGCACCTATTGAATGTAAAGTATCATAATGCTGCGTAACAACAATCAGTGCTGATGCTTCATGAGAATTGATATCTACATTATTCAGCATTCTTACAGATTCCTCAAGACCTTTAGCAATTTCCCTTCTTTGATCTGCAATTCCCTGTCCTTGTAATTTTTTAGATTCTGCCTCTGCTTTTGCAACGGCTACGATTCTTATTCTTTGTGCTTCTGATTCATATTCAGCAGCAGTTTTTTCCCTTTCTGCAGCATTGATTCTGTTCATCGCATGTTTTACCTGTTCATCAGGATCGATATCTGTTACCAAAGCTTTAATAATATCATAGCCATAACTCTGCATTGCTTCCTGAAGCTCCGCCTTCACGGCAACAGCAATATCATCTTTTTTCAGGAAAACATCATCCAGCTTCAGTTTTGGAACTTCTGCTCTTACCACATCAAAAACGTAAGAAGTAATTTGATCATGTGGACTTTCTAAACGATAAAAAGCATCCGCTACCTGTGATCTGATCACCTGGAACTGAACTGAAATCTTCATTTTCACGAAAACATTATCCAGTGTTTTTGTATCGATCATAACATCTAATTGCTGAATTCTAAGATTCATTCTTTTAGAGATCTTATCTAAATAAGGTATTTTCAATTGCAAACCTGCATGACGAACAGAATGAAATTTTCCCAAACGCTCTACAATAGCTGCTGTTTCCTGTTTTACAGTAAAAAAGGACGCAAATAAGGTAACAAGTCCAATGAAAATAATAATGCCTAAATATGCCATAGTATAATTTTTAATCGATTAGTCGTATAAGTTACGCATTTGTTATTTTTAATTCTATTAAAATTACATGGTCATCCCTATATCGATACCCTTTATTTTTCTGTAGAGATCAGTAGCATAATTATCCGTCATTCCCGACACAAAATCAATAACCCCCAATACTTTCTGATAATCTGTTCCACCCTCATATAGAAATTGATTAGGTAAAAGTTTTAACGCCATTTTATCGTAGGATTTTCTTTCGTCTTTCGATTTTAAAACAGAAGGAATAAAATGATCTAGCAACTCATACATTACATTATATCCTGCATTTTCAATTTCAACGACAGCTTTATGATTGTAGATCTTCTCAATAGAGAAACTTTCAATATCCTGTAGTGTTTTATTATTCGATTTATAAATATCAAGTAACGCCCTATCTAAATTACCATGAAGAATTGTTTCAAAATTCTCTTTATAGGTTTCAATTGATTTGTTGATCAGTGCATTAATCACTTTAGCCCTTAAATAGGAAATCCTTTCATTATCATTAGAAATAGACGTTAACTTCTGCTCTACTCTTTTTGTATCTTGGTTTTCAGATTTTATCAATTCTAAAAATAAATTCTCACAATCTGCTGTAGAAACAATTCCCAATCGGTGGGCATCTTCCATATCAATGATATTGTAACAGATGTCATCCGCAGCTTCCACGAGCCACACAAATGGATGCCTTTTAAAGATATGAGGTTCATTACTTTCACATATCAGATTTGTTTTTTCAGCGATCTCTAAGAATGTTTCTTTTTCATTTTGAAAGAACCCGAATTTTTTTCGGTGTATAATTCCTTTTTGTCTGGCGATTGCTTCACAAGGGTATTTTGCAATACTTGCCAGTGTCGTTAAAGTAAGCTGAATTCCGCCTTCATCCTTTCCTTGCTGTTGATGAGCTAAAACCCTTATCGCATTGGCATTCCCTTCAAAATTAACCAAATCTGCCCATTCTTTCTCTAAAAACTTAGGTTTCAAATCCTTTTCATTTCTTTCAAAATAGCTTGCAATAGCATCTTCTCCTGAGTGTCCGAATGCGGGATTACCTACATCATGACATAAACATGCTGCCGCTATCACATTGCCCAAATTATGCAGATAAAAATTTTTAGAATCTTCTGTAAGTTCATTCACATAATTTTCAGAAATAAACTCTCCAATAATACTTCCCAAACTTCTTCCAACTGATGAAACTTCTAAAGAATGTGTAAGACGGTTATGTACAAAAACACTTCCAGGAAGTGGAAAGACCTGTGTTTTATTTTGTAATCTTCTAAAAGCAGCCGAGAAGATAATCCTGTCAAAATCTCTCTGAAAATCTGTTCTGGATGCTATAGTATGTGGGTTATTTCCGGTACGCTGATTGGTAAAAATCTGATTTAAATTCATCATTTTTCAAAATTACTTCAAATTTTACTTTTACGGAATACTATTTGAATTTTTATAGAAAATTAAAGCTATGCCAGAAGGACCGTCTATATTATTAATGAAAGAAAGTCTGCAGGAATTTGTAGGCAGGAAAGTGACTGAAGCTTCAGGAAATGCTAAATTTGAAAAGAAAGCATTAGTAGGGAAAACCCTTCTTGATATCAGAACTTTTGGAAAACAAACCTACCTCGTTTTTCATGCTGTGAGTGTCCGAATTCATTTACTGATGTTTGGTTCTTATAGCATTAATGAACAGACAAAGCCTGACAAGAGCCTGCGATTATCATTAAAGTTCAAATCCGGATCTATGTATTTTTATACATGTTCTGTAAAGCTCGTCGAAGCTGAGTTCTTAACAACCATCGATTGGGAAGCTGATATCATGAGTGAGGATTGGAATCCCAAGAAAGCTGAAAAGAAACTAAAAGCAAAACCAGAAATGATGGTTTGTGATGCTTTAATGAATCAGGATATTTTTTCCGGTGTGGGAAACATCATCAAAAATGAAGTCCTATTCAGAATCGGAGTACAGCCTGAGAGTAAGACTGGAAATCTTCCACCTAAAAAATTAAAGGAACTTATTAAAGAGGCCAGAAATTATAGCTTCGACTTTTTAAAATGGAAGAGAGAATTTGTTTTGAAAAAACACTGGCTTGTTCATACCAAAAGTACTTGCCCCAAATGTGGTCAGAAACTCATTAAAAAGCAAACCGGCATTGGGAAAAGGCGGAGTTTTTATTGTGAAAAGGATCAAAAATTTTATTAGTTTCTATAATATATATCATTAAAACAATAACAAAAAAACTAATAACAAGTTATAAGGTTTATTGGACAAAAATACAGCTAAAGCCTGAAATTGTTTCTAAATCTAAACGTCAGAATTTAAAAACCCACCTGTATATTTTGTAAAAAAATCTAATTTATATACCTCTCCTATGGGAATTTCTGAATCATTGATATAAATATTGTGATTATCAAAAGAGTCAATATAATCAATGTTAATTACATATGATTTACTAACCCTTATAAAAGAATCCGATGTAATTTTCTGATGAATAGTTTTCAGGTTCATTGCTGTAATCAGTTTCTGATTTTGAGTATGAATAACAACATAGTCCTTTAAACCTTCAATATACTTAATATCTACAAAATTGATTTTATAAAATCTTCGTTCCGCTTTAATAAATAAAAAATCGGCTGTATTAGACTCCACGGTACTTTTTATGGTGTCTGCAGATAAAAGTTCAGTATACAGAATGGCTTTATCTATTGCTTTTTTTAACCTTTGCTTATCAATAGGTTTCAATAAATAATCCACCGCTTCCAGTTCATAACTTTTCAAAGCATATTGTGAATAAGCGGTTGTAAAGATGATTAAAGTACGCTTTGGAAGCATTTCTACAAATTCCAATCCAGTCATCAAAGGCATTTCTATATCCAGAAATATGAAATCAACTAAGTTATTCTTAAGAAAATCCAAAGCGGAATGTGCATTAGAAAATTCACCAAGAATCTCAATTTTAGAAACTTCATTAATTAAAGAATGCATTTCTGCTCTTGCCAAAGGCTCGTCATCTATGATAATACAATTCATAAGGGAATGGTTAAATCAATGGTAAATTCTTTTTCTTCGGAGGTTATATTCAAATGATGTGTATCACCATACAAAAGCTCCAATCTTCTTTTAATATTGGCAAGCCCTAACCCACTATTACTAACATTAGAAATAGGAAAATCCGGATTTTGAGAATTGCGGCATATAAAATGAAGCTTTTGGCTTTCTATTTCCACAACTATTCTAACCCACGACTTTTCACCGCTAATATCTACACTATGCTTTACGGCGTTTTCCACAAAAGATGTAAACAGATTAGGTGGAATAAATGTGCTATTCAAGAGTCTTTTGTCTGTATCACTATGGATATCGAACGAAAAATTTTCCCTTCTTATATTTTCCAGATTGAGAAAGTTTGATAAAAACTCAATCTCAGAAACCAGCAATGTTTTTTCCTCACCATTCTCATACAGCTGATATCTTAAGAACTCTGATAACTTCACGATCATCGTAGATGCCTTTTCAGGATCAGTTCTTATTAATGCTTTTACATTATTCAGCATATTGAACAAAAAATGAGGGTTCATCTGGTTCCGGAGCTCATTTAATTCCATTTTCAATGTAAGATTACTCAACTCTATAATTCTTTTATTATCCCGTGTCCATTTCTGGAGTAATTTCACTGTAGTTGTAGCCAATATAATAGGAACACATGTCATCACTCCTTCATAAAGGCCACCTTTGTTACTATTTTTAGGTATTTCAGTAAGCCTGTAATCCAAAAAGAAATGATTAAAACTATATGCAATAAGATTCAGCCCAATAACCCCGAGTAATATCAACAGAATTAAATACGAAATATAATACGTTTTAAAGAAAAATAATGGCACCAGAATATAAATATTAATATACACCATACTTACTAAGCAAACGTATACATAACATAAAATATAATATTGGTAATCTTCAGCAAACCAACGCCAGAAACTTGCACTATATAACAATGCAAAAAAGATTATCAAAAACACTAAATGTCTTAAAAACCGATATCGCTCTTCTACAAGAAAATCGATAACTAAAATATTTTTCAACTCCCGTGAACTGTATTTCATATCATTACAACGAGCAACAAAATTAGTATTATTAAAAACAAAAAGCCGAAAATTATACCAAATCCGAAGTTTATTATACCAATTTTCCAATCAGGATTTGGTATAATATCTAAAGGATTTGGTATAAAAAAATTCTAATCCCTCCCTATTCTATTTTTCTTTGCCCTGTTTAATTTACCATTTATGGATATTACCGTTTTCCAAGAACTAACAGAACAAATAACATTGGAATGTTTTTTTATGACCGATTCTCAACAAGAAGAAAAAGTAATTCAGCTAATTGACCTTCATCATTTTATTGAATGTTATGATCCTGGAATAAAAATCCACAAAGCTATTCACAATCCTATCAATATTATTGAAGAGAATGGCATTAGGAAGGGAATTTTATTTTACGACCATAAACATTCCAGTCTAATTGACATATCTGATTGTGAAGCATTTAAGAGACTACATCAATTACAGGAAATGTGGTTTGTATTCGTAGAAGAAGACATGCATAATCATTCTAATCGTCATATTGACTTTATCATAGAAAATAGTCTTGAAACATTTTATGACAGAATATTTCTGTTCAATTTCTTCCAATCAATAATTAACAAATTAAAATAATTTATGAGAAACTTCCGAAAAATCCTCTTGCCATTCGCTATCCTCCCTTTTAAGAGTATTATTTCTGCCCAAAAAAAAGATAGCATCCCGCAAAAAGTCATTGCTTTTGTAACTGATAAATTCCCGCAAACGAGGGATTTCAATCTTGAGTATACTCAACTCACTCCTTATAAATATTCTTCTTCCTTATATGGAGCCAATCAACCGGATAATAAAATCAAAAACTTTCAACAACTGAAAGCTAATGCAAATATTTATTTTTTTAAACATGAAAAATGGATTTTGAATGCAGCATTAAATTATCGTTATACCTCTATTAATGCTGAGAACAACGTCTTCTTTTTACCTGAAGAAAACAATAAAGGAGATTTCCATTATCATTCTGAAGCTTTGAGTATTACCCATATTTCTAAATTATTCAATAAAATGGCCATCTATTCTGCAACAGCCTCAGTGGATGGAAGTGAACAACACTTTGAAAGAGTTCGTGGAATGCTGACGGGTTCTTTAATATTAAAAGCTAATGCTAAAACTAAAATGACATTGGGAGTTGCTTTATTTCTGGATCCAAGCACACAGGTTCCGGCACTTCCTATTTTCACTTATGAACATAGGTTTAACAACGGTTGGGTCGCAGATGTTGTTCTTCCTAAAAAGATATTGATAAGGAAAGATATGTTTTCAAATGGTAGAATTTCTTTTGGAACTGAAATGGATAATACATCTCTTTATATTTACCGATCAGATAAGAGATACGAATTCAGGCAACTTGAAATTAACTCTGGAGCAATTTATGAACATAATCTCGGTTCAAACCTTATCGCCACGCTAAAAACCGGGGTTAGAGTAATGCCAAGGGCTAGGCTATTTGATAAAGAAGAATCTTTCAAAGATTATACGTTAGAAACCACGGCAAAGCCTTCTTTATATTTCAATCTGGGTATTTCTTATAATCCTTTTGCAAGACCGAAGGCGAAATAATTAAAATTTTCCGGTTTCATATTTAACCTCAAGGTTAAATCACTATCAAACCTCCAACACAGCATTTAGTTTTCACATTAATTCGCCACTAAAATTATAGTGGCCGGTTCTACTATTGTGTATTATCTAAACCTGTTAATTAATTAAAATATGTCCATTCCAAAACAAATATTCCAGACTTTTAAGTCTAAAAAACTTCCCTGGCTAACCCAATGGTATATCTGGAGGATGAAAAGAAAAAACCCAGAATATCAATACCACTTTTACGATGATGCTGATATCGAAAATTTCATAACAAATGAATTTCCACCTGAGTACATCGAAAATTACAACAAGCTAACTATTGGTGCTGCAAAAGCCGATTTTTTCAGATATGCTATCTTATATAAGAAAGGCGGAATCTATTTAGATGTAGACAGTGCGGTTACAAGACCGTTCAAAAATCTGATAAATGATGATGATGAAGCTGTAATCAGCAAGGAAAGGCATGAAGGATTATATGTGCAATGGGCACTTATTTTCAATAAAAATCATCCTTTTTTGAAAAAGACATTAGATCTGATGCTTGATAATATAAAGACGCATCGGTATCCTAATAATATCCATGCTACTACGGGTCCATCAGTATTTAGTAATGCAATCAATCAAAGTTTAGAAGAGAACTCAAATATACCATACAGTTTATTTAAAGGGGTTGAATTTCGTGGGTATCTACAATTCAAATATAAATTAGGGAAGTTCTTTTTATACGAAAAAAGGGCTGAACATTGGAAACAGAAACAAATATCCCAGGATATTATTACACAAAATCGAATAACACTATAGAGTTCTTTATATAAAGTATCCTTATAATCATAAAATATTCATCTTAGAATATATCAAATTAAGATCAGATTAATGTTTAAATTTGTTTTCGGGTATTCACTTTTAAACAACATCTCTGCTCATGATTAATATCAACGATTTCATTGATAATTTTTTTGATTTCAATTCTAATATTTACACTCTTCCCTGGGAAATCATCAGTAACCTTGATGATCTTCTGAAAGAGAAGTTTGATAATTTAAATGATGAGTATGAAATTTCCGGTGATGTTGCCGTTCATAAAACGGCAACCGTAGAGCAGAATGTTATTTTCAAAGGTAGAATCATTATTGGCGCAAATTCTTTTATTGGTGCCAACGCTTATTTAAGAGGCCCTATTTATATAGGAAAAGATGTTAAAATTGGTCCCGGAAGTGAGATCAAGCAAAGTATAATTTTTAATGAGACTGCTGTGGCTCATTTTAATTATATAGGAAATAGCATTATCGGAAACAGAATCAATTTTGAGGCAGGATCTATTTGTGCTAATCATTACAATGAGAGAAAAGACAAAGAGATATCTGTTCTATTGAATAATGAAATTATAAAAACAAATACAGAGAAATTTGGATCTTTAGTTGGTGATGATTCCAGGATAGGTGCTAATGCTGTTCTGTCTCCCGGAACTTTATTACCAAAAGAAAGTATCGTTAAAAGATTGGAACTTATTGAACAGATTAAATAGATAGATATACGTTACCATATAAAAATTTAAACCCAAAAAGTTGTAAAAGCTTTTCTTATCAATTTAAAAAAAATCTGACAAAAGTTCGCAAAGGATGAAAATCTATGATTTTCATAACTTACTTATTTTTAACGTTAAGATATTTCAGGGTCTCCCATTAATGGGTTCCCATTTTTGAAAAAAGGTTGATAATGATCACGCCAATCACAATTAATGCAATACCTATGATCGCAGGTAGATCTGGAACCTGTTTAAAAGCTACTACTCCTATAATTGTTATACATATAATGCCGACACCTGACCATATCGCATAAGTAACTCCAATAGGAATATGACGAAGTGTAAGGCTTAGGAAATAAAAAGCAGCAGAATATCCGGCAATGGTTACAAGAGATGGTATAAGCTTTGAAAACTCTTCAGATTTCTTCAGAAATGTTGTAGCAATGATTTCAAAAACAATTGCCAAAATAAGATAGATATAACTGCGGCCCATAGAAAAAATCTTTATTTACAAAAGTAGTAAAAGTGACTGTCATTTTTTTGCTCAAATTCTGTCTATTATTAAATATCCGTAATGAATTATTTATAAGCGCTTTAAAAATAAATTTTTCTTAATATTTAATCTCCCATTTTTCACTTTTAAGTGTTTTATATGATAATGCATTTTATAATAATATGCATAGCATTTCATTTATCAATCTGTAAATACAGAACGGAAATCTTTTATCAAATTAATAATTTTTACGAATAAGATAATAATAATACACATATTTTTTCAATAATACATTAAATTAATGTAAACAATTAATCACGAAAAGCACACACATAAAACACCTAAATACCTGATAAACATCACACTTATTCTATTTGGCATGTCGTTTGAGAGTTGTAATATTGCAATTAGAAAATTAGTAAAGAAAGTATAATTAAAATTTAAAAAAAACAAAAATGGTAACTTACGCTTTTATCGCAACATGTATAGTAGTATTCGCTTCTTATTTTACAACAGTTAGAAGAGAAAGAAATTAATTAAAAACGCTTAGCTGCATTCAGCTTCGACTATTTATATTAGTTTGTATTGTTTATGTTTGCAATCTGAAAAATCAGATCGCCGCTCTTTTACTCCACTGGAGTAAAAGGGCCCAAAACATAAATTAAATGATCCACCAACTTACTCATATTCAAAAATCAGTTTTTACAAAGCTGAATCAGACAATTTCCAATTTACATCCCGATTTAGAATGCGAAGAATACTCGGGGTATAACTTCCGGCTGAATCAATACCATATCAAATTCAGAAAAGCTAAAATAACTCCGAAGAAAATCGGACAATTTGTTACGTTATGGAAAAGAAATCCAGACACACAACAAACAGAACCTTTTACCATTTCTGACCAATCCGATTTTTATATCATTTACGCTGAACTTGACAACAAGTCCGGTTTTTTCTTTTTCCCGAACACTATACTTTCTCAACAATCTATTTTAACCACGCCTTCAAAAGAAGGAAAACGAGGATTCAGAGTTTATCCTGACTGGGATATTCCACAAAATAAACAGGCTGAAAAAACAAAGAAGTGGCAAGAAAGTTTCTTTATAGATTTTTCAAAAAGTACATATCTGGAAAAATTTGAAGAGATTTTAAACCTAAACCTATAGCAAGCACCTCAAAATACTCTAAATTTTTATCTTTGTATATTCTAACATGTTCTATAAGAAACATCTTAAAATCATTTAAAAAGCATGAACCTGTACAATCTTATCATCCAAGACAAAGAAGAAGTTACCCTTAATGATGTATTTCTGGAAGAAACCAATAAAGAACAACTTGTACAACTGATCAAAGAACATACATATCTCAAGGAGCTTCAGGAATATGGGCTTCCTGTTAACAATAAAATTTTTCTGCAGGGAAGTTCAGGATGTGGAAAAACAATGACTGCAAAAGCTATTGCCAATGCTCTCGGTAAAAGCATCATTATCTTAAACCTCAGCAATATTGTTTCATCCCGTATCGGAGAAACTTCTCAGAATATCAAAATGATCTTTGATAAAGCAAGCCGGGAAAGATCCGTTCTCTTTCTGGATGAATTGGATCAGATAGGTAAGGCAAGAGGTAGTGATGATAAAGATGTTGGCGAAATGAGGAGGCTCGTTAATACTTTGATCCAGCTTATCGATTATTATCCCGAGAATGCTCTATTGCTTTGCGCCACCAATCATCCGGAAATTATTGACACTGCTCTATTAAGACGTTTTCAATTAAAAATTAATTATAAAATGCCTCCAAAAGAATTCCTGGATCATTTTTATGACAATCTGCTATCTAAATTTCCAGAGGATTTAAAGCATATTGATCGACAATACAATATTTCTTTTGCTGAGGCTAAAGATCATACGTTTACTGTTGTTAAAGGGAATTTAATTAAAAAACTGGAAACTGAAACTCAATCCGCAAAAATATAAGATAACCTTCAATGGTTTACACAGCTTTTTTAAATGACCAAGATGACAAAATAAAAAGTAATACCTCTCAAAAATTTGAGAGGTATTACTTTTTTAATTTCAAAAAATACCTGTACAGCTATAGTTTAAAACGATGTGCTATTCGAGGCATATAACTCTAAAATAATTCACTCGTATTCGGCATATTTATTGCTGATAATTCACTAATAACCAAACATATGTAAATATGATAAAAAAACTACTCCCTATTTGCCTATTTATGGCAACACTATTCTTGTATTCTTGCGAAAAAAGCAATAGTAATTTACAAGTTAATGAAAGTCAATCTGCAATTAAAACTACATCTATCATTACGTTTGTTGTAGTGGCAGTAATACTTCTCATAGCATATACGTCAAAATACATGTCGAAAAGAAGACCGTAGAATAAAACGTAAGATTATTAAAAATAATAACCCACTCAGATTTTGAGTGGGTTATTTATGTTTATCTAGAAATAGTCTATTACATATAAGCTTCAATAGGCTCACAAGTACATACTAAGTTTCTATCTCCGTAAGCTTCGTCTACTCTGGAAACAGAAGCAAAGAATTTGTGATCTCTTACCCAATCCAATGGATAAGCTGCTTTTTCTCTGCTGTATGGTTTATCCCAGGAATCTGAGATGACCAACTGCTCTGTGTGTGGGGCATTTTTCAGTACATTATTTGCCTGATCTACTTCGCCGTTAGCAATCTCATCAATTTCTTTTTTGATCGCAATTAACGCTTCCGCAAAACGATCGATCTCTGATTTGCTTTCAGACTCTGTAGGCTCAATCATCAATGTTCCTGCAACAGGGAAAGAAACAGTAGGGGCATGGAAACCGTAGTCCATTAATCTCTTCGCCACATCAGCCACTTCAATTCCTAATGATTTGAACTGACGGAAATCTACGATACATTCGTGAGCTACTTTTCCGTTTTCGTTTGAATATAAAATCGGGAAGTGTTCCGCTAAAATTTCTTTTAAATAGTTAGCATTTAAGATCGCATGCTCTGTCGCTTTTTTCAACCCTGATGTTCCAAGCATTTTAATGTATGCATAAGAAATATTCAAGATCAGTCCTGAACCGTAAGGAGCTGCAGAAATTCCATCAATAGCTTCTTTAGATCCTATTTTAATGTTAGCATTAGTAGGCAAGAAAGGCACTAAATGTTTAGCAACACATATTGGTCCAACTCCAGGTCCTCCACCTCCGTGAGGAATTGCAAAAGTTTTATGAAGATTTAAGTGACAAACGTCAGCTCCAATGTTTCCAGGACTTGTGTATCCTACCTGAGCATTCATGTTGGCACCATCCATATATACCTGTCCACCATGTTCGTGGATCAGTTTGGTAATTTCTTTAATATTAGCATCAAAGAATCCGTAAGTAGAAGGATAGGTAATCATCACTGCGGATAAATTCGCTGAATTAGCTTCAGTTTTAGCCTTTAGATCTTCGAAATCAATCTCCCCGCTTTCAAGGTTTTTAACAACAACGATCTTCATTCCAGCCATTGCTGCAGAAGCAGGATTTGTTCCATGTGCAGATTGAGGAATCAGCACTACATTTCTATGACCTTCACCTCTTGAAATATGATATTCTCTGATTACCATTAAACCTGCATATTCCCCTTGAGCACCAGAGTTTGGCTGAAGAGAAGTTCCGGCAAAACCAGTAATCTCAGCTAAATCTTTTTCCAGCTCACGGATCATTTCCTGATATCCCCCAGCTTGGTCAACCGGTACAAATGGGTGAACACTTCCCCAATTATCCCAAGAAAGTGGCAACATTTGAGTGGCAGCATTCAGTTTCATTGTACAAGAACCCAAAGAGATCATTGAATGTGTTAATGATAAATCTTTTCTTTCCAGACGTTTGATGTAACGCATCAATTCTGTTTCCGTATGGTATTTATTGAATACTTCTTCCGTAAGAATTTCATCTTTTCTTAAATTCTCTTCAGGAATACTGTAGCCTTCTTTTATTTCTAATTTAAAAGTCTGCTTATCTTTAAACTGAGCGAAAGAAGCCATTAGTATATTCAACTTTTCTAATGTTGTACTTTCATTGATCGCGATACTTACAACCCCTTCTGTAAAATAGTTCAGATTAAGTTTATGATCAAGCATCATTCTTGATAACCTTCCTTTTTCATCTTCGCTCATCGCAATCTTTACAGTATCAAAGATCGGTTCTTCAACAGTCTGATATCCTAAAGCTTTAAGACCACCTTTCAAAGCATTTGCTTTAAAGTGAATCTGATCGGCAATATAATTCAATCCTTTTGGACCATGATAAACGGCATACATTCCAGCCATTACTGCTAAAAGTACCTGAGCTGTACAAATATTTGAAGTTGCTCTTTCTCTCTTAATATGCTGCTCTCTTGTTTGTAAAGCCATTCTTAATGCACGTCTTCCGTACATATCCTGAGAAACTCCAATGATTCTTCCTGGAATATCTCTCTTATAATCCTCTTTACAAGAGAAGAAAGCTGCATGAGGTCCTCCATAACCCAACGGAATACCAAATCTCTGTGAAGTTCCAACCGCACAATCTGCTCCCATTGAAGCAGGAGATTTTAATTTTACTAAAGCCATAGGATCACAAGCTAAAGCAACCTGAAGATCGAATTTTTTATATTCTACGATATCTTCAGTATAGTCAAGAACAATTCCATTCTTTCCAGGGTATTGTAATAAAACTCCATAGTAAGATTCATCAAACTGATGGGTTTTATGATCTCCTTCTACGATTTCTATTTCTAAACCTTCCGCCTTTGTCTTTAGTACCGAAACAGTCTGAGGTAAAACAAGATCAGATACGAAAAATTTATTTGCATTTACTTTTTTCTGATCTTTCGTTCTGTTATTGAAGAACATATGCATTGCTTCTGCTGCTGCCGTAGATTCATCCAATAACGAAGCGTTGGCTAATGCAAATCCTGTAAGATCACATACTACAGTCTGATAGTTCAATAATGCTTCCAATCTCCCTTGAGCAATCTCTGCCTGGTAAGGTGTATAAGCAGTGTACCAACTTGGATTTTCAAAAATATTTCTCTGAATCGCCGATGGTAAAAGCGTATTATGGTATCCAAAACCAATATAGCTTGTATAATCAGTATTTTTAGAAGCCAATTCTTTTGAATGAATGAGCATCTGATATTCTGAAAGCGGTTCTGAGATATCAAGGTCTTTTTCTAAACGGATAGAAGAAGGAATGGTTTGAGAAATTAACTCTTCGATACTTGAAACGCCGACTCTTTCTAACATCGCCTGTTTATCGGCTTCATTAATAGAAATGTGACGGCTCACAAACTGTTCTGTATTCATTTTTTTTATTAGATTTTGTTTGTAAAAAAGATGGGTAAAATTACATTTTTTTAGGGGATTTCACAACAGTCAAAAATAAGTGATGGATATTGATAATTACTATTGATTAATAAACGAGTGTTTAATAAAATCAATTCAGAAAATGATAATAGTTGAAAATTTTAATTTGTCATATTTATTTTAAAGCTTCAACACACTTTATGAAAAAGGTATAAATCCCATGATTAAACAATAAGAACAACATGCTGATTTTCAGGGTTGATATTTTTATGAAATTTTATTAATTATATTTATTCTAAATTAATATATTTGCAGCATGAATATGATTACCCCTTTTAAAGTACCGCCTCTAACTCCTGTTTATGCCTTCAATAATGAAGATATGTATTGCGAAAAAAAATCTTGCTGCAAGAAATTTAAGAAAGGAAAAAGATGTAAAAAATGTCCGGGAAGGAAAAAAATGGCTTAATCTAGTTGAAACTTTTTATTAAGAAATAAAGAGCAACTGCCAAAAGTATTATTGCCGCTAAAATTTGTATGATTTTTGGCTGCCCTTTTGGATTTGTTACTGTTCGTGGTTGGGCTTTAAATAAGTCTTCCGCTCCACTTCTGAACTTCTCCGTATTATTTTCAAATACTTCTGTAATTGTTATTCCCTGAACAACCGTTTTATGTAATAATGAATTCGTTGCATGAAGCAAAAGCTGAAATTTACCGTCTTTAAATTCTGTGATTTTAAAAACCCTCTCACCATAAGCTTTCTCTAATCCAAAAGGAAGCACTTTTACAACATCAGCATTGGCTGTCTGCCAGTTTATAATGATCTCTTCCCCTTTTTTCGCATGAATCTTATTCGATGTAAAAGTTTTGATAGCCGGTGGAATATTATATCTGAAACTTTTTTGATGATTTTCTAAATTCTGATCATAAGTTCCTCTCCTGGCTGAATCACTTAATGTTTCATAAGCTTCCTGAATTTCACGAAAACGATCTGCAAAAAAATCGTCGTTCTCATTTTTATCAGGGTGATACTTTAAAGACAATTTTCTATAGGCTTTTTTGATGTCTTCTTCTGAAGCATCCTGAGAAATACCGAGAAAATAATAGTAATCTTTCATGTAGAATGATACAAAAATAAGAATTTATTTCTCTAAATGCACTTAAAGAATATACGATTTTTGTCATTGCAAATTGAGTGATCATCTCTCATATATAACCGAAACCCCTCATAATTCTTTTTTAGGTCTCGCAGATTTCGCTTCTTTGACGGCTGATTGAGAATAAAATACGATCTATAGGATCTTCTTTTATGATTTTAATTTGCAAGAGAGAGAAGCATTTCAGTCTACCAGCTTCAAATATTCTCAGATCATCTACATAAAAAATTACGACGCGGGAAGCTATGCTTCCCGCGCCGTAATTAAACAATTTCAATTTAGTTATAGTGATTAAGCTTCTGCAGCCTCACTTCTTCTATGACATCTTGATTTGAATTCTTTTTTGAATTTACCTTTCAATTCTTCATATTGTTCTTCATTCATTTCTCTGATTTTATCTGCAAGACCAAAAGGTGATCTTTCTTTAATTCCATATTCATCAAAAATACCTCTGATAAATCTTTTTCTTTCTGCCATTTTTTTAACAGCTAATGCTACGCCTACAACGGCTAGTGCTCCTAGTGCACCTTTTAATACTGAATTTTTCATTTTTTCAAAATTTTAAATTTTACTACTTCTTGTTTTTTATATAGACGAATGAATTCTAATTTTACTTTACTACTTCTTTAAAAACTTCAAATTATTCGTTATTTCTGTTGTGTCTGTTGAAGAATCCGCTTTCGCATTTACTTCTCCACACCTCTTTGAACTTTTCTCTTTCTTCGGGAGATAAGTGTTGCATTCTTTCCCTCATCTTTCTTTCCTTAAAATCTCTCATTCCTTTTCCAAAGTGGAAACCTCCGAAAAGAATTTTGCTTAAGATCAATACTCCCATTGCCTGCCAATAGGTAATTGATTTTACGCCTAAAATTTCAGGAAGAAGGCAATTCCATAGCGACATGACAATCCATGTAACGGCTAATAAAATCAATGGTGGACATAGAATTAAAAAAATCCAACCTTTTTTGTGTTTATGATTCATAATATCTTCTTTCTATTTCTAACTGTTTAAATCTTCGTATAATGCTCTCAATCTGTTTCTCAGATGTTTCACCGCATAATTTTTCCTGCTGATAATGGTCTTTATATTTTCACCTTGTTCATCAGCTATTTCCTGGAGGGTCTTATCGTTCAGTTCATTTTCCATGTAGACCAGTTTTTGCTTTTCAGGAAGTTCTTCTAAAGCTTCAAATAACTTCTTCCAGATTTCATCCTGAAACATTTTAACTTCAGGTCCCGCACTGTCATCCATCAATAAAATATCTTTGATAGAAAAATCACCATCCTCATCTTCATATACAAAATCTTCAAGATTTTCTGTTTTCTTTTTGCGATAACGGTCGGTAATTTTATTGGCAGTAACCCTGTACAACCAACCCCCAACATTTACAATCTCAGAAAGATTGGTAATGTTACTAAACTGATACCAGACCTCCTGCAGAATATCTTCCGCATCTTCCGTGTTTTTCACTTTCGGACGAATGAAAGACATCAGTTTTCCTCCGTAGCTTGAAACGGTTTGCGAGATGATGTTTTCTTTCTCTTTCTGTGGCATTGTTATTTTTTCGACAACCTCCATACTAACATGACGATTGTACATTTTGTTTTACTTTAATAAATTTAAAATATTTTTTATCAAATATTCACTTTTCTTTTGTTAATCGTATTTTGACAGTCTGAAAAAAATAATATTTATAAGGAGCTTAATCCCGCTATCCGCTCATACTCCTCGCTCCATCCTTTGCCTGACTCTTGCTGTGGGGTAACCGCTACTATCGGGGCTATTGATCCGTCATTACGAGTAAAGCGAAGCAATCTTTTATTAACAGATCTGCTATAAGACGAGATTCTAAAGTACACTTGTGAACTACGTTCGCAGACCTTCAGCCTGTGCTCGGAATGAAAAATTCAGCTTTCAGTAACAAACAAAAAGAACGGAAAGCAAAATGCTTTCCGTTCTTTTATAAAAATTGTATCAGTCTTATTTACTTTTATTAAAATTCTCAGCAAAAAATCCTAACATATATTTGTAGAGTTCAAGTCTGTTCGGCTCCTTTCCAAAGCCATGACCTTCGTCGTATTTTACCATATAGGGTGTTTCAAAACCTTTGGCACGCATTGCTTTTACAATCTGATCGGATTCATTGATGTTCACTCGTGGATCATTAGCTCCTTGTACAACAAAAAGAGGTTTTTTGATCTTATCGATCTGAAATACCGGAGAAACCTCTCTGGCAATTTTTGCCTCTTCAGGATTATCCAGATCATACCATATCTGTTTCGTCATTTCTTTATATGGCTTCCAGTATTCAGGGAATGAATCAAAGAATGTAAAGATATTGGAAACTCCAACATAATCTACACCACAGGTATATAAATCTGGAGTTTTAATCAGCCCCATTAATGTAGCATAGCCACCGTGGCTTCCTCCGTAGATGGCAATTTTATCCTTATCCACCCATCCTTGCTGGATTGCATATTTTACTCCATCTTCCACATCATCCATTGCTTTTCTCCCTATTTGCTTATAACCTGCTTTCTGGAACTCCTTTCCATATCCCCCTGAAATTCTAAAATTCACCTGTAAGGTCGCATATCCTCTACTGGCAAACAATTGTGTTTCAGGATTAAAGCCCCAATCATCTCTAATACCTTGTGGCCCTCCATGAGGATTTACTACTAAAGGAACTTTTTTCCCTTCCAAAGCAGCTTTTGGCAATGTGATATATCCATAGATAGTCAACCCATCTCTGCTTTTGAATTCAATGGGCCTCATTTCTGCCATATCCTCTTCCTTCAATTGAGGCATCAGATTATAAAGAAGCTTTGTCTGCTTGGTTTTGGAATCATACTCGTAATAGGTTCCATATAGCTTATCACTTCCAACTACGACCAAAAGTTTATCATTATTATCATCTGATGAAACAACACCAAATTCTTTATCTCCAAACTGAGATTTTAGTTGAGCATCAATTTCTGTGTAGAATTTACTTACCGGAACAGTTTCACTTTTCACTCCGTTATAACTGATATAATCCAGTTCATAATTTCTGTTTTTACCGGCAGTACGTATTGAACTTACATCATAAACAGGATTAGAATATACATCTTTAATCGCTTCATTTTTCTTTAAGTCATATAAAACAATTTTTGCTTTATCACTGTCCAGATTTGTCACAACATAAGCCTCATCTTTATTCTTAGAATGATCATTGAAATCTATAATACTAAATGTATCAGACCAGTCCGTTGATTTAATGAGATTGAATTTCCCTGTCTTCAGATCTTTATAATAAGTCTTTGTAATCAATCCATTTTCAAGAACAATATATCCTCTTAAATCCCCATCTTTATCAAAGATATAATCATCAATAGGACTATTAACATCTTTATTTTCATACAGCTGAATCATTTCACCTGTAACGAAGTTTATTTTGTACGGTTCGAAGATCTGTTTGTTATTTTTATTCATTGTGACAACGACAAAATCGGTATCCTTTATCAATTTTACGGACCCCAGTGTTACTCCATCAAATGGAGTAAGGTCCTTGAGATTACTTCCATCAACATCCGCCGCATACAAATGAAGATTCTCATTTCCCCCTTTATCCTGAGTGAAAAACAAACGCTTTTTATTCAACCATCCATAGCTTTTTACAAGATCTTCCTTCTCTTCGATCGCTTGGGTAACTTTTCCGGTTTTTAAATCTTTTACATAGACATGATTCTTACTGTCTTTATCTTTTTCTTTATAAGAAAGAAAATTTCCGTCTGGTGAGATTTTAAATTGTGAAGCTTTTGGCCTGGCAAAATAGTCTTCAACTTTGTATTTAAAATTTCCTGTGTCATAAGAAATAAGTTTCTCAAGACTGGCTTTGGTAGATGGTAGGGTAGCATCACCGGGTAACTTAGTGGTCGTGTTTTGTGCATTCATCATAATCGTTGAGAGAGCAACCTGAGCGGTTACTATAATTTTAGTTTTTATGTTCATGACTTGTGATTTGGAGTGAATTAAAACGTAGCAAAAAAAATGCTTTCTATATTAGACGTTTAATCACCCTTAAATGTTACATTTTTCTCTCTTCAATGTGAAAAAAAAGCACGAAAAGTAAATTCCGTGCTTTTTATATGAAAAAATATTCTTTTAATGTAAATAAATTCCAAAATACCAGGTCCATAAAATAAGTATAACCTGCATTGGGAGCCTTTCTTTATATAAATAAGCCATTCCTGGGCCTGTATAATCTCCCTTAAAAATATTGACTTTTTTCTTTGATGAATTGATGTTGGCAATAAAAACCATAACAAAAAAAACAATCAACAAAACAGCTGTGGTCTCACGTATTGATGGAATCATCAATCCAATTCCAGCCGCAATTTCAATAATTCCCGTAATGTATACCCAAAACATTTTGGCAGGAATAAAATCGGGGATCATCATGGCCATTCCTTTTTGAAATTTAAAATGGGCAAAACCTGTAAACAGAATAAATACTGCCATTCCCAAATTTCCAGAAAATAAAAAATTCCAGCTTCCCTGAAACAGTTTTGTACCTAGCAAAGCCAGAATGAATGTGGCAAAAAGGATTGTTAATAATTTCATGTGTTATTTTTATCTCTCGAAGATGATACAAATTTCGCAAATGATTGCAATTAGTTCAATGCTAAAATTATAACAAAATTGTGCGTCAACTATAAAATCTGCTCAATAATATTATTTAGCTCACAGCTAATTTCCTTCAGCAAGAGTTTTTACAATTTCAAGACCTTTAGTAAAGCCTGTATTCATATGTTCTTCCCAGTCTTTTTCGGTTTGTACCTCTGCATGAAGTTTTGTTTTTCCATCAAAATCAATAAGAAAATATTTTTCAAACGCACCACTCCATTGCTTAATCTCCATACTTTCGGTGTCTTCTACACCATCCTTAATCATTCCAAGGTGTTTAAACACAATTTGATTAGGCTCATCCAAACTGTCAATGGTAGAAACCATTCCTTCATTATTTGAATCTACAAAATAGGTTTTTCCTCCTACCCTCCAATCCGATTTCATGTATGAACCCGATGAATTAAAGAACTTTGTCCATTCATTATATGTTTCAGGTCCCCAAAGGATGTCCCATACTTTCTGTTGAGGCGCATCGATTACTGTTTCATAAGATAATGTTTCCATATTTCTAATTTTGTGATTATTAAGTTAAGTAACTAAGTCTTTAGTCCGTAAAATTAAAGCTGATTTTGCGAAAGGTTTTTCACGATTTCCAAGGCATTAGGAAATTTCTCTTCAAAAAAATCTTTAAACTCAGCAGGGGTCTGGATTTCACTTTTTAAAATTGTACCATTTTCAGTTTCCTCTAAAACATAAGATTCCGTTGCTTCCCCCCAATCCTGAGGGGCTTCTACACCCTCATAAATTTCTCCCAGATGTAAAAATTTTATTTCTTTATTGGGTATATTTTTTTCAACACGGCTGTACATTCCATTATTATTGGGATCTAAAAACTTCACAATACTTCCTTCTTCAAGATTTCCCTGATAAAAAGAACCTTCTGTGAAGGCAGCTGTCCATTGCCTATAGGTCATTTTACTCCAAAGTACCGTCCATATCTTTTCAGGGGTAGCATTGATTCGTATTTCATAAGTTAATCTTTCCATATATTATTTTTAATTTAGTGTTTATAAATCTATTATTCATGGGTAACCTTCTAACCGCCGACAAAATCACCCCCATTAATGTGAATGATCTCACCTGTAATAAAACTGGAATCCTCAGAAGCAAGAAAAACATAAGCCGGAGCGACTTCAGAAGGTTGTCCCGCTCTCTTTAAAGGATTATCCTTTCCAAATGTTGAAAGATCATCAAATGTTTCTTTCACCAGTGGTGTCCAGATAGGCCCCGGTGCAACTCCATTCACTAATATTTTCTTTTCAGCAAGATTAGTAGCTAAGGAACGGACAAAGGTAGCAATCGCTCCTTTTGTTGCCGAATAATCGATAAGATGGTCACTTCCCCGATAGGCCGTAACAGAAGTTGTACAAATAATTCTTGATCCTTTATCCATTAACGGCAAAAAATCCCGTGTTAAAGAAATCATTGAAATGATATTTATGTTAAAAGTCTCCGTTATCTGATCATCTGAGATCTTTTCAATATCATTTTTAGGAAATTGCACTCCTGCATTGTTGACCAGAATATCCAGGCTCTTCCATTCCTTCTTAATTTTCTCAATACATTTGTTTCTAATTGCTTTTTTGGAAACATCTCCCTTAAATAAGAGGCATTTCTGACCTTCTTTTTCTACGAGCGTCAACGTTTCTTTAGCATCTTTATCACTTTCTTTATAAATAATAGCAATATCAGCTCCTTCTCTGGCATAATGAACTGCAACGGCCTGCCCTATTCCACTGTCACCTCCTGAGATAACGGCTTTCTTATTAAGAAGTTTTTTACTTCCTATATAATTTTTACGGATAATCTCGGGAAATAATCCTTCTTTAGGCACTTTAGATTTGGATCTTGACTTGTTCTGTGTGTTCATAAGCAAATCTTTTTCTAAAATACCATCAAATGATAAGCCGAAATAGATTTAAGAATTATAAGCTTCTTCCAACTCTTGGATAATAATTTTCTGCATTTTCATCATCACCTGTACTACTTTTTGAGCCTTTTCCTGGTTCGAATCGTTCATAAGCTGAATAAGTCTCTTTGGAACGATCTGCCAGCTAAATCCGTATTTATCTTTCAGCCAGCCACACATACTTTCTCTACCCCCACCCGATATCAGCGTATTCCAAAGAAAGTCTGTCTGTTTCTGGTCATCAGTCATGATCACCATTGATACCCCTTCATTAAAATCGAATTTATGATCATATGAAGAATCCATACAGTAAATATCGTAACCATCAATCATAAAGTTGGCATGCTGAATATTTTCAGGATTTTCATTAGGTTCACCACCATCTTTATATTTCAGAATATTTCCAATTTTTGAGTTAGGGAAAGTTTGGGTATAAAACTCCATTGCTTCCATCGCCTTACCATTATTCTGATGCATGAACATTAATGTCGGAACAATTTTTTGGTCACTTGTTTTCTCTCCGAAAAATAATTGCCAACTAACTCCATACTGATCATCAAGCCATCCGAATTTTTTACTCCAGGGATAAGAGTCAAGTGCCATCAATTCCTTACCTCCTACCAATAGCTGATCCCAATATCTTTGAACTTCATCTTCAGTTTCACATATAACCATAAAAGATACTGATGGATTTTTTTCAAAATGAGGACCACCATCCAGGAGCATTAATTTTTGACCAAAAAGGTCAATATTCATTACTACAGGAGTATCTGCAGTAATTCTTCCATTAAATACTTTGCAGTAAAATTCTGCTGATTGTTTTGCATTTCCGTCGCACCAAAGGCATGGAAAAATATCATTATTCATAATTTTTATTTTTTGTGGTGAGTTGATGTAATTTATGTTGTCAATACAAGCTATTCGATGTATTGAATTTAAGTTCATAAATCTTAGGTGTCGTAAAAAGAATGACACCAATGGGTATTGGTTAATTTTTAAAAGAAATTTGATGCTCTTGCATATAGACTTTAAGCTTCTCCATTGTATTTTTTCCAAAACCATGAAGCTGCATGATTTCATCTTCAGAATAATCTGATAATTTTTCTAAAGAATCAATCTTCTCTTTTTCTAAAGCACGTCTTGCAGGCATAGCAACTACGCCCTGCAAAAAAGTTCCCTGAACAACATGATTAACAGCACAAATGGAACTTAAACATTTTGCCATTATTAATAGATTGATCATGATTGTAAAAATATTTTAATGTTTTTCAACGTATTTGTGGAAATTATCCAAAATAGCATACCATCCATCTCTCTGCATTTCCACGGAGTTTTGTTTTTCAGGATCAAAAACTTCAGTAACTTTTGTCGTATCAGGATCTATTTTTTCAAAGATTACATCTACATTTCTCCCATCTTCAAGGTGATATTTTATCCTTTGATTAGGAATAACCTCATCATAAACACCCGCAAAATCAAATCCGAAACTTCCGTCTTTAGCTTCCATTCTGCTTTTGAATTTGCCACCTACTCTAAGGTCGTTTTCAGAGCTTGGACATTGCCAGCTTTCGTGAGCAAAATTCCATTTTATAATATGATCAGGCTTATTAAAATAATCCCAAACCTTTTCAACAGGAGCTAAAATTGTAATATCTATTTTAATAGGATCCATAATTCTATTTTTAATGATTTAGTTAAATAAGGGCAACCATTAAAAAGTTGCCCTCTAATAATTTAGTTAAATATAAGATTATTTTGCAGATTCTTCATTATAGTTCACCATCCAATGAACACCATATTTGTCCTGAAAACTACCGAAATAATCTCCCCAAAACTGGTCTTCAATAGGCATTTCAATATTGCCGCCATCAGAAAGACCTTTAAAAAGACGGTCTGCTTCTTCCCTTGATTCCGGAAATATAGAAACATAATTATTGTTCCCAACCGTTAAAGTTTGTCCGAATCCGGGAACGATATCAGAAGCCATCAGTAAGTCATCGCCAATAGGTAGAGCAATGTGCATAACCCTGTTTTTTTCTTCGTCAGATAGGTTTTCAGTTCCTGGGGCATTCCCCATTTTATGAACTTCACCGCGAAATTCACCTCCGAAAACAGATTTGTAAAAGTTGAATGCTTCTTCAGCTGTACCATCAAAATTGAGGTACGAATTTAATTTTGCCATGATATTAATTTTAAAAGTTATTGTTTATTTTATAATTTTTAAAAACAGATAGTAAGAATGATTCACAAATAACACTATTTGATTATTTGTCATTTATCTATGCCGTGTTTTTATTCTTAAAGTCGATTGAGAATTAATGATTTAAGAATTTCACTACTTCATTAGTAGTTAAGCTAATCAGATTTTCATCTGTATTTCCTTCAAAATCTGCCATCATATAAGAACCATGAGTTGCCGGAAGGATCAATAATTGAGAATCGGGAATCAGGCGCCACATTTCAACAACATGTTCTGGCTTCATAACATCCTTATCTCCAGAAATGAAAAGTGTAGGTGAGTCTATGGAGGTTAATATCTTTTCGTCCCAATCTTCAAAATTCTGCATTCTTTTGCTGTCTTTATCAAATAGATTTTCAAGTTTTGAAAAGTCAGGGTTTAATTCAAGAAAATTAATCTTCAAAGGTTCGGGCATTGATTCTAAAGTCGCTTCAGACATAGACTCAAAAAAGCCGTCTATCATTCCATTTCTTTTGAAAAATGAAGAAGCAACAATCAGTTTTTCTATTATTTCCGGATAAAGATGACCAATTTGCATGACCGTATTTCCACCATTACTGAATCCCCAGAATGAGGCTTTTTCAATTTTCAATTCCTTTAAAAGGGCTGCCACATCATGAGCATCCTGTTCGAAAGTTTCGGGAATATCTCTATGTTCGGTCTTTCCATGGTTTTGTAAATCTATTCCGATGAGTTGAAATTGAGATTCCAATCTTGAGATGACTTCTTTAAAGTCAAATAAAATTGAAGATCCACCACCATGAACGAGAACCAAAGGCTTTCCTGAACCGTAGATCTCATAGTACATTTGAATTCCATTGACTGTTTTAAAGCCCTTTTCAGTAGGATTCATTATTTAGTATTTTAAATTATCATCAGTATCATACTTCATTCCAGGATATCCCAGAATTTTTCGCATCAAACCTATTTGTCCACATAAATAGTCTTCACGACTGATAGACATTCCCGTAAAATTGAGTTTTGTCTCTGGAACATAAGGTACATTCATTCCGATTTCAAATATTTCCTCAAGCTGCTCATCCGTTGCTTCGAGTAATTTTTGATATACTTTTGGTGAAATTGCATGAAAGTTCTTCTTCAATTCTTCCAGACTTGGATAATTAAAACTCTCATCTAAAGCCTTTCCCTGAAAGAAAAGTTCTGTGTATGGATCCTCTTCCTGAAGTCCTAAAACCCAGCCTAAGCCATAACGCATATTGAGAAAATTTCCTGCCATCCAAACAATATGGTTGGTTTTACCGTCAATTCTTTTCATTCCATCTTCTTCCAAAATACCATCCAAAACATTTAAAAAGCTTTGGGAATGCATCCTGTACGCCGGAATAACGATATCTAATTTTTTTGATTTTGGTGTGTCCATTATAAATGGTTTTTAGTATTAAAGTTTTAATTCTTTGTGATTCTACTTTATAGCTCCCGATTTTCCGAGAATTCTTCTGAGGTAACCAAATTGTCCGCTGTGGTAAATTTCGTGCAGAGAAAGTCCCGAAACATCATTAATTATTGCTGGATCAATACTTTCGAGATTATTAAGATTTGATTCAAGTTTATTCTGAGTTTCTTTTAAATATGATTTTAACTCTTCAAAACTTATAAACTCATCCTTCCTGTTTAAAGGCGTTTCCCCTCTGTTATAACATGAATATTTTTCATTATCCCAAACTGATTCTTCACCTAAAACATTTAAAAAAGCATTTCTTATATAAATTAAATGTCCTAAGATCCAATTCATGCAATTTGCTTCACCATTAGGAAAAACCATTGCTTCTTCATTGGAGATACCTTCGATATTCATTGAAATCACTTTGTAATTGCTAAAGACAAGGTATTTTATGATTTCTATATCGTTTGATTTCGATTCCATAATGAATAGGTTTTAGAATTAAGCTATTCTGTTGGAAGTTGAGACATATCCGCGAACATAACTTCCCACTGATGTCCATTAAGATCAGCAAAAGCGTTTTGATACATCCATCCGTGATCCTGAGGTTCACTATATTTTGAACCACCATTCTCTAAAGCTGTTTTTACCATATTGTCAACTTCTTCGCGACTGCTAACGCCGATGGCTAGAAGCACCTGTGTCGTCTCACCCTGCGCAATAGGTCTATTGGTAAATGTTTTGAAAAATTCTTCTTTTAGAAACATGGCGAATATGTTTTGTTCGTTCAAAACCACACATACTGCATTTTCATCAGAAAACTGTTCATTGATCGAGAAACCAAGCTTGGTCCAAAACGCTCTTGTACTTTCAACGTTTTTTACGGGTAGGTTTACATAAATTTGATTGACTTTCATTGTTGTAATTTTAGTGTTAAACTTTAAACCAAAATTACCAAGTCAATATCAGAATCATCTTGCCCTATGACAAGATTTAATTTTTCTTTGGATGTGAAACTATTTCTTTACGAATTCTGCTCAGAGAAGTATCTGTAACACCCAGGTAGGAAGCGATTTGTTTTAAAGGAGCGAATTGAATAACCTGACATTTTTGTTCAAGCAAATTAAGATAGCGTTTTGTTGCTGAAAGAGTAAACATCTCTACGGAACGCTGTTTGTAGGCAAATAATTGCTGGGACATCCATGATCTTCCCCATTCTCTAAGATTAGGAATTTTATGAAACAGATCCTGAAAGGTATCATAATCTAGCTTCCAACATTCGCAGTCTGTGATACACATGATATTTTCCTGTGATGGAATCCTTTGAAAAAGAGAGAGAACTTCTATAATGATTTCATTCTCTGCAAAAAAGTGAGTCGTTACTTCATTACCATTAAAATCATTCACGAATGATCTTGCTAAACCTTTATCCAAAACATAATATTCATTAGCTGTTTTTCCTTCTTCAAGAATAAAATCCCCTTTTTGAAAACTTATCTTTTCATGAGCTTTGAAGATCTCATCCAGCTCATCATGCATGAAGAAAGGAAAATCATATGAAATTTCTAAAGCTTTATTTGCCATGAGATGAATATTTTTTAGAGTTTTAAAATTAGAATTTTTATTGGAATTGATATAAAAAAGTTTTATAAATGTAAAATTAGGAATGCTTTACTAACCTCAGTTTATCCGTTGAGTGGACCTTCTGAGAAAGGTATATTCAGAAATTTTTCATCAATATTTCCGATACATAATCAGCTTCACTTAGATTACAAATGGCTTCAGCCAAAACAATTATTATTACTTTAAAACAATGAAAGTTGAATAGAATTTGGTTTTGTTGGTTTTTCAGCATCTCCAAAAACGGTTTTCCCGCCAAACCTCCAGGAGTTCTGCCTTTCTTCTTCTATGACCTCCTGGATATCGAAATCCGGAGTGAAATCCTTTTCTGTTGCAGCTACAATCTGATGTAGCTTATTTAATGTCTTCAGTTTATCGGAATTTCCCAATTTTGACTTTTCAATTCCCTTTCTAAGAATATCTATGCTTTCATCATACACTTTCGTAGGAACAGGAAACGGATGTCCGTCCTTCCCACCATGAGCAAAAGAAAATCTCGCAGGATCGGAAAATCTTGATGGTGCCCCATGAATCACTTCACTTACCAGAGCTAAAGACTGCATTGTTCTGGGACCAACGCCCTCCAACATCAGTAGATCTTCGAAATTTTGTGGTTGCTGTTCGCGGGTTACATACAAAAGTGCACCTAAACGTTTTAAATCAACATCAGAAGCCCGAACATCATGATGACTGGGAAGAATCAATCTGGAAAAATCACTCATGATCTCAGCAGAATCTGTGTGAGAAATATCCAGAATTCCTTTTCTGCTTTGTGAAGCATTAGCATCAGTAAGATTGAGGATCTTGCCTCTATAAACTCCATTGATACCAGTATGTGGCTCTTCGACAAAAGATTTTATATTTTCCGAGTGCCAATGATAACGTCTCGCCGTTCCATCGGATTCATGCATTCCCTGTTGAACCACACTCCAGCTTCCATTATCGGCCAGAATAAAGTTATGTAGATATAATTGATAACCATCCTGAATCGCTGTATTATCAACTTTTGCAGATAGTTTACTAGCCTTTACAAGCTCAGTTCCATTAAGTCCTGTTTTATCAGCAATCTGAATTAATTCCTGAGGTGTATTTCTTGAAAGCTTTCCTTTTCCGCCACAGATATAGATACCCAGTGATTGAGAATTCGGATTTACGGAACGTTTTAAAGCACCCATTACAGAAGTAGTTATTCCTGATGAATGCCAATCCATTCCCATTACAGCACCAAAACTCTGGAACCAAAATGGGTCTGCCAGTCTACGAAGCACCTCATCCTTACCATAATCCATTAAGATTGCTTCAACTATAGAAAGTCCAAGTATAGACATACGTTCATACAACCACGGCGGTACTTTGCCATAGTGTAAAGGTAGATCTGCTGTTCCTGAACGTTTCATGTAGTTTAAAATGTAAAGTTAGTAGATATTAAATAAGATTTTGATGATTTGAATCATTAATCCAGGTGCTTTTTAATCACAAATGATATTAATATATGATATAAATTTCCGCTGAAAAGCCCTTTTTTATTGAATTTAAAATTGCTGAGGTTCTTCACTTCATTTACATTGCGTTCTGAATGACAAAATCACTCGAATGAATAAAATTCCAACCCCTTATGTTTCGCTTCATCAAATTTTTCATTAAAAACAATTTTGTTTCCAAAAGGATCATTAACTGTAAAAGACACAGCGTCGTAAAATGTTTTTTCCAGTCCGGGTCTGTTGTATTTATATTTTTTATCAATCAGCTCTTTATGGTATTCTGCTACCCCTTCTCCCCAGATAAAAACACTGCTTCCGGGTGTTGAATCTCCATGATGCTCACTTAAATGAAGAATGATATTGTCTTTTTTCACTTCCATATAAACAGGTGTATTTTCTTCGAAACGATGTTCTAAAGTAATTTCAAAACCTAACCAATCAACGTAAAACTCTATTGTTTTCTGATAATCAAAAATTCTTAGAATGGGAATAATGTGTTCTGCTTTCATTGTATATTTAATTATTGATGTGAAAGAATATTAATTAATTTATCAAACGGATCTTTGACAAAAAATCTACGGACTCCCCAGTCTTCATCAGTAATATCATAAGTTACTTCAAACCCTGAATCCTTCATCTTGTTATACACTTCATCAACCTCATCAACTTCAATGGACAGATCCGGAACAGGAGTATTATTCCCGCCTTGTGTTGCAAAACTTATCTGAACTTTCGATTCTACATCATTTCCAAATGTTTTGATCCACCCATGATCCATCAATATTTCAAGACCTAAAATATGATGATAAAAATAATCTGCACGGGACAAATCTTCAGTTTTGATGTTTGTAACAATTCTTTTTACCATTTTTATTTAAAATTATGAAATTATTACCATCAAAAAAGCCCTGCAAAAATAAAATCTTACAAGGCTTTCTTTTTAAAAGAGTTTTACTTCAATTTTATTTTAATGCTTCTAAAGCAGCACTATAATTTGGTTCGTTTACAATTTCGGAAACCTGTTCTGTATAAACTACTTTATTATTTTCGTCCGTAACGATTACCGCACGGCTTAAAAGGCCTTTCAAAGGAGAATCTGTAATGGTAACTTCATAATCATCTCCAAAGCTACTTCTGAAATCAGAAAGTGTTTCTACGTTATTCAAGCCTTCAGCAGCACAAAATCTTCCTAATGCAAATGGCAGATCTTTAGAAACATTGATCACAACAGTATTATCTAAACTGGAAGCTTCTTCATTAAATTTTCTTGCTGAAGCTGCACAAGTTCCGGTATCGATACTAGGAAAAATATTGAATACTTTTTTCTTTCCTTCAAAGTCAGAAAGCGTTTTTACAGCTAATCCAGAATCTACCAATGCAAAATCTCTGATGCTGCTTCCTACGGATGGTAAATTACCTAATGTATGTACTTCGTTTCCTTTTAATGTGATATTTGACATAATTTATTTTTTAAGGTTTTTCAAATTTACTTAAATAAGGCATTTTTCTCGTTGAAATAAAGGTTAAATAATTCTTAAAGTGCAAAAACTTATTTAGGTTTAATCTAAAAAATTTAAATTTTAACTAAATTTGTGGGAGTTAAAAAATCAAATAATAAATAACAGTATAATGTCAGAAAAATCAAAAATCTATTACACATTAACGGATGAAGCTCCAATGCTTGCTACACACTCGTTTTTACCTATTGTAAAGGCATTTACAAAATCAGCAAATATTGAAATTGCAGTTCCGGATATTTCTTTAGCAGGAAGAATTCTAGCTAACTTCCCGGAATTCTTAAGAGAAGACCAAAGAATTGGTGATGCCTTGGCTGAACTAGGCCAACTGGCTACAACACCAGATGCCAATATTATTAAATTACCAAATATTTCAGCTTCTGCACCTCAATTAGATGAGGCTATTGCGGAACTACAATCTAAAGGATTTGCTGTTCCAAATTATCCTGCTGAACCCAAGAATGAGGAAGAAAAAGCAATCAAAGCTAAATATGCAAAAGTATTAGGAAGTGCTGTAAACCCTGTATTGAGAGAAGGAAATTCTGACAGACGTGCTCCAAAAGCTGTTAAAAACTATGCAAAAGCGAACCCACACAGAATGGGTGATTGGGCTTCAGACAGTAAAACTGACGTTGCTACCATGGCCAATGGAGACTTCTATGGCACTGAAAACTCTACAACTCTTGAAAATGCTACAAAATATAAAATTGTATTCAAGGGAAATGATGGTTCTGAAAAATTATTGAAAGATTTCGCAGGTCTTCAGGCTGGAGAAATTATTGATTCTTCCGTAATGAACTTAAATGCTTTGAAAGCTTTTGTAAAAGAAGCAATTGAAGAGGCTAAAAATAAAAATGTATTACTTTCTGCTCACTTAAAGGCTACGATGATGAAAATCTCCGACCCTATTATTTTTGGTGCTATCGTAGAAACGTTCTTTAAAGATGTATTTACAAAATACGCTGATACTTTTAAATCTTTAGATGTCAATCCAAATAATGGTCTTGCAGATCTTTTTGAAAAAATAAAAGGAAACGCTCAGGAAGGTGAAATTAAAGCGGCTATTGAAACTGCTTTAGCTAACGGACCAAGAGTAGCTATGGTAAATTCTGATAAAGGAATTACCAATTTCCATGTTCCTTCAGACATTATCGTTGATGCATCTATGGCTGCTTTAGTAAGAGGAGGCGGTAAAATGTGGAATAAAGAAGGTAAAGAAGAGGATACAATAGCAATCATTCCAGACCGTTCTTATGCAGGTTTCTATCAGGCTGTGATCGATGATATGAGAGCTCACGGTAAATTAGATCCTACTACAATGGGTTCAGTTCCAAACGTAGGGTTAATGGCTCAAAAAGCTGAAGAATATGGTTCTCATGACAAAACTTTCCAGGCTGATACTGACGGAACAATTGAAGTTCAGGATGAAACTGGAAATATACTTCTTTCTCAAAAAGTAGAAAAAAGTGATATCTTCAGAATGTGTCAGACTAAAGATGCACCTATTCAGGACTGGGTAAAGCTGGCTGTAAACAGATCAAGACTTTCTGATACTCCTGCGATCTTCTGGCTAGATAAAGGAAGAGCTCACGATAGAGAGATCATCAAAAAAGTAGAAAAATACTTACAGGATCACGAGACTGCAGGACTGGACATTAGAATTCTTGATGTTAAAGATGCAATGACTGAAACACTTAAAAGAGCAAGAGAAGGTAAAGATACCATCTCAGTTTCAGGAAATGTATTGAGAGATTATTTAACAGATCTTTTCCCAATTCTTGAGTTAGGAACTTCTGCAAAAATGCTTTCTATTGTTCCGTTAATGAATGGTGGTGGTTTATTTGAAACTGGTGCCGGAGGTTCTGCTCCTAAACACATTGAACAATTCCTTGAAGAAGGATACCTAAGATGGGATTCTTTAGGTGAATTCTTAGCGCTTCAGGCTTCTTTAGAGCATTTAGCTCAAACTCAAGGAAATACAAAATCTCAGGTGTTAGCAGATGCTTTAGATGAGGCGAACGCTAAATTCTTAGCTACTGACAAATCTCCAGCAAGAAAAGTTGGCCAGATCGATAACAGAGGTTCTCACTTCTATTTAGCAATGTACTGGGCTGAAGCTTTAGGTAATCAAACAGTTGATGCTGAGATTGCTCAAAAATTCAAATCAATAGCTGCTGCTATGCTAGAGAACGAGGCTGTCATTAATCAGGAATTAATATCCGCTCAAGGTAAGCCTCAGAATATTGATGGTTACTATAAAACCGATACATACAAAACATATGCAGCGATGAGACCAAGTACTATTTTAAATGAAATTATTGATGGAATTTAAATCTATAAAAAATCTTTGGTTTCTAATTTTTGCATTATTATTTACAGTTTCATGTTCTGGCGATTCAGATGAAGTAGTTGCACCTCCCCAACCTATTGAAGAAAAAATAATTCTAAAAGATGTAATAGTCGTTAACGATACTACAATCAGATTAGAATGGACAACAACAGGTAAAAATGTATATCAGAATTTTCAATTTTTGAGAAGTAACTCTGAAAATGCAACTCCAGAATATCTGAACCAGGAAAGCGGAAGTACATTTATAAAAGTAGATGCTAATGTTCCTTATTCTTCATATGTAGATTACCAAGTAATTGGGTATACTACTAACGGTGAGCCGATAAAAAGTAATATTGTTTCTTATAAGAGACCCAGTATTAAACCGCTACTTAATATTAAACCAATAGATGCATTATTCGATGCTGATAATGGAAGTATGTTTATATTTAGCTCTACCGGTAATATAATGAGGTATGATGTAACAACAGGTACCGTTACAAAAGAAATATCTACCGGCGCTACATTGGGCTACTCGTTCTTAGGTACATATAATGGTCAAAAGGAATTATATGTTCCTAGAAATGATGGTTGGGTTTATATTTATAATCCTAATGATTTATCTTTAAAAGATCAAATAAATTTCGGAAGCGAAGTAAAAAGTGTTGTTTTAACAGATAATAAATTATATGGAACTACAGGAGCTATTTCGAATGTTTCTTTAAAATGTTTTGACAGAGCTTCTAAACAATTAATATCTGAGAATGGAAGTTATCAGTTTGGTAGAATAAAAAAAGTAGCTAACACAAGTTCGAGTTTCTTTTTTATCACTACAAACGTAAGCCCTACCAACCTTATACGTTTTAATTATAATGCCGATGGATCATTTGTTAATAGATTTGAGGACACTTATCATGGTGATTACCCTTTAAACCCTAGAATATTTGAATCTTTGCCAACCGGAAATGGCTTCTTAACAGCTATGGAAGGAGTTATTTATAATTCTAATTTAGTTTATATAGGGCAGTTACCACGTGGTAATTCAGGACTTTCAAGTTATGATTTTGATGCTAATAATATCATTGCAGGAACTGATAAAAAAAGTATTGAATTTTATAACTTAACAGGTTATGCAAAGGTAAACTCAATAAGTACTGAAAGATATCCGTTTAAAGTATTTAATTATGGGAATAAAGTAGTTTCCTTAAGCTCAATAAATGCTTTAAATATAGGTTCAGGTTATTCCGATCCTCCTGAAAATGTTATCGTAGAAATATTTAATAAATAATAAAAACCTCTCCTTCTGGAGAGGTTTTTTGATATAAATTGAATTGAAATTCTAAAACATCAGATCTTGTCTTCTACAATCACCTTCCGATGCTCTCTACCCCAATTGATCATTTCCATTATAATTTTCCCAAAGGTTCTGCAATAATCTGTAGGTATATATTCAATTAGAACCGGAGTATCCGGATACACATTTCTCGTCACCAGTTTATTGAGTTCCATATCTTTCAGTTCCTTTGAAAGCATTCTTGTGGTGATGCCGGGAATACTGCGCTCAATTTCACGGAAGCGTCGGTTACCATTACAAATCGCATTGATTACCGGAATCCGCCATTTACCCCCTATAAAATATAGGGTATCCTGCAGTGCTCTTAATTCTTCTGTCTGATCTCTTTCCATTTTGTAAAAATTAAGTTGATATACTCTGTGATACTGATTACAAAAGTATACCATTTTCACTATAACTTTGTCAAAAATTTTAAGAAATGAATAAATTTAACAACAAACTGGCTATCGTAACCGGTGGAAATAGTGGAATCGGATATGCAACAGCAAAAGAATTAATTGCGGAAGGAGCAAAAGTAATTATTACCGGAAGAAGAAAGGAAGCCATAGACAAAGCAGCAGCAGAGTTAGGAGCAGTCGGATTTGTTTCTGATCAGGGAAAATTAGAAGATATCTCTTTATTGAAAAAAGAAGTTGAGGATCAATATGGAAAAGTGGATATTCTATTTATCAACGCTGGAATTACAGGAACATTAACCTCTATTGAAAACATGAATGTTGAAAATTTTGACAGTGTAATGGATATTAACTTCAGAGGTGCTTACTTTACGCTGAGTCAGTTTATTCCTACATTAAATGATGGAGCGTCTGTCGTGTTTTTATCATCAATTGTAGCGGCTACACATAATCCAAACAGTTCGATCTATCAAGCCAGTAAAGCGGCACTAAACTCCATTGCAAAAACAGCAGCTGCAGAATTAGCACCAAGAAAGATCAGAGTAAATATGGTAAGTCCCGGGCCTACAAAAACAGAAATAATGAATAAAGCAGGACTTGATGATGTTACCTTACAAAATATTCAGGAGCGCCTGATCAATGAAATTCCATTAAAAAAAATGGGAACTGCTGAAGATGTTGCCAAACTTGTAAGCTACTTATCTGATGACAGCATATCAAGTTTTATTACAGGTACTGAAATCATCGTTGATGGCGGAATGGTTTTATAATAAAATTCTTTCAACTATAAAATACCGGAAATACTTCCGGTATTTTATAGTTATAACTGAGGGATAAAAATTCTAGTTTCACCCTTTAAATTGTCCGGTTCACCATTCTTTACATTTCATCATTCTGAACCAGTATCTACTTTTGAACCATAAAATAAAACGATTATGGATTCAGTAAAGAAAAAGAGAACAATAAAACCTATAGCTATACTATTCATAGCGATCCTGGGAACCTTTGCAGGACTGCAGCTTTTCAATCCACCACTCGAAGGTAAACCTGTAACCGGTACCATTGAAGCGCCTCGTGAAGTGATCTCTATCTTAGAAAGATCTTGCTTCAATTGTCATTCTAATGAGCAAAAACTCAGTTGGTATGATAAAATTGCTCCTCTATCATGGGCCGTAAAAAAAGATGTGGAAAGGGCGAGAGAAGTAATGAATTTTTCAGAATGGTCGCAGCTTTCTCCAGGAGAACACAAAGGAAGAATGTATTCCATCCTAAACATGATGCAGGCCGGAAAGATGCCTCTTCATGAATATACTTTGCTACACTCATCAGCAAAGATTTCCAGTAAAGATATTGAAGTGATCAGAAAATATACTTTATCTCTTTCCGGAAAAAATCCCACTCCAATAAATAAAAAAATTAATGATCCACATCAGGATATAAAACAGGCTTCCGCAGGTTATCCGGGTTTTCCTGTGTCACCCAACGGAGTTCGTTATACACCTGAATTTAAAAAATGGAAAGTCATCAGCATGAGTACGTTGTTCGACAATTCCATTCGTGTGATCTATGGAAACAATATTGCTGTTAAAGCTGTAGAAACTGATAACTTTCATCCATGGCCAGATGGCAGTATTGTGGTAAAAGCAGTATTTAAACAAACCGAATCCGCTGACGGAGAAATAAGACCTGGTGAATTTATTAACGCTCAGTTTATGGTAAAAGATGCAAAAAAATATACCGATACGGAAGGCTGGGGATTTGCTAAATTTTCCGGAAAAGATCTTCATCCGACAGGAAAAACAGCATCATTTGCAAAGGAGTCATGTATTGCCTGTCATCGCCAATTGGCAGAACCTACAGGATACCTATTCGATGTTCCCATGAAAGTAAACACAAAAAATCTAATCGAAAAATTACAGAAAAAATGAAAAATATAAACATCGCTTTTTTAGCAATTTTCTTCCTTTTAACGGCATGTAAAAATGAAGATCCCAATAAAGATCATGTACGTCTGGTGTTTGATGCAGGTCATCTTAAATTTATCGGTTCTTCATTAAACAAAAAGAAAGAAACCATGTCTGCTTTGTATGGAAACAACCAGGCACTGCTATCGCTATCAAAGAAGAAAACTCAACCGGAAGCAGGAACTAAAATGAAACTTGTCACCTGGAAGTATCATGAAAATCCACAGTACACCGGCGGAACCATCACAGGTGAATTGCTGAGTATAGAAACTGTTGAAACGAATGCCAAGGGAGAGACATCATATCATAAGGATAACAGTTCTACTAAAGGAAATACCCAATCCTTTGACAAAGAACAAAGAATACAATATATGCTGGGTTATCAACCCGTCGTTATGCCCTAATTGAAAATAAAAATTATCAGGTAATCTGGGATTGAAATATCAGTCCCAGATTATATTTATTAAAGTATTATGATTAAAAAATATTAATTTAACATTTTTAAAACCTACCTTCTTAATGCATCAGGAAAAAATAAAAATATCGCAGGCTGTCATCTGGATAAGCTCCATTTTTTTAGGGATCCTATCGTCAGTTCCCCAGCTTGCTTCTCACGACTTCAATCTCATGGAAGCTGTAGTGAACGCAGCCATTACCTCAGCTTTTGCGGTAGTCATGTGGTACCTCAACATCTTCCTGCTCAACCGCAACAAAAAAAGACGCCAGGGAATTTCTTACTCCAGGCTATTAGTGGTACTGGCATTGGGTATGGTGGTCATGTTTGCATTGGCATGGGTACAACAATTAATTTTATCCCACATCAACTTTGGTCCTGTCATGCTGATGGTAGAAGTCAGAGGGATTCTGATCAACCTTGTTTTCTATATGTTTTTAAATCTTGTTCAGCATAATTATACCGGCCAGCAAGTTCATTTGGAATTAGAAAAAGTAAAAAGTGATAACCTGGGTGCTCAATATGAATTACTTAAACAACAGGTGAACCCTCACTTTCTTTTCAATAGTTTAAATACACTGAAGTCTATGGTGGAAACGCATGATGAGGAAACTGTTGATTTTATTATTAAGCTTTCCGATTTCTATCGTTTTACTCTGGAAAGCAGAAAGCTTGATCTAATCACAGTAGAGGAAGAAATGAAAATATTAAACTCTTATCTTTTTCTTCAAAAAGCCCGATTTGGTGATGGTTTTACTTTTACCGATACATTGGATAAAGACACTTTAAAGACACTTATTCCGCCTTTCACTTTGCAGCTATTAGTGGAAAACTGTATCAAGCATAATATTGTTTCACAAAGTAAACCTTTACATATTAAGATATATGACGCAAACGATAAGATTATTATTGAAAACCCTATTCAGCGTAAAATGATTCCTGAAGATTCTTTAGGTGTTGGCTTAAACAATGTTAATATGCGTTACAAACACTTATTAGATCAGGAAATTGACATTACAGACAACAATCAAATTTTTCAAATAAAACTACCTTTTATCCATGAATATCATCATCATTGAAGACGAATTCAGAGCGGCAAAATCACTGCAGAATTTAATCAAAGAATTAAAACCTGAATCTACAATTACCGGAGTTTATGACAGTATAGAATCCAGTGTAGAAGCTTTATCCCAAGGTAACAAACCCGATCTTATCTTTATGGATATCCATCTGTCGGACGGGCTTTCTTTTGAAATTTTCAAACAGGTTGACATCACCTGCCCGGTGGTCTTTTGTACCGCATTTGATCAATATATGCTGGATGCTTTTAAAAGCAAAGGGGTTGATTATGTTTTAAAGCCATTTTCACGGGATGACATTGCTGAAGCTTTAAGAAAAGTTGACGAGTTGAAAAAATTTTTCCAAAAGACAGAAATTCCTGAACTGGAAGCTATTTTACAAAAAATAAATCAGCCTCAAGCTTCTACTAAAAGTAGTTTCCTTGTTTTTAAAAATCAAAAATACACTACGATACTCACAGAAAATATTGCCTATTTCTATATTCATAATGAAATGACCCATCTGGTTACTTTTGATAAACAGCAGTTTTCACTCACCCAATCATTGGGTCAGGTGGCAGAACTTGTTTCTCCTAAACAGTTTTTTAGAGTAAACAGACAGTATATCGTTAATTTCACAGCCATTAAAGAAATGGAACATTATTTCCAGCGTAAGATCTATGTTAAATTAGTCATTGACACTCCTGAAAAGCTTCTTATCAATAAAGAAAAAACACATAGCTTTTTCTCCTGGCTAGAAGACCGGTAATTGCTCAAATCTTAAACTTATTTTTTTCAGGGTTCACCTTTCTATTTGTCTGGTTGAGCCCTTTTTTCATTTTTTAACATCACTCAGGTATCTACTTTTGAATAAAATTAAAAGAAATGATATCTAAAAAACTATTGATAGTAGGTGTATTTGTCGCTTTACTATTTACAATTTCTGCATTTGTGCAAAAAGATAAGACTAACGAAAACTTTAAAAACATTCCGATTGGAAATAATGGTGGTTTTGCAGTCTTAGAATTATTTACTTCTGAAGGATGCTCAAGCTGCCCTCCTGCAGATGCTTTAATGGGACAGATTAAGGAAAGCAGCAAAGATCAGCCTGTGTACATCTTGGCCTATCATGTTGATTATTGGAACCGTCTTGGTTGGAAGGATCGGTTCAGTACTCCAGAAAACTCTGAACGTCAGCAACAATACAGCAGGCTACTAGGTTCTCAGGTTTATACTCCACAACTTGTTATCAATGGCAGACAGCAGTTTGTAGGATCAGATAGAGCAGCCGTTGAAAACTCTATTGTTAAAGCCTTAAGTAGTACTGGTGGCAGTATAATAGATCTGAAAGCTCAATCTGATTCTAAAGCAATCAGTGTTGCCTATAAAGTCTCAGAAAGCAATACTCAAAACAAACTACTGATCACATTGGTAGAGAAGAAATCTTCTACTAACGTAGCAAGAGGAGAAAATGAAGGCCGACATTTAGAACACTGGCAGATCGTTCATCAACAAAATCAAATTTCTTTAAAAAGCAGTTCTGAAGGCAGTTCCAGCTTCCCGTTACCTAAGGATTTTAATATCAACAATTGGGAGATCATAGGATTTATTCAAAATGCAAGAACAGGACAGATTTCGGGAGCTTCAAAAGCTATATTTCAATAAATCTTCAGGAAAGGACTAGACAATAAACAATAATAATTTAAAACAATAAAAAAATGAAAACAAAAACAACAAAAATCATCTATTGGTCAGGAGCAATTTTTATGTCATTATGGTTTGGAACAAGTGGTATATTTGAACTCATTAAAAGTCCGTTTGTATGGGATATTACTTTACAACTTGGCTATCCCCCGCATTTTATTTATATACTGGGAGTCTTCAAAGTTTTAGGAGTTATCGTACTTTTAGTTCCCAATAAGCTATTAAGATTAAAAGAATGGGTATTCGCCGGAATGTTTTTCGATATTACCTTCGCTTTCTTTTCTAAAATTGCAGTTATTGGATTTCCATCTACCATCGATGCTATTATAGCGTTTACCGTTCTGTCTATAACGTATTTTATGTTTAGAAAAATTTACAGTTCTGAACTGGTTCTTAATGAGGTTAAATTTAATTAAATATGAAAGATTCTTATTAAAATAAATCCTCTCAGTATTGAGAGGATTTATTGTTGAAACTATATTGTAGGAAATTTTATCTTTTCTTTTGTCTTGAAACAAAAGAAACAAAAGTTCAAGACTGGAATTTTCGACTAAAATAAACTTTGTTCTCTGAAAATTCTAAACTCGTACGGATATAAAGTGTATTTATTATCAAATTTATGTCCCGTACTCAAACAATAGAATTTTCTTAACGTTCACAAAATTTATTTTTTTTGACGCCTCAACTTTCTAGGTCGTAACGGAAAAATCTTCGATTTTTTTTAAAGAACTGATGTGCCCTTTTTTTATACAGCATGAATTAACCTTAAAAAACTTAAGTGTTTAAAAACTTTTGTGACTTTTGTGGTTTAAATCGTTTCTTTTGTCTTAGCTCATAAATGATTCCGGGATCCATTCAAATACACGATCCTTCTTTTTAGTAAAACCTAGACCTGGCCAAGGTAAATGATAGGCAAAAGCTCTGGATCTGGTTTCAGCTAAGTGTTCAAGGACTTTTTTACGTGATGCTATAGCAATATCCAGATCAGTATCTCCAAAATATCCCCAGTCAGGATGTGGAAACAGAATAACATCAGAGTGCATAAGATCTGCTATATACAATAGCTTCTCATTTCCTGAGGTTATAGTCACCAAAGTAAGTCCTGGCGTATGTCCTGGAGCTAGTTGAAAGTTAAAATTCTCATATAATGTTTTGTCAAGTTCATAAAATTTCAATTTTGGCTTTATTGTTCTCAGAATATTCTGAATACCGGGAATAACCTGATTAAGAAAATCAGGCTGATTCTTTAATGCACTGTTATTAAAATCTTTGAGTGTCGCCTGCATCCAAAAATCGTGTTCAATTTTTGAAATAAACATTTGAGCATTTGGGAAAACCAATTTGTTTTGTTTATCTACTACTCCACCGATATGATCGGGATGAGCATGAGAAAGAAATATATCTGTAATATCTGAAGCTGAAAAGCCCGCTTTTTTAAGACTTTTCAATAAAAATCCGGTTCTGGCATCAGCAAAAATCCCCATTCCGGTATCCATTAGGATCAGCTTATTCTTTGTTTTAACCAGTAAGACATTCATTGCCATATCGATAGAATTATCAGAACGAAAATTATCTTTAAGAATCATTTTCATTTCTGATACATTTCCGCGGGGAGCAAAAGAATTAAGATTCTCTTCGTGAATAAATCCGTCCGAAAGAATGTACAGATCGAAATCACCCAACTTTATTTTTTTAACACCCGAAAGGTCATCCTCTGTGAGTACCGTTTTCCGCTCACCTGCTAAAGAGCTTGAAAAAGGAATGACACTGAAAGCCCCGGCTAAAATTCCATTTTTTAAAAGTTCTCTTCTATTCATAATTAAATTTGTGATTTGGTAATAAAAAAACATGGATTCCCAAATAATCAGGAATCCATATTTACCTATGTTTTAGTTGTTAACCAACTTCATTGAGCCTTCACTATATCTTTCTCCTACATTAGGATATTTCTTTAAAATCATATCAATAGTATCCAAGTCGGATGTAGAAAGTTCAACATTAATTGCTGCGATATTTTCTTCGAGATATTTAATTCGTTTAGTTCCTGGAATAGGAATAATATCATCGCCTTGATTAAGGACCCAAGCCAAAGCAAGTTGAGTTCCTTTTATTCCTTTTGAAGCAGCCAGATCATTAAATTCCTTAACCAGCTTTCTGTTATTTTCAAGACTTTCTTCCTGATAGCGAGGTAATGATTTTCTGAAATCGTCGTCACCAAAATTCTCAACTTCATTAATGTTTGCAAAAAGTCCTCTTGCTAAGGGAGAATAGGGAACTAAAGAAATTCCAAGCTCTCTGATCGTGGGTAAAATTTCTTTTTCAACATCTTTGGTAAGAATAGAATATTCTGACTGCAAAGCTGTAATGGGATGAATATTATTTGCTTTTTTAATGGATTCTGCAGAAGCTTCTGATAAACCAATATATTTTACTTTTCCCGCTTTTACAAGATCAGCCATTGCTCCTACGGTTTCTTCAACTGGAATATTTGGATCAACTCTATGCGCATAATACAGATCTATAGTATCAATTTTCAAACGTTGCAGACTTAAATCTACTGCTTGTCTGATCCATTCTGGAGAACCATCAAAATAGGTTCCTGGAGCTCCACTATGACTCGCTTTACCATCTTTAAATCTAAATCCGAATTTTGTAGCGATAAAGATTTTATCCCGATTCGGAACTAAAACTTTGGAAATTAGCTTTTCATTTTCTCCATTGGCATACATATCTGCAGTATCCCAAAAGTTCACCCCCAGATCCAGGGCTTTATGCAATGTATTGATACTTTCCTGTTCATCTGCCGGGCCATATGCAAAGCTCATTCCCATACATCCTAAACCAATTGCTGATAGTTGTTCGTCTGTGTTTCCTAATTTTCTAAATTTCATGATTGCTTGTGATTTTAAATTACAGGAACAAAATTATAACAACGTAGATTAATTTTTCATATAGAATTCAAACTAAGAATTATAAAATTCAAACAAGGTCAGTTCTTAAGGCATTGGGTGTACTTCCGGTTTGTTTTTTAAAATAATTGGTAAAATAAGCAGGTTCTTCAAAGCCAAGTCCATAAGCAATTTCAGAAATATTCCAATCTGTATGTTTTAAAAGAGCATTGGCTTCCTGAATAATTCTTGCTGTGATCTGCTGGGTTGTCGTCTTTCCGGTCATCTCTTTCACAGAACGGTTTAGAGAATTTACATGAACTGAAAGGCTTTCGGCGTAATCATTCGGTGATTTCAGTTTTAAATAGGATTCAGGGCTGTCGATAGGAAACTGCCGCTCCAACAATTCCATGAACAACGAGGCTACTCTTTGTGAAGCATTCTGATGGTGCTCAAAATTCTCAGCAGGATTCATCTTCATGGTTTCATGAATTAAAAGATGAAGGTAATTACGGAGCATATCATATTTATGGATATAATCGGACTCAATTTCAGTCATCATTTTATCAAATATATCAGAAACTTTTTTTTGCTGCTCTTCATTAACAAAGAAAACCGGTGTTCCTCCTATTTTGAAAAGCGGTGAGTCCTGAAGATTTCCCAAACGGGTTCCATTTTGCATGAACTGATCTGTGAACAGACAGAACCATCCTTTCTGATTATCGTCATCCGCTTCCCATGAATATGGAATAACAGGGTTAGAAAACAGCAATGCTGGTTTATCTACACGGATCCACTTATCTGCATAATGAAGTTTACCCTTTCCAATAATCAGCGAAACTTTATAAAAATCTCTTCTGCTGTATGGGGTAACCAATGCACAGTTATCGCGGGAGAAAACATTAAAATGTCCTAAACCCGTATTCGAAAGACAGGAAGGGAAAACTCTTACCTGCGTACGATGGTAAAATTCTTGTAATGATTCTGATGATTCCATAAAGCAAAGTTATAAAATTCAAACAAAATCAAAATATTTTATTTTATACAGTCTGGGGAATAAAAAATGACTGATCTTACGAACAGTCATCAAGAAAAATTTGAATATATAGTGAAATGTGATTCATTATGGTGTTCATGTCATTTCAATTAAAATGCCAAAGCGGGGAAATCCTTTATTTATCTTTGTTAAAGGCTTGTAAGCAATTGAAAACGTAGGAAATAAATTTGGGTGGGATTTGAAATTGTGTCGTAAAGAGTTCGAGGTTATGATATTATAGTTAGATAATTACTACCTTCAAACTCTCCTGCTCTCAAACCTATTTAGCTTAATTTAAAAGAATATAAATTAGACTTAGCTTATTAAAAATTAGCCTGTTGTATTATTTTAATTTGTAATTTTAAAGAAGAGATCTGATCTTAAGTTCTCAAAATCATTTTTAATTCAACCTAATCTCAATACTTATGGAAAATGTAAAATTTGAAATATCTCCATATCAAGATGAATTGCAGATATTAATTGGTGAGAAGAAGGCTGGCTATATGTCCATAGCGATTGATGGCAGACAATTAATTGTATACTACACCAAACTTAACGAAGATCTTGAGGGGCAGGGATATGCCAAAATGCTTCTAGATGAACTCGTACGATATGCTGAGGAAAAAGACTTGTTAATAGATCCTGAATGTGATTTTGTAAGACAGCAATTTGAAAATCATCCGAAAAGGTATAAAGATATCTGGCACGCCTGAAGTTAATCTTCCCACCATGCTTTGAATTGGTTATCGGATCGATTTAAGTCTACTCTCTCTCCAATCATAGGAGTAAGGATATGTAAATTTTTCTCTTTACCGGAGTTTGCTATTTTTTTTAGCGGTTCATTCCATGGATGAAGCGCCAAAGCAAATTTTGAAGAATGAACAGGAATAATATATTTAGCATTAATATCTATACTCGCCTGTATCGTATCTTCAGGAAGCGTATGGATATATCTCCAGGCTGCATTGTATTGTCCGTTCTCCATAATAGCATAATCAAAAGGACCATATTTTTCACCGATCATCTTAAAGTGGGTATCATAACCACTATCACCCCCTAAGAACATCTTTTTTGTTGGTGTTTCCAATACATAAGAAGTCCACAAGGTTCCATTTCTTTTTATTTTTCTTCCTGAAAAATGTCTTGCCGGTGTAAAAGTTATTTTAATATTATTTTTTAGATTAGAAATACCACCCCATTCTTCTTCGATCAGCTGTTCTTCTTTGTAGCCCCACTTTTCAAAATGTGCTCCAACACCTAATGGCAAGATAACCTTTGCAACTCTATCTCTTATCTTTTTAACCGTAGGATAATCCAAATGATCAAAATGATCATGAGTAATAACAAGGTAATCAAGATTGGGAACATCTTCGGGTTTAAAGATATCAGACCCGGCAAAAGCTTTATTAAAAAACTTAAATGGCGATCCGTATGTGCTTAAAACCGGATCAATTAAAAATGAAACACCATCTGTTTGGATAAAATATGATGAATGTCCCAACCAAACAAAAACATTCTGATCTTTTGGAATTGTTTTTAAATCGGTATGTATAGCAGGTATATTCTTTAAAGGTTTTAAAAGTGGGTCTTTTTTAGCCAGAAAAAAATCATAAAGAACACCAGGCATGCTATACCCTTCTGCAATTGATGGTGTATGGCTAAGGTTCTGAAACTGCTCATCTCTGTAATGCTCAGATTTCCTCATTCTTTCCAGTCTTTTCCCTTTAGGTTCAGCGCCAAAAACGTCCTGATTGATTATTAAAAAATATGCCATCACTAATAAAATGGCTATCGCAATAATTAAATACATCATTTGATAAAAAAATAAGCATCAAATGTATTAACTTTTGTGATTAAATGATATAGCTAACAAGCAAATAACCTATTTATTTAACGTAACATTATAGGTCATACTTAAAAAATTATCATTATTTTAATATTTGAATAATTATAAACACTTAAATTTGTTGGTTTTAAACACAAAGGCTTTGAAAATTTCATTAATTCTACTCGGACTCATTTTCCTGTGGTCCTGCTCTTCTGTCACAAATAGTGAGCAACAGGAACGACTTGTCATTCCTCCTGATCAGCTAAAAAAAGATATTGATTATGCTTATGGCAAATTAAAGGAAATGCATCCTCAACTTTATCGGTATACCACAAGAAAAGATCTTGACCGAAGAATTGACAGCCTTAAACAAACCATTGACACCCCTCTAACACCTGTTCAGTTTTATTTTAAACTACAACCTGTAATTACAACAATAAGAGAAGGACATCTTTCACTAACGATTCCTTTTGATAAATTAAAAAAGGATTTCCATGGGAAGAAATTATTTAATTATTTTAAATACTATATCAAGGGAGACCACATGTATATAGTGGAAAATAAGGATTCTATTCATCATATTAAACCTGGCACTGAAATATTAAGTATTAATGATGTTCCCATAACATCCTATATCAACAGATATAAAAAACTGATTAGCAGCGATGGGCAAAATACTACTTTTACACCCTATTATCTAAAAGATACTTTTTTTTACTTTTTCAGTATGGAAAATGGCTTTTTGGATCAGGTAAAACTTGAAACTTTATATAGTAATAAGAAACAAATCTATATTCTGGAAAGAGAAAAGCAAAATGAGGTGGAGCGAGAAAAATCCAGAAGTCAGACTACCGATAATAAAGGAGGCCTCCATTGTTCCACAAACAGAAATTTTCAATTTTTAGATCATGATAATTCTATTGCTTATATAAGCATAAAGAAATTTTCAGATAATAATTCCGATAAATTCTATAAAGAAACTTTTGAAAGAATTAAAGAAGCAAAGTCATCTTATCTTATACTGGATATCAGAAATAATTATGGCGGTTCCTTACAGGAGATCAACAATCTTTACTCCTATTTGGTTTCTGAACCTTTTACGCTGATAAAACCTTCAAGATTAAATTCTGGCTTTACCCCACTAAAAACCAATTATTTCAAAAAGAGCACACCTCTTGAGTATGCATTGAAAGGAATAACCTACCCAACCTATTTTTTTCTTAAAACCCTTCATACATATAAAGGAAAAGATGGTAAATTTTATTATAAAATAAAAGCTGATAAAGTTACCCAACCGAATAAAAATGCCTTTAATGGGAAAATCTATGTATTGATTAATGGTGGAAGTTATTCGGCTTCTTCTATTATCAGTTCTAAATTAAAGTTTGATAAAAAGGCCACACTTGTTGGTGAAGAGACCGGTGGTGCAAATGACGGAACTGTTGCAGGATTTTACTCTTATCAAATACTTCCAAATTCTAAACTGACCCTACCTATCGGTTTATTGCTGGTGAACCCAAATATCACACTTACCAACTCTCTAAGAGGAGTAATACCAGATATACCAATCAGTGAAACCTTACAGGATATTATTAATAAAAATGATGTTCAGTTAAACTGGATAAAGGATGAGATAGTAAAAGAAAGGGAAAACCGGTAAAGTAAGCTGATAATGAAAAGTACATTTTTTTCAGTCCAAAAATCAGATTCAGAATATTATAAAAATATTTTTAGCGATTCTTGTTATCATATCTTCTTATTTGAGGGCATTGGAAAGATTGTGATAGATTTCACAGAATATGATTTTAATGGGAAGATTGTTCTTTTCTCTTCGCCTTTTCAAAATATTCAGATCTTAAGTGATCATTCTATTGGTGTTGAAACCCTTAGTTTTCATAGTGATTTTTATTGTATAGAATTTCATAAAAAAGAAGTTGCGTGCAACGGTTTATTATTTAATAACATTTATCTCTTTCCTTATATTGGGTTAAACAAAGAGGTTTTTGATGAGATTTCAGAGTACTTTTCAAAAATTAAGAAAGTTGATCTTCAGGAGGATTTCTCGGAATCCATTTTGCAATCCTATCTTCAGCTCATTCTTGCCATCTGCAGTAAAGAAAAAAATAAAATACTTTCCGACAAGGATTTAGTTAATGATGATTTCAAAGAGTTAAAATATTTTCAGAATTTGGTGGAAAAGCATTTTATTGCTGAGAAAACCTTATCATTCTATGCAGATCTACTGAATATCACACCTAATACCTTAAGTAAAAAGATTAAATCACGCTTTAATAAAACACCTTCACAAATTATCCAGGAAAGAGTTATTCTGGAATCTAAAAAGCAGATTCACCTAACCCGTAAATCATTTAAAGAAATTGCGTTAGAACTTAATTTCAGCGACGAATTTTATTTCAGTAAATATTTTAAAAAACATACAGGTGTTTCACCTACTCATTTCCGCAAAGAAGCAGGTATTTCGATTGTTGCAGATTTGTACAAATAAAGTCCATAATCTTCCATTCCCTTGAGTATCCATTCGTTCTAATTTTGTCAAAAAAAATAGTATGATTGAATTCTTAGCCCACTCACAGAAAAACTTTATTCATATTTTAAGAATAAGTGTGTTCATCGTCATGGCGTGGATTGGAGGATTAAAAGCTTTTCATTATGAAGCTGAAGGAATAATCCCATTTGTTGCCAACTCTCCTTTTATGAGTTTCTTTCTTAATAAGAAAGTTTCGGACACTGATAATTATGAGCTTCATAAAAGCAAAGAAGGAGAGGTCATTCCTGATCATATAAAATGGCATGAAGTAAATGGCACTTATACTTTTTCTTATGTATTAGGAAGTCTTATTCTTGGTATTGGAATTTTAGTTGTATTCGGAGTATTCTTTCCTAAGATCGGATTATTATCAGGAATTTTAACTGCTGGAATGTCTATTATTACTCTTTCTTTTCTTATCACAACACCAGAAGTCTGGGTTCCTGATTTGGGTGGTCCAGATCATGGTTTCCCTTATCTCTCAGGAGCAGGCAGACTGGTTATAAAAGATATTATTATGTTTGCAGCTGGTTTAGTGATAGCATCAGATTCGGCAAAAAGTCTCTTAAAGCAGTCTAGTAAATTGACTATATAAGATTCTCGGCGGGCATTCTGCCCGCCGAAAATTTCACTTCTGAAACTCTAATAAGAGCTCTTCTATTTTCATAATATATTTACCATAGAATTTCTGAAACCACCATTTTCCAAGGAGATATAAAAAGAATAATCCAAATACGACAGAACCTATCAGAATGCTCGCTATTTTAAGATCACTTAAGGGTTGGGGCCGAGGGATAAATTCTAATACAATAATGATCTCACAAACAAGAAAAGGAACGAAACTCAGATAAAATGAGAGGTAATATTGTTTATTCAGATTGAACTGATGAAGTAAATCTTTTAAACCATCATAAGTCTTCATCACAGGATCGCCCATTTCCTTATATAGCTTAAAGAATTTATTAAAAAAAACAAAGGTAACCAGAGCCATGGAAGCCAATAGTATAGTAAGATAAAATTTAAATTTAAATGGTGCTCCGCATAACCAGACTATCACAAAACCAAAAATAAAAATTCCAATTGTGGAGAGAAACTCATGCCTCATATTTTTACGCATCCTTTCCAGAGGAAGATTAATCTTATTTTTATTTTCAATAGTGATTTCCGGTGTTTTCTCAAAAACATCATCATTCCACGTATTTTTTAGTTCATCTATATTCATTGTTATTGATTTAAAAAATTAGTATTTATTTGAGTTTAAGATATCTTTCAACTTATTTTTAGCGCGATTCATTTTTACTCTCACATTTCCGTCAGAGATTCCCATTTGCTCAGCAATTTCACGTCCGGGGAAGTCTTCCAGATAATAGAATATAAAAGCTTTATCTATTGGGTTTAACTGATGAATAGCCTGATACATTGCAGATAATTTCTCTTCTTTTTCATCATCATACTCATCTTGTACGATCTTGTAATTTGAAAAATCCTCATTAGCGATAAAACTTCTTTTCTTTTCAGATTTTAAAAATACGATCGCCGTATTCAAAGCTATTCTGTATAACCATGTAGAAAACTCACTTTGTCCTTTGAAACTTGGATATGCTCTCCAAACCTGATAGGTAATCTCCTGAAAAAGATCATCGCGGTCATCCTTATTATCCATGTACATTTTAGAAATCTTGAAAATGATTCCCTTATGTTTTTCAATTTTTTCTAAAAATTCTTGTTCTAATGCACTCATGGTTTTTAGCTCTATAGAGTTAGTGACACTTTAGTAAAAATGTTACAAGTATTTATGAAAATAATAAAAATACATCCACGCATTTAAAAAAGTTCAATATAAATTTCGTTTTTACCATTTGGTAAATAGAATGGTTTACAGTTACAAGAAATTTGTACCCATAAAAATAAGTAGTAATGATACCAACAACAAATTCTTTAGATGGAAAACATGTAATACTAATGGGCGGCAGTGCAGGAATAGGTCTTGCAACAGCAAAAGCAGCGGCCGAAAAAGGAGCTATAATTACTATTGTCGCTTCTAATCAACATCGTATTGATTCAGCATTAGCCCAGTTACCTGAAAATGCAACAGGTCAATCCGTTGACTTGAGTAAAGAAGAAAATATCCAGAATTTCTTCACGAATCAAACTTCCTTTGATCATCTTGTATATACTGCAGGTGAGAATCTTCAATTAACGAATATTAAAGAAACTTCACTTTCAGAAGCACAAAAATTCTTTACAATTCGGTATTGGGGTGCTTTGGCAGCTGTAAAATATGGCTCATCAAAAATAAATGCCGGAGGTTCAATCGTTTTAACAAGCGGAATTGCGGGTAACCGCCCTGGAAAGGGTTGGGGAATTGCAGCCAGCATTACCTCAGCTATGGAAGGTTTTACCAGAGCTATGGCAGTTGAACTAGCTCCAATAAGGGTTAATGTTGTATCTCCAGGTATTGTAAAAACAGACTTATGGGGAGCTATTCCGAAAGAAGCCCGTGAGGAGATGTATCAACAATATGCAGACAGTTTATTGGTGAAAAAAGTCGCAATTCCTGAGGACATTGCTCTTGCTTATATTTATCTGATGGAGCAAAGTTTTGGAACAGGAAATACGATTGTTGCAGATGGTGGTGGGGTTTTAGTTTGAACTGGCGCTCCGATTGCGTAATTCAAGTTCTGAAATTTGAGATTAAATTATAGAAAAACCGTACTAAGTTTAGATTTAGTACGGTTTTTATTTTGAATTTATTACTAATCTTTAGAAGATATAATCTGTACTTAAGAAATTGGAGTCATGGTCTCTTACGATTGTGTTCAACAATTCTTTATTGGATTCCGTAAGTTTGGCTGCTACTAAAGATCTTATGGAAAAAGAACGAAGGGCATCAAATACGGAAAGCGTTCCTTCAGCACTATCCTTTCTTCCTGTAAATGGGAAAACATCCGGACCACGCTGTGCCTGACAATTGATATTGACACGGCTTACAAGATTAACAAAAGGATCGATGAGTTTTGATACTTCATGTGGATCCTGACTGAAAATACTTACCTGCATTCCATGAGATGCATTCACTTGATAGTCGATAGGCTCGTCGATACTGTCAAAGGGAACAACTGGAATTACAGGACCAAACTGCTCCTCATGATACAGTTTCATTTCACTGGTAACAGGATACACAACTGCCGGAAAAACAAAAGAAGCTTCATTATAGCCACCATTCTCATTTAAAACTTTAGCACCATGAGCAATTGCATCATCAATACATTCTTTCAGATAAGGCGGTTTATTAACTTCTGGAAGAGGTGTTATTTTAACGTCTTTTTCCCAAGGTAATCCTGGTTTTAAGGCAGATACTGCTTTGTTCAGTTTCTCAGTAAATTCAGCTGCTACTTCTCTTTGTACAAATAACAGTTTTAGTGCTGTACATCGTTGTCCATTAAAGGAAAGTGCTCCTAAAATACATTCGCTTACTGCTACATCAAGATCTGCATTCTTAGTGATGATCGCTGCATTTTTTGCATCTAAACTTAAAATAGCCCGTAACCTGTTTACTTTTGGATGCAGCTTTTTCAATCCATTAGCTACCTTACTGGATCCGATAAAGGCCAGTACATTTACTTTTCCACTTTCCATGATCGGTGTAATAATTTCCGAACCTTTACCATAAAGTGTATTTACAGTTCCTTTTGGAAAAGCTTCTTTAAAAGCGTTTAGTAAAGGATAATGAGCCAAAACACCATGTTTAGGAAGTTTAAATAAAATTGTATTTCCCATAATTAAAGCCGGGATCAACGTCGTAAATATCTCGTTTAATGGATAATTAAATGGCCCCATGCTTAAAACAACTCCCAGTGGAGCTCTGCGAATCTGAGCAATCGTTCCTTCGGCCTGTTGAAAACGTGAAGATTCACGATCCAGATCTTTTAGTGCATCAATGGTCTGGTTGATATAATCTACCGTACGATCAAATTCTTTTGTGGAATCCGCCAATGTTTTTCCAATTTCCCACATTAGCAGTTTAATGACCAAATCACGTTGCTGGATCATTAAGTACACAAATTTTTGCATACATTTTATACGCCCTTCCACCGACATTGTCGGCCACTCACCCAGTCCGTTATCATACGCTTTTACCGAGGCTTCAAGAACTTCCATTGCATCTGCCGGACTGATGTTTGGAATACTTCCCAACAGCTTTCTTTCAAGCCCGTTTTCTGTACGTATACATACCGGTGAGTAGATATTCATGACCTCCCCTTTCCATTCTACCAATTCACCATTAAGAAGATAGGTCCGCTGGTGAATTTCCTGAATTTTAAATTCTTCAGGTATTTCGTTTTCGCTTTTAAAAATCTCGTGAAGGGATGAGTTATGTACTGAATCCATATTTTTTATCTTTTTAATAATTAAGTGTCAACTTTTGATAGAATAAAGGTAGACGTTACAATTGATTATAAAAATAGGTGATTAATAGATTCGGTCTATTTAAAGACTGTTTGAATTAAAATTAATATTTGAATCTAAAAAAAGAATAATTTTGTTAAAAATAAAATTCAATGTTTTCAAAATTAATTTTCAGCGCATTATTATTTTTCTCTGTATCACATTTCGCTCAAAATACTAAAGCGGAAAATACGATTATGATGGGAGGAAAACCAGTACATACTTACTCGAAATTACCGGCCGTAGATAAAGCGGCTCCGAAATTTACGCTTGCAGATGTTGCTATGAAAGATCAAACACTAGATTCTTACAAAGGAAAATTCTTAATTCTTAATATTTTTCCAAGTGTAGATACAGGTGTCTGCTCGGCTTCTGTCCGTCATTTCAATGAAGATGCGGCCAATCTTCCAAACACAGTGGTTCTTTGTATTTCTAAAGATCTACCTTTCGCACAGAAAAGATTTTGTGGTGCTGAAGGCATAAAAAATGTAGTGATGCTTTCAGACTTCCGTTCTGACTTTGGGAAAACCTATGGTGTAGAAATTACAGATTCCATGATGAAAGGTCTTTTGAGCAGAGCTGTTGTTGTGATCGACCCTTCGGGAAAAATTGTTTATGAAGAGCAGGTTGCAGACATTTCACATGAACCTAATTATGAAGCAGCGATTAAAGCCATAAAAAATTAAGCTTCTATTCTTACAATAGTTTAAAAAAAGCTCCAGCGATTTTCAATCGCTGGAGCTTTTTATTCATATCTAATCTCCATCACATCCTATTCCATTAAATTCTTTGCTGGAATAATGCAGGAATAATAAGGCTAAAGCATCATCTACAGAATCATCCATTTCAATACTAAAAAAAGGATTTTTAAACCATTTTTTATGCGTTTGGATATCTATCAGCAATTTTTTATGTTCGAACAGTTGCATTCCTTTACCAAATTTAAAGTGACAAACCTTCGTATTATCGCCTGTTTTCACAATCCTGTCTTTACCAAAATCTGTGTAGTAGATCACTTTTCTACCGTCTGAAAGTTCTATGTCATTCCATAGAAAACCTACATTTTTGATATCATATCGTTTGGAGTCACACATAATGTATTTCTTCCAGGGGATAATTTTATTCACCTCCACAATTTTTCCTATTTCTGAATTACTTTCTGAAAACAGGGTTAATTGTCTCTTTTCGAATTTTGCAATATATCTTTTCAAAGGCTTATTTTAAAATTAAACGGTCTTTTGTGAAAAGTTTATAAAGCTAAAATCTCCATGATAGACAAGGCTCAATTGGCCTTTCTGATTACGAGTTACATCACTCCGCCATTGACAGCTAGGTTTCGGTGCCGAAATTTTCATTATTCTATTGTTTTGTATAAAAATAAAAAAACTTTGCAACAAGCAAAGCTTTTTATTGAATATTTTTTACAAAATTATAATAAATTATCATCAACCATATTAGGAAGCGTTACTTTTAAGTTTGGCTCTACTTCCATAGCTCTCTTTATAGCGAAGATTGCTCCTTCATTTCTTGCCCAGCTTCTTCTTGAAATACCATTATTAACATCCCAGAAGAGCATAGATTTCAATCTTCTGTCAGCCTCATCACTCCCATCCAACAACATTCCGAAACCACCATTGATCACTTCTCCCCAACCAACTCCACCACCATTGTGAATAGAAACCCAGGTTGCACCACGGAAACTGTCACCAATTACATTATGAATTGCCATATCAGCTGTAAATCTTGATCCGTCATAAATATTCGAGGTTTCTCTGTAAGGAGAATCTGTTCCCGATACATCATGATGATCTCTTCCCAATACTACAGGTCCGATTTCACCACTTTTAATAGCTTTGTTGAATGCTTCTGCAATTTTCATTCTTCCCTCTGCATCGGCGTAAAGAATTCTAGCCTGAGAGCCAACAACCAGTTTATTTTCCTGAGCTCCTTTGATCCATTGAATATTATCTTTCATCTGCTGCTGAATTTCTTCCGGAGAACCTTGCTGTATCTCTTCCAGAATCTGGCAGGCAATAGTATCTGTCTTATGTAAATCTTCAGGCTTTCCACTTGTACATACCCAACGGAATGGTCCAAAACCATAATCAAAACACATAGGCCCCATAATATCCTGGACATAACTTGGGAATTTAAACTCCCTCCCCAAAGTAGGATTTTCCGCCATTACATCTGCCCCCGCTCTGGAAGCTTCTAATAAAAAGGCATTTCCATAATCGAAGAAATAAGTTCCTTTTTCAGTATGTTTATTAATAGCTGCAGCATGTCTCCTTAAAGTTTCCTGAACTTTTTCTTTGAATAATTCAGGATTCTCAGCCATCATAGTATTAGATTCTTCGAAACTTTGTCCGACAGGGTAATAACCTCCGGCCCAAGGATTGTGAAGTGAAGTCTGGTCTGAACCGATATCGATTCTTAAATTTTCCTGATCAAATTTCTCCCAGACTTCAACGATATTTCCTAAATAAGCTAAAGAAACAGTTTCCTTATCTTCCTGAGCTTTTCTTACTCTGGCTACCAATTCATCAAGATTTTCATGAATTTCGTTCACCCATTTTTGATCGTGACGGATTTTCGTGATCTTAGGATTAACCTCAGCACATACGGTAATGCAACCGGCAATATTCCCTGCTTTTGGTTGCGCTCCACTCATTCCTCCCAATCCAGAAGTCACGAATAAACCACCCTGAGTTTCTTTTTTAATTTTTCTGAAAGCATTCAGCACCGTAATCGTTGTCCCATGAACAATACCTTGTGGTCCGATATACATATAGCTTCCGGCAGTCATTTGTCCATATTGAGAAACCCCCAATGCATTGAACTTTTCCCAATCGTCAGGTTTTGAATAATTAGGAATAACCATTCCATTGGTTACCACGACCCTTGGTGCATCTTTGTGAGAAGGAAATAATCCCATTGGATGCCCTGAGTACATGGTCAAAGTCTGCTCATCTGTCATCTCAGACAAATATTTCATCGTCAAAAGATACTGAGCCCAGTTTTGGAAAACAGCTCCATTTCCACCATATGTAATTAATTCATGAGGGTGCTGCGCCACGGCATAATCCAGATTATTTTGAATCATGAGCATAATAGATTTTGCCTGCTCAGATTTTCCAGGATACTCTGATATTGAGCGAGCTTTCATTTCATAATCCGGGCGAAAACGATACATATAGATTCTACCGTATTTTTCCAGCTCTTCTTTAAATTCTGGTATTAGCTCTGCATGAAACTTCGGTTCGAAATAACGTAAAGCATTCTTCAAGGCAAGTTTTTTCTCTTCTTCACCTAGAATTTCTTTACGTTTTGGTGCATGATTAATATTAGTTTCGTATGGTTTGGGTTGCGGCAACTGGTTAGGAATACCTTGTTGTATTTGTTCTTGGAAAGTCATATTTATATTAAAGTTCTTCGTTTAAAATTCAAAGTTTTAAAGATATTCAAATTAGAAAATATAATGCAAAGAAAACATAAAAAATTCCCCTCTTTTACTGGTATGGATCTCAAAATTAATTAGATTTCAGAGGCTGGTACAGATCCAAAATGCAGAATAATAAAACTTTCTAATTCTCCCATTACAACAGTAAGGTTATTTTTGATGGCTAAGTCCGTAATTCTAAAAACTTTTAATCCTAATGATTCTAAAAATTCTTGTCTTATACTATCATAACCTTGTTTTGAATCTTCAATTTCTACAACCAGGCCTAAATTATTCACATAAAAATCTACAATATAATTTCCAATGATTTTTTGTTTATCAAAGTCAATTTTATGAAATGATCTGGCACGAACCAGCATCCAGAAAAGCACTTCACTTAACATCCCTGTTTTGCGCTTATTTTTTAGGAGAACTTTCAGTTTTGGATTATAGGGTAAATTATCAACGAAATTTATCTGAATAGGGATTTCATTGATATGTGTAAGAATTTGATTCATGTTATGTTTTTATATGGATGTCACAGCTTCTCGTTCACTTGACAGGTATTTCAAAAGACCAGAATTTTCCATCTTCTAAGTTAAGAATTAAAAACCCAGGATTGAGCAAATAAAAAACCTTACTCAATTGAGTAAGGCTGGTTTTATGTAAGTACATCATCATTTTCTTCTTCATGATCATCATCATTATCACTGGTACTCCAATAATTATTCTCTTCATCTTCTGAGCCGATTTCCTCCATATCATCATCTTCATCTGCACCTGGAACATCAAGATCCATATCATAATCTTCCGCATTCTCATCGATTATTGGATTTCCGTCCCCATCCAACGGAATATGTTTTTCTTTATTAAAAAAGTCTTCATTAGGATTATAATCCATTTCTCTTAACTTTCTATTTTGCTCGTTGATGTTGTCTTCTGGTATCATACTATTAGTATTTAAAGTTAAATGTTATAGAACAAAAATAATTCCAAGTTTCATTTAATTATGGTAAACTTCAGGATTCACACAATGAATCATCTTCTCCCCTTTTGAAAATGCAATGATATTTTCCGCGGCAACTTTTGCCATTCCGTTTCTGGCCTCAATTGTTGCTGAACCAATGTGTGGAAGTATACAAACATTAGATAATCCTAATATAGGGTCATCTTTTAGAATTGGTTCCGGATTGGTAACATCTAAACCAGCCCCCCAGATTTTCCTTGAAACTAATGCTTCATATAAATCTGTTTGATTATGAAAACCACCTCTGGCTGTATTAATGAAGATAGCGTTAGGTTTCATCCTCTCAAAAACCAGGTTATTAAAAAGATCTTTCTGCTCAGGTACAAAATTAGCATGAATGCTTAAAACATCGGCTTGTTCAACCAGCTCATCAAAAGAAACGTATTTTGCATTCAATTCTTTCTCAGCTTCTTCATTATGACTTCTATTATGATAAATGATACTCATATCGAAAGCTTTCAGAGACTTCTTTGCCATTTCAAAACCTATTCGTCCCAATCCGAAAATACCTAAAGTTTTCCCGTACAATTCCTGACCTAAAGCATGCAAAGGATCAAAATCACCCCAATTTCCTTCTTTTACTTTCTGAAAATTATAGCTGGCTCTTCTTGCTACCGATTGCATCAATAAAAAAGCAACATCGGAAGTCGCCTTACTTAATACATCTGGTGTATTTCCAATAGGTATATTTCTATGATTAGCTTCCTTTATATTTACATGATCAAAACCTACAGAATATAGAGCAATTGCTTTTACATTTGGACATTGTTCAAAAAAATCTTTATCAAATGAATGATTTCCTACATTTAAAATAGCATCTGTATTTTTACAATAGCTAAGCCACTCTTCATGAGATAAGTTATCATTTTCAGGTATAGTTATTTCTAATCCTGCATCTTCAAGCATTTTTATTCCAATTTCCGGAATTCTTTTATTAATGAATACTTTCATTGTTTAATATTTATACATTTTTTAAATAAAAAACCTCACTCCTTATATAAGTGAGGCCATAACTTTATTATTTAAAAATTATTACTTATCTTCTGATTGTTCTTTATTCTTATCCCAGTCCCCGGAAGTCATTTCCTGAATCTCATTCCAAACATCCTTAGCTGATTTTTGCGTGTGGTTCATAAAACTCTTTGTAGTTTCCTGATTTTTGCTTTTCATATCATTTACATAATCCTTTGCCTGCTGAGCATATCCATCAAGACTATATCCTGGATTATTGGAGATATTTTTCTGGATATTACTAAAATCGTGTGATGATTTAAATCTGTTTGTGTCCATAATAATAAGATTTAAGTGATTTCGTCATAAGAATACTTCAATTTCTATTCCGAAAAACACCTCCGTAATATTATTTTTAATGAACAATTTTGGTGATCTCCTCTAAGAAAAGGATTATAGAATTATTGAAATTTTAAATCAAAATTACAGTTTATTTTAACCGAATCAATTCTCCTTTTCTTTTAACAATATTTTTATAATCCCATTGGATTTGTCGAGATTTTTCAAGCCATCTTTTCAAATCATCTTCACTGATTTCCTGTTTGGAAGTATATCTTTTCTCTGCTGCCTTAAAAGTTCCTTCTATTTTTAGACCTTCCTCACCAAAGGACTGTCCACTCCAAAATAGCAGACGCACAGAATCTTTTAATTTACTATATCCCACAATAGGATTTCCATCCAGAAACCATACAGGATGCCTATGCCAGATTTTATTTTCTGCATCCTGTAATTCAGCATCAATAATAAGAGATAGCTGTATACAGATTTCCTGATCTGACTTCGACTGTGTATTATTATAATCTGTAATATCAGGATGTATCATATTTATGTATTGGTATTATTAAGCATTGGAACAAATTTATATGCTCCGAATTCCTCTTTTTCAATTTCAGTCGGAGAAATTTTTGTGAACCTATATAAAACCTGTTCATCGGTTGGACCCAAAGGAATAACCATTTTCCCACCTACTTTTAACTGTTTCAACAATTCTGTTGGTAAGACGGATGCTCCACAAGTAACAATGATCTTATCAAAAGGGGCAAACGTTGGTAGTCCGGCAAAACCGTCACCAAAGCTTTGAAATTTTGGAAAAAGATGAAGCTCTCTAAATTTTTTCTTCGAAAAATCAAATAAATCCTTTTGTCTTTCAACAGTGTATACCAAACCTTTCATAGCCAATAAAACAGCAGTTTGATATCCACACCCTGTTCCGATTTCAAGTATTTTTTCTCCCGGTGTCACCTGTAAAAGTTCTGATTGCTCAGCAACTGTTGAAGGATGAGAAATAGTTTGATGTGCGAGAATTGGAAAAGCACGGTCTTCATAGGCAAAATCTTCAAAAATACTTTCTATAAAAAGATGTCTCGGAACTTCATTCATTGCCGAAAGTACATTCTTATCCGTAATCCCAATTCTTTGCTGAAGGTATTCAACTAAGATTTTTCTTTTTCCTTTATGTACAAACGAATCTTGCGTCATTAGATAGTAGTTATTAGGTTGCAGGTACTAGTTTATCACAAAAATAAGGATTAGATTTTAGATTTCAGGAAACAGCAGGAATTTTTGCTGATTAAAGTCAAAAGTGTTTATATCTAAAATCTCGTACCTAATTTATATCTTTACAAAAATTAAAAAAGCTATGTTGAAAGCAGGTTTGGTAGGTGCCGGACATTTGGGGAAAATACACTTAAAACTTCTCAATCAATCAGATAGGTATGATTTTGTAGGTTTCCACGACAAAGATGTAGAAAACGGAAAAAAATTAGAAGCCGAATTCGGTTACAAATATTTCGAAAATTTTGATGATCTATTGGACCAGATTGATATGCTGGATATTGTAACACCAACGGTTTATCATTATGATTACGCTCTGAAAGCGATCGAAAAGCGACTGCATTTTTTCATTGAAAAACCTGTTACCCAAACGCTTCAGCAAGCAGAAGAAATCCTTTATAAATGTCGTGAAAATGGGATTAAAGCCCAGGTAGGACACGTTGAGAGATACAATCCTGCTTTTATGGCAACTAAAGAATACATCAAAAACCCAATGTTTATTGAAATCCACCGATTAGCAGAGTTTAATCCTCGTGGAACGGATGTTTCTGTTGTATTGGATCTAATGATCCATGATCTGGATATTTTATTGAGCATGGTTAAATCTAAAGTAAAGGTCATTCATGCCAGTGGCGTTTGTGTGGTAAGTAAAACTCCGGATATTGCAAATGCACGAATAGAATTTGAAAATGGATGTGTTGCCAATCTTACGACTTCAAGAATCTCTATGAAGGCGATGAGAAAAAGTCGTTTCTTCCAGAAAGATGCTTATATCTCCGTTGACTTCCTTGAGAAAAAAGCAGAGGTGATCCGCATGAAAGATGCTCCTGAAGTACCTACTCCATTTGATATGATCATTGAAAATGCTGATGGAGAAAAAAATCAGATTTTATTTGAGTATCCAAACATCCAGCCCAATAATGCTATCCTTGATGAATTAAATTCGTTTGCAGATTCTATTACACAAAATAAAAATGTAGAAGTATCATTGGAAGATGGAACTGAAGCTTTGAAAATCGCTTTGGAAATTATGAAACTGATCAGCTAGATTATATAGATTGTAGTTTTCAGAAGATCCTAATACTTCATTTCTGAATATGATGATTATCATCTACAAATAATATTCAGCATAAAATTTATTCCTCTTTAAATAGTTCACCTATTTAGAGAGGAATTTTAATTTTAATTCAATAATTTTTAAATATATTTGTGATTACTAAACATTTAATTCTAAAAGTAATCCCATAATCTTATAAAATCAAACTATGAAAAGAACCATCCTACTATCCGCACTTTTATTGTCTCAATTTGGGACATCGCAATTATTAAAAACAAATGGTCAAAAAATCGTTAATGACAAAGGTGAGAATATCCAGCTTAAAGGCTTAGGTTTAGGAGGATGGATGTTGCAGGAAGGCTATATGCTTAAAACAGCAGATTTTGCAGGTCCACAATATAAAATCAAACAGAAGATTTCTGAGCTTATTGGAGAGGATGGAATGAATGAATTCTACAAAGCTTATCTGAAGAATGGAATTACAAAACAAGATATTGATTTTCTTGCTAAATCAGGATTCAATTCTATCAGACTTCCAATGCATTACAATCTGTATACTTTACCTATTGAAAAAGAGTCAGTAAAAGGCCAGAATACATGGTTAGAAGAAGGTTTTAAAATGACAGATGATTTATTAAAATGGTGTGCAGACAATAAGATATACCTTATCCTCGATCTTCATGCAGCACCTGGAGGACAAGGAAACGATGTGAATATTTCTGATAATGACAAATCAAAACCTTCACTTTGGGACAGTGAAGAAAATCAGAAAAAAACAATTGCCTTATGGAAAAAACTTGCTGAACGATATAAGGATGAGCCATGGATTGGAGGTTATGATCTCATCAACGAGCCAAACATCAACTTCACAGGGAAAAACCCAAATGGAACGGATGAAATGTCAAATGCTCCTCTCTGGAAATTACAAAAGGATATTACCACCGCTATCCGGGAGGTTGACAAAAAGCACATTATTATCCTTGAAGGAAATGGCTGGGGAAATAATTACAACGGATTGATACCACTTTGGGATAACAATATGGTTTTCAGCTTCCATAAATATTGGAACAATAATGATGATGCCACAATAAAAGGCATTCTCGAGCTAAGAGAAAAACACAATATACCGATCTGGTTAGGTGAAACAGGGGAAAACTCTAATGTGTGGTTTACAGAGTTGATACAGTTGATGAATAAACACAATATTGGCTACGCTTTCTGGCCAATGAAAAAGATTGACAACACAGCGGGTATTGCCAATGTAAAGATCACTCCGGAATATCAGAAATTGCTGGATTATTGGAAAAACGGTGGTGAAAAGCCATCAAAAGAAATGGCAACAAAAGCTTTAATGAAGATTGCTGATAATTATAAATTCAATAATACTGAAATTAAAAATGATGTTGTAGATGCTATGTTCAGACAGACAACGGATGACTCTACGAAACCATTTAAAAATCACAATGCACCAGGAAGGGTTTTTGCTACAGATTATGATTTAGGAAGGATGGGTTCCGCGTATATGGACAATGATTTCGTTAATCTCTGGGTAAGTGATCCTGCTAAAAGGTCTGAATGGAATGCTGGTCATCAAATGAGAAATGATGGGGTTGATATTTATCCATGTAACGATAAAATCACTAATCAATACTATGTAGGAAAGACAGAAAAGGGAGAATGGATCCAATATACCATCAATAGCAAAACAGATAAAAGCTATACTTTCGACATCAGATATGCAAGTGGTAGTGAATCTAAAATAAAAATCTCAGATGCATCTGGAAACGAATTAGCAAGTGTTTCATTGTCGTCCACAGAAGGTAAAGATAAATGGAAAACAATTTCAGCTAAAGGTATCAACCTGAAAAAAGGTGAAAACAAAATCAGGATCGTTTTTGAAAATGATGGTGTAAATCTCAACTATTTTGAAGTGAAATAATAATTATATTAAATTACAAATCCCTTTTTAAGTTCTAAAAGGGATTTATTTTTTAAATTTACTGCTATGAAAAAAGCAGGCTTATTATTTCTTTTTATTTCGGCATTTTCCTTTGCACAAACAACAGCTCTGGAGCAAACTATAAATTCGATTGTTAATAACAAAAATGCTACAGTAGGAGTTTCTGTCCTGGGAATTGAAGATCCCTTCAACTACAATAAGAACGGAGAGAAAAAACTTCCGATGCAGAGTGTTTTCAAATTTCATATTGCCAGTGCCGTTTTGGACTTTGTAGATAAAGGAAAGTTATCATTACACAAGAAAATCTTAGTGAAAAAGTCTGACCTTCTTGATGATACATGGTCCCCATTACGAGAGAAATATCCTAATGGTAATATCGAACTTCCACTAAGTGAAATTATCGACTTTACAGTCGCTCAGAGTGATAATAATGGCTGTGATATCCTTTTGCGCTTAATTGGTGGAACCGCTACTGTTCAGAAATTTATGAATTCCAAAGGAGTTAAAAATTTCCAGATCAAATTCAATGAGGAAGAAATGCACAAAAGCTGGGATGCACAATATGAAAATTATAGTACAACCAATTCAGTTGCAGAAGTTTTAAAAAAGTTCTATCAGGGAAAACTACTCTCTAAAAAATCTACTGATTATCTGATGCAGGTAATGCTTGGAACAAAAACGGGAACGAATAAATTAATTGAACAGCTTCCAAAAAACACCCCTATTGCTCATAAAACGGGTTCTTCGGGAAAAAATAAGAATGGACTGACTGGTGCTGAAAATGATATGGGAATTATCACATTATCTAATGGGAAGCATTATGCAATTGCTGTATTTGTAAGCAACTCAACTGAAACAGATGTTGTAAACTGCAAAATTGTTTCGGATATTTCCAAGGCCGTTTGGGATGATTTTAATAAGTAAATTTTAAAGCTTAATTTTAGGACAAAGAAAAAGACTACAGGTAATCGGTAGAAAACTTTGCTTAAACTTAACTCAATGTATTAAAATGAAAAAAACAGCCATACTTCTAAGCATTTTTTGTTTTACATTCTTTTTTTCACAAAAGAATCAAAACTATTTGCAAGTAGGTTACGCAAGTATTTGTTGCGGAACTCCTTCCGAACAACCTGTTATCAATTACATATCTCAATTTCAGAAAAAAAACAAGACCAAACCCTTTGAAATATACAGACAAAGTGGCTTAGGAAGAGAAGGCGAGTTTAATCTATATATAGGAATTGATGCCTTATCAAAAACTAAAAAAAGCAATTTTATATCAGGTCTGAAAACAGCTGTTTCATTACAAAACATGAAAAAAAATAAAAGCAGTGAAGGAAATGTGAATTTTGATGAAACACAAATTCTTACAAAAGCTGATTTAGCAAATTCAAGAAATTTAACTATCTATAAAAAATAATTTAATTTAAGGAAAAATGATCAAAAACGTTGTAGTTATCGGAGCTGGAACCATGGGAAATGGTATTGCACATACTTTTGCGCAAAGCGGATTTAAGGTAAACCTGGTAGATGTATCTCAAGATGCTTTAGATAGAGGATTAAAAACCATTACCACCAACCTCGACAGAATAATTGCAAAGGGCAACCTTACAGAAGAACAAAAAGCAGAAACTCTAGGAAATATAACCACTTTTACTGAACTTAAAAATGCTGTTGGATCAGCAGATTTAATTGTAGAAGCGGCTACTGAGAATCAGGATCTGAAATTAAAGATCTTTGGACAAATGGATGAATTTGCTCCTGAAAACTGTATTCTGGCAACTAATACTTCTTCTATTTCTATTACAAAAATAGCAGCTGCAACAAAAAGGGCTGATAAAGTGATTGGTATGCATTTTATGAATCCGGTTCCTATTATGAAATTGGTAGAAATTATCAAAGGCTATTCTACTTCTAAAGAGACTTTTGATATCATCTATGATATGAGTAAAACATTAGGAAAAGTTCCTGTGGAAGTTAATGATTATCCTGGTTTCGTTGCCAACAGAATTCTAATGCCAATGATCAATGAGTCTATTGAAACTCTTTATAATGGTGTTGCCGGTGTTGAAGAAATTGATACTGTAATGAAGTTGGGAATGGCTCATCCAATGGGTCCTCTCCAATTAGCAGACTTTATTGGTCTTGATGTATGTCTTGCAATTCTTAATGTAATGTATGACGGTTTTAAAAATCCTAAATATGCTCCAAATCCATTATTGGTAAATATGGTGATGGCAGGAAAACTAGGTGTAAAATCCGGTGAAGGGTTCTATGATTATTCTGAAAGCAAAAAAGCAGAGAAGGTTTCAAAAATGTTTTTAAAATAGTTTTAAATACATAAGTTGTACGTTATATCGCGATATGGCTAAAAATACTTATAATCGTTAATCAACGAACTGCAGCTTAATGAAAATTAAAGAAAAAAATATTCAGATATCATTGGTCATCATTACTATAGTGATGACCATTTTACGTTTTTTACTCAACGAAAAAGGCAGGGTAAATCCGGACTCGATCCGTTACATGAGATTTGCACATGTGTTTCCAACAATTGATAATACAACCACTCCATTGGGATATCCTTTAAGTATTAAGTTTTTTACTTATTTTGGTTTTGATGAATTCTGGAGCAGTAAACTTGTTGGAATTCTGGCCTTCCTATTCATCGTTATTTTTTCTTGGAAAAAGAATTTTTATCCTAAGGAATCCATTGTTATCAGTGCTTTGTTCAGCTTTATTTCGATATATGCATATACGATGAGTGAAGCATTGATCCTTCCTTTCGTATTTCTATTCTTATACACCGCTCATTTAATTATCATTGGAAAATTAAAGAAATGGAAAGCCATATTCTACCTTTCTTTATCTTTAATAGCACTATATAATATCCGTTACAGTTCATTATTCATTATTGGTGGAACCGGACTTTTTGGATTAATGGTTTGGAAAAAAAAATATGCTAAAATATTTATAGTCTCAGCAATGATAGGATGTATTTTCATCGTTGCCTATAAGTTTCTATTTTTAGATTATTTTAATGAAAGCTATATCAATCAATTTCTGGAAATGGGATTACATCCTACTTCACAACTGTTAAAAGAATTATTTCAAGGGCTTACGACCTCCTTCAACCCGTTTATTCATATGGCAGATCCGGGTGGCGGATTGATAAATTATGCAATTTATGGAATTGGCCTTCTCAATATATTGTTGATGGTATTTCTCTTTGTAAGAAGCAAACTTTCAGAGACGGAATTTTTCTTTATTGGTATTGGTATTTCAGGTATTATATGTTCTTATTTTGTCCAATATTTTTACTCTGTAAATCCATTAGATTATAGATTAATTGCGCCATTCAGCTTTCCGATCTGGTTGGTATATTTCAAAAAATTATTTAGCCTTTTTGATATTAAAGTATATGTAATTGGAGCATTGAGTTTATTATCTGGTGTCTTTTTCACCTGGCTTTCGAAAGGAAACTATCTTGAAAACAGAAAGAATATAGAACAGTTTTTACAATCCGAAAATTTAAAGAATATCCCTATTAAATTCTATATTGAAACTGAAGAAGATCTGGAAAAAATACAAATTGCGGAGTTAATAAGCACGGTAAATCCTAATGTAAGTCTAACTTTTAAGCCAAAAGACACCTTACAAAAAACCACATTAACGCGATATAAAGTTTTACAAAAAATTAGAATCGACAAGAACAAGTATCAATAATTTTATTATCTTTGAGAAAGTTAAAATATTAAAAAAATGAAATTACCAAAGTTTTTATTAGCAGATAATTCGGAATTTCCTGAGGATTTATTCGTGGTTCATACTGAATACCCAAGATTTATCTTAAACGTTGAGGAAGAAGAAGTTGAGTGGCTAGATGATTTGGAAGGCGACGATGAAGAGACCATGGCAGATGAAGCTACTAAAGTGGTAGAAGCAGCATTCAAATGGTGTGACGAAGAATTGGCTAAGTACGATGAAGAAGAGGAAGAATAAGAAAAAACATTAAAGCATAAAAAAGGAACTCAATTGAGTTCCTTTTATTTTTTATTCTGATTTATTAAATTTCAATAATAAAAGATTGTCTTTGTATAGTTCTAATGTAGTTCCGGAAATTACATATTTGTTAGCTTTCCCCATCATATCCATAAAGTTCTGCTCTACATTCATATTATCACAAGCCATTTTTGTAGAACCCATTTGGCCCGCAGCAAAATTACCTGTAGAAGTATCCAACTTCACTGTTCCAAAATAATTGTTGCATCCTGCATTTCCATTGATCTTTTCTCCTTCGATATTCAATGTAGGAATTTTTCCTTTTACATTATCTGCTAATGTCCATTTCGTATTCACTAATGACGGTTGAGATTTCCCTACTTTTGAAGCAGATGCGCTTGACATAGTTCCGCACGACGCCAAAATCACGGCTGCACTTATACTTAAAAAAAGATTTTTCATTTTTTTCTTTTTTGATTTAACCAAATTTACGGAAATTATATTATTTAAACGCTTTTCAAAGAATTTTATTATACTGCAGAACTTTATATTAGTGAAATTATTTAGTATAAAGCTATGGCAATTAGCAACAAAAAAGACGGGCTAACCCGTCTTTTTACTATATTATTTTTATAATATTCTTTTATGATCTCAATTCCGCATTAAATTCTTTTTGGAAAGATTTAATTAAAGAATCCATTACTTCTGAGATTTCTTTTTCTTCCAAAGTTTTTCCTTCATTCAGCAATTCGAAGCTCATAGCATACGATTTTTTTCCTTCAGGAAGGTTTTTCCCTTCATATACATCGAATAAATTAATATCCTTGATAAATGGAGATTTATTCTTTTTTGCTGTTTGATATAATTCCTGATAAGTAATATTTTTATCAATCAACAAAGCTAAGTCTCTTCTTATTTTATTGAATTTAGGAATATCTTTGAACTTTAATTCGTTTGTAGAACGTAGTTGCTGAGCCAATTCCAATTCTATTTCAGCATAGAAGCAATCCTGATCAATATCAAAATCTTTCAATAGATTTGTAGAAACCTTCCCGATTCTTACTAAAATTTTCCCATCTGCTTCATAAGCTAATGCATCAGAGAATCTTTCATCAGATAAAGCAACTTCTTTATAATCGATTGCCAATTTCTCTAATAATACCTTTACGTATGCTTTCAAATTATAAAAATCTGTTGCCGATTTCGGCTGTAACCAGTTTTCTGCTACATCTCTTCCGGAAACCAGAATAGCCAGTTGCTTTCTTTCTTCATACTGAGCTCTTTTGTGGTAAATTTTTCCAAATTCAAAGAACTTTATATTCTGATTTTTTCTGTTGATGTTATAGATGGCATTTTGAAGAAGTCCTTCCAATAAAGATTTTCTCATAAATGCTAAATCACCACTTAAAGGATTCAATAACTTCACAGCATCAGTTTCATCCTTTACAGAAGTTAATGAGTTGTTCATTACTTCATTGAAACCTACACTTTGTAAAGTTCTTGCCCAATTGTTTTCCAACTCATCCTGATCATTTGCACTTAATTTAACAGGTGTAAATGAGATCTTTTGTGGAGCATCAATTTTGTTGTATCCGTAGATTCTTAAGATCTCTTCAATAACATCTATTTCTCTTGTTACATCCGCTCTGTAAGCAGGAACAGAGATCTCCAGTCCATTCTGAATTTCATTTAAAACCTTTATTTCAAGAGCTTTTAAAATCTCTTTTACTTTCTCTCTATGGATTTTAGTTCCTAAAATCTGTTCAATTTTAGAAAATCTTATAATCACGTAACTGTCTTCAATTTTCTTCGGATATTCTTCCAATAGTTCACCTACCAGTTTTCCTTCAGCAATTTCCTGGATCATTTTGATCGCATGGGTGATCGCTGTTCTTGTGATATTGGGATCTACACCTCTTTCGAATCTGAAAGATGCATCTGTATTCAAACCATGAAGCTTAGCTCCTTTTCTCACTGCTACCGGATTGAAATAAGCACTTTCCAGGAAAATAGTTTTTGTTTCGTTAGAAACTCCAGAATTGGCACCCCCGAAAACTCCGGCAATACACATTGGTTTATCTTTTCCATCTTTGATCATGACTTCAGAACCATTTAAAGTTCTTTCAACACCATCTAAAGTAGTAAACTTCGTTCCTTTTTTTACCGTTCCAACCTTTACTTTTTTATCTGCTATTTTATCTGCATCAAAAGCATGGAGTGGCTGTCCGAATCCGTGAAGAATATAGTTTGTAATATCTACAATGTTGTTGATAGGACTTAAACCAATTGCTTTCAATCTGTTTTTTAACCAAGCCGGAGACTCTGCTACTTTTACGTCTTCAATAACTGCTCCGATATACCTTGGGCATAATTCAGTATCTTCTACTTCTAAAGTAAAACTGTGAGATCCCTCATTATTTAATGCTTCAGAAGCTACTTTTTCAAACTGTGCTTTTTGCTGATTGGTTGAAAGAAAAGCGTATAGATCTCTAGCAACACCATAATGTGACATTGCATCAGTTCTGTTTGGTGTTAAACCAATTTCGATAACCTCATCATTTGTCAATTCAAAATAATCTGCAAAATTCTTCCCAACTTCATATTGAGTTTCATCTAAAACCATTATTCCACCATGGTCCTCACTAAGACCTAATTCGTCCTCAGCACAAATCATCCCCTGAGAAACTTCACCTCTGATCTTTGCTTCTTTGATTTCAAAAAAGTTTCCGGTTTTATCATAGATTTTTGTTCCAACAACTGCTACAGGAACTGTTTGTCCTGCTTCAACATTGGGAGCACCACAAACAATGTTAAGTACTTTTCCGTTTCCTATATCTACAGTTGTTTTCTTTAGTTTATCAGCATTTGGATGTTTTTCACAGGTTAAAACTTTACCTACAACAATTCCCTCTAAACTGCCTTTTACACTTTCAAATTTATCTATACCTTCAACCTCAAGACCTATATCAGTAAGGAATTCACCGATTCTTTCAGTTTTCAATTCCGTTTTTATGTAATCTCTCAGCCAGTTATTTGATATTTTCATCTGCTTAAATCTATTTTTTTATCATTCAGACTCAACCATTAAGCGGTTTCATCTGTATTATTTTGAAAAACTTTACTTCAAATTTTGCGTTTACAAAGGTCGTGTTTTTTTAAGAAATAACGAAATTTTTAACTTCTCAACTCAATGTAAAAACAAAAAAAGAGGTCTTGAAAATTCAAAACCTCTGTTATTTCATTTAACTTAATTTTACAACCCAATTACTGGCATTGATAACATTAAGATATTTTCGTTTTCTTCAAGACCATCCAGAGGTTCAATAATTCCGGGTCTATTTGGTTGAGACATTTTCATGGTGATATCATCAGAACCAAGAATCGTCAACATTTCAGTTAAGAACTTCGAACTAAATCCGATGTTGATATCTTCACCATTGTAATCACAAGGAATCTGCATATCAGCCTTGTTTGCATATTCTGTATCTTCTGCGTGAAGGTGAAGAATGTTTGCAGACAATTTAAATCTAACCTGATTAGTTGATTTATTGGACATAATTGATGCTCTTTTGATCGCACCTAATAAAAGGTTTCTGTTGATCGTTAATACATTCGGGTTTTCTTTTGGAATTACCGCTGTATAGTTAGGATATTTTCCATCGATCAATCTACAGATCCAGATATGTTTGCCAAAAGTAAATTTAGCCATGTTTTCATTGAAATCGATGGTAACATCTTCATTCGAACTTGCTAAAATATTTTTGAAAATATTTAAAGGTTTTTTAGGCATGATGAATTCCATTGGTTCAGCATTCATCAGATCCATTCTTTTGTAAACAACCAATCTGTGAGAATCTGTAGAAACAAAATTTGTTTCATTTTCTCCAAACTGGAAAAGAACTCCTGTCATTACAGGACGAAGAGAATCGTTACTAGTTGCAAAAAGCGTATTGGTAAGTGCTTCAGATAAAACTCCTGCAGACATTGTCACACTTTGAGAAGCATCAAATTCCGGTAATTCAGGATAGTCATCTGCATTATCCAATGCTACCGCAAAATTATCTTTCTCATCCAAAATCTCCAGTTGGCTGCCTGTTCCTTCCGCATTATCTTTTACAGACAATGTTAGAGGTTGTTCACCATACGTTTTGATAAAATCTTGAAAAATTTTAGCAGGAACAGCAAATTTACCCGAATCATCAGACTTCACTTCCAAAGAAGTTACAAGAGTTGTTTCGCCATCAGATGCTGTAATGGTAACTTGAGTTTCGTTTAACTCGATAAGATAGTTTTCTAAAATCGGTCTCGATTGAGAGCTTGATATTACGCCACTTACAGTTTGCAAAGCCTTCTGCAGTTCCCCACTTGAAATAATAAATTTCATAGATTTAAAAATAAATTTTTACAAATATAATAAATAGAAAATAGATTAAAAAATATAATTCTGAGAGTTATTAACAACGAGTAAAAGATTTTTAAAACTACTTCCGGTACATTTTTTTGATAGCAAAACTATCATAAAGGACTAAAGATAGGCATTTTCTTTAAGCAATTAATTATATTTGTACATAATCTTATTTATCATGCGTAAACCACCTATTCATAAAAGTTTCCAGAATGCTTTTCGAGGTGTTTTTTGATGATAAAAACAGAAAGAAACTTCCAAATCGAGTGTGTTGCTCTTCTGGTTAACCTCATTCTTATCTTTTATTTTCAGCTTTCCGGCATTGATGCGACTCTAATTCTTATTGTTTCTTTCGGGGTTTTAACTGCTGAAATTTTCAATACAGCCATCGAAAGAATCTGTGACATTATCCAACCTGAATTTGACAAGAGAATAGGTTTTATTAAGGATATTTCTGCGGGAGCTGTTATCCTGATGAGTATTGTTTCGGTTATTGTTGGGATTTTGGTTTACTGGAAATATATTTTCAGCTAAGGTTTTCATTTTGATTTCTTGCAGATTATACAGATCAAGCAGATTTTTGCACCTTAGTAAAACGCACCTGTCATTAAGAACCTAGTACAATAGAGTGACAAATATTTGATCGTTTTCATAAGAATATCTTCTATTCCTTTATCGTTATCTATTGATTTTATACTTATGAAATACACAACACAACACTCAGCACACTGACTTTTTATCACTAGATAATGATATAAATTAATATATTTGTTTCAAACTAATTATATCATTAATATGAAAATCAAACTGTTTTATGCTATCATCATAGCATCATTGGTTTCTTGTGCTACAGAAACCTCGGTACCTAATCCAATTGAAATCACAAAAAGTAAAGAAATTTTAGATTTTGAAAAATCCATCAAGAGTCTTTCGAACCCCGAAAACCGTGAGACTCCTGAAGAAATAAGAAATAAAAAATCACTTGAACTTAATGACAGACGCAAGAATATTCTTATTCCATCAGCCTTGGAGTTAATAAAATCTACTGGTCCGAACGAAAAAGAAATCACCAACACAACAAAAGGAGATCGGGACAAAATTTTAACCTGGGCTGTAAAAATCTACAATGAAAAATTAAGCAAAATCAAACAAAATTCTAAAAACTAATAAACATGAAAAAGATATTTATTATTCTCGGATTGAGTTCAGGCCTTGCCATCTTTGCACAAAACAATCCAATTGATGGTACTGAAAATATACATATATTTAATGACAAAGCAAATCATACATTAGAATTACATTATACATTATTCACAGTCAATCCAACTACATGTGGTGGTGGTTTTCAAGCGCAGGGTCCAAGTATCATTTTACCTCCCGGAGGTTTAACAGATTACAAAACTTTTGAATCATCAACTACAGCTGCAGCACACCCCTATCCAATAGATAATTGGTTTAATGGAAACATAATACCTGCCGCTTCCATTACGCCAGCTATGGCATATAATGAACGATGGGCTTATATGAAGTTTCAGCTGAGAGATCCACAGAATCCTGGTAACATTCCACTTTTAAGCGGATCTGTTGGATATTATCAAAACTGTACAGGAGCACAGCCACACATAAGTGATTCAGGAACACTAAATGGTGTTACTTATTCATTTTTTGCTGAAGCTTTTACAGTTGGGACCGATTTATGGATCAATGTTCAATAAATCTAAAAAAAGCCTGTTAAATTTAACAGGCTTTTTTATAATATATTCTAACAATAACTATTTTCCCACGTAAATAAATCCCCTCTTTCCTGATTTGAAAGTGGTTTCTATTCTTTTATAATCATCCACCTCATATTCATCAGCCTTAAGAATTTCTTCCTCTGTCACTTCGAAAAGTACTCCTTCCACTTCATCTTCAGGGATCCCTGAAAATTTTAAAATCGGATGGTACTTCTCATTGCTTTTTCTTAACACTTCCGGATCAGTAATTTCCAGCATTTTAAGCGTATAATTTGTCAGAATATCTTTTTCACCTTTCAGTAATCTTCCGAATGTTTCGATCTGAACCTGTTCTTTCTGTAAGGTTCCATAAGAGAATAAGTAGGGCATTACAAATATTTTTCGATGATTGGTATAGCAATTTCGGCCATTATTCCATAGCCTTTTTCGTTGGGATGAACTCCATCCTGAGAAAGTAAAATCTCTTTATCTTCCAAAAATGCGGTATAAAAATCGATATAGATAAACGTGTTTTCAATAGCAATATCCTGAAGGATTGTATTGTATATCAATACCTCAGCATTGGTTCTAAGCTTTCCTGAAGCTACTACAACTCCATCTACATTTTTAGAAAATGGTAAGATACTTACCAGATAGATATCATTTGTAAATTGTTTTGCATGCTGGATAGCCTTTTCAATATTAACTTTAAACTGCTCAGGACGTACCATTTGTTTTCCTTCTTTTATGGCCAGATCATTGGCTTCGTAAGCCAGAAAGACAATATTTCCTTCTGAAGAATTCCTGGCTTTTAATTCATGTGGAATCCTTTTTATCAATCCTTCCGTTGTTTCGCCACCAATTCCTAAATTATAAATAATAACTTCATTACTTCCTTCATGAAATTTCTGTAATGCATACCTTTTCAGAATATCCACCCAGCCTCCAAATACACCATCATATTCTCCGTAAGTGATACTGTCTCCGAAGAACAGTCCATATATCATTTTCTTCATTATTGTTTTACCTCATCTAAAATGAGTTCAATATTTTTATGTGATTCAATAATTTCTATTAGAATATCAAACAACGTTTGCCCTTTTCCTGAAATCAATTCATGTAATTGTTGTTGAATCATTTCAACATTAAAAGGTTTTCCTTGTTTGATTTTTCTTTCATAAAATTCACGGGTAGCTTTTAATCCTAAATCATTTTTTGACTTTTCAGATTTCATCCAAGTTAATTCAACCTCATCATTGTTTTCAAAAATTCCGAAACCTCCATAAAGGATATCATCAAAACCATCCAGTGTGCCCACTTTCCAATCTACATTTTTCATTAAAACCCTGGAAGCTTCTTCATAGAATTCTGATAGATTAGAAAAATGATCGCCATTAATGGCGATCATTTTCTTATGAGTTTTATTTGAAGTATTCGACTCCATTTTTAAAGATATTATGGTAATTCGCAGTTGGAATATTTTTCATTAGCCCTTCTGCAAAACGCTCAGGGTGTCCCATTCTACCAAATATTTTTCCACATGGACTGGTAATTCCTTCAATTCCGAATAGCGAATTATTTGGATTGAATGGCATTCCATGGGCAATATTCCCTTCAAAATCTATATATTGAGTTGCAATCTGACCATTCTTATATAGCTTTTCAATCTCTGCTTCAGAAGCCATAAAACGGCCTTCACCATGAGAAATCGGAATTGTAAAAGTCTGATCTTTCATTCCTTTCAACCACGGACTTTCATCATTTATCACTTTTACAGTAACCATTTGAGAAATATGCCTTCTTATTGCGTTATGGGCGAGTGTTGGAGAATTTTCATCGAGATCTTTAATTTGCCCGTAAGGCAACAGTCCTGATTTGATCAATGCCTGGAAACCATTACAGATTCCAATGATCATCCCGTCCCTATCCAATAGATCATGAACAGCATTTTTCATCTTTTCATTCTTCAGAACATTCACGATAAATTTAGCAGATCCATCCGGTTCATCTCCTGCTGAGAATCCACCTGAGAATGCTAAGATCTGAGATTGTTTAATTTCTTCCACCCATGCATCGATACTTTCATCAAGCAATTGGTGATTGATATTTATTAATGGTAAACTGTTTACAACAGCACCTTCTTTGTGGAATGCATTTAGTGTTTCATACTCACAATTCGTTCCCGGGAACAAAGGAGCAAAAACTCTAGGTTGAGCAATTCCATGTTTTTTAATGATAATATTTCTTGGAGTTGTTGAATTTAATTTCTCATCCAGTTCAACCGTGATCTTTTCTTTTTCAACCGTTGGAAAAAGATTTTCGAAAGTTTTGGTATGTGCAGATTCGAGTTCCGAGATTTTAGATTCAAGATTATTTATTTTCAAAGTACCAGAATCTTTTACTTCTCCAATCAACTGAAGACCCGTTGAACTTAATTCTTCTTTTGCTTCAATGATCAGGCTGCCTATATTTTTAGCTAATAAAGTATTATCTTCAACATTGACCTCAGCCCCAAGTCTGTTTCCAAAACTCATTTTTGCTATTGCTACAGCGACCCCACCATCTTTAACAGTCTTTACGGAAACAATTTTTCCAGCTTTAATATTTTCAAAAATGAAATCATAAACTGCTTTTAAACTGTTATAATCCGGAAGGCCATTTTCCTGAGCAATATGGTTATAGAAATACAGTTTATTTCCGGCTGCTTTAAATTCCGGAGAAATGACATTTTTCTTTTGTCCATCAGCACAAGCAAAAGAGATCAGTGTTGGCGGAACATTCAGATCCTGATATGTTCCACTCATAGAATCTTTACCTCCGATTGCAGCTAATCCAAGATTAATTTGAGCATCATAAGCTCCTAAAAGAGATGCCAAAGGTTTACCCCATTTTTCAGGGGTTTGTCCTAATTTTTCAAAGTATTCCTGGAAACTTAATCTTATATTCTTATAATCACCACCCATGGCAACGATCTTAGCTACACTTTCTACTACGGCATACGATGCTCCAAGTAATGAATTTTGTTTTGAAATTTCAGCATCAAATCCCCAACTTGCCAAAGAAACAGTTTCTATATTTTTTGCTCCCAGGATAGGCAGTGTCTGAGCACTTCCTTCCATCAGGGTCTGCTGATATTTACCTCCAACCGGCATAGCAACTGTTGTTGCACCAATGGAACCATCAAACATCTCTAACAATCCTTTTTGAGAAGCTACATTTTTATCACTTAAGATCTTTAAAAAGGCTTCTTCTGAGAAAGCTTTGTCATCAAGCTTTACCTCTTCAAGATGAGTAATTTTTACCTCCTGACTTTTAGCACATCCATTGGTATCTAAAAATGCTCTTGAAAGATCAACGATCTTATCTCCTTTCCAGAACATCTGCATTCTTCCTGAATCTGTAACTTTCGCTACTTCTACAGCTACGATATTTTCAGCCTCACAGTATTTGATGAATTGTTCTTTATCTCTTGGATCCACAACCACCGCCATTCTTTCCTGAGATTCAGAAATAGCAAGCTCTGTTCCGTTAAGTCCTTCATATTTTAATGGTAATACATCTAAGTTTACCTCTAAAGAGTCTGCAATTTCTCCAATCGCTACAGAAACACCCCCAGCACCAAAGTCATTTGATTTTTTAATCAATCTGGTAACTTCAGGATTTCTGAACAATCTCTGAATTTTACGTTCTTCAACAGCATTTCCTTTTTGAACTTCAGTGGACATGGTATGAATACTGTTTTCATCCTGTACTTTTGAACTTCCACTCGCTCCTCCTACTCCATCTCTTCCTGTTGCTCCTCCTAAGATGATCACAGAATCCCCATCAGCCGGCTTTTCACGTCTTACCCAATCTACGGGAACAGCTCCGGTAACGAAACCAACTTCCATTCTTTTTGCTTTATACCCTTCATCATAAATTTCAGAGACCATGGTAGTTGCTAAACCAATCTGGTTTCCATAAGATGAATATCCGTTTGCAGCTTGTTTTGTAATCGTTTTCTGAGGTAATTTTCCAGGTAGAGTCTGATCCACTGATTCTAAAACATCAGCAGCACCCGTTAATCTCATTGCCTGAAAAACAAAAGATCTTCCAGATAACGGATCTCTGATCGCTCCACCTAAACAAGTCGAAGCCCCACCAAAAGGTTCAATTTCTGTCGGGTGATTATGAGTTTCGTTTTTAAATAATAAATACCAAGGTTCTTTTTTACCATCGTATTCGGCTTCAATCTGAATAGTACAAGCATTTATCTCATCAGAAACAACTAAGTTGTCCAGATTACCTGTTTTATGGAAATATCTACCACAAACTGTTGCCAGATCCATTAAAGAGATCGGCTTTAATTCACGACCCAAGAATTTTCTTTTTTCAATATAGTCATTGAAAATAGTTTCCAATGTATGTTTAAATTGTCCTTCAAACTGAATGTCTGACAATTCTGTTTCAAATGTTGTATGACGACAATGATCACTCCAATAGGTATCTAAAACTTTAAGCTCAGTTTCCGTTGGATCCCTTTCTTCAGTTTTAAAATATTCCTGAATAAATTTCAAATCATCCAATCCTAATGCAAATCCGTGTTGATTATAGAAATCCTCTAACTCAGCGTCATTGAAGTTGATGAAATTTTCGTGAATTAAAACTTTCGTTGGAACTTCATCTGCAGGAATGTCTAAAACCGCTAAGTCTTTTACCTGAGACTCCACCTTATTGATAAGCAAATCTTTTATTTTTGAAAGATCAGCCTCTGAAATACCTTCAAATTCGATCAATTTTCCACTTCTCACTTTAGACTTTTCATTTTCAGTCAGCAAAGCAATACACTGTTGTGCAGAATCAGCACGTTGATCATACTGGCCAGGTAAAAATTCCATGGCAAAATAGATCATCTCTGCGGGATTCTCCGTGTGTAAAATATCAGTAACAGGGTCTACGAAAGTGCTGTTAACCACTTTTTCGAACTCACCATCATTCAAATTAAAAATATCATATACATTGTATACTTTTACGTTTTTGACTGACGGAACAACCGTTTTTACTTCATCAAAAATTTTTGGACTTTCAACATCGAAAATTCCTCTTTTTTCTACGAAAATTCTTTTGTTATTAGACATTAGATGTCAGATTTTAAATATTAGATTTATTACTTTCTTTTTATCTTCTAGAACCAAATGCATGATTCTTTATATTTTACAGCTTCAATAGCAGATTATTGTATTTTGATCCATCTGTATTGGAAGCGTTTTTTGGGGTTGCAAGCCACCCGTTATTATTGATTACAAATTTAAAAGAATAAGGTTTCCCTTTTTCAAAATTTAATTTGGGAATTTCTAGTTCAAAACGGTTATTTTCTCTTTTCAGTAGCTGATAATTTTTACTTTCAGGTTTCCAATCGTTGAAAGATCCTACTACAGAAACTGTATTAACCAGTTTTATATCTAAATTTTTTGGATGGATATAAGTAAAAACTATATGATCTCCTTTTATTTCATAGCCATAAATTTCTTTTTTACCCGATGGAATAGTTAGATCTTCTACTAAACTATAAGCTGCATTCTGAAGATCTGGAAAAGTCTCCATACCACTGACATTTACGGTCATACAGATTCCTAAATTAAGTTCAGGGTATATAGCAAACCAAGTCTGATATCCAAAAGAACCACCATGTTTACGCCCATTTTTCCCTTTATCTGTTACCCCAAAATCATCCCAAAAATATCCAAACCAGTTTTCTTTACTGTCACTGATATTTCTTTGAGATTCCTGAGCAATTTTGTTTCCTGAATCAAGTTCATACTTTAAAAACTTCACCATATCTCCCATTGTAGATTTGGTTTTGGAACCTCCAGAGCCCCATAAAAGACTTTTCGATTCCGGCATCAATCGACCACTGGTATGATAACCATTCGCTAAAACCTCATTTTTCCCTAGTTCAAGCTTGGTGTGATCCATTCCTGATTTTGAAAAAATATTTTCTTTAAGCAATGTCTCATAGTTTTTTCCGTAGATGTTTTCTAATATCAATCCTGTAAGTTCGAGACTCAAATTACTATACTTATAACGACTTCCAGGAAGAGTGTCCAGCTTTACTTTTCCTAGATCCTGCTTAAACTGATCTTTTGAATAGCTTTCGCCCAGTTTATTATATAAAAAAGGAGTTTCATTTGTCATATTCTTCCTTAGTTCAGTATCATCAGGCAAATTACGAGGCAACGCTGTTTTGTAGGAAATAAGATCTTTAATTGTAATAGCTCTTCCATTATATTCTAAATTCGGGTAAGGTGCTTTCAGATATTTACGAATATCATCATCAAGATTAATTTTGTTTTCCAAAACTGCCTGTGCCAGCAACTGTCCCGTAAAAAGCTTAGTAACAGAAGCTATTTCAAAATAGGTATTATCATCTGCTTTGTTTCCTTTTCCTTTATCTATTTCTCCAAAATGTTTTGTATAAACTTTACCATCTTTCACTATTCCAAAAGATACTGAGTAAGCTCCCGATTTTTCCTTTAACTTTTTTGCATTGGCATCTATAATAGAATACACTTCTTTCTGGTTTTGTGAAAAACTTTTCACAGACAGAAGAATCAATAAAAAAACCGAAAGTCCTTTCATGGGTTATTGTTATTTATAAATTTATTCGGATTATCCGGATGTTCCTTTTGATATTCTTCTGCCTCTTTCATTTCTTTCTTTAACCATTTATCAAAAGGGAGTTTCTCCACATCATAGTCAAGTGCATAAAACTGTTTACCATCTTCTGAAATGATGAATTTAAACCGGAAATCGGTTTCCATTTTTCGGTAATCATAACTTTCAACTTTAAAGAACGGAAAATTTTCTTTTGGCCTCTCCGTGATCTCAAAGAATAACTTCTTCTCATCATTGGATAATTTATTATAAAGGTTCACATAATAGATACTAGAGAGCATCTTATTTTGTTTTTTGAAAAATTGAAGAATATTCCTCTCCTTTTCATTGTATTCAAAAGGATAGGGATAAAATACTCCATTCACTTCCACATCATTTTCAGATAATTTAGTTCTGGATTGAACAATTTCTCCTTTAAAGTTCATCACTCCCCATGTTCCGCCAACAATTGCTTTATGCTCATCTTCAGTTTTCTCCCAGTCACAGCCGTCACAAAATGCAGCATATCCATAATTAAAAGGAGAAACGAAATCATGTTTTGCTTCAATAATGGCTTTACCATTTCTATCTGCAAAACCAACTTTCCCATTTTTTACAAACCTTCTTACACCTTCAGCGAAATAATCAGCTCCGTTATCATAAAAGAAAGGTCTGTATAGAAAGTTTCCTTTTTTATCATAGACATATCCCCATGCATTCTTCTCTCTAGCTTCACCTTCTTTAGGACCATCAAAATAAATGGTTTCCTCTTTTACCTGTTCACCATCTTCAAGAATAGAAAACACCTTAAATTGCGCAGGAATTATAATTTTCCCGTTCTGATCTTTTACTCCAACTAAAGAATCTTTCGATTTAAAATACGTTAAGACATCCTTTTTTTGCGAAAAGGAAATTATAGGTAATAATAAAAGTAAAAAAGGCATTTTACTCATTCTTTGGATGAAATAAAAAATGCAGCCGAAAAGACTGCATATGGTGTTATACTTTTAGATCAGCTTCCAGTCCTATCAGGTCTTTGTTTTGATCGAGAATTGGTTGAACTTCATTATTAATGAACTCTTCCGTTTGAATCGGTGCAAAGCCAATGAAATTTTTAGGATCTAAAACTTCTTTTAATTTCGATTTATCAAGTTTTAAAGAATCATCATTTAAGATTCTTTCAATAAGGTCATTTTCTTTTCCTTCTTCTTTTACTTTTTTAGAAGCTTCCATAGAATGAACTCTAATTACCTCGTGGATCTCCTGACGGTCTCCACCTGCTTTTACTTCTTCCATGATGATATATTCAGTTGCCATGAAAGGTAGTTCTTCTTCGATATGCTTGTTGATTCTGTTTGGATATACTACAATTCCATTCATGATGTTGTTCCAGATCAATAGGATGGCGTCAACGGCTAAGAAAGCCTGAGGAATCGTTAATCTTTTGTTTGCAGAGTCATCCAAGGTTCTTTCAAACCATTGTGTAGAAGCTACCATTGCAGAACTTGTCGTTAAAGACATCACATATTTTGCCAATGCTCCGATTCTTTCACTTCTCATTGGGTTACGTTTGTAAGCCATTGCAGATGAACCGATTTGATTTTTTTCAAATGGCTCTTCAACTTCCTTAAGGTTTTGAAGTAAACGTAAATCGTTACTGAATTTATGTGCTGACTGGGCAATGTTTGACAATAACGCCACCACTTTTGCATCAATCTTTCTATCGTAAGTCTGTCCTGAAACTCCAAAAACTTTATCGAAACCGAATCTTTTTGAAAGTTCTTTATCTAAATGTTTTACCTTAGAATAATCTCCGTTGAAAAGCTCCAGGAAACTTGCTGCAGTTCCTGTAGTTCCTTTTACTCCTCTGAAACGCAATGTTTCCAGGAAGAAATCAAGTTCTTCTATATCAAGAACCAAACTCTGTAACCAAAGTGTTGCTCTTTTTCCTACCGTTGTTAGCTGAGCCGGCTGGAAGTGAGTGAATCCTAAAGTAGGAAGATCTTTATATTGAATTGAAAAATCAGCAAGATTTTTCATTACGTTAACAAGCTTTTTCTTTAAGATCAAAAGCCCGTCACGGATTTGAATTAAGTCTGTATTATCACCTACAAAAGCTGAAGTAGCTCCTAAATGTATAATTCCTTTTGCTGAAGGTGCCACATCACCATATGTGTGAACGTGAGCCATTACATCATGACGGAATTTTTTCTCATACTCGGCTGCTTTTTCATAATCGATATTTTCAGCATTAGCTTTCAACTCTGCGATTTGCTCATCAGAAATTTCAAGGCCAAGATCTTTTTCGATTTCAGCAAGAGCGATCCAAAGTTGTCTCCAAGTACGGAATTTATTATTATGTGAGAAATTAAATAACATTTCTTCGCTGGAGTAGCGCTCTTCCAATGGATTTTTGTAGGAATTCATTCTTTCTTATTACTTTTTAGATGTACAAAAATACGGATTTTCGTTGAGAGAGAAAAATTGTAACCATGGTTTTAAGCATTGATTAAAGTCAAAGGTTTATATGTTATTATTAAATAAGGGAAAGTCTTTTCCTATCAATTGAAAAACCCAATGAATTATCTGTTAAATTACTTATTCATTTAAAACCGGAATTTTCACATAACTATCATTATACCATTTAATGACCAAAGGTATTGAAGCATCCTTTATCGTTTCAGTACTTACTTCTTTTCCAGTTCCATAATTAAGTTGAGAAAATGGATTTTTATTTACGTTGATGGTCACAACAATTCTGCTGCCTTTTTGAATCTGTTTGCTAATAAAATGTGTATTGCTAAATTGTATTAACGTTTTTTCCTCGGGCTTAATTAAATTTCTTTTTGTAATATCTTTTGCATAACTGGCCCTACCTATATAATACGACAGATGAAAATATTTACCTTCAGGGGTTAATTCATATAACGTTATTCCCAAATCCACATCTTTTTTATTAATAGCAATATTTAAAGCTCCTAAAAAAGAACCATTGATGATCATTGACTTTTTTAGGGGATCACTCATAAAGACAAATCCATTACTTTTATTAATTTCATCTTTTTCGATAGGATCTGGATAGTATTCATCATTAGTAGTATTTTCACGATCTGCATAATTTACAGTCTGGGATAAGTATGTATTTTTGTCAGACAATTTGGGATCGAGAAAATAACAATCATTTCGTTTTTGTCCTGAAAGATAAAATTGCCATATCTCATTATGCATACTTTCAAAAGAAGGTGCACTTCGCCATTCATTTGCTCCCATAACTTCATAATTGATCTTATTTTTGAGAATTTGAGGTTTTTTCCCTTTTTTCAAAATAAAATCAAACCATTCATATGTAATCTTCTTGATATCGACCAGAGATAGGCTGTCAACTTTATATCCGTTTACTATTTTTTCGCCGCCAGCTTGCGTTCCGTAATGACTGTACGGGCCAATTATTAAATAAGATGAGTTTCTTGGATTGTATTTATCCAATTCTTTGAGATAATAAAGACTTGAATTTTGCGAATCATTATAATAGCCGTCAAAAGCAAGAACAGGAATATTAATTTTCTTAAAATCTTCTTTGTAGGGTGCCATTTTTTGCCAGTAGACATCAAATTCCGGGTGTGAGATCCATCGTTGAAATGATCGGTTTGGCTGTCCATCAATACTGTCCATTTTATTATAAGGAACACCTGTTTCCCACCATTTAAACATCATTTTTCTAAAACGTTGTCTGTCATTACCCACTTCGTTATCCAGATATTTGTTATTTCCAACATAAAATGCCCACTCATAGTTAGGATTTATGAAAATATTGTTTTCCATAGGAAGCCCCATTCCGGGTCTGTTTGCAACATAGGGAACAATAGTTTTAAGAGCCGGATGCAGTGTTTTACAAGCAGCCCATTGGGTAAAACCATTGTAACTTCCACCATACATTCCTATACTTCCATTATTCCATTTTTGTTTACTTATCCAATCAATTACATCATATGTATCATTGGCATCAAACTCATATGGATAAATTTCACTTGTACTGAATCTTTTTCCGCGAGTATAAGCAATAACACCAATATAGCCTTTATCCGCAGCATCTTTCAAGCTTTGAAGATCTCCTCCTTTATCACGGACATATATTGTAAATTGAAAAATAACCGGAAGGGGCTGCGAAACTTCTTTTTTCTTTACTATCATTGCGGAAATTTCCGCTCCATCCCGTGTTTTTATCATCACGCTATCCTGAATATCATAAAGACTTTCTTTATCTTTTATACGGGTTTCTTTTGTTTGCTGACTATAAAATATTCCAGATATACATAAGAAAAGAAAGAGCAGATATTTTAACATTTAAATTTTATTTGGAGGTTATTAAGTTAGATCTCTGTTTATGAAAACAATTGAGAAATTCAAATCATTACATATTTTTATAAAAAAAGAAGCCATTCATAAGAATGGCTTCTTTATCTATTGGTAGATTACGACATCATCTTTTTTAATTTGATAGCCTTTTTTCTTGTAGGGAACTAAAACATAACTTTCTTTAATATAGCTTCCGCTTTTCCAGATTTTACCTTTTCCTTCTTTTGTAAGGATGATACTTTTCGCATTTCCATTTGGAATGAAAATCTCAGCTCGTTTCATATCTTTACTAAAAATAACAGCTGTCATTGTGGAGTAACTTTTATCTGAGCTTACTTCATTTAATTTGATTTTCTGTTCGAAAACTCTTACACAATCATTCTTGATTTGTGAATAGGTATAACCTGCAGAACCGATACAGCCATGCACATCTCTGTCACCTCCCAAAACGGGCTTTTTTTGTTGTGCAAAAACTAAAGAACCTAGGAACATCGCGCTGAATAAAATTGTTTTTTTCATATTTTAATTATTAATGTTTTTCATTTGCTAAAAAGTGTGCCAAAAATATGGTATTAGTTAATTTAATTGTAAGATACAAAAAAAGCCATTCAAAATGAATGGCTTATAATAATATTATTTACTCCAATTAATTTTTGAATGTTTTACATCCTCTGAATTGGTTCCGATCATCAAATCAAACTCTCCCGGTTCCCAATCATACTTCAGATCTCCATTGTAGAATTTCAGATTTTCAGGTGTAATATCGAAAGTAACTTTCTTAGACTCTCCTTTTTTCAGGAAAACCTTCTGAAATCCTTTCAATTCTTTTACCGGTCTGGTAATGCTTCCTACCATATCCCTGATATACAACTGTACAACTTCTGCTCCATCATAATTTCCAGCGTTTGTTACCGTGACAGAAGCCTGAACAGTCTGGTTTCCTTTTGGATTGGAATTAGAAACACTAAGATCAGAATAATTGAATTTTGTATAACTCAAACCATAACCAAACGGATATAGAGGGGTATTACACTCGTCCATATAATTGGAACGGAATCTTTGATATTCACATTTATCTACAAGATCCTGACTTAACGGGCGACCAGTATTTTTAGCGTTATAATAAATTGGAACCTGACCGAGACTTCTTGGGAAGGTCATTGGTAATTTCCCTGAAGGGTTTACTTTTCCGAACAGAACATCTGAAATTGCATTTCCTGCTTCTGAACCTGAGAACCAAACATTCAAAATAGCGTCGGGAGTATCTTTCACATTCGTTAGTGCCAAAGGACGTCCCGTGAAAAGAACCATTGCTATTGGCTTTCCTGTTTTCTTTAATTCATTTAGCAAATCAACCTGAGATTGAGGGATCGTAATTTCAGTTCTTGAAGAAGATTCTCCACTCATTTCAGCAGATTCTCCAATGGCCAAAACAATAACATCAGCTTTATTAGCAACATCTACCGCTTCCTTTAAAAGAACTTCTTTTGAACGCGCATCTCTATCGGTTTTCTTTCCATGCGCTGCATAGATATCTTCTAATTTAGCACTATAATCGATATTTGCTCCTTTAGCAGAAATAAATTTCACTTCTTTTCCAAAATTATCCTGAAGGCCTTTCATTAATGCAACTGACTGATCATGTTTTGCAGCAACACTCCATGTTCCTGCCATATTCAATGAGTTATTTACCAATGGTCCTATTACAGCTACAGTTCCTGATTTTTTCAAAGGAAGAACCTGATTGTCATTTTTCATCAACACCATCGACTGAGCTGCTGCATTTCTGGCAATGGTGCGGTTTTCAAGATTATAAACCTCTTTTGCTGCTAATTTTGCATCACCATAACGATAAGGATCATCAAACAGTCCCAGATCATATTTAGCTTCAAGAATTCTTTTGGCAGCCATATCTATCTCAGCCTGAGTAATCTTTCCTTCTGATAAAGATTTTTTTAAAGTCGTTAAAAAACCTTCACCTACCATATCCATATCCACTCCAGCTTTTAATGCTAAAGCAGAAACTTGCTGAAGATCTCCCATTCCGTGATCTACCATTTCATTGATTCCTGTATAATCGGTTACTACAAAACCTTTGAAGTTCCAGGTTTTTCTTAAAACATCGGTCTGAAGCCATTTATTTCCGGTTGCAGGAACTCCATCAACTTCATTGAAAGAAGCCATTACCGAAGCTACCCCGGCATCAACAGCAGCTTTATAAGGTGGAAAATATTCATTGAACATTCTCACATGGCTCATATCCACCGTGTTATAATCTCTCCCTGATTCTCCTGCTCCGTATAATGCAAAATGTTTTACACAAGCTAAAATAGTATTTCCAACAGAAAGATCCTTGCCCTGATATCCATAGACCATATTTTTCGCGATCTCACTTCCTAAATAAGGATCTTCTCCTGAACCTTCAGAAACTCTTCCCCATCTTGGTTCCCTGGAGATATCCACCATTGGCGAAAAAGTCCAGTTGATCCCATCAGAAGATGCTTCTCTCGCTGCTACTCTTGCAGATTGCTGAACTAAATTCATATCCCATGAAGCAGCCAATCCTAAAGGAATGGGAAAAGTAGTTTCATAACCGTGGATCACATCCATCCCGAAGATCAACGGAATTTTCAGACGGCTTTTTTCTACAGCCACTTTCTGAACTGCCCGAATTTTATCAGCTCCTTTTATATTGAATAGTCCGCCGACTAAACCTTGTTCTACTTTTTTACCTATATCAGAACTTTGTGCCAGCCCCGTGGTAAAGTCTCCTGAGCTTGGTAAATTAAGCTGTCCTATTTTTTCATCTAAAGTCATTTTTGACAAAAGCTGATCGACAAAAGCTTTTTTCTTCGTCTGATATTGAGCCGTTTGATAGGATTGAACAGGCTTTGTTACCATTTCCTGAGCCGAAAACACCGGTGAAAGTGCTAAAATCGCTATTACAATTAACTTTTTACTCATTTTATCTTCATTTTTTATTGTATTCGTGAATTCTAGATTTCATCAATCTATCTTCTTAAATTATCGTTCTAATTTTATTATTTTACAGTTAAAGGCAGAGACGTATTTTTCTAACAATCTTTACGCTTTTAAGATGAGAGTGCTTCTTTTACTAAAGCTTTTAATTTCTCTTCTTGGATAACATCCATTCATATAACTTAGGATCTGAATAGGTAGAATCCCAGGAGTTATGATTGTCATTAGGGAAAATAATCAATTCAGCAGTTGGATTTACCGGATGTAGTTTCTGATAAAACCTAAAAGCATTTTCCGGTAAAACGATATCATCCATTCCACCATGAAAAATTTTCATATTAAGATCTTTATACTGATTGATATTTGCTGTCATTATTTGGTCTGTTGGTGCACAGACAGGAACTACCGCAGCAAACATTTCAGGATGTTCCATAGCCAGTTTCAAAGTTCCCCAGCCTCCCAATGAAAGACCTGTAAGGTAAATTCTGGAAGCATCAATTTTATATTTCCTTTGAATCTCTTTAATCAGGTTGTAAATAGTTACTGTATCCCACCAACTGTCAGCCGGACATTGAGGCGCTAAAATAGCCACAGGTTCCTTTATCAGATTTTTATACGTAAAGGGACTGTGGGCTTTTACCATTTCCAGATCTGTTCCTCTTTCTCCGGATCCGTGAAGAAAGACGATCAAAGGAATATTGCCTTTTACTTTTTGAGGATAGTCTAAAATATAAGATACCTTTTCAGCTCTTTTAAATTCTTTATTGAGCTCAGCCTTTATTTCCTGGGCACTCAAATTCAGTGAAAAGGGTAAAAGTAAAAAAAGCAGTTGGTGTAGTTTAAATTTCATATAATATTTCCTATTTTGATTAAAGTCAAATGTATTAATTCATTTTTTTAATAAAAATTTCCATGATGAAAATAACATTTATTTAATCCCATATTTTGTAGATTGGAAGCTTAATTTTTTAAGTCCTTGTTGAATTTCCGGAGCATTCATAAATAATTTCCATAAAAATCCAGTTCTGTAGTTTTCTATCATTGGAGCAATTGTTCCCTGATCTATTGCTAAATATCTTGGTGTAAACCAATTGTTATAATTGATCGATGTTGCATCATAAGGCCCTGCTGATCCTACAAATTCAGGTTTTCGCGTATAGATGAATTTCAAGAAATCCATTGATTCTTTCGGTGAATAAGGAAAACTACTCAACGCAGCTGTTGGAGAAATTATTCCATGATCATTCTGAGGAAAATGAGCATTATACCCTGTACTTCCATCTTCATTTCTGGAATAGCTCGCTGTAAGCCCCCAATAATCTGGACCATATCCTTTCCATTGTTTTGGATTTTCAACACAGTACTTATAGTCGATAAGAACCTGGTTTTTATTTAGATCAAAATAGTTTTTAATCAATTTATCAGACAAACCTCTCGGATCTAATCCGATATATGAATAATGTGCCCAGAACAAAGGTCCACCATATTCTTCCGCATAATTGTGCTTTACATACATTGGAAGCCCATACTTCGTTTTGTCCGAAAGGAAAGTTCCATTTCTTGTCCATCCTTTATAGTAGGTTTCAGCATCAATAGAATAAGTGGGTGATGAAGCAGCTAAGATATAAGTGATCATACACTCGTTATAGCCTTCCAGAGGAAAATTCATTTCCCATTGATACTCCGGTGACCAGTGCCAGTACAATACTTTTTCACCACCTTTGGTATACCAGTTCCATTGAATTCCTTTCCATAACTCATCGCATTTCTTAGCCAGTGCTTTTTCTTCGGCATTTCCGTTTTTAAAGTATTCACGAACCATTAAAATTCCTGAAGTTAAAAACGCTGTTTCTACTAAATCTCCACCATTATCCTTTTTACCGAAAGGAACAGTCTTTCCAGTTTCTCCATTGATCCAATGCGCCCAAGCTCCTTTATAACGATCAGCTTTTGCTAAAAAATCCATCATATTGGAGAGTCTTTTTACCGCTTCTTTTCGTGGAACAAAACCCCTTTCCACTCCGACTAATATAGTAGCTAAACCAAATCCTGATCCACCTGTAGTCACTACATGTTTATCATGATCCGGGTAGATATCGTCTTCATGGTAGCGCTCCCTTCCCAACATAGAATGTGGTTCTGCATACTCCCAAAAATACTTTAAAGCATCTTTCTGAACTTTATCCATCAGCTGCTCATCCGTAATATTACTTTTTACTGCTTCTTTTTTAACAAGTTCTTTATTCTGAACCTGAGCATTACAGGAAAAAAATGATGCAACTGCAAGAATAGAAATAATTCCTAACTTCATAAAATATACATTTTCATAGGATTAATTAAAAAAATAGCCAAAGTCACCTTTGGCTATTTTATATAATAATAGATTAATAACCTGGATTTTGAGTAAAGGCTCCATGGCTTTGATCCATTGCATCTAAAGGGATAGGAAATACTTCATTTTTCCCTGCTTTAAATCCATAAGGTGCTAAAACTGTAGCAGCCTGTCCTGTTCTCACTAAGTCAACAAATCGGTCTCCTTCTAATGCCAGCTCTACTCTTCTTTCATGCCAGATCGCCGTTCTTAATGCAACCTGACCTGATGCAGTAGTTCCTGGTAAAGAAGCTCTTGTTCTTACCTTATTAAGATTTGTAGTTGCAGTAGCGGTATTACCCAACTCATTCGCTGCTTCTGCGTTGATCAATAGTATTTCAGCAAATCTTAATATTCTGATATTCTGAATAGATCCGTACCCACAAGCATTATTGTTTAAAGCTTTAGGAACATATACTTTTTGATTGTAGGTTGTAACTGATAATGGATCTCCCATAGCAATTAAATCTCCTTCCGGTGTCGTTTCACCATTTCTAAGTATCGTCAGTTCTTTTCTAATATCACCTGCTTCAAAGGCATTTTCAAGTGCATTGGAAGGTGTAAAAAAGCCCCATCCAAATTGATCTCTAACCCCTTGAACTTCTGCATATTGACTTCCGCCGTACTGAGATGAACAACCACAATTTACTTCAAACACAGATTCTTTACCAAACTCACCTGCAGGCCTGAATAAATGGTTAAAATCCGGGTCCAGGTCATAACCCATAGCAATTACCTGGTTAGAAGTTTCATATGCTTTTTGCCAGTCTTTTTTATAAAGATAGACCTTAGAAAGCAATCCTAATGCAGCTCCTTTAGTTACTCTTCCAAGATCTGAAGCAGGATACGTTTGAGGAAGAACTTCTGCCGCCGCAGTAAGATCAGAAATAATAAAATTATAAACTTCTTCTACCGAATTTCTTGGTTTCTCATATACAGTCTCCACTTTATCATATATTGGTACACCCCCATAAATTCTAACTAAATTAAAATAGAAATATGCTCTTAACATTTTAGCTTCAGCAATCAATCTATTTTTTAAAGTAGTGTCCATTTGTATTGCAGGGACATTCGTGATTACCTGATTTGTTCTGTTCACTGCCTGCCATTGTCCGATCCAATATCCTCTTACACCTTCATCACTCACTGTATAGGTAAAATTATCATATACATTAATGAAAGATGAATCTCCAGGATTAGAACCTTTTAATACATCATCTGCCGGAACTCCGAAAACAAACTGATAAGGAAAAGCAGAATTTTCCCAGCTTCTTAGAAAACTGTAAATAGCACTGGTTGCTTGTAAAGCATCATCTTGAGTCTTAAAAAATGATGACGCATCATTTACACCTTCCTGTTTTATGTCTAGATAATCGTCTTTACAACTTATAACAAGTGAAAATAAAGCGATTGATAAAAATATCTTTTTCATAATGTTTCTTATTAAAATGTTAGGTTCATACCAATGGTATAGATTGCCGAAATTGGATAGATATTATTATCAATACCCATTTGTACCCTATCGGTATTTAAGATTTCCGGTGAAAAACCATGATATTTGAAACTTGTCCAAGGGTTTTGAGCGCTTACATACAATCTTAGCTTAGTAATAGACATCGAATTTGTAAATGTTTTTGGTAAATTATATCCCACCTGAATATTTCTAATTCTGATATAGCTTCCATCTTCTACGTAAAAACTATTGGGTAATATAATAGACTGATCATTGGTGGCCATAGGATAATCATTGGATGTTCCGGCACCATGCCATCTGTTATTATAAAAATCTAGATCCCAACTTTCATTTCCATATCGTTGTTCTCTATTGAAATTGTATATTTTATTTCCAAATACACCTTGGAAATCAATAGCAAAATCAAAATCATAAATATTCATATTAACACCAAATCCATAAGTTCCTTTAGGAATAGGGCTTCCGAGGAAAGTTTTGTCCCTTGCATCAATAACTCCGTTTCCATCGATGTCAGCAAACTTAAATCCACCTGCTTTTGCTCCATTTTGCGTAGCCCATGCATCTGCTTCTGCCTGACTTTGGAAAATACCCTCTACCTGGTAACCATAATAAGAACCAACGGCCTGTCCTTCTTGTAGTCTGATAATAGAATTTCCATATAAACTAGCTCCTGTTTGTAAGTAAGATCCATTGAAAACAGAAGTAATCTCATTCTTTAAGGTGGTAATGTTACCATAGACACCAATTTTTATATTATCACTGATCTTAGTATCATAGTTTACGGAAGCCTCGAAACCTCTGTTATTAAAAGAATAAGCATTCGTAATATAGTTATTCCAGTTAGCAGCTCCTGAAACTGTTCCCTGAACAATACCATAAACAACGTCTTTGGTATCTTTATCAAAATAGGTAGCATCAATTTTCAACTTATTATTAAATAGTGCCATTTCTAATCCTAGATCTCTACCCGTTGTGGTTTCCCAACCAATATTCGGATCTATAATTTGATCTATGGTTTGTGCTGGTGAACCATTATTTCCATAATATGCCCCTCCATTAATAATTGATGTATTAAGTGTGTAAGCTCTTTGCACATCTGGATTTCCTAATTTACCCCAGCTCGCTCTTAGTTTTAAAAGATTAAAAACATTCTGCTCACTCATAAAGCTTTCTTTGGAAATAACCCATCCTGCGCTAACAGCTGGAAATACACGGTATCTGTCGTTGCTGGAATATTTGGAGGTTCCATCTCTACGAATAGAAGCATTCAATAAATATTTACCGCCATAATCATAGTTTAACCTTCCAAAAAAGGACTCTATTCTATCTTGATATGGGATTACATTACGGTCACCTTTATCGTAAGTTGTCATTACAATATCAGTTCCATCCGCAATATTCAAAGAATTGTTATTTCCATTATATCTAACATTAAGTGCATCAGCATATGCCTGAGCATAAGAGCTTCTGGTCCTGGAAAAACCTGCGAGTACTTCTACATTATGCTTTCCAAAACTTCTTTTCCAACTTAATGTATTATCCCAGATATAATTTCTCGTTCTAGAATCTCTTGTTATTAGTTTTGGTGGCTTTTGATCCGCTGTAGGAACATAATTAAATGTAGGAGTATATTCGTACTTATTCGAATTAATATTATCAGAACTATAACTAATTCTAAAAGTAAAGTCTTTTAAAAATTTATATTCTCCCCAGATATTATTCAGTAATCTTTCTTCTCTAGTTTGAGATCTGTATAAATCTAATTTTGCTCTTGAATTTGGAATTTTAGCCAGGGTAAAATACTGATAGTCTCCTGTACTAGGATTAATTGGAGCATAGACAGGTGGCGAAGAATAAGCATCTAGCAACGTATTCTGAGCCTGATCAGTACGCATTTTTGAAAAAGTAAAGTTATTTCCAATAGTAATGTTATCCGTAACTTTATAAGTAAGATTAACTTTCGAGTTAAATCTGTTAAAACCACTTCCTGAATTGATTCCCTGTCCAGCATTTAAATTACCTTCATCTTGCAAGTAACCTGTACTCAAGTAGTAATTCAATTTTCCTAAATTTCCGGATGCAGAAATATCGTTAGAATTAATAATACTGGTTCTGAAAATTTCTTTAAACCAATCAGTATCCGCAGGATAATTAGATCTGTTTAAGAATACCGGATCTTTCACATTTTCATTGATCAATTTTTCATTGTACAATTCGATATACTGATCAGCGTTAACCATTTTAGGAATATTGGTTACCGTCTTAATTCCTAAATAAGAATTAAAATTAAAGACAGGTTTCTTACCTCTACCACTTTTAGTTTTAATAATAACCGCACCATTTGATGCTCTTGCTCCGTAGATCGCTAAACTTGATGGATCTTTTAACACACTCATTGATTCAATATCCTGGGGACTCAAAAATGAGATATCATCTGTAATCATTCCATCAACAATAAAAACAGTTTTACCTGTTAAAGAACTAATCCCTCTGATATCTACTCTAGGAGATCCTCCTGGCGCTCCAGAATTCAAAATCTGAACTCCGGATAATTTCCCCTGAATAGAACTTATAGGGTTAGCATTCGGTTTATCGGCAAGATCTTTTGCCGTCACAAGCCCTATACTTCCCGTAATATTTTCTTTCTTCTGGGATCCATATCCAATCATAACCACCTCTTCGATCTTCTGTTCTTTAGTAACAGTATCCTTAGGCGTCACCTGCGCATTGACGTTCATACCGAAGTATAACACAGCAATGAGTGATGAATACTTTAAATCACTTTGTTTCATATAGTTCAATTTTATTTCGTACAATCAAATTTCGAGACCGGTTTTTAAACCTTCAACCTGTCTTTAATTAAATAAATATTGTATTTCTCAAAAAAAGACATTAACCAAAATTAGAAAAATATATGAAACATTGTTAACATATCATAAAAATTCTTTAATTAGTATGATACACCATACAGCATATGTGAAAACTTCATTTTTTAACGAATTATTTTTAAAAATCAAATTGGTTTTCAATTAAATTTACAATGATAAATACAGGGTTTTATCAAAATAACTCCCCAAATCGCTATCATAAATTTAATATTTTGTTAAACAGATTTTCCTGTTTACCTTTGGCTCAATATTTGAAAATTACAATCATTAATAAAAATCAATGAAAAAATACATTTTAGCAATAGCTTTAATAGCAGGAACTGCAACTGTCATTACGACCTCTTTACAGTCTTGCAATAGTCTTGCAACAACTGACTTGGGCTTATCTATCATCAAAAGGTTATTATTGAACGGAATCGATAAAGGAATGAACGTTTATGGTAATAAAGATGCTTTCCTACAAAATAATATGGTTGATAAAGCGTTACCTAAAGAATTGAGAGATATCAATACTATGCTGGAGAAAGTAGCTCCTTCATTGGTTGCAAAAGAAAGAGAATATGTTGCTGAGGCAGCTTCTTATACGGTGAATATTTCAAAACCCATCCTGCAAAATGCAGTCAATAGTTTGAATGCCCAAGATGTAACCAGAATTATTCAAGGTGAAAAGGGTACGGCAACTTTGATTTTAAAAGAAAAGACTTCTCAACAACTGGTAGCAGCTATTGCTCCAAAAGTGGATGAAAAATTAAATCAATATGGTATCGTTAAGACCATTAATACCGCTTTGGCAGGAAGTAATTTTTTAGGGAACCTCTTAGGTGGAAATAACAACACTGTAAATGCGGGCGGACTGAGTAAATTAGCCTCTGAACAACTGGTTAACGGTTTATTTAATATCATTGAAGATTACGAAGTACAGAACTCCAAAGCTCTATTGGGACCTCTTGGAAAATAGAAAAAATTTCGTTAAATTTATATATAATTAAAATTGATAGATGGACATACTTCAAGGAAATCAACACGCAAATCCTGAAGAATTTTATAATTCTTTAAAGGAAAAATTAGAGGGTCATCATGACTTTCCGGAAGATTATTTATTTAAATTTATAATTCCTACAGATCAGGCAAAGCTTACAGAAATATATAGAGTTTTTGATGGCATCAAATTTACACTTGGTAATAGAGAAAGTAAAAATGGAAAATATACAGCTTGCAATATCAATGCTTTTGTATTGGATGCTGATCAGGTCGTAAAAATTTATAAAGAAGTTGGAAGGATAGAAGGAGTAATTCTATTGTAAAAATAAAAAGTCAGCATAAAGCTGACTTTTATTGTATATTGTATTTTGATTATTTTTCTATAAAGAATTTCACATTTTCAATCGGTCTTCCTAGCATGGCTACTGAACCTTTTATTAAAATAGGCCTTTGTATTAAAGAAGGATTTTGAGATAAAATTTCTAACCATTCGTCTTCCGAATAATTTTTACTCGCAAATTTTTCCTGATACAATTTTTCGGTCTTTCTGATCAAATGGAACACACTTTGATTCAATTTCTTCAAAACCGTTTTTAATTCTAAAATACTTAGCGGGTCTTCCACCATATTGATGATCTCAAATGGCACTCCATTCTCATCCAAATACTCTAAAACAGCATTTGACTTTGAACAACTTCCATTATGTAAAACCTTAACTAACATATTTAATTATATTAAAAAATTAAACTTGTATTATAACAAATTTAGTAAGAAATCAAGTTACAAAAATCTTAACGGATAATAAATAATTGTTAATTAAAACAATCCATTCAGTTCCGCTTCAATTTTTTCCAGGATAAAACCAAAGTCTTCAGGTTTTTCCACGAAATCTAAATCATCAACTTCAATAACCAACAGTTTCCCTTCCGTATAATTGGAAATCCATTTTTCATACTTCTGATTTAATTTTGAAAGATATTCAATACTGATCGAAGCTTCATATTCCCGTCCTCTTTTGTAGATCTTTTTAACCAGATTGGGTACATCAGACTTCAGATAGATTAATAGATCCGGAGCTGAAACAAAAGATTTCATGAGATTAAAAACAGCCTGATAATTGGTAAAATCCCTATCAGAAAGCAAATTCATATCATTTAAGTTTTCTGCAAAAATATGTGCATCTTCATAAATGGTACGATCCTGAATAATATTCTTTCCACTTTCTCTTATCTCCTTTACCTGGCGGAATCTGCTTCCTAAAAAGTAGATCTGTAAAGCAAAACTCCATTTGCTCATATCCGCATAAAAATCTTCCAAATATGGATTATGGTCTACATCTTCAAATTGTGCATCCCATCCGTAATGCTTAGAAAGCATGGTCGTTAATGTAGTTTTACCTGCTCCAATGTTTCCTGTAACTGCAATGTGCATATTCTATTTTCCCTTATGTTTTATTGATACCATGAAAAAACAACTAAATACCAACTGTCTGAATTTCCTTAGAATCTTCAATAAGCTTCTTCAAAGTATCGTCTGCAGCTTTTTCTACAGTTTGATCTTTAATAAACTTATCCTGAACTTTTTCTAATGATTTATCCTCAGATTCAGCAGGTTTCTCCGGCAATTTCTGGATGGCTTCTTCAGTCTTTTTGGATTCAGGTTCAGGATCGGCCTGCTGTTTAGCTTCTTTAATTTTTTCGAGGTTGTAAAGATAAAGGTTGTTCGCTTTGATTGCAAAATAAGAAAGCGTGTTTTTATCCACAATCTGCGCATCAGGATCTTCAAAAATCTTCACCAAACCTTTTTCAGGAACATACTTAAGAATTGTTGTCTTGGTCATCATTAAAATATATTCATTTTCTCTTCTAAAGCGTTTTCCATTTTCTAGAGGAATTTCAACCAGCTTTTCAAATTTCAAACTGTAAACCCGGAAGTGCTTTCTTGTAAGAATATAAACCTTATTTTCATAGACCAAAAGATCTACCAGATCATCAAAACTGGCATCGAAAGGATAAGAATTGATTGTTGTATCGTTTCTGAAATTATATTGAATAAGACGTTTTGAACTTTCATCCAACAACCATATCTGCTGAAGATCTTCTGCGTAAGCTATTTTTATGAAAGTAAATTTTTGTTTAAAATCTACTTTTTGGATTTCATTAAGGTTCTGATCTACAAATTTCAGTTCCTGTGCATTTTCCGAAAACAAAGGTACAGTTAATGGATTTTGAACCCCTTGAATTTTAAAGGGTACGGTAAGCATCATTTTCCCGATCTGTTTTCCTAAAGAATCGTATTTTGTTAAACTAAAGTCTTTATTTTTATAGATATAGAGGTTTCCATAATCGTCAGCAAAGAGGTCTTTTGCTTCCTTTAATTTTAAAGTATCTAATGCCACGGCTTTCTGCGCAGAAAATGAGCAGAAAATGAAAGCAAATATGAATGGTAATAATTTCAAAGTTCTTTTACTAATTATAGTGCTTCAGAGAAGCTCTACCAATTTACATACTTTATTCTATTTAAGTTAAAATTGCCTGTCATTTAATTTATCTAATAGCAATTTCATAAATCTTATTCCAGTTTTTTCCTGTCACTAACATATTTTCTCCTTTAAAGGCAATTCCATTCAAAACGTGCTCACTGTTACTTTGAGTATTTTCTGTGGTAATTTTTGTGAAATCAAATTTGCCTACTACTTCGCCATTTAAAGGATTAATTTTTAAAATGATAGGCTTATGCCAAATGTTTGAATAAATGAATCCATTATGGTATTCTAATTCATTAAGCTGCTCATAAACCTCAGCATTACCCGCTACAGGAATCGTTTTCAAAACCTTTGAAGGATCATTTACATCTAAAAAATAGAGGTTTTTTGAGCCGTCGGTTGCAATAAGATCTTTTCCGTCGTATGTTAATCCCCAACCCTCACCAATTACACTTGGTAGTGGAAATTCAGAAAGAAGTTTCAGGGTGTTTTTATCATACACGAAACCTTTTCTGTTTTGATAGGTTAGCTGAAATATTTTATCTTCTGCAATGGCGCAACCTTCAGAAAAAATATCATTGGGTTGTTTGGTTAAAGTAATAGGTGTCATTTCACCTAATGTATATTTTAGAATTTTCGAGGTATTTTTAAGTCCCGCACTCTCATAAACGGTACTCCCTTCCAGAGTAAACCCTTCAATAAAATTATTCGGATCGTGTGGGTATTCTGCTTTGATTTCATAGGAAATTTGCTTCTCAGGATTCTTTGCAAACACATTGATCGTAGCATCCTGATTTAATGTTTCTCCTTCCTTTATTTTAATGATGAAACTCACCTCATTATCTCCTAAAGTGAAAAACTTAGGATCAATTGTTAAATTTGAAGTTTCATGATCTCCAAAACTTATCGCAATACTTTCTGCATTATCTGAAACATCTTTAGGGATCTCCAGCTTATCACCAAAATGATAGCCCCTTTGCTCCATCGAATTATTATAATCGCTTAAAGTATCCAGGATCTTTTTGTTTTTATTACAAGATGTTAACAATAAGATTGACGCAAAAGTTACAGCTAGCTTTAATTTCACTGAATTTCTAATATTTTCTCAAAAATAGGAAAATTTATCACTTGGTCAACTAATTTCATTGACCCATCCTATAATTTTAAGAATATACATTAGCTTATTTCACTCTTTTATAATAGCTATCTATCTCATCAAAATAGCGCCCCAAAAGAGCGCTATTTCGATTTTATGTAAACAAAATTACTTTTGATTATTTAATTGCAACTTCATAAATCTTCGACCAGTTCTTTCCTGTCACCAACATATTTTCACCTTTAAAAGCGATGCCATTTAGTACATCATCACTTCCTTTGGTATTCTGCTTGGCGATATCTGTAAAATCAAATGTACCAACAACTTCTCCATTGGCAGGATTAATTTTTAAAACAATTGGCTTTTGCCAAACATTCGCATAAATAAATCCATTATAATATTCCAATTCATTCAACTGATCATAAGCCTGAGCACTCCCTGCCACAGCAATATATCTTACTAATTTTGAAGGATCTTTAGGATCAAGGAAATACAATAATTTACTTCCATCAGAAGCGATAAGGTTTTTTCCATCATACGTCAGTCCCCATCCTTCTCCTAATACATTAGGATATGCAAATTCCGACAGAAGCTTTAAAGAGCTTTTATCATAGATATATCCTTTTTTGCTCTGCCAGGTCAATTGATATACTTTATCACCAACAATAGTACTTCCTTCAGAAAAATCTTCCTGTGCCTGTTTTGTTGATGCAAGAGGAGTTGTGGTTCCCAATGTATATTTTAGAATTTGTGAAGACCCGTTCTGCCCATCGCTCTCATAAATTGTGTTGCCTTCTACCTGAAACCCCTGAACGAAATTGGCCGGATTATGTGGATATTCTGCAACAATCTGATAAGAGATCTTTTTCTCAGGATTCTTAGCAAAAACATTGATCGTTGCATCCTGATTCAAAGTTTCACCTCCTTTAGTTTTGATATTGAAGGTTACCGCATTATCTCCTAATGTGAAAAATTTAGGATCAATCACTAAATTCGAAGTTTCTTTATCTCCAAAACTAATGGTAATACTTTCAGCATTATCTGCAACATCTTTAGGAATCTCAAGTTTATCACCAAAATGATATCCTTTGCTTTCCATTGAATTGTTATAATCAGTTAAACTATTCAATATCTTCTTATCATTGTTACAAGACACCAACATTAAAATCGCTGCAAAACCAGCTATTATATTTTTTTTCATTGAATTTCCAAATATTTCACCAAAAATAGCAAATTTTATTCCGTTGTACTAATTTCATCAACAGCTTGACCGAATTGTAATATATATCCATTGTTGTCATAAATGGCAAATTCACGCATATCCCAGTCGAAGGTTTCAATTTCGTAACAAACTTCCGTTTTATCTTTTAATTCTTCCCAAAGATCATCTACATGGTCTACATTAAAGTAAAATGAACCTGTAAAACCTATTCCATTAAACTTCTCATGGTCATTAGGTTTTGAAAGCATAAGCTCTACATCATCTTTACGAATCGTTGCCCATTCCCATTCATCATTTCTTCCTACCAACGTAAAACTTAAAGTGTGAATGTAAAAACCGATGGTTTCATCCAGGTTTTGTGTCCAGAGTATAGGACGTAAAGAATTATATTTTATCATAACTTTTAATTTATAAGTAAAACGCAAAGACACTCATTTGCGTCTTTGCGTTTTTTATTATTTATCTTCTAGATACAATTTCAGACTTTGTCCGATAATGGCATTCCATCCTTCTGTAAAACTTTCCCGAGAAAACCCTTCACCCAATTCTTTGAAATGATCGATATCATCGTGAGTGAGCTTAACTATTGTGTCTTTTCCGTCAGGCTGAAGTTCCCATGTAACAATGGTCTCTGCATCGGAAAATTCAGGATAAGACCAGGTATGCTTTAATTTTTCATTGGCCGTAAAATCTAAAACATTACCTTGATGATGGTACTTTTTAGCTTCTCCCGGTTCATAGAAATTAAATTGCTTTCCGGTTTCCAATTCAAAATCTGATATATCAAAATACCACGATTTCATTTTCTCTTTATCAGTTAGTGCTTCCCAAACCTCATCAACGGGTGCTTCTACTTTGTATTGAACAATAATTGGAGTACTCATTTCTACTTTTTTTATTTTATTTAAAATTTATCCGTGGGTAAATCCTGTAATTTTAGCTTCATCAAAATCAAGCTGCATTTCGATCGTCCGCATCACGTGATCATCAAATATCTTCTCCCGTTTCATACGATGAAGCTCATTTCTCTGTGCCTGGATCACCTGTCTCAAAACATCTTTATTCTCGTTCATTGCTGAAACATAGTCTCCGGTAGAAGCCATACACTGGGCTTTATCTGCCATCATCATCATTTCATTTTCCAATTTATGTTTTTGATGACGTACCAGGCTATTTTTTTCTGCTAATTCTGAGAAATCAGTATCTAATTTATGCAAAGCTGTTTCTTTTAGCTTTCTCATTAAAATGACTTCCTGTTTTTCTTCAGGTATTTCACTTCCGGCATCACTTATTTTTAATAATTTTAAAATAGGAGACAACAATAATCCCTGCCCCACCAAAGTAATTAAAATAATAACAAAAGTTACGAATAAAATAATATTACGATGTGGAAAGGCATCTCCATTGGGTAAAAATGCAGGTATAGATAATGCCGCAGCCAACGATACCACTCCTCTCATTGCCGCAAAACTAATGATAAAAGGCTCCCGCCAGTCTGGCTTTGGAACTTTTAATCTGAGTTCTTTTGAACAAAGTCTCGGGAAATACATTAAGGCATAACTATATGCAATTCTTGTCAGAATAATGGCACCACCAATTACTATACTATAAAAAATACCCTCCGAAATAGTATACTCTTTCATGGCAGCAATAACAATAGGCAGTTCAAGGCCTATTAAAATAAAAATGATCGTATTCATCAAAAAGATCAAAACACTCCACACATTTCCCGACTGAATTCTTGAGGTATGGCTTAAATAACAATGTGAATTATATGACATCAGTAATCCACCTGCAACTACTGATAACACTCCCGAAAAATGAAAATGTTCTGCTCCCACATACATAATGTAAGGAACAATAAGCGTAATAATAGTATCAATATTAGAATTGGAAGGTATAATACGAAGTAAGGCTCCAAACAGAAAACCTACGGCAATTCCAATAGCAATCCCACCAATAGCCATAATAAAGAAATCCTGAACAGCATCTCTGAAAATAAACTGTCCTGAGATCACAGCCGCTAAAGCAAATTTAAAGACAATTAAACTCGATGCATCATTAATCAAACTTTCTCCTTCCAGAATACTGGTGATCTTCTTGGGAATTTTCATATTTCTTAAAACTGAGGTTGCAGCAACTGCATCAGGTGGAGAATTCACACCCCCTAATAAAAATCCCATTGCTACAGTAAGTCCAGGAATAATAGATGATGAAAGATATGCCACCACTATTGAGGTGAGAAATACCAGTCCAAAAGCCATCGAGAAGATCTGCTTCCGCCATTTATGAAAATCCTGCCAGGAGGTAAACCAGGCTGCTTCAAATAAAATAGGTGGCAGAAAAATAAGGAAAACCAAATCCGGTTCTATTTCAATGTGAGGCATTCCTGGAATAAAGCTTATCAGTAACCCTGCTATTACAAGGAAAATTGGATAGGCTACTTTCAGTTTTTGCCCGATCATTACTAATATCATCACAGACAACAAAACTGCGATTGATATTATGACGTAATTGTGAATCATTTATTTATGATTTATTAATGTTAATATTATATTGGAATCTAAATAAATTTTTTGCATCATATGTGTATTCTAAAGGACAATATTGTTCTTAGGCGTAATTACTGACGGAAGATCAGACTCATCCAGCATATCTCTCATATCAATCTCTATTGTCCGACTGATCTGTGTAATGGGAACATCATTCGGGCTTCCTTCAAAAGGGTTTACAGAAGCTTCTCCTACACTATCTAGGGTATGGAAACACCAGGTCACCAATAATGAGAATGGAATATTAAACCATATGGTAAAACCTTCCAATAAAGTCCCCTCACCCAGTTTATCGAATTCTTTCAACAATCCAAAAGGAACAAAAACAATGAACAATAATAAAAGATAGGTAGTGATAGAAGAAAAATTCCGTGGATAAGGGAAATTTTTAATTCTTTCCGCTTTTCCCTGATCATCTGTAAACTTTATCAATTGCTGATTGATCTGCGTCCATTGGAAATCATTAATTTTTCCATTGGCATAGGCTTCCATTAACTCTCTGCTTTGCATCGCTGTTAATTGTGTCGCTCTGTTTTTTTTGCTCAGGATATACTGAAGTTCATCATCAGAAAGATAATTTCTCAATTCATCATCAAGTTTGGAAAGTCTTTCAGGAATATCATACTTTTTTGAATACTCATCAAATTGTACCGTATTCATATTCTCCCATGCTCTGGGTTCTCTAAGCTGAAAGCGAAGTGCCGTTAACCATGCATAATGACGTAAGAACATTTCTTTTACTTTAGCGGGATCTTTTTCTGAAAGAGAATCTCTTAAAATATATCCAAAACTTCGGCTATTGTTAATGATTGAACCATAGATCTGTCTTGCTTCCCAAAGCCTGCTATAACTGGCATTATTTTTAAAACCTACTATAAACGCCACTGCAGTTCCCATAATTGCAATGGGCTGCCATGGGAATGAAACAAATTTCCAACCGCAATAATATAACGTTGTAGGAATAGCTGCTAAAATGGCCAGAACATAAATACTCCTTCTTGTCCATATTGCAAATTCGAGTGCTCCAAATCTTTTTCCTGAATGCATAAGTGTTTTTTATTGTTTTATTTTTTGTTAAATGGAATATTGTTATAAAATCCAATCTGAATCTGGCCTCTGTTTTTATTTTCCTGGAGCTGATTCATATAACCGGCTTCAATTCTCAAATTTTTATTAATCACATATCCTAAAGCTCCATATACCCTATTCCGATCAAATACCGGACTGTTGAAGTGTAGGAAAACTTCATTATAAACGGAAGCATAAAAGGTCTTTGGCAGCATTTCTTTGTTATTGATCGGAATATTAAGGCCCAGAAAATACCGGAATCTCATTCTGAAATCATCTTCCAGAAAACGTTCTTCCAAACGATAACGATGTTGAAGATAGATCCTTCCAAACTGCTGTTTCGTGATAAACTGTTGGAAAATCCGGTGTTCAATATTTTCTTTCTTCTCTCCATTTACATAAGGCTGACTTAAAATAAAGCCATATCCCAGTAAAACATTATTATTGTTTTCTGAAAGATCATAGCCAATCCCTGTACGGACTAACAGCTGTTCCAGATCTCCAACTGCATCGAAATTACGATACTGAATTTCATTATGCCAATTCCATTTCTTATTAATTTTATTGTTTCCAAAATACATATACCAAGCTCCCAGGTTATTTTTCTGAGCAAACGAAAATGTGGTTGCTAAAATAAAAATAACCAAAGCCAATGACCTTACAATCTCCATACTGATCTTCTGCGTTTATTCTTTATTAATTTGCCTGACCAATTTCCAGGGTGTCAAACTTCCCCTCATTATTTAAATTAAACTTAAAAAAGGTTTTAAAATCACCCCAGCTTTCTGTGTGAAACTGTCCGTAAATAGCTTTACCATCATTTTCAATCTTATCGATGGATGTAAATTTTTCATGACCACAGGCATCTTTCACAAATTTCTTAAAATCTCTTGGGTTTCCATCATCATATAATTTTGAATCTGTAGTGAAGAAAGAAGTAAAAGCTTCTGCATCACCACTCTGCCATGCCTCAAAAGCTTTCTTTACCGTTTCATTTAGTTTTGTTGTATCCATATTACTTTTTACGTTTTGTTGGGTTTGAATTAATTTTTTATCATCATTTTTCTGAGCACACGCTGAACACATTGAAAATATGATCAGCAGATAAGGGATCTTTTTCATGAAAATTTAAATGGATAATTTAAGTAAATAATAACAAGATTCAAAGCAATGAAGGGAAGTTCTATTAATGCGCCCTTGATATCTCCATGAAATAATTCTAGACACATGATTAATAATATTGTTCCGGCCATCAAAAAATTCCCCCAAACAAAGGTCTGTGGAATTAGTATCATTACTGCACTCATTAGGGTAATTGCCCCTAAAATCATAATTGCAGTATTATTCATTCCTAATTTTCCAAGCATTTGCAACATTTCCGGCTTTCCTGAAACCATTGCTAAACCTTGTTTAAAACCCATGTACACTGCAATAAGAATCAATGCAATGGTTAGTATTTTTAAAATCATTTTGTATGTGTTTTTTGTAAGTTAATAAAATCTATGGAAAGTTATCTGCCCTGTCAGAATTTCTTTCTTATTAAGCTCATTTTTTACTTTCCGGTACTCGGCTTTGATTTCATCGATTGTAAATTTCATCATTTGTTTAATTGTGTTGTTTAAAATAAGAATTCCAGATTAATTGAATTTTCAAAACTGAACCCTCTTTTTCAAATTTAAAAAAAAATGGAATGCAAATGTATAATAAAATGAAAACCGGCGGGATATCCCGTCGGTTATTTTTAACTATATTTCGTATCTAAAATATGAATATTAAGGATGAGCCTGTGTCTTTGCAGGATCATCATAGTTCACCATCCAGTTGATCCCGAATTTATCTGTAAACATTCCAAAATAGGCTCCCCAGAAAGTATCTGCCAGCGCCATTGTTACCTGCCCACCATCAGAAAGTCCGTTGAACAATTTTGTTGCTTCCTCTTTTGATTCCGTATTAATAGAAATTGAAATATTATTTCCAGGGATTAATTGAGAAGCCCAGTCTTTACCTGTATCACTTCCCATTAATATTGTTTCTTTAGAAATCGGAAGAGAAACGTGCATAATTTTATCTTTGTCTTCCTCAGGAGTTTCCTTTCCTTCCATTGGAGGCATTTCCCCAAAAGTTCCGATATAAGGATATTCTCCACCAAAAACAGATTTGTAAAAATCAAATGCTTCCCTACAGTTTCCATTGAATGTTAAATAAACGTTTACTGTTGCCATAAATATTTTTTAAAGTTTAGTTAGTTTAATTGTGTACGTTTAAGGTTTTTCTGAAATTTCTTTTAACATCGAAAGCCCTTTCTCATAATCTTTTCCTATGGAACCATCTACATTCATAAATAATTTCATGATGGTAAAAGGAAATGGAATCTGAGAAGTGAACCCCCACGTTACTTTGCTACCCTTTCCCTCAGCAATTACTTTAACATAAGTATCGGCTTCACTTTCATAAGGCGTCATAAACTTAATTGAAGTATCTATTCTTTTATTAGCAACATCTATTTTTTTTATTTCCTGACAACCTTCACCTGCTTTTTTGTTTTTGCTGCTCCAACACATTTTTTCACCAGGTTTCCCCATTATTCCCGTCCAGTCTTTTTTCATTCCCTGATCCAGTCTGTTCCATGGACTCCATTGATCCATTGCTTTCAGAGTATTGGTATTCTGCCATACTTTTTCAACCGGTGCATTTATGGTAATTGATTTTTCATATTTAAAATCACCTGAAATTAAAGCTGCCGCAACCAACCACAAAATAAGTATTGCAGCCAATACAAGCATGATCCATTTTAAAATTTTCATATCCTTTTCTATCTATGCTGATCAATTAAAATCATATTACCATCCGGGTCTTTAAGAAAGATATGTTCCGGACCTGAAGTTGTTTCATCAGCATCTTTATCCAATTGGATATTGTTTGCTTTCAAATGCTTCTGAATATCCCGTACATCATCAAAAGACTCAAGATTCTGGGCATTCTCATCCCATCCGGGATTGAAAGTAAGCATATTTCCATCAAACATAGCCTGAAATAGCCCAATCAAAGTACTTCCGTTTTTCATGATCAGGTAATTCTGTTCCATATTTCCACCCATAGAACTGAAACCTAATTTTTCATAAAAATCTTTAGACTTCTGAAGGTCTTTTACACTTAAGCTAATTGAAAATACGCCTAATTTCATATTCTATTTATTTAAAAAATAATTTAATGCTAAACAAAGAAAGCCTCAATACATACTATTGATTTGTCAAACTGGTTTTGAAGTCTAAGGTTCCATCATAACTTTTCCAGTCACCTATAAACTCAATATATTGTCCTTCGATCTTCTCATTGGTTTTATTCCACTTAAAAGTATAGATAAATTTACCTTTAAAAAGACCGGAATGCTTTCCTTTGTTTTCTTCTGCTAATTCATATTCACCGTACACACTTCCTTTCTTCTTGGTATCTTTATATTTAGTGATTTTCAGTTTACCTTCATATTTTGTGTAGGTCTTATCCACGAGAGAATACCCGGAAACAAAATATTCCTGATCATTTTTTTTATCCTGTTCAGAAATATTGATCTTAAGTTTCATAACTTGTTTATCATTTCCAATGGTTCCTGTATAGGCTTTGCTGTTATTAAGCCAAACATTAGAAATATTAGGCATCTGAGCAAAGACAAAATTGGAAATGAGAATAAGGAGTAATAAAAGTTTTTTCATTTTGTTTGTGGTTTATGTAAATATTACCTTGGCAATATCAATGATAAGGTTGAACTTAAACTAGTGCGGGAAATAGTTTTATTAGTTCTTCTGTTTAGAGTTACACTCCAAATTGAGATAAATGGTGGTTTAAGTGTTTTGCAAACATATTACTCCACTCGTGGGATTTTAGTTTACCAAAAGAGAAAGACTCCTTTCCATCGAAAGCTTCTGCTCCCAATTGTTGTGTCTTTTGAATAAATCCTATTAATCTCTTTTTTTCTTCTTCAAAATCTCTTCTTCCAACGACCATAAATTGTGGTGCTGTAGGGGAATCTCTGGGATAGGCCTTTTCGCTAACCACTTTAGGTTTTACAAAATTTTTCAATATGAATTTTGCGATAGTTCCCGGCTTTTTATGCTTTTCAGGTTCATACACCATTTCATAAGAAACGCAACAGTGAGCCAACATCTGATCCACCATCATTTTCCCCCAAATACCGTGGGTATCTTCAATAAGATTATTTATTCTATTGATATAATTCTGAGCAACTTGTGCTTCAAATACGTTTTCCATTATCTCTTTAATTGTTCTAAAAACAAAGATATTAGTTTTTTCTGATGAATTTATATCCTTTTTTAAAAACCGTAAAAACACGGGAGAGATTTGAGGCAGGAGCTTCGGGATGCGGGCTTTGTTTGTTCGAAATTATCCTATTTCATCGAAAGGATCTTCTTCCTTCGGATTCTCAGGTTTTACATATCTGAATATCAGCCATAGTTTGATCTTAAGAGCGATCCACCCGATAAAAGCATAAATAACTAAAAGAATACCTAAATGTCTCAGATATGGAAAAGTAAGTTCTACTGAACCTTTTTGTATCAATAAAATTTTGAAAGCCTGTAAGAAAGGCGTTAAAGGAATAATATTCGCAATGAATTGTACGAATGCAGGCATCGCATTCAACGGCCAGGTAAACCCACTGATAATAAACGCAGGAGAAGCAATAACCATTAAAATCTGAGTTGCTTTCAGGGCATCCGGAATTAAAATGCTGATAAAAACACCCAGAAAAGATGCTGATCCAACAAAAACAGCTGTAAGCACAATGAAGTTAAAAATTCCCTGTGGCATGGGGACTTTGAAGATCATGTGCATGAAATAGTACATTCCCACGATAAGAATGGAAAAGATCCAGACAGGAATTACTTTGATCAGCATGGTTGGGAATGCCCATTTTCTCATTCCATAATATTCTTTAACAAAAGAGCCACCCTGAAATTCTGCAGCAAAACTTACAGCCATTGCCAATAGAATTACCTGTTGCAGAACTACAGCCAACATAGCCGGCCACATGAAAATAAGGTAGTTACTGGTTGTATTAAAGAGCGTAATATAATTTGTTTTAAAAGGCTCAAATTGGGTAGCAGCACGTGTTGCAGGCATTCCCGCTTTTTGAAGTGCTTTCATAGAAGCTCCTGCTGAGAAAGTTCCGATGGTAAGCTGAAGTGCTTTTGTAGCAAAATTAGCCGTCAGCACATTTCCCGTATTGATATAGACATTTACTTCGGGATACTTCTTCTGAAGCATTCCGGCTTCGAATTTTGATGGAATGATCACTACTGCTGCAGCTTCATATCTGATCACCTCATCTTTTATACTTAGCGGTTCCTGAATATATTTAAGTACTCTGATGCCTTTATTATCCTGCAGCATTTCCACCAGCTGATTGGATAAAGGGGTATTATCCCTGTCAATCACAATCACCGGTGTATGTTCTACCTTTCCGCTTTTATACACGAACCCTAACAACGTGGCATAGAATAGTGGAGCCAGAAAGAATACGGTTCTCAGGGTTGAGTTTTTAATAAACATTTTAAACTCACGCTTTAAAAGACGGAAAAATTCTTTCATCAGTTTGTTTCTATTTCAGGATAACATTAGCATTAACCAGGATATTTTTAGCTTTATTCATATCCTTTGGCTTTACTTTAATTTCATAAATCGCATCCTGCAGTTGATAGTCCGGATAGGCAGTGGTAATATCCGCATACCTCGTCAGCTGTTTGATATACAAAATTGTTCCTTCTACATTTTCTTTATTGTAAACGACCTGCATTCCTACAGTCTGTCCTTTTTTGTATTTTGATATTTCACTTTCAGGAATAGTAAATCTGAAATAAGTACTCTCCGGAATATAACCGTTAAACAATGCAAAACCTGCTGTAGCTAGTTCTCCGGCATTCAGACTGATGGTTTCTATTTCCATATCATTTGTGGCAATAACATACCGTTCAGAATATGCTACATTAGCTTCCTGTAAAGCTCCTTTTGCCTGTGAAGCCTGTCCTGCTGCCATATCTACTTTTTCGAAACGCGTTCCTCTTTTTACATCATCCAATTCAGCGACTACAGCATCATATTGTGCCTTTGCTCCCTGAACTTTAGCATAGACCTCATCATACGCTTGTGGTGACATTAAGCTGTCCCTATACATATTGGAAGCCCTTTTGAAGGATTTTTGAGCAAAATCATATTGCTCTTTTAATCCTTTATATTTTGCTTCCAACTGTCTCAACTGATCAGCCGTAGCTCCATTTTTAGCCATTTGCTCTTGAGCTGTAGCTGCATTTACAGCACCTTGTGCCTGGGCAATTTTTGCTGAAACTTCCGGAACATCTAATAAAGCAAGGGTATCACCTTTTTTTACCGTCTGACCTTCCGTTACATATATTTTTAGAATTCTTCCGGTTACCTTTGGAGCAAATGAGACGACATCCTTTTTGGTCTTCCCTTCAGAATCATTAAGATTTTCTTTTTTTTGAGTACAACTTCCCAATAAAACCAGAAAACTAAATAGTATAGAGATATTTTTTTGCATCATTTTAATTTTAGAGGGTTAATAAAGCTTGGTAATATCCAATTCCTGGGTAGAACGCATCAATTCTATTCCTGCCCTTCGCTGGTTAAAAATAGCATTCTGATATTCCAGTTCTACCACTTCAAGATCACTTTCAGCTTCTATCAGCTGTGATGACTTGCTCATTCCATATCTGAATTCTTTTTCAGCCTGTACCAAAGCGTTTTTTGCTAATTCTTTTTCTTTGCTTTTCAATGCGATCTGTGCTGTTGCAATATCATAATTGGTTTGATTATTTGCTAAATTCAAGGTCAGCTTCTTTAAAGCATCTTCTTTCTGATTTTGTAAAACTTCTTTTCCAATTTTGGCTGTTTCCTCAGCATGCTTCCCTTCTCTACCGTCAAATATCTCCCATTTAAACCCTACCCCTGCGGTAAACAATGGCAATATATTGATATTGGTAGGTCTCCAGTCCAATTTTGCGCCTTCATAACCAATAGCAGGAATTGCGGGAATTACATTTTCAGAAGTTTTAATCCGGCTTCCATATAAGCCGATATAATAAGCTGACGCCATCAACTGAACCTTTGGAATCATCCATGTTCTTTCTGCTTTGATCTTGTAGTCAGCAGCTACAATTCCATGCTCCAGGGCACGGATCTCTGCTCTCTGCTCAATTCCTTTTTCATGGGTAAGCATATCAACCGGTGATAAAACAGGATCTATCAAACGAAGACGCTCTTTATTGATTCCCGTTAATATATAAAGTTGGGTCAGCAACAACTCTTTTTTCCCTTCATACTCTACGATCTTAGCATCTAATGTTGCCTGAGCAAGCTCTATCTTCTTATGATCATAAGGGGTAATTAAGCCATATCCTAATGCTTTATCTGCTGTTTTCCGATTGATATCAAGTCTCTTTTTACTTTCATCCAAAACATTTTTAGACTGATGAATTAAAGCCAGCTGATCATATGCCTTAGAAATACTTGCCACCACCTCATCTCTCGTTTTCTCAAGAAGAATATTTTCTGATACTTTCTTTTCTTCAATTGCCTTTTTAAGATATTTTACTTTACCTCCTGAATAAACAAGCATTTTAGCATCAGCTTTTGCGATACCTGAGAAACCTGAAATATTCAGATTGTTATTATACCTTCCTTCCGGAATCTGTATAAATGGCTGAAGATTAATTTCTGGAGATGTTAGACGTGCCGTTGCATTCACGTAACCTACCTGTCCGCTTAATTCCAAAGTCGGAAGAAAGATATCTTTCAATTTATGCTCATCAAGATCGGTAAGTTTGTTTTGGGTAACCTGCATCTTAAGATCGGAATCCCGAACCATTGCACTGTCTAAAAGTTCTTTAAAGTCCGGCGCAGACTGTGCCCAACCAAAAGCTGGAAGTATAAAAAAACCAAGGGTAAAAATCAATAAATTGTTTTTCATGGTTCATGTTTACAACAAATATAATGCAAAAAAGCTTCGATTTTACAAATAACAATCCCGATTTAGTGAATTTAAAGAATGTTCAATACAAATGGTCGGTTATCAGCATTTCACAGAGAATCGTTTAAATATGGTTTAGTTGTAAAATAATTTTCGCCGCAAAAGGATTAGTCAGGTTTGATCACATTTTTAAACGTATTCAAACAAAAAAACTCCTCTACAATGTGAGGAGTTTTTATAATAATATAGAATGAATTACTTCTGAACCGCTTTCTTCATTGCAGCATCCGGACGTAAAATTCTGTAACGTACTTCGAGATCTTTAGGCACATAAAATACCAAAGGTAATTTACTGTTATATCTTACAATTTCTGGTTGGATATAAATAAACTTCTTAGTCGCTTTTTTATTCATACAACCCATTAAAGTTCCTGCTGCCTCACCATTGGATTCTACTTCATAATAATTGTAACCCCATCCCTGCAGATCCTGAGATTTCACACTGCCCATTAAGAAATAGTTATTACAATCCAACATCTTTTCAGTCCCCACAAAATATTCAACCTTTAAATCCTGCTCATTTTTTGCAACAGGAAGCTGAATATAAACCTGCTTATATCCGTCTTTTGCTTTAGGGAACATTTCGATCTCTAATTTTTCAAATTTTTCTGCTTTCTTCTGTGCGAAAGTATTTACTCCTACCATCATTACCAATCCAGTAATTACTACTTTTGAAAATTTCATTTGTTTTCTTTTTTATTTTACTATTCCCTATTAGCCAAAAATCATTCCAAAATCTGAATATTGCTACCTTTCGTATGGGCATTCATCTGCGGAGCATAATAATTCTGCATGGTTGTAATTCCATTGGAGAACTTTCCAGATGCATTGGCTACAAAATCATATTCAAATACATATTTTCCTTTTGGCATATATTGAATATAGAAATTAGTAGAAGCATCCTTGGTAGCCTGATAATAACCCAAACTATTTTTCCATTGGTATCCTGACAATACATCTACAGGTTCAAATCCTGCAGCACGCATATCTTTAATATGAATAAATTCCATGGCACGGTCTGTATTCAGAATCATTCTTACTGTTACTTTATCTCCCACTTTTAATGGAGTTTCAGCAGAGATTTTCTGCAATTCTTCACCATTTACCGTTTTTACTTTTTTATAAAGCTCTTTGGTAATGGAGATATAGTTTTCTGATGATTTTATTTTATCTAAATCTTCGTAATACTGCCAGAACAATCCTCCCTGAACAATTCCAGGGCCAGGTTTTGTGATGGTAACTGTACCTAAGTTCTTATCTACAATATCTGTTTTCACCGTTGATTTTACATATCCTGTTGCCTGTGTTTGTGGTGCAAGTTCTTTTCCACCCCAAACGATTGTTGCTTTATCACTTTCCGCACCAGTCCATGATTTTCCAGAATTAAGAATGGTAAAAATCACCTCTGAAGTTCCTCTGGAACTACCCCATGAATTGACTTCTTTCTGAGTCACCAACCAGATCTTCATATCTTCAATGAATTTCTGATCGTTCGGTTTCAATTTATTAAAGGCTTCTAAAGCTCCGGCATGATTCACTACTTTTGAACTGAACCAACCCCAATCATTAAGGTTTTGTTTCCAATATACTCCCTGTGTTTTAGTATCTGTAGAAGTTTCTTTCAAATACGTCATCAACTTATCTGAAGTATCTTTCATTCCGTAATCGCTTAACAGCAACGCGGCACGGTGAAGTCCAAAGAATGTGAAGTCTGTAATTTTTGCTGTTTTAGCTTTTTGTTTTACCAATGTTTTTAATGTTGCTCCTTTTCCTTTTAAAGGATATTGTTTTTCCCAATAATTTCTGGTATCCAAATAATCAATAGTCCAGTTATTCCACACATTTTCTTTCGTATCAGCATATTTATTGATTTCATTATCTACATACTGTACCAATTGAGCAACCATTTCATTTTGTGTTGAGCTTTGGTAATCTTTTACATTATCTTTTAACCAAACATTGATCTTTCCTAAGTTTTTAAGGATATACAATGAAACGCTATAAGAACTAGGATAACCTGCGTACCAGGAGAAACCTCCATCCGGATTTTGTAATTTTTTGAAATCATCCCAATCCTGGTTGATTGAATTCTTCATCGTATTGGCATCAAATAATAATGCCAGTTTCTGCATCTGCTCCTGTTCGTTTTTACTTTCCAGTACCCAAGGGGTTTCTTCCAATAACAGTTGCTTTAATTCCTGATTCTTTTCAAGATTAGAATTCAATAATCCTTTGCTTTGGTACTCTTCAAAGATCGTTTTCATTTTTGGATTTGCCTTAAAGATCTCAGAAGCCAATACATCTGCAAACCATTTATTGAAGATCACATCAGCTGAACTGTTCTGATCATTTTTCAAACTTGGAAGAGCAAACATAATTTCCCAGATAGGATTCGTCGTCAATTCCAAAGTATTTGAAACATTGGCAATACTTGTTGATGTTGCGTTTTTAAGGTTATCCAAAACAAAAGTCTTCGTTTCACCCTCTTTTACAAAAACAGGAACGGCATCTGTTACCAGCATTCTATTTGGTAAAATAGCAATCGCTTGCTGTTCTCCATCAGAATAAGCACCCGCTTTTGCTACTACTTTTAAAATGATGGATGAAACATTATTCGGGACTTTTACTTTCCATGTTACTACTGAATTTCCACTTTCATTTAAATCAAAATTCTGAGTGCTTGAATTCAATCCGAATTTTGAAGAGATATCTTCATTGGTAAAGGCATCCAGGATTTGTAAATTTGCAGAGCCACTTAATTTCTTAGCGGTTAAATTAGACAATTTCGATTGAAGATTCAACTCATCCCCTTCTCTTAGGAATCTTGGATAGTTAGGTGTTACCGAGAATTCTTTCTGTGTTACCACTTCTTTCTCTAAGGTTGCAGCTCTGGCATCTTTTGTATGCGCCAGGAACATCAGCTTCCATTTTGTTAAAGCTTCCGGAGAGGTAAATTCAAAGTTTACATTTCCTTCTGCATCCGTTTTCAGGTCAGGATAGAAAAATGCTGTTTCATTAAGGTTTTGACGAACCGGAACTTTTTCTAAAGATTCTGCTCCTATTGAATCATCTTTGTCAATTACACCATCACCGTCTGCTTGTTTAGCAGCATCAAAACCTACACTTTTACGAGCATTATTAGCCTTCATTCTTGTAGTTGGTGCTGGTAAAGCGACAGAATAAGCTGCTTCTGTTACTGCTTGGCGCACTGTTACACCAGCTACCTTTCCTTCTAGCTCCTGAAGTGCCCCTCCATAATAAAGTGAGTTATCAAACCAATCAAAAGCCGGTACCTCAACATACTTACCATTAAAATATTTCAATCTTTTTTGATAATATTTTTGCTGAAGATTCTGTCTGATATCATAAGAAGTGATAATGCTATATGGTGTATAAATATTCTGCCAGTTAAAGCTATTAACAGCAAACTGATCCAAAGACATATCATACATATTCGCCAATACCTCAGCATTGATCTTCTCTTTCTCGTTTCCTGAAACTTTTACGGTCCATTTTTCCTTAGAGTTGGGCTCCAGTTTATCTCTAAACGTAACCGTTTCAATCTTCAACGGCTGTTCAGAATTTTTTATTTTTAAATTAACAGATTCAGTCTGTATATCATTAAATGCCACAACCTGAAACTGGATATTTAATGTGGCTACACTTTTATCCTTAGGAACATCTACTGAATATTCTAAAATTCCGTTCTTTAGTTTATAACTTTCAGAAACTGTATTTCCAGATCCGTTTTGAACAAACACATTCACCAAAGCATCAGGAACTGCTGAATACACATAGATTTTTGCTTTTTCACCTCTTGCTACTTCAGCTTTAGGCTCCAGAACCTTCAGGAATGTTTTCTGATTGGGTTTTAAAGAACCTTTATCCCAAACACTGAAATTCTGTACAGATTTTATCGTGTCCTTTCCTTCCATATTATACAGTTCCAATTGATAGTCTCCCGTTTCCAGTTTTCCTAAATCAAGATTGGATATTAATTGCGTATTATCAGCAGAAGGTTCCTGAATTTTATTGAAAATAACTTTTCCAACTTTCCAGTTCTTTACTTCATCATTCTTATCATATAGATCATGTGGGAATTTTTTGATGAATTCATCTTTACTGAATTTAGGTAAGTTCTGAACTTCCTTTTCGAAATTACTTCTGAAAATCCTGTCAGGTGTTTCTAATTTGGATAATTTAACCTGATATGATTTTTTAAGGTTCTGTTCGTTGTAATTTTTTGTTTCTACTTTTACTTTTACATTCTCATCAGCAAAAGTATTCTTGATCTCTTCTGCTTTAATATAATGAGAAACTGAAGCTACTTTTAATTGTGTATTGGCTGTCTGTGTCTCTCCATTAATATCCGTTGCAGAAGCATTGATCTCGTAGTTATCGATCTGTATACCTTCCAGCTTTTCATCTTTTTTAAGATCTAAACGAATAACAAATTCTCCTTTTTCATTAGTTTTTGCCTCGCCCAGAATAGAGTTTTCATTATCATCACCTTGTGGATACCACCAAAAATATCTCCAACGGATATTATGTTTTTTGATTTCGTAACTTACCGTTGTGTTACTTAGCGCAACACCTGAAAACATCGCTGCTTTTCCTTTTAACTCTATGGTCTGACCATATTTATATTCTTCTTTTACAGGATCAAAAGTAACTTCGAATTTTGGTCTCTTATACTCCTCCACTCGGATATCTTTATATCCCTGGGTATCACCATCAGTAATCAGATAGAATGCACCATTCAGTTTTCCTTTTGGTAAAATAAAACTTCCATGATAAGATCCAAATTCATTGGTCCTGAAATTCTGTACGGAAACTTCCTGGCCATTGGTATCCTGTAATGTTATTTTTTGTTTTAATCCAGATGCTATTGCCTCTATTTCTTTATCAATTCTGGTATTGATTACTTTAAAATATACCGTCTGTCCCGGTCTGTAAATCGCTCTGTCAGTAAAGATCTGAGCCTTAGTACGGTTTTGTTTATTAGGATTATAGTCATCAGAGTAGCCGTCATTACCATACACCTGCATGATCTGATAATCTTTCGTCTTTGGCTGCTGAATTAAAAATGTTCTGTAATAGTCTTTATCCGTTGTTGAAGGAAATTTGAAAACACCTTTATCACTGGTTTTTCCTTCTATTTTATTTAAAGTTTTATTGGCTACAAACTCATAGAAAGTAAGATTTTCGTTAGTAACCGGTTTGCCATTTTCACTGTTTACCAGTTTTAGTTCGTTTGAAAGTTGGTTTCTATCTGTTTTATTTTGATAGATCACTTTATTATTAGAAACTAAGAAGTAAAAATTCTGATTGACATCAAGATCTTTAGAATCGGAGCCTGCAACAGAATATTCTGCAACATAAACACCGGAAGGAAGTGGCTGGATTTCTAAAGAAGTTTTATGAAGCTGATAATCCTTGGGATCAGAAAGCTGATAGGTTTCTTTTCTTACAAGATTTTTTTTCAATTCTCCAAATGTATTTCCATAGGAGCTATTAATGTATTTCATTAATGAAGTGAAATTATCTTTTACCTCATAGATATTCAATGAAAACTCAGAAACATTTTTATATTCCGTGACTAAATGAATCGGAAGATTAGCCTGAGTCTGTTGTTCATATTTAATATTAAGATTCGGATTGGTAATCTGATTTTCTTTGTTTTTTATGTTTTCCAGAAATAAAGATTTGGGATATTGGCTTTTGGCCTGATCAGCAATAGCTAATGCTTCTTTTGATTGTTTTTTCGCAAGATATTCATTCATAATATCCTCCATAATCAAAACTTTATAATCTCCTTCCGGACCTGATTTTAAAAGATTCTGAAGTTGGGTTAATTTATCTTTACATTGATTTGAATTACAGTTTTCAGAAAGTTTCTGATGCATAAAATAAAGCTTTGCATTTCCTGTATTCTGCGCAATTAATTCATCATAAATAGTATTAATCTGAACTCTGTTTTCACTAATTTCATTTTTTGTGAAAAGGCCATTATCAGATAAGAAAGTGATTTTTCTTAAAGAATACCAATCCCATAAAGTCGGAAAATAGAGGATATCATTAGTATTGGAAAAAGCAGCCTTATATTTCTCCAGTGTTATCTTCTTCATTTCCTGCTTCTGCTGGTCGAGATCTTTGAAGTTTTTACTGAGATAATTTTTAAAGTCAAGCTTGCTCCATGTCTCTATTTGTGAAATATCTTGTGAATTCACATTCGTTCTGCCATTGATCTCCCAGGAATGCTGGCTATAATAATCTAAAAAGAAACCACTCAGAAGTACATCATAGACCATTTTCTCATTGCCTTTCAGTTGCTTTTGGGTTTCCTGTAGTTTACTAAAGAATTTTGAAGCAGAATTATTCTGATCATCGTCTGTTGTCTGATTTACAATACTGAACTCTGCTTTGAGGGAACTGATCAACTGCAGCGTATTATTTTCTTTCATAGCTTGTTTTTGTATGTCTAAAACAATGGGAAGATTTGATTTATAAGCTCCTTTCTGGCTGTTGTCGGCAATTTTTTTCCACTGATCATCGTAGTATTTCTGTGCAAAAACAGCTGAACAATTCAGCATTAAAAGCAAAAGCATAAAAACCTTGGAAAATCTTTTCATAAATGTTATTTTTGATAAATGAATTTCTTAAAAGTACTGAAAAAATATGGCATAGACAGTCAAATTTATGTCTCCTTAATGGGAACTCTTTTCGCAGTATTTTTCATGAGAGAGCAAAACACATTCCGTTTCCCTTCCTTTTTTTTAATTTTCATCACCTATTTCAGTGGTTATCTTTATACGAAGTATCAATACACTAAATATTTCTTTAAAATATTAATATTAAATGGTATAGCAGGAGTAATTTGTGCCTTTCTGATCATTCATAATCATAACGAAATAAGATTACTTAAATGGTTTATTATTGTTGTTTTAGGATTATTATATAACAGCATTTTCCTGGAGGTTTATATTAGAAAAATTCCTTTGTTAAAGGTTTTTTATGTAGGATTGGTATGGGCTCTTATTAACTGTTGGCTTACTTTACAAGAGTTCAGCCTACCCATTTTTCTAATCAGCTTCTTTTTTATCACAGCTTTAGTACTTCCTTTTGATATCAGGGATATGCAAAGTGATACAGTACAAACCTTTCCAAAATTAATTGGTATTCAGAATACAAAATACATCGCCTATCTACTGGTATTTATAAGTACCATCATTTCCAGTTTCTATCTGGATTATCCTTATTCGTTTTCTTTTTTTTTAACAAGTATTGCCACCTATATTCTTATCTATTTTTCTGAAAACAAGAGAGATGACGCTTATTTTTCTTTTGGGGTGGAAACTTGCTCTGCACTTCCTTTTTTATTTTTAGGAATAATGAAGTATTTTTGACAAATGATTATTAAGAAACTTTCTCTGTACAATTTTAAAAACCATGCTGAGAAAAAATTTGAATTTTCGCCTCAGATCAACTGCTTTGTAGGGAATAATGGTGTAGGAAAAACCAATATTTTAGATGCATTGCATTACTTGTCTGTAGGAAAAAGTTTTTTAGGAAATACAGATCTTAATAACATCAAAAAGGAAGAAGACTTTTTTACGATCGACGCTGAGATTCAAAATGATGAAAGTGAAGATACTCTGAAAATATCTCAACCGAAGGAAGCTAAAAAGATCATTAAAAAGAATGATAAAAGCTATGACAGGATGTCTGATCACATTGGATATTTACCCAGTGTAATGATCTCTCCTTATGATTCCAACCTGATTTCCGATTCCGGGGAAAGCCGGAGAAAATTTTTGGACTCCATGATCTGTCAAACCGATTCCGGATACCTTTTTGATCTTATGCAATATCAAAAAATTGTTCAGCAAAGAAATGCTTTATTAAAATATTTTGCTAAAAACAGGTTTTTTGATAAAGACGCTTTAGAAATTTATGATGATCCGATCACTAAATTCGGGACTAAAATATTTGAAAAAAGACAGGAATTCGTTTCTCAGCTAAATCCCATCATACAGAACTTTTACCATATTATTTCCGGGGGAAAAGAAATGGTTTCCGTGATCTACGAATCTCATTTACTGGAAAACTCTTTTGAAAATTTATTAAAAGAAAGCCTGGAAAGAGACCGAATGTTAACCTACACTTCAAAAGGGATTCATAAAGATGACCTCCTTTTTGAAATGGATGCTGTTTTAATTAAAAAAATAGGATCTCAAGGTCAGCAAAAATCCTTTCTTATTTCATTGAAACTTGCTCAAATGAGCCTTGTAAAAGAATTAACAGGAAAGACTCCCATTCTTCTTTTAGATGATATTTTTGACAAACTGGATGACCACCGTGTTGCTCAACTTATTGAACTCGTGAATCAGGAGAATTTTGGACAAATTTTCATTACGGATACCCATAGGGAACGCACAGAAAGTGTGGTAAAAAAGATCAATGAAGAAAGTATAATTTTTGAGATATGATGCGGTGCTCGGTGTGGAACGTAGAATTAATTTTTCCTGTTACAAAAATGATTACATCCGCTTTTTAGTATTCAGCCATGCAAGTAATGATTAAACAATACATCATTTAGAAAAAATTACAGTACTATATCCCGAATTCGTGTTAGAATTTGAAACATTAAAGACAGAATATAATACATTAGGCGGAAAAATTAATAACTATAAAAAATAGGTAAAAGAAAACCGGAACGAAAGCAAACCATAGCATATTTTAAACACAATAAACATTCCTCAAGAACCTCGAAACATATACCTTGGACCTTGAACCTGCATTTCGAACCTCGAACCCACACCTAATAACAATGAGAAAGAAAAAACGAGAATATCAGTCATCAGAATTAGTAAAATCCTTCGCCAGAATACATGGCTTTGAGGACAAACTAATAGCATTTGAAATTAAAGATTTTCTTGAAGACTATCTTGACGAAAGTCTTTTCAATGAAATCAGAAGTGTTGGCATTCAGGATAAGTGCATCATTATAAAAATAGATTCTCCATTATTGAAAAATGATTTCAAAATGCGCAGAAGCTTCTATCTTAAAAAATTTCAGGACAAATTTGGGGATGATAAATTTAATGATCTTCAGATTTTGTAGACATGGTATTACTCATCAGATCGTCTGCTTTTTTATCTAATCCCGAGCTCAGTGGAAAGAAAAACTTGAAAGGATGATTGAAAAAGTATTTGAATATTTCTTTATAAATTTCACTTACCTGTCCAAAGTTCAATTTTCTTGATCGGAATGCCAAAAACATGGACAAACCAAAACTTACCAAGAAGTTAAAGAATCCAATTAAGAATACAGTGAAAAAAGAGATCCAAAAGGTATAAGAATCTACAGAAAAATCTTTCCCATATAATCCAATAGCAAAATTTCCTGCTGCAAAGGTAATATGTCGAATATCCAGATCCAGCCCAAAGAACAATCCTACCGGAGCTGTAGTTCCAAGGAAAACCCCAAACCAAAAATTGGAAACAATTCCGGGCCAGTTTTTAGCATAATATTTAGAAAGACTTTTAGCAAATTTCGCTCCTAACAACTTTCTAATGGAAATGTTTTTTGCTATCCTTTCAGGGATCTGATAGAATACCGAGTTATTACCGATATTCCCCGAGATAATCCCAGAAATAAACAGGTAAAAACCGGCAATACTAGCATGTAAAATAGCTTTCGACTGAAAAGGGTCTAAATCTTTAAGTAATTTATCCGATCTTTCTGCCGCAAGGTTTTGAGAGAAAAATACATCCAATCCATAAATTATAGCCAAAGCAATTGGAAATGAAAGTGCTACATTTCCCACAAAAGCAATAAACTGACTTCTGAATAATTTGGATACCAGATGGGCAAATTCCGTATTATTCCTTTTACTGTTTCCTTCTTCCGACAATACCTTGGTCATAGTAGCAGCCGTCATTGCGGGCTGCTTAGTTGCCAGTGTAAAACTCATCAGGTAAATCATGACAAAGCCCATTGCATAATTCATAGAATACAGAAATGCATGAGAAAAATCACTTCCGGGAATATATCCGTAAAGCATTTTTAAAACACAAAGCGCTCCTACAATAATCCCACCACCACTGGCTTTGTAGAACATTTTCATGTATTCTTTCTTAGTGGATGTAATATAATGGGATCCTGTTTCGGCTGTATGATTAGTGATAAGGTGAGAGATCAACCTTGTACTGTCATTAATAAGTTCTGAAATGTTATTCTTATGGGATTTATAACTGAGGATATTAAAAACCAGCTGTTTGGATTTAATAATAACATCATCATCATTATTGATAACCAGTAGTTTTACTATTTCATAGATCCTTTCCGTCTGTTGACGGATCTTCAAAAGAGACTGATTGATCTTTCCTGAAATCCCATATTTAGAAGAGTTTTTAAAAGCAATATTTACAAACTCCTGACATTGCTGCGTGTATATTTTAATCTGCTTATAGCGACTGTCTTTAGAATGTAACTGGAGATCCGGATTCGTTTCAAGCTCTGCAGCAAGTCCTTCCAGTTCATTTTGTAAGGCAAGAAAAGGATTGTCGAAATTTCTATATTCAGGAGCCATTCTTACAACTTCCACTTCCATAGCCATTCCTGTTACCCGCCATGAAAGAATGTTCATAGAAAAAACGAGTTCCTTTTTGACGTTATTGTTGGTTATAAAATCTGAAACCCCTAAAATCGTAAGAAATTCATTGACCTCATTTTCGGGTAAATTATGAAGATATTCCAGGTCTTTCTTTGGTCGCAGACTTATATTATCTATCAGATACCAAACTGTTTTTTCCTTTTCTACAGGTGGCAGGACTTTGTTAAGAATCCTTTTTTTAAGCTCAGGAAAGAAAGCGTTTTCAGAAAGAATATTGGCTTCTGTAAGAGACAAATTAAAGGGTCTTCCTTCAAAAATATTATGAATATAATGCTTAAAGTTTTCAGTAAAATCAGGATTATTTCTAAAGAAATTTAGAACATCCGTAAAATCAGATCTTTTTATACTTTCTAAAAACTCCGCAAATGGCTCTAAGGAAAGGGTTTCGTTCTTAAAAGAAAAATATTTTTTAAGAACAGATTCAAAATTTGTGCTGGAATTGAAAAATTTCATTAGTACAAAGATACTATTTCAAACTAACATTTCTCATTTGTCGCAAAATCCAGTTGTGTTTCTTTGTCAGATAAGAGGACGGATTCTTAGGATCATATTCTTTAGGATTAGGTAAAACAGCAGCTATCCAGGCCGCTTCGGAGCTCGTAAGATCTTTGGAAGACTTTCCGAAATAGTATTCAGATGCAGCCTCTATTCCAAACACGCCACGCCCCATTTCGATGGAGTTAAGATACCTTTCTAAAATAATATCCTTCCCCCATACTTTCTCTATGATAAAAGTATATACAGCTTCCAATCCCTTTCTTATCCAGCTCCTTCCCTGCCAAAGAAAAATATTCTTTGCGGTCTGCTGAGAAATGGTACTTCCACCTCTTACTTTTTTTCCTTTTTCATTGTTTTTCATTGCTTTTTCAATAGCAACATAATCAAAACCATTATGAGTAAAGAACTTCTGGTCTTCAGAAGCAATAACTGCTTTCTTTACATTATTGCCCATTTCATCATAAGAAATGTAATCTCTTTGCAGTTTTCCATACTCAAAAAGTCCTCCAATCTGAGTAATGGTTATGGGTGGATTGAAAAATCTCCCCCATACAATGAACACTACATTCAAAATCAGAATGATAAACAGCAGTTGTTTTATTTTTTTCCACATACCTTCTAAAAAAGCACTACAAAAATAAACAAATACTCCGAGTTATTGCAATTCTTTCATGTATACCAACTGATAATTTGGCAGAAGTTCAGGATGGAAAATCTTAATATAATCTTTAAGAACCCAATCTGCACGTACTACACCACTTTCAAAGAAATCGTTGGCCTTTTGTTTTTCTCTTCCGGAAATACTATAGATCTTTCCTTTTGTGAATACTCCTAATTTCCCATAGAAAGGATTCATGTTCAGCATTTCTTTTTTAGAAGTATGATTTCCGGCATTTACCCAATACTGAACTTTATCTGACTTTGCGAAAACCTCTTCAAAAGTCATAGAAACAGCTTTCTCTTCTTTGTTATCTTTCAAAATATATTCTGCATTGGCATCTGAAAGATAATTCGCAACAAATGTTTTACCGCCTGACAAATACCAAACATCACCATACATTTCATTGGTTAGAACAAGTGGCTTTTCCTTACTTTTTAAGGCGAGCTGTTTGAGTTCATTGTAATTCTTTTCGATTTCCTGATATTGAGCCTGAGCTTCTTTATCTTTTCCAAAAAACTTTCCAAAAACTTTTAAGTAAGCGGTTTTCTCAAGTGGTTTCTGCTCTAGATATTCATCAAAAAAGACAACCTGTATTCCGTTATTTTTCAATAACTGATAGGTATTTTCAAAACTGGCAATATAGTTTGTAAAAATCGCATCAGGTTTTAAAGAGATTATTTTTTCAACATCATATTTCTGGTCACTTCCTACATTCTGGATCTTTCCTTCTTTAATTAAGCTTTGAATTTTTTCTGAATAAATATACTCAGGACTTGAAACTCCGATCACTAAATCTTCTGCATGTAAGGCCGAAACATACCCCATCAAACTTGCGTTTAATAAGATCACTTTCTTAAAAGGAACCTGATTGGTCTTAAAATCATAGGTGTAATTTCCCGATTTTACCTGCAATCCATTAGCTTCATCCTTGTATTTAAGCCTTTTTGAGATCACATTCCAATCATTAGACGATATTTTTTGTTCTCTTTTACAGGAAATTAGAGTACAAAACACAAATAATAGTAAAATTCTTAGTTTCATATTTCAAAGAAAAGAAAAAAGTGTTATATTTGCAAACCTTTAAGAAAGGCCTCGTGGCGCAACTGAATAGCGCATCTGATTACGGCTCAGAAGGTTACAGGTTTGAATCCTGTCGAGGTCACTAAAACGGCAAATATCTTAGATATTTGCCGTTTTTTATTTCTTAATTCTTTCAAGTTTGCGGAAAGCGTTTTTCCAGGGTGATAATAGGATCAGGTAAACACAGTGCTTACTTTTTTGAACATTTAAATTTGCTTTTCGTGTTAAATATAAGTAATCGTTTTTCTTTCAACCTTAAAAGAATCAGACTCTGAATTTCACAAAATTAAATAAACATTGCCTTCAAATTATCTATGCATAAATTAGAGTTTCAAAGAAAATAAAAACTACTTATGTTTTTCTAATTGTATTCCGCGTAAGATAGATATAATTAAACATGCAAAATGTGGCTACCGCCCCAAAAGTATGCCATAAAAAATGTGTTCCGAAACTCAACCATTCCCATTTATCAACGATGCGGAAAGTGAGTGCGAGAGCAAACGACAATAAAGCAAAGCCTACCCATTTACCTGCTTTCCACCTGGTATAGATTAAATAACTTAATACCGAAAAAAGCACAAATGAAGCCATGATTGCATAATTTACGTTGATAAAGAGAGAAGTATTATCTACCAAAATCCAATTTCTCAAAGCAAACATAAGTAGGAGATATACAAGAACCATTAAAACAGCATAGTACCATCTGATGCTCTGAGCTACAAAATAAAATCCGGCAGATAAGCAGAGCAACATAATGGGCATCCAATCCATCATGATAAATACCGGCCATTGTCTGAATGAATGGTAAACAGTTCCCCCTATGGCACCAATATATAATAAAACTAAGCAGTAGGTTAAAAAAGGATATTCCTTAAAATTACCCTTCATTTTAAGGGTCCAAAAAATGGCTATGGCTAAAAATAATAGAGCAGTTATTGCATTTAACGGCTCAGGGAAAAACTGAGCCATATCTGTTTCTTTATATAACATGCCTCCGTCCGGAGGTATTGGGTTTATCGGCATTGTCTTTTTTTTATATTATATTTCCAGGCATGCTTTAGAGTGCAAAATACAAACACAAGCCGTTTTTTTAAACATTCGTAAACATTATACTACTATACTTCTTCTAAATATAGAAAAAATTATGGTATTATATACCTGGATGTGCCCGATTGTATTTTATAAAAATGTTAATTCTACTTCTTATACCAATAAACCAGATTGATTATTTTTTGATTCAGTTTGAAATTATTTTTTGATTAAAAAGATAAACGCAAAGTTTATTAATAATTCCGCTTTATCTTAAGGAGCAAAGTGATGCGACTTTGTCGCTGATGAAGCAGTATGCTTATCCATACGCTTCGATGAATCAACTTCGTTGATTCTATTCTTTGCTTTCTTACCATCAACAGTTTCAAAAATGAAAACTTTGCGTCAGAAAAACGCTTCATCTGTATCAAATACTCCCAATCATTTATTTAGCTGCTCAACCTTCTTATCCTGAAGTGGTGTCAGCCATCTTCTTTTCTCTCCTTCTTTGAAGAATAAGGTGTGCAGCATCCAGCATTTTAACCGTATGGATGTAGGGCATAACCATATTTCTTTCCGGTAGGTTTTCATAAACGCCCATTGAGAAATAGGCAATTCCAGACATAAAATAATCAAATTCCTTGATGCTGTATTCCCTGAATGCTGTTTTGAAAACCAGCAGCGGATTCCGGTATTCCTTCTCCGAAAGCAAACCAAGAACCAACGGGGAAATCTTTTCCGGCCGGGTATCGACCGTCCATTGCCTTTCCTTCAGCATGATGAGATATCCTGCCCGGATCAACGACCTCATCGACTGGTGAAACTGGAAGATCACCGCCGGATCTTCATTGATCCAGCTATTTCTCTTTACCGCATAATTCATAATATTACTGAGCCTTTCTTTGGAAACATCCAGCTCATTGAACTGAAAGAACGTTTCCATCAACTGCAATCCGGAGTGCTTCTTGCCTGCCCTAAACCGGGGAGCAAAATCTGTTTTTATCTTTTTCATTGTTTGTATTTTTTATAAATGTAGTAAAAGAATTTCAATCACGGTCGATCGACCGTGATTTTTTATTATTTAATTACTTCATTTGTTTTCTATGACAGATATAAACGAAAAAATTTGTTTATACATTACAAAAAAATGGTTGATACCTTGGCTTCAAGAAGGCAAGTCACAAAATTCTTTTGCCAAAAATCATGGCGTAGAAGAAAGTACCATTAGAAAAATTAAAAGTGAAGAAACTTACAGAGTACCAGTCGAAACACTTTTTAAAATATGTGAAGCAAGAAAAATTAGTTTATCTGATTTCTTTAAACTTATAAATGAATAATCCTGACGAGAGTTGGGATTTTTTATGTCAATATTGTCAATTTTTCTTACTAAAATAATTAACAATCATGCATATATACGGGAAACCACATTGATATTTATTGTTATTTTCCCTATTTTTGAGATATAAAAACTAATTACAACACAATAACTGGGAAAATTCAAAATATGGAGAAAAAAAATAATGACAGTAATGAAAACAAATATAAGTTCTTAACTAATAAACCTTTAGGTGAAGACTTGTTTAAAAATAAATCCCAAGATAAAATAGCAACAGTAATAAGTGAAAAAATTCTCGATGAGGAAGGATTTAAGATTATTGGTATAGATGGAACTTGGGGGTCAGGAAAAAGTAATTTAGTACAATTAATAGAGAAAAAAGTAGAAAAAACTCATAAATTCTTTATCTATGATGTCTGGGGGCATCAGGAAGATGAGCAAAGAAAAGCTATATTAGTAGAACTAACTGAGTTCATTAAAAATGACAAAGATCTTCTTAAAAAGAATGATAAAAAAAATTGGGATGATAAACTAAAGATATTATTGGCTAATTCAAAAGAAACAACTACCATTAATCAGCCGTACCTAAGTGTTGGATTTATTTTTAGCTTGCTATCTATTGTTTATATTCCGACTGTCAATGTATTTAAGGATTCTATTAAAGATTTCTTTCAAATAGAATCATGGTTTTGGAAATTAGTATTGGTAGCTTTTCCAATTTTTATTGTTATTGGTATTTATATTTACAATCTTATTAGAAATTGGAAAAATAAAAGGGGATTTTGTAGGTCATTTCGATATGCCGCTGAAGAAACTTTTCAGGTATATACTAATAAACAGAAAGAAGAAACAAAAATTGAAACAATTTCTGAAAACCAACCATCTGTTAGAGATTTTCAAAAATGGATGGAGGAAATTGACGAAGATTTAAATAAAAAAATAATCTTAGTCTTTGATAATTTTGACAGGTTACCTAAAAAACATATTCTAAATATTTGGTCTTCTATTCATATATTTTTTGCAGAGAAAAATTATAAAAATATTAAGGTGGTATTACCTTTCGATAGAGAGCATATTCAAAATGCTTTTAAGGAATTGAATATCGATGGAACTGATAAAACTTTTGGTGATGATTACGTGAATAAAACTTTTGACATTGTTTTTAGAGTAACACTCCCGATTATGTCTGATTGGAAGCAGTTTTTTAAGAACCAATGGGAGAAAGCTTTTATTAATTATGATACAAATGAATTACGTTTAGTAATACAAGTTTATGAGTTTTTAAATAAAAGAATCACTCCCAGAGAAATTATTGCTTTTGTAAATGAGATTTTAACTATTAAACTTTTGGATGAAAATTTCAAAGAGAGATATATTGCAGTATTTGTTTTAAAAAAAGATGAAATTTTAAAAAATCCCTTAAAGGCCATTACAGATTTAGACTATTTAGATGGTTTAAAATCAATTTACTTTAATGATTCTGATTTTTCAAAGCAAATAACCGCAATCATTTATCATATTGCGGTAGACGATGCAATTGAGCTAATTTATACTCAGGAGTTAAAAGATGCATTAAACAGAAATGATGTGGATACATTTAACTCTATTTGTAAGTCTGATTTTGCAGATTCGATTTTTATGTCAGCAATTGTTGATATTGATATTTTAGAAAATCCAATTAAGACCTTATCTGAAATTCAAAAAGACACCAATATTCCTGAATTACAAATTGAACAAGCTTGGAAAAACTTTTATTATAAAGTTATAAATAAAAATCCTCAGACTGAAAAACTTGTAATTGAAGACTGGCAGCTAATTTTAATTACTAATTATAATGATGATAAATATTTAAAAACTTTATTACTCCAATATACTGAATTAATTACTGATTCTAATATAGCAGCATATACTTCTTTGATTGACCGCTTAATAGATGGTGTAGGAAGTGATAGAGTATTGCCTTTATTGGTTCCTAAAAACATTCAGGCTTCAAATTTTGTTGAGTTAGTGGAAAACAAGGGGAGCGATTATAAGAAATATAGACTAAGCTCAGATGGTAAATCTATTGATAAATATGTCTCTGAATTAAAAATTGATAATATTTTAGAATTAGATAATACTGATGTATTGTGTCAAGATTTTGTTTTAAATGATTATAAGAAACATTTAAAGATAAATTTGAATACTGCTGTAGACCAAAATGATGTTCAGAAAGTAAATGATATACTTTTAAAAATTAAAGAGACTACAAAAAATGAAAGTGCAGCATTAAAGGATTTATTAGATGATGGTAAAATATATACTTTTTATGTTGGTAATAGTTCATCAACACTATCAATTATTAACGACTTAATTGCAATGAGAATTGCGAGAGGGGCAAAATTCAACACTTCTTATAGAACATATTTTACTGATATTTTAAATACTAACGATGAAGCCAAAGCAAAGGAGATTGGAGGTGAAATTCTAAATTATGTTTCATTTGATGAACTTTTAATTAGTTCCGAATATTTTAGTGACTCCATATTATTTAAAAATATTATTTTGAGTATGTTTGCCAATTCATCTTTAGACAAATGGGCAGATATTAAGAAGCTGATTGATAATTATGATAAAATTAAATCTTCGCTAAAACTAAAAGATGACCAGCTACTAAATGAGTTAGATGAATGGAAAGTAGAAAATTCTGATTTATTTTTAGGTGATTTAAGTGATGAATTTATTGATGATTGTTTTAATTATAATGATTTTTCAATATCAAAAAGTTTTATAGAAAAATTTAATCGGGAATTTCAAAGTTTAGATAATGATGGTTATATAGCTGTTTTTGATTCTGAAAATAATATCCACTTTAAATATTTTGATTATTTGGGCACTATGTCTCTAACTCAATCCTCTTTAGATGTATTTAAGGAGCGGTTTTTATCAAAAATTCAAGAGGGTAAAGATAGTGAGCATTGGTGGAAAATATTAGACAAATATGAAGCGAATAACCCTAATTTATCAATCGAAAATAGTTTAAAAGATATTAGAGATCAGTTTTTAAACGGGAATATTGAATTAAATCTTGCTACAGCACAAAAAATTCTACCATTTTTTATTAAGTATGATTTATTAGATCCCTCAACAGATATTTTTAGAACCATTATTAAAAACAGTTTTTTAAATAATAATGAATTTTTAGATATTTTATTACAATATACGGATTATTTGAAGAATTTATATCAAGCAACTGTTCAAGGTCAAAAGGATGGATTCCGAAATATAATTAACGAGAAGAGAGATAGTAATAAAAAATTAGAGCAATTAGCTAAGCAAATTGGAATCAGAAAACCAAAAGATAAGTAATAACTATCATATATATTTTAAAAATACAAACTTGCCCTCCAAAGCCAAGAGACTTTGGACCAAGTTTTAAGCAAATAATCTTATTTACCAACTCAAAATTGGAACACTTTCCACCAGCGCACAATATTTAAAAAATGATTAATAACAATCATTTCTCTTTATGACTTATATCCTATTTTTGTAAAAAAACTAATGGACAAATTAAGTTTTCTGGAAGTTATTGCTGCGATAGCGGTTTTTATATCGCTGCTGCTTTCTGTTTTTTTATTAACGGTAAAAACAGAAAGAAAACTGGAAAACAGATTATTTGCAGCGTTCCTTATCATGAATGCCATTGATATCAGCGGAATTTTCATGCACCTTTTTGTGGACAGCTATAATCTGAAAGCTTTCAAAATATCTGCTTACTTATTGGTAATGCCTCTTTTTTATCTTTACGTGAATGCTGTTTGTTATTCTGATTTCACCTTAAAAAGAAAGCATTTACTGCATCTTATTCCTTTTACTGTTGCCAACTTAATGTTGGTTCCAAGACTTTATCTGGCAGAAGGTGCTGCTAAAGAAGCTTTCTTTACCACGATGTGGCAATCTCCTGAAATGTTTGTGTATCAGCTCATCGGGGAACTGCAGTTTTTCTTTTATATCGTTGCCGTATTCATTGTGCTTAAAAAATATAAGAAGATTTATCTTGAAAACTACACGAATCCCAACACCTTGTTATACCAATGGCTGTTTCAGCTTACCACCATTTTCCTATTCATCCATGTATGTATTATTTTTAAAAATATCATACGATATACGGCATACAACGATCTGTTTATCTGGATCCATATTGTAGCGGGAACTTCCTTTTTACTGGCTGCCTGCTGGTTTATATTAAAAGCATTAAATTATCCAGAGCTTTTTCGAAGAATTGATTCTACGTTACAACCGACAGAAGATTTTGCAGAAACATTAGAAACTGAAAATAAAACCGATGAAACAAAAAGCATTCAGATCGAACAGCTTAAAAAATTTATGGTTGAAAAAGAACCTTTCCTGGAACCTTCATTAACGATTCAGGAATTAGCGGACCAGGTGAACATTCCTGTTCGTGAGTTGTCCGTATTGATTAACCATCACCTTAATCAGCACTTTTTTGATTTTGTAAATGAATACCGCGTTAAAAAAGCAATGACCCTTCTGAAAGATCCCACGAAAAAACAATATACGGTGTTAGAAATTTTATATGAAGTGGGTTTTAATTCAAAATCTTCTTTTCATACATCATTTAAAAAATACACGAACCAAACGCCAACAGCATTCAGAAATAGTTGATAATTAATTCATTGTAAATAATCGAACTTTGAATTGCAGATAATCGGACTCATTGTATTCATTAAAATGAGTCCGACTTTTTTATATGGACTTTTTTCAGGATTCTCTACAGCATATTTGCGTCAGATTATGAATATCAAATTAAAATTCTGACCATGAAATATGTAACCCTTATTTTATTTTTTGCCTTAGTTGGGTGTAATAGTGTTCACCCAACCCATCAACAAAATATTGAAAATGCCATTACAAAAAATGCTCTTCAGTTATTAGAAGACAAAAGATTTCATTCTGTTTCCATTGCCGTGCTTAAGGATGGAAAATCTACCATCAAACATTTTGGAGAATTAACAATTGGAAAGGGAAACAAACCCAACGATTCTACCCTTTATGAATTAGCTTCTGTCACTAAAACTTTTACAGGTTATGTAGCCGCTAAAGCCGTACTTGATCAAAAAATACATTTAGAGGATGATATCAGACTCTATCTTAACGAACCATACCCCAATTTAGAGTTCAAAGGTGAGCCTATAAGAATCAAACACCTCATCACCCATACCAGTGGATTTCCTAATTTCCCTATAAAAAGCGAAAATAAGAAGGCTTTTTTTGAAGGATTGAAACTCATCAAAATTGAAACGAAGCCGGGAGAAGTCTATTCTTATTCAAACACGGCTCCGGAGCTGACCGCCTATATCCTTGAAAAAGTGTATCAAAAATCTTTTGAGGGATTGGTCACTGAATGTATTTTGAAGCCCAATACCATGAACCAAACAAAATTTACACTCACTGAAAATGACAGAACAAGATTGGTAAAAGGTTATAACGATAAAAACGAGTTAATGCCTAACTTCAACAGAACTTTATGGGGTGGAATCTCAGGATTGCACTCTACAACAACAGATTTAGTGAAATATATGAAATTGCAGCTTGACCAGTCAAACCTTATTGTCAACGAATCTCATAAAAAATTATACAAAGAAGGTTCTGATTTTTGGGAAGGATATCATTGGTACATCATAGAAAATGGTAATGAATTCATTTACAGACATCACGGTGGTATATACGGAATGCAGAATTGGTTTGTGATTTATCCTAAACAAAATATAGGAATATCCATATTGACCAACACCAGCTTTAATGAAACTGGAGAAATTTTAGAAAAAGTAGTTGATAAGTTGTATGATGACATCAAGGTAAACTAAAAAATAGGCAACAATATATTTTAATGGACTCAATCTAATCTTTTAGTAAGAGCTTATGATTGGAGCATGAGAATGGGTATGAAGTTAGAAGGTCAACAGATTAGTGAATACGATAAGTTTAAAACAAGTGTTAAAGACAGTTGGATTTTAAAGCAAAAACTCAGTAATTTTAAAATCCTAAATCCATGGAGATGAGAATATCTTTTTCAATTATTTTATTATTTTTTTGGTCTTTTTTAAATTCCCAGATTTCAATGTTGGTAAAGGAATTACCTTCATACAAATATAAATATTATGTACCGAATAATGATGAGGCAACAAATTACGAATATCAATATCCTGGACACCTTATAGAAATAACAATATCAAATACATCGGATAAAAGTGTATCTTTTCCGATTGATACAGCTAGCTATGCAATGCCTTTTACCGATAATATCGAGCTATATTATAATAGTAAGCCCAATATAATTTCTAAGGGTGATCGTTATAATGTTCTGGGAGCATATGCTTTTATATATCAAAAAGGAATATTTAAGGATTTTGATGCAGGAACTGATCCTTTTTATGAAGAGGAGCAACTGATTGAAATACAAAAAATTGAAAATACCAGACTTCAGAAGATCAACGAATGGAAAGATGCAAAAAAAATTACTGATGAATTATTTGCCACCTATAATTGGTATATGATGACGCATATGGTAACCATCTTACCCCATGATAAAATCACATATAAATTGTATTTTAATCCATTCTTAAAGAAAATGTCTGAATATAGTGATAGACTTTATTATGATCAATTAGATTCTAAAGTTCCATACAATGTCACTTTTAGATTGATACTTAATAAAAATTTGTATCAATTTCTAACTTTAGAGGATAAAAAGAAATATCCTGATTTATTTATAGGGACAATATCTTCAAATTCTCTTATTTTTAAATAAGAGACAAATCAATTTTTAATTCTTTCAACTTTGCGGAAAGCCCTTTTTCCTATAATTATAACTGGATTAGATGCAGTTGAACTCATTTCCTTAAAAAAGTTAATTGTTTTTATCAATTCGTATGAAAGAACTACATTTAGCCACCACAAATCTTTAAAACAACTCCTATAAAAAATTGATTTATACAACACTTTTAAATATTGCTATTTTTCAGGGAATAGTCTTAGGCTTGGTTATTTTAAAGTCTTCTCTCTTTAATAGCAATTCAAATAAATATTTAGCCTGCTTATTATTTACACTTTCAATTAAATTACTGAATCATGTTTTTGAGATTCAACAGGTATTCACCTCCTATCCTCTTCTCCATATTATAGATAACATCGAGTGGGTATTCCTAATGCCTGCTTTCCTATTCCTGTTTATTAAAAGCAGAACTGATCATACCGGAAAATGGAAACAAAAAAATTATTTGTTTTTTATTCCGTTTGCCTATTCCGCTGTCCTTAATATTATAAACGATCTTGATCATGTTGCAGGGGTTTATACGTTTTCTGAGTCAGGTAACCGTATCATCGGAATACTTGGATTGATTCATCTTTTTTTAGCCGTTACATTCATCCCATTCCTTCCGGTTTACTCTTATTTTATGATAAGACGTTTAAAAGATTTACAGGAAAAAAAATGGATACTTACCTTATTAACAATGGTTTCTTTCGTGCTATTTGCCTGGCTTATTACTGCTCTAGCCGGCTTACTTCTTGACTATGATATTTCTTCTACGATGAGTGTCCTGGCTTTATGTGCAACATTCATCATTCATTGGACCTCTTATATAGGCATTTACAAATATAAACTTGCCAAAAATAAAGAGGCCATCTCCAATTTTCTAAACAATGATCCGGCTATTTCGTATCCCAATCTGCAAATTGTAGAAAATAATACACCACAAGAATATAAGGAATCTATCACAGCGGATAATCTTTATTTTCAAAAACTGGAACTTCTTTGCAAGGATCAGCACATTTATACCGACAGTACCTTAAACAGAGAAAAAGTCGCTGAAAAACTAGGCATAAGTGCGGGATATGTTTCACAAATTGTAAACACGATCACAGGAGACAACTTTGCCCATTATATCAATCAATATCGAGTGGAAGCAGTGAAGGAAATGATTTCAAATTCGGAATATGACAACTATACTTTGCTGACGATGGGATTAGAATCCGGGTTTACTTCAAAAACGACTTTTTATAAAGCCTTTAAAAAAGTTACGGGTCAGACCCCCAATGAATATAAAAATACCAGCAAATAAGTACCATTTTATCCAGTTTTAAGGTTTTGAAACCCGTTCTAATTTTTATTATTTGAGTTTTGCATTCAAATAATTCAAATTAATTTTTTATGAAAAAAACCTTTTTACTACTCATCATTTTGTTTGCTTTTTATTCTGTGAATGCTCAAAATGAAACTGATGCAAACCCTTATCAGAAAAACAATGAAATCAAATTAAATTTAATAGCGCCGTTATCCGGTGCTGTGGAAGCGGGTTATGAACGACATTTAAATAAAAACTCATCACTGGGGATCTCTGGATTTTTTGTTTATGATCATAAAAAAGAAAAGGATACGAATTACTTCATCTCCCCATACTACAGATACTATTTTGGAAAAAAATACGCTTCCGGATTTTTTGTTGAAGGATTTGGAATGTTCACGTCCATTGATGGAAAAAAAATATACTCAGCAGACCACCTCACATTCACTGAAAATAAGGATATTTATGATGTTGCACTGGGTGCGGGTCTTGGCTGGAAACTGGTCACAAAAAAAGGATTGGTTTTTGAAGCCAATGCAGGCTACGGAAAACTTTTGTTCAATGGAGATAAAACAGAGCATGGCGTGGTTGCAAAGTTTGGATTGAGTATTGGTTATCGGTTTTAATATAAATAGATCTAAAACTAAAGCATAACAGGAATTTTACCTGTAGTAGATAAAACACAAAACTGAAGAAAGAACAAAATCCTGACGAGAGTTGGGATTTGTTTTCGTAAATGGATATAGAAGTAGCTATACTGACTGCTTTATCTTCAATTGAAATCATCAAAATTATATGTTAATTTTACAACTGATTAGTCCTATTAAATAAATAAAAATTAAAAAAAGCTCATTTTCAATAAATTATGTGTATATTTGTAAAATAATCAGGCTTCTGCCAGTGCTTCTTCTGATTTTTGAATTTATTCTTATCCATCAGTCTTCGCATTTTCAGCCGCTAATTTTTGTCATCAATATAACCGGTGCAGTACCTTTTCCAACTTGAATACTTTCAAGATTAAAAAAATACCAACATCATTTCTTGCTTACAAATCGATTAATTATTGTTTTGATATAATCAATTCAATAGTGGCGGTAGCCAAAATAAATAGAATACAATAATTTTTTAATACAATACAATGCAACAAGGAACAGTAAAATTCTTTAACGATGCCAAAGGATTTGGTTTTATTACTCCATCAAATGGTGGTCAAGACGTTTTCGTACACACTTCAGGATTAGTAGATAACATTCGTGAAAACGATGTTGTAACATTCGATGTACAAAACGGTGCGAAAGGCGTTAACGCAATCAATGTTAAATTGGTTTAATTTCTGAAGATTAAAATACTTCAATCGAAATATAAAGCAGATAATTAATTTTATCTGCTTTTTTTTGTCTTAATAAATAACCTTTTTAATGGTGCTTCTGTATTATGTGCCAACAATTTAAACGAAAATATTAATAAAAGGTTTGAGGATTTTTCCTTCCCTCTACTCTTCAAAATTATGATTTCTGGAAGCATTGATATCTTTGAAGTGATAGCTGAAAAAATTATCTAACTTTTCATATGGTATTAAAAGTTCTTTTTCTTTTTTCAGTAAAAATAATTTTAATGGCTTTCTCTTTGTTTTTTTCAACTCTCCCACATAGATATATAGAAAATATAAATTGATTAAACTTTACTATTATGTAAATTTGAAAAAATATAATAGCCGCTATTCAAATACGAAGTTATGAGAAAATTTATATTAATTATTTACATTTTGTCATTCAATTTGTCATTTTCGCAAACTCATCGTTTTATCTATGAACTCAAATATAAAAGTGATTCTTTAGAAAATATTTATTCTACAGAGGAAATGGTCTTGGATATTAACCCGACAGACGTAAAATTTTATGAATATGGTTTTATCGAGAACGATTCTCTGATGAAATTACCAGAACACCAATACGCCCAACACACGAGTCAAACAGGACTAACAATTTCAAGAAAAAAAGATTCTAATAAAAATATTAATTACGCTCAAATCAGGATGATGCCTTTTTATTACTCATTTGAAACAATTGATGAGATGAAATGGGACATACAAAAAGACACAAAAATTATTGACAAATATAAACTGCAAAAAGCAACGACCAATTTTGGAGGACGACATTGGACTGCGTGGTTTGCAATTGAACTTCCAATTTCAGAAGGCCCTTACAAATTCAGAAACCTTCCAGGACTTATTCTGTTTTTAGAAGATTCCAAACAAAATTATTTGTTCAGTTTTGTTCGAAACAAAAATTTCCCCAAAACATATGATACTAAAGAATTTTTAGAAACCCACTATGGAATGAATCCAATAAAACTTAATCAAAAAAATTGGATTAAATTAAACCTGGAATTTTATAATGACCCTTACGCCAGGATGAGAACGGAATTTCAGCCAAGTTGGAATGTCCAAATTAATGGTAGGAAAATCAAAGCAAAAGAAGAATTCAACGAGTTAACAAAATCAACTCAAAACGATATTCGAAAATATTACAATCCCATTGAATTAGATAAAGCTATTCCATATCCCGATAAATAAAGGGTATAAACCCACGCTGTCGCAAGCATCACGCTCGTTGCCCATTTCAAATACTACAAATTTAAATCTATTTTCAAAATCTCCTGATCATCATTATAGTAATTTCTTACACTATTATATTCCATTAGTAAGATTCTGTTACAAAACCTCTTCAGGCTAACTTAAGTTTTAAAGATCATAAATAAAGATCCGAGAAAATGTATTTTCTCGGATCAATTTATAAATGTTGATATTCTATTCTATTATTCATAAGAAAAGATATAAGAAATTTTATTGCTTTCAATTTTTCCTACAAAAAATGTATATTTTTTTAGTTTGGCCTTCTGTACATCAGTTAAATAATTATAAATGCCTTTATCTGCACATAATATTACGTTAAAATCATATTCTTTTTTATTCTCTAAGTTATAATAGTCATAAAACATTGTATCACCTCTTTTTATTTCATAGACATTCATATCCAAATTTAATGTCACTTTTTCTTTTGGAGCTAATAAAAGTAGATTATTCATAATATAAAAATTTCTTTCAGCATCTAACTCTAGCTTTAAATTATTTTTTTCCTGCCATTTTAATACTTCTTGCTTATGAATATTACTTGATGAATTAATTTGATTAATTGTATTTTCGTCAAAGTTTTGTAAATGATAACTTCTTAGCAATGATTCTATGGGTTCACCTTTTATTCTATCTTTAAACATTAGTGACAACGCAAAGAATCTATGAGGATAATCTAAGTCTTTAAGATCACTACATATTTCATCAATATTATTTGCTTTAAAACCTTTTTTATCAAAAGGTAAGGCATAATAATCATTTGTTAAGTTAGTAATATTAATAGTAATGTTCTCTTTATCTGGTGAAACTTTCTTCAATGAACATATTTTGATTTCAATTTGTCCAAAAAATAGAACATGGATAAATAATGTTGTGATGGAAAGTACTAATTTCATTTTATTTAAGGAATAGTTATAAATGTATTATAAAGTTTAATTAATTTATCTAAGTTATTGTTAACTACATTAATCGATTCTTGTGAATAGCCCCCTGCTGGCGTGAGCGTCACGCTCGTTGCCCATTCTCATATTGCAAATTTAAATCTATTTCCAAAATCTCCTGATCACCATTATAGTAATTTCTTGCAATACTATATTTCCATTCATTAAGTTCTGTTACAAAACCTCTTCATGCTAACTTAACTTTTAAAGATCATAAATAAAGATCCGAGAAAATGTATTTTCTCGGATTAATTTATACGTGTTGATATTCTATTTGCTTTTGTCATAGAATGCACCATCAAAGAGGAGCTCTCTTACTCTTTTATAAATTTAGAAAGCTCAATAGGAATTGGAGGAAGGCTATTTTTATTTTTAATGAAAGTTCCTTTTTTCCCCTCTACAACAAAAACATTAGTTTCTTGATAATCTGCGTTATAAAACCAAATTTGATTGTTATTATCAGCATATATAGTCCATTTCATATGATTACTTATTGAATTATTAATATTTCTCTGATATAAGAGATCATTATTAATATCAAAAATTCCGTAAACAATCGTTCCATCTTTAAATTCTTTTACCACAATACTAATATCTCTACCATAATATAATCCAGGTGAGTTTATAAATGTGTTTTTTTTAATAAATACACCCGAATTTTTATTATCTCTCGTAAAATTCGAATTCTTCTCACAGCTAATGAGTAGAAAAAGTGATACTACTATCAAAATAAATCTTTCCATGTTCCGTTTTTTATTATAATTGTTTGAGCCCATTTAATTGTTATCCAATAATCTTTAGGGTGTGCAACGGCTCTAGTAACACTGTTGAAAACTTTATCCATTAAAACATTATTATTATGATTTATTTGGTCTGTCCATTTCAAATTAAAATTAAAAATATATGAATCACTTGATTTATCATATTTTCCATTCATTACATAACTGAAATATTGAGTTTCATGTAGCATACCATACCCTGCATTATAGTTTCCTGTTGAGCTTTTACCATAACTCAATCTTACATTTCCTAAATGATCGGTATATTAAAAAAAATAAGAATAGAAAATTCTACTCTTATATTCCAAATTTAAACGAAAATATAAAGAGAGATCCGAGAAAGTGAAGTTTCTCGGATCAATTTATAAGTTATAAACATATTTTTATTTACTTTTTATTATATAAGCACCAGCGAGGGGTTTTCTTTGTTATTTTATACTAACATCTATTAATTACACATATTATTAGAATAAAATGCCGCATAAAAGAATTCGTGCGGCAGCAGGGGATACATGTCCAATATTATGCATCATTCTTTCAAATAACCCTTATTAATTGCCCATTTCTTATAAAAGGCAGTATTTAAACTATCAAATTCATATGTGTTTTTATTAGGAGAGGGTAGCCCAGAAATTCTTTTTAAAGCCCCAATTTTAGCTTGATATACACTAATCCCATAAAATTCTGCATCATGCGAAATTCTTTCATCCGTTATATCTTTAAATAAATATTTTATGAATATTGTATCTTTTTCACTTTTTAATTGTGAACAACCTTTCATTATTTTTGTTTTATCATCACTATTTAAAAGTTCTATAATTTTATCTTTATCATTTTTAATACAAGAAAATAAGGTTAAAATGATTAGAAATGTCCATTGAAAATTGAAATAAGTTTTCATTTTATTATTTTATATAGTTTTTGAAAAGTTCTTTATGAATAATTTCACCACCTTTAAATATAACAATATATCCATTTCCATCACCTGTTCCTGGTGCTAAGTTCACTTTACTCATCCCACGCTGGAGGGAGCGTCACACTCGTTGCCCATTTCATATACTACAAATTTAAATCTATTTCCAAAATCTCCTGATCATCATTATAGTAATTTCTTACACTACTATATTCCATTCATAAGATTCTGTTACAAAACCACTTTCATACTCACTTAACTTTTAAATATCATAAATAAAAATCCGAGAAAGCATACCTTCTTGGATTTATTTATAGATTGTTAATCTTTATTCGGACACGAGCGTGACGCTCGTGCCAGCATGGGGGAGAAAGAATTTTCTCGGATCAATTTATAAAATGTTAATATTATTTTGCTCTTTGATATAAAATAAGTCAAAAACAAAAATAGGAGCAATTTCTAAAAAATTAATGTAATGCTAGTAGAGGCAAAATGCTTGTAGAAATAAAAGATTATCTAGTATTTTGTTTAAACATATTCGCAATTTGCCATCCTTCTTTATTATCTTTTCTTTTCAGATAAAAAACAATGCCCTTTTCCTTGTCTGAAGTTAAGAAGGTTAAACAAGCCAAATTCTGATTGAGAGTAAAGTTTTTGATCATTAAGTAATTATTACTGGTGGGCCTTGAAGTTAGTATATTAATAGTTTGAGATAATGTATGAAATGTCCCATTCTCTTTTACTAATACTTTATTTTCATCGTAAATTGTGATTGTTTTATCATCATAGAAGGACTGTAAACTATTGGTTATACCTTCGCTACCAATAAACTGTTTAACAAAAATATTTCTTTGCTTGTTATCTTTTATAGACGCACATGAATTGAACAGAATACCTGCAGATACTATAATTATTAAAAAATTGATTTTATTTCTCATATTACTTAAATATTGACTGCAATAAAATAAAGTTAACCTACAATAATTCTTTATATTTCCGGATACTCATTCGTTAAATACTTATAATTGGATCTTGATTTTTCTTGTTTTTGTTGCAGAATGGCTCGTTCGATTATTATTATCCTTTTTTGCTGTGATTCCATAAAACACCAAGTAAGTCTCCATTTTCATTAAAGAAACACGCCATAAACCCAATCTTTGTTTTTAACGGAAAAATAAATACATTTTCTTCTTCCTCCTTTAAATTTCTCAATAATTACTTTTGGTATGCTATATCTCAATCGTTATAGTTGATTGCATTATAAATTAATAAAAACCCAAAATTACAATCTTCCTTATTGATTTAACACGATATTCGCAAAGTCATTTTACATTATTGTATAATACATTAGATTTCAATGTTGCATATAATAATTTATAACCCATTTTTTTTATTTTTTTTATTTGCTTTTCGGTTAAATATTCATAGGCCTTTGAAGCATTACAATATTCTAAATAAAACTTATAGGGTTCGGATGAATCATATAAATAAGAATAAGATTTAAAATTTTGATCAGTAATGTTATTAGTATTGACTTTTATCTTATAGTTTACCTTTTCTTTTGCTTTCAGAAAAATAAGATTATTCATAATACTATAATTTATTTTAGCATCTTTAATTTCTTTTATTTTATTTGATTTTTGCCATTTATCTATTATTTTATCATTAATTAGTTTCTGCTTTTTATATTCTTTAGTAATAGAGTCAAATTTGGCAATGTCAACATAATCCTCAACATAGTAAGTTAATAATTTTTTATCACTTTGCTTTTCAATCATTAACATTAATCCTAAACTGGGAAAGCTATCTTCATACTCTTGAAAATTTGAACATTCAGGTTCGTAAGGGCGAAAATTATTTTTATCTAAGGGAAAAACAAAGTTTTCTGATGTATCATTTATTATCGTAATCTCTGCAATATTAGAATTGAAATCCAGTTTAAATTCTAATTTGATTTGTGCATATGAAACATTACTACAAAATATAATAGTTATTATAAAAAGAATATTTTTCATTTTATTTGTTAAGTTGTTTTAATTTTTGGTTATATGTACTTTCGCACTCACTTTTTAATTGACCCCAGTATCCTGTTACTTTGTCAATAATTGACTGATCATATCCAGTTCCTAAATTGTTTATATTATAATAGAATGAAGCCCCCACGCTGGCGCGAGCGTCACGCTCGTTGCCCATTCTCATATTACAAATTTAAATCTATTTCCAAAATCTCCTGATCATCATTATAGTAATTTCTTACACTACTATATTCAATTAGTAAGATTCCGTTACAAGACTTCTTCAGACTCACTTAACTTTTAAGATCATAAATAAAGATCCGAGAAAATGTATTTTCTCGGATCAATTTATAAATGTTGATATTCTATTTGCTTTTTATCATAGAATACGCCAGCAGGGGCATCGATCGTCAACATAGCTGGAGGATAAAATTTCCTACTAGTTATCATAAAAAATAATACCTAGAATTATACTAAAATCTTCACTACTGAAAATGGAACAACTTCTCTTATCACCATCAATGACAGATAATCTTACATTTTTTAAGTCTGAATTTTTCATTCGCTTTACTACTTCTCTATGTCCATCAAAATGATTTTTCGTATAATTACTTAAATCTAATCTATCATAATAAATATCATATAAATGCTGTCTTTTCTGAACAAAAGAATCCATAATTACACTATTTTTAATCTTATTAATATAAGATTTAACTTGATCTAAATGGTCTCTAATACTATATAGCTCATTTATTATTGTATCACTCATATTTATTAATTTTATTTTATATATAGCTGGCGCATTCTATGACAAAAGCAAATAAAAATATTATGACTCTCATTACTTTATTTAGTTAGTTCATCTAAAACTTTAGATTCTGATCTTTCTGGAGCAAGAGTATTATTACAATTTTGTCATAGAATGCGCTAGCTGGGAGAAACTTATAAGAGTAAATAAAGCCCCATTGGGGCTTTATTGTTATTTGTCATTCCAAGTATCTTCAAACTCTTCCATTGTAATAAAGTCAGGATCTTGTAAATCAAGTTCTTCAATAGATTGATCATATAGCATAGATTCTCCTTGTTGTGGGTTTTCCAATGTTAAAAATACTTTTTCATTAGAACTAATTTCAATTTGTCCGTTAGCCCGTCCATTTAGAAAATGTATATAAAAACATATATTTTCTTCTTCCCAATACTTCTTTACAAATATTTCTTACATATGTTTATTTGGCAATTTTCTAAAGTTACCATATTTGATTCTATATTGTGACTATTTTATATAATTAATTGAAAATCAATCATATATACTAAGTCTAAAAATGAATTTATATTTCAGTTAAGATCCTATCTCGATACATATCAAACAATTTAACTTCTTCTTTTTCTTCACCTAATAATTTTTCATAAAATTCATCTCCCTTTGTAGTCCATTCTTTAAAGCTAATAATTTCACCATTTCCCATTTCTAAATCTTGAGGATCTCTCACTTCAATCAATGATGTACTCCAATATTTAGAAATATTATAATCAATTATCTGAAATAAATTACTTGGAAAAGCAAGTGGATAACTGTCAGATTCGTCTCCTATTATATAATAGAAAATGGTATCAAAGTATTTTGAAATAGCAAGTACAGCATAGGTTTTCCCTATAGTTATTTCCATTTCTGAATTATTTGCCCATTCAATTATAGCAATTGAGCTATTTTCAATCGAAATGGTGGTACTAATACATTTTACTTTCATTTTTATTTAAATTTAAAATCAGTTAACATTCCAGTTTTTGGATCTCGTAAATAGTGACCGACAGACTTCCCTCCTTTTTTACCAACACTATGATGCCACTTTTCCCAGCCCTGATATCTTGGGTCTCCTAATTTTAAATTAAGATTTCTACCCATTCCTTGTTGTGCTTCATTTAGAGCTTGAACATCTTGCTCACTTCTAGCCACTCTTCTAAAAATATTTTTATTTGATCCATATTGCTGATTTTTTGCTAAAGAGGCGGCTTCATTCAAACTACCACTAATATTTTTCAAAGGACCAGCATTACTTAAAGCTCCTTTTTCGGCTGCTAAAATCCTTAAAGCATACCCCCCACTCTGGTGCCAGTGTAACGCTCGTTGCCTATTTCATATATTGCAAATTTAAATCTATTTCCAAAATCTCCTGATCATCATTATAGTAATTTCTTGCACTACTATATTTCCATCCATTAGGTTCTGTTACAAAACCACTTTCATACTCACTTAACTTTTAAATATCATAAATAAAAATCCGAGAAAGCATACCTTCTCGGATTTATTTATAGATTGTTAATCTTTATTCGGACACGAGCGTGACGCTCGCGCCAGCATGGGGGCTGAAAGAAAAAGATGAAATGATGACAAGGCTAGAAAAGCTAATTGAAAAAAAATAAAATTAAAGTAATTGGTACATTACTTTTTCATAGAGAAGGCTTAACGTTTTAGTTAAGCCTTCTTGTTTGTCAAATATGACGCATCAGTCAATAAACAATATGCTATAAATAAGGTATTTTACTACAATATTTAATATCCGTTATACTCCTTTTGTCATATAATGCATTAGTAGAGGGGATTTATAACGGAATGTCAGGATATTGATCTTTTAATGAGTGAACTTTTTGCTCAGTAAAATTCATTTCTAGAAAGGAACTAATTTCATATACCATCGTATTGTCTTGATATTCTATTCTATTATCATAATAAACATTTAATAATTTTTCGATAAAGTGAAATGTTTTATCAGTAGCTGTAGAATTTGTAATCATCATAAATAAAAACCTAAAGTTATTTAATAATTTTCCATTTTCTATAAAAAAATTATAAACTTCATTTAATTCATTAGTAATATCGATTATTAAATTTTGTTTTTTTAAATAATCATCAATTAAATCAAATCGTAAATATGATTCTCTATATTGATTTTTAAAATCGGGGTCAAGTTCAATAGGAATATTTATATTCTTTAATAAACTAAGTATTTCGGCCTTAATCCATTCTTCTTTATTTAATATCTTATTATAAACATCATACGCCTCTTTTTGTAAATCTGTATACAATTGAGGACTATTGATAATTGAATTAATATCTACATTATTCCTAGACAAAATTCTCAAGTAGTCTAAATATTTAATTTTAAACATATAATTATTTTAAATTTTTAAAAATTCTAGGAGGACTAATTAAGCTAGCATTAAATAACATTGTTGAGGCTCCAGGAAAACCAATAGACGTTCCTTTTTCATATTTAATATAATTTAATCCAGCTGCCCTTGCAGCATTAAAAATTGGTCCTCCCGGCCCACTCCCAGACATATATTGATATGGCGTTGCATAAAACGCTCTAGCTTCTGCCTGATACATAGTATACTCAACAATTACATCGTATGAAGAGTTTGGTTTATTTATAAAATTTGCAGATAAAAGATAATCTATATCTGATCTTACATGAGGGCCTTCTCCAGAAGAATTTCTATCTTGGAGATATCCATTGGTTGATAAATATTCTGCATTTGACATAGCTCTATAAAAATGAGTTTTACCACCCTTGTCTGAAGTGTCACCATTCAATGCAAAAGGTAAAGTCCAAACAAGAGGAGCAACTGTAGCCCCAAGTTCTGCAAGAGTAGCTGTAGAGGCAGCTGCTTCGCCAGCCACAACACCTTCAGGAATTAAAGCTATATCTGTTACAACCCAAGCTCCAGCAGTTGCTTTCGTACCTTTATTACCACCAAATAACCCTCTGAAGAAATTACCAATAGATTGCCAAACAGTTGGTTTAGGAGTCCCTAAACTAGCCATAATATCTCTGAATTCCTGTGTTTCTCCAAAAGTAGCAGGCTTCTGATCATATACATCACCACCACCACGAGCACCACCAAGTGGTTCTGTTCTATTATCTCTTTCTCCTGTAATGCCCATCCACCATCCAGACCTTGGATCCTGGGGAGCCATGTCACTTGCCTCATTTGGCATTGCAAATTTTCTTCCATCAGGATCAATAAAGCTGATAGGATTATTTACAACATAATTATAGGGTGAAAATCTTCTACTTGTTTCAGCGAGAGGATCTATTACTCCCCATCTTCCGATGTCTGCCATATACATCCTAGCACCATAATCACTCCATCCTGTTTCCTTTTGCAGTTCTTTGCCGTTGTAACCATAATTGTAGGCAAGGTTTCCACTTAAACTGATAGTGTGCTTTAATCCAAAAGGATAATAGTTGTTTTCTTCAATGACCTCTGCGCTTCCTGTTGAGCTTTTAGCATAACTCAGCCTTACATTTCCTAAATGATCAGTATAGTTGTAAATATACTTATTATTTTCAAAATTGTAATACCCTTCAGCTGTAGGCACAAACTTAAGAACCTGGCTGAATGCTGTACCTGTGTCTCTGGCTTCATATTGGAATCCGTTTAGATATTCAGTTATTGTTTTGGTTTCTAAGTTCGTTCTACCCAGACCAAATGTATACGTTTTTCTAAGCTTTGTTCCATCTGCTCTGTATAGATATTTGGTATTTACGTTGATCTCTACATCTTCTGTTATCACTCTGGGACTATAGGTTTTATCAAACACCACATTATCAGGCAGGCTGAGAACATTGTAATCAATCCTAAGAATACCTTTATCCACCTGATCTTTCATGTTCCCATTGTCATCATACGTAATTGGATTCCCTGAGGTGTCAGGATACCCTGCATAGTCACCAGTAGCATCAGTTACAGAATTGAGTTTATTCCCTGTATATTGATAGGTCAAGTTATCAATCAGTCCTGTGGCACCCAGAGAATTTTTCCCATTTCTCTGAAGAGAAGTGATATTCCCGTTTATATCATATCCCACAGATTCGTTAAACAGGTTATTCTCAGGAACAGAAGCATTTGGTTCAGAATAGGCACCTTTTTTCAGTCTATTCAACCCATCATAGGTATAGGTATATCTTTTTAACACATTATCGCCTGCCGTTTTCCAGTCCACCTCGCTAATGGTTCCGTTATACTTTGATAATGTTCCAACAGGATTAGTATACTTCACTTCATATCCGAATAATTTTCCACTAAGGTTAGCTGGATTATTGACTTTGATTACTGAGCCTCTAATGTCATAAGCATACTCAATATTTTGTAGGTTATTTCCTACTTTTTTACTGGAAAGCTGAGAGAGTTCATTATAAGTATTCTCTGCTAAAAGTTCCTGAGGCTGGCCACTCACCTGATGCCATTGCTTTTTTAATCTGTTTTGACTATCATACTCAAATGTCTGGGTGATGATCCTTTCTGTATCTGTAGAGAGTCTTTTATGATAGACTTTGGATTGTTTGGGTACTCCAACAAAATCAAGTTCTGTTTCTGTTTTGGTATATCCACCCAGGTGATTGATCTCATAACCTCCAATTGATCTTCCTTTCGCATCATAATACACATAACTCTTCGTCCAGTTATCATCTTCAATGTTTTTAACTAAGGACATCACAGGCAAATTTTTGGTATTTACAGCAGCATTTTGTGTATCAGGAACAACAGGCTTACCCAATATAGTCGTAGGAAAAGAAGGGTTAAAGGAATAAGTTGGATAAGTATCATAATAATTAACGGATAAAATAGTTTCTACTTCCTTGCACCAGTCATTTGTATAATAGATCTGCATTCCGTTTCTTGTAAAGCCCTGAGCGTTTCTATATTCGGTAATGACATAATTGTTAAGTAGACTTTGCAGACTTGTTCTGTCCGCACCTGGTATAATTCCAGTATAAATTATCCTTCCAAATGGATCGTATTTTGTAAGGAACCATTTACCTGCTTTACGCAATTCGGCATCTTGTGTCATGATCAGGTGATCAGCTTTATCATACACCATATACTCCCATCCTTTTCCCGGAAGTTTTTTCTCTACCAGTCTTCCAAGAGTATCATATTTATACTGGTAGCATAAATTGTCTAATGCTGTCTGATTTGGGATAGAAGCAGTAACTGCCAATGGAGGAATTACATAGGCTAACCAGCCAAACTCATTGTATACATAATAAGTATCTGTGTCCTTGGTTCCATCATTTTTTCTCACCAAAATTACTTGTCCCAGTCCATTGGTAAATTCTGTTGTAGTATTACCATCAGCGTCAGTTACTGTACTTTTATATAGAGTATTGGCTGCATACACACCAGTATAAGAAATGGCGGTGGAGGTTGTTCCACCCGCCCATGTAGTAACCGTAGTTATCTTTTTTACGTCGCCTGCTGCATTAGCGGAATAAGAAAACTGAGTGGGATGAGTAGTCCAGTTATTTCCTATCGAAGTAATTTGTTTCAATCTTCCAGCTGGAGATTTTTCTAATGTTTTCTCACCATAAATTCTTTCGTTTCCGTAAATAGCTGTGGCATTATCTAATGGAGCTCCATACATAGCTCCACCTTGAGTTCCCACTTGAGGAATAGGGAGGTAGTCCTGGATCTGTCGTCCAAAGTCGTCATATACAATAGGAACTACCACATCTCTTCCTAGTGGTGTAGCTTTGACACTAATAGACTGTTTAGCTCTTCCCAATCCATCAAAATACTGAATGGATTGAATTTGTCTCGCATTGGGGGTCGAAGAGGTTACTTCTTCCAGATAGGCTCTGGTCTGTACGTAATTTTCATTAGTACTCGGACCTGTTTGCGCATAAGACGATCCTGCTACAAACAATATGCTGAATATATTTAAAATTCTTTTCATGATTTTTAGTGCTTGTAGTTATACTCGTATTCTTTTAATAATTTACCATTCTTATCTTCCACCCTTTGTAATCGGCCTGATTTATCATACCTGTACACTTCTCTTGTCCCGTTGGCAGTTGTGATAGAAGTTGTCCCTATTAAAGGGTCATACGTATAGGTGGTAATGGAATAATCTTTTATTGCGGTATCTTTTCTAAGGTTTTCCAAAGCCACGAGCAAAGCAGGTTCCTTAGTTGGATCAACCGCATCAGCATCAGAGGCAGTAATAGCTGCTGTAACCGTAGCAAGAGATGCGATTTGGCTGTAAGATGCTCCAGTAATTTTTGCAATGGGTTGGGTTCCTTTATAGCCATAAATAATAGCGGTAGGAATACCTGATTTTGAAATAACTTCTCTTGGATTTCCTTTTCCATCATAATTATTGATGGTAATTTCCGTCATCGGAGTTTGATTTTTAACGTCAAAAGAAAGTACCGAGCTAGGATATAAGTTAGAGGCATTATCAAATTTAGTTTCTGATTTTCCTACCAGTTTCCCATTAACTTTAGTTTCACTCTGTAAAGCAGTAGTAAGCATACGGGCGTTAATGAGCTTTGTATTGGAAACGTCTGATGCATATTTTACCGTTTTTTCGGTAATAATTCCTTCAGGAGAGGTTTCCTTTACAGTTGATACTGAAAAGTTGTAAGGACTGAATGTCGTTTCAGAAATATTTTCAAGACTGGTAGAATTATCGAAAAATGTCTTGGAAATTACTTTCGTAGATTTGATCCATGCTGCTTTTGAATTATAACCTGAGCAAGTACTATATTGAGGAGCTCCAGGGATATCATCCATTACATAATCAGTATTTTGTGAGCTTGTTATTGCATTCTGACTATTATATATTTCCTGCTTATACAATAGGCCTGTAGAAGTAATATTATAATATGGCCTGAATAGAGGTATAGTAGACGTGAAATCTTCAGCCATTTTAAAATAATATTTTGTATATCCCAGGTTTTTCGTGGCATCTCCATAAATTTCCTTTACATTTTTATAAAGGACAACAGTATTATCATAAAATTCGCTATTACCCTGACAGTTTTCAGAAGTATAAACGGCCCCACTTGAGTCATTAGGATTTGCAAATGAATTATATTCGTAGCTTGTCTTCTTTTTTAAAACATGGTCCACATCAAATTGTTCGATACTGCCTATTCTTACACCTGTTGCAAATGTAGCATTTTTATAGGGTAATGGTGCTGTAGCAATTGATTTAAGCTTAATATTACCATTTCCATAACCAGGATTGTTCCCAAAACCTTTAATTTCGAAGGTATAGTCTCCGGGACTAAGATTGTATTTCTCACAACCTAAGGTAGTAGTTGGAGTGACTTCTACCCCGGATTTCTTGAACTTAAAATTAATAACATGTGGCATATGAATAGGGTACTTATCATCATACATCTCATACGTTAGATAAGCAATATAGAAAGTTTTTGTGGCATCTATATGAACATTATAAACACTACTCTGGTTCGTATCAAAATCTATGCTCTGCTCTTCAACCAAGTTTTGATAATAAGGATTAGTTAAACTATTATTATTTAGCTGAATTGAGCTGTTGTCGTAATAGATGTCGTTAAATTGAAAGTTATACCTAGTATAACCCCCTTCCGGATGGCTCATCGTCTCTAAGGTTCGTGTTTTTGAACTAAGTGGGTTATAATATTCACTAGCACATGCATAATCATTTCCCCCAATATCCTTGTACACTGTAAATAAAAGGTCCTTATATCCGAAATTTCTTCTTTCAATTATTTCCTGGTTACTACTAAGTTTATCGAGAACTGTTAATGCTCTTCTATCTCCCTCTTCAAACCAAAACTTATATTTGGAAATTAGCCTGTTTGATTTATCAAGAAGTGATACACTATTTATTTTGTAAGGATCATCAACCCCGTTTTCTTTCAATGCATCATAAACATTTTCAAAACTTATCTTTCCAAAATCCGTAGAGATCTCCTTCAGCTTGCAGCTTTGGTATAATAGAACCGAAGATCCATTTTTGTTTATACTTTCTTTCTGGTAAGTGAAAGTGGCAACTTCAACGTTACTTTCATCCAGTATTTTACTTAAGAAAAAAGCAGATTTATAATAAAAATTAGGGTCCAATAGAGATTTACTGTAGTCATCAAAAATATATTTAAACCCTTTTTCATCTGTAATTTTAAAAGAGTTTATTATTAGAGTAGCCGTATTAGGATCTCTTGTATATTCAATCTTTATATTGTTCCCTGAAATATGATTTAGGGTAAAGGTATTATTGGTAACATCTCTGATAAAACTGAACTTGCCAGAATTTCCAGGAATATTATAATAATAGAGATCATCAAATTCATTCTTTTTATAGTCAGGTTTCGATGCATTATCATAAAACTCATCAACATACTCATTGATAACCCGAGAAACGCTACCTCCTTTAGCCAAGGACCAGCCAATACCTACTTCACTACCAGGTTTATCAATCGCAGCATTAGCAACATGATAACTTAAAACAACAGGAAGAGCAAGGCTTTTATTGCTGGTCTGAAGGTTTAATAATGGAAGTGATATATCCGGCACCCCAGTAGATAATGAAACAGGGGTATTGACATACGAAGAAAAAGATGAAACGGAAGGAACCGGTTCGGGAGTATTCCCAAAATTTCTTTGCGCTTTTCCAGAGCCAAAGATCAATATGGAGAATGATAGTAATTTATATATAGTCTTCATTGTATTATTTCTTAATGAGTTTAGCATTCGCTGTTTTATTAGTATCTGTTTTTATTACAACAAGGTAAGCTCCCTGAATAAGTGGTTGAGTATTTATTTTGGCTACCTTATTCTTCGTTTTCAAACTCTGTAATTGTCTTCCACCCATATCATATAATAAGATATCTGCGTCTTTAAAGTCAAAGCCTATTTCCACATAAGCATAATCTGATACAGGGTTAGGATAGATCTTGATATCCTGTTTTTCGATTAATTGATCCAATTGTTTATCACCCAGTTTTACGATCTTCCAGTTCTCCTTTCCTAATTCCTCAGCACTGGTTCCTGCCAAGATGATTGAACCATCTCTGTTGAGTTTGATATCAGATAATCTTTCTTCTCTCTTTCTGGACTCCCCTTCCACATGTTTCCTCCACTGTTCATTTCCGTTTTGATCCAGATATAGCATCCAGAATTTCTCATCATCAGCTTCTATTCTTCCCTCCGCCTGGGTATAACCACCTAATAGAATTCCTTTTGTTTTATCATCTGCAGAATGAATTGTGCTCATTCCCATTAAAACATCTCTGTTCTTAAAATTGTAAGATTTCTGCCACTGCTCATCACCTCTTTCATTTAAAGAAATTAACCAAACATCAGTTCCTTCTTCAATTCCTACAGTTTTATTTCCTGATCTTTCTGATCTTGATTCTCCACCAATGATATATCCATTTGAAGTTAAAGCGAGAGTTCTTAAATGATCATCTCCTTTTCCACCATAATTCTTTTCCCATTCTACTTTTCCATCTTTTGAAAGTTTGATGATCCAGTAGTCACCTTCACCAAAGTTTTCAGTTTGCTTTGATCCATTAGCACTACTTCTGGAATAAATACCTAATAATGCTCCACCATCTTTCGTTGGGATCATTTTTTCTACCTCATCAAGCCCTTTCCCACCTAAAACAAGTTGTGAAATCTCTTTTCCGTTTTTATCAAGTTTGATGATTAAGATATCTTTTGAGCCATAGCCTTTAGGTGAGTTTTGAACATTTCCAGCTACAAAAAATCCAAGATCTGTAGTCTGAATAACAGCTCTGGCTTCTTCATCAGCAGAAGTTCCCAAAGTTTTCTGCCATAATTCATCACCGAATTCATTAATTCTGATTAGCCAAATGTCTGATCCACCTTTGGAATCTTCTTTTTTGTCTAAAGATTTCCCTGAGTACGAGGTACCTCCCAAAAGCGATCCTCCATCCTGTGTTGTTACAGTTGAAGAAAGATAATCATGATTATTTCCTGCAAAATATTTCTCCCAAACCTGGTCGCCCTGCTGGTTTAGTTTCACCAAGTGAAAATCGTATCCATTATTCTGCTTCGATGTAGCCTGAGGTCCTCGAAGGCTACCTCCCTGAATAGCACTTCCCGTAATCAGATACTGCTGATCTATGGTTGTCGTAACCTGACTAAGAAAATCCTGTGTACTGGATTTAATGTTTTTCTCCCAGACTATTTCCTGAGCTGAGCTCAGAATTGTGCACATAGTAAAAGCACCAATGTAGAGTTTTTTCATCTATTTATGTTTTTAGTTAATTGATTTTTCAAAGCCTGCAAATTTAACACTTTTTAATACTTATTAATTTTACTTTAAAAAAATTTAATATGAATTTCATCATATTTTTATATTCATTTTCAAACGGTTACGTTTTATACAGTACAAAATTAGGATAGCATAGCGACAGAATACGTCGTATTATAAGTCTTTTCAAATTGGTGGAAAGCAATTTTTCTTCATGATTATGACCTACCTTTTCGTTTCTTTCCGTAATTTTTTAGTTCGCTGTATCTACTTTCTTCCCGCTCCTTTCAAGAATGAGGTGTGCCGCATCCAGCATTTTAGTCAGATGGATGTAGGGGCTGACCATATTCCTTTCCGGGACATAATCATAAGTTCCCAATGAGAAATAAACCATCCGGACATAAAATAATCAAATTCCGTGATGCTGTATTCTTTGAATGCTTTTTTAAATACCAATAAAGGGTTTTGGTATTCTTTCTCCGAAAGCAAGCCAAGAAGTAATGGAGAGGTATCTTCTAATTGGGTATTCACTTTCCATTTCTTTTCTTTGAGCATGATGAGATAGCCAGCACGCACAAATGACCGCATTGACTGGTAAAAATGAAAGATAACGGAAGAATCTTCTTTTATCCAACTATCCCTCTTTACCGCGTAATTCATAATGCTATTTAACCTCTCTTTGGATACAGCCAGTTCATTGAACTTAAAATAGGTTTCCATTAGCTGTAATCCGGAGTGCTTTTTATGCTCTGTCCAAAACCGGGTTTCGAAGTCTGTTATATTCTTTTTCATGTGTTTGTATTTTTTATAAATGTAATAAAAATTTACTAACATTCGGATTTGAGTCCGAGTTTTTTATAAGAATAAGTAATTTATTTGTTTCTATGACAGAAGCAAATAGAAAGATTGTTGAATTTATAAGGGATGAATGGGTTGTTCCTTTGAACAATAATAGCAAATTTGCTGTAGATCATAATATAGATGAAAAGACAGTTCGAAGAATAAGAGACGATGAAACCTATCAAATTGCTCTTCTTACCATAATGCGAATTTGTCATGGCAAGAATTTAACTCTTGCTAGCTTTTTCAAGATGGTTGGAATATAGATTACGAAATCTCAATAATTAATAGATCCTGACGAAAGTTGGGATTTTTTTTGATGAAATTGTCAAAACTCCCAAGAATATATTTATTCGAGACCTTTAAGAAATTATGTAAAATTACCAATTCAAAATTTTAAGATGCTTTTTATTTTTGTTGTTTACGGAAAGTCGTAAAATAATATAAATTATCATTTGTAAGTTTGACTTAGTTAATGATAAAATATAATATTATGGGACTTAAACCAGGGCCAAAAAGAACAGCAACATCAACTGGAAAACCAGATCAACGTCAACGTGATAATAAGGAGACACCAGGAAATACACCTTCTTTAAAACCACCTAAGAAACAGCAAGGTAAATAAACTATATCTTATAGTATCCAGTCTGTAAAGAATAGCGCTACTTAAAAATAAGTAGCGCTATTTTGAAAGATTGTAAATTTAAAAAAATTAGCTTTTATCCTTAAAGCTTTACTATTTATCGTTTGATTATTTTTATGGTTTTGACGAGGTTATCAGCTAAATTCACTTTGACCTGATAAACACCCGATAACAAAGCAGAAAAGTCAAGAGTTCCCTGCGTATCATTTATTGCTTTCGTAAGTACCGGTTTCCCTGCCGAATTGTAAACCGTTACCGAAAGAATCTTTTGATCGAACGAGATCGTCAGGATATCCTGTACAGGATTTGGATAGGCTTTCAGCTCATTTGCTTTTGTGGAAGCTTCCTCAACAGCAAAGCTATTTGTAAGACGGGTAACAGTTACATTGCTTACAGGACAGGCGACTGACGTAAAAATTTTACTTTGAATATCTGTCCCATCTCCTATCTGCCCCATACTATTATAGCCAGAGATTGCTAAAATTCCAACATTGTCAATAGCGAGGGTGTTGTGAGCTCCTGCTGCAATACTTTGCCAATCGGTAGAAGTTCCGATACGCATTGGTGTAGATCTATTCGTCGCTGCTCCATCACCTAATTGTCCCAAAACATTATATCCCCATGTCCAAAGCGTTCCATCTGTTTTGATGGCGATAGTAGAACCATTAATGCCTGTACGAACACTTCGCCAATCTGCTGTGGCTCCTACTTGTGTCGGCGTATTTTTTGAAATTGTGGTCCCATCACCCAATTGCCCGTATCCATTATCTCCCCACGTCCAAAGTGTCCCATCTGTTTTGAGCCCTATCGAATGGATTCTTCCTCCATCAATAGCTGCCCAATCCGTAGCTATTCCTATTTGAATAGGAGAAGCACTTCCTGTTAAAGTTCCATTACCGAGTTGCCCTTTGGAATTATCTCCCCAGGTCCAAAGCGTCCCATCTGTTTTGATGGCGAGCGTATGATTTCCTCCGGACGTTACACTTAACCAGTCTGTTGCTGTTCCTATTTGTATTGGTAAGGTTTTATTGACGGTGGTACCATCCCCTAATTGTCCATATTTATTATTACCCCAGGCCCAAAGTGTTCCATCAGATTTCAGGGCTACCATATGGCTGGCTCCGGTGGCCATATGTACCCAGTCTGTTGCTGTTCCTACCTGTGTCGGCGTATTTCTGTTGGTTTTAGTTCCATCACCTAGTTGTCCGTCATAATTCCATCCCCATGTCCATAGCGTTCCATCTGCTTTAATTCCTGCCGAATAAGATACTCCAGCCACTATTTTCACCCAGTCTGCGGCTGTTCCTACTTGTGTTGGTGTATTTCTGTTGGTTGTAGTTCCATCTCCCAGCGCTCCATCAGAGTTGTCTCCCCAACTCCATAATGTGCCGTCCTTTTTTAGTCCCATTGAATGATAAAGACCTAGACTTGCACTTTGCCAACAGCCTGTTCCGGTTGTAGGAAGTGTGGTAAAAGAACCTCCCGGCATCCAGACCACCTGACTGAAACCACAATCAGACGCTACCCACCAATAATAAGTGTGGTTAGGTAATAAATTCGTCAAATTGACCGTAGTAGAAAGAGTGACTCCATTATTCCCGCCCATAACAGGATTTGTGCTGTAAAGATACACATACCCTTGATCAGGAGCCTGAGTGGCTGCTGTCCAGCCAATAGTGGCTGTTGAAGAAGTAATATTGCTTGTTGAAAATTGTGTTGGAGGAATACAAACTTCAGGACAGGCAATAGGAATAAATATATTTTTGTCATTATTCACAGTATTAGTATTAGAAGTTCCATCACCCAGCTGACCGGAATTATTTCTTCCACAAACTTTTAAAGAACCGTCAATGCCTTTTACAAGAACATGATTTTGTCCGGCATAAACCTCCAGGTTGTCTGAAGATATACCAACTTGTGTAGGAGATGTTGTATTTACTGATCCATCTGTACCATTACCCAACTGCCCATAATAATTATAGCCCCATGACCAAAGTGTTCCGTCTGCTCTCGTTGCAAATGTAAAACCATTTTCAGCAGCTACATTTAGCCAATTGGTTTCTGTTCCAATTTGAATAGGAGCCGTTTTTTTAATAGTCGTTCCATCACCCAGTTGTCCATACGTATTCGAACCCCATGTCCATAGTGTCCCATCTGCTCTTATTCCTACAGAATACCCATATGAGGCATCAATACTTTTCCAGTTCGTGTCTGATCCGATTTGTATCGGAGCTTTTTTTGAAATGGTAGTTCCATCTCCTAATTGTCCGTTAAAATTGTATCCCCATGCCCATAGCGTCCCATCTGTTCTAATTCCTAAGGCATATCTATTTCCGGCATTAATGCTTTGCCAATCGGTAGCTGCGCCGATTTGTATTGGAATCTTTTTTGAAATGACAGTTCCATCTCCAAGCTGTCCGTAATCGTTACGCCCCCACGCCCATAATGTTCCATCCGTTTTGATTCCTACCGTAAAATCATCTCCTACACTTACACTTTTCCAATTCGCAGTTGTTCCGATTTGTATTGGAATTCTTTTTGAAATGGTAGTTCCATCTCCCAGTTGTCCATATTCGTTGCGTCCCCAGGCCCACAATGTTCCATCTGTTTTAATGGCAAAAGTCTGGTTACCGCCTGCACTGATAATTTTCCAATCGGTTACCGTTCCTATTCGGGTTGGGGTATTTCTGCCATTCACATTTAGGTCAGCCAGTTGTCCGGAGAAATTAGCTCCCCAACCCCACAATGATCCGTCTGTCTTTATTCCTACCGAATGCTCAGTTCCTGCACTCAGACTTTGCCAGCATTGAGCAAAAGAATGTAAACTGATGAATACAAATAATAAAAGTATTTTTCTCATATTTTAATTTTATAGTATTTTTTCCTACTCGTATAGCTTTTCGGTTCCGCTTTGTTTTAATCGCTTCTGAATTTCATCCCATAGGTCAACTGAACACAAAAATTTCAGGAAACAAATGAATTCTTACGAAGACATGATTTTTAAATCCTCAAATAGGTTTTGATTTTGAAAGTCCTCCGTAGATTAAATAGCATCATTACTGACACCACATGAAACTTTCCAAACTTCAATACAAGAATTTCTCACCCCCAGATCGAAAGTGAAGTATCGGAATACCCTAATACTATATATTCTTTATATCTGATTTACAGGAATAATCAAATAAACCTATGTGTTCTATATGACTTATAGCGTTAAAGAAATTGTGATAACTTAGTATTGTTTTAAATGGTTGGAAACAATAAGTTTTGACGCATTCGGATGAATAGGTACAACGTAGTTTTGTTCATTTTCATGATGTAATTAGTTTTCGGGTTAGTTTTAGTTTTTTAGAGCAAACAACATAATCTGTTATAAGAACTTGATGCTGTTGATTACAAAAATATATTTTTATTACGGATCATCAAAGCTAAAAAAACAAAAAGCAACCCATACTTACCTCATGCTTCCATACTACATTTTGATATCATTTATTTCCGTATCTTGTCTATACGTTTTTACAAAAAAAACATTTTAAAACTAAATACCTTATTTTATGAAAAACTTAAAAAACCTATCCCAAAAGCTCACCAAAGGAGAATTGAAGAAAATTTTTGGCGGCGATGGTCCTGAATTATCTCTTCCGATGTGTACACCAAGACAATGCGAGATTTTTTATACCCGATGTGACCGTGTTAGCAGCTGTCCTCCACTCTACCCTGATCCAATTTAAATAAAATACGGCTCAAAGGAGAAATACATTGCCCGCAAAATAATAGATCTAATTTGTGGGCATTTTTATAAGACAAACTGGAAGCAATTGTTTACTCCCAACACCCGAACCCTATGAAAATAAAACTTAGCTATCTACTTATTTTACTATATAGTCTTGTAAGTTGTCAGGGAAAATCGATCATCAATGATCTGAAATTCTCTAACTATTCAGGACATCCCAAAAAAATTACAGAGGTCATTACTTTTTCAAACCAAAATATAAATGAGAATATCTCTTATTTTGACAAAGAGGGTTTCCTTACAAAAGTTGAATACTATAATGTGATCAAAAGTGGATCTTCTCATGATCGATTGATCAATGAAATTACTACCTACAATTCAAAAGACAAAGCAAAACGCTATTTTGAAGTCATTAATCCTGAAACTAAGAAAATAGTAACTAACGGTTATTTTGAGAAAATATCTGATTCATTATATAAGAGAGTTTCAAATGCTACTGATCACAATATATCACTTCACAAACTATTTTATTTTGACAGAAATAACCGCCTCATAAAAACAGAAGAAACCGGAAATTTTTATGAAACCCCAATTAACAGCATCATTTTATATACCTATACCCATACCCTAAAAAATGAAATCCTTTTTGAGAATTTAACCAACCACAAAAAGTCTAAGCATGTTTATAAAAATGTAAAGCTTGATCCAAATGCCAATTCTGTGTATGAAGAATTAGTGGATGATCATGGAATTCTACAACAAAAAACAGAAAGAAAATTTGAATATTATTAATTGAAAAAATTTCTATTAAGCGTAGTTTAAGCAAGCTTCAATCTCCCTGCTCATTCGAAAAGTTTAAAAATTTATTTCACAAGAGAATATATTAATACTCCAATACCGGCATAGGCAGCAACGGTAATAATATCAGCAATAGGCTGTGAAAAGCGTTTTTCAGCAATTCTCTCGCCATTGATCTGGTTCTTATGGAATTTCAGAACTTTTTTAGAATTACGAACCGGATGCGCCACCAGGCTGTCGCTTTCCCACTTGTCAACGATGACTTTATAAGACCTGCCATCAACATCAATTTTAACATTTTTACCCGGAGTCAGTTTCCCCTGAATATCAACCGGGACAGATGTTTGCTGTAAATCCGCACCTTGAGATTTAGTGGCTGTATTTTTTGTTTGCGGAGAATTGGTGTCAGCAGGAGCTGCACGCTCATTAGATTCTTTCTTATTGCCCTTCTTATCCATTGCTGGATCGGCTGGTTTTTTAACCTGGTAAGTATAGCAACTTACAAGAGAAAATAATATAATGATGAGATAAAGATTCTTTCGCATTAGCCAAATTTAAGAAATAAACGGAAAATTCAGTATTTTCTTTTAAAAATTCTGAATTTAAAAATGTATTCCTGCTTAAAAAAGCAATTGGTATTGATTAAGATTTTAAGAATCAGTATTAAAATGCAGTGTTACCGAATAATGATATTCTCCCTAAACACTTCTCAGTTCAGCAATTTCTTTTACTAATTTCGGGTACATAGACTGTAGATCAGCTCCACCTTTTGGTTCACGGTTCATCTGCCGCTCCGGGCTATCATAATGATTCTCCGGATACAGTTCGTCAACAGTATCTCTTATTTCTGATTCATCTTCATTATCATGATTTTCTGAATAGGCATCATCAGAGACATACAGAAGTCCTTCTGCCCAGCAGTCGGCAATGTTAAAGCTGTATTTTCCATTGACCAATGACTGAATATCTTTTTCAATATCTTCAAAAAATTCTTTTCCTTTCAACAACAGCCAGCATCGGAAGTAAATAAACCCATCATCAGAAAGGGAATCGTTAAACACATAAACCCCATTCTCCAGCTTAAATCCACATTCAAGAATAATAGAAAGTTCAGCAATTTCTGCCGTATAAAGGTTACTCAGTTTCTCCCGAAGTGTTTTTTCAAAAAGAATAAGTCTTTCTTTTCCAAATTTAGAAAGGTAGGCGGTTAAATTTTCCAAATGTTCATCCACATCATATTCGCTCCAATGGGCTTTTCTCTGTTTATTGGATTTTTCAATGGCTTCCCAGAAATAAATATCAGCTCTTTCATTCTCTGAAAGTTCTTTTTTCTGTGGAACTTCGTCATGTTCCAGAATTTCAATATATCCTTTCTTTATCTTTTGATTGATCAGCTTTTCAGACTCGTGAGTACATTCTTTTTCATCAGCAAATTCTTTGATTGTTTCCCTGCCTTTTGTTCCGGTTTTGCCAAATATTATTTTTTGAGTAGTTCCCTGGTAATCTATATTCCAAAATTTATCTGATAGCTCATTTTGATTGATCAAGTGCCTTTTCATAAAGTAAAAAAATGTGATGGATTTTTAATGGAATTAAAACTACAAAAAAATAAAGAACCGATGCGCTATTTCCTCTACAAATTCCTTTCTGGCAGCCATTACCTGAAAATCTTTAAGTTATATTATAGTCACTTTAATACTCTTCCCACTCCCCATTTTGAGGATCATATTTCTGATATTCACCCGTATCTGTAAATTCTGAGGCGGTCATCCCCACTTCAAAAATATTTTCTTCATTAAAATCTGTTGAAAAATACAGTGCTTCATCGGTTAGCAGCGCTTGCCCATATTCAGGATGTTCGAAATGAAATCCATATTTGCTTTTTTCGTGTAAGACATAGTTATACTTTGCAAGACGTGCTTTTAATTCTTCAATCTGAGGTGCCGTAAACGGCTCAAGATTCTTCTCATCATCGAAAAAACTTTCGTCGTTGAGTTTCTGCTCTCTTTCTTTGGTCTCTTTTCTGAATAAATGGATGTCGTAGCTCATATCTTTTTTATGCTTTAAAAATACAGTTAGTCTATGGTTTTTTCTATGTTTTGATATTAAATTTATAAAAATAAGTAGCCAACAGAGTAAAACCTCCACTATAAAAATAGGTAAGAATGGTTGCCAATACTTATTTTGTCTGTCAATTTTACACCATCTTTGACCGGAGTTATCAAGCATGCTTTAAAACTGCCTGCCCCACCCATTATTATGCTTGCACCAGCCAATAAAAATAATTAATTTCAATCCTCAGATAACAGGGGACAATTAACAACACAACACCCTGTTAATTAGTACTTTAAATCACACAAAGAATAAAATAAAATTAATAATTAAAATAAACGAGGCAAACATAGCGAATAATCTGTTTCAACAACCAACGGAACGATCACTATAAGAATTAGATATGCTCAGGGAACATCAGCAAAAAACAGGGTTCAGGCACTTACTGGAATTTATATTCTACAGTAATTTTTTTTATGGCATTTGTACAGTCGCCGCTACCCTTGAAACCACTTTCCTTATGAAAATCCCTTTTCAAGGGATAATGCTATACATACTAACGTTTATCAGTACCATTATTTTCTATAATTATCCATACGCCAGAAGTCATTCACCTACCTCCAAAAATCCGCGTACGCGGTGGTATTCTGCTCATCATAAAATGATCTCAAAAATCCAGATTGGTCTTAATATCTGTCTATTAGGGATAATGGTGTGGATGGCGATCGTTTACTTTAATGAAATAAAAGCAATGACAGGTATACAGTGGATCCTGTTATTGATCTTCCCTATCGTAGCGGCCATGTATTACGGAAAAAATATTGCCACGCGTGCCTACAACCTTCGAAGAGCGGGATTGGTAAAGCCTTTCATCATTGGCTTTGTCTGGGCTGGCTTAACGACCATATATCCGTTATTATATTCTAATGTCATTCATTCATTCGAACAGAATTTCACCTTACTTCTGCTTATCCTGTTTCTGAAGAATTTCATGTTTATTTCATTGCTGGCAATTATGTTTGATGTAAAAGATTATGCGGATGATACCACAAATCAGTTGAACACTTTTGTTGTAAAATATGGTTTAAGAAATACACTTTTAAACATCATAATTCCATTGATCATTTTAGGTATCCTTACCTTCATATCCTATGCCTTAATGAGTAAATTCAGCATTCCGAAAATGATATTTATCCTCATTCCTTTTTTACTTCTGGTGGCGGTAACGCTGTCATTAAAAAAACGGCGGCCTCTTATGTATTACCTGGTTGTTATTGACGGACTGATATTTGTTAAAGCCCTTTTTGGTATTTTAGCTGCCATCTCATAAAATTTCATGAGGCAATTTATCAGTTTAGTTTCACTTTCATTTTTTGAATAAAACCATCCCATTGCTTATTCAGGTACACCAATGATTCCTTTTTCTCATTTTCATCCAGAGACGAATAATTAATCGAATTAAAAACCAGTTTCTTCAATGCTTTTACATCAAGCTCCCAGGAAACAAAAGCGACCCAGAAATCATAATTAAGACCTTCATATCCGTAAACACTCGGATCATCACTATTTATAGAACACTGTACTCCATTGCTTAACAAAACCCTTGCAGGATGATTCCGCAGGTCACTGACATATCCTAAAATCTGATTACTGATCGGACTTACCTCAACCAGTTTATTTTGTTTTCTGATCAACTCCATTGTTTTTGGAAAATAGATCAGATTGAGGCCATGCCCAATCCTTGGATTGTCCAATGATGAAATATCAAGAATATTTTTATTAAAGACAGAGGTACTTTCTCCTGCATGAAGAAAAAGAGGCATCTTCACTCCATACCTTTTGCTGAGTTCATTTAGTTTCATCCAATCTTCCCGGAAAGAATAGATGCTATTTCCTGCCGCCTCATCTGCAACAAGATCAAAGCCTGAAATAACATTCGGAAACTCCTTTTTAAGTTCAAAGGCTGTTTCAAGTTGTTTTTCAATACTTTTCGGATCTAAAAATTTAAAACTGGAATAAATTAATTTCAAACTGAACTGCGGGTGTGATTTCTGTATTTCTTTAACAACGTCCTGCAGATCGGTAACCGATGTTTTCAATGGATACTTTCCATGTTTAAAATCATAAAGCTCATCAAAGATAAACCTGATTTCCAGGTGTTGCACATTATTTGCCACTAAATCCAGAAACCCTTTTTTATAATATTCCCTAAAAAAAGGACGATAAGGCAACAACAGGCTAATACGTTTAAAACGTTTCTCAAACTCAATCCAGTAATCGGTATAAGTACACAGTGATTCCCGCTTCAGGATGAGAAGGTCTGCCAGTTTTTTTTCAAAATCAGGATCTGAAGTCAGTTTTTTATCAAGACCAATAAATCCTTTCGGAACTTTCCCTTCTTCAAAAAATGCCAGCTGTCCGAAAATAAACTGGTCATTATCTGCCTGATCATAAACATACGATTCTTTATACTTTCTTGCCGCAGCAATCACCCATTTCACATCGGTTATTCCGCCACTATGGGTATGCAGCAACCCTCCTTTCGGCATAGATTGAATGATCTCAAATAATTTACTGCCCTCTATCAATGGTTTTATTTCATTAAAAGAACTATTAAATAAAGGTATTTTCTGTTTGTCTGTTTCCGTAAGAAATTCCTTTCGTAACTGAAATAATTTTTTGTCCAATGCGATCTCAGCATCAGACAGTTTTATATCAGCATCAAAAGCCAATGCTTGATTTTCCTGTTCCAATAACATCCAGTTCTGTTGATAAGTGGATTTTTCAGCCACTTTATTTTGGCATCCAAACAATGGAAATCCAAAAAGTAAAATATAAGTAAGATACCTTCTCTTCATAATATTGAGGTTTGCTTTGCACACTTGATTATGCATAAGAATCTTTTGAAAAAAATAAAGGTTTAAATAAAATGATCTCCAAAAATATAATTAATTTTTTGAGTAAAACAAAATTGAACCTAACCATATAACAGAAAAAATTACTACAATACCTTTTGCATGGGCTAAAAGCTTTACACCATTTAAATGAAAATGGCGTTATTTTACATCGATGATTATTATTTTAATTGAATATATTCTAAAAGGAAAATAATAATTTTTAATCAAATTTAATAAACATCTGATCAAAATTCAAGGTCATTTTGTTGAATTGTCGGATCACATCCTGACCAATATTTCCGTAGACCGTCTCTTTATTAATCTTGTTTTTTAATAAATTTATATTTTTAAGCGGGATCTGTTTTCCTAATATATGAAAGGTATGGTTTACTTTAAATCCATCGTATTCAGCTTTTCCGCCTGCACCGCCCATACTGATCTTAACGCCTTTGTATTCCTTATCTATATTTTTTTTATTCTCTTCATAAAAAGGTGCATATAACATCGTCTGATCAGCACCGGTATCAAAAGTAAAATGTCTGCCATCAATAAAAATAAGTGGAGTCAGACCGTCAATTGCCATATTCGCCGGTGTATTTATTTTTGTTTCTTTTTCCGGTACAATAAAATAATCATCTTGCGTCAGCTGCACTTCATTTAAAGCTTCAATAACGGGAAACCCAAGGATACCATTGATCTGATAGTTTATTTGCGGAAAGCTGAGCGCCGTGTCTGCAAAAACTAAAAATATGGCATTTTCTATCGTGATATTTCCAAGAACCAGTTTTTTACATACGGCAAGATCTGCTTTAACAGAAATACCGGTAATCGCATCTACATCAATATCAGCGGGAATAATTTTCATTTTTAAACGCCTGGCAGCGGATGCTGCAATTGTGGAAATATTAGCTCCTGTATCAAAAATAAAATTCATGGTATCTTCACCGGTACTTATTTTAAGATTCTTTAAGTTCGCAACATCCTTTTCCATCTTTATGCGGGTATCTCCATTAAAAGTAACCTGTTGTCTGGGTTCATTTTCAAGAGCAGTCCATATTTTCAGGTTGTTTTTAAAGTCACTCTTTTCATCTTCTGTAAGGAGATCATTATATTGGTTAATGGCTACCTCAATAGCTTTTTTGGCTCCTTTATAATCATATTGCTTCATGCAGTTATCCTCTTTAATACGCCAGATCTTAAGCATAAGTGAATCAGGAAGTCTGGTTTTTGAAGATTCAAGTTTTAAAATCTTCTGATTAGATTCTTCAGGTTTGTTAAAAGCATTATAAAGCACTGCTTCGGTAAAATACTGGTATTCTACAGGCAGATCTTTCTTGTTTTTTTCAAAAAGTTCATGAACTATAAAAAAATTCTTTTGATCTATCTTTTTATATAAGATATCAAACTTTGAAACAGGGGTCTGGCAAAAACTAATAATAGATATGAACAACATGGCAGCCAACATGGTCTTACCTATTATTCCAATCATCCAAAATGAGTTTATTTTTAATAATCTTCCAATATTCTTTTTAATCTTAGTTTCGGAATTCTTCATACTGCTATTATTAGTTATTTGAATTTTAAACAATTTCAAGCCACTAATTTATCAAATTCCGCCATGCTAAACGATAGATACTATTTAAAATCCGGTATATTATAATGATGTTTTTAGTGAAGTTAATTCTTGTTCATTTTTAAACGGTAAGCAGTCTTAAAATTGATTAAATGCATAAAAGTAAAGACAGCAATTACCTAATATTAAAAGTGTTAAAAGAATAACTACACCAACCTCTGTACTCCTGTTGTAATATTATCTTTTTGTAATATTAAAAAACATTTCTCCAGGCATTGAAATATCTTATTTTTATTCATATATTTGCGTAACATTACTAAATAATTATAAAAATTTATAATTATTTTCATACAGATTGTACCGGTTTATTTCGAAGAATAAAAATATAAACTACAGATTATTAACAGTATTAGGTCGATTTAAAGTTCTCTTATTAATAAATTATTACTAAATCACCTTTATCGTTAAAAATATCACATAATTTATTTATTTTTATTCCTCCAAAATAAGCAATCGCTCATTATGCCTTATGGTCTAGCGTTTTGCTATGGAATTTTTCAGCTATCATTTCAACACCATAAACACTATGAAAAACTTAACCATTATTGGCGCAAAGCCTTTTGAAAAGCCGGATATCGACCTTAAATCTAATAACCTAAGGGTTACTGGAATCCACACAATTAATCGATTCGAAATTAAAGAATAATTATTAAATAACGTTTATTGTTAAATATATAACATAAATTTACTACTTTTATTCCTTCATAACAAACAATCGCACTTTATAACTAAATGTTTAGCGTTTTGTTATGAAACATTCTATCATTTCAAACCATAAATGCCATGAAAAACTTTACTATTATTGGGATAACGCCTTTTGAAAAACCGGATGTGAATCTTATCCTGAAACTACATCAGGCGGGTGCATTTCCTATCCTAAGCTTAGGACATGAGTTAACGATTGCTCAGCAAGCATTAAATCAACTCGACCATACAGATGTATCTTCTTATGGTATCTCCGCCACTGATGACAAATTTATGTCGCTTCAAATTCCAGAGAAAGTAAGCTTTGTGATACTTCCTTTCAGCCTATCAATTAATTACGCATTGGATTTACCGGTTATTTACCAGGTAAACAGTTTGGAAGAAGCCAGACAGGCTGAACAATCAGGAGCAAAAGGTATCATCGTAAAAGGGAATGAAGCTGGTGGACTTGTTGGTTATGAATCAACATTTGTATTATTTCAGCGTGTTATCAAAGAAATCAATACTATACCAGTATGGGCACAGGGAGGAATAGGACTCCACACTTCTGCGGCAGTAAAAGCATTAGGAGCAACCGGTGTCATATTGGATAGTCAGCTTGCTCTTTTTCCAGAAAGTTCCGTTCCTCAGGATGTAAAAGACCTATGCTCAAAACTAAATGGAACCGAAACAAAAATTATAGCTAATCATCGGGTGTTGGTGAGGCCAAATTCACCCGCTTTACCGGAAGATATCAGTGCCACGGATCTTAAGCAATACTTTACTGACCTTGATATCAGTAAGAGCTATATTCCCATGGGACAGGATATTTCTTTAGCAATAGATCTGTATGAAGATTTCAAAAGTCTCAAAAAGATGATCTTTGGATTTAAAGAAGCCATGTACGGGCATCTGAAACAGGCAAAAGCACTCCAGGTCATTAATGAGGATAATATGCTGGCCAGAGAACTTGGTTTAAGATATCCCATTGCACAAGGGCCAATGACCCGTGTCAGTGATGTCCCTTCATTTGCCAATGCTGTAGCCGAAGCAGGAGGTTTGCCTTTTGTGGCCCTGTCTTTACTTAAAGGTGAACAAGCAAAAGCATTGGTAATTGAAACTAAAAAACTTGCCGGTGAAAAAACATGGGGTGTTGGTATTTTAGGATTTGCACCTCAGGCACTGAGAGATGAACAGACCTCCTATATCCTTGAAGCCAGACCTCCCGTAGTTCTTATCGCAGGCGGAAGACCTGCTCAGGCTAAGATATTTGAAAAAGCAGGAATAAGTACTTTCCTGCATGTTCCTTCCCCGGCATTATTGGATATTTTCCTGAAAGAAGGAGCTAAGAAATTCATATTTGAAGGACGTGAATGTGGTGGCCATGTAGGCCCACTTTCAAGCATGGTCCTTTGGGAAAAACAGATTGAAAGAATTTTAAAAGAAGATCATCCTGAAAATATCAGTGTATTTTTTGCAGGAGGAATCCATAACGCATTCTCAACAGCATTTGTTTCTATCATGGCGGCTCCGTTAGCAGCCAGAGGTGTAAAAGTGGGTGTACTCATGGGAACTGCTTATCTCTATACTGAAGAAGCGGTAATCACCGGAGCCATCCAGGAGGAATTTCAATTGCAGGCTATGCAGGCAAAAGACACCGTCCTGTTGGAAACAGCTCCTGGACATGAAACACGTTGCTTAAACACAGCATTTTCACAACATTTCAATAGCGAGAAGACTAAACTTCTGGCTGCGGGAATGGATAAAAAAGAAGTCTGGGAACAACTTGAAAAACTAAATGTTGGTCGTCTGCGAATTGCTGCCAAAGGGATAGATCGTCAGGGTGACCAACTGGTCAACATACCTAAAAATGAACAGCTAGACCTGGGAATGTATATGATCGGACAAATTGCAACCATGCATGACCATGTGATCTCTCTTGCAGAGCTTCATAAGGATGTTGGTATTGATAATCACAAATACATTCAGCAAGCAACATTACCAGAAGAGCCTGCGTCCAATGAAAAATCACTGGATATCGCTATTGTAGGGATGGAATGTATTTTCCCAGGTGCAAAAAATTTACAGGAATACTGGCGTAATATCATTCTAGGAAAAGACAGCGTAACAGAAGTACCGGATGAGCGATGGAATAAAGATATTTATTATCACCCGGACTCTGACAGACCCGATGTATCCCATTCTAAATGGGGTGGCTTTATTCCGAAAATAGATTTTGATCCCCTCGCATTTGGAATTCCACCACAATCTCTTGCAGCCATTGAACCTACACAATTATTAACCTTACTGGTTGCTAAACGTGCCATGGAAGATGCCGGATATGGAGAAAAACACGTCAACAGAGAAAACATCTCTGTGATCATCGGAGCTGAAGGCGGTAATGACCTGGCAAATAGTTATAGTTTCAGAGGATATTATAAGCAGGTTTTCGGAGAACTTCATGATGAAGTAAAAGAGGCATTTCCACACACTACAGAGGATTCTTTCCCTGGTATTTTAGCTAATGTCATCGCAGGTCGGATTACGAACAGACTGGATCTTGGAGGCAGGAACTTTACCGTAGATGCTGCGTGTGCTTCGTCTTTGGCTGCTATTGATCTGGCATGTCAGGAACTTATATTAGGTAAATCCGATATGGTACTTGCCGGTGGAGCTGATCTACATAACGGGATCAATGATTACCTTATGTTTTCAAGTACACATGCTCTTTCCCGAAAAGGAAGATGTGCAACATTTGACAGTGATGCCGATGGTATTGCTTTGGGAGAAGGGATAGCCATACTAGTATTAAAAAGATATGAAGATGCTGTACATGATGGTGACCGTATTTATTCGGTTATCAAAGGTGTAGGCGGATCAAGTGATGGAAAGGCTTTAGGTCTTACTGCGCCTAGAAAAATAGGCCAGGTAAGAGCTTTGGAACGTGCATATGCCCAAGCAGGTATCAGTCCTGCATCAGTTGGACTTGTTGAGGCTCATGGTACAGGAACTGTAGTTGGAGACAAAACAGAACTTAGTGCACTTACCAATTTATTTAGTCGTTCAGGGGCTTTACCCGGTCAGACTCATTTAGGTTCTGTAAAAACGCAGATCGGGCATACCAAATGTGCAGCAGGATTAGCAGGATTGATCAAAGCTTCTTTAGCAGTATACCATGGTATAAAACCTCCTACCCTTCATCTTCAACAGCCTAACGCTTACTATAATGCTCAAACCAGTCCTTTTGCGTTTTATGCCGAAAGTGGACTTTGGAGCGAGAAGAACCGTTATGCCGGAATCAGTGCTTTTGGATTCGGAGGAACTAATTTCCATACCGTTATTGCAAATCACCCTAAACAAGATAATTCTGTAGCATTACAGTCATGGCCTTCTGAGCTATTTGTGTTCCGCGGAGATACTTATGAAGAGGCCAAAAACCAATTGGGACAGATCAAATCTTTATTAGAAATAAATGATGACATCTCTTTAAAAGATATTGCCTACAGCTTAACCGTAGGTTCAGAAAAACCAATACAGTTAAGTATTGTTGCCGATACAGCCGAAGACCTGATGATGAAAATCGAATTGGTTTTATTCGGTATTGAAACCAAAGACACCTTTATTGTAAATAAAAGAGCAGGTAAAGTGGCCTTTTTATTTCCTGGCCAGGGTAGTCAGCGAATCAATATGGCCCGCGATCTGTTTGTGGTTTTTCCAGCTATCCGAAATCTTATAGAAGGCTATCCGGAGCTTGAGAAAGTCGTTTTCCCTTCTACTACTTTTGATGCCGATGCTTTAAAGAAACAAAAGGAGACCATTAAAGATACCCGTTTAGCACAGCCAATTTTGGGAATTGTTGATCTCGCATTAGCCAGACTCCTTGAATCCATGGGTATTGTTCCAGATATGGTGGCAGGACACAGTTATGGTGAATTACCTGCTTTGTGCTTTGCAGGAGTATTTGGAGAAGAAAAATTAGTTGATTTAAGTATCCAGCGGGCCCACTCGATCTTAGATTCTGTAGAAGGCGGAGATCCGGGCACTATGTTAGCCGTAAGCGCTAAACAGGAAGATTTACAACCTATCCTTGAACAAATAGAAGGCTGTTATCCCGTAAATTTCAATACTCCATCTCAATGTGTGGTGGCAGGAAGTACACCGGCAATAGATAAATTAATGGAACTTCTTAGGAAGGAGCGTATTTCTGCAAAAAAATTAGAGGTTGCCTGCGCATTCCACAGTCCGTTACTTGCCAAATCCAAAGACTTATATGATGCTGTATTGAAAGATGTTCCTTTTCAGGAAATGCAAATTCCTGTCTGGTCCAATACTACGGCAGCAGTATACCCAACAGATGCATCCGAAATAAAGGAAAGACTTACCGAACACCTTGTACAACCGGTAAGATTTGTGGAAGAAATCCAGGCAATGTATGACGATGGAGCAAGAATATTCATTGAGGTAGGACCAGGAAAAATACTCACCGGACTGACTCAGTCTTGCCTGGAAAAAGATCAATTGACATTCTATGTCGAGGATAGCAACCGTAATAAACTGACTCACCTGCTTTGTATGTTTGCTCAGTACCTTGGCACTGGCCGTACCTTCAATATTGAAAAGCTTTTTGATGGCCGTAGCGCTAGATTTATTCAAATAGACCAGCCTGAACTTTATAAGAAAAACCCAGCTATCTGGCGTGTAAACGGTCAGGCTGCACAACCAACCACAGGCACACTGCCAGTGAATGGTGCATTACCTATAATAACACCACTTCAAATGAACAACTTTACCAATCAACAAGTACCTGCAGTTGATAATCAGCTTGCTGCTGAACGCATGTTGCAGGAATATTTAAATAGTATGAAATTACTTATACAGGCTCAACGGGATGTGATGCTTTCCTTCTTAGGACAGAATCCACAGATCAATCCTACTCCTGTCTATGCTTCACCTGTACCCAACCTCATCAATGATCGTTTGGTTTCTATTCCGGCTTCCCCGGTCAATACGGAGAAACCTGTTATCATTCAAACAAAACAGGCTCCATCAAAAGATATTAAATCCTTATTACTACAGGTTGTTAGTGATAAAACGGGATATCCTCATGAAATGCTGGGTATGGAAATGGATCTTGAGGCTGACCTGAGTATTGACTCTATTAAAAGGGTTGAGATTATAGGAACCCTGCGAAGTGAACTGAATATCCTTACGATCGATCATGCCAATGAAGATACCGTTATGGAGCAATTAGCGGCGATAAAAACCTTAAGTGGTCTCGTTGAATGGCTTACAGAGTATACAGGAGTAGCAGCAGTTACTGCAGAAAAAAATGGCTCAGAAGAAGTCAATGGCTCAAAACCTCAGGATCAATCTTCATTTTCTATCGAAGACCTTCAGAAAGCAATTTTGGATATTGTAAGTGAAAAAACTGGTTATCCGAAAGAGATGCTAGGTTTGGATCTGGACTTAGAAGCTGATTTAAGTATTGATTCTATTAAGCGTATGGAAATTATCGCTGACCTTAAAACCAAGATAGGATTCGGTCAGAATTTAGAGCAGGCTGATGATCTTATGGAAAAAATGGCTGCTATTAAAACACTTAAGGGGTTGGCAAATTGGATTAGTGAGATCAACAATACCGGCGCTGATAATAATAGTACAACTAACAATCACATTGATGTAAATGTTGATGTTGAAGCTACTCCAACGGTATTATCCCGTCTTCGTTTTGATCTTACTCCAAGTGATATTTCCTTAATACAAAACACTGAAATATTACAAGGAAAACGTTTTGCAATTACCCAAGACAATGGTAACCAAACGCAGGAAATTAAAAACAGACTTGAACAATATGGCGCTATTGCAGAATTAGTGGACATGGAGAAGGATCTTTCAGATTTTGACGGACTGATCATTCTGGATATGTTCTCATCTCCTGTTAAGCATAATATCATTGATCATGTTGATTTGATAAAAAAATTAAATCTCGATAAAGCAAAATGGATTTACCTGATATCAGATATTCCTGCACATCTTGAAGAGTTAACCGATACTCGTGTACTGCGCCATTATCAAGGTTATTCAGGTTTATTTAAAAGCCTGGCGCGTGAGTTTGAACAAACCACCTGCAGACTAATCAGCTTAAGCACTACTCAGAAGATGGATCAGATTGCTGAAATTGCTTTAAAAGAGATATTAGCAGCCGATAAACCGGTTGAAGTTATTTACAAAAATGATCAAAGGCATAAAGTGGATATTATACCTTCACCTTTATCAACAAGTCTGGAAGATGCACACATCCAGCTAGATCAGGAATCAGTTGTATTAGTACTTGGAGGTGCACAGGGGATCACTTCTGAACTGGCTAAACATATGTCAGAAGCTTATCCATGTACCTATATTCTTGTAGGCAGATCAGCAGATCCAAGAGATGAAGCACCAGATCATAAAGAATTGGAAGTGATGAAAACCAAGGAAGAAATAAGAAGTTATCTTATAAAAACCGGGAAATTCACGTCACCTCCTCAAATAGAAAAAGAAACGGTACGAGTTTTCAAAAATAATCAGATCCTCCATACGATCCGAGATATGGAACGCCTTGGAAGCACTGTGGTTTATCAATCTTTAGACCTTTGTGATGAAGATGGGTTAAGTGCCCTTCTCAGCAATATTTATGAAAAATACGGTCACCTGGACGGAGTTATTCATGGGGCAGGTCTTTTGGAAGATAAATTATTTAAGCATAAAACAAGCAGTTCTTTCGGGCGGGTCTTTGACACTAAAGTAAAACCACTTCGAGTACTGGCTGAACAGCTTCGTGAAGATTGCCAGTTTGTTGTTCTGTTCTCAAGTATTGCATCAGTATATGGCAATAAAGGTCAGACCGATTATGCCGCAGCAAATAGTGTATTGGATGATTATGCCAGAGCTCTTGACAAAAGGCTAAAAGGAAAAGTGATCTCCATAAACTGGGGACCTTGGAAGGGAGCAGGTATGGTTTCACCAACCTTAGAAACAGAATATGAACGTCGGGGGATTTCTTTAATTCCTTTGGATCAGGGGAAAGAGACTTTTCTTAATGAGATAAAATACGGAAATGAAAGCCAGGTACTAATCATGTCTGGAAGCAATTGGTAATCCTCTGTATAAGATAATTATGAAAAAAACAGATGTTGCTGTAATTGGTTTATCTTGTGTCTTTCCTGGGGCACAAGATGCCAACACTTTTTGGCAAAATATTGTCAATAAAGTCGACTCTACCCAACTGGCTCCTGCCGACAGGATCGATCCTGTGCACTTTAGTGATAGTACAAATTCAGTCGATCGTTTTTATTGCAAACGTGGTGGATTTATTTCTGACTACGAATTTGATCCCACAGCATTTGGCATTTTACCACTAGCCGTTGAAGGTACGGAACCGGATCATTTATTAACACTTGATCTTGTGCAAAAGGCTTTGGAGGATGCAGGAGTATTTCAGAAGCAGGTATCGTTAGAAAAAACGGGAATCATCATTGGTAAAGGAAACTACGCAGGACCCGGTGCTACCCGTGCCATCGAAATTGTGCGGACTGGTGAACAGATCTCCTCATTATTACAGGAATTATTACCTCAGGTATCTTCAGCAGATATCGAAAAAGTTAAGCATGCCTTTCAGGAGCGTAAAGGACGTTTTGCTGCTGATACTGCTATGGGACTTATCCCTAATCTTGTCGCCTCTTTAGTCGCTAACCGATTCAATTTAGGAGGAGCCGCTTTTACAGTGGATGCAGCCTGTGCGAGTGCTTTACTTGCTGTGGATCACGCTGTACAAGAGCTTAACCGTGGACGTTGCGACATGGTTATTGCAGGCGGTGTGCATACAGGACAGAATGCTGCTTTCTGGAGTATTTTTGCTCAGCTTGGAGCGATGTCCCGCCAACAGCAAATTAAGCCATTCAGCATGGATGCCGACGGATTATTAATTGGAGAAGGCTGTGGTTTCGTTGTTCTGAAGCGATTGGAAGATGCTGTCCGTGATCAGGATAAGATCTATGCTGTTATTAAAGGTGTTGGTGTAAGCAGTGATGGTAATGGAACCAGTGTTATGAGTCCGTCCGTTAAAGGCCAGTTAAAAGCTTTAAAACAAGCCTGGACTAATGCTGATATGGATGAAAAACAGATTGGTTATTTAGAAGCTCACGGTACAGGAACGCCACTTGGAGACAAAACAGAACTTCAGACCCTGGCTCAGTTCTTTGGTAAAGAAGAAGCCGCTCTCATCGCAGGTATCGGATCTGTAAAATCAAATATAGGACATGCAATGCCTGCAGCAGGTATAGCAGGTTTGATAAAGACCTGTTTAGCATTACATCATGATACTTTACCACCTACATTATATTGTGAAAATCCGGTTGCCGATATGGAGCAGACTCGATTTGCACCCGTACAGGAACCAAAAAACTGGTCAAAATCAGGTTTGCCAAAAGTGGCAGCAGTGAATGCTTTTGGGTTTGGAGGTATCAATGCACACGTTGTTCTTGAAGGATATGATAAGCCGAAAAAAGACCGTGTATTACTTTTAGCAAGAGCAACAAACGAAGAATTACTTTCCGCTTTACGGAATAACGAAACTATACCGGGCGAAGGAGATTACAGGGTTGCCCTCTTTGATCCAACACCTGAAAGAATAGAAAAAGCGATTAAGATTGTCTCTAAGAAAAACCCTTGGCGCAACAGACAGGATATTTGGTATACCTCTATTCCTTTATTACGCGATGGTGGTAAAATAGCCTTTGTTTTTCCTGGCTTAGATGGCCTTGCAAAAGGTGAAGTAGACAGTGTCAGTCGTTATTTTGGATTAACTGAACCTATACAAACTGAAGGTGATGGTCTGTTAACCGATGCATTAAACATTTTTAATTCATGCAGCATACTGGATACCGCGTTGAAAAATTTGGGTATTTCACCAGATATGAATGCAGGACATAGCTTAGGAGAATGGCTGGCTGGCTATTCCGCTGAGCTGGCAGAGGTAAACTCTGTGAAATCATTGATCGATGTACTTAATCCGGAAACTTTTGAATTAAAGGATTCCAGATTTATTGCGATAGGAGCAGGTATTGATAGCATTACACCCCTTATTGCAGAAATTCCAAATGTATATGTTTCTAATGATAACTGTCCCAATCAGGTTATCCTTTGTGGCAGCAATACCGCTCTTGATGAATTAGTTCCATTATTAAAATCTAAACAGATATTTCATCAGATTCTGCCATTCCAATCTGGTTTTCATTCTCCGTTTGTTGCTGACAAGCTTGATTTAATTCTAGAGGGAATGGAACAGGTACAGTTTCAAAAAACAAAGATCCCTTTATGGTCTGCGACCACCCTCACCCCATATCCTGAAGATCAGGAAGCGATCAGAAAACTGAGCGCTGAACATCTTGTTCAGCCGGTTCGCTTCCGCGAGCTTACTGAAAAGCTTTATGAAGAGGGTGCCCGATTTTTCATCCAGGTGGGTGCCGGCGGGTTATTAGGTTTTATTGATGATACATTAAAAGGAAAGGCCTTCAGTACTGTCGCTTCCAGCTTGCCAACCCGATCTGCACTTACTCAGCTGGAGCGTGTGGTCGCTGCATTATTTGTGGAAGGTAAAACTGTAGCACTTGACTTTTTAGACATCCATAATGATTCAAAAAAACCATCAGGTAAAGGAATCAAACTGCAATTGGGATCACCCATTATCCGTGATTTTAAAGAAATAAAATCTTTAGCACAATCTTTTGACACAAAACAAAAAAGTGTTTCAGCAACGGTAGCTAAGACGGGACATCCTCTTGTGCAGGCATTTCAGGAGAACATGACTGATATGATGCGTATGCAGGAAGAAGTACTGACCCTCTTTCAGAATCGTCTGGAAAATAGAGTTACAAATCCTATATTGACGAAAGTACCCACCCATGCGAATTTCTCCAAATCTCTGCATGTTAACCTGGATAGTCATCCTTACCTCATCGATCATAGTCTGTTGAGACAACCCAAAGGATGGACCGATATTGCAGATATGGAACCGGTTATTCCCATGACCATGATTTTTGAAGTATTAGCTGAAATAGCCCAGGCAGAAATAGAAGGAACACAGGTACATAAAATCATGAATGTAAATGTGTTTCAATGGATGAACGTTGCCAAACCTTTTGAGAAAACAGTAAAGGGAGAATGGCGATCATCAAACCACGCCTATCTGGATATTGAAAACTTCGCTAATGCAGAAGTGTTACTAACCTCATCAGCTCCTGTTGTTCCGGCCTTTGATCTTTCAATCGGAGATCTTTTACCAATCAATAGAACCCCTGAAGAGATCTATGAAAAACATATGTTTCATGGAGAAGCTTACCAGGGTATTACGGAGATTTCATCGGTTGGAACCAAAGGTATCGCAGGGAAAATTAAAGGAAATGGAGGAAAAGGTTCCTTATTAGATAACGCCGGGCAATTATTTGGACTGTGGCTACAACTGACTCTAACAAAAGACCGTATTGCTTTTCCTGTGAAAATCAGGGATATCGAATTTTTCGGTAATATGGATGATCAGGAAGGCTTATTTGAATGCTTCTGTATACTCACTGATTTAAATGAGGAATTTGCAACCGCTAACATCATACTGAAAAGAAACGGAAAAGTCTGGTGTGCTATTACAGGATGGCAGAACAGGAGACTTGAAATTGATGAGGCATTATGGAACGTTTCAATGTCTCCTTTACATAACCGACTTTCAGAAGAAATAGCTCCTCAGGTATTTTATTTTCATCAAGCTTACTCCAGAGTTGTTTCATGGGATTTTATTATGAAACGCTATTTCAATCAAACTGAAAAGAAATATCATAATGAGCTCTTACCTAACAAGCGAAAAAACTGGATGGTGAGTCGTGTAGCCGTGAAAGATGCTGTAAGAAACCTGTTACGCCAACAAAAAGATCATGCTTGTTTTCCTATTGCATTTGAAGTACGTTCGAATGAGGTTGGCAAACCTTATCTTATTGGTGATTCTACAGAAGATATCCATGTATCATTAGCTCATAAAGGAAAAGAAGCAGTAGCTATTGCCCGTCATGGAAGCCCCGTAGGAATTGATATGGAACTTATTGAAGAACGCAGCTCAGGATTTTATGATCTGGTATTTACTGATGCTGAATTAGCATTATTAAAAGGCCGGGATCAGGCTGAATGGACCACCCGGTTCTGGGTAGCCAAAGAAGCCTACGGAAAGTTTTTGGGCACCGGTCTGAAAGGAAATCCAAAAGCATACGAAGTTGAACTTATAACAGATGATCATTTATGGATCAATAAAATTGAAATAAAAACTATTAAACACCTAAATTATATTATCGGATGGACACTCTAAACCACACATTAAAAATGAATCACGAGGAACTATTCACTCTTTTAAAAGGCTTTATCACCGAAGTAATTGGTGAAGAATTTGTAGAAGAAATGGACATTACTCCAGAAAGCTCGTTCACGAAAGACCTGGAAATGGACAGTATAGAAATCGTTTCTTTTTCTGAGAAAATCAAAGCCCATTTTGGTGAACAAATTGATTTCACCGGCTGGCTTTCTTCTATGGACTTAGATCAATTGATCAATCTTGACCTCCGTATGATCATCAATTATATCTACGAATGCCAATAATTACTGTTGACAATAGGAAAGTCCATATACAGGAACTCAATAAGGACGCTAAACAAACCGTGGTGCTTATCCACGGGATGTTCAGCAACTTATCAATTTATTATTTTAATATAGCTCCTATTCTGGCAAAACATTATCATGTGGTGATGTATGATTTAAAAAGCCATGGCATGAGTGAGCGTTTTCAAGATGGATACGACCTTGAGAGTATGTCATCCGACCTGCTCAATCTGATGGACTTTTTACAACTCAAAAAAGCACATCTTGTCGGCTACAGCTTCGGAGGTCTTATTGCACTGAAAACAGCATTAAAATATCCAGACCGTGTTGATAAACTTGCGGTTATGGAAGCTCCGGATCCCAGAGACGATAAAACGCGTGGTATCATTGACGAATACAGTAAGGAGTTTCTTGAACATTATGTTGCTAATTTTACTGATACTACAAAAGTACAAATGGGTAAACGGCAAATGGAAAAAAACCACCGTATGTATGAGTTCTTATTTGAACAAACGAGCATCAAAGCAGATATGATCAAAGAAAAGGATTTTCTCAATGAGACTGATTTATCCGAATTGGCTTCTTCTACATTATTGCTCTATGGATCCCAATCCAATTGTAAGCCTACAGGTGAATTATTAAAAACGCAAATTGGCAAAGCTGAACTGGAATTGATTCCTGGTGATCATAATATCCCTATACAGGAACCGGCTCAGATAGCAGAAACCATCAATCATTTTTTATCTAAATTTTAAACACAAAACTATGGCTAAATTTGTATTTGTTGTCCCTCCATTGACAGGCCATGTCAATCCAACTCTAAGTATTGGAGCGACTCTATTGGAAAGAGGGCATCAGGTGGCTTGGATCAGTCTTGATAAAAATTTAAGCACCAAACTTCCTGTTGGAGGAGAATTATTAGTTATTGAATACGATCAGACAGATGAATCAAAAAAAGAAAGTGAACAATATCTCGATATAATTTCAAAAAAAGTAGTGTACGGCATCGACAGCATCAAATTTCTTTATGAAGATGTACTCATTCCTTTAAACAGACATTGCTATAATGGTATTGTTACTTTGCTAAAATCATATCAACCGGATCTGGTTATTGGGGATCATCAGCTATTCGTCGCATCTATTGCTGCGAAAAAGCTAGGTCTTCCTTACAGCACATCTGTTACTGCTCCCGCTGCCATTAAAATTATGGACGAATTGCCTAAGGTACACGAATGGGAAGTGAATCAGATCATCGAACTGCAAAAGGAACTGGGAATAACAGAAAACCGTTCATTGGCTTCTTCAGATCTTTTAACCATGGTTTTAACGTCCAGGTATTTCTTTGGTGAAATGGAGTTACCATCCAATTATCAGTTTACGGGCCCAGTTCTTACAGAACGCCGTATTTCGTGTGAATTTGACTGGGACAGATTAAATAGCAGCACTCAGAAGAAGATTTTAGTAAGTATTGGTACCACATTCGATCATGATCATAAGAAAGCTTTTTTCCAAAAGGTAGTTGATGCATTTCAGAATGAAGATTTAACCGTTGTAGTGGTTTCAGATCCACAGCTTTTTGATAGCTGGCCGGAAAATTTTATGGTCTATCAACAGGTTCCTCAATTGGATCTATTACCTTATCTGGATGGAGTCGTTTGCCATGGAGGACATAATACGGTTTCTGAAGCACTTTCAAATGGCCTGCCTTTAGTGGTTATTCCAATTGCATATGATCAATCCCATGTAGCTGGACGTGTCGTACGTACAGGGGCTGGTGAACGTCTTAATTTTAATAGATTTAAATCAAATCATTTAAAGGAAGCTGTACAGCAGATCTTAAACAACCCTGAGTATCGTAAAGCAGCCGAAATTATCCGTCAGTCTTTCATTGATGCCGGAGGTTCAGCAACTGCAGCCAATTTACTTGAAAAGGCTATTATTTCTTCTTCGGAACAAATAAAACCCCGCTCTAAATTCTTATTTGTTATTCCACCGTTCTTTGGACATATCAGTCCTACATTAAGTGTCGGTGTAAGCTTGATTGAAAGAGGACATGAAGTGAAATGGTTTGGAATTACCCCGCTTTCCAATGAACATATTCCGGAAGGAGGATCTTATTTCTATCCTGAAGAAGATCTTATTCCATATCAGGATGAAATCAAGCGTATCCTGAAAAGACAGGATGATGGACCTGCCTGTTCCGGACCTGAAGTAATGAAACTCGCATTAGAAGAAACCTATGTTCCATTTGCCAAAATGATGATGCCGGGATTAAGCCGCCTTACGGAAAGCTGGAAACCTGATGTCATCGTTAATGACTGTATTTCTTTTGGTGGAGCATTGTTTGCTCATAAACATAATATTCCTTGTGTAACGACCACTCCTGTTCCTCCGGATGTAATGGGAGATACAGAAAAAAGTGCACCTAAAATATTTGAATGGCAACAAAATCTGATCAAAGATCTTCAAAAAGAAGTGGGAATTGATGATGATGGTATTTTTATCCATTCTCATAAATTGAACCTCGTGTTTACCTCACAGGCTTTTGCAGGTTTTGAAACCGTACCTTCTCATATGAAGTTTGTAGGTCCGGTAAAAGGGCGACCAAATGATGCTCCTTTTGATTGGGATCGTTTAAATGCATCTACCACACCTAAAATATTTGTGTCTTTAGGTACTCTGTTGGTGGACATCAGAAAAGCTTTTTTCGAAAAGATCATCGCTGCATTTGCAGATCAGCCGGTTACTATTGTAGCAGCTACTCCACCTAATATTTTTGAAGAATGGCCATCTAATTTTATTGTAAATAGTTTTGTACCACAATCAGCGTTAATGCCACACATGGATATGGTTATTTGTCATGGAGGTTTTAATACCGTTAATGACACATTCCGTAATGGATTGCCAATGTTGATTACACCAATTGCTTATGATCATTTTCATATTGCAAAATTAATTGAGCAGGCAGGTTGTGGAAAGAGTATCCGATACAAACGATTGCGTATTGAATCGCTTCGTGAAACAGTGTTTGAATTGCTTGAGGATCCAACATACCGAAATGCAGCCAAAGAGGTTCAGGCTACCTTTCTTACTGCAGGCGGCAATGATAAAGCTGTAGAATTGTTAGAAAATTTTGTACAAGAAGAACAATCCGTATTAGTTTCTGTTTAATCCTATGAAAAGAAGATTGTTATTTGGTGAGCGCATGTTGTTAGGCGATGGAACAGAACCTTTCAATGCGGTTATTCCTTTCAGACTGAGGGGTGACTTCAAAGAAGAAGAAATCCAGCATGCCCTGAATCTGATTCAGGCCAAACACCCATGGTTAAGAGCACTCATCACTCACGATGAAAAAAATGTGCCTTGGTTTGAAGTGCCTAAACTCACCATACCTATTCCTATAAGGCTAGTGATCCGTGAAGGAGAAGATGATTGGCAGGAAGAATCCAAGAAGGAATGGAATACGGTCTTTGATTATAAAAAACTTCCCTTAATCCGCTTTGTATGGATTAAAGGAGAAGGAGTATCAGATATGCTTTTTGTGTTTCATCACTGTTTATCTGATGGAGGTTCCGCGATGACATTTTTATATGAATTTCTAAAGGTATTGAACGATCCCACTACCGATATTGGTATTGAAAATCCCATATTAGGAATTGAAGATGTTGTTCCATCTGCAATTTTAACAAATCGCAGACAGAAGCTGAAAGCAAAATTTATAGGCCGACTGGCAGCAACAGCTATCAAATGTTTTCCTATGAGAAAAAAAGCTATTGACCGGCAAAACGATTATCTTATCCATTGGAAATTTGATCAGACGACCAGTAAACAATTGATCGCTTACTGCAAATCAATAGAGATTACTGTTAATACTTTTTTAAGTGCCACCTTACTTCAGACATTTAAACAAGTAAGAGGAACAGTAGCCTTTAATAAAGTTTCATGTCCTGTAGATATCAGGCGTTTTGCAACACAGATAAAAGAAGATCATATTTTCGCTTTCGGACTGATGATTACCATTTCATCCAATGAGAAAATGAGTTTTTCAGATAATTTACCATTGATGCAGGAAGCTGTAGAGCGTGAAACTTCGAAGCTCAATCCATATCTTACTATGATGGTAATGGAATCCGGACATGATGCTTTAGAAAATTTCACAAAACTATTAAAGAAAGGCAAATCATCCAATGATTGTATGTTCTCGAACCTTGGACGTATCCAGATCCCTCATGATTATAAGAAATTTACAGTAGACACTATTTTTAGTCCTTCAGTAATTGGTCCTTTGGGTAATACTACTACCATGGTGACTTCAACATTCAGAGGGAAAATGGACTTCTGTTTTATGGGAAGTGAGGGGTATTTACCCTATTCGGAGGCTATAGCCATTCGCGATGAAATGATAAAATCGATTGAAGCACAGCTGGAATATGTAGCCGTATCATAATTAATTTAATAAGAAGAATCAACATTAATTTCAATATAACCATGAGAAGAAAATTATTATTTGGTGAGCGTATGATACTAGGAGATGGAACTGAGGCTTTTAATGGCATCATTCCGTTCAGACTAAAAGGTACTTTCACATTGGAAGAGATCCAACAGGCTTTGGTTCAGCTTCAAAATAAACATCCATGGCTTAGAGCACACGTCATCCACGATGAAGAAAATATTCCCTGGTTTGAAGTCCCTGAAAAGGTTGTACCCATTCCTATAAGGGAAGTTCCCCGAACAGGAGAAGACGATTGGCAGGAAGAATCTATGAAAGAATGGTATATGCCTTTTGATCATAAAAAATTACCTCTGATAAGATTTGTATGGATTAAAGGAGAAGAACTTTCAGATATGTTTTTCTCGTTTCACCATTGTTTATGTGATGGTGGTTCGGCAATGACCCTTTTGTATGAATTTTTACAGGTATTAGATAATCCATCTGCTGATATTGGTATTGAGAAACCTATCCTTGGAATTCAGGATATCGTTCCGGCAGCTATTTTAAACAGTCGCAGACAAAAGCTGAAAGTAAAATTTATAGGCCGGGTGGCATCTACTATAATCAAATACGCTCCTTTGGGCAAAAAACCAATTGAAAGGCAAAAGGACTATATGATCCATTGGAAATCTGATCGTGAATTCACACAACAACTGATCTCTTACTGCAAATCGAATGGTTTTACAGTTAATACTTTTTTATGTGCAATAGTCCTTAGGGCATTTAAAAAAATAAGAGGAAAAACGGCATTAAATAAAATTTGTTGTCCTGTAGATATAAGACGTCTTACACCTCAAATTAAACATGACCATATTTTTGCTTTTGGGTTGATGGTTGAAGTTTCTATCAATGAGAAAATGGATTTTATAGATAACGTACGTCAGATGCAAGAGACCGTAAAACGTAAGACTGCCAAACTTGATCCTTACAATAAGATGATGGTGATAGAGTCCTGGCACTATGCTTTGGATGATTTCACAAAGATATTAAGGAATGGTAAGTCAACCAATGACTGTATGCTCTCCAATCTGGGGCTTATTCAGGTTCCTAATGATTATAAGAAATTTACTCTGGATACCGTTTTCAGCCCTTCCGCTCTTGGTCCTTTGGGTCAAACCACAGGATTTGTAGTTTCAACATTCAATGGAGAAATGGATTTTACTTTCATTGGAAGTGAGGGATATTTAAAATATTCGGAGGCATTAGCGATTCGTGAGGAAATCATAGAATCCATTAAACAACAAATGGAATATATAGCAGTATCATGATCAAACGAAAATTAATGATGGTAGAAAGAATCATGTATGTTGATTCCAAGACACCTTTAAACTGTGTATTTACTGCAAAAATAAATGGAGTACTTCGAGAAGAAAACTTTATAGTAGCTTTAGAAAAAATTCAGCGGAAGCATTCTTTACTTAGATCCAGGATTGATATCGATAGTGAACAGTATCCTTTTTTTATAGAAGAGAAAGAGATGACCGCCATTCCTATTCGCACAGTGCAGCGGCAAACTGATGAAGATTGGTTGCTGGAATCCGAAAAAGAGTGGTTCCGCATGTTTGAAGATCATAAGAAACCACTGGCTCAGCTGGTATGGGTTAGAGGGGAGGCTGTCTCTGAAATTCTTTGGGTATTACCTCACTGTATTTGCGATGGAACATCACTTGTAACCCTGATGCGGGAACTTCTCTGTCTGTTGGATAATCCCTCTCTGGAATTGGATTCTTATCAGGCATTTAGCTCCGTCAATGATTTTCTTCCTGCCGGGTTTAATACAAAAAAAAAGGTGCGCAAAGCAAGGTTCTTTTTGCTGATGGCCAGACTCTTTTTTCTGATGCAGCGGAAAAGTAAAAAAAGAAATCTTGGGAAAAACTATGTCATCCATTGGAAATTGAATCCAGAAATAACCACGCAGATTACCAATACCTGTAAATCTCATGGTGTTTCTGTACACTCTCTATTATGTGCTTCATTCATGCAGGCATTTCAGGAAATACAGGGATCTCAGGCTAAACGAAAAGTGATCAGCCCTGTGGATGTCCGTCATTTTATTCCGGAAATTAAGCAGGATCATGTATTTGCTTTTGCCCCAACGGTAGAGCTTTCTTTAAAAAAAGGCAATCACGGCTTGTTTGATCACGCCGCACAAATTAAAAAAGAGCTCCTTGAGAAAATACAGAAAATAGAGGCGCGGGAACTTTTATGGATGGGTGAACAGATGCATCCTATCGTTGAGCGTATGATCAAAGTGCTAAAATCAAGCAATGGCGGACATGATATTACCTTGTCCAATATGGGTAAAATTGATATCCCGGATAAATACCGGAATTTTAGGCTGGAAACAATTATAAGTCCCACAGTTGCTTTTCCCTGGTTGAATTCGAATACCCTGGTTACAACTACCTACAACCAACAAATGGACTTTACCATGATGTCGAATGAAGATTTTCTTTCCCAGCAGAAAGCCACCGAAATTAAAGATAAAGCTCTTGAATTACTAACTGTATCTTTGCAGAATTAATCATGAAACCTGATCCATCTAAAGAAATAAAAAAGAAAACTACCCTTAAACGCTTTTTAATAAAGCGAACCCTTTATTATGTCCTTCCCAATATGATTTTTAATTTTATTGTTGCTTATGCAAGCTTCAGGGAGTTGGGTTATACTCATTTCTTTGCAGGAACACAAAATCTGGCGAGGCTTACTTTGCCAATGGCCATATTTTTACCCGTCATTCTCACCATTGATATTATCAAAAGAGTGACTGTTGCTGCCGAAGAAGGATCTATTGAGTTTATGATCGATGATAATCTCAATACAAAAAGATTAATGACCAAATTGAGCATTTTACACGGTGTTGTTAGTGGTTTATTGGTGCTATCCATGTTGTTTTTAGCACAATATAACTTATCAGAGTATTATAAATTAGATGCTACTGCAATGGCCATTCTTGTTGGTGTACTCGCTGGTTTACTGTCTGTATTGTCTGTTTATCTGCCGGTTAGACACTTAAGAAAATACTTTTATAAACCGATCTCAACCACTGAGTCTATTCACTGAGTCATTTTGCGGCTTTTTTTATATTATTAAGTAATTACTGATTTCGTCAGAATATAATTTTTAGAGGCTAATAATTGTTAGCACCTTACAGGGAAATATTTTCCGAACTTTTTAATTAAATTAAATTTAATATTATAAATTTGTCTTTCTAACACATCAGAAAACATGAAAAATTTATTTTATCAATCCCTTGGGACAGGTCTCTCTGAGGCTATTCCTTTGTATCAACCGCCTCTTTTTCAAAACCATACTAAGTTTTCACCTTTTTTAATATAAAGCGATCTAAGTAATTTGGCATGAACTCTGTTGCTACAGAGTTGAATGTTGTACATCATATAGCCTGTATTTCAAAAATAAATATCAAAAAAAAGTGTTACTTTTGCTTTAGGGACGAAGTTTTCCAGATTATTTCATCCCTGAATTGTGAGGACACCATATTATAAAATGTTAAAAATCAATCCAATGAGGAAAATAATTTTACTATTTACTTGTCTGTTCGGTATTTCAAGCTTCGCACAAATTAAAGTGTTGAAAAATGAAAGTTTAGTGGAAATAGGTAAAGATAATTCTGTTGGCTTATATAAAAAGGAAGATAAATTTACGGTTAATTATCAGGATCTTAACACCAGTAATCTCAATACCTTCAGGTCTTTCTCTTTCCAAAATATGAATGGAGATGTAACAGATCTTTATAAGCTGATTACAGATGGGTTCATATCTCTTCCTGAGAGCAATATTACTTTAGAACTTCCTAACGATATTATAGAGCTTCATTATGAAAAAAATTATGGCCAGCCTACTGTTCAGTTTATCCAGTATATCAATAAGAACAGAAAGTATGTTGGAAAATCTCAATTTTTAAATAAAAAGCAGGTAGATAAGATCTTTGGAAAAACAAGTGGAAAATCAGCTCTGTATGATAAATCAGCTGGCATGAATAATACCCATATCAACAAACAGGAAAATTCAGCCTCAACTAATAATTCAGGCAATAAAAATAAAAAATCCAGAAAATAATTATTATTTTTACAATATAACTGAACTCATTCACAGGAATGAGTTTTTTTATTTTTATTTTTGCAAAAAGATCATTACATCATATGTCGCTTCAAATAATCAATTTAACCAAAAAATTTGGTGAGCAAACTGCTCTTAACGATATTAATATCACCATTGATAAAAATGAGATCATAGGTCTTCTGGGACCAAACGGTGCAGGAAAATCAACTTTAATGAAATCTATTGTAGGGGCACTAAAGATTGATGAAGGGCAGATAATTTTTAATGATAAAAACATTTCAGAACACGAAATAGAAAGCAAGAAAAACATTGGATTTCTTCCTGAAAACAATCCTCTTTATCTGGAAATGTATGTGAAAGAATACCTGCAGTTTGTCGCTAATATTCATAAAATATCTGAAAGCCGGGTTAATGAAGTGATAGAGCTTGTAGGAATTACACCTGAAAAGTCTAAAAAAATAAGTCAGCTTTCAAAGGGGTATAAACAGAGAGTCGGTTTAGCACAAGCTATTATCCATCAGCCAGATCTGCTAATTTTAGATGAACCTACCAATGGTCTGGATCCTAATCAGATCATCGAAATCAGAAATGTAGTAAAAGAAATTGGCAAAGAAAAGACTGTTCTTCTCTCTACGCACATTATGCAGGAAGTTGAAGCCTTATGTTCACGTGTCATTCTTATCCATAAAGGAAACATTCTTCAGGATTGCCCGATCGATGAATTTAAGGGGAAATTTGCCAGTCTGGAAGAGGCTTTTGCCAGCTATACATCGACTTTACCGCTATCTTAAATGGCTTTATATTTGATTAGGTTCAGGTAATCTAATTTTAAAACCTATTTGCCATGATCAAAAAAATTTTAATGGGCACGTTTTTTATAGCCCTATTTTCTACCGTTAATGCTAATAGCCTTAGCGAAAATCCGATTATACAATCCAAAAGCAGTTCAGCCTATTTTCAGCAGGTTCCTAAAACAGTTATTATTAAAACTAAGAAGTTTAAAGTACGAATTGATTTACAGCCGAATGGAAAATACCTTTATCAGGCTTGGGGTGCCAATTCAAAAATAACCTCGAAACCGAATATGATCATCAGCGATGGTGAATTAGTTCCAGATGGTTCCGGAGGAAACTATTACTATGACTTTACAAATAAAGGGTATCATTACCAGATTTGGAGAAATTATCTTACCGATTCAGCGAAAAAAGCACCTTACACACTTGTTGTAAGTGATGAAAACGGTAATACTGTGGTAGAACAAGATGGACAAGTCGTTAAAAAATAAAATAAAAACTCTCACTATCAAGGTGAGAGTTTTATTTTATGCTCCCAGCTGTTTAAGCTGTGTATAGAAATTACTATCTGCAAAACTATCTTTTGCTGCATTATAGCCTATATTAAAGATCTCTTCTAAGCGATCTTTTTTTCTTTCAAAAGTTCCATAGCTAGAGAGTTCCTGTGATGAAATAAACCAATCACAGTAACCAAATTTTCCTTTTTCAATTCTATAAGAAAGAAGATCATAAGAACGGGAAACAATGGCTTTGATCGATTTTAAATCTTTAATATCGATCTCATGAGGCGGAGATACAAAAACTCCAATTAATTTATCACACTCCTCTCTGATGATATCTGCCGGAAAATTATTTAACACCCCCCCATCACAGAACATTTCTTCACCAATGATATAAGGGGTTGTAATCCCTGGAATTGAACATGAAGCAATGATAGCGTCTGTCACCATAAAGTTGTCATCAAATATCTTCTCTGTCCCCGATACCAATTCTGTGGCAACGATTTTTACTTCTTTATCCAAATCTCCTAATTTCATATCATGAAAGATCGGTTTCAGATAATTTGTAAAAATAATAGAAGAAACTAATCCAGGTTGATTGAAGGCAAAATGCTTCCAGTTGAAGAAATAAACTGAGTTGAAGAATTCCAGAATTTCTTCCGGTGTTTTACCTACAGCATATAAACATCCTACAATAGAACCGGCACTGCAACAAGACAGTACATCAATATCAATATTCTTTTCAATTAAGAATTTTAAAACTCCGGCATGTGCAATACCCTTGGTACCACCTCCTGATAAAACAAGCCCTACTTTCTCAAGATTCATAGAATAAAATTAAGAAAACAGGGCGAGAAAAACAGATTATTTTTTATAAATATGCCAATTTTAAAATTATTTTAATAAAAACTCCTGCATAAATCTTATGGTCGCAAGACGTTGGAAATCTATATTTTCCTTTTTCCGAAAGCCGTGACCTTCGTTTTTAGCTTCCAGATACCACACTGTTTTCCCCTGAGCTTTCAGTTTATCTCTCATCTGTTTGGCCTCTGAAACGGGGACTCTCGGATCATTGGTACCCTGAATAATAAACATCGGCTTTTTGATTTTGTCAATATTGTTCAGAGGGGCAATTTTTGTAAAGAATTCAGCCATTTTGGGAATTCTTTCGTCCCCATACTCTACTCTCCGTAGATCCCTTCTATATTCTTCTGTATTTTTCAAGAAAGTATTAAAATCGGAAATCCCTACAACATCTACAGAACATCGGATTTTATCTGCATATTCATAAGCAGTAGCCAATGTCATAAATCCACCATAACTGCCTCCCATAATCATTATCCTGTCTTTATCCAGTTCGGGTTGTTTTGCAATCCAGTCTAATAAGGCACCAATATCTTTAACAGAGTTCATTCTTAAATCCCAGTTATCAGCAGCTATAAATGTTTTTCCATATCCTGAAGAACCTCTTACATTTGGAAGGATCATTGCGATACCCATTTCATTGGTGAAATAATTACCTGAACCTAATGATGACGCCATAGATTGGCTTTCAGGACCACCGTGTATGGAAATAATAACAGGCCTTTTACCTGTAAACTTTGATGAAGCAGGATAATAAAATCCAGTAATCCGGGTATGATCAAAACTCTTCCATTCTATTAATTTTGGAACGGACATATCTGCAGGCTGCATCTCTCCCTGCTCACTTTCTGTCCACCTTTCAATATTTCGTGAAGCCAGATCGAGTTTATAAATATCTGTTCCGCTATTGGCTGCTGACTGTGAAAAATAAAGTGACTTACTATCACCTGTGAATTTTGTTCCTCCGATCAGACCCATAGGAATCTTATTGATTGGAGTATACTGGTTGGTATTTGTATCCAAAAGATACATTTTATTAATTCCATTTTCATTGGTTACAAAAATCAATTTAGATTTATCTTTTGATACTTCATAACTTTCAACATTCCAAGGAATTGAACTCGTTAAATAGTTGATCTTTTTTGTTTTTAAATTTAAAAAAGCCAATCTATTAAATTCATTGTCTCTGTCTGTTGTATACCATATTTCATCTGGAGTTTTTCCAAAAGAAGCTCCGGTCTGTACCACTCCTTTTTCTTTTCTATCTGTAATAGATTCAAGATTTTTAGTTTCCAGATCATAGATGTACAGATAAGAATCATTAGCTGAAATATGTTCATCAAGGAGTATTTTTTTTCCATCATCTGAAACATCATTAATTCCCCAGCCACCACCTTTTACCTCTAGGATTAGTTGTGTATTTTCCGGATGCAAAGGATCCATATAATAAATATCTCTATCCCCACCATTTCTCTTTGTTGATGTAAAAAAGAATCCTGATCCATCTTTTTTCCAATTAATACCACTGTTCTGGCTTCTTCCGCCATCGGTAAGTAATTTAGATTCGTATGTTTTTAGATCCAGCTTATACAGCTGTCCAAATTCATTCCCTCCGGCATCCCTTATGTAGATCAGATATTCTCCTTTTACCGGTTCATAACTTGCAATATTCACTGGTTCATCAAAAAAAGTAATCTGTTTCCTATCTCCCATGGGGCTGGAAATTTTATGAAGCTGATTAGTTGATGCAAAACGGGTTGTTGCGATCAATTCTTTGCCATTTGGATGAACATCGGCTAATCCAGCATTTCTGGTTTCAGAATATTTTTTAATTGCCTGGGCTAAAGCTTTTGGAATAGGTAAAATATTTTCTGCAATAAGGTTTTCATTAGGGCTTACCAGCTCATTTTTTTCTTGTGCTGAAAGAACCATCCCAGCCATAGAAAGAGCAATCATGATATATTTATTCTTCATATTTAATTTTTTACTGAAATTAAATAATTTTCAACAAAAAACCACAGATAAAATCTGTGGCTATATACTTTCTTAAATTAGAATTAAGATTTATCAATTTTAGAATCATACAATCGAAAAAGCTCAACATAATCTGCCTCAGTTTTCGCTCCTTTCAATTTTTCTTCCAAATCCGGATAAGCCTTAAGCATTTTTCTAAATGCCCCTTTAAAATCATTAAAAAATCCTGAATACAATACATTCTTATCCTTATCAATAATATATCCTTTGATTTCAAGCTGAACACGAAGTGCCGGATTACGATAATCTTTATACCAATTTATATTTCTACCTTCATACATAATTTCAATTAAACCTTTTTCTTTCGGCAACCTTTCTGCGGATTCGAAATACTCATGTTTTACATTATTTTCATCCGTAATTTTAATGTACTTTACATCAGTCGGCTCTACCCAGGTCTCATTTCCTTTATCATCTTTCATTTTCATTTTAAATAAAATCGTAGCAAAATAATATTTCTTATTTGTGAATCTACCTACATTTCTGATGGTAGCTTTGATCGTATCATTAGAGTTTTTTAAAATATATTGCACCGGGAAAAAACCTTTATTTTCCTTCTCCTGAGAAAATATAATCAGCGAAAACAAAGAAAAAAATAAAATTAATGTATTTTTCATAATTAAAAAATTAAAAAAAAGCCCAGACAAAATCTGAGCTTTATTATATTATCTGGTAATATTCTATTTTATAAATTAAATGTGAATTACTTCACCATAAGCAGCAGCAGCAGCTTCCATGATAGCTTCAGAAACTGTTGGGTGTGGGTGGATAGATTTGATGATCTCATGACCTGTAGTCTCTAGTTTTCTAGCGACAACAGCTTCAGCAACCATATCTGTTACTCCTTCACCGATCATATGACATCCTAACCATTCTCCATATTTAGCATCAAAAATAACTTTGATAAATCCATCAGTATTTCCGTTTGCGGTTGCTTTACCACTTGCAGAAAGAGGGAATTTACCAACTTTGATCTCATATCCTTTTTCTTTAGCCTGCTTTTCCGTAAGACCTACAGAAGCAACTTCAGGGTGGCAATAGGTACATCCAGGGATATTACCGTAGTCAATTTTCTCTACGTGCATTCCTTTGATCTTCTCAACACAAGTGATTCCTTCAGCTGAAGCAACGTGAGCTAAAGCCTGAGTTGGGATAAGATCTCCAATTGCGTAATATCCAGGAACAGATGTTTCGTACCATTCGTTTACTAAAACTCTCCCTTTATCAGTCTGGATTCCTACTTCTTCTAAACCGATATTTTCAATGTTAGCAGCAATACCTACCGCTGAAAGTAAAATATCCGCTTCAAGAGTAATGTTTCCATTAGCTGTTTTTACGTTTGCTTTAACACCTTCTCCGCTAGTATCTACACTTTCTACAGAAGCATTCGTCATAATTTCAATTCCTGATTTTTTCAGAGATTTTTCTAAGTGTTTAGAAATTTCTTCATCTTCAACCGGAACGATATTTGGCATAAATTCAACAACAGTTACTTTTGTTCCCATTGTATTATAGAAGTCAGCAAATTCTACTCCAATAGCTCCAGAACCCACAACGATCATAGATTTTGGCTGCTCAGGAAGTGCCAATGCCTGTCTGTATCCGATTACTTTTTTACCATCCTGAGGTAAGTTTGGTAATTCTCTTGAACGTGCACCTGTTGCAATAATGATATTGTTTCCAGCATATTCAGTTACTTTACCATCTTTATCTGTAACAGAAACTTTTTTATCTTTTAAAACTTTAGCCGTACCAAGAATAACATCAATTTTATTCTTTTTCATCAGGAACTCAATTCCTTTGCTCATTTTGTTAGCAACACCACGGCTTCTTTGAATTACATTTGGAAACTCAAAACTTGCTTCCACTTTGTTCAAACCATAATCTTCTGCATGATTGATATAATGAAAAACCTGAGCAGATTTCAATAAAGCTTTAGTTGGTATACATCCCCAGTTAAGACAAATTCCTCCTAAGTTTTCTTTTTCGATAATTGCAGTTTTGAAACCCAATTGTGCCGCTCTAATCGCTGTAACATATCCACCAGGACCACTTCCGATGACAATAATATCGTAATTCATTAGCTTAAAATTTTTATGCGAATTTAAGGAAAAAATATTGGATGTAACGTATTTATGAAACTTCATATTTTGTAGAAGATATAGACTATTTATATACTTATTACCGCATAAATAATACATAATCAGCTAAAAAAGAAGGGTGTTTTTAGATAACATTTCCTCCACATCCCCTTATTAATAAAAAATAATCATCATTTTTTTCAACAACTAGTATATTTTTTTTATTTTTATAAAAAAAAACAATGAAAAATTATTATTTGGTTATTTTACTATGCAGCGTATTCGCAAATGCACAAGTCGGTATTGGTACAACAAATCCCAACAGTACATTAACAGTCAATGGCTCTTTAGAAGCGGATTACAAGGAGATTACAGCAGCTACTTATGCTATAACATCTACGGATCATTATCTGACTTACAATGGAACAGCTCTTACTACGTTTACACTTCCTGTAATAGGAACAGGTACTACAAGCTATACCGGAAGAATTTACAAGATAAAAAATGTATCTTCATTTAATATTACTATTCAAGCCTCCAGTGGAAATACACTAAGAGCAGATAACACACCAGTTCCAACTTTTACAGTTCCACCAGGAGCTTATGCCGAAATTGTTAATAATAGTAATACGACGGGTGGAACATGGGATTTATCTTTTTCTGCTTTACCAAAGCCAGGAAACGTTGAAGTTTATGGTACCTCTTTATCTATTCCTCCTCATGGTGCAGGTACTGCCCCTGTTGCTGACTGGACCAACCATACGAATGCAACATTCGATACAGGTTCAGGTACAGACAGATGGTGGGTAATCAGCAAAACTTCTTTTGCTTATGCCCATACGGCGAATTTTGCTAACACCAGCAGAATGACCCTTGTTTATGAATATCAGGGAACTCCTTTCAATATTACCAATATGTTTCCTATCTTAACGGCTGGTAATAATTCCAGTTTTCCAGACGTATTCACTGCATCGTTTGTAAGTCTTGCAAATAACGGGACTGCCGGAAGAACCAGAATTACAGTATCTGTTGCCCGTATTGATTTTACCGGTGCCAATGGTTCAAATAATAGTAACTGGACGGGGACTTTTATGCTTAATTTATTGTTAGCAAGAAGAGTATTCTAAAAATTACCACAATATAACTATCTATAAAAAGAGCAGGAAATACCTGCTCTTTTTACATTTCAATGCTATTAATATTTTCAAGTAATCTAAATGATTACATTTTTTTCAGTAATTTTTTTTCGTTTCGATATTTCCAATTTAAAGCCTTTAATTGGTCTCGTTTCATCTTTTTGGTCGCTAGTGGATGATTCAAAATAAGTTTCTTTTCTCGATTGTATCGTTTATCCAGCTCACGTGATTTCATATTAACCAGTTCACTTTTCGAAGGATGCGGCGGAGGTGTTGGATGTCTTTGTGCTGAAACATTCATCGATAGGCCTACTAATAATAGTGTTGATATAAATAACTTATTCATGATATTTACTTTTATGAATGGCTTTAACAAAATGATTACGATTAATTAAATTCATTCAGGTTTACAGTCAATCTTACATATATCGTACCAGCATTTTTGCAGCAATTTATTGAACTTCAATATTCTGCTTTAAAGGCAGGTTTTTGGAAGAATTTCCGACCATAATTCGGTATGTTCCCCGTTCCACAGTCCAATTCATTTTTTCATCTAAAAATTTCAACTCTTTAATAGGAAGTTCTATGGTCACCTGCTTTGATTCTCCCGGTTTTAGATATACTTTCTGAAAACCCTTCAACTCGATCACTGGTCTAGAGACTGAGGCTAATACATCTTTTACGTAGAGTTGAACCACCTCACTTCCATTTGTTGATCCCGTATTTTTAACATTAACTTTAGCAATCACGGTTTCATTTTCAGTGTACTTTATTTTATCCAATTTTAAATCCGAAATTTCAAAAGTTGTATAGCTTAATCCAAATCCAAAAGGATATAAAGGTTCACCACTTAGGTCATAGTAATCATTTCCTCTTCCGGTTGGATGGTGATTATAACTTAACGGAAGCTGACCTTCTTCAACAGGAAAAGTAATGGGTAATTTTCCAGATGGGCTTTCTATTCCGAAGAGCACTTTTGCAATTGCATTTCCACCTTGCTCTCCTGGATACCAAACATCTAAAATCGCTCCTACCTCATCTTTCCAACTGGTTGTTTTTATAGCGGAACCACCTATTAAAACTACTGTCGTAGGTTTATTTAATTTTGAAACTCTATGAATAAACTCTTCTTGATTTCCGGGAAGACTTAAAGAAGAACGGTCTTGAAATTCACCTTCATGAATTCCGGCTGTAATAATAATATGATCTACCTCTTCAGCAAGCTTTAAAGCTTCATCAAAATCCTTTTGGCCATCAGGTATTCCATAGTTCCATATCAGCTCTATATGAGCTTCGCCTCTGTTTTCCCTAAATTCTATCTTTAAATCATACTCTTTATTTTTAGTAAAATTAACCTCAGCAGTTTGAGTTGAATAGCTAAGTTTTTCCCAACGATCAACAATCATTTTTCCATCCAAAAACAATCTGAATCCATCATTTCCCTGCAAGCCCAATTGGTACTTCCCTGACTCCGGAGCTTTTAATTTCCCGATCCACTGCACACTGTAATTATCCGGCTGTAGCTTTTCCTGATCCGGCGAATATAAGGTCCATTTAAAACTCAATTGTTCATCCTGTCTTTCAAAAGCAGGTTTTCCTTTCAGATCACTATTTGAAAAATAGCTCCCTTTTAATCCTTGCTTATTGTCAAACAACAAAAATTCACCAGGAACTGTCTTTAATTTTTTTAAATTCCAGTCAATCCCTTTTGAATAAACAATATCAACATTTTTATTTTTACAAAATTTTTTGATTCCTTCCAATATACTCACTTTGCTTTTTCCTGGCCCGGAATATCCACCTAATCTTGCATCAGCAGCATCCGCTCCAACAATAAGGATCTTTTTCATATGCTCAGATACAGGAAGGGTATTTTCTCTGTTTTGAAGGAGAACAAACGATTCAATTGCCGCTCTTTCCGCTAACTTTGAATGGTCAATTTTCTTCAAATCTTCAATATCCTTATCTGACACATATGGATTGTCAAATAATCCCAATTCAAACTTCGCTCTTAAAACCCTTGAAACGGCGTCATCAATTCTTTCTCGTGAAATCCTGCCGTCTAAAAATGGTGGAATAAACAGTTTATAGTGTTTGTAATCTGTTTGAAAAATAACATCTAAACCGGAATTAATTGCCTGCGCAGAAGCATCATCATAATCTTTTGCTGTAAAATGCAAGACATTCGCTCCACCTACAGCACTTGCATCACTAATCACGAAGCCTTTGAAATTCCAGTCTTTTTTCAATTTTTCAGTTAGTAACCAATGGTTGGCTGTGGATGGTCTTCCATCAAGTAAATTATAAGAGGTCATTACAGATCTGCTTTTTCCTTCTATAAATACTTTATGAAAAGGAATTAAGTGAGTTTCTTCCAAATACCGCTTACTCCAATGAATCGGATAAGAATCTCTCCCACCTTCACCTACGTTGGCGAGGAAATGTTTTGGTGTGGTAATGATTCCAAGATTTTCGAATGAACTGACAAAATTCACTCCCATCACAGAAATTAAAAAAGGATCTTCACCATAGGTTTCTTCCGTTCTTCCCCATCGCACGTCACTGGCAATATTGACTACCGGGGTTAAAATCTGACGGATTCCCCGTAATTTTGATTCTTTAGCAATAGCTGTTGAAACATCTTTCATTAATGAAGGGTTAAATGATGCAGAGAGGGCAATTGCCTGTGGAAAAGCTGTTGCGCCTTCACGCATTAAACCATGCAGGGCTTCATCAAAAGGAATAATGGGAATTCCCAATCTTGATTCTTCAATAAAATATTTCTGGATCCTATTGATTTTCTTTGCCAGCCTCTCTCCATCTTCGTTTGCATTATATTTTAGCATTTGCCCGGCTACTCCATCACCTTGATTTCCAGCACTCACCTGTAGTCCAAAGATTCCGTGCTGATATTGTTTTTTTGGAATACCATCAAGATCTCCGGGAATCATGAAACATTGCCAGAACTTCTCTTCAGGAGTCATTCTTTTTAATAAATCCAGTACTCTTAGCTCAACTGGTTGTTTAGAATCTTTATATAAAGGTTTTTGTGCAGAAACGACAGTCATATTCAGAAACAAGGCCACTCCAATCAACTGATTACGATACGACTTCATTACTGAATTATTTGAATTACTGTTGCATACTTCAACTGTTTTCTTTCATCAGGAACTTGAACATCAATTCTATTCCCCTGTTGTTTCCATTTAATTTTAGATGAAATTCCTAAAATCTTTATTGATTTCGGTTTAAAGTTTTCAGGAATTGTAAAGTTCAAATCTGAAGGTGAGGAATAATCGGATTTTTCCTGAATATGGAAAATATTCAGCATTTTTCCGTCTTTACTTTTAGTGTAATAAAAATCTCCTTCATGATAAGGCGCGACACTTCTTGTTGCAAACACCGCAGACTGATTTTTCTCCATCCATCCGGAAATTTCCTTTAGTCTTTCATACACAACTGCATCATAATCACCATTTGGACCTGGAGCAATATTCATCAGATAGTTTCCACCTCTTGAAATAATTTTAATTAAAGTTTCAATAATCTTTTGAGACGATTTATAATGATCGTTAGGAACATACGAAAAGGAATCTCCCATTGTGATGCAGCTTTCCCACGGAATTGACAGTGGTTGCTCAGGAACTGCCTGCTCTGGAGTAATATAGTTTTCCCATCTTCCAGGAACAGTTCTATCTACGATGATAATTCCCGGCTGATTTTTCCGGGCCATATTCCCAATCTTATCCATATCAATATCCTGTTCTACCTTAATGGTTCTCTGCCATTCTACATGAGGATCAATCGTATTAAAAGGTCGAACCCAGCCTCCATCCAGCCAAAGAATATCTATTTTCCCATAGTTTGAAGTGAGTTCATTAAGCTGATTAAATGTGAATGTCTTAAAGTTCTCCCATCTTTCAGGATATTTTTTCGGATCGTAGTTTACATTTCTGTCTTTAGGTGGAAAATAAGACCACCAATAATCATTAGAGTGCCAGTCGGGTTTTGAGAAATAGGCACCAATCTTAAAACCATCTTTTCGAAACGTATTAAAAATCTCTTTTGCAATATCTGCTTTGGGATTCCTAGAAAAAGGTGTCTTTGGAGAAGTAATTTTATAATCTGATTCCCTGGTATCAAACATGGCAAAACCATCGTGATGCTTCGTTGTAAAAACAACATATTTCATTCCCGCCTTTTTCGTAGCATCAGCCCATTTTTGGGGATTAAATTGAGTCGGATTAAAAGTAGTCTGCAGGTTTTCATAATTCTTTACGTATTCATTGTATGTTTTCCCATGCTCGGACTTACGTTGAGTCCATGATTCATCTTCAGGACATAAACTCCAGCTTTCAACCACTCCCCATTGGCTGTAGGTTCCCCAATGCATAAAAAGTCCGAATTTTAAATCCTGCCAGTCTTCCAGGTTTTTCACAACTAAAGGATCAGTAGGCTTTTCATAACCTTTTGAAACATTATGTGCCTGTGAAAAAAAGGTTGCAGAAAGAAAAAATGATGCAAGAAAAAAGGTTTTAGTTTTTTGTTGGATGAGCATAGAGAAATACTTTTCGCTAAAGTAATAATCCTGTTATGAATTCGCAAAAAATAGTTTTTTACTCAAATTGCTGATTACTTAACAACAGATCATTCAGATTTATCTACAGATCTGTGATCGTTTTTAGTTCCCACAGACTTCACAGATCTTTTCATTTTTATCGGAGATAAAAACCTTGAGCTTTAAAAACTCAATACTTAAAAAAACTTAGCGCCTTTGCGTTTAACTATTCTTCAGCTGCTTTAATGCAAAGTTTTATAATGATGCTGTTTAATTTAAGTTAGCAAAGAATAGCTTCGCTTAAGAAGCTTCTGGGGAAAATATAAAAATCTTTGATTTTTCAAGAACTTATGTGATCTTCTTATACGGTATGTATCAAACCTAAAATAACTAAAGTGTCTAAAAACTTTTGTGTCTTTTGTGGTTTAAATTAAATTTTGTAATGTAACATCAATATCCGGAAAAGAAAACCGGAAATTATTTTTCACCAATATTTCTGGATATACATTTCTGCTTTTTAGTAAAAGTTCTGTTTCTGTTCTCAAAAATATAGATGCAATTTCTAATTGCCAGATCGGAGCATTCATTCCAAAAGGCATTCTTAATCGAGCTCTTAACTTCTTCATCAATTCTTCATTGGATAGAGGATTCGGTGCTGTTACATTAATTGGACCTGAAATATTTTCATTTTCAATGATCCATTCTACTGCACGACAGAAATCATCTACATGAATCCAACTGACATTTTGATTTCCATTTCCCTGTTTACCTCCTAAGCCCAATTTCGTGATCTGACGAAGTTTTGGAAAAGCACCTCCATTTTTCCCTAATACAATAGAAGTTCGTAAAGCCACTTTTCTTACCTCATCATGTCCAACTTTGAAAAATTCTTTTTCCCAGCTTTTACAGATATTCATTGAAAAATCATCGCCAATAATTCCATTTTCTTCTGTATTCAAATGCTTTTCTGAATGCACATAAATGGTAGCTGAACTTGCATTGAGCCAAACTTTAGGCTTGTTAATACAGTTATCAATGGCTTGCTGAAGCACTTTTGTACTTTCAATTCTTGACGTATAAATTTCTTTTTTATTTTCATCAGTATACCTGCAGTCAACGGATTTCCCTGTAAGATTGATTAAAACATCAGAATCTTCAAGGAAATCTTTCCATTTATCTAATGTTTGGGCATCCCAATATACTTCGTTTTTGCGTTTCGGATTTCTGGTTAAAATATAAACCTGATTTCCTTTTTCTATAAAATATCTTTCTAGGTTTCTTCCAAGAAAGCCGGTTCCAGCAGCTATAATTATTTTCATGATTATTGGGTTTAAGGTTTAAGGTTTAAGGTTTAAGGTTTAAGGTTTAAGGTTTAAGGTTTAAGGTTTAAGTAAAATACTTTCTTAGGAAACTTAAACCTAATTAAATGATATATTTTTTTACTTTGACTTCAATTTCAGAGCCTTCGGCAAGCATTACGGATATGGGTTCCTGATCATTTAAAAACTCAAAATCCTTTCCATAGATACTACGAAACTCAATGTCCAGTTGATAGCTTTTTACAGGATAATACTCCCATTTTGGATGGCAAACCTCATATTCAGATGTTTTACTATCTCTTTTGGTAAAGCCATAATAATGTTCGGTAATGAATTCAAACTCTGAGTTACTTTCCATTGGTAATGCTTCACTATCTGCTATCACCTCGATAGAATGCCAGCCTTTATCTTTCCATGAATATTGAACTTTCAGTTCACTATCTTCTTGATGAATCAAGTTTTTCATCGGCATTGTTTTGTAATTCTCTTTGTAAAAAGAATTGGCTATAAAACTTAATGCCCATTTCGGAACAATCTCTTTAATGAAAACAACTCCTCTTTTCCAGGTGTTCTTTTCTTTTTTCTTTACATAAAAACGAAGATTTACTTCTTCAAAATCCCGGTAAAAAGGGATTGACATTCCCAGTAATTTTGTATTTAAAAACATAAAGCCCACTACACTTACATAACATTTTCCATTATAAAAATCGAGTTCGGTACCTTGTGGAAGGTATTTTTCCAGAATTTCCGGACTTACTTCATAATTGATGATGGCTAATTTGCGCCATTCGGCTTTTAGAAAGTTCATGATTCAGCTGCTTTTTTAATGGTTGCATTTCTTTCCAGCAAAAAGCCTTTAAGATAATTTTTAAGGAAAAATGTATTAAACAATTTTCCGACAATGTTAAATGGAGATTCAAACTCGAAAATATCTGTCATTATTGTATTTTTACCTTCTTGTTTAAACAAATGCTGGTGTTTTAAAGATTTAAAGGTTCCTTTCAACATAATATCTGTAAACTCATAAGGTTTTTCCATGCTGCTTATCTTTGAGGTATGCGTTTGATAGAATCCTAAATGTTTTGCTCTCCAGGTTACCGTTTCATTCAATTCTATTAATCCACTTGTACGTCCTGCAATAGCTTTTTCCTTAGTTTTGAATGTTGACTTCTGGTGTAAATCAATATCTCTCGCCAGATCAAAAACTACATCAATATCAGCTTTAATAATTGTTTCTAAACAAATTCTAGACATACCAGTAAATTAAAGTAATTAAAACTATTGTTCTGTAGATAATCCAGCTTATTGTTGGAAGAAAATTTAATCTTAAAATTTTGCATCTTCTTACATGCTCAAAAAGCATGATAGAAACGATCATTCCAAAATAAATAATATAGAAAACAGAATTGAAATTGGTAAATAAAACAGGTATTAAAAGTAGCGTTCCAATCAATGACACGGTCATCATATTCCCCAGGTAATCCCAGATCTTATCTTTCAAATACTTTTTTAAAAATAGGGTTTGCCATGCAATTTGTCCTAAACAAACTATAAATTCCCTAAGAAAATTATGACCTAAATTCAAATTAAACTTACCTGTGTACAGACTCAAAATATATGCTGAGAAAAATACAACAAAAACCATGTATGTCAACCTGTATTTTAAATTAAAATCCGGAATACAAGATTGATCTGAATAGTCTTTTTTTGATGGAATAATCTGCTTTCTATTGTAAGAAACAAAAGAATATAATTTTTTAAAAAACCAATACAAAGATTTTATTCTCGCTATTTTCTCCAATACCGGAAATGAATTTCCAATGATTAAAAGTAAACTGTCCAAACCATAAACAACTTCATTCTTATTGTGATCAACTAAAGCGATTTCATTTTTTGCACGGTTAAAATCTACAATTGATTTGTTTTTAAAAGTCATTTCACTAAATGCTTCTCTTCCATTTTCATCAAGCATTCCACATTTTGTAAACCCTTTTGAATAGATATTGCACATAGGACATTCATTGTCGTAGATGAGGGTGTGGTTTTTTAGCGTTTTCATTTTGTATGTTTTAAAGATTGGTATATTTTGTAAGTCTCATAAGTGTATAAAAATGCTAACACCGGACTGTATATAAGAGCAGCTATCAGAATGAATCCAAAAAAATTTGTAACATCATTATCATTTGGATTTAATCCTACTACAGCAACAGAGAGCCAAACAGGAATTATGCCTATTCCGTAAACAATATAGACTATTGATTTTTTCTTTTGCTGAAGAGCTTTTATGAAAAAGCTTATTAACTGTGGGATTCCCACTATGAAATAGAATAAAATAAATCCTACTCCTAAAAATACACCTATAAAAGCCGCTGTGATTCCCATTATTAAACAAGATAATTGAATATAGTAGTCATAGGTTATCCATTTTTCCATGTCAATCAGTTTTTAAAAGTTATTCTTTTTCTTCTTCCGAAATAAAAGATCAGAAATAAATGAATGATTAAATTTTTCATAATTATTATATTTTCAATAATTTTTGAAAGTTAATTTGAAATAAAAAAGGATTTTGAATCCTTTCCGTGCTATAAATTATTCTTTTTTAGATAGCCTGATATTTTATCATATAGATGGAAATGACAAGTTCCATCAATAATTGTATCATATTTCCCTTTGTATTCAAAAATATAAATCCCTGTAGTTGTACATCCACCATTTTGGGGTATCTGACGTATCCTGTTTTCAATATCGATGAAGTAGGCGAGTTCTTTTTTATCTATTTTCTTTGACCTTTGACCTCTCCAAACAAAATAATCATTCCCTTTATTTTCAAGGACCACAGAATCCGCATTATGATGAAAACAGCCCTTAGATTGATAAATTAGTTTTACATTACTATCTTTCAAGCTTTCAAATGCTAAATTTGCAATCTTTTTAATTGACTTATCAGGATTAATACTTATTCTATAATTTTTCGACTCAGCAACAACCTGTTCTTCATTTATTTTATCTCCAAAAAGATTGGTGTACACAAATGTATATTTTCCTTTATCAATACTATCAATTTCAATTCTCTGATCTAGGCTCGGAGTATATTCATCCGGCTTTAAACTCCTAAAAACCTTATTATTTCTCAGAATAGTAATTTCAAAGAGATCATAAAACCTTTTATCTGATTTGTCTACACTCTCTATGTTTATATCAAAACTCGCATACACCTTTTTTTGACAGCTCATCATACTCGCTAATAAAAATAATAGAATAAACTTTTTCATTCTCTTTGCTACTTCAATAAGTTAGTGATCTTTCCTACCAACCAGTGATCATCACTCTTAATCGCCAGATCCATAATGTTATTGATCTTTCCAGTCACTGAGCTAAAGTCCTGCATTAATTTAATAAACTCCTTAGCTTCGTCTGAATCATTATCTTCAATGTTTTTCAACTCTTCTAAAAAAGAAATGACAGGTTCAATTTCTCTCTTTCTGCGCTCCTTAGTAATTTGTTTAAATAAAAACCAAACATCCTTTTCTGCGATGAAATATTCCTTTCTGTCTCCTTTCACTAATTCTTTCTTTACAATTCCCCAATCCATTAAAGCCCGTAAATTCATATTAGCATTTCCTCTTGAAATTTCAAGTTGCTCCATTACTTCATCTGTAGATAACGGTTTCCCACTTGCCAGAAGCAAAGCATGAACCTGTGCCATAGTACGGTTGATCCCCCAATTGGTAGCAAACGTTCCCCAAGTCTGAATGTATTTTTCTTTAGCTTCTGAAAGTTTCATTTTGTTTTCTTTTGAATTTCTATTACAAATGTAATAATAATTTTCGAACTTTCAATAATTATTGAAAGTTAAATTTTTTATTTTTTAATATATATTTTCCTAATAATATTCCCATTTCAAATTTAACTTTTCACGCTGTAACAAATCTCTTATAACAACGACTATTAAATAATAATCTTTATAGTAATGAAATATAACAAAATTGCATCATTACTTTTTGTTTTGTCTGCAGGAAGTATGATGTTCGCACAAGATGACTTGATCAACAAGTTAAAAAACAATCAATCTCAAAATGCCAATTTTAAATTTACCACTCTAAAAGATGTTGGTGCTACTTCGGTAAAAAATCAGGGTTCTTCAGGAACATGTTGGAGCTATTCAGGAAATTCTTTCCTGGAATCTGAAATGCAGCGTATGGGTAAAAAACCTGTTGACCTTGCAGAGATTTTTACGGCGAGAAATTCTTATCACGACAAAGCAAAATTATATGTACTAAATAGCGGAGCAATCAGTTGGGGTGATGGTGGAGAATTACATGATGTAATCAACATGTACAAAAAGTATGGAGCTGTTCCTCAGGATGTTTATACAGGATTAAGACCTGGGCAAACTACCAATAATTTTAAAGAAATGCAGGATAAAATAAAACCTGTATTAGACAGTTTGGTTCAGGCAGCTACAAAAGGTAAACTTTCTGATAACTGGATGTCTTCGGTAGATGCTATACTCGATGAATACTTAGGAAAAGTTCCAACAAACTTTACGTATAATGGGAAATCATATACTCCAAAAACATTCGCTAATGAAGTAGTAGGAATCAATGCTGAAGATTATGTAGAATTATCATCATACAAAGATTATCCATATTTTCAGAAATTCGTAAATCCAATTCCTGATAACTGGAGCCATGATTCTGACTGGAACGTTCCAATGACAGATATCACAGCTATTGTTGATAATGCAATATCTAAAGGATATTCTATTGGTTGGGCAACTGATGTTTCCGAGCCTTATTTCTCATACAAAAACGGAGTGGCTTATGTTCCGGATGTTAATTTGGATCAAATTACTCCTGAAGTAAAAAAAGAATTATTCACTGAGCCTAAAAAAGACAAAACGATCACAGAAGATATGCGTCAAAATGCGCTTAATAATCTTTCTACTACGGATGATCATGGTATGCACATTGTGGGATTGGCAAAAGATCAGAGTGGAAAAGAATATTATATGGTTAAGAACTCTTGGGGTGTAACCAATGATTTTGAAGGATATATTTATGTAACAAGACCTTATGTTGAATATAAATCAACTGCTATTTTGGTACATAAAAATGCAATTCCAAAAAGTATCTTAAAGCAATTGAAGCCTACCAAAAATATTGGTTTATAAGAGTCACTATTGTCATTTGATATGACAATTTTAGATATTTAAATCTGTTAAAAAGCTGCTCTAAGAATTTTTAGAGCAGTTTTGTTTTTTACGAAATGCTAATACACTGATTCCAATAAGATGTTTGTATTCTAAAGACGTATCATTAATTTAAACAGAAAACATCAAAATATATAAAATTAACTCCCTGTTATAAGAATTAAAACACTAACAATGATTTGAAGTGAAACCAAAAATATTATATTTGTGATCAATCAACAAATCAAAAAATCAAAAAATATGAAAAATTCAAAAAAATTAACAAAGTCAGAATTAAAAGGAATTAATGGCGGAAATGCTCCTGAATGTCCAGTTGGATCAATAGCATGTTATCATCGGCCTCAGAATGGCATTCCCAGCTATTGGACTTGTGAATTAAGTAGTGTTGGGTGCAAAAGTTAGAACCTATTAAAAACCCGCTTTCAGTATTTCTGAAAGCGGGTTTATTCTATTATTTATTCCAATTAAAATATCGCTGGATATTTTTGTGGGTTTGTTTCATTAAACATCGCGTAAATCTTTTCCACCATATCATCTGATGATGGTTTACTGAAATAATCTCCATCACTAGCATAAGCAGGTCGGTGATCATTTGCAGCAATTGTTAATGGATCAGAATCTAAATATCTAAAAGCTTTTTGCTTCTCTAAGATCTGTTGAAGAATAAATGCTGAAGTTCCACCTTCTACATCTTCGTCGATAACGACTAATCTGTTTGTTTTCTTTACACTTTCAGCGATTTCATTTGTTAAATCGAAAGGAATTAAAGATTGAACATCAATTACTTCTGAAGAAATACCTAATTTTTCCAATTCTTCAGCTGCTTCCATAACGACTCTCCATGTAGAACCGTACGTTACCAAAGTTACATCTTTACCTTCTTTAGTTACTTCAATTTTTCCTACAGGAACTGTAAATTCACCTAAGTTATCAGGCTGTTTTTCTTTTAGTCGATATCCGTTCAGACATTCAACAATAACTGCAGGATCATCACTTTGAAGCATTGTATTATAGAATCCGGCTGCTTTTGTAAGGTTTCTTGGAACAAGTACCAGAATTCCTTTTGAAAGGTTAAGGATTCCCGCCATTGGCGAACCTGAATGCCAGACACCTTCTAATCTATGTCCTCTTGTTCTGATGATCACAGGAGCTTTCTGCCCGCCTTTAGTTCTGTATTGAACAGTAGCTAAATCATCGCTCATTCCCTGAATACAATATAAGATGTAATCTAAATACTGGATTTCAGCAATAGGTCTTAGCCCTCTCATTGCCATACCGATACCCTGACCTAAAATAGTCGCTTCACGGATTCCTGTATCTGCAACACGAACTTCACCATATTTTTCCTGCATTCCTTCTAAACCTTGGTTTACATCACCGATATTTCCGGCATCTTCACCAAAGACAAGTGTTTCAGGATATTTTTCGAATATTTTATCAAAGTTATTTCTTACCACTACTCTTCCATCTACATCTTCAGAGTTGTCAGAATAAACAGGCTTAACCTCTTTAATATTTTCTGCTTTCCATTGAGACTGAGAATATAAATGAGATGAATAGTTGTCTTTTTCCACTTCCAAAATCTCATTGTATTTCTGCATCAATTGGTTTCTTTCGGAAGTGTTTGTACCTCTTGTAGCCAATAATGATATCCTTACTAAATGGAAGATATCTTTCTTAGCTTTAGAAACTAATTTATTAAACTGCGCAATGTAATTTTCAATCTCTGCATTTTGTCCTTTAAGATTTTCAACCAAAGGTAAAACAGATTTCGATAGATCAGAAATTGTTTTCTGGTAATTTCCCCAAGCTATTTTCTGGCCTGCCTTTACCATTTTTTTAGCTTCCTCATCTATGGCATCCAATTCTTCAGTTGCAGCAATAACCTCTTCTTTTCCTTCAATTTCAATTGAGTAATTCAAAATCCATTCTCTGAATTTTACTAATCCATCAAAATCAGCTTCCCATGAAAGACGCTCTTCATTCTTATATCTTTCGTGAGAACCCGAAGTAGAGTGACCTTGAGGCTGCGTAACTTCAATTACGTGAACCACTACAGGAACACTTTCTGTTCTTGCAAAATGTTCTGCTCTAGCATATGCGTCCAATAAAGCTGGATAATCCCAAGCTTTTACCTGAATAATTTCACAACCCTGGTTTTCACCTTCTTTTCTTTGGAATCCGCTTAACATTTCAGAAATGTCAGCTTTCGCTCTCTGATTCTTAGTAGGTACTGAAATCCCATAACCATCATCCCAGATTGAAACGATCATAGGAACCTGAAGCGCACATGCTGCGTTCAATGTTTCCCAGAAATGGCCCTCTGCTGTAGAAGCATCTCCAATAGTTCCGAAAGCAATTTCGTTTCCGTCCTTTGAGAACTTCTCAGAACCATCAAATTTTACTGATTTATATATTTTTGAGGCCTGAGCCAATCCTAACAATCTAGGCATCTGACCTGCTGTTGGAGAAATATCTGAAGAAATATTTTTCTGAGACATCAAATTCTTCCAGCTTCCATCTTCATTTAAACTTCTTGTTGCGAAGTGACCATTCATTTGTCTCCCTGCTGAAGCAGGCTCTCTCTCAACGCTTGTATCAGCATATAACTGTGCAAAAAAGCTTTCAACCGTTAAGGCATCTACAGCCAATGCAAAAGTCTGATCTCTATAATATCCTGAACGGAAGTCCCCATTTCTGAAAACTTTCGCCATTGCCAACTGTGGTAACTCTTTACCATCACCGAAGATCCCAAACTTAGCTTTCCCAGTAAGAACCTCTCTTCTACCCAGGTAAGACATTTCACGAGAAATTCTTCCCAACTTATAGTCTTCAAGTATTTGATTTTTAAAATCTTGAAAGGAAATCTTCTGTGTTTCAATATAGGTTGTTTGCATAGCCAAATATAAAAATTTTTAGTTCTCGAAGTATTTTGCTAATATACACTTTTTAAATTAATTTTAATTTTTAATAATCTTTTTTAAAAATTTGATAATAGAGGAAATTGTGTTTTATTTTAAATAAATTTGTATAAATGGAAAAAAAATCACCGCATATATTAAATGCATCGAGTAATCTTTTAGGGTTTTCTTTGATCATAATTACATCATTGAAAATCACTAAAATCAGTGTTCATACTTATTTAGATGAGTTTGCGGGAATTGCCTGTATTCTTTTTGCATGCAGTTGTTTCTTTTCATTTTTAGCAATAAGATCTAAAAGTGAAAAAAGAGAAACCAAGTTTGAAAACATTGCGGATTATTTATTTTTAATCGCATTATTATGCATAGTCCTAGCTGTTATAATTGTTACACTAAGAATAATTTAAACATTTATGGATAGTTTAGAAATAATGATCAAATAAAACAATTTACAAATCCACTGACCGCTTTATAATCAGATTCGCTTTATTTTAGGATAAATTGAAGATTACGACATTTAAGTATTTTACCAATAATTGATTATGGCAGAGAATTATATCAATCGGATATACTTGGAAACCTTAATTATTTTCAGAATGAATGTCTGATCATTCACTGCTTTTTATTAAAACTTTCTTTCAATTACATAATCTAACATACTGTGCAATGATCTTTTGGCTTCAGAATCGGGAAATTCATTAAGAAGATCCTTTGCCTTTTGTTGAAAATCTTTCATTACACGAATTGCATAATCCAAACCACCTGAACTCTTTACAAAAGCGATTAATTCTTTTACACGTTTTTGGTCGTTATTATAGCGTTTTATGGTATTTAGATAATATTTTCTGTCTTTGTCACTCGCAATTTTCAAAGTATGAATTAAAGGGAGAGTCATTTTCTGTTCTTTAATATCGATACCAACAGGCTTTCCAATAACGTTTGAACTTAGATAATCGAATAAGTCATCTTTAATCTGAAATGCCATTCCCGTATAAGTTCCAAAATCCTGCATTCTTTTAGCAAGCTTTTCTTCTGCATTATTCGATAAGACTCCTATTTCACAACATGCCGCGATCAATGTTGCTGTTTTCTGACGGATAATTTCATAATAAACATCTTCTGTAATATCGAGCTTTCTTGCTTTTTCCAGCTGAAGAAGTTCACCTTCAGACATTTCTCTGATTGTTCTGGAGATAACAGCCAGTAAATCATAGTCTTTATGATCCGTTGATAATAACACTGATTTTGACAATAAATAATCACCTACCAAAACTGCAATTTTATTTTTCCATAGTGCATTAATAGAGAAAAAATTACGTCTTTTAAAACTTTCATCCACAACATCATCATGAACCAGTGTCGCGGTATGGATCAATTCTATCATGGAAGCTCCGCGATAAGTCTTTTCATTAACATCACCTATCAGTTTCGCACAGAGAAATACAAACATCGGACGCATTTGCTTTCCTTTAGTAGTAACAATAAACCGAGTTACTTTATCTAATAAAGGGACTTTACTCTGCATTGATTCATAAAACTTCTGCTCGAAAAGTTTCATTTCTTCATTGATCGGTTGTTTGATTTCTTCTACAATATTTGCCAAAATCGGTGAGTGATGAATAAATAATTATTAATATTCACAAAGATAATTTTTTTCGGGTAATTTTAGTAGAAAATTCAATCTTTGAGTTGTTCTTTTGGAATAAAATACAGACTCTGCTTTACGGTTCCTAATGGATATCTGAATTTTTCACCTGAAATATACAGTCCTCGATCATCTACTGCTATTCCTTCGATTTGCCCAACAGAGGTAGCACTTCCTAAATAGTAGTGTCTGGGTTTTTCTTTAAAAAAGACTCCAGGTTCTGTTTCCTTAAAGATATCCAGAAAAACTTCTGTTTTTTTTGTATAACCCACTAAGTAAAGTTTTTTATCAAAATAGGAAGCATCCGTTACTACAAAATCAGTTTTATATGTTTCAATTTTCTCAGCTTTTTGCTGTTCTGAAGTTCCTGGATCAACAATATAATGTGATGTTGCTTTTGCAGCCCATTCTTTAGTAAAAATATGCAATTTACCATTCAAATAGATCATTGCTTCCGCATCGAAGTCGTTACTGGTATTTTTTGAAATAAATTCTTTCTGTTCAGGATAGTAAAAAGAGATCTTAACGCCATCTAAAGTTCTTTCAGAATCTGGAATTTTAGAGGTATTAATCATAACAAGATTTTCATAAGGAACTTTGTAAATCGTAAGATCTTTTCTGGTTCCTGTATTGTTTCCAAAATCTCCGATATAAAAGTTTTCACCATCATTGGTTAGTGCTTCCCAATCTTTATTAATTAAATTAGTTTTGAAGGTCTGAATAATTTTCCCATCATTTTTATCTATTTCAAAAATTTCCGGTTTATTACCGCTGTCATTGAAAGTATAAAGTTTTCCATTGAGTAAATTCAACCCTGAAGTTTCCTGAACCTGATCTTCAAGAAAATTGATTCTGTATTTTTTTATTTTAAGAAAATCGGCCTGCTGAGAAAAAGCAGCTTGAAAAACAAAGACTGTAAAAATGAGGATAAACTTTTTCATTGAATAAAAATACGGTTTTCACTGCAATAGATTGATCCGCAGTTTAAATTAAATCTATGAAAAATAAGTTTTAGCTAAAGCCAATTTAGACAGACTATATCACAATCTAATAAAAATTCATGCCGACTTCTGTTGCTTACGCGCTTTCTTCTCAAAATAATCTTTTTGATACTGTCTTACTGTTTTCCCCGTTCCATCGTGTCTCCAACCCGGAGAGTTGAAAATATAATTAATCCTGTCCGAAAATTTTAATCCAGGCTGTTTGATATCTTTCCAGATTCTTCTCCATTCATATAATAATACCGTATCAGGTCTGTTATCGGGCATCCTAGGATAAATTCCATATTTTACAGGTGTATCCGGATCTTCTTTTTCAAAAGTTCCAAACATTTTATCCCAGATGATGAGGCACATTCCCATATTCCTGTCCAGATATTTAATGTTGCAGGCATGGTGTACACGATGGTGCGATGGAGTGACTAAAATATATTCTAAAAATCCCATCTTTTTTACAGTCTGGGTATGAACCCACGTTCCATATACCTGTCCAATAGCATATACCACCATGATATGCCATGGATTAAAACCTAAAAAAGCCAACGGTGAAAAGTATAAATATCTATAAAGGGGTTGTAAAACAGGACTTCTGAATCCCGTGGTCAGATTAAAAAATTCTGAATTATGATGGGTAATATGCACAGCCCAAAAAGCTCTGGAATGATGATCAACATAATGAAGCACATAATACGCAAAATCAGTGATCACAAAACAGATAAGCCAGTACCAAACTGTAAAATCCCAGGAAAAAAGTCGGTGATTGTAAAAGAAAAACATCACTCCCATTGCAAAAACCTTCATTATCAAATCCAAACCGAAGTTCATCAATGCCAAATAAACGCTTGTTGCTACATCTTTTTTATCATATAGTTTAGCCTCGGAAACATGGCTATAAATCATTTCAGCTAAAATTACAGTAGCATGAAATGGAATTGCCCAGGCATAGACATTTTCTAATCCATCTTCACCCAAAAAGTAATTCATTGTTACTAATTTTTGTACAAAGGTAGGATATTATAAAAGTCAGAAATCGGATTGAATTATTTTTAATGAAATTTTAATCGGTAACCTTATTGGCTAATTGTCCACATGCAGCATCAATATCTCCGCCACGGCTTTTTCTGATCATTACAGTAATGCCGGCATTTTCAAGTTGACGAACATAATTTTCTTCTGCCTGTTTATTGCATTGGTCATATTTACCATCACCGATCGGGTTATACTGGATAAGGTTAACTTTAGAAGGAACTTGTTTACAGTATTTAATTAAAGCTTTAATATCTTCATCACCATCATTGATCCCTTTCCATACACAATATTCAAAAGTAATTGTATTCCCTGTTTTTTTGTACCAGTATTGAAGTGATTCCATAATATCAGTTAATGGAAACTTATCTGAAAACGGCATGATTTCATTACGTTTGGCTTCTATTGCCGAGTGAAGTGATAAAGCCAGCTTTACCCGTAGGTCATCATCCGCCAGCATTTTGATCATCTTAGGAATTCCTGAAGTTGAAACAGTAATTCTTCTTGGAGACATTCCCAGGCCTTCAGGTTGAGTAATTTTTCGAATCGCTTCAACTACATTTTTGTAATTCATCATTGGCTCCCCCATTCCCATAAAAACAATATTCGTAAGAGGCCTGTCAAAATACATTTTACTTTGACTGTCGATTAGAGCGACCTGATCTACAATTTCAGCAACTTCAAGATTTCTCATTCTCTTCAACCTTGCCGTAGCACAGAATTCGCAATTTAATGAGCATCCTACCTGTGAAGAAACACAAGCTGTCGTTCTCGTTTCTGTAGGAATTAAAACGGATTCCACCATTAAGCCATCGTGAAGCTTCACCCCATTTTTAATAGTTCCGTCTTTACTTTTCTGAAGTTGGTCAACGGATACTGGATTAATGGTATATTCTTCGGAAATTCTATCACGAAGCTGTTTCGAAAGATTCGTCATTTCATCTATAGAATGGAGGTTTTTACTCCACAACCAGTCATAAACCTGTTTCGCTCGAAACGGTTTTTCTCCTAAAGTCAAAAAATAGTCTTTAAGCTGATCTAGTGATAAAGTTCGGATATCTTTCATTGTAAGGTGGTGATCTTAGGTTGAAGGTTGCAGATAACTAATACCTGCAACCTATTACCTAGTATCTTTTATAAAATTAACATTGCATCACCGTAAGAATAGAATTTATACTTTTCTTTTACGGCTTCCTGATAAGCATGCATTATAAAATCTCTTCCTGCAAATGCAGCAATCATCATCAATAATGTAGACTTTGGGGTATGGAAGTTGGTGATCATTGAATTGGCAACTCCAAAATCGTGAGGCGGATAAATGAACTTATTTGTCCAACCGTTAAATGCAGAGATCTTCTTGTTTGAAGAAACTGAAGTTTCTAATGCTCTCATTGTTGTAGTACCTACAGCACAAACTCTTCTGTGTGCATCTACTGCTTTATTAATGATATCAGCATTTTTCTCATCGATGATGATCTCTTCAGACTCCATTTTATGCTTAGAAAGATCTTCCACCTCAATTGGATTGAAGGTTCCTAAACCAACGTGAAGGGTAACTTCTGCAAAATCAATTCCTTTGATTTCCAATCTCTTCATTAAATGTCTGGAGAAATGTAAACCCGCAGTAGGTGCTGCAACAGCTCCTTCAATTTTTGCATAGATCGTCTGATATCTTTCAGCATCTTCAGGCTCTACTGCTCTTTTGATATACTTTGGAAGCGGTGTTTCTCCTAATTCTTTTAATTTTGTTCTGAATTCTTCATAAGAACCGTCAAACAAAAATCTCAGTGTTCTTCCTCTGGAAGTTGTATTATCGATAACTTCAGCAACTAAAGACTCATCTTCAGTAAAAAACAGTTTATTACCGATTCTTATTTTTCTGGCTGGATCAACCAATACATCCCAAACGCGAGTTTCCTTATCAAGTTCTCTTAAAAGGAATACTTCGATTTTAGCACCTGTTTTTTCTTTATTTCCATAAAGACGTGCTGGGAAAACTTTAGTATTATTGAAAATAAATAAATCCTTCTCATCGAAATAATCCACTACATCTTTAAACAACTTGTGCTCTATTGTTTCTGTTTTTCTGTCAAGAACCATTAGTCTGGCATCATCTCTGTGCTCTGATGGATGTTCTGCCAATAATTCCTCAGGAAGGTCAAAATTAAAATCGGATGTTTTCATTTTTTTAAATTACGGTTTAAAAATTATTGAAATTACAAGTGTAATTTTCGGTGTGCAAATATACGACATTGAATACCCCTTTGTCAAGCTTTATTTAATAAAGCTGTTAAATGGTTAATATTCACTATACGTTTCAATGCAAAAAAACTGTAATTTGGCCATCTAAAAATTATTAATTATGAGCAAATATTCATTAGAAGCATTCGTTAATGAAACTAAGGAAAACCCACAGGAAAGGGATTATTTTGAACTTGAAAAACCTCAGCTTTTAGAGATCAATCTTAATAACCAATCGGTTTGGACCAAAAGAGGAAGCATGGTTGGATATATAGGAAATATTAATTTTGAAAGACAAGGTATGATGTCTGGAGGATTAGGAAATCTCTTAAAAAAAGCAATCAGTGGTGAAGGAACCAAATTAATGAAAGCGGAGGGTACTGGAAAGCTTTATGTGGCAGATTCAGGGAAAAAAGTTCGCATCCTTCATTTAAACAATGAATCTTTATGTGTAAATGGCAATGATGTTTTAGCACATGATCAAAGTATAAAAAGTGATATTACCATGCTAAAGAGTATCGCAGGAATGATGGCAGGTGGATTATTCCAGGTTAAATTATCGGGAACGGGACATATCGCTATTACCACTCATGGTGAACCGTTAACACTTATGGTAACTCCAGACAGCCCTGTTTTTACAGATCCTAACGCAACTGTTGCGTGGTCTGGAAATCTAACTCCTGAACTGAAAACCAATGTTTCATTTAAAAGCCTGATGGGAAGAGGTAGCGGTGAGGAGTTTCAAATGAAATTCTCTGGAAATGGCTGGGTTCTTATTCAACCTTATGAAGAAGTATATACTGTAGAAAAATAATACATTTAATATAAACATTTCGTGTAGTTAAACTCCTTATTTTTGTTAAACATTAAAACAAAAACAAAATGGGTAATCTTCTAAAAATATTTTTTTTGTTGATTCTTTTTCCTATCGTTATTATTGCCCAATCATCAAAGAAAAACTATGAATATAATATAGATCTGCTTCATATGAAAAATGATGAAGTTATGGTTTCTTTTACTCCACCTAAAAACAATCTGGAAAAAGGGAAATTTATTATACCCAAACTTGTTCCCGGATTTTATCAGGCTATGAATTTTGGGCAATATGTTTCCGATGTTATTGCGACTGACAAAAATGGAAAGAAAATACGAACAGAACGTTTAGATAAAAACAGCTGGATGGTGAATGACCTGAAACATGTGAAAAAAATATCATACCTGGTTACAGATGGTTGGGATTCTTTACAACAAAATACTGACGGAGCAAAATCTGCGGGCAGTACTTTTAAAAAGGATAGTGTTTTTGTCATCAACTATAATTCTTTAGTAGGCTACTTTGAAGAAATGAAAGATGCTCCTTATGAAATCAGTATTAACAAAAATAAAGATTTTTATGCTTCCTCCGCATTGGATTATAAAAAGAAAAATGATAGTACTGATATTGTTTGGGCAAAGGATTACCGGAAATTAGTAGACTCACCTGTGCTCTATTGCGTTCCTGATACCACGTGGTTAAAAATAGGAACTACTGAGGTGCTCGTATCATTTTATAACAATAAAGAGCGGCATTATTCCCAAAAAATAGCAGATCATATAAAGACTATTTTAGAAAATCAAAAAGCTTACTTAGGAGGAAAACTACCTGTTGACAAATATGCCTTTTTGATCTATTTTGAAACTTCAAAAGAAAGGGGATCTATTGCCGACGGTCTTGAACACTCGAGGTCTACAGTCTGCCTATATCGTTCCGGAAATATGAACTTTTTACCGGATGCTTTAAATAGAGTTGCTGCCCATGAGTTTTTTCATATTATCACACCACTCCACATTCATTCGGGAGAAATCCAGCACTATGATTTTTTAAATCCTACCATGTCAGAGCATTTATGGCTTTATGAAGGTATGACAGAATATGCAACCATACATATGCCTATCAAACAAAAGATGATCAGTCTGGCAGATTTTGAAAAAAAACTGGAAGAAAAGATACAGGGTATGAAGGAGTTTGATAATACATTATCTTTTACGGAACTGAGTAAAAATGCAATGGAAAGACAAGATCAATATATGAATTTCTATCAAAAAGGACCACTACTCGGATTATGTTTAGATATAAAACTACGCGAACTTTCTGGCGGAAAAATGGGTACTCAGGATCTTATGCAGCGGCTCATGAAAAAATATGGCGAAGATAAATATTTTAATGACAATGATTTATTCGATGAAATCACAAAAATGACTTACCCCGAAATACGTACATTTTTCAAGGATTTTATAGAAGGTACAAAACCTATTCCTTTGAAAGAATATCTTGCAAAAGTAGGTTTCACCTATGATGAAACCACTGGAAAGATAGGTACTTTAGTAAACCCTGATTCAAAACAGATTGCCTTGAGGAAAGCATGGATCGATCAATAGGTTTTCAATATCTATACAAAGATTGATGACATCACTTCTCTGTTATACATCCTTATAGAAAAACAACCATAACTTACTCTTAACAACTATCCTTAATAAAACCTGTGTATTATGAGAAATATACTAACAAGCCTGCTTTTATTAGCAATAAATATCACTCATTCACAAATCTCAAATGTTGAGAAAGTGATTGATTCCAGTGTGAAAGATGATAACTTTAACGGAGCTGTTTTAGTAGCTCAAAATGGCAAAACTGAGTTGCTTACTTATAAAGGCTTATCAAACAGACACTATAACATCAATTTCTCAGATGATACTAAATTCCATATTTTTTCTTTAACTAAATCATTTACTGCAGTAATGATCATGCAGCTTTATGAAAGAGGAAAAATCAATCTGGATGTTCCTATTGCTACTTACTTACCGGACTACAAAGGTGAGGCGGCAAAGAAGGCAACAATAAGAAATTTGTTAACTTACAGTAGTGGTAGATTCAATAAAGATCTAAGCTCCCCGGAATTGATCCATCAGGCTTATGATAATACGATCTGGAATCTGGATGACTTTATTACTACCTTTTTGTCTGAAAAGCTTATTGACAAACCCGGTACAAAGTTTAACTACAATAATGGAGATTATATCCTTCTTGGAAAAATTATTGAAAATATCTATGGTAAATCCTATGAAGAAGTTTTAAAAGAACAGGTATTAGTTCCTTTAAAAATGAACAACACTGGTCTGCTGCATCATAATGATATCATTCAGAATATTGATGATGGTTATACAGGTGCAGATTCTGACGCATTTGCACTCCATACACCTACCAATACCTATATAGATAATTTGTATGCTGCAGGAGGCATGTATTCTACACCAAAAGATCTTTTGATCTTTGATCAGGCCATCTTCAATCATACTTTATTAAAAAAAGCTACTGTAGATACTATGCTCACCCCTTATAAAGAGCTTGGTGAAACTGCTTTTAGCTTTTGGGTTTATCCTAAAAAATTTGGTAATATCAATACTTTATTTGTAGAACGCCAGGGTGAAGGTTATGGGCACAGTTCAAATTGGGTACATTTACCAGAGAAAAATCTAACCCTAATTATATTATCAAATACCAAAGATATTAAATACCTCAACAAAATGAGAGAAAGGATAATTAACGCCTATTATGGACAATAATCTGTTAAAATAAATTCTTAAGTTAAAGAAACTACCCATTTCTGTTGGGATTTTAATATTTTTAAAACCTCAACAATCTATAAACAGGAGAATAGATTGTTGATACCTTGATTTTACAAAAGGTTAATGACAGATGAATTCTAAAAAAACACTTCTCATATTAGCCGGTGGCTTAGGCAGCCGGTATAAAGGACTTAAACAAATCGATGGAATATTGGATAATAGCTCTCCTATTCTTGAATATTCTATTTACGATGCATTAGCGGCTGGCTTTAATAAGATAGTTATTGTTATCAATCGTTTTATTCCTGAAAGCTATATAGAAAGGCTGGAAAATATTTCTGCTAATAACAATTTTGAATTGCATTGGGTATATCAGGATATCAACCAGTATGTACCTGGTAGCTTTGATCATTCATCCAGAGAGAAACCCTGGGGAACAGGACACGCTGTTCTCTGTGCTAAAGAATATATCCATGAACCTTTCGTTATGATCAACGCAGATGATTTTTACGGAAAGGAAATTTATCAGCTGGCTTCAAATGAGATTGATCATCAAAAGATTTCAAGTTCACAGTTTGAACTTATTGCCTACCCCATTTCTACAACATTAAGTGATAACGGTACAGTAGCCCGTGGGATATGTACAATGGATACTGAAAGTTTCCTGATAAAAGTGGAAGAACAAACTTCTATCCGAAAAGAGAATGAAACCATTATCTATACGGACAACGGGAAAAATATTGAAGTAGATCCAGAGACTTTGGTGTCTATGAATTATTTCGTTTTTCATCCAATCATCTTTGATTTACTGGAAGTTTATTTTAATGATTTTATAAAGTCTGATCCACAGCCCAACCAAGAATTTTATATACCCGCTGCTGTACAGAAAATGAAGGATGAAAAAGGAATCAAAATATTGGTCAAGACTTCACCTTCTCAATGGATAGGGATGACTTATTCCGGTGATAAAAGTATTTTAAAAGATTATCTTGAAACAGAAATTCAAAACCATCAATATCCACAAGATTTATGGAACTTAATCGCATTATCTTAAAATTTATTGACGCTGAAGATTGTATGGTCAGTCCGATTAGTAATGGATTGATCAATACGACCTATCTTGTAGAAAACAATCAGACTCAGGAAAAATACATTCTGCAGAAAATCAACACTGAAGTTTTTAAAGATCCTGAACGGATCATTAATAATCATCTTAAAATAAATAAAATCCTTCAGGAAAATGATTATCAACTTTACATTGCAGAACCTGTTTCCTCCTCTTCAAAAGAGTTCTTAATAACGGATGAAAATGGCCATCAGTGGCGAATGACTGGATTTATAGACAACAGCATTACTTTTCTTACTGTCCCTTCTGCAGAAACAGCCTTTAAAGCAGCTCAGGCTGTAGGTTATTTTCTTAGTATGATCAATAATACCACAACTCTTCCTGTTATTGAGGATCCTTTACCTGATTTCCTCAATTTTGAAAAGAGAATTTTAGATTATAAAATCTCATTAGAAGATGGAACTTCTGCTTTAAAAGAAAGTGCAAAAACTGAAATAGCATTGATGAATCAATTATTGGAGTTACCTCATCAATGGATCCAAATGCAAAATAATGGTCAACTGCCCAAAAGGATCATTCATGCAGATGCGAAGATCAGTAATATTCTTTTTGATCAGAACCATGATCCAATGGCTGTAATTGATTTAGATACTATAATGATTTCTACTATTCTGTATGATTTTGGAACTATGATTCAGTCGTATACCAATACTACTAATGAAGATGACGGAACAGCAAAAGATAATTTTAATCCCAATATTTTTAAGTCTGTGAAGGAGGGCTTTTTATTTCATTTAAAGGATCAACTGACTTATGAAGAGTTTGAAAATCTCGATTATGCAGCCCAGGTTGCCATATATATCCAGGGACTCCGTTTCCTTACGGATTATTTAAACGGGAGTACCTATTACTCCATAAAATATCCCGAGCATAATCTTGACAGAACGAAAAATCAGTTGGAGCTGTTGAAGGGATTAAGAACTTATTTGAAGTGTGATTAAGTTACACAATAATCTGACTGATTTGCAAGAAACTAAATTGTTTTAAAATTTTTGTTCTTTTTTGAAAGGTTCTCCATACACTTTTCTTCATTTCATTACGAAAAATACTCGAACTGACGGTAAATCAATATTTGCAGGTACATAAAATTGCAGGTACATAAAAGTTGAATAGGACAACGTCACTTCGAGTAGATTTTGAAAAAATCGTATCGAGAAGTTTTTAAATACTAATTACCTTGCTAATGAAAAACTTGATTTCTATATTGTGCATACTTTGAGAAAGATAAAATACAATCAAAATCAGCGTTATCTGCTTGATTCGCGAGAAGCTAATAATCTACTCTAAAAACTCCAGGATTCTCACCCAGTCTTCCAGTTTCTTCTCATATGAAACGGTATGCAGAGGACTTGTTGAAGGAAGTAAGATAATGGGAAGTTTATAATCTTTTCCTAAAGCTTTTTGCAGGTTTTTATACGATTTCCCGCCATTACAAAAAATCACTTTTACATTAGGATATTCTTCCAGAAGCTCTGCAATCTGATTAGCTTCTTCATTTCTGATTTCGGAGTCAAGGCTGCCTTTTCTTTCGCAGGAATCGATAACATCCCAAAGTGCAATGTGATGTTTCTTTAGCGTCTCCATTCTTTTTGTATAATCTTCTGTAAAATCCTCACCGAATAGTTCAAAGATGATCTTCCAGAATTTATTTTGCGGGTGGGCATAATACTGTTGCATTTCTAAAGACTTCACACCGGGAATAGAACCTAAAATTAGAATTTCAGACTGAATATCAATAAGCGGAGGAAATGAGGAAATACGGTTTTGCATGGTTCAAATATATAAAATTTGGCTAAAGCCGTTGAATACTTTACAATAAAAAAACGGGCTAAAGCCCGTTTCTATTGATATTTTATTTTTTATAAAGTCTCTTTCAACCAATCAAAGAATTCTCTTTGCCATACCAATCCGTTTTGTGGATGAAGTACCCAGTGGTTTTCGTTAGGGAAATATACTAATTTAGTTTTAAGACCTCTCAATTTTGCAGCCTGGAAAGCTTCCTGTCCTTGTTCATAGGGAACACGGTAATCTATCCCACCCTGGAAGATCATAATTGGTTTATTCCATTTTTCAACAAAGTTACTAGGGTTGAATTCGGTATATGCTTTTGGCATAGGTTTTTCCCATGGAGAACCCAGATCCCAATTAGCGAACCAAAGCTCTTCTGTTGTTAGATACCAAGATTTCATATCAAACAATCCATCATGAGCAATAAATGTTTTGAATCTGTTATCATGAATTCCAGCCAGCATGAATACACTGTATCCGCCATAACTTGCTCCTACAGCTGCAACTCTTTCTCCATCTACATAGGGTAAAGATTTAGCATAATCTGTAGCTGCCAAATAGTCTCTCATTGGCTGTCCACCCCAATCTTTAGAAATCTCCTCATTCCATTTCGTTCCCCATCCTGGCATTCCTCTCCTGTTTGGTGCAACCACAATATATCCATTTGCTGTCATTAGGGCAAAGTTCCATCTTACACTGAAAAATTGTGTCAATGCAGATTGAGGTCCTCCCTGGCAATATACTAGTGTTGGATATTTTTTATTAGGATCGAAGTTTGGTGGATAATGGAACCATACACCCATTTCTTTTCCATCTGTCGTCTTTACCATTTTCAATTCAGATTTTCCCTGAGCTAATTTTGCATAGGTATCTTTATTAGCTTCTGTGATCTGCTTCATTTCTCCGTTTTTAACGTTTACAGAGAATATATCTGTAGCATGGTTTACATCAGTTCTTCCTACTAAAAGTGTATTTTTAGTATCTGCAAAAATTTCATTCACATCAAAATCACCTTTTGTGATCTGTTGCACTTTTGCATTTTTAGGATCTATAGAAAATAACTGTTTTGTTCCTCTAAACGCTGCAGTAAAATAAATCGTTTTGGAATCTCCACCCCAGAAAACATCTCCAGAAACACTTTCATCCCAACCTTTTGTAAGGTTTTCTATTTTCCCGGACTTCCAGTCCATGATTTTTATATCATTTTTATCGGCTTCATATCCATCTCTTTCCATACTTTGCCAAACCAATGATTTCCCGTCAGGACTGAATTTTGGATTAACATCATAACCTTTATTTGTCTCTGTTAGGTTCTTTGTAGAACCAGAAGCTACATCATAGGCAAAGATATCTGTATTGGTACTTGTTGAATATTCTTTTCCACTTTTTGGCTTAGTAACATACAATAGCTGTAAGGAATCCGGGCTCCAGATAAAATCTTCAGTCCCCCCGAAAGGTCTCTGCGGAGAATCCCAGGTCTTTCCTTCCAATAAGTCTTTTGATGATTCCACTTTATCTGAAGTATTGACTACAAAAACATGGTTATATTTCCCTTCATTGTAGTAGTCCCAGTGTCTATGGTTCAAATCTGTATAAACCTGTGCCGTGGTTTTTGGGGTATCACTATATTTATCTTTCCCCATTACTTTCTCAACCAAAACCTGTTTGCTGAAAGCTATTCTCTTTCCATCAGGAGAAATTACAATATTATCAGCTTCTCCGATCGTATAAAATTCTGTCCAGGTTTTCCCATTGTCTTTAGAAAGAAAGATTTTATCTCCTTCCTGTGCGTAGATCCCATTCTTATCCCACTGAATAAGTGATTTTTTACCAAGGTCTATTTTTGAAGACTGATTATTAAGAACATTAAGAAAATAGTTCTCATTTTTCGTTTTTTCTGTTTTTAGATCTACCTGTCCTACTTTGTAAATAAGAGAAGACTGATCCGGTGAAACGGCCTGTACTCCCACTTTTTTCAAAGTCCAAAGAATTTCAGGTGTCATTAACTGTTGTGCATTCATTAAAAGTGGGGCTGCTAAAGCCAGCAGACTGTACTTAAGTTTCATAAATTCCTGTTTAAATCAAAGATTGCCAAAGGTATGTAAATGTGTTTAAAATTCAAATTAAAGAAGTAGTTATAATTTGTATTTAATTAATTTTACGTTTAACTATTAAAAACTAATTATCATGAAAAAAATTTTACTTATTACGTTATTCTTTTCATCTTTTTTTCTTTTCTCACAAATAAATATGATTCCTGGAGGTACCCATTATAACGACACCTATCAGGTAACAGTTTATGGAAATGGAACAATTTACTACACTACAGATGGTACTACTCCTACATTGAGCTCCAATTCCGGGGTTAATAGTTTGTCGATTACAATCGATCAGAATAAAGAAATTAAAGCATTTTTAGTGAACGGACAAGGAAGTACTTCAGCTATATTCACCAGAAAATATTACACTGGAGTGATCCCGACAGCAAATATTTATTTTAAAGTTCCTTCAAGTTGGACAAACGGAAGTTGCGCAATGATCGATATGGTAAATCCTAATTCAGTTAACGGTTTTGTTATTGATAATATCTGGCCTGGATTTCCAATGATCAACACAGGATGCGAAGGCTGGTATAAGCTCATAAGAAATTTCGAAAATGCCAATGTAAGTTTCAATAATTGCACTCCATTTTCAAATATCCCTACCAGTATCAGCACCAATGTAATTCCAGTGGGAAGTACGATATATTACGATTTTACCAATGGTGAAATTAGCAATCCTCCTTCGTGTCTCTTTTTAAATACCGATGAAACCAAAGAAAAGAATATTACGCTGGTAAAAGTTTACCCAAATCCGGTTTTTGATGTTTTAAAAATCAACAGCATTAAAGATTTTAAAGACTATGAAATTATAGATACCAGTGGAAAAGTGATATCTAAACATCAGATTTCTACCAACGAAATCTCTATCAGTCATTTAACCTCAGGAAATTATTTTATAAAATTAAAAGATCAGCAAGGAAATGTCATTTTCTTAAAATTCATCAAAAAATAAAATAAAAATCCGTCAGTTAAAAACTAACGGATTTTATTCTGATATGGCTATATTCTATGGCTTAATCACCATCTGAGAACATAGAGTTTGCCAGAGAGGTAATAAGAGAAAGGGCAATACTGAAAATAAGTGCCCACCAGAAACCGTCTACTACCATACTGTCTATGAAATAATCAGCAAGCAGGATGATTAATGCATTAATTACCAAAGCAAACAATCCTAACGTAATGATTGTTAATGGAAGTCCCAAAAGACTTAAAACTGGTTTTACGATCAGGTTTAAAAGACCTAAAACAATGGCGAAAATAATCGCAGTTGAAAAACCTTCAAAATGTACTCCCGGTAAAATTTTTGTTAAAAGGAACGCAACGATTGCAGTTACCAGTAATCGGATAATTAAGTTCATATGATTATTTTTAATAGTTCCTAAATACTTATCAAAACTCATTCCATATAGTTCTCTCAGGACTATTGATAAAAGCTTTTGTAATTAAAATTAAAAAATATATGCTCTAATATTTCTGTTTTCAATGATATAGGGAAAACATCTATTTTTTAAAAATGGGTATTTCCCCTTTTATTTTATAGGATTGAAATCTGGAACTTTACTTCAATGAAATACTAAAAACACTGAACCAACAAAAATTATTAACCCAATCATTTAAAATTTCACATCATGGAAGCTCCAGAACCAACCAATCTTGCCAAAGGCACACGAGTGAGTGCAGGCGAAGCCAGTCTTTGGCATATTCACGAAGAACATATAAAATATGGCTCTATTCAGGAAACAAGAGTTAATTTACGTGGCAGGACTCTTATAAAAATAATGGAAAAGCTAGCTGAAAACGCTGGAATTAATGGTCCTTATATTCGGTCTCAAAGACAGATTGAAACTTATCAGGAATGTATCGATTATATTAATGAACATTATGATTAATCAATTTTTAAAATGATGAAATTGCCTAAGGAATACTTAGGCAATTTGTTTAAATCAACACCTACACGCTTATATTAGCAAAAGTTTATTTTCCAGAAAGTATAAAGGCTCTATAGATCAGTTCAGTATTCATTACAATCGTTTGTTCCGGGGATGATTAGGAGTGTTATAATTTAGCACACAAAATAAATATTCCTTTTTCATATCTACAGAGTATGCGGTTTACAAAAAAGAAAACCTCGAGGACGAATGGGATATGGGGCATGTTTAATCCTGTTGGAAATAATGCTTACCTGTGGTTCTCTGTTCAGGCTTATTCTTTCTAGGATTCCAGATTATTTAAGTCTCATCATAGTAACCAATGAAGTGGCTACATGACTTTCAGAATTCTCACTCTCATCAATTGCATAGATTTCTGTTCTTATAACACTTATCTTACCTCCACCTTTTACTACATAAGATTTTGAAACCAATGCATCACCCATCGCCGGTCGTAAATAATTAACTTTAAGCTCTATTGTTACCACGTAGCAATCTTCTTTATAATTACTCACTGCAGCATAGCCAGAAGAGACATCTACTAAAGAAGCAATCATTGCTCCATTGAACATTCCCGCTTTCCTGGTCATCATTTCCATCTTCGGAATTTTAATGGACACAAAATCAGTTTCCACTTCAAGAAGTTCTGCTTTATAGAATTTTAATGTTTCGGAACGGTTGAAACTATCTGTTATAAGTTGCCTTTTTTCTGGTGTCATGGATTGAAATATGATTCTGACAAAGGTAAGGAAAGGATTGAACTTTTAATTGTATTTTTCAACCACAAAAGGCATAAAAGCTTATAAACACCTAAGTTATTTTAAATTTAATATGCTGTATAAGAAATACACTCAAGTTGTAAAAATCAAAGATTTTTTGTTAATGTCCAATCCATTTTTATCAAAGATAAAAATCCTTGCGCCCTAAAAAACATACGCACAATAAAAAAATTGTGTCCTGGCGTTTAACGAAAAATTTTATTTTGAGGTTTCTTCACCTTTGGTTCGCAATGACTAGGCATCGTAGTAGTGTGTTAATTTAATTGTACCGTGAAGTCATCAGATAATGAAAGAACGCCTTCTGTTATGATATTAGGATGACTGCTGAAACCTTTTAATTTTGAAGTTTTTCCTTTTAAAATAAGATCGAGAAGTTGTTTTTCAGACAGTTTTTTTCCAAAAATTTCAAATGGTATTTTAAACCCACAGTTCTTAAAATTAGAACATCCCACAGCTGTATTTCCTTTAAACAGATTATGTTCTTTACATTTCGGGCATTTTGTTTCCTCCCAGGATTGAAGTTCTTTTTTTACAGCAGGCTCTCTTTTCTTTTTTTCCACGACTACCTCTTCTTCCTGTAAGGTGATCACCTTTCCTTTTCCGTCGACCACTTTTTTTGTCAATTCGGAAACCATCTGAATCAACTCTTCTTTAAACTGATTGGCTTCATATTCCCCGCTTTCAATTTTACGAAGTTTTAATTCCCATTCTCCCGTTAACTCCGGGCTTTTAAGAAGCTCATCCTCGATAGTATCAATCAATTGAATTCCCGTTTGGGTAGCATACAGATTTTTTCTTTTCTTTTCAATATATTTTCTTTTGAAAAGAGTTTCTATAATATTCGCTCGTGTTGAAGGTCTTCCGATACCATTATTTTTCAACAATTCGCGAAGTTCTTCATCTTCGACTTGTTTTCCGGCAGTTTCCATAGCTCTTAGAAGCGTTGCTTCCGTATAAGGTTTTGGCGGCGAAGTCTTTCCCTGATGGATCATAGGATCGTGGGGGCCTGTTTCTCCAACAGTGAATTCAGGAATGGTCTGCTCTTCCTCTTTATCTTTTTCTTTATCAGTAGGTTCTTCTTTTGCATCTTTAGCATACACGGCTCTCCAGCCAGGTTCAAGAATCTGCCTTCCACTTGTTTTAAAAGGAATTGTTCCCACTTTTCCCTCTACCAAAGTGTTTGAAATTTTACATTCAGGATAAAAAACAGAAATAAAGCGTTTAGCAATAAGATCATAAACTAATTTTTCCTCTCTGCTTAAATTTTGTGAAGGTGGAACTTCAGTTGGAATGATCGCATGGTGATCGGTCACTTTTGCATCATCAAAAACTGCTTTAGATTTTGGAATCGGCTGCTCTAATAATGGAGAAATAAGCTCCTGATAAAAATACATTTTCTTAAGAATACCTTCTATTTTCGGATAAAGGCTTTCCGATAAGTAGGTAGTATCCACACGAGGATACGTCACATGTTTTTTCTCGTAAAGACTTTGAATATATTTTAGGGTGCTATCTGCAGAATACCCATATTTTTTATTGGCTTCCACTTGAAGTCCTGTCAAATCGAAAAGTCGTGGATTCTTCTCTTTTCCTTCTTTAATCTCAAAAGAAACGATCTCAAAAGGATTAACTTTAAGATACTCCAGACCTTTTTCAGCACGGTCTAACGTTTTTAATCTATCGATCGCCGCATTGAAAATAACATCACGGTATTTGGTTTTTAGTTCCCAGTATTCTTCGGTGTTAAAACTGTCGATTTCTTTCTGACGCTGAACCAACATTGCCAAAGTTGGTGTCTGCACTCTTCCTATGGAAAGAACAACTTTATTGTTGCCAAATTTCTTGGTAAAAAGTCGGGTTGCATTGATTCCCAATAACCAATCCCCTATTGCTCTTGCATTTCCTGCTAAATAAAGATTCTTATAGTCATCAGCAGGTTTTAATTTTTCAAAACCTTCTTTAATAGCTTCTTCGGTAAGCGACGAAATCCATAAACGTTGAATGGGCTTATTGCATTTAGCCTTCTGTAATACCCAACGCTGGATTAATTCTCCTTCCTGCCCGGCATCACCGCAGTTAATCACCTCATCACATTCTTCAACCAGCCTTTCTATTACTTTAAACTGATTTTCAACCCCTTTATTGGGGATTAGTTTTATCCCAAATTGACTAGGGATAATGGGTAATAAAAACAGATTCCAGGATTTGAATTGTGGTCCATAATCATGGGGCTCCTTAAGGGTACAAAGATGTCCGAATGTCCATGTTACACAATAGCCGTTTCCTTCCATATAGCCTTGTTTAGGTGTGGTAGCACCTAATACTTTGGCAATATCTCTGGCAACACTGGGTTTCTCGGCAATACAAAGCTTCATGAATATTCGGGATTATTGAAAGGGCTGCAAAATTCGGGATTTTTTTTGGATTTTCCGGAAAAAGTTATGAGCGGAGTTTATTGAAAAGAAAGTAAGCCTTGACAAATAAAGATTCATAATCATTTTATCATAAGGATAATGTACCTGATCAATTTGTATCTAAATATTGTCAATTAAATTTTGTAGTTTTGGTTAAGAAGTTTTTTATGGATCTTTTACAAGATAAAAATGACAGCTTCACTCACAGTGAGATTGGTAAACAGGCATTTTGGTATGACTTCATTGTCTCCTTAAAATATCGCTGGCATAGGCGCATAGCTTTGCTTCTTCTTTTTGGACTTCTATTCCTTACTTCAAAAGAGAAAGAATATATTGGATCCTTGGATATCTATTTAAATATAGCCTTTGTTCTTTATCTTTTAATTTTAATTTACCTGAATGTCTATGTTCTGATCCCAAAACTATTAACCAAAAGTAAAATATTCCTATACATTCTCAGTCTCATTGCACTGGCTGTTTTTACTTTCACTTTAGTGATGATTTTTGATCAGGTATTTTATGAATATAGGATTACAAAGAATGGGAAAACAACCTTCTCTTTTGTGAGTCTTCTTCATTTTACTCTTTCTTTTAATATTATACTTGCCTCTACTACAGCCATAAAACTCTTTCAAAATTGGCTGAGGACCCGGGAGAATTTTTATAAAATGCGGGAAATTAATTTTCAAAATGAACTGGCTCTTCTAAAGAATCAGATTTCTCCCCACTTCTTATTTAATACCCTAAATAACGCCAATATCTTAATTGAAGATGATCCAAAGCTGGCCTCATCATTAATTTTAAATCTTTCTGAGTTACTTCGGTATCAGATTTATGACTGTTCCGAAGAATCTATTATCCTAAGTTCGGATATCCACTTTTTTGAAAACTTCCTTTTTATAGAATCTTCGCGAAGGGATGACTTTGAGTATGAAATTTTGGTAACCGGAGAAAAACATGATATTTTAATTCCCCCATTACTTTTTATTCCTTTTATAGAAAATGCTGTAAAACACAACAACAGTTATCAAAAGGCGTTTATAAAAGTTCATTTTCATTTAGAAAACAATATTTTGCATTTTACCTGTGTGAACTCTAAAAGATCTGATGAATCAACTGTATATAAAGGAGGAATAGGACTTACTAATATCAAAAAAAGACTTGATCTACTTTATCCTGGTAAGCATCAACTTATTATTGACAATAAACCTTCATCATTTTTTGTAGATTTAATTTTAGAACTATGAACTGTATAATTATCGACGATGAACCTATTGCAAGGCAGGGAATGTCAAAATTCATTAATAAAGTCCCTGAGCTCATCCTTAAAGGTATCTTTAAAAATACTGATGAAGCTAAATCATTTTTGGATGCTCACGATGTTAATCTCATTTTCTTAGATATACAAATGCCTGGTATTAATGGAGTTGAATTTGCCAAAACACTTTCTAAAAACACTCTGGTGATCTTTACCACAGCACATATTAAGTATGCTTTAGATAGTTATGAAGTAGATGCTATTGATTATCTGGTAAAGCCAATCCGTGAAGAACGTTTTTTTAAAGCTGTAAATAAAGCTTTGGAGTATAATTATTTTTTATCAGACTCTTATGAAAAGGGGCAATACAAAGCTTCCGGAGAAAATAGTATCCTGATACGGGCAGACCGACGGGATTACAAAATTCTTTTTGGTGATATTCTTTATATCGAAGGGATGAAAGACTATGTAATTATAAATCTTGGTTCAGGAAAACTTATTACCGCGATGAATCTTAAGACAGCACTTTCTAAAATTCCAGAAAATTTATTTGTGCGGATCAGTAAATCCTATATCGTTAATGTTTCACATATTACAGCAGTAGCCAACCATGCTGTATTTATTAACGATATAGAATTACCTCTTGGAATAAGCTATAGAAAATATTTTATGGAATTTTATAAGGGAAAATCCTGATTTTTACAGCTCAATTCATAAGTGATCAGAATATGATATATTCTTTTTGTTTTTCCCGATATTCTTTTTGATATTGTTTCACCGTTTTTCCTGTACCATCGTGTCTCCATCCCGGTGGATAAAAGAGATATTTTACACGATTCTTAAAAGAAATTCCAGGCTGAGTAATATCTTTTCCTATTCTTCTCCATTCATAAAAAAGGACGGTTCGGGGATCTTTAGATTTTATTTTCGGATATATTCCATACTTAACAGGTACTTCAGGATCTTCTTTTTCAAATGTTCCAAAAATCTTATCCCAGATGATCAACCCCATTCCCATATTACGATCCAGATATTTGATATTACACGCATGGTGAACGCGATGATGAGAAGGTGTAACCAAAATATATTCTAAAAACCCCATACTCTTAATCGTCTGGGTATGAATAAACGTACCATAGATCTGGATTAAAGAATAAGCCAGCATCACATGCCATGGATTGAATCCTAAAAATGCTAAGGGAGAAAAAAACATATACCTGTACAAAGGCTGAAATACCGGACTTCTAAAACCTGTAGTAATATTAAAATAATCCGAGTTATGATGTGTTATATGTACCGCCCAAAAGACACGGGAATGATGGTCTACATAATGATGAACATAATACGCAAAATCCTGGGCAAGAAAAACTGCAATCCAGTACCATATTCCAAATTCCCAATCGAAAATCCGATGCTCATAAAAGAATAGCATAACAAACATTGAAAAGCCTTTCATTATGATATCCAACCCATAGTTTAACAGAGCAAAAAAGACATTAGTAGCGACGTCTTTGGTTTCGTAAAGCTTTTCTTTATTGAAATGGCTATAACCCATTTCAATAAAAATAACTACAATAAAGACAGGAACGGTCCATTGCCAAATAACTTCCTGTCCATGGTCTCCAAAAGTTTTATTAAAATCAAACATTTTTTTCTGCGAAGCTATAGAGTATGAACATTGGAAGTTTTTTTTTTAGATGAAAGTCACTTTTTTTTATACATCTAATATACTTACAATCACCTTAATAATTGATACAAAAAAAAATAAAAATGTACTATTTTTATTTTTTTTTGCAGGTCATTCTCCTTTTTAATCTTTCAACCATACATCATTATATTCCTCAGGATGACGTTTGAACTGAGCAAAAACATAAGGACATAAAGGAACTATTTTAAGATCATTTTCTCGTGCATAAGAAACAAGTCTTTCCAGTAGTATTTTCGCAAAACCTTTTCCTTCGTGCTCAGGATTTACTTCTGTATGATAAACAGTTAATTTTTGTCCAATCACCGAAATATCCATTTTCCCCACTTTTTGATCATCAGAAAATAACTGAACTTCTCCTCTATTGTGCGTATTGATAACAACTTCTGTTCTTTCCATTTTTATTTTTTTTAAACTAATTTTTAATAAAATAAAGATATCATGTTTAACAACAACAATAAATATCCTATGATAATTTCTACCTCTTGCTTTTTACCAGTTTTTCAAAGCCTTATCAATCTTATACAATAACAAATCCCTTTTAAACTTTAAGTTTAAAAGGGATTATCTTTTGAATTTCTAATACATTATATTAGAATCAAGATTACAATTGTGGAGTATTGATTACGATAAGTTCCAAATCTCCTTCTTTTAAAAGTGTTCCGTTACCTACTCGCATTGAGTCTACTTTGAAACTTGAATAATAGATATTTGGTAATTTAAACCAAAGATAAATATGAGAATCTGTACCAACATATTGACCAGCTATAATAGCTGTGCTTGCAGCCACATAAGTCTTATTGTTCATCAATGCTCCGGAGGGCTGGTAACAATATCCTACCCAGGTTACATCAATAATGTCACCATTCTGATAATTATACCCGGATGCCCGGATGTGAAACATCTTACTATCCGTATTTGTTCTATAAGGCATTTTCACATGGAAAATCTTATCGGTATTGTACTCGGTAGTAAAAAACTTAAGAATTCCTTCTCTTGTACTTCCTACATCTTCTGATCTTACAAATTCAGGATTATCGAGATGTACATAGCTGTCAAGAAGATCTCCAAACTGCTCTTCTGTAGGCCTTCTACCAGCCTGAAAATATTCTTTTAATCGTGTAATTATTTTTTTTGCCATGATGACTAATTGATTAGAGTTTTTAATTGTTCTATTTCTTTATTTTGAGAAATCATGTAAAGCGTAAGTTCTTCAATTTTTTGAAGTAGCTTCATCTGAAAGTCCCCAATTTTAACACCATCTTTGATCATTGTTTCACCGGATGGAATTTCCGGCAGATGTTTATTTTCTTTAATATAAGATTCCAATTCTTGTAAATCAGGCATGTGGTAATCAGTTCTGATTGGAGAATAATTATCATAATACTTCTGAAAAACATAATCTGCTGGAACATTCATATCAACAATAACATCTTCAGCATGAATTTTTCCTTTTACAGTAAGTTTCTGATCAGGATTCATTGTTCCTATTCCTACGTTTCCAGCATCTCTATTTAGGATGACATTATTTCCAAGTGGATTAATATGAAGTGGGGTTGATGCATGACTCTGTATCCAAGTATATTGTCCACTACATCCGAATCTCAAATTTACCTGAGATACATCTCCTAGTATTAAAGTTCCTTCCTGATCCGGATCACTCAATTCTGAAACAACATTCATTTTTCCATAAGGATTCATTGTTCCTATTCCTATATTCCCCTTAGGATGTACACATAGTCTTACAGCAGCATTGGTAACAAAATTAATTGCTCCAAAAGTATCACTCAACCCATTATTTACAATATTAAAATCACTATAGGTACCATATCTGAACCCTGAACCGGTATATCCAGAATTGACTTCCAAATCAGCACTTGAATGATATTTGATGGTTAACTTATTACTTCCACCTGCAGCTTCATTTCTATCAAATAAACCTGAAATGTAATTATTGTCGCCCTGCCCAACTGGAGCTTTCACATGGAGCTTTGTTTCAGGCAATGATGTTCCTATTCCCAAATTATCATTATAATGGATATAATGTGTTCTCTGCCCTATAAGAGTATTAGTGTAGATATTAGAAAGTTTCACCTCACTAAAATCCTGTGTATCGAAAGGGCAATGATAAGTAATTCTGATATCATATATATTCCCTGAATGATGAGTGTGATAAATAGTTATTTTATATTGATTAATATTAGCATCCCAGACTATATCTCCAATATAAATATGATTAATAATAGGACCTCCCGCCTCCACTATTCTTGAGGTAGGCGTATACCACACTGCATTATCCGGATTAGATCCCACCTGAAACAGTTTTTTGATATTTCCGACCGTATTCGTGTACATCCATGTTCCCACAATTTCTATTTCAAGAGACCCTGACATTCCTCTGTTTCCCAAAAGAATATCCACAGCCTGATCAAATACATCGTTAGGAAAGTCAACATCTAGTCTTTTTTTTATGTAATTCTTAGGAAACAGTTGTGAATCTTCCAAATTGGCAAAGCTATCCATTACGTCACCAAATTGTGCTTCTGTAGGTCTCTTCCCTGATTTAAAATATTCTTTTAATTCTGTTATTGTCTTTTTTGCCATGATTAATCTGTTTTTAAAACATCAATCTCCTTTTTAATTGAGATCATGTATAATGTTAATTCTTCTATTTTCTGCAGTAGTTTGATTTGGAAGTCTCCTACTGAAAGTCCATTATCCATCATCTCTTTTGCAGAAGGAATTTCTGGGAGGTGACTTTTTTCGGAGATGAATTTTTCAAGATCACCAATCTCCCTTAGATTATAATCGGATGCAAAGACATGATCCGCAGTAGGTGTCGCAGTAATCACTACATCCTTTGCTTCAATTTTACCATATAGAGCCATATTACCTGCATCTGATAAAAACAATCTTGGTCCAGATGATCCATCTGTAGAATAATTCCAGAACTGCAATCCATTACCATAACCTCCTGTCATATTGTAGATTGCCCATTTATTAGCCGTACCAAATGCTGTTTTGGTTGGATTTTGTAAGAGAAGAGCACCTCCTTCATTACTACTAACTTGTGATGCTATAACTCCCTGCACATCTAGTTTCTGCTGTGGATTATCAGTACCGATTCCGACATTTCCATTCGGGATTATTCTCATAAGTTCTGACATCGCAACAGGAGAATCCTGGGCAACCTTTTGATAACTGGAAGACAAAAATCGAATACCATCGTTACCAGCAGTTACAGCGGTCTTATAGCTAGGATAAGATCCACTACTTGACAGCCAGCCAAAAGCTGTTGTATTATCTGCTTTTGCACCATAACTCATATAGGTTTCCGCATTACTTCTTAATGATCCCCAATTATTGACGGAACCATCTTCATAACGGATAGAAAACGCATTGACTCCTGTTGTGCCATCAGTATTGCCCACCAAAATATTTCCCCAGACATCTAGTTTAGATCTTGGATTACCTGTTCCAATTCCTACATTTCCATCTGTGTTAACCTTCAATCCTATTTTAGCACTTTCAGATGAAAAAAGATTTCCAACCCATAAATCCCATTCATTTGTCATGGGTTGGCGGTCTACATTCTCAGTAGTATTTCCTCGGTTGTCTAAAACATTCCATGCCTGATTTTTATTAATAGATCTGACTTTAACAACTAACTGCATTTTTTGTTCTGAAACACCTAGTGTCTTCAGGGCTCTGATTCGAAATTTTGATAGCCCTCCATTAACATCTACGGTAAAGCATACATTTGTACTTCTATCAACATAATTATTCTTATTTACAGCCCCACACTCTCTCCAAATATTTTGATTATAATGTGAAGTTGCTGCAATATGAGTAGCCGCTGAAGCAATATTTCCTCTGGTATATGCAATAGATATTTCATAAAACCCTGATGCATTAGCAGCTACAGATTCAAATCCGACAAATTCTATATAATCTCCAATTTGATAGTTCTCAGGGAATTCAAGCTTAACATTATACTCAGATATTTTTAAATTTCGAATGCTCTCATCATCCAAATGCACATAGCTATCGATCAAATCCCCAAACTGGCTTTCTGTTGGTCTCTTTCCTACTTTAAAATATTCTTTTAAGGCTGCTATTGTTTTTTTTGCCATAATTTTGTTTTTTCATGATCAGTCCCTCCTCCCACATGGTTGGGAGGAACTGACTCATTTTTATTAATTATAATTAAGGGTTAGTTAGGGCTAACGATAAATGTTTGCTCGATGATCATTCCATCAGTTCCATCGGAAGAAATTCCACCAATGTTTGTTGAAGAATCCGGACTGTACAGGGTGATAATTCTGTCATCCTTGCTAAACATACCTGAGGTATTTTCCGCAACAACTTTAAAATGGTAGTAAATAGGATTCCCGTCTGCATCTTTTACTGTAAGCGGATCCAATCCTATTTTTTCTAATCGCAAGAAAATCGTATGATCATTAATATCAAATATTTCTTTAGGAATCCAGGCATCAGTATTTGTCTGGGGATCGTTTTCAAAAAGAAATAACTGCACTTTTGAAGTATCATTTGGAACAATATTCATTCTTGCCACTTCTTTCCAATTCCCTTGATTACTCATTTGATAAAGGTGATATCTACCTTTATAGCATTGTTCATTCCAGCTCAGCAGACCTGAAGTAACCACATTTCCGGTAATCGGATTAGATTCAAATTTCAATTCCGGTGATTCTGGTAAAACATTTTCTGTAATAGTTGTAATCATCAATTTTGAGGCTTCAGAAGGTGCATATTCTGTTACAATTACATCGGATTGATTGTTTCCACTATAATTTGCTTCTGCATATTCTACTTCAGCTTCTACCGTTACACGATAGTACAACGGATCACTGAAAGGAACTTGAGGTAAATCTGAAAACCCATCTTCTAAAACCCATGTCTCATGATCCAACATTCCTGCCGCTTCAAGGTCAAGTTCTTTAACCAGCTCCATTGTTCTTACAGAGACTGCATCCTGCATATTAAGAGCACGGTATAGTTTTGCTTTCTTAATATTGTAGATTTTGTTGTACGAATTGATTGTCACTTCCATTTTTGGTAAAACATTCTGTTCTTTATTTTCCAGAACAGGGATCACACTTTTAATTTCAGGAGTTCGCAATGGGAATGAATTAACCATTCTTACCGGGCCAACAGCAGGACTTAATTCTCCCTGAACCAATTGAGCGTTGGTTTCCTTTACAGCATAGAAATAAACACTTGTAGAGGCACCATCTAATGTGAAATCGACAAATAGTGTTTTATTGGTTCCCAAAACTTTCATCATTGGAGCCATATCGAACTCTGGACTGGTGGGATTCAGGAAAGTTCCATTTTTATCTCTAATTGACTGAGCTTTTGGAATGGGTTGATAAGTTCCTCCTTTAATATGCTGATACAGAATTGGAATCTCTGTAAGAGGAACAAATGAATTCTGAATCGTTTCCCTTACAAAATCATAGAATGTTAATTTCCCAAATCTTCCATTTGCATCCGGATGAATAATTTCATGCAGCATATCCTGAATATGATGATACTCCAAGGGGCTAATACTATCGTTATAGTAGCCGTTATGCTGAACAATGAATTCGTTGATACTTCTAAACAATGCTTTATTATTCGGAATAGGAAAACCATATCCATTATACTCTCTGAACTTGCTTGTTGAAGGATCAAGTGTTGCATTCGCCAGTTCCAATAATCTGGCATTGAAAAATTCATCATTATTATGGGTGCGTATATCTTCTATAGAGTCCGCTGTTGGAGTAGCATTATACCCTTCTGTATATTCATATAATGAACTTAATAGAATATCATCATTGCTGCGAAGATACATTACACTAAATGGCCTGTGTCCAAAACTAGTTGTAAACGCATATGATGAACGTCCAAAATAATCTGGTCTTGTAGCATATTTTGCACCCAATGGTTGCTCTGGAGTTTTAGGAGCTTCAATTCTTCTTCCAAACATCATGGTAGGAATGGAAATTCTCGATTTATAATCATTGTAGGTGAGATCAATGCTCCGAGCCCCGAAAATACTGTACTTTTCCAATACATCAGGATCCTGAGGAATTACAAAATCTTTCGTCAGTCGGCATGGTGCATTATAATAAAGGTATGCTCTGTATCCTGGATAGAAATTTACCTCTTCTGTTCTTGAAAAATTATCCGGCTGTAAAGGATCAGTTGCAAAAGATTCATCCAAAGCAAATAATCTTAAATCTCCGGTTCCTATATTATCAATACGAATTACTTTAAGTGTTCTCAGTTCCTTTCCCTGCTGACCGGCGACGGAAACACGTACACTTCCTCTATACCATTGTACACTGTCCGCATTGGCAATCATTGAATGTTGAGGATGGTGACTCAATGTATATCCCGGGAAATTAAGTTCATATAATCCTGAAAAAGGGGCACCATTAGTCTCTGCTCTTTTGATATTGGCATGTTTTTTTATTCCTCTGAATTTTCTGAAATAGGTGTTGTAGGTTATATCTGGAGCTACTCCTGATTCGACTGTAATTTCTTCAGTATAAATAGGCCAATTGTCTCCAATTTTAATTTTCAGAGGGTGTGGATTTGATGTTCCCCAGGTTGTCGTATTTTGCATATTTTCCACAACCATAAAGGATTCATCTACATTGGGTACTACAAAATTAGCAGGATCAAAAACCACTGGTGTATTTTGTCCAAAAGCATTTCCAACCTGTTTTTTATAAATATGAAAGATCGGAAAGTCGGGATCGCTACCTGAAACGATATTATCAATAATATAATCGTCAGCTCCTACTTTAAAAATACCACCAATATAATTTTGAAACTCTCCGACAGGAATCGTAGGGTTTAAAACCTGTGCAGGACTTGTAGCCGTAGCTGTACTGCTTAATTGTAACCCTTTTGTTTTAACTACAGAAACCAATGGATTTCCAGAAAGATCCGTTATCGTATCTACTACTCCAAACACCTGGTTAGGGATTTCAGGGCGATAAAATACTTCTATCTGATCAGCAAATAATTCTTCATTATCAGGTAGCGGATTAAAGGTAGACAGATCTACACCATTTATAGCTTTTTGATAAGAAATCATATCTTGTGATGCATCATATTCCATGGTAAGTCTCACCAAAGTTTTATCATTGGCCAAATTCTGCGCATACATATCTTGCTCATTCTGAGAAGTAAGCAATAATGGCAGCTCTTCCTGAATTAAAAAAGCATTAACACTGGAAGGCGGCAATAAAGTATTTGCAGGTCTTATCTTTGACTCCACTTGCCATACTTTCTCTGATAATTTTGATCTTGAGAACCAATTGACCCCGTAGGAACCATATACATGTTTTCCTGATCTTGTTTCTTTATGTACATAAGCTGGATTTCCAAAATCCGGAAGCCCAATAGCTACAGTTTCATTATATGATTCGTTACCATCTGAAAATACATTTCTAAAATTAGGATCGTTTGGTAATTCAGGAAGCCTCCATTCTGTTTCATCACTTGATCTATATTCGATACCCACATGAACAGGATAGGTAAACTTAGACATATCAAATTCCTGATTGGTATAATAAAATGGACTGTCAGCAGGTTCATCCGGAGTCATTTCTTCCGTCATTAAGCTTAAATATCTTCCTGTACCATCATGGGTATATCCATCAGAATCAGTAAGACCGCTCATTGTAGTTCCTGCAGTAGGATCGGCTGATACCATTCCTGGAACCGGTTCTTTTAAAATAACCGGTAAACACAAACGTTGATCATCCAATGATGTAGGTAATGTAATCGAAATATGATTAAGCTCATTAGCGCCCTGCCCGTTGCCTAAATCTGCAAGCGTAACATAATAAGCGGCATAGATATATTGATCGTTATTATAAATCTGATCGCTCATATCCAGGTATCCCAAGCCTAACATTCTTGCAGTATGATAATCAAGCCCCGCCATTTGAAGATTATTAAAGTGAGAAAACTCCAAAGGGTTAGGATCACTCTGATCATCATTCAGGTAGTAATAATCAAGAGCTAAAGGGTTAGCAGCATTATTACTTAGTTCCAGATATCTCTTAACAGAATGTTTAATCGTATTTTCAGGATCATCCAATTCATTCCATCTTCTCTGATAATTTTTGATATTTACAAATTCATTATCATTATATCTTGGCCAGACAGCATGTATAGGATGATGATCCGGATCCGGATCCAGTCTGTATTTTAGTACTTCATCATCATCCAAGGAAAGTCCAAACTTTCCAATTTCTTCCCAATTACTCTTAAAGACCACATCTTCATAAAATTCAAAATCAACTTTTGTAATAATTGTATTGGTAGGTAAAAATCGAACACTTCTTCCATTTTCAGCAAATATTTTTTCCGAAAAATCGACAATATTCTTTCTGAATGTAACATTCTTTGGTAATCCCAATAGGTCAGTTTCTACAGAGAGAATTTCTGTTTTTGCTTTCCCATCTGATTGTGGAGTAAGTTGCGTAGAGAAAAATAATTTTTCTCTACATTCAACTTCAATGATATTACTTCCATACTGTTCCAAAAACTCTTGTGGATTTGAAAATGGATCGACTGTATTTCTTACTTCGTGATATTTACTGATATTTCGGAAATACACATAAAACATTCCCACTTCACGACCCCCATACAACCATAGACCTTCTGAGTCAACGACTGTTGTGGGAGAGTCTGTAAGGTAAAGACTTCTGACTTGAGGATTGTAAGACGTTCTGAATATTCTTACGAAATCATCCTCTTTATTAAAACCTTTTGGCACACCTGAATAGTTACCTCCTTTTGGCAGGTGTTCTGCAGCTGGACCTTTCAGTGTCCATCTTAAATGAATTCCCGGAGTACTGTCTTCTCCCTTGGATCCGGCAGCTTGCACATATAGACAATTCGATTGTAAAAGAACATTAGTAGTAGGAAGTGATCCTGCAGCCCTATTTGTATTATTATTTATATTGAAAGACATGTTTATTCGTTTATTTTAATATTTTTAGCAACAATTGTTTTGGAAATGTCATATTTATCCCCGTTCCAAACTTTATAAATGAATTGGAAATTCATTTCATTTTCTACAATAGATTTCCCTGTATTCATGATAAGAGCCTGGGCGTAATCTTTTGAATAGATCATACTGTAATTACTATCTGGAAGAAGTTTTCCTGAACTATTCGGTTTTACGACTTCAATCATTCCTTGGTTTTTCGGATCATTAAGATCTACTGTTGATCCTTTTACCCTATTAATATTTTCAATTGGAATCTTAGGATGATTGAACGGCTCTGGATTTCTCACAAGAATGGCAATAACTTTTCCTGTTGCCGGATCAATAATTTTATTAAATTCAGTCGTAGGAGCATCTTCCTGTGGAGTAACCCCAAACAATCCCTGAACAATCCTGTCAAACGGATGTTGATATTGCATTGCAATTGCCTGACTTAAAGGATTCGTACATACATTTTTCGGATCGGTATTAATGATATCCCAGGCAGCATTAATCTTATCTGCAGTCAAAGATTTTTCAATACTGTAAACAGCTGGTTTCTTTTTATCAAGCCCATTTTCATCCTTATAATCAATAAGATAACTACTTACCTGCGCTTCAAAATCCTTATATCGAGAAGTCTGGAAAACAAACTTGTGAACTTCTTTAGCATAATCCTGCTTAATTTGTTCTGTTATATTAGCAAGATCAATTGTGTCGGTTCCCCAATAGAAATTCAGAACCTGAGCTGTATAAAGTTTTTGAGGCTTTAATTTCTTAGGAGTTGCAATTCGGTAGGTAGATTTTGGCTTAACCATTGTTATAATTCCTGTACAGTTAACTCCACTGTTTAGCAAATTAAAATACTGATTCATCACAGGAGGAATTGCTGGGTTATCATCATTTGCCCATTCTTCAAACGTTTGAGGAATATCAACCGGTGAAGTGACAATATCCTGATAAGTAGCATCTAAAATCGGCGGATTTATGATCGAAATTCCTTCTACAGGATCTTTGATAATGATTTTCATAGCACCACCTAACTTTTCCATATCCCCATATTTCTCCCATCCGTCTAATAGTTTAGAAACATAACTTGATGTAAAGTATAAGGATATTTTTGTCGTTTCATCATCATAGAACAGCGGTTTTGCACTGACTATATTTCCGTCTGCATTTGGATAAGAACGTTGATAATCAATATAAGCTCTTAATGAGGTGTGAGGATATTGATCAGGATGCGGAGTCTGATGATCTATAACAGTTCCATTGGTATCACGGATTTCCCCGGTAGTATCTTCTAAAATAACATCAGCACCATTCTGATCTTTAAGCTTAATTTCACCATAAGTAGCATCTTTATCTAAATGGAAGAATCCCAGAGGTCCACCCGTACGGAATGTATAAGCATAACTGTATTCTTTAGCATTCAATCCATTATCAACAGTATCTTTTAGCTTAAACCTTACATAGTAAGACGTATCAGGTCTCCAGATCGGCTGAACTGATTTTGTAAGGGCAGTAACTGCAGCCTGAGCATCCTGAGTAATAGCGTCTTGAGTAGGAATATCTACATTATAAGCATAATCTTCTACAGACATCCATTTAATCTCATGAAACAATGTAAAGCATTTCTTCTGATCAACACAATTCCCTAGATCTTTTAAAATTGAAATAATCTCTCTACAAGCATTATCAAATAATGTTTTAAAGAAAGAGTAATCATTCCAACCCCCTTTAATAATAGTCTCAATCGTTACGATCTGTCTTCTTAAAATCTCATTAAGATACTCGTATCCCGGATTTTCTTTGATAAATATATAGTACGCATTCAACAATGGAGAATTGCTCACTACAGGATCAGCGCTAAATTCACCAAATTCCTGAGCAGAAAGATTAGTAGCTAAATTGCATAACTTCTGATCTACACAAAGATTCATCCTTTGTAACAGATTATTGATCTGTTTTAATTTGGTCTTTAAAATTTCAAAACGAGCTATGATCTCAGGATTATTATCCGGATTACCATTGATATATTCTTTTAAATCCAATAAGTACTTATTGTATTGTTCTACGTTTATGATCAGTAGATCTGATGGAATACCCGATGATTGTAGAATATCTAAAATATAATCATATGTTCCTGATTCTATATTTTCATTGATCATTCGAACATAGTTATACTCTTTAACTCCAGGAGAAGGGTTTTTCCTATCAAAAGGCAAGATGAAATTATTGTTGTAATATTTTACCAGTTCAGGATATATCTTACAAACAATTTCGTACTTCTCTTTTCTTGTTCCTTCACATCCTTGTGATTGTAATTGAGCCAGTTGATATTCAAGTTCAGCATATAATGCAGGATCACTTGGTAGCACTGGATCTACTATTCCACCATTATCCAAGGCAATCTGATATCCCTGATCCATTAATACCGCCATCTGTTGCAAAACAAGATCAATCTGTGCATTGTCTGTCACATCAGGAGTAATAACAATTTTTGTAATACCATTCGTAGGTATGTTATCAGGAGAAATCGGATTTTGAAGTTCATCCTTAGAATAATATTTATCCTGTACATCATATTGTACTACGGACTGTGTATTCGTAAGATCAACAAGCGGACTGTAATAAGCTACCGTTACCCCTGTACTGTAGGTACTTAATTTCAATGAAACCTCTTTCGACGGATTTGGCAACATAATCGTAAGCGAAGAATGGTTCTTAAACAGTAATGATTGGTTAAAACCATATAGGTTTATTTCATCAGAAACCTGAGCATGATCTCCCTGCATTACAGGATTTCCATTTGAATCTACTGTATATTGAACATCACCCGATATTTGATAAGAAGCTCCTTCACTTTGGAAGAAATTAGACGTTGAAGCATAATAAAGCGTATTCAACGGCTTTTCTAAGAAATCAGAAACTGAGCTTTCAATATGTTGTCCTTCACAGAATAATGTAGAAGCCAAAACTCCATATTGTTCCGGAATAAACCATCCGGGATTTCCCTGTTCAGTGTAGGAGAATGGGGTCATTCCCAACAATCTGATTGCATTATATTGATTATCTTTTTTCTGCCACTGTCCTACTTTCAGGTTATTTAACTCTGGATTATTTGGTTCCATCGCTTTAAAAGGATCATAAGGTACCCAGCCTGAAGTCCCATCGTTACCTAAGATTTCAATTTTCTCCAATGAATACTGATGCTTTACCTGTCTTAGTTCCAGACCTTTCATTACTTTATCAGGTGGAATAAGATCTACTGAATTACCTGCAGCACTGGTATAGCCCCCGATAATACTGTTTGTAACAGTGTTTGGACGTAATCCTTTTGTTGTTTTGATATCAATATAGGTATCCAAAGGCACTACATTTTTAATCGAATTAAAGGCTGGTATTGTATCCGGACTTACCTGTTGTAGATCAAACGTCTCATTCGTCAACATACTCACTCCTTTTACAAGACTATCCGTCTGATCCTGAATTTCTGTAAATGGATTCACAGGATCTCTTTCCACTGTTTTATTGAATTCCCATTTAAGCTCAACTTTAACACTGAAACTGATTTTAAAGAACAGGATCTTTAATTTAAATGCAACACTAAATGCACCATAAATTAAGAACGGCTTCGGTGATTCTACGGCGAGAAGAATTGTAACCGCTGCATAAATACGGATGATCTTCACATCAATATCAATCGCTAATCCTGCTTCGAAATAAGCACCCATCTGAGGTTTTTGGAAACTGATCTTTCCTCCAAGTTCAAGGTAAGCAAGTACAAAGATCTTAACCGGACCGAATTTTCTGTCGAATCTGAATTCTCCTCTAGCTCCCGCTTCAATTCCTTTTCCGGAAATCATTAAGAATGCCTTCAGAGTAAATAGATCTTTCAATAGTTTCGCCTGAATCGGATTTTGTTTTGTTCCGAAATTAATGTACCAGGCTGAAGGATTATTAAAGAAGAAACCAGCCTGAATTTCTGCGTACAATTTGATGATATCACCTGATTCTTCAGGGAATTTATAATCCGCTCCGAATCCGAACTCCAATGAATTGTCTCCAAAAATAAAGAAAGCAAAGAATGGTGGATCATCCTGGTAAGTCACCCTACTGGAAAGAAGTTTCATTCTCGCATCCACCATAACCATGGATGGAAGTGATAATAATAACATGGCGTTAGCAGAAATAATATTTCCGTTAGCCATCGTATCTCCAAGCAATGCTCCTACTCCTAAAGAGAATGGAAAGCTATATTGTTCTGTCTGATCCGGGCGACTGAATTTTTTAACCCCAACTCCCCTAGCTGGAGCCGTATAATATTCATACCAGGTATTCTCAGAAGTCATATTGATTGCTTTCTTTTCTGCAACATACCGGTAACCAAGCAAACCACGGAAACCATAGATGGATACAGGTCCTAACGCAATCGGGTTCGGAAGCTCAATATTGGCATCGATCAGAAATGCAGGATATTTCGGCGCTAAACGCATATCTACTCCACCTGTAATTCGGGGATTTTTCACCTTAAGGCTCACTCCACCCTGATATTCCTGGAATTCTCCAGGCTCAGGAATAGACAACCAACCTTTGATTGAAACCGTCGGATCGTTTGAGTTAGCCGGAATCACCATATCCACGTGGATCGTTTGGATATGAAGATATGAGTTATGTGGTTTATTTTGAGTCACATCATCATCGATCGTATAATAGAATTTAATTCCGTCCCCACGGGCATCAATTCCTGCAACTCCAATACTTACCCCACCATCGAAACCGAAGTAGTTGTATTTACGAATATGATCTCCGAATTGTCTTTCATGAGAACCAAAGTGGATTGCGGTTACCGAAACCTCTACAGGACCAATTGGAAGCTTAATAGGCTTTGGAAGCGTCATATTTCCTCCATTCACTCTGAAGTCGATGCTGCCATCGCTATAAATTCTTAAAGTAGAAATACTTAAAGTTTGTCCTTTTAATAAACCACCAAGTAAATCATCTACAAATTCGACATCAGCTGATGCTCCGATGAAAAATTTATCATCTTCTTTCCCTAATTCAACTGACTTTAGATGTAGTTTAAAAACTCCGGGCAAAGTAATAGAAGGATCAAAAGGTGGTACAGCAGCAGCAGCTAGACGGAAATCACCATCAGCTTCTATGTGTCCCTTTACATTAATATTAGCAGGATTCCCGTTTGAGTCAGTAAATTTTGGAATAAACAATTGCCCTTCAATATTAGAAGAAACAACAGAATTCTGTTTTAAGGTAACATCAAAAGACTTGAAACCTACTTTGAATCCATCTTGTGAACCAATCCTTTTCCAAAGAATATTATTACTTAAACCTGATAAATAAGACTGGTAAGCTGCGGCATTCGAGAAAGTGATCGGATCTGTTTGACCTAAAGGCTTTAAGGAAAGCGGGAATTTAAACGGATAAGGAAATTCTGATGATGAACTGATCGTCTGAAGAGTTGTTTTCAGTTCCGTGTAATCATCTATTTCAACTTCAACCATTGCCTCGGTCGTTGTATCCTTTTTGTATAACGTAACTGGATATTCAAAATTGAATTTACTGTTGTAATACTCAAATGGAACTCCCGGATTTACAATTGGCACTGATTCTAGCATAATTGTTCCCGAAACTCCTCCTGTTCCTACCAGTAAATCATACCCACCTAATCTTAGTGATGTCGTTGTATTTTCTGGTGGTGTATTATCGTTATGGAACCATTTTGGAGGGAAGGTCACTGAAATGGCCCGGGCATATACTCCGATAAAGTCATTGGGTCTTCCATCTGCATCGGCTTCCGCAATATTTGAAGTTTTACTTAAGTCTACTTTTAAACTTTCAATCTGCAGAATCAAGCCCGTATTTCCAATACTTGCATAAGAAGGCTGTAGAGATCCTGACAGATCCATCTGATATCCGAAACCTGATTCTGTATCTGCATAAAAATCAGCTTCTGCAAACAAGAATTTTGTTTTTGTATTTGGAATTTCATTTCCATTGGCATCTACCGGCTTTAAAATATTGGTGGGAAATTCTACAGCTGCTGTTAATTTTAGTGTAGCCCTTACTTTTGGTAAAATAATATCTTTTATAAAGCTTTCTAAATCATTGGGTAAAAAAGCTGAAAAGAATAAATCGATCTTTAACTTTGCTTCATTGAGATTGCCCGACGATAAGATGTACAATCCAAAAATAGTGGGTAATACTGATTGATTAAGGTCGCTAATTTTATTTATTAATACTTGGTATTTATCATTTTCATAATCATCAATAATAATATTACTTCCATATAATATATTAATATCTTCTATTAACTGTTGGAAATTGGATTGTGATACATCTGGAGTAATAAATAAATCAGTAGCTGTTCTTAATGCATCTGTCTCAGAAATTTCAAATATAGCAAGTCCTAAATGATACAGATCCTCTGCTGAAAAAGAAAACTGATTGGTTTTAAAGTATTTTATAAATCTTAATATTTCCCAATTCCAATATAAGCTTATAGGAAATGAAGATATATCTCCATCTTGAAAATCAGGATTTAAAACCAAAGATATTCCGGTTCCCGGAAGCTCTAATGCAAGTTTTGTCTTACTTACAATACTCAGACTGTGAAAAGACTCACTTCCTGAAATATTCTTTGAAAAATAATAATCTTTATAGTAAATTTTACTGAGTATAGTTTCCAAACCAGATTTTATAAAGGATAAAAATTCTGGCAGGTCATCCGGCTTCACAATATCTGTAACGGCCGGGTAATATATTAGTGTATTTTGTGTTGGCATAATTTAATTACGTTTTTTTTGTGACCTATCCTTCCATAGCAAATGGCTTTTTGCTTAAAAACTCTCCTGTCTTAGCATCAAATTTATAAGCATAACTGAAGTCGATATCTTTTTCAAGATTGGCATTACAAATAATTCTCCAGATATATTTTTCGTCCTCCTTATAAAGATTCATCAGCCAGAGTTCATCTTCTTTTTCAATATCAATGCTGAACTTTTGCTTCATGACCTCAACCATATCAACCCTGGTTAAGATTCCTTGATCTTTTAATCCCGCATCATGATCTGTTTCCTCAGTGAGCTCTCCATCTTTAGAATATGTTTTATGAATTCCTATGGCAGCATCTTTGAAATATAAACCTTCATAAGCCAAAGAGCAGGTGTCTTCATAATATAGAAATACCATTTTATAGACGCTGTTTTTTTCTCTGACTTCTTCAACATAGAGTCCGTCACTTTGCTGACCAAGAGTTACAACGGCATTTTCATCTTCATAGGAAAACCTTTCCATACGATAATCTTTATTGATAGTCTTCGCAGTCTTATCCTCTCTTGAATCAATATTTTTTTTAAATTTTTGAATATTAAATGTTCTCATTTTTTTATTTTTAATGTTGGTGTCTTTGCAAGAAAAAAGTAAGACAAAAAGGAATTATTACATTGTTTGATATCACTTGTGTAAAAATTTGTGTATTATTTCACTTTGCCAATTCCATATGCAATGTCTTCTATCGGTATAGCTCATTATATTCTCCGTTGATTTTGTATCAGGAGATGACATACCGCCTAACATAAACACGAACTTTTGATCGGGATCTGTAATTGGAATTAATGAGCCACTTGTCTCTTTATCCTGATGCGTATGGTATAGTGATAAAGCATGTAAACCTTCATGGGTACCGGTAGCGATCTTATGACCTGAAAAAACCATAGCCTGTTTCTCGCCAATATCACGAGCAATACCTGCCAAATCAAGGGTTCCACTTGGGTTTCTTCCATTCAAGCCAAAAGAATACAGTCTTAACCATTTTTCGTATCCCTTAGGTAATATGTCATATAAATAACTAAAGACATCCAAATAATGATCTGTATTTAAAACCAGATCACCACCAGTTTCTTTATAGACAAAAGTTCCGGGCTTATTAAGCACAAACTTATCCTCAGCTGTGAGAGTAACTTTTTGTATTTGTACCTTTGGAAGTAATAGCATTTGATGAAAAACATTATACATCATTTTCTTATCATCTGAAGTAAAAGGTGTATATTCCACAACTCCTACTCCGTCTATATTTGTTTCACAATTCAAAAGCAAGATATTAACGTCTTTTCTTACTGAACCATCATTCTTATTCAAAACAATCATTCCAGCAAGAATACCTTTCTTATTATTATTAATATCCGCACCTGGGGGAAAATACAATGCTTTGATGTTTACAGGCTCGCTTAAACCTTTCAAACAGGTAATTTTTATTCCTTGATTGAGTATTTTTTTTGTATTATCCTGTAAATTGACAATACTCGTTTTATCCAACTTTATTGCATCATTCTTTTCACATATAAATTTTATAGTCCCTTTTTTTGCTAAAGGATTTGTAATCAATATTCTTAAATTTGCTTCATAAGGAATGGGTGGTGGTGTGTGTCCATCTACATCTGCCGAATAGATAACCTTAAAATCCTGCGGAAATAATGAAAGATAAGGTATACTATAAATACCCTTATCCGTGGATGATGCCTGAGTAGGAATACATGGATACTGCCTGATAAGAAACTTTAATGCCTCATCTGTATTTTCATATTCAGAGTTATCCGTAAGCGTTCTTGGCCTTTCGTATCCACCCTTTATACCATCATAAAAATTAATATCAGGAATTACAACCGGAGCTACTAAACTTTTATAATAATTATCTCCATTCCTGAACCAGTCAAAACCAAATTCACCATCATAAGGTTTAAAATTGACATTAGGAGGATCAATATTTCTTGGTACTGTTCTGAACTCTATTTTTAAAGGAGCGAATTCATTATAAAACTCCTGATAATCTGAAAATTCCTGAGAGAAAAAGAATAGATCATCCAAACTGTATACATAAACTTCATTTCCTGCAGATGGATAAAAAGTCGTAAACTCAATCTTTCCTTGACTATTAAGCTGTTCGTATCTTATTCCTAATTTGAATTTTCTTACATTTTCATTATCTACCGGCTCTTCCTCCAGATTAAAGAATACATTATCTACGTCTGCGGGAATAATAAATTTACTATATTCATCTTCTGTAATTCCCAATAACATGTAAGAATACTTTTTAGGAATAGAAACCTCATGGAAAAGGGTTAGAGGTTTTATCACTTTACCTCCTGCAGTAAGCTCTCCTTTGAAAATAGAAAAATTGATATCATTGAAAAGACTCGAGAAATAGGTCTCTTTATCATGGATATCATTTACATATGTTGAAGATACCTTATCAAGATTAAGACTTTCTGATTCATGATCTACTCCAGAGTTTCTTTTAACAGTAGCAACAAACAGTCTCCTATTTTTTGTAGCAGAAGCTCCTGTAGCCCCCTTTTTAACACCTTTATCAAAAACAACCTTATTTTGTAATATAGCGCTTTCCTTTATAGTATCATTCAAATTAATATTTCTGCTCTTATCATAGGTCGCCCAATGCATTTTAACAGATGCATCAAACTCTACTGAACTTTTAATATTGGCAATCCATAAATGATCATAGTAATTTTGAAGTGGAAACTTTTGCTGCATGCTACAGTTGATAAAAATCATGTCCGCGCACGCTTTAGAATTGGAGATATTGAATTTTAGAGGTACATCAATTAAATCCACATAAAATATTAGCGTTTCTTTTCTAATGCTAACAACTCCATTATAAGTATCACTTATTGCAAATGTTATTTTTTTTATTTCACTTTTTGTAGGTGTTCCAAAAATTTTTCCTTTGTTTATTCCTGATGGTATTAACTGAAGACCAGCAGGAAGTGGTCCACCACTTTCAATCGTAACGGTTGAAGTACTTTTAACCCTCAAATCATGAATCATAGAAGAACCTTTACTTAGCAATATATCTCTGGCTCCCGTTTTTTTCTGTAAGTATGATTCGTTTCCAGAAATCAATTCTAAGGATATCTGACGATCTATTTTGTTAATATTATTTTGGCCAGGGTTATTATCAATTTGGTATTCTATTAATAAGCTTTTATCTGCATCTGATTCCTTTATTAATATAGGCCAATCATCAGTTTTATTATCTTCTCCATTGTCATCAAAACCATATATTTTTCTGGCAGAGTCATAATAATTAAAACTTCTGTTATCTTCACCCCTTAGATAGATATAGAGCTTATTTCCGGTTTGATAGGTCTTCAGTATTTTAGAAATGTCATCTGTGTTGCTAACTTCGGATCCATCTTTAAATTTGATTTTACCACAATTGATATGTGATCCCCAAAATGCTGCTGCATCTATAAATTGGTGTATATTTTCTTTAAACTTTTTTTTATTTACAGCACCTGAAACAGTATCGGTATCAAAGATAAATTCCTGGGCTCTCGCAAACTTCAGGTCAAAATTAAACATTGAGCCCTGATTTTCAAGAGTATAATCTCCATGATCCAGAACAATGTCCAGCCCTATTTCTCCTTTAAAATTCCCAATATAATCTCCTTTGCTACAACTAATTAAAGAAGATTGAAAAGCATTATCTATAAGCTTTGTAGAGGGTGCCGCAAAGTCGTAGATATAGGTTAGGGGAAATATACTTCCTACTGAAGAAGAAAGTCCATTCAATGCTATGAATGCGAGCCACATTGTTTTTAATGTGTCAGGTTTATCCGCAGCAGGTTGGTTTAAGACGTTTCCAGTAAAATAATCTGCTTTATTTATTCCTCTGTAAATAAAATATTTAATTTTTAATGGACTATAATTGTTTTCTGATGGTTTGATAATAATATTGATTTTACTGCTATCATTATCTTGTGGCTGTATCAGAATTTTACCATTGCATATTGCATAAAGTTTTACCCAATCATTGGTATTATTGGCTTTTACTTTGGAAGTAGTCCTATATTTGGTTGTGGGTGAGCCATTAACAGGGCCAAAACCTTCAGTACCACTGGCTGGTGCTAATTTCAATAATTCGGTAAAAAAATGTGATTGTGGTTTGTATATATTCATTTATTTTTTCATTTAATAGTTTAACAAGCTTTGCTTAGATTTTGAAATAAAATCTTATGCAATTTTCTATTAAGCTTAAATGCAGGTCAACTTTTATAAATATTATCAGCCAGACACTGTTGCATAAGAATTAGATTTTTAAATTGTTTCATAATAGATTTAGTGTTTTGAATCATTAATTTACTTTTACAAGGAAATAACAAACAAAATATCGGTCTTTTAAATATCCACACCCTATTAAAATATTAAAACACACATTATCAATTACTTATTCCGTTTATTTGAGATAAAAATATCCGTACAACGACAAAACGTATTGTGTTATATTTTTCAAAAGGCTATAAAAAGTGATTATTAAAAATAATGGTATATAGTAGCGCTAGTATTTGTTTATTTCCTTATTCTGAAACAAAACTATTCACCCACGACGACAAAACTCGACGTATTATTTTTTTTCAATTAAACAAAATAAAATAAGCGGGTCTTTCAGACCCGCTTATTTTATTTTTATATTCTGGAAAACTTATACTATTTTTATTTAGCTTATAATTGAATAATTATATTGATTCATATCATCATCATTGAAACCTGATTTTATTGAATAAACATTTTGCATCCCCTTTTTAACATGGGATTGGTTTGAGCATAATTTAGTCTTTTTGAATCTATCCTTCCATTTCAAATGGTTCTTTGCTTAAAAACTCCCCCGTCCTGGCATTAAATTTATATGCATAATTGACTTCGATCCCTTTTTTGGCGTTGGCTTTACAGACAATCCTCCAGATGAACTCGCCATCTTTTTCATACAGATTCATTAACCAAAGCTCATCTTCTTTCTCAATATTGATACTGAACTTTTGTTTCATAATTTTAGCCATCTCTGTACGTGTTAAAATTTTCTTATCATTTAATTCTGCATCGTGATTCGTCTCTTCAACGATTTTGCCTTCTTTAGAGTATTTTTTATGAATTCCTATGGCCGTATCTTTAAAATACACACCTTCATAGGATAAAGTACGGGTATCATCATAATATAGAAATACCGTTTTATAAACACTATTTTTTTCTTTAATTTCTTCAATATAATATCCGTCACCTTGCTGACCAAGAGTTATGACAGCATTTCCGTCCTCATAAGAAAACCTCTCCATACGATAATCTTTATTGGTAACTTTCTCAGCCTTATTCTTTCTTGAATCTATACTTTCTTCAAATTTTTGAACATTAAATGTTTTCATTTGCCTGGATTTCAATATTTGTTGCCCCTTACATGAAAAAAATGCCAAAGACAAAAAAAGAATTATTGTATTATTTATTTTCATTTTTTTATTTATTTTATGACTTTATCAAATCTATTATACTACTCCTATTTAAAAAAAGATCAAACATTTTTTAGCATTAAAAAAAGTATAATATTATTTAAATCCTTTAATTATTTAAGATTTATTTATATTCTAATTTATTAATTTTTATCTGATCTTACTATTATTTCAAACCCCTAGTATTAAAAATTAAATAAATATCTAAAAATCAATATTTTAGATATTAGGGAAAAATTAATTTCATAAAAAGTCTACTTTTTTAGTGGACTAATAGAAATATATGTTTTATATTTGCACTCGTATTCAGGAAATAAAAAAATGAAACCGGAATTTAAACATACAGACTCAGCGAATAAACAGATGATCAATAATATGATGATGCAATGCTGTATGCCTGTATTCCGATATTACTGTGGTTAACCTTACTATTATTATGACATATTTTATAAGGCCTTACCACGTTGTAAGGCCTTTTTTATTTACATGAACAACATAAAAAAAATATACAATGAGTACGACTAGCTCTAAAAATAATTGGTTAATCCCAATAGCGTTTACCAATATTTATGTAATCTGGGGGATTACTTTTTTAGCTATTTCTTTTGGATTAAAAGGATTTCCACCTTTTATCTTATCAGGTTTTAGATTTTTAGTCGCTGGAATCCTGATGTTGGGTTATCTGCTGATTAAAGGAGAAAAAGCCAATTCATTAATTAACTGGCGTAAAAACGGTATTACAGGAATTCTTATTCTAACCGGAGGAACAGGTCTTGTTGCCTGGGGTGAACAGTATATCACCGCTTCTGAAGCTGCCATTACCATCGCTACCGGACCATTTTGGTTTATTGCCATTGATAAAAAAAACTGGAAATACTATTTCTCAGATAAATTCATTCCTATTGGATTGATCATAGGTTTTATAGGACTGATTTTATTTTTGAAAGGAAGTGTCAACTCCAATACCCATCTTGCTATAAATGGTTCCGTTCGCATTACTGCATTTATTGTGTTGGCATTAAGTTCAGTGGCCTGGGTTTTAGGTTCTTTATATTCAAAGAAAAATCCTTCCAGCCATTCTACATTGATGAATATTGCTCAGCAGCTGATCATTGCAGGGATTGCTTCTTTCATTATTGCCTATTTTAGAAATGAATGGAATAACTTTTCTATAACGTCGGTTCCATTACCTGCATGGCTAGGGGTATTATTCCTTATTTTCTTCGGATCTATTATCGCTTACCTTTCCTATATCTGGCTATTATCTGTAAAACCGGCAGCGTTAGTAAGTACCCATACCTACATCAATCCTATTGTGACTGTATTTGCGGGCTGGATCATTGCTAATCAAACGATCAACGGGAATCAGTTATTTGTTTTATCCATTATATTAACGGGTGTTCTTCTTACCAATATTACCAAATATTTTAAACTCTCAAAACGATCAAAAGTAAAGATCAGAAGGGCAGTGAGATTTGCTAAGAAAAACAACAGACCCTACCAACCCATATAAATTTTAAGTAATTAAACTATAATGATAGAAATCAAAAACATTTCAAAAACCTTTCATCAAAAGAAACAGTCTTTTAAGGCTCTGGATGATGTCAGCCTGAACATTGAACAAGGCGATATTGTCGGGATCATTGGATTCTCAGGAGCTGGAAAAAGTACTTTAATACGAACCGTGAATTTGTTGGAAAGACCTGATCAGGGAAAGATCATCATCAACGGTAAAGATTTTACCCAGCTAAAGCCTAAACAACTGGCCCATGAGCGTAAAAAAATCGGGATGATCTTTCAGCATTTTAACCTGCTTTCTTCAAGAACAGTTTTTGAAAATGTAGCACTGCCATTGGAACTGGATCACATCAACAGATCAGAAATTCAAAGAAAAGTCAATGAATTATTGAAAATTGTAGGACTGGAAGATAAAGCCAATGACTACCCAAAAAGCCTTTCAGGAGGGCAAAAGCAAAGAGTAGCGATTGCAAGAGCATTAGCCAATGATCCTTACCTCCTGCTTTGTGATGAAGCAACGAGTGCATTGGATCCTGCTACCACACAATCGATCTTACAATTATTACGTGACATCAATCAGCGCTTAGGGATTACCATTTTATTGATCACGCACGAAATGGATGTGATCAAGGCGATCTGTAATCATGTCGCTGTTATTGATAAAGGAAAGCTCCTTACCAAAGGAACCTTACAGGAAATTATTTCGGATAAAGAACATCCAATTATTAAACAATTTATAAACCCAGGCATCATGACAATACCTCAAGAGCTTAATAAAAAGCTACAAAAAGAGCCAAAAGACGGTCTGTTTCCGCTTGTGGAAATAGAACTCAATGAGCACATTACGGTTGAAAAGCTGCTTTCAAAAATATATGATGAATATAAAATCCCTTACAAACTGCTGAAAGCCGATGTAGAATATTTAGGGGATTCCAACTTTGGAAAATTGCTATTGCAATTACAGGGAGAATCAGAAGAAAACCAAAAGGCGATCTATTATTTAAATCAAAATAAAATTCAAAATACAGTAAAAGGTTATGCTTAGTGATACGGTAATTTCTCTTTTATCAAAGGGAATTTGGGAAACAGTTTATATGACATTCGTTTCCGGTTTTTTTGGTTTCGTTTTAGGCCTTCCTGTAGGTATTCTCTTATTTCTAACAAGAAAAGGGCAGCTTCTGGAGAATATAATTTATAACAGGATTTTATCTATTTTGGTTAATATCTTCCGTTCTATTCCATTCATCATTTTAATTGTATGGATGATTCCTTTCACCAGGGCTTTGGTTGGAACTTCAATCGGTGTTAACGCTGCTTTGGTTCCGTTGAGTATTGGTGCAGCCCCATTTATCGCAAGACTGGTTGAAAACAGTCTTCTGGAAATTCCAAACGGATTGATTGAAACGGCAAGAGCTTTAGGTGCTACTCCACTTCAGATCATCATAAAAGTTTTGCTTCCTGAAGCACTTCCTTCACTGGTCAACAATGCAACAATTACTTTGATCACACTTGTCGGTTATTCTGCAATGGGTGGTGCTGTTGGCGCTGGTGGATTGGGGCAAATCGGTTATCAGTACGGATATATCGGTTATGACGCTGTGATCATGAATCTGGTATTGGGACTTTTAGTCGCTCTGGTTTTTATCATTCAGTTTTCTGGCGACCGGCTGGCAAAGAAGTTTGATCACCGATAAGTTGAATCGGTTGGAGGGTTTGAGGATAAACAAGTTAATTTCAACCAACATAACTATAACCTACTCAATAAAGCGATTTTTCAGTTTCGCGATTTTGTGATTCTGCCTTTAAATAAAAAATATAATATATATAATGAAAAAAGTAAAAATTTTAGGACTTTTAGCAGCAGGTTTGCTGGTATTTAATGCATGTAACTCATCGAAAAAAGATGATCCCAATTATATAAAAGTCGGTATTACCGCAGGCCCTGAACAGCAGATTGCTGAAACGGCTAAAAAAGTTGCTAAAGAAAAATACAATCTTGAAGTTGAGCTGGTTGCTTTCAATGATTACGTCGTTCCCAATGAAGCACTGAACAATGGTGATATTGATGCGAATGCTTTTCAACATGTTCCTTATCTAAACGAACAATCGAAACAGAGAGGCTATAAATTAGCAGTGGTAGGAAATACGTTTGTGTATCCTATTGTGGCGTATTCAAAAAAAATCAAAAACATCAGTCAGCTTCAGAATGGAAGTACTGTTGTTATTCCCAATGATCCAACTAATGGTGGTCGTTCCCTTCTCCTATTGCAGAAAAATGGTTTATTAAAATTAAAGGATGGTATCGGTTTACTGCCTAAGGTCACTGATATTGTTAGTAATCCAAAACAATTGAAAATTGTAGAAATCGAAGCCCCGCAGTTACCAAGAGTTTTAGATGATAAAGAAGTGGTTATTGCCATCATCAATAATAATTTTGCAGCACAGGCCGGATTGGATGAGACGAAATTTGGAATTTTTAAAGAAGATAAAGATTCTCCATATGTGAATGTTGTGGTAGCTAGACACGACAATAAAGATACTGAAAAAGTGAAAAACTTTTTAAAAGCTTATCAATCTGATGAGGTGGTGAAGAAGGCCGAAGAAGTTTTTAAAGGTGGTGCGGTAAAAGGATGGTAGCAATTTGATTTAGTGCATCAATGTAGCAGTATAACAGTGTAACTATGGTTATAATGGTTATAATGCTTCAATTGTAAATTGCACTAAAACTCTATTGCGTTATTTCGAGTGAAATATTTTGGAACAAAGTGGAAAAGGATTTTGTATCGAGAAGCTTTTTGTACATATCCACAAACTTCTCGATCCACTTCATTTCATTACGCTACTCGAAATGCCGAAACTTGTTATAAGGTAAGAATTTAAAAATGTAACAGTGTAACAATGATCAAATGGTTAATACCAATTGATTTTGTTACACTTTATTTTTTTAACGCATTTTTTTTAAAAAAGTAATAATATTCAAAATTTTACTTTAGAAACCTTTTGGCACAGCTTATTTCACTTCAATAGGATAAAAAAAGAATTGGTTAAATATGACCATTTATTAATAAAATTTATTATCCCAATTTGAGATAATAAATAAATTTACTATTTTTGTTACGAATCAATAAAAAGGTTTTTATGTTAAAGAAAACTGCCATAGTAAGTTTATTCACTCTTATTTCAATTTCTTCGATGGCTCAAAATACTATTCTTCCGGTCTATTTAGACGAAACTAAACCTGTTGAACAGCGTGTTCAGGATGCACTTTCCAGAATGACGCTGGAGGAAAAGGTAGCAATGCTTCACGCACAGTCAAAATTCAGCTCGCCGGGTGTTCCAAGATTGGGGATTCCTGAATTCTGGACAACTGACGGACCTCATGGGGTGCGTCCGGAGGTAATGTGGGACGAATGGAATCAGGCTGGCTGGACCAATGACTCTATAATTGCTTACCCTGCTTTAACAGCATTGTCAGCGACGTGGAACAAAAAAATGTCATGGAACTATGGTAAAGCTTTAGGAGAAGAAGCACGATACAGAAAAAAAGACATTCTTCTGGGACCTGGAGTTAATATTTACAGAACTCCACTGAATGGAAGAAACTTCGAATATATGGGTGAAGACCCTTATCTGACTTCAAAAATGGTTGTTCCCTACATCAAGGGAGTGCAATCTAATGGAGTGGCAACAAGTGTAAAACACTTTGCTTTAAACAATCAGGAGATGTTCCGTCATACCAGTAATGTGACCGTAGATGACAGAACACTTTATGAAATCTACCTACCTGCTTTTAAAGCAGCAGTTACAGAAGGTGATTCATGGACGATCATGGGTGCTTATGACATGTATAAAAACCAATATGCAAGCCAGAACCAATATCTTTTAAACGATATTTTAAAAGGTGAATGGAAATACAAAGGAGTGGTTGTTTCTGACTGGGGAGCTGTAAATAATACAGAACAGGCTATTCATAATGGATTGGATCTTGAATTCGGAAGCTGGACCAATGGGTTATCAGCAGGAACAAAGAATGCGTATGACAATTATTATTTAGCAAAACCTTATCTGGATTTAATTAAATCCGGAAAAGTAGGAACTAAGGAATTGGATGATAAAGTAACAAGACTTTTAAATCTAGCCTATAAAACAACAATGAACCGAAATAAACCTTTCGGGAATATCGCGTCTGATGAGCATCAGGCTGTAGCAAAAGAAATTGGTGAAGAAGGAATTGTTTTATTAAAAAATCAAGGTAATGTATTACCAATCGACCTCACTAAAACTAAAAAGATCGCTGTTATTGGAGAAAATGCAATCAAGATCATGACTGTTGGTGGTGGTTCATCTTCATTAAAAGTGAAATACGAAACATTACCATTAGACGGAATCAAGAAAAGGTTTGGGAAACAGGCTGATGTACAATATGCAAGAGGTTATGTAGGAGATATCGGCGGCGAATACAACGGGGTAAAATCAGGACAGGATTTGAAAGACACCCGCTCTGAGGCTGAATTAATCAATGAAGCTGTAGAACTGGCTAAGAAATCTGATGTTGTCATTTTCGTAGGTGGATTAAACAAAAGTGACTTCCAGGATAGCGAAGGAAATGACCGTAAGAGCTATGGACTTCCATACAATCAGGATCATGTAATTTCTGCATTGGCAAAGGCGAATAAAAATCTTGCTGTAGTTTTAGTTTCAGGAAATGCTGTGGCAATGCCGTGGATCAAAGAAGTACCAACGATCGTTCAATCCTGGTATCTGGGTTCCGAAGCAGGAAATTCTATTGCCTCTATTTTAGCAGGTGATGCGAACCCTTCAGGAAAATTACCATTTACATTCCCGGTTAAACTAGAAGACAATTCAGCCCATCAGTTAGGAGAATATCCCGGACAAAAGGATGAATTCGCTGCAGGAAAAGGAAAAGATCAGAAAAACCCGATCAATATAACCTATAATGAAGGGATCTTTGTAGGATACCGTTGGCATGATACCAAAAATATCAAACCTTTATTCAGCTTCGGACACGGATTAAGTTATACGACTTTCGAGTTTGGAAAAGCTAAAGCGGATAAAACAACGATCTCTCAGGATGACAAAATCACGTTTACAGTAACCGTAAAAAATACTGGAAAGAAAGCAGGTGCTGAGGTTGCTCAATTGTATATCAGTGATCTGAAATCTTCTGTTCCACGTCCAACAAAAGAATTAAAAGGTTTTGAAAAAGTATTTTTAAATCCTGGAGAACAGAAAGAAGTAAGCATTACCATCGATAAAACAGCTTTAAGCTATTTTGATGTTAACAAACATGATTGGGTAGCTGAACCTGGAGACTTTGAAGCATTAATCGGAAATTCTTCCGATGCCATTAAAACAAAAGTGAAATTCACTTTAAAATAAATAATTTTTTCATCATTTGTGTTTTTTGACCTCCCGAAAGGGAGGTTTTCTTTTTTTAGACTTAATACCAAACACTTTACGGAAGTAGTATAATATTTATTGAAGCGATCCTATTAAACAAAAAAATGCCCGGATTATTCCGGACATTACAAAGGCAAATTACAAGGAAAAAATTAAATATATTGTTTTACTTCTTCAAAATAATGGATCACTCCTACATCAGGTAAATCCTGTTTTTCATCATTATAAAAGCTGTTTATAGTCTCTGTATTTTCAAGAAAAGAATTACTAAACAATGCATACGAGGGTTGTTTTGCAAAATCATTCTTTAATAACTGATGTGCTTCTACAACCGGTACACCATATAGTTTTCTAAAATTCCCAATTTTATATTGTGAAAACTTTCCATAGTGGACAATAAACTTTAAAGACAGATCAATAGAAATACTTAAAGCTTCATTAAGCTCTGCTACTTTTCTGGTAAAAGCATTCTGCATTTTTCTCAGCATATTGGAAACCTTCTTAAAAGATGGATTTTTATCATATCTAAAAAATAAAATCGCATCCCCTTCAATCTCAGAAATCTCAAAATACTGATTATTCACATCGATCAGGATAGATAATAATTGTCTTACAATATACTCTCCTGTATATAGTTTTGTATTAAATACAAATTCGGTAAATCCATTGAAATCCGGAATCAGTATTATACCCTCTTGTATATTTGCATCCATGATGTTTAGTTTAAAAACCTGTTATATCTAAAGACGCAACAGGTTTTATTTTACTTTATTGCCGTCCTCCCCCTACTGATCGGTAAAGAGAAGTAATAGCGTTCAGACGTTGTGCTTTCAGGGAAGCCAGATCCAGTTCTGCCTGAAGTTTATTGGTTTGTGCTAAAATCACTTCCACATAAGTCGCTGAATTGTATTTAAATAAAATATCCGCTTTCTTTACCGCTTCATTCGATTTCAATACCAATCCTTCAGCAATCTTTTGCTGTTCTTCCAATTTCTGAATCTGTACCAAGGCATCCGAAACCTCACCGACCGCTTTTAAAACAGATTGCTTAAAATTGATTTCTGCCTGTTCAGATAATACTTTAGACTGTTCATACTGTGTTTTTAGCTGTTTCCCATTTAAGATAGGTTGTGCAATCGCTCCGGCAGCCATTCCGAAAAGAGATCCCGGAATACTGAACCATTTGCTTGCCTGAAAAGCATTAATTCCACCTTGAGCAGTGATATTCAGAGAAGGATACATGCTCATTTTAGCCACATGAATAGCAGCAACGCTTTTTCTAACCTCCAACTCAGCGGTTTTAATATCCGGTCTGTAGCTTAGAAGCTCAGAAGGAATTCCCGCCACTATTTGATCCGGTGACTGAACCGTATTCAGGCTTTCCTTTCTCGCAATTTTATCAGGCATCGAACCTGTCAAAAGACTCAAAGCATTTTCCTGTGTTGCAATAGAACTTTCAATAGCTGGAATGGTTTTTAAGATCTGATCCTTTACAATCTCTTGCTGTTGCACAGCTAAAGCAGTGGTTAATCCTACCTCCTGTTGTTTGGTTAAAAACTTCAGCGTGGTATCGGAATAGGTCAAGTTGGATTTTGTAATTTCCAGTTGGGTATCCAGCATCAATAAATTATAATACCCTTGAACAACTGCGGCAACCAATCCTGTTCTCACCGCTTTTGCAGCTTCCTGGGTTTTAAGATATTCGGTTAAAGCCTGTTCCTTTCTTCCTTTAATCTTTCCCCAGATATCCGCTTCCCAGGAAATATTAACAGAACTCGTATAATCTTCTGTATATCTTCTTCCCATAAACTGCCCTGCCATCATCCCGTTCATACTGTTATCCGATGGACGGCTGATGCTCGCATTGGCAATGGCTGCACTTACTGTTGGCACATTAGCCCATTTGCTTTGATTATACGCTAAAGAAGCAAATTCGATCTGTTTCAAAGCGACCTGAAGGTCATTATTCTGTGCAATCGCTTTATCAATAAGGCCTATCAAAACAGGATCTTTGAAAAAATCTTTGTAGCTGATCTTCGCGATATTTTCGTTCTGATCACCAGCTATAATTGTATCATTTCTAAAAGCTTCAGGCATTTTGATCTCTGGGCGTTCATATTTCTGAACTTTACAGGAAACGGCAGCCCCTGAAACCAATGCTATATATGCTATATTCTTAATTAAATTCATTTTTAAATATCATTTGAATTAATATTCCCAATCTGCTTCTGTAATCACTTTTCCACTGATTCTCTCATGCAAAGCCTGGAATACCACAAAAAGAACCGGAACAACGAAAATCCCTAAGATAGTTCCGAAAACCATCCCCGAAATAGCCGCATAACCAATAGAATGGTTTCCTAATGCAGAAGGTCCTACTACAAAAATCAATGGAATCAATCCCGTGATAAATGCTAAAGAGGTCATTAAGATCGGTCGTAAACGTGCTTTAGCGCCTTCTACTGCGGAAGCTATCAGACTCTTCCCTGCTCTACGGCGCTGAATAGCAAATTCTACGATAAGGATCCCATTTTTCGCCAGCAATCCAATCAGCATTACCAAAGCGATCTGAACATAGATGTTATTAGACAGATCCGCTAAAGTAATTCCAACAAATACACCTGACAAACCTACCGGAATAGCGATCAGTACAGCAAAAGGTAAAATATAACTTTCATATTGTGCTGATAAAAGGAAGAAAACAAATATGATACACAATCCGAAGATCATTACCGATTGAGAACTTGATGTCGCTTCTTCTCTACTCATTCCTTTATAGTCATAGGTATATCCCGGAGGAAGTACTTGTTTGCTCACTTCTTCAACGGCTGCCATTGCCTGTCCGGAACTGTATCCCGGAGCTGCCATTACGGTTAAGTTAGATGAATTAAACAAATTGAAACGGTCTACTACTTCTGCTCCTGTCACCTGTTTCAGACTAACCAAAGTATTCACAGGAACCATCTGATTCAGGTTATTCTTAACAAAGATTCCATTCAGGGATTCTTTATCCTGTCTTGTTTCAGGAGTTGCCTGCACCAATACCCTGTAATATTTTCCAAACCGGTTGAAATCTGAAGACTGAATGCTTCCGTAATACCCCTGCATTACTCCTAATACATCAGAAACGGTCACTCCAAGTTGTGCTGCTTTCACCTCGTCCACCAATACTTCATATTGTGGATAGGATACATCAAATGTCGTATACGCCAAAGCTACTTCTGGTCTTTGCATCAAAGCACCCATCATTCCGTAAGAGATATTCCCTAAATTCTGAAGTTCACCATTCGTCCGGTCCTGAAGCACCAGTTCCATTCCACTGGTATTACCAAATCCATCCACCGTCGGCGTATTGATCACTAAGAAATTGGCTCTTTTATCCTGAGACAATGTTCCCTGGACCTGACCGATGATATCATTGATATTATTCACCTTCCCTCTTTCACCGCCTTTTTTCAGTTTAACGAAAATAGATCCTGCAGAAGATGACATCGAACCACTGAATAGATTCAGACCATCTACTGATATTACTTTGTCTACTGCTGGATTTTTCAGCAACAGATCTTCCGTATCTGAAATAATTTTTGACGTTCTGTCCTTAGAAGCTCCCGGGGCCAGATTGGCCGTTACAATAATGAAACTCTGATCCTCATCAGGAATAAATCCTTTTGGTGTAGTCATCGACATCCAGGTGAATAATCCACCGAAAGCCACAATGATCAATAAGGCAATCCATTTTCTTTTTAAAAGGAACAGAATTGCTTTTCCATATCGGAAAGTAAGTTTGTTAAAACTCGCATTAAACCCTGCAAAGAAACGTTCTTTGAAGTTCATTTTTTCATGCGTTTCCGGATGGTGCTGCTTTAAAAATATAGCACATAAAGCCGGACTTAATGTCAATGCATTGACTGCTGAGATAACAATAGCAATGGCTAACGTTAATGCAAACTGCTGATAAAATAATCCAGTAGAACCACTCATAAAGGCTACCGGAACAAATACCGCTGACATGATCAGGGTAATTGAAATAATCGCTCCTGTAATCTCACTCATCGCCGACATTGTAGCGGCTCTTGGATTCAGCTTTTTATGTTCCATTTTAGCATGCACCGCTTCCACGACGACAATTGCATCATCCACTACAATTCCAATCGCCAGTACCAACGCAAACAGGGTCAGAATATTAATCGAGAATCCGAATACATTCATAAAGAAGAACGTTCCTACGATAGAAACCGGAACGGCAATCGCCGGAATCAAGGTTGAACGGAAATCCTGTAAGAAAATATACACCACAATAAATACCAGGATAAAGGCTTCAATCAGGGTATGAATTACCTGCTCGATCGACTGATCCAAAGCTTCTTTTGTAGCATAGGGCATTTCATAATCCATTCCTTCAGGAAATGATTTTTCGAGCTCTTTCATTCTCTCCTGAAGGGCGATCTGTACTTCATTCGCATTAGATCCTGCCATCTGAAAGATCGCCATCGTAACGGAAGGTTTTTTATTGAAATTAGAAGATACATTATAACTGTAGGCTCCAAATTCCACTTTTGCCACATCTTTTAATTTTAAAACAGAACCGTCACTCAGCGCTTTGATCGTAATATTTTCATATTGCTCAGGCTCCGTAAATTTTCCTTTATACCGAAGGACATATTCCATCGCTTCCTTACTTCTTTCACCGAATCTTCCCGGCGCTGCTTCTAAGTTTTGAGACTGAATAGCCCTCGAAACATCAGACGGTGTCAGGTTATAGGAGGTCAGTTTATTCGGATCCAGCCACACCCGCATCGAATAATCTTTATTTCCATACACCATTGCATCTCCTACTCCTTTTACCCTTTTTAAATCCGGTACAATATTGATCTTGGCATAGTTCTCAAGGAAAAGATCATCCATCTTACCATCTTTACTGGTTAAAGAAACCATCGCAATCATACTGTTCTGTCTTTTGAGAGTCGTAATACCTGCCTGTATAACTTCCGCAGGAAGCTGATTGGTTACCTGTGCTACCCTGTTCTGAACATTGATCGCTGCCTGATCCGGATCGGTACCCAGTTTGAAAATAACCGTGATGCTTAACGTACCGTCATTACTCGCCGTAGAGGTAATATAATCCATATTTTCTACTCCATTGATGGCATTTTCTAATGGCGGAGCCACAGATCTAGCGATCGTTTCAGCGTTGGCACCAGGATAAACCGCAGATACCATTACGGTAGGTGGTGCGATATCTGGAAATTTTGTAATCGGCAGATTGATCATACCGACGATACCCAGTATAACCAACAGCACTGAAATAACTGTTGCCAATACGGGCCTTTTTATAATCTTTTTTAACATGATTTTTTCTTACGATTTTTTCGGTTGAGCGTTTTGTTTTTGAGCTACAACGGGAGTTCCCGGCTGTAATCTGTCGAAGCCGGTAACGATGTACTGATCTCCGGCTTTCAGCCCCTTGGATACGATAAAATTAGTTCCGGCCTTCCCACTCACTTCAATAGGAAGCTGAACTGCTTTTCCATCTTTAATGGTAAATACAAAAATTTTGTCCTGAATCGATCTTGTGGAAGCGATAGGAAGCAAAACAACATTAGCATAAAACTGATCCAACACCACCTTTCCGGTATTTCCGCTTCTCAGTAAATTATTAGGATTGTTGAATTTCGCTCTTAATGTAATAGACCCTGTTGTTTTATTAAACTGACCTTCCACTGCATCAATTCTCCCTGTTTCAGCATATTTCTCCCCTCCTGAAAGAAGTAAAGAGACCGCTGGGGTATTTTTAATGATCTCATCAATACTACTCCCTACATTTTGTTTTTGAAACTGATTAAAATCGTTTTCACTTAAACTAAAATAGGTGTACACCTGATGAATATCCGACAATAAGGTCATCGGATCCTGGTTGGTAGGCGTCAGCAAACTTCCCAAACGGTAATTAAATCTTCCGATGTATCCACTTACAGGCGCTTTAATCGTAGAAAAATTAAGATTGATTTTTGCCGATTCTATCGAAGAGAGGGATTGGCTTACTGCTCCTCTGGCTGCATTATAGGAAGCTTCTGCTTCTTTCACCTGGATATCAGAAACCATTTTATTTCTGAATAATTCTTTCTTACGGTCTACATCTATTTTAGTGGTCGCAAGATTGGCTTGTGCCGTAATTAATGCTGCCTGAGCACTTTTCAATTGTTCACGGAAGATCTGGTCTTCAATTTTAAACAAAGGCTGACCCGCTCTTACGTAATCTCCTTCATCTACAAATATTTTGGTTAGATATCCTGTTACCTGAGGTCTTATTTCAACATTCGAGACACCTTCCACAGAAGCTGCATATTCTCTGGAGAAAGAAGCGTCACCTTGTTTTACCGTTTCTACCGGAAGTTCCGGGGCTTGTTGCTGATAAGATTGATTTTGATTTTTCTTACATCCTGTCAAAACGACAAGGGATAAGAAGAGTATAGTTGATTTCTGAATAAAAAATCTCTGCATAGTACTATTTCCTTTAAATTTCACCGAGCAAAATTCGCTCTAAAAAAATTCAAGGGAAATATTTAAAAAACTTCTTAATTTGTCAAAAAGACATCTAATTTTTAATATACATGAGATATATCATCCTTTTTTTCTTAGAAATCAAAGAATATATGCATCGAAACTTAATTTATATTTGAGAGGTTGAGAATTACATCATTTAATACAAGTCATCCTTTTTATACTCGAGAGGAGATTTTCCAACATGTTTTTTAAAAAACTTACTGAAAGACGCCTGGTCAGAAAATCTAAGCTGTGATGCTACCTCATTTACATTAGAATTGGAGTTTTTTAATAATAGCCTGGCCTCCACTTCCAATACCTTATGGATGATTTCACGTGGTGATTTAAACATCGTTTTATTAATCACCTTGGTTAGGTATTTACGACTGATACAAAGTTTATCTGCATAAAACTGTACATTGTGCTCTTCTTTAAAATGCTCACGTACCAAAATAAAAAAACTGGTGGTAATTTCATCTTCACGGTATGTGACAGGATTTATTTTTTCCGTTTTCTTAAAGTGATTATCTACCTCATAAATGACCAATGAAAAGTGATGCCAAATCATTTCATTAAAGTAATGATCATTTTTTTCAGCATTGTTTAAAACCTTAAGCTCATCTAAATGAAATTCAAGCCTGCGGAAAAGGTCAGGCTCATTCTTGATCAAGTTGGTATCTTTTGAAAGGCTCCTCAAGATATCATTTGACCGATAATTAAATCCGGCATCGGAAATAAAATCCAAAGAAAAGAAAATGTACTTTCCAACATAATCATCAGAGATTTCTTCTATCCAAAATGTTTCAGACATTGGACAAAATATAATATCTCCTTTTGAAGTGGTATACCGCTGATCATCAATCCTGAATCGTTCATATCCGTTAGTCACTAAAATCAAGCAGAAATAATCTGCACGGTTCGGAACATTCAACTCAATATTATAGTTGCTTCCATCAATTGTCATGACCACGAACTCTTTAACTCTAAGATCAAACTCTACGTCTTTAAGAAGTTTTTCAAAAGTAAAAGTGGAAACAAATTCAGCAGTTTCAGTATTGCTCTTTCGGGACATTTTGACGAAATATTTACACGAAATTAAGGAATAATTTTTAGTTTTTTGTTGCGGGTTTCGGATTTCGAGTTCTTCCCTCTAATCTCTAAATTCTAACATCTAAACTCTAATCTCCACAATCAATTCCTTTTCATATCCATTGTATTTCTCATCAATATATCCATGTGGATTACAAATGATTTCGGTATTTCCTATTTTATACCTGCAAGGGGTATGAATATGTCCATGAATCCAATACAAAGGCTGGTATTCTACAATGAAATCTTCAAGATTGGAAGCATATGCTGAGGTCACGGGATCATTTTTATATAGTTCGGGAACCGATTGAATACTTGGTGCATGGTGTGTGACTACTATATTTTTTAATCCTTTAGAATTTTCAAGGTTCTCTTTTAAAGCCATTCTTGAAAACTGATGAATTTTAAATATATCTATCGTTCGCATTTTCGAATAGGAAGGATCTCTTTTGATCTTTTTATAATCGTTCATTTTAGACTGACAAAGCATTCCATATTGAACAGGATTCCCAAATATGGAGAAATCTGTCCATAAAGTTGTTCCATGAAACCTGATATCTTCGATATCTACATAAGAATCTTCTAGCACATAAATATTGGAATCCTTGGCTGCCTCTTTTATTTTGTTCAATGTTTTTGGGTAGGATCCTTTATAGTATTCATGATTTCCCAACACATAGATCACTGGTTTATCAGGAATTTCGCTTTTAATCCACTCAATTCCCTTTGTTCCTAAATTAACATCACCCGCCAATACAACGACATCTGCATTATCAAAAGATAATTCAGTCGAGCCAAACTCCTGATGTAGATCGCTGATGATTTGTATTTTCATGTATGTACTGGTGAAAAAAAATTAAGATTACAAAAGTAGTATAATATTAAAAACTATATCTACATTTATCCTTCAATTCAAAGGATCTCATGAAAACATCGGCAACATTTCTTTTTTCTTTCCTTTTCCTTCTTTCAAATTTTTTAACCGCTCAACAGCAGCAATATATTTTCTTTTTACATAATAAATTTTTGGAAGGACATTCTTTAACAGAGAAGCATCCAAAATATGGAGTCGCAGAATATAAACCCATTCTCTTCAAGTTGAAAGATAAAAATACAGTTGTCATATCTGAGAAAAGAGCTGACCATACCGATCCTGAAATGTATGCACGAAAGATAGTAGCTCAGATTGACAGTTTAAAAACCAAAGGCGTTCCTTCAAAAAACATAAGTATTGTTGGAACTTCTCAGGGAGGTTATATTGCACAATATGTTTCGTATTATGCTAAAGATTCTGATCTCAAATTTGTCATTATCGGAGCAAGTTTCAAAGATGACTCCTTAAATGAAGATCCCGATTTCAAATTGTATGGTAAGATATTATCCATTACCGAAAAATCAGATGATGGCCATGTAGCATTATCGACTCAGAAAAGATTTCAGAATTCTCAGATAAAAGCATTCAAGGAAATTGAAGTCAGTACTGGCATGAACCATGGTTTTTTATTCAAAGCATTAGATGTATGGCTTGTCCCAACGAAAGAATGGGTTCAGAAGAAGTTTTAATATGTTGCGGGTTGCCAGTTATTAGGAATATGCGTCCGGTAATTTTCAACTTTTCACTTTCAACTTTCAACAAATCTCTTTTGCGCCGCCTTCATTCCAAAGAAAAACATCAGAATCACTGAAATTCCCAGGAATGCAAATGAGTATTTCCATGAAGGATCCCAATCATGTAATTTCCCAAATATAGCGGGTCCAAAAGCTGCGATCAGGTATCCTACAGATTGTGCCATTCCTGAAATCTTAATTGCATTGGCACTTGATTTTGTTCGTAAAGAGAAAAACAATATCGATAAACTGAATGACAGACCATTGGATAATCCTAATAAAATTGCGGTTGCATAGATCCATTGTGATTTTAATAAAGCAAACATGACAATACTTGCCAACATCAGAATGCATAGAAAAACGATCATCGCCCTTTGATCTTTCATTTTATTGGCAATGATTGGACCAACGAAAGTAATGGGAATCATGGAAATCTGGATGACAAACAATACCCATCCCGGAGCATTCCCGTTCATTCCATAATCACCAAGAACTGCAGGTAACCAGGAAATTAGAGAATAGTACACCAAAGACTGCAATCCCATGAAAATACTGATGTTCCATGCCTGTGCAGATTTAAACATATTAAAATCTGATTTAGCTAATGAACTATTGCTTTGATTCGTTTTATTTCTATTCAGCAAGAGTTCTAAAACCACCACCAATAAGGATAAAAGAGCAATCACCAACCAGATCCCCAAAGAACCACGCCATCCATAACCCGTCCATTCTCCAAGGCTTACACTATATCCTGAAGCTAAAGCAGCGGTAAGATTCATGGAAACCGCAAAAATACCCGTCATCACACCGATCTGTTTTGGAAAATTATTTTTGATGTATCCTGGTGTAATTACATTTCCAACGCAAATACCCAATCCTATGAACACGGATCCAGTAAACAAGGTCCAGACCGATCCGAATACCCGTAAAAACAATCCAAAACTCAGAATTACCAAGGCATATAACAAAAACCTATTGATACTTAAACGATGGGAAAACCGGCTTACTAAAACGGAACAACTCGCAAACATCAGCAACGGAATAGAAGTCAGCATACTGCTTTGAAAATTATCTAAATGCAAAGATTGGCTGATCTGACTCAGTACCGGTCCCACAGAAGTAATCGGTGAACGCAGGTTACTGGAAACCAGAATAACAACCAAAACATTGATAAACAATAGTATATATGAAGCTTCTCTTCTTGTCTCGTTTTTCATGATATTGTAAAAAATTGATACAGCAAAATTACTTATGTTATTTTGTATACATTTGCCATAATATTAATCTAAAACGACATGAATTCTTCTAAAACCATCTTGAATGTTGATGAGGTCACAAAACCTTACTTTGTTTGGTTTGAAGATAATTGGAGGCATGATGACGTTCTTCATCTTCATCCGAAAAAAGGACAGCTGGTGTATGTAGAAAGTGGATTCCAGTATTTAACTGTAGAGGGAAAGATCTATCTTTTGCCTCAAAACCATGCTGCCTGGATTCCTCCTAATGCTTTGCATAAAACCAATTCCCATTCTGAAAGAATCCGGTTGATGATCATGTTTTTTGATGCTGATAAAGAAGATTCATTTTATCATCAGGTTAATGTATTTTCTGTTCCTCCCGTCCTTAAGGAAATGATAAAATATGCTGAAAAGTGGTCCATCAATACAGAGGAGAATGCGGACGAAAATATATTTTTACAAGCCCTGTATAATGAATTGCCTAATTTCGTCGCCGATTCTATCCAACTGCACATCAGTCTTCCAAAAGATAAGCGGTTAACACAGGCTATTGATTACCTGAACAGCCATTATACAGAAGATCTTAAAATGGAAGAATTAAGTGATATGGCTTCCCTATCCCTCCGGTCTTTGGAACGGATTTTTAAAAAGGAAACCGGACTCACCCTAATCAAATATCAGCAAATGCTTCGCATCATCAAAAGCCTCGAACTCCTGAGTGCTAATGAATGGACGATTTCAGAAATTGCTTATCAGGTAGGTTACAAAAGCCTTCAGGCCTTTACCAATAGTTTTCAATCGGTTATGCAATACAGACCCAGTGATTTTTCAAAAACCCTTTGATCACACTTCGTCTTTAGAAATCCATTTTTCTACTTTTGGCGCCTGATAATTTTTCATCTTGTTTAAAAGAGAATCGATCTGATCATCTACGATCAACATTTTCTGATTAGCTTCTTTAAGGAAACCTTTCTCCACCATGGTTTGACTCATTTTTAAAAGATCATCATAAAACCCATTGATATTGAGTAGAGCAATTGGTTTTTGATGCAGTCCCAATTGTGCCCAGGTCATCATTTCAAAAAGCTCTTCCAAAGTTCCATATCCACCAGGTAACGCAATAACACCATCTGATAATTCATTCATTTTGGTTTTGCGTTCATGCATGGTTTCTACAAGGATCAGATCAGTTAAGCTTTTATGCGCAATTTCTTTTCCTTGTAGAAAATGAGGAAGTATACCGATCGCTTCACCCCCATTTTCCATTACTCCATTGGCAATAGTTCCCATCAGGCCTGTCTTTGATCCACCATATACCAAACCTATTTGTTCATCAGCCAATCGCTTTCCTAATAGGTAAGCTTGCTCTTCATAGATAGAATCAGTTCCAAAACTTGATCCACAAAATACAGTTAATCTCTTTATCATTTTTATTTGAATATTTCTTATAGCCGCATTTTACGAAACGGCAACCTGGGTTCTTTTTACTTTCAATTCTTTGAAGATCAAATATACTAATATTCCGATCGCAGACACTGCATAACCCGCCAGTATAATAATACTTAAACTCCCTACAGCCTGTTCTGATGGATAGATCTGACTCATTAAAGTCATAAACGATAAACCAATCCCGGCACCCAAAAAGTAGTTGGTACTCGTTAAACTTGATGCGACTCCATAATGTGATGCCTCAACATCTCGAATCCCCAAAATTGATAAACTCGTGAAACAAAATGTCATGCCTACTCCTGAAATACACGCAGCACCTAATAAAACAACCGTTAATGGGTGACCAAAGTAAATAGATATCAGCAACGCTAAAGCACCAGCCAGCATAAAGGACCATCCTAAAATTCCCATTTGTGCCGGATTAAGTTTTTTTGAAACTGATGGTAAAATAAATTTAGCCACTAATGCAGACATTACACTGAAAGGAACCAACATCAATCCCGCCGAAGCAGCACTGTGATTCATATCTTTCTGAAGCATTAAAGAGATCAGAAATAAAAATCCTATGAAAAAGGCTCCTAATGCAAAGAAGGCAAGGTTAGCAGACATTAATGATCTGTGCCTGAATAACTGAAGATCAATTAAAGGCTGAGCTACTGTTTTTAAGCGGTAGAATACAGCACTTAAAAGTACAATGGCTACTACAATTGATCCGATTACTAAAAATGGCTGTTCTTTAATCTGTATCAGTTCATGAGCTCCATACGTCAAGCTTAGTAAGCCGAGAACTAATAGTATCCCTGAAATCGCATCTGTTTTCTGAAAACTTTCCGATTTTTCATCTGCCGGTAAATATCGATATGCAAAAATAAGGGTCAACAAAAGAATAGGTACATTAATGAGGAAAACCCAGTGCCAGCTTAAGTAGGTACTGATAATTCCTCCTATTGACAATCCACTCCCCGATCCGATTGCAGCAAAAGAACTGAAAACACCCAATGCTTTATTGCGTTCGTGATTTTCGGTAAATGTATTCGTCACAATAGATAGCGCTGAAGGCATAATAAATGCCGCTCCCAATCCTTGTAAGGCTCTGAATACAGCCAACATTTCAAAATTGGTGGAAAGACCTGCTCCTAAAGAAGTCAGCATAAAGATTAATCCTCCTAAAATGAACATTTTTTTTCTTCCGATCTGATCTGAAAGTTTCCCGCCAATAATCAGGAAACCACCAAAAAATAAAACATATAGTGTCTGTAACCATTGAACGGTTTCAGCTCCAATATGGAATTGCTCCTGAATAGATGGGATGGTTAGGTTAATAATGGCAATATCCAGCGCTTCAACAAAAGTTCCGATTGATGCCAATATTAATATTAAATTCCTCCTTGTTCCCATAGTATTCAAATTTCCTGCAAAATTAAAATATTTAGAACGTATGTAAAAATTTAACCTTAAATTTGGAACATAAATTAATTTTTAAAACAAATAAAAGAACAAATGTACTTTTAAGTTAATTTTAAAATAAAAAAACAGAACAAATGCAACCGGAAAATTACACACTGGACGAGAAAGACCTTTCTATTCTGCGTTTATTACAGAAAGATGCGAAGCTAAGTGTCCGTGATATTTCGACCAGGATTAATTTAAGCCCTACTCCCACCCATGAGCGAATTAAGCGTATGGAGAAATCCGGAGTGATCAAAGAATACACCGCTGTCTTAGACCGCAAAAAGATCAATAAAGGAATGATGGTGGTATGTATGATCGCTTTAAAAGCTCACAATAAAAAAGAAGCGACCTTATTTATTGAAGAAGTAAGCAAGCTAAAAGAAGTCGTTGAATTCTACAACATCAGCGGCGATTTCGATTTTATGCTTAAAATTCTGGCTCCCAATATGGATGAGTTTCATGATTTCTTTGTGAATAAGCTTTCAGAGATTGAAGGGATTGGGCAGACGAAAAGTATTTTTGTGATGAATAGTATTAAGGAAAGTTCCCAGATTTTATAATGGTTAAACGCGAAGACGCAAAGTTTCTTCATGTATGATGCTTTTAAGGCGCAAGGTCTTCATCTGCGATAAAAATGATACTTTCATTGCGAGGAGCGAAACAATCTTTTGCCAATTGAGGTCTTTATAGCAGGAGATTGCTTCACCTACGGTTCGCAATGACAAAACTTTAAGCATTATATTTCAATGTAAGTATAGAAAAAATAGGGTTTCGTATAAAAACCAGATGGTAATTCAACAGCACGTCTTACTTTAGTGCTATCAAAAAATTTCATAAGTCAATTTTACAGAATATCTGGCTCCTCAACACTGATTAAAGCTAATCAACAGACCCAAAATACGTTTGATTAGATAGCATTACTTACCCCCTTTATGTTTTTATTCAGATGTATGAAGATGCCAGATCTTCTTTTTTTGGGAACGAAATTAACATTAACTTTAAACCCAATTAAAATTACAACCTCTCACTTCTGAATATTACATGAATCTCTCTTTCTTAACAACAGCGATAGAAAAATGGAAAAATCTTGAAAAACCATACTACTTGCTTGTTGCCCTTATTTTTGTCCTGTTGTTTAATGTACTTTTCTTTTATGTATTGGACCTACTCAAAGTTCCAGAAAATGAATTAGGATTTCAGAAGTTTAAAAAATTAAGTAATATTGAATTATTCCTTTTAACCGTATTAGTTGCACCGGTTATTGAAACTTTGGCCTTCCAATATCTTCCAATACAAATTACAGAATGGTTAGCTAAGAAAGCAAGTCTCTTTAACGTAAAAACAGTCACGCTACTTTCTATTTCAATCTCTACGGGTTTATTCTCAGCAGCACATTATGAACATAGCTTCTATTATGCGTTAGCAACGATACCTGGTGGCATTCTTCTGGCTTATACTTATATCAACTTTCAGAAAAGAGATCGGACCGGTTTATCAACAACGATTCTTTTTCATGCGCTTTATAACCTTGCTACTTTTTTAATTAATTTTTGATCCAATAAAGTACTAATAAGGATTACAAACGGTTAAATGCAAAGACGCAAATTTTCTTTTAAAATCATTTATTTTTAAGACGTAAGGATCTTATCTACGATGAGATTTAAAAAATCTGAGTAATCTGTGGGAAATAAAACAAACACAAAAAAGAGATTCCTCCTTCATCGTAATGACATGGTGTTGAAAACTGCAATTGTAGAACAGTCCATTGTATCATCAATAAAAATTCCATTAAATCTTCGGGTTATCGGGAAATTAATCACTGCCATTCTACATTTTAAGAAACTTTTAATCTTAATTATTCTGATGTTCAGTTAGGAATTACTAAATTCAGGTTGTCAATTAAAACAGAATATTATGCCTTGGAATCCCGATGTTTACAATCAATTTAAAGATATCCGTTTTACACCTTTTTATGATCTTGCTGATCTGATCACCGGAGACTCACCTATGAAAGCTGTTGATTTGGGTTGTGGAACGGGAGAACAAACCGCTATTCTTACAGAAAAATTTCCCCAAGCCGAATTTACGGGTATTGATTCTTCCCCTGAAATGTTGGAAAAATCTAAAACATTGGAAAATGACAGGCTTCAATTTAAAATGTCCACTACAGAAGAAATGCTTGCTAGTGATGAAAATTGGGATCTCATTTTCAGCAATGCTGCTTTACAATGGTCTGATGATCATAAGACTCTGTTTCCTCAATTGATTTCCAAACTGAAAAAGGATGGTCAGTTCGCTGTTCAAATGCCCTATCAGCCAGGAAATACATTAAATAAAATTTTATTTGAACTCGCTGATGAAGAGCCGTTTAAAACCCAATTAAATCATTGGAATCGCCCTTCTGCCGTGCTAACTATTGATGAATATGCACAGATTTTATTTGAAAACGGTATTGAAGAGCTAAATCTTTTCCAAAAGGTCTATCCTATTATCGCTGAAAATCATGAGACTTTATTTAAATTCATTTCGGGTTCCGCTTTAATTCCTTATTTGGAAAGGCTTAATGAAGATCAGCAAAAGGAATTTACCTCTGAGTTTAAAAACCGTATTGCTATAGGTTTTCCTAGACTTCCTGCTATTTATGCATTTAAGAGAATTTTAATGTATGGAAGAAAAAAATAAAAACCTTCATCTAAGAAAGGCCACTTTAACGGACTTAATGACCATTATAGAAATGCTTGCGGATGATATATTGGGTCAGAGCCGGGAAGAGGTTTCTGTTCCCCTGGATGAGCGTTACGTTTCTACTTTTAAAGCCATTGATCAGGATCCCAATCAGGACTTGGTCGTGCTAGTGAATGACCACGATGAGGTCTTAGGAACTTTACAGCTTACTTATCTTCAATATCTGAATCATAAAGGCAGCAAGCGGGCCTTGATAGAATCCGTGCGGATTCATTCTTCTCAGCGGGGAAAGGGACTGGGACAAAAAATGTTTCAGCTGGCAATTGAGCGTGCTAAGGAAAAAGGGGCAACGATCCTTCAATTGGCTTCTGATAAAAAAAGGGTCGAAGCATTGAGGTTTTATGAAAATCTAGGATTTACAGCTTCTCATGAAGGTTTTAAAATGAAAATATAATGATAAATCCAAACCAAGAAATTTCTCGTATATAGATTGAAAGGTCTTATCAGCTGTAAAAATCTATGCAGAAAATAGTAAAATAATAAAAATTTGATGCAAGATTTCTGTTTTATAGGATTTATTATATAGAATAATGAGCTTAAACTTGTTTTGGTACGGGCTTTGAACAAAAGAAAATATTACAATAATACAGGGCTAAAAACCGATACCAACAACAAACAATTACGATATAATGAAAAAAATATTAGCAATAGCAGTTTTAACATTAGGAATATACAGTGTTACCAGCTGTACAGCAAAACAGGCAACTTCTTCAACAGATATGGAAAAGAATGATTCGATAACCGCGACCGGAAAGGTTACCAAGATCGAAAACGGAAAAGATGGGTATATGGCGACCATTCAGGATACGAATGGTAAAGAATATGTAGCTACCATCAGCATCGTTAATCTTCAAAAAAGCGGAAGTACATTCAAACGTTATGAAGTAGGAGATACCGTTACTGTTCAGGGTCCTTCGTGGAAAGATGATCAGGGAAAGACCTATATCAAAGCTGAACAATTGAAATAATCTAATAGAAAAGCAACCATTTTTTAATAATTCTCTAAGATGATATCCTTCACGTGTTATGAAGGATATTTTTTTGGTTATCCATTAATATTTTACAAATGATAGTATCATTTGATATTATCAGAAATTAAAAATACGGTTATCACCTATTTTCTTCTATTTCTGATCTACCTTTTCAAAACGCACCCCCTCTCTTTGCAGATACATAACGACATCGGATATTTTCCCTTCATTGTCTATTGTGAAGTTCAACTCAAATTCGGGGTTCATTTGCTGGGGAATTTCATTAATTAATTTGCAGACAAAAGCATTGTATTGCATAGGTTCCAACCTGAACTTAAATGCCGGGAAAACCACAAACAACTGATCACCCTCTTTTACTATTTCAAAAGTTCCATATCCCAGATTCGTAAATTTTCCGGTATAATCACTCAAATTAAACGTTGGCTTTTTATTCTGATCGATTGGCTTGATTGTTTTTTCCGGTTTTTTAATGTCATAAATTTCCTTTGTATATGCATAAGGTTTTTGCCCATCCAAGCCCAACATCCTGTTTGATATCATACTGGTAAGGGTGTATGGGAGATCGGAATTCTGTTGATTGCTCAATACAATAATTCCAATTTTCTCTACAGGAAATAATACTGCATTAGAAGAGAATCCCGATACCGCGCCACCGTGATGTACTTTATAATGTCCTCTGTACATATTGACATTCCAGCCATATCCATATCCGAATAAATAACTGTTTTGTTCTGCTGTTACCGGTGGACGGCCATTAAATATTGCTTTAATGCTCATCGCCTCCTTTACATAATTCTCAGAAAGGATCTTCTGTTGTTGAAAAGTTCCGTTATTCAACCACATTCTCATCCAGTTGACCATATCATTAGCCGTACTGTTTACCGCTGCTCCTGGCTGATCATTGTAAGGTCTTTGATAGAGTATCTTTTCCGTACTGTCTTTATATACTCCGTAAGGCAATGAATAATCATCAGACTTCACCATCTCCTCTATGGTAGTAGAAGAATGATCCATTTGTAACGGTTTAAAGACTCTATTTTTAATCAGATTCTCCCAGGTTTCACCACTCACCTGTTCTGCAATCGTTCCCAAAATAATATACCCCAGATTACTGTAGATCCAGCTGTCTTTAACTTCCCCACCCGGCTTTAGATAAGGTAAGCGTTTCATCAGATCTATCCTTCGGTTTTCAGGAAAAAGAATGTAAGATCCATCGGCTCTTCCAATTCCGCTTTTATGACTTAATAAATCCCCTACCGTCATCATAGCATTCATTCTGTCATCATAAAACTGAAGATTCGGAATGTACAATGCAGGTTTGGAATCTACTGAAAGTTTATTTTCATCCTGAAGAGATCCTATGAGTATCGAAGTAAAAGACTTTGTAATACTGCCGATCGGAAACACTGTATTAACAGTCACCGGAAGTTTTTTCTCTAAATCCCTGAAACCAAATCCCTGGGAATAAATCACTTTATCATCTTTTACAATTGCCACAGACAAACCAACGCCCTTATAATCTGCTATGATATTATTAATTTCCTGATCTAAACCTTTCAGATTGGGCTGAGTTTTTTGACCATTTATAAATGTCCCCGTCATGCAGATGGTCAGCAAGAAAATTTTGAAGTGATTCATGGTGTTGAATTAGATGGCTGGAATTTAGCAATTTATTGAATCCTTCACAAGATCTGGTTTATCAAAAGCTTAAAAGTCAATTTAATACTTCAGCGTATCGTATTTAATTAAAAAAAATTAACCGCCAATCCTTTGTCCATAGGTTACCACAAATAATTAGATTTCATAAATAAACTATATAGATATTTATTATAATTCTTTATTTCCTTTATCCATTATACTTCTGATTATCAACAAGTAATACCATATCCCAATATTGTGATTAAATACAATTCCGATCATAATATTTCCTAACTTAGTGAAAACTAATCAACCATCAAAATTTCAAATTTATGAAAACATCACTATTAAGCATGAAAAGTGGCGTAGCAGCAGCTATGTTATTTTTAACGGGAATTGCCAATGCTCAAGTTTGGCAAACCACCGGAAATCCGGGGATTACACCTGCTAATTATGTTGGTACCGTAGACGGAAGAGCTCTTTATCTAAGGACCAATGGAGCATCCTCTGACCCTAACCAGGCGCTCCTGAACGAAGCAGGTTCTTTTATCGTGGAAACAACCAACAACACTAATGTTTCGAAAGCAAAAGGAAGTATTGTTGTAGGAATCTCTAATGTATTAGGAGCACAAGCTGCCAGTTCATTTGTTAGCGGATGGGCAAATAATCTTAGTAATGCAGGTGGGGCTAATGTTATAGGAGGCCAGGAAAATGTAGTAACCAACAACGCTGGAAAATCAGTTGCATTAGGATGGAAAAATACCATTAGAAATGCCAATCAGTTTGCACTGGGTGTTGGAATTGATCTTACAGAAGTATATTCCGGAGGATTTGGAATTGATCTGATAGCGACCGGAAACCGGTCTTTTGTAATCGGAGCAGGGACTGGCGGAGCTAAATTAACGAACAACGTTCCATTCTCGATTATGCTGGGAATGTCAGCCAACTCAACCATGCTGATCAAAGACCAGAGTGTTGGTGTTCGTACGAATGCGCCTACTGCTAATTTTCATACGGTTGGAACAGTTCGTCACCAGGATCTTCCTGTTGGGAGTGGACGTGCTTTAGTGGTAGATCCTAATGGAAATGTTATGGTATCCAATACGGCATTAAACAAAATGGGTGCTTCGGATGAAACGATCCAGAAATTAGAAGACCGCATTACAACTCTTGAAAATACCGTAGAAGAGCTCAAGCAACTTCTATTGAATAAAAACTCAATAACCGATGTTTCTTTGTCCGATGTTCCGACCTTGGGGCAGAATGTTCCGAATCCGACAAAAAATGAAACAAGCATTCGTTATTATCTTCCAAAAGATGTAAAAACGGCATCGCTTGAAATTTATAGCATCTCGGGTCAGTTGGTGAAATCAGTTCCACTTCGTGAAAAGGGAAATGGCACGATCAGACTTTCAGGCTCTGACCTTCAGTCTGGCACTTATGTATACAAAATGACTGCAGATGGAAAAGTAACCGATGCTAAAAAATTGATCATGCAGGATTAAATTCTTGATATATTATTTTTCAAAAAAGCGACTGACGGATTATTCGTCAGTCGTTTTTTTTTAGTTTTGTAAATTCTTTAGATTCTCCTCAAAATATCTTCTTACCGCATCGTTTACATAGCGCTCACCTTCAATAAAATGATCTTCTCCCGGAAGTAAGATGAGGTCATATCTTTTTCCTGCTTTGGTCAGTGCATCGATCATCCGTATGGTTGTTGAAAGCGGTGCATTGATATCACTTGTCCCATGAATAAAAAGTAATTTCCCTTTCAGACGATCTGCCTGATTGGTATTGGTTCCAAATTCATAACCCTCCTTATTGTTTTCAGGTAAGTCCATATACGGTTCCATAATTTCGGCTCCTTCCGTTAATTCTCCGGGCGCTGATGCAATTCCTACTTTGTATAGATCAGGAGCTGCCAGCATCGCACGAATCGCGAAATAACCACCCCAGGAATGTCCATAAATACCGACCCGCTTCATATCCATAAACGGGTATTTTTCTCCAAGCTGTCTAAATACAGCCACACGATCTGCGATTTCATATTGACCAATTTTTCCATAAATGGCATCCTGGAAAGCTTTACTCCTTTCAACGGTTCCTCGTGTATCTATTACGATCGTAATATAGCCTAACTGTGCCAATGCCTGTGCCCGGTTGGAAAGTCCTGTAGTGGGTCCGAATCTATAAGGCACCACATTGACAAATGGTCCGGCATATATAAACTCGATCACCGGATATTTTTTTGTAGGATCGAAATCATAGGGTTTGTACATGATTCCGTACAGGTCAGTCGTCCCATCATCCGCTTTGGCAATAAAACTTTCAGGAGCATGAAATCCAATTTTTTGCAATCGGCTGATATCTGCGGTTTTCAGGTGCTGTACAAATTTTCCATCAGTGGTTCGCAGCTCAACCGATTGAGGCTGCTTCATACTGGAATAGAAATCTAAAAAATATTGACCGGATGGTGAAAACCGGGAATAGGTATGCGTTCCTTCCGCTGAGGTCAATTTTTTAAAGTTCTTTCCTTTCAGATCGACCCGGTATATATTCGTTGAATAGAGATTTTTTTCTGCGTTGGCCGTGAAATAAACCCAATCTTTAGCCTCATCTACCCGAATAACCCCTGTAACAGGAAAATCTCCGGAAGTCAGCCTCCGGATCAGCTTTCCATTCATATCGTAAAGATACAGGTGTCGCCATCCGTCTCTTTCAGAAAGCCAGATAAAGGAATTGTTATTCTTTAATAGGGTAACCTGTCGGTTCCAGGTTTCCGTTAAAAAATCCAATCCGGCAACAAAGGTTTTGTTTTCTTCCAATAGGATCACCCGGCTCGTTCCGGTATCGGGATTGGCAGCCAGCAGTTCAAGTTTTCTCCCAAGACGATCCATGCGCATAAAAAGCACTTCTGAATTATCCTGTCTCCATCCTATCGGGAATGCATATTGTTGTGCGTTGGAACCTACCTCTATTTTGACTGCTTTCCCGGAAGTCACATCCAATACATACAACTCAGGAGTCTCAATAACACCTCCGGCTTTAGCGTAGACTGAATACTTTACTTTCTCTTCAGGTTTTGAATAATCTACCACAGGCAGATGATGAACTTTCCTGCCATCAAGTCTTTTTACAAAAATCTTTTTTCCATCCTTCGACCAACATCCATCTGTGATCGTCCAGGGATAATCATCTTTCCCATCAAAAGTAAGTTGCCTGGTTTGTTGGGTAAGAGGATCAACCAGCTCTATATTGTTATCTTTTATGGTAACGAACCACTGTTTATCCGGAGAAAGAATACTTGAAGGTGGTAATTTAACTTCCTCCTTTCCTTCTATCTGAACGATCTTATAATCTTTTAAACTTAACCGGAACTTTTTATTCTCAACAAAAAAGTCTGCAGCATTTTTATCTTCTAAAAAAGTAAAATCACTGAATGGAATGCCCTTAGTCTCCGGCTCTTTCTCAAGCAACGGCCTTAACACTTTCATTAAACGATCTCTATCAAAAAATACACGTTTTGTTTTTTGCTTTGGGTCTACCTCATAGATTATGGTGTTTTCAGGAGCTCCTGCCGCAAACCAAAAACGGTTTCCATCGGCGTACCAATGGGGACTGACATACATATCCCGAATAAGACTCCGGAAATTCAGATAGCTTTCGTATCGTCCCCGACTGGTTATGGTATCGCTGATCTGTGCATCTGCAAAAGAGGTCAGAAAGAGCAGCATCAGGCTGATTTTCAAAATGAAATATTTACAACAAACTTTCATGATATTGGTTTTTAGGTCTACAAATTTTGAATAAAAAATAATTGAAATCACGTTCAGCTTCTGCAGTTAGCGGTAATCTTATTGACCAGTTTTCTCAGCAGCTCAATCTCTTCTTCAGAAATCCCTTCAACAGCCGTTTTTCTGTTGATATCAACGATTGGCTGAACCTCGGTTAAAATAGTTTTCCCCTCTTCCGTAACGTTGAGGTTAAATCTCCGTCTATCCTCTTCAAAAGAGTCTCTTTTCAAAAAATTCCTTTTCACTAAAAGTTCAATAATACGTGTCACTGAAGCATGATCTTTAAAAGCCCTGGCAGCAATTTCCTTTTGGGATATTCCGGGATTGTCGTGAATGATACTTAAGATCAGTCCCTGATCAATCGTAATATCAAACCCTTTATCATTAATTCGCTTCTGGGCAAACTGACGATAGGATTTAATGGATTCTTCAATGCTATAAAAAATGGTTTGTTCCGGTCTGGCCATGATTTTAAATTTAATTGATATACATATAATTGATATATCAAATATATAAATAAAATTGATTTCCAAACCTTTATCATTAAAAATTAATATTATTTTTTTGTAGAGGGAAAAAAGGATTATAAGAAAAGTCTAAGACACCATTACCCTAATGCCGGTAAAAGACCTCTATTTTCTGTCACCCGCTGATGAGTCAATTTTACGGATATAGTCTTCAATAGGATATAAATTCATCGATTTTCTTCTTGAATTCACGTTGGCAGAATCCAGCAGATCATTAAAATAAACCTTTCCTTTTTCATCAACTGCATATTGAGTTCCATAAATTTGCTTTCTGTTATTGGCTAATTCAACTCTGTCAATCAGATAAGCCAATTGTCTTTTGTCAGCATCTCCTTTTTTAGCGGCTTCTTTCATTACAGGAAGATACTTCTCCATCACAGCCAATGTATTGGCATGTTGAATCACCGCAAACAAAGCCAGATTGGCATCATTCCCAATTTTATCTTTTCCTAACCAACCCAGGCTATCAATGATATGGGTAACGATGGTCAGATTTTTTGCATCAATTGGATTCTGTTTTATGGGATCGTATATTGGGTTTCTATATTTCTGATCTTCTATTAAAACTTTTTCCAAACGGCTTTTTATAACCCCATAATCATTCGCCTTCTTTTTACATGAAGAAACTAGAAATACAACTAACACTGAAATAATATAGTATTTATTCATCGTAATGGTCTTAAAGTAAAAATATTTCAGCACCTATTATCAGGCGTTTTTTTTCAGATCTTCTTCACGATCCCATAGATTGATTTCTGTTATCCTTTCTTTTTTAAAACAGAATGAATAGGGTGTAATATAAGTTTTGATGAATCTATATTCTACAACGGCTCACTTTGGTTTTGCCACTTCTGTATTAGAACTTCATCGAAATTAAGAAATAGAAATCTGATCAACAAGAATTTGTAATTTTTTTCTCACCTATTTTACTAATTGGTCGTAAAGCTTTCTAAAAAGAAAGGTAAACGAAAACTTCGGAGAAAAAGGTGAGAATCATTTAAAAGTATTAACCTTAAAATCAACTACTTTAAGAATAGATATTACTTTATTTATTCTCTCCTAAAATAGAAAAAAATGACTTACTAAGAATTCAAATAGAAAAGCCAGCTTAATCACTTATACCACTCATTTTTCCACAAAGTAAAAATATTTTTTTGAAGTTTCAATGTTTTTATTATATTCGCATCTTCAAAACAAAATAACTATTAATTTTAATTTCAAATTAACAATTTTATGAGAAAAAATATCTTAAAAGCTTTAGGATTATTAACTATTCTAACATTCACAAATTGTTCAACGGATGGTTTATCAAATCAAGATACCCCAACTTCCAAAACATCCGTAAGCACAGCTACATTAAAATCAAATCTTTCTTCATTCAACAAAAAATTTGTGTACAAAACAAATGGTAATCTGGATAGCAAGAAATGGTGGCAATATGTTGGAATGGCAGCTGCAATAGCTGTCGGAGATGTTGGAGGAGCAGCAACCGGAGTCGCTGGTGTGCAAGTATTGGCGGGTGTTGTAGGTGCAGCGACGGCTGGTACAGGTTATGCTGTGGTTTCTGGAGTGGCAGGAGTTGTTGGTGCAGTAGGAGGATCTTATGCAGGATATTGTGGTTCAGGAGGACACTGCAGAGGTACTTTTAATGGAACTGGCGCAATGGGTACATCTGTTGTATATGACTTTCCTAAAGAGTATGATTATATAGAGAACTTTGGTGTATTACACAATGATGCTCTACAAAATGTTTATATGTCTGATAATAATGTGGATGAATTAACCTGGGTTGGTAATAATATTCCAAATGTTAATGCAATAGACTATAACCTATTATATAATTCACCGGAATTCAAAGATTTAACCGGGAAAATAGCTGAAATCTCTGATAATTATAAAAATTCAGGATACAAAGTAAATGTTCTACTTGATGGCTATAAGAATAGCAATATGATTACAGATAACAATTACGAAATACTGTCTTTATATTTTGATGCTGTTTTAAAAGTTCAGACTTTTGAAGATTATAAAGCAATCACTGATTATTATGTTGAAAAAGTAAATGAATCTGATTTGACTGCAAACGAAAAAGAAGCATTATATGCTGGATTTGCAGTATCAGTTCAAAGTTTTTATTACTGGTTAAATCTTGAAGTAAACTAGTATGAATTTTAATATAACTTATAAAATAGTTTTTTGTTTTTTTCTAATTTCTCAATATGAGCAAGTTATGAATCAAAACAATTTTCTAGCTATTTTTACTTATATTTTATTATTACTCATTCTAGCAGTAGATATGCTCACTGATATATATAAAATGTTTAAAAAATAATTTTATTAGTGGATAATATCTTTTGAATTGTAAAAAATTTATAAGATAACTGCGATGTATATAGGAGGCTGCCCAAAGGCAGTCTCTTTTTTACTCGATCTATTCTTCTTTACTGATCACATGATCAAACAAAAGCTCAGCAATATCTTTATCGGTCAAATCATTATGATCCGAATTTTTGATTTGCTCAAGTACATTGATAAAATAAGGAAAACCAAATAAGCTATAATATCTTATCCCGTCCTTAACAAACTCAAGGCTGCCTTCTGTGGTCTCAATCTCAAAAAATGCCAGGTTATTATTTAATTCTAAAGGTTGCTCCATATAGACTTCAATAGCTTCAGAAGTCTGATCTAATGAGTGATCTTGACAAAAGTCTTTATAGGTACCTCCGTTGCGGAAGTAATTGATTAATTCTGATAAATTCATGTTGTTTTATTCATTTCATTCTCCTTATCAAAAAATACCGCCTCGATGAAGCAGTATTTATTTTTATGATCTATTCTCCTAAAATAGGAGCAGATTATTTTTCTGATTTTAGTTTCTCAACTTCCTGTTTCAAAGCTTCAACTTGTTCTTTCAGGATTTTAATATAATCCTGTAGATTATCCATTATCTGATTTGGAACATTATAATAATTATTATTAAAGTTTATACTTGCAGAAGCTTCATCATTAAAAGTTGAATTATCATTATTTATTACTGCATTAGATTGTTTTTCTTCTTTAATATCTTCCACTGGAACATCTAAAGCTTTAGCTAATTTTTCCCACTCATCATCAAATATTTTGACATCTCCATTTTCTTTTCTGCAATAATTAGAAACATCCGTTGACAGGATGTTGGACATATATTCCTGAGTGTATCCTCTTTTCTTTCTTAGACTTCTTAGCTTTTCCATAGTGGTTGTGTTGTGCTTTGTACAAATATAGAGAAAATTATGGCTTTTAGTTGTGTAATACTTTGTATAGATTTATTCTGGAGCATATAATACAATGTCATCATCAATTTATGAAAATAAAAAATCTAAATTAATTTATCAATAACTAATTTCCATTATTATCTAATAGTATTTGATCAACCAAATTTGATAGTGTTTGTTCCTTATCCTTTCCCAGTTTACATTGCCATACTATTATAACCGACCACCCCATAGACTTCAAATCATTAATGTTTTGTTGATCCCTAATAATATTACTATTTATCTTATTCTCCCAAAAATCCTTTCTAGTTCCTGGTAATTTTGATTTTTTACAATTTTCATGCCCATGCCAAAAACAACCGTTTATAAAAATTATGGTTTTGTACTTGGGTAGAACAATATCTGGTTTACCAGGAAATCGTTTGTCGTTCTTTCTAAATCTAAATCCATACGCAAATAAGTACTTTCTAACCATAATTTCAGGTTTTGTTTCTTTCCCAGAAATTTTGGACATGATCTCAGAACGTTTTTCAGATGAAAATATATCAGGCATTATTATATTTGTATATTATACTACAATTTAAGAATTAAATCAATCAAATATGTCAAAAGAAGAAACATCTAAAAATAACAGAAACTATTGGGTATTTAAAACAATAGTAGAAAATACAGATCGTTCTTTTCAAACCATTGACAGCTATGGGGACAAATTAGAGGAATATTATAATTATGATAGCTTAGTCCCTAACTCAAAACAAATTAAAGCTGGTGATGTAGCCATCATGACAGACAAAAAAAAGATCTTAGGTTTCGTAATCATTGATCACGTAAATAGCCAATCAGGCACAAAAATTGTCAGACGATGTCCAGTATGCCCAAGTACAACAATAGATGCGCGCAAAATCAGACTACCAAAATATCGTTGTAATAAGGGACATGAGTTTGAGCGTCCAGTTGAGGAAATAAGAAATGTTGAAAAATATACCGCAATATTTAATACTTTTATTCCTTGTAGAACCCAAGATAATAGTCTTAAACAACTTCGTCCTTTTTACATTAGTGGATATAATCAAAATATGTCTATGCAACGATTAGCTCCTGACATCCTAGATTTTATTAATCAGATAGAAATCAAACTATTAAATGTAAGTTCAACTTTATCCCCCGAAGAGGCGTATTTAAGAGAAAATGAAAATTCTTATTTAAATAATGAAAAGGATGAGAGAGAAATTACTTTACGCGCTATAAAACTTCGCAGAGGGCAGCAAGATTTCAGAGATAAGCTACTTAAAAGATATAACAATACTTGTATAGTAACCGGTTGCAAAATAACTGCTATTCTAGAAGCAGCACACATCAATCCTTATCGCGGAGAAAAAGATAATCATCCAGAAAATGGTCTTTTACTTAGAGCCGATATACATACGTTATTTGATCTCAACCTAATTGGTGTAGACCCTCACACTCTAACTATTACAGTTTCAAACACTTTATTAAATACAGAATACGAAATATTCAAAAACAAAAAAATAATAATTGGAAAAGAAACACCTTCAAAAAACGCCTTATTTTCTAGATGGAATCTTTCTCACCATTAATCTACAATAAAGTATTATCTGATGGTAAACTAGCTTAATAATTATTCAATTGGAAAAGGTAAGATAATTGATTTTGATGGTAAAATTACAAATAAGAGTAGAAAAATCCACTTTCAAAATAATCAGGGAGCAGGATCGGCATCTTCCAATCTTTTAAATAGGTGAGATAGCAAACTAAGCATGTCTAAGCAATCCTTTTCTGTAAAAAGCTGTGAGTCTCGTAAATCTCTAATTTCTTCATGAGAGATAGGATTTCTAGCACCACTTACAATTCCCATAGATAAATATTTTTGCCCCTCTTCAATACATTTGTAAGTATCTGAATCAAATTTAGAACCATCGGGTTTGTTAAATTTAGCAGCTACTTGTAATACTTTTCCTAAACCAAATTCAGAACCCATCATACCATTATCAGATGTGTTTGTACTTTTTGACTTTGTTCTTACTAAATTTATATACCTTTTGACCGCTTCAATAAATGCCCTATAAAAATCATTTTTTATATAATCTGCTTCCGCTGCCTTTCTAATTTCAGGATGAAGATATCTCCAGTGCAAATTTGCATATTCTGGGACAAGATTGTGTATTAAATGAATAGCTCTTTGTTGAGTATCTTCTGATAATTCTGGAGTATCATCTAATAGATTAACTATACCTTCTACTTGACTCTGTACATTCTCAGGTAATCTCTCAATCCATTGTCCTACATTCAGGCTAACTTTTTCACTAATCGCATTTTGCTTTTTCTCTTTGCGTAACTCACGCCACTTCCTTTCAATTATTGATAAGCAAGAAGCCAAGTATTCACGTAACTCAGATGTTTTTGAGTTTTCCCAATCTATAGATTGTCTATTGGTTGAAATCACATCTTCTTCCCAATTATCAATAAAGTCTACATTTAACCATCCCGTTGCATATGAGTAAAAGTGGCTTGATTCTGATGGGCCGAAAAACTCAGGCATATTAACCATTCTACCATTTGCAAAAAGTGTTATACCACGTAGATTTGGTTTTAAAGGTTTTTCAGTAGTGATGATTGAACCTTTTATTTCCTTTTTTTCTTTGTATTCTTTTTCATTAACATCCACAATACCCTGAAAGTCCCACTGGAATTCATCATCAATATTCTGATATTTTGTTTTATTATCTATTCTAATTGGCGTCTCATCGTTTAGTGATATATATATTACAAAGTCATCTGGAAAATTAAATAATTTAGCTATATTATCAGCATAATCTTCAATTGGAAAGCCCGTTTTTCTCCTTAAATCGTTTAAAGTAATTATTGTTCCGTTCTCATTATCTGAATTCTCAAATCTTTCAAAAGAAGGTTCATAATCTTTACCTGTTGTATCTAATATTTCATTCCAATTAAGATCGAATCTTACAGTTTCTTTTTCTTGTGAAGTAACTATCATTATTTTATCACCAATACCAAAAAGTGCTAACTTACCGAGACCTTTTTTTCCAGTTGGAATTCTTCCACACTGAGATTCTTGTTTTTCTTCTCGTCTATTTCGTCCTATTCTAAGGAAATAATTGTTTACCTCATCAAAAGACATTCCAGTACCATCATCTTGTACAATGACTTTTTTTTCTCCCCTATCATATAATTTTATATAAACCTCAGTTGCACAAGCATCATATGCATTTGCAATTAATTCTGCCAAAGCTGGAGGCATTGTTGAATACATTTTAACACCAAGATGCTGAATAGTATTAGCCTCAAATTTCATAAATAATTTATCTTCACTCATATTGTTAGTTTTAATTAATGTACATATCAATCACAAGGTATCTTACTAATATTTTTACCTATATATCTAAATTTGCAAGTAGTATAGCTTATTGATAATACATACATTATTTGCATACCACATAAAAAATCAGATTTTTTATTGCTAATATTAAATAGGTCTTCTATCCATAGTATAATATTGTCCATTTCCTAAAACTAATAGCAAATAATGAGATTTATAAAATTCACCACTCTCGTCGTGATCATCTTCAATGCTAGTTAGCCAAAACCAGGGTCCTTCACAAGCACATTGTAATTCCGACTCGTATTCAATGCAAAGTCTATTACCACATGACCAACACCAAATATGAAATTTACCACACGTATCACACTTTCCAGTAGCTTGGACATATACAATCCCATCAATAATAATACCTGGTGTTAAATCCCATAGTACCAATCCTTCATTACAAAAATAATCTCTGCATATGTCCCAAGACTTAATATTTATAGCTTCAATTTCATTGTATGGTACTAATCTAATTGTAATATGTTCCTGTGATCTTCTCAATGCTGACTTAGTAAATCCATTTGAGCAAATAATAAAACCAATTTTTGCGCCGACGTCTTTCATCAAACCTTCGAAGGATTCGATTTCTTTTATGTCAATCGGTCTTTTTCTGTCTTTAGCATCAAAAATAATACGTCTCTCCAAATCAGAATCAAAACGATAATCTACAAGAACATCTATTTGTCTTTTTCGTTGGCTTATAAAACCTCTAATCCTAGCGTTTGGAATAACCGTGTACTCTTCTCCATATTCTTCTAACGTCAGTACGCTTACTAGCCTTTCATATTCTCTCCATTTCTTCATATGAAATAACTATAGTCAACTAAGCTGCATTCTATGCCATTCGGAATCATTTAATCCCACTCTAGAAAGTTGTGATGAATATTGAGTTATAATTCGTTGAGAATGCAAATCTTTAAGATCAAATATCCAAGTGAAATGTTCATCAGTACTTGAATTGTACTTTTGTTGAAAAATGTAATCACCAGTATTTTTATCTTTCTCTGCGCTAACTACTCCAAAGTCATTGCTACAAATAAATTTGATTGTTCGTATTGAAAAAGAATCTTTATTTCTTTTTAATTTAATGTTATCTGGAGTTAAAACATCAAATCTTTCTACAGAAACAGATAAAGGAATAAATAAAAACTTACGCTCACTTCCTTTAGCTATTCGTACACTATCACATCTTTGTTGTATACAAATGTAATAACTATTGGTATTTAGAGTGCTTCTTACAACAGTCCCTAAAGTTAATTTAGGAATAGTATTATTTGGAATGAATAGACTTTTATGATGAGTTAATATTGAAAATTTATGATCAATTTCAGTTTTTTTAACATGATCATCATTATTTAGAAATAGTAGTGTATTATTTAGTGAAAGCTTTTCATAATAATCCTCAATTTTTGCTTTTGAGACATTTGCTTTACTATTAAATGCTTCTTTATACCTTTTTATAATATTTTTTTCAGAAGATTTCAGAATTTCAAGTAATAGATCTGCTGATCTCTTGAATTTTTCAGCAGGCTCATAACTTTTGCCTTTTTTGTCAAAGATTTCTTGCACTTCTTCAAGAATATTTTTGCTGATCCAATCTTCAATAAGATTTTTAGTAGTATTATTAACTTTATCATAAAACAACAAATCAGATACTGTATCTGCATATAATTCAATTAACAATTCCTCAGCATCATCTTGGTTTGGCAATAAAGCTTTGTGACTTAAATAAGCACTATCTAGCTTTTTTGAGAAAAGACCAATTATCTTACTTGAATTTTTTCTTAAAGTAGTTAAAGAAAGTAATGCAAAATTTGGTAACAATCCTGATGTCATCTTGGTAAACTCTTCAATTATGAATTTAGGTAAATATTCATAATCAATCATATGTTTTTCAAGTCCTTTGTTGCTTTTATTATTAATGTCAACTTTTTTTGATCTAACTAAAACCTTAAACTCTTGTGATGTTATAGATAAGTTTTCCTCATCTAAAATATATAGCTCACTTGAATCAAACACTTCCTTATGAATTTCATTAACAATATCCTTAATAATTGCATAATCACCAGTATAAACTAAAATCATTTTCAATGATTTATTAGTTTGACCTTCTTCAAATAATATTGACTTAATAATAGATTTTGTATAAATACCCCTTGGTTCATCGTCATCATCTTCATTTTCAGTTCCAGGTTTTACAATTTTAGGGAAATTTATTTCCCAATCTAATACAACTACATCTGATTTACTCGAAATTACTTTAAAATCTTCAATATCTCTTTCCGATCCAGGTTGATATACAGCACAAATCTTTTTTTCTTTAGCAAAAAGACTTGTAATTCTTGCTACATCAAAATCATTACTTAATTTTGCTTCATCTTTAATCTTATAAGCTCTATCATCCAGAAATACGATATTTTGGATATAATTATTAGCTATTTCTTTAGATTTTTCAAAAAAGGAACTACTCATTATTTTGTGTTTGAATTTGTGCTATTTTAAAAGTAACTGTACTTTTCTCTTTTGGGGGAACAATCGATAGACTATAATTTTCTGCATTAAGAACTTCTTGACTTATACTTAATCCCATTCCTCTACCATTATTCTTACGTGAAAATCCCATAATAAATATTCTGTTTTCATCTTGAATATTAATTTCAATTCCATTATTGGATATATAAACTCCAGAATTATCTGCATGCAGTCTTATCACTTTTTCTTCCGCAGTACTTTGATTTAACCAGTAAATAGCATTATCAATCAGGTTAACAAAAACTGGGTAAAAAGTAGAACGGAAACCATACAAAGTTTGACTCGCAAAAGCTTTTGTATGCTTAAATTGAATATTATGACGTTCAAAACGAGACTTAAATAAATCAATAAGAAAGGTTTTTATTTCCAACAATCCAATATCTTCTCTTCTTCTATTTAAACGTCTATTTAAAGGGGTAAAAAGATTTAAGTAACCATCTAGATGTTCAAAACTTATTTTAATATTATTGTAAACTCCTTCCAACTGCTCGTTTACATCAGACCAAGCTTTTAAATCTTTAATACTACTCCTAATCGATTTAACTGTGCTACTAAATTCGTGATGTAATATTCCAACTGCTAAACCTAACTGACTTAATTCAACATCTGTTTGAATCCTTTCTCTCAAATCATCCAACTCCTCTGCTAAAGCATCAGAAATCTGATCACTTGTTATTATATTACCATCATCATCTTTATCAACATAAAAGCCTTCAAATTGTCGAATTATCCGATCCATCACATGAGTATTTCTTTGGCTTATCATCTCAATTTCATCTTCCATTTTCTTTCGTTCTTCCACCAAATCAAAATCATCAGAATCATTGACACTTAAGTTCTTAAATTTATCTTTTACAGATCGAATCTGATAATCCAAATCTAGCATGAGTTGTCCAGTAACATCTTTTATTTTCTTTGAAACATCAGTAACAATCTCGTTTGTTTCAACTCGTTTCTTAGTATTAACCTTTACTGCTTCTGTAGAGATAAATTCTACTGCTTGTTCTAAACGTTTCCTTTTACTTATTTCTATATTTAGTTTCTCACTATAATTAGAGACAATTGTGTCCACTTCTGATATAGCATTTTTAAACAAAGTCTCTTCAAGTATTTTATATTCAGACAAATAAGTATCAAAATCAATTCGTACACTCTTTGAAATGGTAAACCCCTTTGGACTTGTAACGCTAATACTTCTTTTATAATCAGATAATTTTTGTCTTGTTTCAAACTCCACATCGATCACTTTTTGACTTGCTTCTTCCAAGTCTTTTACATACATTGCAGTGTTTAGCTGATTTTGTGACTCATTAAGTATATCGTTAATATCTTTCTCATATTTGTTTTCATTCAATCTTTTAAAAAACAAATCCAAAGCTTTTATAAAATTTTCTTTTTTCCCCTTAGCTAACTTATCTCGTCTCTCAAGTGCTTTGTAAAGATTATTTTGTTCATTCTTTTTCTCATTATAAAATTCTGATTGAGGTGTTTTACTTTGAATATCAAAAAAATCTGCAGCTAATTGTATAAAAAAGTTTTTGAGAATTGCTTGGAGTTGTCTATATGCCTTGTTTTCTATGAACCCCTCTCTACCTGCTTTTTCAACTAGTTTATCATTGGTAATATGAGAAATATCTATTGTACCAAACATTCTTCGATAAGAGAAAAAGTAAGTTGAAGCTCTTTTGGAACGGTTTTTCTCTATATCTAAAAAGTCATAGTCAGAATCACCATATGGAAGTACCCTTATGTTATCTTTATAAATGTAAAGCCCTCCAAATTTCTCAGTTTTTGCAGTCAACCTATTCCAGTTTTCTAAATCAACTACCGAATCTTTTAACTGTCCTTGAACATAAGCAAGATTAATCTCAAATCCGCCACAATCTGTATATTTAAAATTATTACCAGACCAGTTTACGATATGATCAAACCTTTTTTCTCTATATATCTGAACATCCCCTCTAAACTGACCAAATTCATCAAATCTTCCTTTAAAATGGTGATCTGCTAATTCAAATTCATCAGGTGTAAAAAACTGTTCTTTATCAATTAGGTTGATATATAAATTATCATTGCCTTTATAATCTCTGAAATTAATATCTATAATAGGTTTCGGATGATGAGGAGTCATCGTATTGTGAAACCCAATCAACATTTTTTCTATTTTAGTTGCATCTTTGGATCCCTTATCTCCATCAATATCAAATAATAAGTTTTCGCTAACTGGAGAAATATAAAAGAAAGTTCCTCCCTTATCAGATTGTCCTATGTTAAAATCTCCAACTAATTTATCATTTAAATCTTTTGGGTCAACTTTTAAACATTTTACTGTTTCAGAAATTCTGGAAAAATCTCGTCCTGAAATAATTTCTTTGTCTAAAAGGTGCTCTAAAGATTCTTGAACTTCTTGTTTTAATCTATTGATCTCACTCTCATTTGGCAATACATCAAATTCCTTTATAGGTATTACTATATCTTCAAGATTAATTCCAGGCAATTCAAATATTTCCCAATTAATGAGAATTACTACAATTTTATGCTTTTCTTTTCTATTCTTTGCTTTGGTGATTATTAAAACTTGTTTACCTATTGAAGCAATAGCGAGCCTACCTATTCCCTTCTCTCCCATAATTGGTCGAGCTGATTTAGAATTATCAATAGGGGGAAGGTCTGTTTTTGAATTAACAAATTTACTCTCGGTACCAATAGTAAGCCATCTAGATTCAAATTCATCTTTGGTCATTCCTAAACCATCATCTCTTAAAACAAGTAGATTATCATTCCTAACAAAATCAATATCAAACTTATCAGCATAAGCATCGTGAGCATTTTTTATAAGCTCGTTTATTGCAGTTGGAATTCCTGCAATTTGTTGTCTCCCTAATAAATCTAATGCTCTTGCTCTAGTTTTAAATTTTGCCATTGATATAATTTTGAATTATTGCTTTTCCAATAGCTTTTGCATAAGTTGGGGGTACAGCATTTCCTATCATTCTTGAAATTTTTTCAGTACTACTACCTACAAATTTATAAGTTTTTGGAAAGGATTGGAGAGTAGCACCTTCTCTTAATGATATTGCACGATCTTCTTCTGGATGACCAAATCTGCCATTAGAAAAGCTGAAAAACTTTGTAGTTATTGTTGGAGAAGGTTTGTCCCAATACATTCTACCGTAAATATCCTTAAAACCATTGATTTTTTTATAATGACATGGTGGAGCTAACCTTTCATCATTAACATAAGCCAATCTAGTTCCACCATCATGTGGAGTCAAACTAAGCCTTTCTAGGTTAAGTTCATTCAAACCAGATACAGAATGCATAAAGTCAGATTCGTCTTTATTCCCCTGCTTTACCTTCGGAAAGCCATTATGTTCACCTAAGACATCTCTAACCGTAATTTTCTCTGTATTTAGAGCTATTGGTTTAACCTCTTCACTATTTACTCTGTTCGCAATTAGGGTAAATCTTTTGCGGTGTTGAGGTACTCCATAATTACTTACTTCGTGAATGTTTGCATGGACTTTATATCCATTTGTGCGCAGCCATAGTATAAAATCTTCTAAACCACTTTCGTTTTTTCGTCTTAGAACACCTGGTACATTTTCGACTACTACATAGCCCGGATTAAAATACTCTACAAAACGTCTAAATTCTTTTAATAGATCTTTCGATTTTTTAGATTTTTTTTTATCCGTATTGATAATACTCCAGAACTGGCAAGGGCTACAGCCTATAAGTAATAAATTATCATCATTTCGTTTTAATTTTAATTTATCTTCAAGAGCTTTTTCTTGTAGCTCAAATACATCTGCTTGAATAAATTCTGCACCATTGATATTTGCTTCATAGGTATCTTTACATGAGATATCGTGATCTATTCCCGCCACTACTTCAATTCCTGCTTGTAGCATACCACAACTCATTCCACCTCCAGAGCAGAAAAAATCAACTGCTTTAATTTTTTTGTCGGACATTAATTTAATTATACTATTTTGAAATTATCGATAATTACAAAAATATACAAAATAAAAATTGCATAAAATGATAATTAATAAGTTTTCACGATCATTAAATTATAATGAAATAATCATCTTATTGTTCATAATTGCAATATTAACTAGATTTATTCCGCATTCATTACGGAAAACCGTATTTGCCATGAAAATTATTAGTTATATCATTTTTTTACTTACTTAAATAAAACTAATAACAATCTATTCTCGTCTAATATTTCGAACTTTAAGAGATTTAATTTTGGAACCTATTCGGTATTTTGAATTAGTTTAATTAGTATCATGGTTTTAGTTTTTAATGGTTAATTACAAATATATAAATTTTTGGTTTCTGTTTATATTTTTTTAGATAAAAAAACTCATTGGCAAATGAATTAATTCCCCCTAAAACTCACCCCATCCCCAACATCCTCGCAATACCCACCGCATCCGCCATAGTATCTATATTATAAATCTGCATCACCCCTTGATTAGCGGCAGCCTGTGTCAGCGAATTTTGTTGATTCTGATTATCCACTGCATTTTCAAACAGGATTCCTGTAGAATGCGCCAGAGATTGATACACACTCCCCAAAGCAATACTTCCCGCAGCGATATTAGCAGAAAGCAACTCGTTCAATTGATCGGTAGGAACTTGTAGAAGATCATCTTCAGAAACTAAAGAGATCGTATTGTTTTGATACCCGTCATGTACGATATGGTATACTTCCAGAATATAATGTGCGATTAACTTCGCCGCCTGAAACTCCAATACTCTTTTCAGTTCAATAATCTCATGTGCGCTTTCAAAATCCTCCAGGCTATTGACATCAACATCATGAACCGTGTACATAGGTTCATCAGTGTCAGACTGACTGATCTCAATATCCATTTTTAAAACAACTTTGGATGTATCGGTATTGATACCAAGAATTTTCGAATCGTTCTCCGGTTCAGCAATATCCCCAAGACTATTGAATGGAAGAATGTCGATGTGACAATGCAGGTTCTTCGAATCATCCCGTTTCATCCTTACCACCGAAATTCCTGTCGATTGATCTTTAGGTTCTACGACAAATGACTGATAACCGTCGGATGTACTATTGCTATTTATGCAATGAACAAGTCTTATGGTTGGCATTGTTTCAATTTCGGCGGTTTGTGCATTAAATACAAAACGATTGCTGTTATGGTCAGGATTATTCTTGCTAAAATAAGCAGTATCTTGCTCTTTCTTAAAAGAGAAACCTTTACTTAGCTCCTGTAAGGAACGCAGCTTTTCTATTTTAGCGGGTTGAGGTTCGTTAACGTGATTCATGTCTTATGGTATTAGGTATTCATTAGTTTTTGTGGTCGTCTTTCAGATGAAAATTCCGGTTGATGTATAGGTGACTTTCATCTTCTGGTTTTTCACTCCAAGTTATTCCTCACAAATCTATTAAACAAAATAAGATCACGAATCAGTAGAAAAACTGATTTTCAAAAAAAAGAATGCTATTCTCAAGATGTAAATGGTTAAAATGGTGACAGTAATCCATATCAGAATGGGTGATCATAGAAGACCGTAAAGAATTACACCTCAGAATCTTAGTTCATCATATGGTTTTTCGAAAACTCAGTGATCACTGTAGTAATGAACAGTCTGCCAATGCAATCCGTCCTATTTCTAAGCCACGTGATTTAAAAACCATTTTTTTTGTAAATTTCAACAATAATTTATTATTATTCACTAATACCTAATACCAATGACAACTGAGAACATTTACCTATCCATTAAAAAATGGAAAACTTTAATTGATTCCTATAAGAGCGGAAATGACGCGAATGAAAAGGAGATTCTGGGCTATTTAAACCAGGGAACTCACTTTTCTGTTTCCGGAAATGAGGTCGCATTATGGAAGACGAATCTTGAAAATGCGGATCCTAAAAGAGTTCATGCTTATCTGGGCATCGATGACAACAAGCTTAAATTCTTTTTGATCGATTCCAAGAGTGACCGGGAGGCCGATTTCAACCATATCTTTATCAAGGAATTTACCCGCCAGTCTCCGGAGGATCAGGCTCAGAACACCACCAATCTGGAAATTTTGCCACCCATCACTTCAGAATCGGCAATTAACCGCAATTTCCGATGGAATATGTATGCTACAGCGTGGTTAAAAGCCCAGAAGACCGAACCTTTTGTTCAGGTGATCACTATTCCGTTTGAGGATTATGAACGATTAGGCCTCGGGGATAGCGAATCCTGTACGTGTTTCTTTGGGTTAACGGATGAAGCAGAAAAAAGAGACACTGATTTCGCGTATCATATTGAGATCATTACGGTTAAAGATTTAACGATCAATGAAATGAGCAGGACTGCGGAAAACTATTCCACGCCGCGACCTCCCTTTACCGTTGCTGATCCTGTTGACAACTATCAACTCTTGCTCAAAAGCGGTGCTTTCTTATAACAACCTATCCCTCTATTTACAAATACTTATCAACCTGACTTTGCTTACAGGTTTGATCTTGCTTGTAAAAAAAGGGATAAAAATAATGGCGGTGATCAAGGTATTTCTCGTCGCGGAATTCGCCCTGGAGCTGACAGACCTGATAGACCGCCTGCTGAAACTGAACACGTTGAACACCTACAATTATGCATTGAGCCAGTTTTTTAGCCTGGTGATCCTCACAGAAATTTACAGCAGGTATTTTATAAAGCTCCCGGTCTCCATCAAGTGGATCGTTTATCTTTATGCGGCGGTTTTCCTGATCGTCAATCTGATGGATACACAAAAGGGAACGTGCCCTACTTTTTATTCCAACATCATCAGCAGTATCATCATCTGTAGTTTCGCAGCCGCTTACTTTATGAAAATGCTTAAAAAAGGAAAGGTTGAAAAAAGCCTGTTTATCGTTAATATATTCGTCTTTCTTTTTTTTTCTGTTGAATGTCTGATCTCTACCACTTTTAATTTCTTAGTCACCAACCACCTGGAATGGGTAGCCCCGATCTGGCTTTTCAGAGGGGTTTTGCTGTGGTGCCTTTATCTTGCTTTTATTAATCTGGGATGTCGCAGTGGGAAAATCCGGGCTTGGTAGTTGGATGGATATGGATTGGTATAGGGCTATTTTTTTTAACGACGTTATTGATCACGATATTGATCGTCAACTATCTGAAAAGCATCAGGAAAAACAAGCAAAAAGTAATGCGGCTGGTCCGGAATACACAGACGGAATGCTGGGAAAATACACTGCATTTACAGGAAAGGGACCGGGAACGTCTGGCAGAAGAGCTTCATGACAATATCATCTCACGCCTTAACGTCATTCGTTTGAATATCAATAACAAGAATACGGAAGAACTGAATCTGGATCTGAAAACCTCCATGCAGCTGATCCGGGAATTGTCGCATAATCTGACCCCTCCGGATCTGAGTGAAATTGAATTAACGGATCTTATCGCCGATTACCTCGATCAGATCAGCAAGAATATCGAGATCGCCTACCATCATATGGTTTCAGAAGCAGCCCTCAGCAGCCCCGTTAAATTAAACATCTTCAGGATCGTACAGGAATTGATCACCAACGTTTTAAAACACGCCAATGCAACCAGGATTGATGTTTCGCTGCGGGTCTCCCCTGATTATCTGATGCTCACGATAGAGGACAATGGCAATGGTTTTAAACCAGAAACTCATTACAATGGAATTGGTTTAAGAAATATCCAATCCAGAGCTCAGAAGATCCAGGCGGTTTATAAGCTTAAATCAAAGCCGGAAAAGGGGACGAAGTTTATTGCGGCTATGGCGTTGGAGTGAGGGATTGAGAATTGAAAAATTAATATTGAAAATAAAAAATTAAACTTAAAAATTAAATGGAAAATTTAAAAATTAAAATCGGCATCGTAGATGATGACCTGCTTTTTGTACAACTTTTAAAAAATTACATCAATAATGATGAACGTTTTGAGGTGGTACTGACCTCAACAAGTGGTCAGCATTTTCTGAATGAAACAGACAATAATGCTTTGGACGTTTTGATATTAGACCTGAGAATGGCTAATGGTGACGGACTTGAAGTGATGTCTGCATTCGCCCAAAAAGAAGCTGACACCAAGATCATTGTCCTTTCCAGTTTTTACCGTCGCTCTTTTATGGGACAAATGCTGAAAATGGGAGCGCATGCTTTCCTGTCTAAAGAAATTGAGCTGGAAGAACTTTTAAATGTCATCCATTCGGTGTACCACAAAGGACATTATTTTTCTGATGAGCAGATCGATGTGATGCGGGGTCAGCTTTCCAATAAACTCCCTGAATTTCACGCCTACTCCAAGGATGACCTCACGGACAGGGAAGTTGATGTTCTCAAACTGGTTTGCCAGCAATTAAGCACAAAAGAAATTGCCGACGCTTTATTTATCTCACCCAAAACGGTGGAAACGCATAAAACCAATCTGATGATCAAAACCTGTGTGAAAAACATGGCCGGACTGGTGATCTATGCCGTTCAGAATAATATTGTGGACGCTAATGAAATTGTGCTGTTTGATAAGTAATAGCTGTAAAATAATTGATCAGTGATAATTGATAATGATCATTGATACTGAATAGAATACAAATTTTAATAAACCCGTAAAAAAGATTACTAAAACATAAACCTCTTTATTATGGAATTACAAATTTGTATTCTTTCTCAGTATTTATCTTTTTGAGGAGTTTAGCTTCAGGCCTTTTATGGATGTCATACCTATGATTTCAAAACCATGAAATTAATTTAAAGAGCAATTTACTATGGTGGATGCCATGAAATAATATTGCCGATAACTCATTACTCTGTATAGTCAAAAAAACTGGTCTTTTTAGTAAGATCCTCTACCGTATGCCTTATACGAGGTAGATTTTGAGATGCTCTGTATGCTGCTGCATTGGCTCTTGCCATGTCAGGAAACAACCTGCTTCCAAAAACCTGATTAAAAGAGGCAAAATTATTAAATCCACCCCCTTTGAGCTTAATGTATACATTACCATCTTTCTCAAAAAATTCGAGGTCTAAGTAGCCACCACTGAAAAAATGCCCTGGCTCTGCAAGATTTCGCATGGTCAAATCTTCATCATTATGGGTCGTTCTTACCTGTCCACCGATTATTGCTGTCGTCACCCCTTCATGAGTTCTTCTTCCCATCAGCTGTCCATCTCCGCCTCTCAAGGCACCGGGCACCGTTCGTCCAATAGAATTCTTTGAAAAATCATATACCGAACGTGCAGTAAGGTTATCGCTAACGGAACCTACCAGTACATTAAACTCAAAATCGTGTTCATTATAACAGAACTTCCAACCCAACCATCTTCCAAAAATGCGGAGAGGTTCCATTCCCAGGGATCCTACTCTTCCTTCCGGAGACACTATCTCATCCACAAAACGAAGTTGGGGAGCAAACTGTTCCAGTTTTAAGAAGTATTTATAATTAGGCTCATCACTATTCCAGTTGGCCCGGACATATTGAGATGACCGCAACAATAAAGGATACATTATATTTCTCATATCAATTTTATTTTAAGTTATTAAGATTTTGTAATGATTAAAAAAAATCAGGGAGAACCATAACGTCCCCCCTGACATGAAACCTAAAAAACACGCTTTTAACTAAGGATTTAATATTTTAGCGATAGAAACAGCATCTGCTACTGTATCCAGGCTGTAGATCTGGATCACTCCTTGTGTAGTGGCTGCCTGACCTAAAATATTTTGTTGGTTTTGTGTATTCACTGCATTTTCAAACATAATTCCTGTTGAATGTGCTGCTGTCTGATACACGTTGCTTAATGCCATTGCTGGAGATTCTGCTACCACTTTTACGTTGGTCTGGGTAACTGCGTCTGTGATTTGTTCGTTAACTGTTGCCATAATGATTATTGTTTATTTGGGTTAAAAAGCAACCGGATGCTCCGGCTGCAAAGATTATTTTTTACTGTTGCCCGTTTTTAAGGATTCAGTATTTTAGCAATAGAAACAGCATCTGCTACTGTATCCAGGCTATAGATCTGCGTAACACCTTGTGTAGTCGCTGCCTGAGTTACAATGTTTTGCTGATTTTGAGTGTTTACTGCATTTTCAAACATAATTCCTGTAGAATGTGCTGCTGTCTGATATACATTGCTTAAAGCCATTGCTGGAGATTCTGCTACCACTTTTACGTTCGACTGGGTAACTGCGTCTGTGATTTGTTCATTAACTGTTGCCATAATGATTATTAGTTATTTAGATTAAAAACAACCAGATGCTCCGGTTGCCGGGTTATTTTTCTGCGCTTCGCAAAAAAGATTTTTATGGTTTTAAAATTTTTGCCATCGAAACAGCGTCTGCTATTGTATCAAGACTATAGATCTGCGAAATCCCTTGAGTCGTCGCTGCCTGAGTTACAATATTTTGCTGATTTTGAGTGTTCACCGCATTTTCAAACATAATTCCTGTTGAATGCGCTGCTGACTGATACACGTTGCTGATCGCCATTGCAGGAGATTCACCTACTACTTTTACGTTCGACTGTGTTACTGCGTCTGTAATTTGTTCGTTAACTTTTGCCATAATGATTATTGTTTATTGGGTTTAGAAACAACTGGTTTTTCCAGCTGTAAGAATTGTTTTTCCGCTTAGCAGAAAGGTTTTTAAGGTTTCAATATTTTAGCCATAGCAATTCCATCCGCAATGGTATCTTTGCTGTAGATCTGCGTAATACCTTGTGTAGTCGCCGCCTGAGTAAGGATGTTTTGTTGGTTTTGATTATTTACCGCATTTTCAAACATAATGCCTGTAGAATGTGCTGCTGTCTGATACACGTTACTTAAAGCCATTGCAGGAGATTCTGCTACCACCTTTACGTTCGACTGCGTTACTGCGTCTGTAATCTGTTCGTTAACTGTTGCCATAATGATTATTGTTTATTGGGGTTAAAAAACAACCGGATTCTCCGGTTGCTCGGATTATTTTCTGCTGTTAACAGGAAGGTCTTAAGGTTTCAGTATTTTAGCAATAGAAACAGCATCTGCTACTGTGTCCATACTGTAGATCTGAGTGATCCCCTGTGTAGTCGCTGCCTGACCCAGGATGTTTTGTTGGTTTTGGTTATTTACCGCATTTTCAAACATGATCCCTGTTGAATGTGCTGCTGTCTGATACACGTTACTCAAAGCCATTGCAGGAGATTCTGCTACCACTTTTACGTTGGACTGCGTTACTGCGTCTGTAATTTGTTCGTTAACTGTTGCCATAATGATTAATTGTTTTTTTTGAGATTGACTCTCGATTAAGAAATTATTTGATTTAAACTAGTTTTATATGGTATTTAACCTCATCGCAGATAATTCGAATGCAACAGATTTCAAAGCATTGATAAAAACTACTAACTGAGGATTGGATATATGGATGACTTCTGTACAATGGTTGAAATCACGATCCGTAAAATCTGCGAGAGTTTAAAATGATGTATTTGATGAACTTCAGCGATCATAGCTGAGGCTAAAGAAAAGGATGCGGTTCCTTCTTTTCTTCTACGGTAGACTGCTGTACATAATATACACTTTGAGCTGAGATTGCATTTCCACATGATTGCCCGTTTTGGGAATCTACAGCATTAAAAAAACCGGTGCAGGATGAAAATTTTGACCTAATATATGTTGAGGGGCACCGGCTTCTATTCTACAGAGAAGAAAACCGCATCCGTAATTATTTCTTACTGAAGGTTAAAGACCCTTTTTTAGCATGGCTAATTCCTTGAGCAATTTTCCGGAATGCATCTTTTTAATTCCCATAACCGTATTGCTTATTCCCAATATGCCGTTTTGCTGTTGATGTACTGCAGAATTCATATGCATTAATCCTGTTGATTGTGCACTGACCTGCGAAGAAATAGCACTCGTTACCGAGGTGGACATTCCTAAAACTATCGTATTGATATCGCTCATAATAATTGTTATTTTTGTGATTAGATGTATTATTTCCGCATATTAGCGAGTCGCATTTGCAGCTTGTTCATTCTTTCCGCCACCTTGAATTCTTTCTCTTTTATTTTTTCCTTAGACGTTTCCTGAAGCTTTTTCAATTGCTCTTCGTAATTCATCGTTGGCAGATTGGTGGTTGCAGATGCCTGATAGGCTTGCTGCTGTTTAACAGCTTCTTCCAGCTTTTCCAGTAAGGGAGCCAATGATTTTAATGTCTCTTTGGTCGCTTTATCTTTGATATAATTAATGATTTCATCTTCATGACTGAGAACAAAAGGCATTACATCTTCCACCACTTCAGGTTCTATCACCTCTACAACAATAGATGGTGCAGGGACAGAGGGGCGAGCCCTATGATTGATTCGTCTTCGCATAGGTTTTAATTTTTAGTGATTGTTGATAAAGGTGGTTCTCCGCAGAATGCACTTCTAGAGCAGATAGCCTATGAAAGCTCCTGCAGCAGTCCAGTCCCTGTTGAGATTCTGAATAACATTGCTTCCAATAATTTCTAAAGCAATACTTCCTGCAATCGCATTCGCCGACATCATTTGCTTCAACTGTTCCGGAGGAAGCGTTAAGATATACTCATCCGGGATTAAAGGTGATCTGCCAGGATTTGCTGGATTTTCATTGATTACAATATCCAGAATTTCCTGAAAATAATGGGCAATTAATTTAGATCCCTGAAATTCTAATTCTCTTTTCAATTCTATAATCTCATCCGGAGTCACCAGGTCGGAAATCGCACTTACATCAACATCGTGAACCGCATATAAGGCTTCACCTGTATTGGATGCAGTAATGGTAATATCTGTTTTGAGTACACATTTCGATTTTTCCAGATTTACTGTAAGCAGCTTTGATTCCGTTTCGGGCTCTGCAATATCTGAGAGGGTACTCAGTGGAAGAATTCTTACGTTGCATAGAAAAGTGTGATGCTCTTCGAGCTTGATCATGATCACAGCTATTCCCGTAGATTTGTCTTTCGGCTCTATCACAAATGACTGATAACTATTAGACCTTCTCCCTTTGGTACAGATCACCTGTCTTAAAATAGGTTGTATATTGATACTTGATGTTCCCAGACTAAATACCGCACGGTCATTGTTATTTTCCAGTTTCTTAACACTGAAATAGGCATTGTCATTGGTTCTTGTCAGATAAATACTTTCGTTCAATTCTTTTAGGGAACGTAAGTTTAAAATTTTGGCAGGTTTAATTTCGCTTGAATAATTCATCTCTTATTTTTTTAAGTTTATCGATTAGTTTTGTTGTTATCGTTTTCTTGGTATGTTCACTTATATGTTGTTCTACAGGAACCACCGCTTCTTTAATCTCAGGTTTTACAAGGGGTTGGGTTAATTTTACAGATTTAAGCACAATTCCATCCCCATGGTCAGCCGCGGTTACATTTTTTCTCATACTATCTTTCTGTGATGAGGTTTCTTCCGTAACCGGTAGGGTCAATCGTTTTTTTTTTCCATATCCTCCTCTTCAGCGGAAACATCTGTAAAAGAGGGCGGACTCTGGATCATGCCGGGCATCGGTGAAGCACTGCCATTAAAGATCGCACCGGAAATTTTCGTTTTTGCTTCAGCATAATCACTTACTATCTTAAATAAGTCCTTCATGATTTCATTTCCGTTTCCTCCCATTGGATCCTGGGCAGAAGCCCCTTCAGCCTTCGCTCCGACACCTCCCGTTGGTGGAAAATAATTTCCATAGGTTAAGAAATTATGAGCTAATTTGCTTAATGCGACTAAACCCACCTGTTCAAATCCTTTTAAAAAGGACTGTAAATCCTGAACCATCATTCCGGTAGACTGATCAATCATAATTTTCGCAGCTCCGGTCATGGGATCGGCCTTCGGCGGCGATAGTACTTCGGTGTTCACAAACACTACCGCTTTCTCTGCCGGAGTGGTAGGATTGGCTTCCTGTTTCTCAATGTTGTTCTCATCCATCGTTGTAAGGTTTTAGATTATCCTTTTAAAATCTTAATGGCATCTGCAACAATCGCAGGGTTAAGCTGATTCAAGTTTTGCTGATTCGTCACCGAATTCTGAATGGAAATCCCACTTGCATGGGTGGCCATCTGATAAAGCATACTCATGGCCTGTGCCGGAGACTCACCAAGCACGGTAACATTAGTCTGCGTAACTGCATCTGTAGTCTGATTGTTTACTGTATCTGCCATATTTTTTGTTTAAATGGTTATTTTAGTTTTAGTTTTTTCTGACATTCTCTAAGATTTCTCCCATCTCAATTCAATCTTTTATTTTATATTGTGATTGTAATCGCAAGTGCATCGTTACTTTCTCTCTTTTGTCTGTTACAAATGTCTTAAACTAAAACAAGTCAACACTCGGGGAAAAAACTGATTTTCAAAAACTAGGGAATTCTCCTAAAGGTGAAATGAATGGTAAAATAAAGAAGCGCTCATAAACTTGGATCTCCCTCTGGGTGGGCTTTTGCTGAAAAAAGCACCTCATAAAAAAAGACCATCAATCCCTAAATTGACGGTCTTTTTATTCTTTTATTTACAAAATAACGAGCATAACATACTGTAAAACAGTTTAATAATGTTTTTATACATTCAAAATACAGATTTTATTTTAAAAAATATGCCCTTCAAAATAAGATTTTCATCCTCCAAATAAAAAATTTTTTTCTCATAAACATCGTATTAACCAAGCAGATACCACATTTATTTTTTTATTTATTAAAAAAATAAAATTTAACATATTAAATATAAAATAATCTTATTATTTTTGTTGAATAAACAAAAAATTTGGATAAATTAATACTAATTTCATGATTGTAACAAATAAACAAAAAATTGTCTTTAAGATGAGGCTTCTTTTGACACTTTTGATACTGAATATCTTCTTAATGATAGCAGGATATGTCTTAAGGTCATTGATCCATGAAGATTTACAATTACCTTTATTGGGTGCCTCACTTGTATTTCTGTTACTGATCATAAGCCGTATCATCCGTTTAAGGGTATTTCATTTTGAAAATACGGGAGCTGTATTTTCAATTAAATCCTACCATCCTGTAAAAAGAGGGATTATATTTCCATCGGTAGATTATCCTGTTAATCGATTACGGGCTTTTAAGATCGAAAAGTCTCTTATGGCAAAGAATATCGTTGTCGAGGTGAACACCCAGCAAAAAGAAAATCCACTCAGAGTAAAGCTTAAAGCTTCAAACATCACTGATAAAGACTATATGCGTATGATCAATTCCTTTACTTAATATTATTTATTTTAAACCACTGATATTTATTTAAATAGAAGTGGTTATTTAATTTTACACCCTTTTTTCGTAAGTTAGCCTCCATAAGAGCACTTCCATTTCAGTGATTATTGAATATGCATAAAGAGTGAAATATAAAGTAATATTTCCACGTGTATTAATTTCCTTACCCATAATTCTGTTTATGGGTTGCAGCACCTCGGGTAACTTTGTCAGATATTCGAGAAGTTATGTTGAGGTTGGAAAGATCATGGATTCGGTTCATCTACCCTATATTATTGATTTAGAACAAGGTGACAAGCACCTTATCGCGATGGGTGTTTCCCATACTTACAATGATAATGATCCTCAGATATCCGAAATAAAACAGACTTATCTTCAATTCAAGCCAGATATTACAATCAATGAAGGTGGGCAGATCACAAAGAAATTTGATTCTGAAAAAGAAGCTGTAGAGCAAAATGGAGAAGTAGGCTTGCTGAAATATTTAAGTGACATAGATCATAAACCATTAATAAATGGAGATATTGAGGACTCACTTGAATTTAAACTGATGTTAAAAAAATATTCAAAGGAAGATCTCCTACTCTACTATATCATGGAACGCCTCGTAATCCCACATCTAAATGGTGCTTATGGCAATAAGACAATTGAAGAGCTGTATACAAAAGCGATCCAAAAATGGTTTATTCAGGAAGGTTTTCCCGTTAATAAGGAATTACAAAACTTTGAAGGATATAAAAAATTGTATCAATCTAAAATGGGTCATCCTTTTCAATTGAGTATGAATCCTGATATTGAACTTTTTGACTATGTAAATCCAAACTGTACCTATTGTACAATAGGCAGAAACTCTAAAATACTCCGCGATTCTATATTACTGGAAAAAATCTCTTCTGAATTGAAAACACACGGTAAGGTGATGGTAGCATTCGGGCACGGTCATATCTTAGCCATTGAACCGGCTTTAAAAAAAATGATGAAAAAGTTATAATACTTCATCACTCAATTTCAACTTTCAACTTTCATTTTTACATTCTATTGTAACAGATCACCTTTTTATGATCAGGCTTTTATAAGAGTTCATTCACATTCGGGAAATATCGTCAACACAACGGGAAATGCAGGTACTTATAATAATAGGGCACAACGATACCTTTGCTCTACAATATAAATATCTAAACAGATGAAAATGAATAAATTAAAATCGAGCTGGTTGGTACTGGCTGCCATACCGTTTTTTTTATTGTCGTGCGACGACAATGATGATAATCCTATGGAAACCGGAATGCCGTCAACGATTACCATAGAAAATGTACTCGACTCTAAGCCTTTAGTGGAATCGGGCGTTTTTCAACACAACGGAGCTTCTCCTGTTATTATGCCTGGAGAATCTACTTCTTTTCAGTTTTCTGCAGCAAAAGGACAGGCGATAAGCTTTGCAACCATGTACGGCTGGTCAAATGACCTTTTCTTCGCTCCTGAAAATCCGGGAATAAAATTATACCAGGATAATGGCACCCCTATTGAAGGTGATGTTTCTTCTCAGATCAAATTATGGGACAACGGAACAAGAATTAACCAGACTCCGGGATCTACAGTAATGCATCCTGGAACAGCAGAAACAACGGCTCAGAATATCACTGAAGTATCGGGAACTGATGCGCAAGGTCATACCTATGCAGCTGCCTCATCATTAATGAAAGTAAATCTGCATTACGAAGGCAATTCAATGTTTACCTTAACCATTACCAATACATCGGGTAATACCTCTAATCCAACCCCCTTCAGTCCGGGAGTATGGGCTATTTCATATATTGCAGGTGGGAATCTTCTTAATCCAGCGCCTCTTTATAAAAAAGGAAGCCCTTCTGTTAACGGTTTGACCAAAATTGCTGAAGCCGGTGATCCTATGGATCTGGGAAATTATATCAAAGGACAAACAGGAATTTTCACTCCACTTTCTCCAATACTGGTGGTCGTTTACAATGGAATCGATAACCCGATTTATAAAACCGGAGAAAATGACAAAGGACAGGGATTAAAAGAACTGGCTCAAAAAGGAGATGCCAGTATATTAGCGGAATATTTAAAGAAAGTTCAGGGAGTTAAACAGGTTTATGTTCTTCCGGCAGCAGGTTCTACGGTATTACTACCAAAAATTGCAGGCCAGTCCGGAGGTAAAGTTTCCCAACAGCTTAATGTAACACCTGGTGATAAAATTGCCATTGCCACCATGTATGGTTTCTCCAATGACTGGTTTTTTGCAACAAAAGGAAGTGGTATAGATGCAACTCAGAAAGGAGATATTTCATCTTCAATCGCTCTATACGATAACGGAACAGCACTTAATCAGTTTCCCGGTGCCGGAATCACTCAATTTAATTTAGCAGGTACGCCATTAACGGAAAGTAAACCTATACAAGAGGTTCCAAACCCAAATGCATTTACCACATTGCCTGCTATTTCAAATATAATAAAGGTAAATCTTCAGTAAACGAAACTGATTATTAATAAAAGATACCTAACAATTGGACATTCAAAAAGTGTCCAATTTTCTCCTAATAAATTGTAAAAATTTAATTCAGATGAAAAATCCAATACGACAAATAAAAACAACCGGCATAGTTGCTTCATTATTCTTTCTGATGCTCACTTCATTGCATGTTCAGGCACAACAAAAAGCGGCTAAAAACATGATACAAAAAGAGGAAATCAGTTTCAAAAACAGCAGCTGGAAGGAAGTAACTGCTGAGGCAATGAAAAGTGGCAAATATATCTTTGTCGATGCCTACACGAGTTGGTGTGGTCCCTGTAAATTATTAAAGTCAACAACCTTTAAAGATAAAACCGCTGCAGCATATTTTAATAAGAACTTCATTAATTATACCGTAGATATGGAAAAAGGAGAAGGTATTCCGCTTGCTAAAGAATGGATGATCAACTCCTACCCTTCCTTGATTTTCTTTAAACCAGATGGTAAGATGGCATTAAAGCAGATAGGATATGTAGACGGTAAAAATCTGATTGAACTGGGACAACAGGCGATCGCAAAAAAATAGTTAATTTTAAGTCATCGGTATGACAGTTTAAATAATTTACCAAAGGAAAAAAATGATCCGGAAATACGAAGAAAAATCAACCCTCGCCCGTTTTATCATGCATATAAACAATGAGGATCTAAAAGGGATTGGATTACGGAATGGCATACCGGTTCCGATAAATACTTTTGTGTACAATAAAGGTGAAGCGCAAACGGTAACCATAGATGAAATCGAGTATACCATGCCCGAAGCTTCTATATTACCATTAGTTGCCAGTCTTCATTTTGTTTTTGAACATCCGGATCAACTTATCGCATGGCAGTTTAATCGCGAATTTTATTGCATTGTAGACCATGATACGGAAGTTGGATGCGTTGGTTTTCTATTTTATGGAATACAGCACCCAATGTTTATTAAACTGGGTACAGTAGAGAAAAAGGCAATGATCCAGCTTGAAAAATTATTTCATGATGAATGGAAATCGAGTGATAATTTTCAGGGAGAAATGCTGCGAACACTACTTAAACAGCTTATCATTAAAACAACACGTATCGCAAAACAGCAATGTGAGAGCTATCAGCAGTTTCCTGATGAAAAAATGGATATTGTAAGAAAATTCATGTTGGTTCTTGAGGGAAACTTTAAGAATGAACATGGTGTTAATTTCTATGCAGCTGCACTCAATAAATCTCCAAAAACACTGAGTAATATTTTTGCTATTCTAAAACAACCTGCTCCATCAAAAGTGATACAAAGCAGAATTATTTTAGAGGCGAAACGTTATCTCCATTATTCGGATAAATCGGTAAAAGAAATCGCCTATGAACTTGGATTTGAAAGCTCGGCTCATTTTAGTCGGTTTTTTAAAATGTATTCCGGAACCAATGCTTCGGAGTTTAGAAGCTCATCAATGACCTTACCCACAAAAATTAATCCTTAAATTAATTTTACAACTTTACGTCTTTCCTTTTATCATATAATTCTGAAAAATGTCTATACTATAAGTATAGTATAACTATAGAAAAACAGTCTCCAGAGGTATGCTGTCTATAAAAATCACCCTTCAGTATGCAGCAGAACTGGAATTCAAAAAAGAAATTCCCGGCAGCATAATATTAAATTCAAATAATTAATATTCAGATAATTATAATTCATAAGTATTTCTACGGACCATCTTATTTGGTTATTTCTACTCTAAAATTCACTTCTTTTTGTTTGTTACTTTGAATTGTTCAATCAGAGTAAAACACAGGCCAAGTCAAAAAAGCCTTTTCATAAAAGAATAACAATTAACCAAAAAAACAAAACCATGGACACTATTGAAATTATCAAAACCGGAGTGGGTTTCAGCGACCCTTTTGAACCTATTGTTTCAGATCTAAAAGGAGAAGCAAAAGAATCGTATTCAATCGAAGTATCAGGACAGGGACAGCTTACAGGACTTTCCTATACCATTCCTGCACACACTGAAGGAAGAATCACAGCAACGCTTCAGATATCTGCTTTATCAAGTCAGGATGTAAAAGATCTTAATAACCTGGCACTGGGTATGCTGGAAGCATCTTACCAAGAAGAAGTTAAAGAATATGAGAAAACATCGGCCAGTGCCAACCTATCCGTTTGGACCTGGTTCTTTGGCGGTGGTGGTGCTTCTGCTTCTTATGAAAAAACAAAGGATTCAATGAAATCTAAAGGCCTTACTGAAGCGCAGATCACTACTTTAATGAATGCATTCCTTGAAAAGGCAAAAAACATGTCATCAGTAAAAATTGACTTCTATGTTAATAATTCTGCGAATGACTATTCTGTTTCTGGAGACCTTTATTTATATACCGTTTCAGGATCTATCAGCACTGAAAAAGGAACATCACAATACCGTATGTTAGCTGATCAGGCTTCAGCCGGCGGTCCGCCTCCATCAGGTGGTGGGGCTCCTTCTTCAGGAACGATCAAACTGAACTAACACTCACTTTTAGTGAAAATCATTAAAATTCGGGACAGCATCAAAAAAGCTGTTCCGAATTTTGATACTGGTCATATCATCCTATCAACAACCCAATTAAAAACCAAAATCATGAAACTAAGTAACGAAGAGCTGGCATTACATGATGTAATGGCTGCAAAACTACCTGACCTTATTGAGGAATACTTCAAAAGACCTGAAATAACTTCTGTTGGCGTTTCCCTGAAAACCGTTAATGATGAACTTACCCATCAATTGAGCTATACTTTTGGTGTAAAAAAGAAACTTCCGCTAACAAAAGTATCGAACCCGATTCCGGCCACCATTTCAGGATATCCGACAGATGTTATTGAGCTTGATGTTCAACCTAATACTTTAGCTGAACCTAATCCCGTCATCGAAGCTACCCGTAATGAGAAGACCGATCCATTGATCGGAGGAATCAGCATTTCAGCCAATGGTGCACTCATGCATGGTGGAAGAGAAATAAGAGGTAATGGAACTTTAGGGGTAATGGTCAATAAAAAGAATGATGACAATCCTTATATGATGACCTGTGCCCATGTACTGGTAGGTACTACCACAAAATTGGATGCCGATGTATGTCAACAATCAAAATGGGAAACCACTTTAGACTACTGCCATGATTGTGCTGCTTTAAAGAGCTATTATCACGAAAATGTTTCTTTTCAAAGAGGCTCATCAACCATCAGCGCATGGCTAGACTGTGCCATTGCAAGAAAAGGATGGTTTAGAAATGCTACTATAGGAAAAGTGTATGGCATAGGAAATGTGATTGGAGGGTTTGCAATAATCAACGCATCTATCATCGGTGAAGAAGTTTGTAAAAGTGGGATTACTACAGAAGTTACCACAGGAGATATTACAAGCATCACAACGTCACTAAGACTTGACAATTTTGATGGAACAGAGGTAATTGCCACCAATCTGACCATGGTAAGAGGGAGATCAGGACGTTTTTCCAATTCAGGAGATTCCGGATCAGCTGTCTTTACAACAAATGGTTCTCTATTGGTAGGCATACTTGGTGGGTCAACAGTTTCCGGAGATCAGGCCTTTGTCTCTCCTTCCGATGCTATTCTCAGCAAGTGGCCAGGCCTTAGCTTTTAGAATTAAAAATCCTTTTCAATTATATCATTTATACTTTGAAGGTGAGCCAATAGGCTCACTTTTTTTGTTTAAATTTCTTTCAAAAAAATGATTCATATTCTTTTTCATTTTTAAAATAAGGGTAAACCCCCAATTTCCAAAAATGGATGTTTACCCTGTGTAATACCAAAAATTTTAATTTGAAATTTGTGATACAAGTCTATCATTTAAAAAGTTAAATCCTATACTACAGATCATCATTAAAAAATATAACCATATGCCAAATTACAAACAACTTTTAGAAACAGCCACTGCTTATTTGCCAACATCCTTATGGGGATGGATTGCCACCATTGGTGGTACTGCAGCGGCAACTATCATTCCCTCTACCATTTATGATTTTTACCAACGGTATAAGCGTTATGTTCTTCTTGCAGATAACAGTGCTGCTTTTTTGACAGGAGGTGGAATTCACGGTATGGACAATAATGCAGGCAACAATATCGAACAGCATCTTGACACATTCAGACAAATTAATGGTCTAAGGAATCAGAGACAAGATGATGCCCGGGCTCATCTTTCTCCTTTTGGATTATTCTATTCACAATTTTTAAGGGAGGGACATTCGGACATTGATGAACTTATTGCAAAAAATATAGCAACCATAGCTGCTGGAAGAGATTCCATAACGGATGAAGAGTTTGAATTAGCCCTTCAAAATGCTATTATGGGAGCAACACGCACAAGAGGATCACTTACCTATTTTGCAAGAAAAATAGGAGGACCAATATATAGATTGCTAGGAAGATAATGCTTTTTACCCTTCTATGAGAAACAGCGCTCTGTGATGGAGCGCTGTTTATTTTTATTATGGATTAAGGAAAAATCCGATAAAATCCTTGATGGTCTTAAGTCGTTATGGTGGTTTGTGATACAGGGGGTTCATTCCTTTGTTCCGGCAACTCTTTTCTTCTTCGCCAGAAATAATAGGCAACGATGACCGTTGCAATGGGTACCGCTATACCAAATTCATCCATATAATAATTCGTATGCCCTTTATCTACCGTAAGTGGTGTAAATATTGACTGTATAAAGAGATTATGACTGGCATGAAGGATCGCTGCAGTCCAGAGGCTTCCGGACTTTAACCGGAACCATGTAAAGATGAAACAACAGGCAAAGATCATTACTGTAAAACTGGTAAGGGCTAACCATTTAGGACCACCTGTATTGTAGTTTGAAAAAAGAAGAAGTGGATAATGGTAAAGAGACCATATCACTCCCATCCACAATGAGGTACCGGTATATGAATTGATCTTAGCCAATTGTGGTGTCAGAAAACCACGCCATCCAATTTCCTCACCTAAAGCTGAACCTACGGAGCGAACCATCCCAAAGCTGCTCATCAGTAAAACATAAAGGACAATGACCATTCCATCCGGTAGGTCCCATCCCATTCCTTTACCTATTTCTGCTACAAATTCATGATTATAAAAACCACCGGCTCCACTGATCCAGATAACCAGGTAAGGAACAAGAGCATATAAAAGGGGAATACAATAAGCTAAGAGCTGATATTTCGTAAGTCCCCACTTCCAACCCAATGAGGAAATAGGAATTCCTCTTAAACGACAGGTAAGCAATGCTGCTATAGCAGGACACCACATAACTATTGTAGCGTAAGATACGGCTCCACCGCCGAGTTTTCCGGTACGGATGCACATATAATAAACAGGCAGACAAAAAAGTAAAGTTAGTCCCAGATAAAGAGCAACATTCTTTCTGGTCTCGGGTTTAGAGATTGAAGTATTTTCCATAAAAATATTGATTGGTGTAGATTCATAAAAAAATGATAATTAAATAATTAATAAAAGTTTGATATGAATCATTTGAATAAAATTACATTTATTTTATTCATGTCAATCAATTTTTATATTTATATTTTTCCCGTGCTTCTGATTCTGTTTTTACTATTGAAAAAAATGTAAATTAGCCCTCGAAAATCAACTAAAAAATACCTCAGTAGAATAACCAGCGCTATGTCTAAATTAAAGGCCCTTAGAGAAAATAAAAATCTGACACAGGAAGAGTTATCAGAAAAATCAAGAATTTCTGTACGTACTATTCAGCGAATAGAGTCCGGAATTGAACCAAAAGGACACACACTAAGAGCACTGGCAAAAGCATTAGATATACGGGAAGATTTATTACAGGATACAGAGGTCATCATTGAAAAAGATGATGTAAATACAGAATTAAAAGAAGAACAACCTGACATCAATTATTCCCTGATAAAAATAATCAACCTTTCATCACTTCTGTTTATTGTAGTACCACCAATTAATGTATTGGTTCCACTGTTACTCATGTTCACCATGAAGCAAAGAAACAGTATCGCCAAACAAATCATTTCTGTTCAGATTCTATGGACCGTATTCGCTCCGATTGTATTTATGTTGGGAATCTTTTTAAAATTGGGGAGACAGTTTACATTGATCATTATGATCGCAATAGTTCTTTCCAATGTATTTATTATTCTTAGAAATGCAGCAGAAATTGACAGATATAAAAAACTTTACTATAAACTGAAATTCAATATGATATAATTCCTGTCAGGACTTTGTCGGGTTTTTGTCGGGCTCATTTTTAAAGCGAAAATATATAAAAATATAATCTTTGTCAAAAATCTTAACAATGACAAAGTATATCCAATACATCTTTTTATTATTAGTTGTTTCCATCAATAACATCTATGCACAATCAGAGAAAAAAGCTACAAATAATGATGAAATGATCTTTAGTAATGACCAGTCCATCGAAAATTGGCTAAAAGAAAATAAAATTCCAACTCTGGGATTAGGTATTATTGAGGACGGTAAACTAAAAGAGGTAAAGGTCTTTGGTGAGATAAAAAAAGGTATTTCAGCACCTAATAACACCTATTTTAATGTAGCTTCACTCACCAAACCAGTAACAGCAATGGTTGCATTACGTCTGATAAGCCTGGGAAAATGGAAACTGGACGAACCCCTTGATCAGTATTGGGTAGATCCAGATCTTGCAAACGATCCAAGACATAAAAAACTGACCACCCGAATAATTCTGAGCCATCAGACAGGTTTCCCAAACTGGAGATGGATGAACACTGATAAAAAACTGAATTTTCAGTTTGATCCCGGTACAAAATGTCAATATTCGGGAGAAGGCTTTGAATACCTAAGAAAAGCACTTGAAAAAAAATTTCAAAAATCTTTGGATCAACTCGCTCAGGAATTGATTTTCCAACCTCTCAAAATGAATGACACTAATTACATTTGGGATCAAAATATCAATGAGTCAAGATTCGCCATTGGCTATAATAAAGAAGGACAGCCTTATCCAACAGAAAAAAGGGAAACAGCTAATGCTGCAGATGACCTTCATACTACTGTAGAAGACTATGGAAATTTCCTGATTAGTGTGATGAAAGGTAAAAGCCTGAAACCTGAAATTTTTCAGGAAATGGTCAAAAAACAGGTAAAAGTAAAGGACGATCTTTATTTCGGATTAGGCTTTGCAATGTATGATTTAGGAAATGGTAACTATGCCTTATCGCACAGCGGATCTGATCCCGGTACACGATGCATTGCTTTTTTACTGCCCAATTCCGGAAAGGGAATTCTCATATTTACTAATGTAGATGAAGGACAAAAAATATATGAGAAACTAATTATTCATTACTTGGGAGAAGACGGAAAAAAGATTCTTGAAATAGAAAACAGGTAAATTGGATTTACATTAAAATCCCGAGCTAATGAAAAACAATATTTTAAAAGAAAGGACTTTTTTAAACACAAAGTTTTTGTGATTCTACTGTTTTATTTAAGCTAGCAAAGATGGCTTCGCTTATTAAGCTTGTAGATATCAAAATTCAAAGATTTTTGATAAACTGAAGTGATCTTTTTATGCGGCATTCTGGTGCTTAAAATAGCTTAGTGTTTAAAATCTTTGCGATCTTAAATAAGCGTTACCAAACTCCTTCTTTGCATTAAAAATAAAATCTGTACAACCCATGACTAGCACCTATTGGCTAAAATATTTTTAAAATATACTTAAATCATATGCTTTCACAAAGTCTAGGATCATGTGATAGCCCGCTAATGAATTTCCGTGTTGATCTAAAGCCGGACTAAAAACACCAATCCCCATTTTACCGGGAACACTTACTGTAATGCCACCTCCAACACCAGACTTACTCGGGAGACCCACAGTTCGGGAATATTCACCGCTGAATTCATACATTCCGGCAGTAAGCATTTGTGATTCTATCAATCTTGCGGTTTCTTTATTTTTATATTTAGAATCCCCATCAAACCTGGTACATTCATTAGCAAAGAAATAGCCTATTTTAGCAAGATCTTCAGCTGTCAGTTCAATGGAACACTGCTTGAAGTAATTATCCAGCTGATCTTCATTTCCAGAAATCAATCCGTTATTTTTCATCAGATAAAACATACCTCGGTTACGATTTCCAGTAGACTTTTCGGATTCAAAAACAGATCTGCTGTAATCAATTGCCTGATTTTTGGTTATATACCTTACCAAATCCAACACTTTAAGAAATGGCTTTTCGCCTTCTCCTGAAATTAAAGAAGTCGTCAGAATGGCTCCGGCATTCATCATTGGATTAAGTGGTTTACCTATTGTTTCAAGGTTTGAAAAATGATTAAAAGGCTGTTCAGATCCGAAGTATCCTATTTTATCAAAAACATTCGCTTCTCCTCTTTCATTCACAGCAATCATTAAGGCAATGATCTTTGAAATACTCTGCATGGTAAATTTCTTGCTTACATCACCACTATTAAGTACTTTACCATTTTTATCAACCACTGAGAACGCAATTGCTTTGGCATCCATTTTTCCCAGTTCAGGAATATAATCAGCTACTTTACCCTGAGAATAGTACGCCCTGTTTTTATCAAGAATATTGGTTAATGTTTTTTCGGAAATCGTTGAAATATCTTCTGTTTTCTGAGCGTAAAATACTGTATTTAAAGAAAGAAAAGCTGCAATAAAAATTCCTTTTGCAGATAACAAACCACTATTTTTCATATCGGACAGAGCTCTATTTTACTTTTTCTAAAAGATATAATTTAGCCCCTGAAAATGCCAGTTTAGGCATCAGATTTCCCTCCAGAACCATTGTTTTATTATTAACATCAATAACCGAAAGATAATTATTGGAATTATATTCTATATAGTTTTCCTTTTCTTTTGTTATAGGGTTTTTTCCAAACTCCATTGAATATTTTACCCAATCCTCATCCTTATCAGAACTGCAATGTACCGGTTTAAATTTTGATCTTTTAGCTTTAAAAATAATCTGATCGAAACTGTCGACACAGTCTGAAGTAAATGAACTTTCAGGATTCTGATCTTTTGTAAAATCTTCAAAAGAACCACGGTAAGCTCCTACCACCTTCCAGGTACCATCTATACGGTCTTCATCAATTTTCCCTTTTGCTTTGCTTACTGCCCAGCTAATTCCATTTACAGTTCCCTTTACCACTTTATAGCTTACATTTACAGCTCCTTTTACTACTTTGGCCGCAGTAGATACCACGCAAGAGTTTAATATAAGAACCGCAGAAATCAGAAATATTATTTTTTTCATCATTTTAACTGTTTACTATGGACAAAGATAATATTTTGTAAAAGACTATTTTAAAATTTCTGCTGATATTGTAGCTCAATTACTTTCTCGAGCAATAATCACTTTTCTGACAGACATTTAGTTACCAAACTTCTTAACGCGAATGTTTTTATCTTTTACTTTAATAATAAACGGTTCAAGATTGATTATTTTTCCTACTTCCACTTTAAAATCCGAGCTTATACGCTCACAGTAAGTATTCACAGGTAATGAATTCACATTAAGCTCCATTTTGTAATTACCAGATTCTAAAAAGGATACAAATTCCCCATTGTCATCGGTAATAACACGCTGTAAGAACTGATCATTATGGTAAATATTAAAAATGATCCCTCCAATTTTAGGACTGAATTCCATTGCTGTTTTTGTATCAAACTCGTAGATTACTTTTCCTCTGGAAGTTCCGTTTTGATGAAGCGGAATTTCTAAAAAATGATGGTGTTTACTGACTTCAAATTCTGCTTCATCATAATACCAGCCTTGTTGGATAATCTGTTTTAAGGTATATTTTCCAAATGGAATCGATTTGTAAACAATATTTCCTTCCTTATTCGTCCTGAAGGAAGTATTATTAAGCATAATCAAATAATCTTTTGCCTCTTTATCTCCTTCATCATAGAGGTTGTTATTGTTATGATCATAATATACAAAAGCTTTTATCTCCCCTTTTTTACCCGGATCAAGCGCAGTAGTCTGAAAATTTAAACTAACACCAACTTCAACTGTCAGAAGATTATTATTGAAACTGTTTGAAGAATAATTAAACCATGAAGAATTAAGATAGATGCCGTAACGTTCTTTCGAATATTTAAGGTTTATAAAACCGGAAGGTGATTTTCCGTATAAGACATCGTTGGTATACGAGATTCCTGAAGTTAAATTTACTTTTTCACTAAAAAAACTCTTATTGACGAAAGCAGAAAGGGAAAGTTTTTCATAAGAATTATTTGTATTTACCATTTTTGAAAAAGCATATTCAGAAAGAAAATAACTTCCATACTGATAAATGCAACTTAAATTCAGCCATTTATAATTATAATTCCCACTGATTTTCATCTGATATTCAGGATGAATAATATTAGGGTAATTAACAAGCCCTGTTTCTATTCCTATGACAGAAGAATGCTTTTTATTGGGGCTAAACCATGTGATATACTCTGTAAGCCTTTGTGCTTTCAGTTGTTTTGACTCTTGGTTTCCGGGTACATTAAAAAAATTGTTATAGGTATTGGAACTTTCTTCCTGATATTGATATCCGATACCTAACCCAAAATCACCTTTTTTAGGAAAGTTAATCCCGGTATCCAATCTTATGTTATCAGACTTCAAAGTATTATTGTAAAAATAGAATTTAGGGGAAAAGTTGGCTATGGTTATATTAGCATAAACATAGTGATCTTTAAAAATATTCGTGGAAAAGTTTTGTTGAATCTGGAGCATACCCCTCCGGTTTCCAGGATAATAATCTGTACTGTAAAAATAATTCCCATTCAGATTTACTTTTTTTATCATTCCTGAATATTGAGATTCCAAAGCTAATGAAGGTTTTGTCACATTGATCCCTTCGTAAACGCTGAGCCCACTGTATATTTTGGAATTCATTTTCCAGTCCTTACCAAAGGCATACTGTATATCGGTTCCCAACAAATTATGCTTCCCTTTATCATAAGGATCATTCCTAAAAATATAGGTTCCCGAAATACTATGGGATGCGTTCTGTGCACCAAGGATTCCTTTAGCATAAAAGCCATACCCATTTTTTAAAAATGAATTTTTTTCTATCAGGCTAAAACTTTGGTCAATAAAACCAACTTCAATTTTCTTGTTTTTATCTGAGGACGTAAAAGCATATTCTGCTCCCCTTCCAAATAGGGAAAGTTCCAGTAATTTACTTATATTTCCTAAGGTAAATTCATTATTTTCCTGGTGATAAGAAATGTAGGTATTATTGATAATAGGATCACTTTGGTTATTCATCGTGTAGATATTCCCTCTGATAAAAATGTATCCTGATGGAAGGTTAAATCCCCCTGATCCCATTAACTGGTACATATCAAGATTTTCACCGACATGTCTGTAACTTGCGGTGATGCTGTTCTTAGTGAAATTTGAAAACATATCAGATTGTATATTCTGGTAACGCTGGGTCGAAGATATATTCTGAACTGAAACCGATGCATTTCCGAATATTTCTTTATCCGGTTCCCTGAAGCCTGCAATATTAACTGTAAACTGGGAACTCCGCATCAATATTTTAGAAGGCAAAAAGCGAAATACAAACACAGAGTCTTTTTGAACCCCTATATTTCCCGTTTTTTCTACGAAAACACTTCCCTGAGAAGTTTCCGGAATTTTAAAAACGACACTAACATTCTGTTTTTTATTCCCCAGATTGGAAACTCTCGCTCTTACTTCAATAGAATCGTTAGTGTTGTTCATGTAAACCACAGGAACTTCTGCGGATATCCGCATCGCATTGTTTTCAGCGATCGTATAAGCTATCTGTTTTTGTACAACGATCGTATTTTGTGAGTCCGTAAGCTTAAAAATAATTTGAGATTCTCCAGCACCGGCATTGTTATTCACCAATATTTTTACAGGTAAAAACAGATTGTCACCGGAATTCATAGCCACTTCAATTTTGTTTCCTGAAATACTTCTGAAACCGGATGGTGTATTAATTTCAATTTTTCCCTTAAAAGAATGGTTCCCTTCATTTTTTAAAACTAAAGTAAGATCTACAATATTTCCTTTATCTGCTCTGGATTCGTTGCGGATATCCAAACTGATCCCTGCGCTGTTTTGCGCGGGGATAAAAACAAAAGCAGATATCAAAAAAATAAAAAGTACTTTTTTGAAGAGATCGTACAGCATAGGTTATTGAGGAATTATCTCGTATTGAAGTGTAGTCGAATATTCTTCCGTTCTGGCATTAATAAACCTTTCATCACCCGCATTTGTGGAATATTTGATATCGTAATAAACATTGGAGCCTTTAGTAGAGCTTCCGGTAGCGATAAGTTGTGGAGAAGCACTTAATAAAACAGGATACACATTTCCTTTATTATCTGATACCGGAGACAAGCTCATTTTTACGGTTTCCAAAGGAATGCTATTTCCTTTTGGAGAATTAAACTGACCCTGAAGAGATTTTAGTTTAATCTGATAATTGGTATTACTGCTTACAATTAAGGCATTAGAATACGTAACACTAACCCCTTTTATATAGTCTTCTATACTTTTAAATTCCAGTGAACCATTGACTGCATTGGCGGAAAACTTTAAAGAAAGTTCCGGAACTTCAGTGGGACTCCCGGAAAGGGTACCGATCTGAAACTGGAAATTATGATCCATTTTGCCAATGATATTGTTATACTGATCGTATGCCGTAAATTGAACAGGTGCAATAAAAGTGATCCATGAAGGATAGTTACCTAAATAAGCTCCACCCATAACATTCAAGCTGTATTTTATCTGAAGGTTATAATAACCGTTAGGCTGGGCAGGCTGATTGTTTAATGAGGCATTCGACTGTGGAATCAAAAAGACTTCTTGCCCTTCCTGAAGAAATACATTAAGGGGCATTCCTATCTGAGGAATTGTAGGTACCGGATCAGGATAAGCTTGTCCCGAAGAGTTGACCGGCTGAAAAGAAATTTTGTTAGCGGGCATCATATACTTACCATCATTGGAAGTGATAGGCTGCTTCAACCTCATAGATAATCTCCAATGGGGAATATTGATTTTACCATTACCTGCCAGAGTAAAAGTATAAGCATCAGGATTGGTATTGCCACTGTAAGAATTGATCTGTAAATAACTATTGACCCAGGAACTGTACGTAACCTGCGAAAAACAATTCAGGGAAATCAATAATAACAGATAATGGAATTTTTTATTATTCATAGGTGAAGCTTAATTCTCCTAATTCAAGATTGTTAGTATCTCCATAATCTATCATTACAGAAGCAGTATACTTCCCTTTTTCAAGTGCTGACGGAAGTTGAATAGTCATTTCTCTTTTATTTCCGGGCATTGTATAAAAGACAATCGGATCAACAGAGATTTTTTTTCCGTTTTGTACATTGACAAGATCTGTATATACCTTTCCATCTACCCAAATATCTCCCTGATTTTCAAAAAACAGACTGAGTATATTTTTAGATTTTTCATACACCAGATTCTGAATTTCAATTTTCTTACTTTTTGCTAAAGGTAATTTGTGAAAAAGCTTGATTCCTGAGCGTATACTCACTTTTATATTAGCTCCTTTATTGTCTACATCCTCCACGGGATTCATTTGACTTACAAACAAAACAGATGAATGAGCAGATAACTTGTCCACCAGGGTAGTTGGAGCCGTAAGGGTAACATCAATATCTTTTTTCTCTCCGGGAGCCAGTGTAAAGTAAGTATCTTCTTTTTTTACAGATGCCCAGCCGGCACAGGATATTGGACGTGTGTTTGCCCCGTACATCATATTTTCCCCTTTATCATCGTACTCCCAATCACCTAAACTTATAGCCAGATCCAGAGCATTTTTTGCACTTACATTGGTAACCGTTATTTTTTGAGTATTACTATTGCCTAAATCTGATTCAAAATACAGCCTGGGTGGAGAAACAGAAATTCCTGTCTGTGCATATCCTTGGGAAAGTAAACAACAGGTTAGGGATAAAGAGAGAAAAAACAGTTTTTTCATTACAAATACTTCATATGACAGAAAAAGATAAAGTGCAACAAAAGCCTGTAACACCTTATCTTTTTAACAGTATTTTAATTATTTTATTGGGAAATAATAGTATACGTTAATTCAGTAGTATACACTGTAGGAGCCTGACCAGCAATATAATTATCCAGGTAAGCATTAGCTCCAGCACCTTTATACTCAATACTGATTTTTTTATCTACACCTCCGTTGGGAGAAGTAACCAAGGTAGTTTCAGTGGCAGATAATTGTATATTCTGCGCATATTGCGCTCCATTTACAGCTTCAGATCCTGCACTTGCTTTGATCTGTACGGTATTGGCCTGAATATTTTTAGCTCCATTTTGTAAAGCTGCATTGGCACTTTTTACTTTTACCTGAAATCCTCCGGTACTGTAGATACTTAAATGGTCTGCATTCACAGAAGAAACTCCATTTACATAGTCATCCTTGGTCACATAGTCAAGGTTAACGATTTTCTGAGCATTGTTCACCACAAGAGTTTGAATAGGTTTCAATCTCACATTGAGTGTTACATTTTGTTGAGCTTGTAATGCTGCAAATCCTAATAGAGCAAAAGAAGCTAAGATACATTTCTTCATAATTTAAAACGGTTTTCTTGTATTAATAATTATTAATTTTTAGAATTTGCCGCAAATGTAGATAGAAAGATAGCTTATGCTTTTGTGAAAAAATACTTAAAATTTGTGATTTTATGTAGTGAATTATTTACACACGGAAAGAGCCTTTTATGAAAAAATCATAAAAAGCATCGAATGTCAACAAAAAAATACCGTTAAAAATTAAAAGATATATTATATTATTATTAAATAATTCACTTTTATACGTTTATCGGTAAAAAAGACATTATGGAAAATTTTAATCTATACATGATAATTTCCATAAAGCTTTGTATATTTTTTATTGAGAAATTAGTGTTAGCACTAAATGATCAGATTGAAAATCAACTTCGCAACCTAATTTTTTTATCACTTTTTCTATATTCTCATTTATTTTATACACTTTCTGAATAACTCCTTTCTGGTGATCTATCAGATTATATTCTTTATAACAACTGTTTTCAAGGTTTTCTTTTATATTGTTATTAGTTTCCTGGTGCGCTTTAACCTCAAAACCTGAGGGACTCGATACCGTCACAGATTGGAATTCAGGTGACCGGGATCTTTTTTTATCAGATACATCAGAATTAATTGAAAGGACTTGCACCGGATATAAGCGGACATTTAGCCTCAAAGCATCAGACATCTGAGCAAAATATTTTGCACTTGCAAAAAATAAAACAATTAATAAAAACCTTGTAAAAAGCATATAGCCTAGATTTTTCACCAATCGGTTACTTAGGTAAATATACAATAAATTCTATAACTTCATACAATAAGTTCTAGAATTATCTCAATTCTGAGGGATTTTTTCCGGTGTGCTTTTTAATGAAGTTCGTAAAATTCCCTTCATTACTGAAACCCAGTTCATAAGAGACTTCAGAGATTGTACAGTTAGAAAAAACAAGTGCTTTTTTACATTCATTCACCAACTTTTCAATAATAATATGCTTGGCAGTTTTTCCCAGAACATATTCAGTCATTTCTGTTAATTTTCTGGCAGAAATATTCAGTTCATTAGCATAATAGGAGACCTTCTTTGCCCTTTTATAATCTCTTTGTAAAATGACTTTAAACCTATTGACATAGTACATATAGTCGAATTTAAAATCTTTCTTTATCTCTTCGGTAGGTATATGTAAAAATGCATCCAGGATAAGCCTTTCTATTGCATTGTGAGCTGCAGAAATATACAGGCTCTTATCTTTACGCTGAAAACTCTCCATCCGCTCCATAAAAACTACTTTCATTTGTTCAATATTAGTGAAGGGCGCAATAAATACATCTGAATCATAATTGAAGAAAAGCTGGGAATTGATGAACAAACTGTCTTTTGTTGATCGTTCATAGAAACTTGCTGAAAAGGCAATAACAAAAATTTCATATCTTATCACTTTACCAAAAAGCACTTTCTTTTGAGGGCCTACGAATGCAATATTACCTGCCTGAATGTCATAAGATACATTCTCAACGGTTAGTTTGATATCTTCTAAAATGATATAGATACAAAAGTAATCCAGCGTGCTAAATTCTCTATTATTGTTATTTCTTTTTATAATAAGATCTAATCGATTGATACTAAATCCACTATCCTTTAACTGCTCCGTTATTATATACATACAATTGCTAATTCTATCAAGGAAAATCCCATTCAACAAACTATTATATAAATATAAAATTTTTACTAAATATTGTTCTACTAAAGGAAAAATGTACTAAAATTAACACATCACGGATTATTAACTAAAATCATTTTAGTTTTATAAACTTTACATATAAGCGAATTAAACAATCATTTACTACCCCTTGTCATGTATATTATATTTTCATTTCTTATCACTGTCATTAGTATTTTCTATTTTTCCCGATTGTATATTTTCATAACTTGTCTGTTTTAACTTAAGGAAGAAATACAAAAAATCTACAAATAAATTTGCTTAAATTTAAAGACAATAACAATCTTTAATCCATTTAATTCCAGACAAATACAACAAATATTTAAAAGCAATTAGTAGAAAAACAGCAACGTCTCATGACTAATAAAGATTTTAATTTTCACAAAGGATTTACATTCAGCAAACATATTCCGGAAGAAGTATCAAATTTTGACCGGGTTTTTGATATTTTCAAAGATTTGCTTACCCATACTTCCGGAGATATCGAAGAAGCCTTTGAATGGCTCGATATGCTGAATAAAGAATATGACATTTTCGACGATGGATATACCATTGAGGATTTTGAAGAGGATTTAAGAAAACGCGGATACATCAAAAAAGAAGATGATCCTGAAGATGGGAATTCCGGATCAGGAAAAGGTAAAAATATACTGACTGCCAAACTGGAGGCTGCTTTACGGGAATATGCTTTGGATCAGATTTTTGGAAAGCTGAAAAAAAGCGGCGTCGGAAACCATCGTACATCGAAAACGGGTGTTGGTGATGAAAGAGATGGTGAAAATCGCACCTATCAATATGGAGATGATCTGTCGTTGGTGAATATGACTGAAAGTCTAAAAAACGCACAGATCAATAACGGAATTTCTGACCTGCGCCTCACGGAAGACGACCTCATCGTAGAGGAAACCAAACATAAAGCGCAGATGAGTACCGTATTGATGATTGACATCAGCCACTCCATGATCTTATATGGTGAAGACCGTATCACGCCTGCTAAAAAAGTGGCCATGGCGCTGGTAGAATTAATTAACCGAAAATATCCAAAGGATTCCATTGATATTATTGTTTTTGGAAATGAAGCCTGGCCTATTAAAGTTAAGGATCTGCCTTACTTAAAGGTCGGCCCTTATCATACCAATACAGTCGCCGGTTTAGAGTTAGCAATGGATATTCTTCGCAGAAAAAGAAATACCAATAAGCAGATCTTTATGATCACTGATGGAAAACCAAGTTGTATTCAACTGCCTACAGGTGAGTTTTATATGAACAGCAATGGCCTGGACGAAATGATTGTTTCCCAATGCCTCAACAGAGCAGCACAAGCCAGAAAACTGAAAATTCCAATCACTACTTTTATGATTGCTCAGGATCCTTATCTGCGTCAGTTTGTGGAAGCCTTTACAGCACAAAATAAAGGGAAAGCCTTTTTAACGGGTCTTTCAGGTTTAGGGCAAATGATTTTTGAAGATTATGAAAAAAACAGAATTAAAAGAATTTAGATATAAGATGTCAGATGTTAGACATTAGATGTCAGACCTATAATTAAGATAAAAGTATCATTAAATAATTGTTATTACTTACAAGAAAATGAAAAACGATATTACATTTAAAGAATTAAAAAAATCCGGTTATACTGATAAAACGATCAATGAAGAAATTCAGGCAAACTTAATTGCAAGAATTAAAGCTAAAGAACCTGTATTTGAAGGTCTTTTAGGTTATGAAGATACGGTAGTTCCGCAATTGAAAAAAGCTATTCTTGCCGGTCATCATATTAATCTATTGGGTTTACGTGGCCAGGCAAAAACGAGGATTGCAAGAAGTATGGTCAATCTTCTTGATGAATACATGCCTATTGTAAAAGGATCCGAGATCAATGACAGTCCGTTTCAGCCTATCTCAAAATTTGCCCGGGATCTTATTGCTGAACATGGTGATGAAACCCCTATTTCATGGGTACACCGCTCCAACCGTTTCTTTGAGAAACTGGCAACACCGGATGTGAATGTTGCTGACTTAATTGGGGATATAGATCCTATTAAAGCGGCTACTTTAAAACTCCCCTATTCCGATGAGCGTGTTTTACACTATGGAATGATTCCTCGTGCCAACCGTTCGATATTTGTATTAAATGAACTTCCGGATCTACAGGCACGGATTCAGGTTTCTTTATTTAATATTTTGCAGGAAGGTGATATTCAGATTCGTGGATTTCAGTTGAGAATGCCACTTGATATCCAGTTTGTCTTTACAGCAAACCCTGAAGATTATACCAACCGTGGAAGTATTGTAACTCCTTTAAAAGATAGAATCGGATCGCAAATTTTCACCCATTATCCTCAGACGATTGCGCTTGCCAGACAGATTACAGAACAGGAAGCCAGGGTTTCAACCGAAGACCGATCAAAAATACAAATTCCAGGTCTGGCAAAAGATCTTCTGGAAGAAGTTGCTTTTGCAGCACGTGACAGTGAATATGTGGATGCAAAAAGTGGTGTAAGTGCGCGACTTACCATCAGTGCTATGGAAAATTTAATGGCGGCTGCAAAATTACGTCTGATCGAGTCTGGTGCCGAAAAAACGACAATTCGTTTGCTCGATTTTATGTCGATCATTCCATCAATTACAGGAAAAATAGAACTTGTGTATGAAGGCGAGCAGGAAGGTGCAGATTATGTAGCGAAAATATTAATCGACAAAGCGGTTATGGTACAGTTTGAAATGCTGTTCCCACGTATATCCAAGCTGGAAAAAGAGAGTATTAAAACACCATATACTGACTTGATCAAATGGTTTAACAAAAACCACCTTGAACTCAATTATGCAGATTCAGATGAGGAATTCTATGCTAAACTAAACAGCATAACCCCTCTGGTAGCAGTGGTTGAAGAAAATACTTCAGGACTCAGCCCTGAAGATCAGAATTTTTGCAAAGAATTGGTTTTATGGGCTTTAACCATTAGTAAAAAACTGGATAAATCTGAAAACCAGACTGCTTTCACTTTTGATTCAGCAGATGTAGGTCAGTTTTTCCGAAACTAAACTATACAAACAACAGAAAGTATATGCAAACAACAGCTTCAGATTTCTCTGAAGCTGTTGTTTTATTTTTAAATTTTTCTAATAAATAGTGACCGGACCTGCCAAACCCATGGATTGAAGTGGCTGGTCCTTCTTTTTTTGATTCGTCCAGTATTGTGCAACAACATTATCTTTAAGGGTTTTCATATAGTTCACCATGACGGTAACCACCTTAATTTCGATATCATTCATTCCTTCCCTGATTAAACCTTCCAAAGGATAAATTCTTCTACCAAACCACTGTGTTCCCGCTTCTACTCCATTGATACGTACCTCACAGATCCCATATACACTTCCCAGATTCAGATAATTTATTGTTGACTTATCTCCTGATTGAAACCTATTCCGGTATACTACCGTTCCTGCAAAATTTGCATATGCAGGCAGTTCTTTAAGATCAGCCAGTTTATTCAGTTCTTCTTTTTTAATGGTTCCATCATAGTGTCTGAATTCAACATCCCAGGTATTGTTAAGTTCTGTTGAGTTATTTCCAGTTAAAGGACTGTCTTTCCAGACTATTCCTTTTCTATCATGATCAAAAACAATCAGCTTGGAATCGGCAGGGCCTAAATCGATATGAAGGCGTCCTTCCGGCAGCTCCAGTCTGAAACGTTTACCTGTTGCAGCATCCCATAACCAGGCCCGTTTGTGTCTGATCACCTCTTTTTCAAATGTAATATCCAACGGCGCATTGTGTTTACTGCTGGAATTATTAAACAGGAAAAGGTCCGCTTTATCTGTCTGATAACGCACCTGGGTGACAAACGTCTTTGGGGACTGAATCTTCACATAAGGCTTAATATTATACTTTTCCTGAACAGTTTTATACCAACCCAGGAAATCAGACGCTGGCTTTTTTAAGAAAATAAAGCGGTCAGGATAAGCCTGCATTTTCGTGACCCAGTCTCTTACTTCCCGATCTCTTTTCTCATAATTATTCCAGCCTGTAGACCGGTCTGGTGTGGCTTCAATACAAAAGATTCTTCCGCCACTGCTAACAAAATCATGGAGTTTACTGGCGGTAGCTGTATCTAAACTATGTACTTCGATCAAAAATAAAGTATGGTATTTTCTCTTTCCATAAGTAAGGAAACCTTTCTTGACTTCCGAGTCGTTGATGACGCGTTCAGAGACATAATCACAGGCATTACCATTCTGATGAATAGATTCCCAGATCAATGCCTGATAAGCTGGCGATACCATAACAGGGAAAGGTTCCATCTGCGCCCCATATTCCGACCACTGATCCGCAAAAGGTGCCAAAAGTGCAATATCAGCAAACATACTTGCCTGCTGTAATACGGCTGATAATCTTGCCCGGTAATCTGTATAATGTTTAAAATACGGCCACATCGTATTCTTCTCATTGAAATATCCACCATAGGTTATCCAGCCGGGAAAAGCTGCTTCCGGTGGCGAATAATTAAATCCATGAAAAATAGGATGGGTAACTCCGGATATCGTACTCTGATCTCCGGCTATTTTAAAAATTTCCAGCGATTCATTAAAGACCATATCCGTATTGGTAAGCTCTTCTGAGCTGATCAGCTTTTTATCCTTTAAATGTGCTGCGGAGGAAACCAATTTATTGATCATCGTATTTCCCCTACCCAGATGCCAGGGATATTGCGTGAATTTTTCCTCACTGATATCTTCTCCTATTCCATATTTCAGCCAGGTCTCACATTCAGGGATATCGATATCAAAACTTCCTTCCAGTGGAAAATAACCGCGTCCATAAGCTTGTGCTCTTGATTTTATCTTATTGTCTTTACACCACTGTACAAAGGTATGTACAAATCTTTCCTCAAATATTTCAGCTTTTGTCAGTTCAAAATCGTACCGCATCCGGTCGATCATCTTTTTAAATTCCGGACCTGATTTTACGGGATAAAGGATATTCTGACCGGTCGTATTTCCCATTCCACCAATTTTAAATAAAACAAAAGGCAGATAAGGATACAGGTCATATCCCCTTCTCCGTTTAAACTCGCTCATCATATCATTGCTCCAGTTCGTTCCTTCCGTCTCCAGACTGTCGACGAAGAAAGATCTGACATTTGGAGCAAGCGGTCCTATTTTTTGCTGAATGCCGTCACTCATCCTGTTGAGGTATTTCTTTACTGCCTCAGTATCGTAATGATTCAGTACAGGTCCCATACCACCCGGAGCACCCTGGATCACACTCATAAAGCGCTGTATTTTTACCAATCCGTAAATGGCATAATCACCTTTAGGTATAGAAACTTTGATCATCCCATTTTTAATCTGATCCGACAGGTTCATTACTTCATCCATACTGTTTAAAGGATCGGGAACAAGCTTTACTTCCATCATTTCCATTGTTCTTCCGCTATATGGACTTGTAATGGCCGGATCAGCCTCTTTGTAAAGATCAAAAAGAGAGAACTCTGTGGTAAGGGGACCTTTCAATTTTTTTACAGCGATCACCACGATCTGTGAACATTCTTCCTTTTTCAGGAAATCACCACCCATAGGGAATCCGGTACCGACAAGCAAATCGCAGGTCATCCCTAATGATTTAGCTTCTTCAAGGGTGAATTTCAATAATTCAATCCACTCATCACTCATCCAGTCTACACTGGGTTTATTCATATCATCAGTTCGTGAGGGAAATGATATGGGATTGATCTCTACACCCCCTATTCCTGCATCTTTTAAAATCCTGAGTTCACGGGCAAGTTCTGATTTTTCTATTTTATCGCCGTTCCACCACCAACGGACAAATGGCCGGTAATGATTTTCCGGGTTACTGAATATTTCAAATAGTGACTTATTAAGGGGTAAATTTCCTTCTTTCAGCATTGCATGTGCATATGACGGCAATACATTCACTAAAACTAAACCGGATGCTGCAACTGAACAATGTTTCAAAAAGTCTCTTCTTTTCATGAATGGCCTGTGTATTAAAATTGATAACACTTATACAAACAGATTCCCTTGAAGGAATCAGATAAGCGGGCGAACCAAATTTAATAGATTTGCCAACAATAATACACTTTTGTTGGAAAAATAATAGGAGATATTTAATGATGATAAAAAATCCAGGAATTCTATTTTCCTGGATCAGTTAATACTTTACGTAAAGAACAGATTTATTTCAATATTTTTTGAGAAATTTCATTAAATAAGTTCTGTCTCATCTTTGAGTTTCTTTGACTTAGAAGTACGATAACGCCCCAATTTTTAACCCTGTTATAAAATATGATCGAAGATTGTCCCATAGAATCACCTGTTTTTACATATACGGTATTTTTATCATCCGCTATAATGTTTGTCCCCAGTCCCAATTCTCTATTATTATCTTTATAGAAGATCTTTTCGGTCAGCATTGCTGCCTGAGATATTTTATTTCCTTTAGTCAAAACCGCTTTCAAATAGGTGATCATATCAGAAGTATTGGACTTTATTAATCCTGCAGGTGCCGTAACATTCCATTTAAGAAATTCCTGAACACCACCATTAGGATTGTAGCCTGTTGTTTTATTTTTTACATTAAAATCTTTTGTTAGGGTATGATTCATTTTTAATGACTTGAGTATTTTCTCACGAATGATCTCATCATAAGTATTTTCATATACCTTTTCTAAGATTTGCCCCAATAAAGTGTAACCAAGGGTTGAATAACGGTATTTTCCATAATCAGTTAATTCAGTGCAATTATTGACAATATCAGTTAATGTTTTTTCAGTTACATTATTGATAGGTTGTTGCGAATCCAGCTCTACAAGTTTTGCAAAATCGACATCAGGCAAGCCAGATTGATGGGAAGCTAAATCCGATATTCTTATTTTATTTTTAAGATCCTTCTGTAATACATATTCTTTAGGAAGGTAGTTGTCTATATAATCATCTAATTTTATTTTATTTTCAATAGCTGCCTGTGCAATTAAATTTGAAGTTAAAATTTTAGTAATTGAAGCAATTTCAAACAGGGAGTTTTTATCAATATCCATTTGATTTCCCTTACTCAGTTTACCATATGCGATATAATGTTCTTTATTATTATTGATGTAACCAACACTGATCCCTACATCCGGATTATTTTTATAGTTACTTTGAATAATGGAATCGATCTTTTTAGAATAGTCCTGCCCAAAAGTAAAGTTGCTTATTAATAATACGGCTACCATTTTTAATGCGTTTTTCATAGTTTTTTATTTAGGTTAAATTTATATTGATGCAAATGTGTGAAAGAAATGATCTTCCCGCGACCGACTGAAAAAAGTCGAACGCATTTATTTAGAAGAATAGGTTTGATAGATTACAAACGGAAGTACGACTTTTTACAAACAACTGTATTACAGTATACTTAATCCCATTATAATCATTATTTATTTTTTGTTAGTGAGCTGGATTTTAGTATTCAGATGATCTCTTATTAAGGTTACAGAACTTGGTTTTCCATTGCTGAAATCGAATTTTAATACATTAGGATAATCAATTATTTTAAATAATCCATTTTTCAGATACACCAACTCATTGTCATTTTTTCCTTTAAAAAATTCCAACAATGGAGACTCAACATACAGGCGATTGTTCTTTTCTACTATTTTAGTTTCCACTCCTTGCGAATAAAGGAAATCGTCATATGTTCCGATCAGTTTCTCTTTTAAGGCTAAAGGCATTTCCTGAATATCTTCATCAGTTCCTTTTTTGTTCCAGTTCATCAGTTGCAAAATCTTTCTTTGAGCCTGAGTTATCACAGGAATACGGTTTGGCTTTTCACCATTAGCAAGAAAAACAAAGCCATTACCATCTGTCATTGTTGCGAAAGTACTCCCACCCACTCCAGTGTTAGAGCCATTACATGAAAACCAACTGTAGTTATTATAGCCAAAAGACTTCTGCCATCCATAACCCCATCCACCAACTGCATTTTTTAAAGCAGAGACTGCTGTTACTTTTTTTGCAATACGATGAGAAATCACTTTGTTATTTTTGTTACGCAGGGCATTTTGTATCTCAATAGAGAGCTTAGCCAGATCACTTGGTGTCGACCACATGCCTGATGCTCCAACCTGCGGAGTAATTGGTAAACCTGTTTTAATTACTTTTTTATCTTTATCGTGGACAAGAGCAACATTGGTCGGAAATCCATTTTCATCAGGCTGAATCATTGTCGTATTTTTCATACCAAGAGGTGAAAAAATATACTCGTTGGCAAGCTCTGCAATAGATTTATTTAAAGTATCTTCTAATGCCATTTGTACAATTACGTAACCGCCACCGCTGTACTGCCAGTCAGTTCCAGGCGTAAATAAGAATTCAATTTCTTTATCATATCTTGGAATTTGACCTAAAAGACTTTGTTGTATGCTTGGAATTGTTTCACCTTGATAATAGTCTTCAAATCCACTCTGACTTGTGCCCGCCGTATGATTAAGAAATTGTCTCCAGTTTGGACTGTTGTTTTCCGTAAACTTACTTTTTGGCAAATGCCAGCGTTTTAGATAATTGTCTATAGGATCATCTAAATTAATCAGTCCTTTCTCCTCAAGGATATGACAAAGAAGTGCAGTAATCGGTTTTGAAATAGATGCTGTAGAAAAAGCTGTGTTTTGATCTATTTTCTGTCCTGAGTTTATGGATTTTACACCAAATTGTTTTGAATAAACGATCTCATAGTTTTCAAAAACCACCATACTAAATCCGGCAAGTTTGTATTTTTCTAATTGTTGCTCAATATGTAAACTGTCGGTAAGAATGGTATAGTCTTTTCTTTGGGTCAATGCTTTGTTGCTCGTATGACAACTAGACATTATGATCATTAAAATTAATAAATAAACAGAACTTTTCATTGTATCGTTTTTTGGGTTAAAAAATTATTTCGATACAAATTTGGGATAACGATCAGCCTTGTGCGACCGACTAAAAAAAGTCGGCCCTATTTCATCAAAAAAATACGTATGATTTATGTATTACAGAAGTGCGACTTTTTACAAACAACTATATTACAACTGTTTACGATATACAGTAGGTGTAAAACCTGTATGTTTTTTAAAAGCCGTATTAAAAGATGATTTTGAATTAAAACCCACTTCATACAGGATCTCAAGAACCGTTACTTTATTTTTTGTCGGATCTTTTAAAATGGTCTTTGCATTTTCTATACGATAGGTATTGATAAAGTCAAAGAAATGTTGACCCAGCTGATGATTAATTAAAAGGGACAGATCACGAACAGGAATTTTAATCTCATTTGAAATATCCTGAATGGTTAAAGAAGGATTAAGAAATGGTTTTTCTTCTACCATGTATTTCTTTAATTTCACTAATTCTTCGTTGTATTCTTTTTCATTTACCGTTTCCGGCTCGTTCTTCTTTTCTTCTAAAATAATATCCGAAACGAGTTTTAATTTTGAATCAATATTTCTGAATAATCCGGGATTGTTGAGCGCCTTAAACAAATACCAACACACTATAAACAGCTGAAGTACCAGGATTCCGATTTTTATCCATTCAGAAATGTAGGGATAATCTGAAAATTTGAAAATGTTTTTGAAAATGACGATCACATATAAAATAGTGAGTACAAGTGTAAACTGAAACAGCCAGTTATAAGAATTAATGCTTGTACCAGCGTTGTTTTCAAGATATAGTTTTTTTGCTTTTCTCAACAGTATAAAAATAGCTACAAAATAGATAAGTACCTGAATATGGAATAGAATATGGGTTAACTGCAGTTCTATCCTGGTTTGACGATTGATAATAAAATCAATTTTAGAAGCGATATCTACTGTGTAAAAACGAGGTAACAAAATTATATTCGCTATTAAAAATGGAAGCAGATGTATGAGATATTTGGGCTTAAACTTAAAATCTGAATAACAAACCGACAGTATATAGAGGTAAAAAACAGGAATTTGTAGAAAAGCCAGAGTCGTTTTCAGCATTCCCAGATTCGAAGGACGGTCAGTTAACAGGCCTAATATTGGATCACTTGTATCAATTGCCGTGATTATAAGAAAAACCGCAAAAAGAATATTGCTGGTCTTGTGTTTTGTTTTAACGGTGAGTAGAAAGAATGCAAGAAACAATGAAATGAATAAGGAGATTACTGTTACAATAATTAATAAATTCATTTTATCCATTCTATATTCTTTTTGTTTATTGCTTTTTAGGAAATTAGTTATTTAAGGCTGACCCGTGCAAATATAGAAATTAGAATGGAGCTGTCTGTTTTTTTTATGAAAAAACCTGGTATCAAACCTCATTTTCACAAGTTCTCTGATGACACTATTTTTGTTTTACTAAACTGTTAGTCCTTCATAAAGTTTTCTTATATTTATATAACTTATTAAGAATATATGAAAAAGAAGGTTGTCCTTATTCAGGATAATGAAGAAATCCTGGAGATCATGGATGAGGTATTACAGGATGAAGGATTTGATGTCACTTCATCATTAACAACCGAACCAATTGAAAAAATTGACGAGATTGACCCCGATGTCGTCATTGTAGACGATAACATCAAAGGAGATAAGAAAGGAGCAAAAGTGATTGAAGAATTAAAGAATGATCCTCAAACAGAAGAAGTTTCTGCTGTCCTCACTTCTACATCACATGATTTACCACAAAAAGCAAAAGATTGCAAAGCTGATGACTATATCGAAAAACCATTTGATATTGATCATATGATCAATGTGGTTAAAAATAATTCCTGATCAACTTGTTAATTTTTTTTGAGTGTTCTCATCAGCATGATTAGCATTGAAATAAACAATTATATTTTAGATAACTGATGAACGTTAATTTTTCAATATTTCCAGCATTAGAAACTGAGCGTCTTAACTTAAGAAGATTGTCCCTTGAAGATGCTCAGGCAATTTATGAACTACGATCAGATCATGAAGTAGCCAAATTAACAGGGAGGGAACCTGCCAATAGCATCAGTGATGCAACAGCTTATATCCAAAAAATTGAAAATCTGTTCAATGAGAATTCGTGTATATTTTGGGCAATTTCCTATAAAGATCAATCTGCTTTAATAGGTGCCTTATGTTTTTGGAATTTTGACTTGAGCAACAAGTCTGTCGAAATAGGATATGAACTGCTTCCTGAATTTCAAAAAATGGGGATCATGGGAGAAGGCTTAAGAGCAATCATCAATTTTGGATTCGAAAATATGGGCGCTGAAACAATTACAGCCTTTCCTTCTGCTCATAACCCGTCATCAGTTAATATATTAGAAAAACTAAATTTTAAAATGGTGCATGATACCTTCCAACATACCCACGAAAATATTGAAGGGATGCTTACTTATGTTCTTCACCATTCTGAACATTCAGATTCCAAATCGGAATTTTAACTGAGAGTTTCTATTCCATTATTGGTTTACGATTAAAATAAAAAGCCCAACATCTCTGATATTGGACTTTTGCATATTCCTTAAAATCAAGTTAATTAAATACTTGTGTCTTAATATAATTAACATCCACATCCCTAATATAATTAACCAGATTGGTATATTGTGAATGGAAATTATAACCTCCCTCCTTCATCTCTTTCGTAGCATCTTGCTTGCTCCAATTCTGGAAAACAATACGGTACATTGCCATAGTAACTCCAGTCCTGTCACTCCCATGTGCACAATGTATGTCTATTGGTTTGGGAGCTGTTCTTATAATTTTTAAAGCCTGGATAATTTCTACATCCGAAACATCTGAAGCCACCATAGGAACATTGTATAAAGTGCCTGTATAGTTGGTTCCTGAAACGTTGTCTATGTGACCTGACCTCAGATTAAGAATTGAGGCTACATTCTTTTGTTCAAGGTAGTTATAGCCATCACTATCGGGCTGTTCACTTCTATAAACATCATTATTGACTTTGTACAGATTATCAAAAGGTGATCCTGTAACTTTCTGAGCCCAGTTTTGAGGTCGCGAACTTTTAGAAGCAATAGCCAGTTCAGAACTTTTGGAGCTGTAAGCTGATTTAGACAGTGAATCTTCGGAATTTTCAGGAGCACAAGCTATTGTACCCAAAGCCAAAATGATAAAAATTACTTTTTTCATGTTTTTTATTTTATTTTAAAAATGGTCTGTTTTACTGGTTACTACTATATTAATTATCGAGCTCTATTTCACTTTTTCACTTTGCTTACAATGTAGGTTAAAGTATAGTGCAAATTGCCGCAATAATTTATCATATATTCTTCGAAACAAGCGGGTACAAATCTGAATAGAATGACTTATAAATTCTTATAATCATCTAGTAATAAACAGCAAATGTATGAATAAAAGTATTATATTTCAATAAATAGGGATATATTTTTATTAATATTGCAAAAAGACAAAACATTGAGAATGTAAAATATTAATTTATATTTTAATAAGTTATTATGAAGTAAATAAAAAATCCAAATAAGATTAAAATTTAAAATGATATTATATTATTTAATGCATAATATATTATAAATTAACTATCTTTGAGTGTATTGGAAAATGAAAAATATATCCCATAAAATGGAAAACATTTGATCATTTATAGTATAGTTACCGTTTATTATAGGGTGTAAGTTTAAAATTCAGGAAGAATCTGAGGTTTAAGTTTGGAACAATTCCAATCTTTTTTGGATCTTCATATTTTCCAATCTGGCAAGATCTTTTATTTCTGTCTTACTACATTTCGGTAATTCAGCAGTTATTTCCGATATCGTTTTCGATGCGGATTATTTTTCAGAAGTATTATTTTTCTTAGTTAGAGCTATTAATTTTTTGGGGTCGTTTTACATGAAATTAAAGTAATGAATACACCCATTTATATAGGTTATTGTTATGATAGATTATTGTATGTGAACTAAAGCAGTTCAGGGTAATTTATCTTTTATTTAAAAAATAATATGAGAAAAAATCTACTTACGTGTCTATTTATATTAATAGTCACTCTGGCAAATAGCCGAACCTTTTTAGATTTAGAAACTATTCGGTTCCCGACAGCACCAACGATTGGCCAATCAGCGAATGTTCATTCTGCTGGGATTGTTCCACCACCTGCCAATGATGAATGTTCAGGTGCGGTATTGCTACCGATAAATCCTCCGCTATCCTGCACTTCTGTTACGCTTGGAAGTACTGTTGGAGCCACTCAGTCTATGCCCGCAACCTGCGGCGGAAATGGATTAGCCACTGACGATGTTTGGTTTAAATTTGTTGCAACAGCAACTACACATCTCGTTGAAGTATCGAATACTGTTCCGATAGCAACGCCTATGAATTTCCAAGTATTCTCCGGAAGTTGTGGCAGCAGTATGACAAGTCTGTTCTGTCATGTATCTGGGATTTGTGTTGGTACTGGCCCAGATCCCGGACCACCTATCTGTCCAATGAAGGGTATTCTATCAGGTTTAATCGTTGGACAAACTTATTATGTTAGGGTATATGAATCTTCTTCTATTCCCGGATACAATGTAAATTTCAATATCTGCGTACGTAACCTGCCTGTTAATGATGATTGTCAGGGAGCCTTGATCGCTTCCTCTTTTCCCTATTCTTATACTCAGGTGGATGGTCCGGCAGTAAGTGAGGCAACAACAAGTAATCCTTTCTGCTCTTCATCAGCAACTCCTGTTTTTATAAGGGATGGTACCTGGTTTAGGTTTATAGCCGATGGTAGTTTGTACAACATTACTGTTACAACACCATCTGGAAGTACTTTTGACCCTGCAATTGGTGTTTATGGTGGCGTCTGTTCAAATTTTACATGTTTAGGTACTGTGAATAACGGATCTGGAGGTCAAACTGAAATACTCACAATACAGACTAATGCTGGTACTGTTTATTATATAAACGTAGGTGGGGTTCAGTCGAGTACTGCTCCACCCGGAATATTTACCATCAACATTACCAAAGGTCCTTCTCTTGGTATTTCTGAAGCTTTACAAGCCAAAAATACCATCGATATTTATCCCAATCCTTTTATAGATCTATTAAATATTTCTGATATTAAGAATGTAAAATCTGTTTCTATAGTGGATATTTCAGGGAGATTGTTGAAAACGATTGATAAACCATCTTCAGTTCTTCAGCTAAAAGAATTAAAGTCGGGCACCTATGTAGTGGTTGTTTATATGAAAGACGGATCTAAACAAACCTTTAATACGATTAAAAAATAAGTATTATAAGTAAAGAACATTTATAATAATTATCACATAAAAGCAAAAATTGAATTGAATATTGAATAATTAAAAACCACCGCAATCGCAGTGGTTTTTGTTATTTCATGATATCAAATGGACTACATTTTATATATAATACCCCACTCAAGATAGATCGATTCAATTTTGATTTAGAAAAATTTATAATTAGATTTATCTACTAAATATAGAATGGTCATTATGAAATATTCAAAAGAATATGTGACTCAAGATGAGCACATTGACGTACAGGGAATTATGGATGGTTTATACTATCCTTTTTACATGGAAGAATGCAGACATCAGTATATTGATGAAATTTTGGGCTTCAATCTGGAAAACGAAGCAAAAAATGGCGTTAATATGGTTTTATCCGGGTACACGATCAGTTTTCTCAGATCTTTAAAACAAGGAGATACCTTCACTGTAACCTGTGAATTATTTCGCGACAAAAGTGATGCTCCTAAAATACATTTTAAGCAATCCATTATTCTGAATGGTAAGGTAACGACAAAAGCTACTTTTACAGGTACATGTGTGCCATCTACAGGTGGAAGGCCATTTCTTCCCGAGGCCATAAAAACGCTTATTGAGAATGCCCCTACTTTGGAAGATTAAGTCGTTGTAAAATTAAAATATACCATATAAAAAGCGAGTTATTAAACTCGCTTTTACTTTTTACAATAAATCAGTTATGACTTACAAAAACAAAATCAATGTTAGCATGTTCTTCTAACCTATTCCTTATTTTTGTAAAGAATTAAGCAACTAAATTATCTATCCTAAAATATGGACAATACATTTTCTGACAATGAACAAATTGGAATAGTTTCTACTTTTTCTGAACTTGTATACACCCATTTTCAGGGAGCTATGAATGCTATTTGCTGGCACAGAAATTTAGTTGGAGATTTTAACGAGATCGTATCTAAGCTTCATTTAAAAGAGAACGTCACAGAAGTTTCCATTGAAGACCTTTTAGCTCTACAACTATCAGAAAAAGGTAATGAGGCAAGGGAAATCATCTTAAGTGATATACAGTTATTAACTGATTTTGGAGCATTACCTTCTCTCAATCTGCTCAAAAGTTACGAACGGGATGAGGAGTTCGATTTCATTTCAACAGATGTATATTCGTATCATGTCGATCGATCACCGATTTTAACGGATACTTTTTTGTGTACCTATCATGGTACTGCAAGTGAAATCTTACCCAATGATCAGGTTGAACAAAAAATTCTGATCCCTGAAATCCGGGATAAGCTTAAAAAATTACACAATGGTCCGGAAGAGGAATTTGAAGACTTCCTGAAAGACTATTTCTTCGATCTGCATTATCAGCCCAAACCAAATGCTGAACCTGTCAGTTTAAAAGCTGGACATCTTTGGCGACTGGCGGTAGATCATCCAGAACAACAAGTTTTACCCTGTGTTCATAGAGCTCCTATTGAAAACGATAGTGAATACCGACTGCTTCTGATTTGTTAAGGAGTCTATTTGGTATTCCAGGCTGCTATTTGTTCACAATAAAAAGAACTCTTCAATGAAGGCAATTTTGCTTGTGTTACAATGTAATTTTTGGTACATTGATCTTTATTATTATCAATTAATATTTAACTCACATGGCTGATACCGTTATATTATCTGAAGGAGCAGAATTTGATCATGTTATACAAGAGGTTTCAAAATATATCCACCTGTATGTAATGGCCTTTGAAAAGAATGAACGAACCATTACACGAATCGATAAACGTGAAAAAATGTATGGTGGAAAAGGAACAGTATACATGTTACAAATGTTCGACCAGAATGAATTAACCAATAATCGTCTGGGAGCTTATATGGTCTTATTAAATAGAGGCGATGAATCGGGATTTCACACCCATAATGAAAGAAACGAGGAAGAATTGTATGTTGTAGTGCATGGAACCGGAGAATATCGTGAAAGAACCGGAACGCAGGGACCAGAACGTAAAAAAACGCTTCAAAAAGGAGACATTACGGCCATCAGCTCCATAGGCTATCATTCTATAGAAAACACTGGAGACGAACCTTTAATCATGTTTGTTATTACTACGAATAATCCACACTAACTTTGCAATGTTATTTGTTAATACTTTATCATAGAATTATTTACCATGTAAATTGATTACATTTGTTTCATCACATACATGTGAAAAAAATCAAACAAATTGATCTATGGAAAGAAAATTTTTATTCATCATTGGATGGTGCCTGAGTCTTACTATTTCTGCACAAACAACTACCAATGTACTTCAAAAAAGTATATCAGCATTGGGAAACTGGGAAACAGTGAATGATTTTGAATATGCGACTAACAGGATAAATATAGATAAATGGCAAGGATATGATTTCGACCATGCTCTACCGGAAAAAGATTCATTCCATCTTTTTGTTGACTTAAAAGGCAGCCATTTTTTACACCATACGCAGAATCATTATCCTGGAGGCTATGTGTTTGACACCTACAGATTGGGACGGGACTCAACCTATTATGTATATGATGGTATTGGCAGTAGAACGGGAAAAGACCTACTGAATCTGGGTTCAGCCTCTTTCGATAAAAGGAAGAATAGCCTGTTGAACAATTTCCCTTATTTTATACTTAAACAATTACTTCAGGAAATTAAAGACGAGTCCGTGCTTACAGAAGGAAAGGATTTGATTGTCTTAAAAAAGAATCCAAGTGGAACTGAAGAATACAGATTTGATACAATCACTTTTCTTTTGAAGAAAATCACCAGAATACAGGGACAAGACACCATAGTACAGCGTTTCGAAGATTACATACCGACTGATGGATTAATGATTGCGAAGAAAAGCAGCCTGGAGCGCAATGGAAATATTATTTATTCAGATTCATTAAGCTTATTTAAATACAATCAGAATTTCGCCAGTCTCGTTTTTGATTTTCCTCCAGGATATAAATCAACTAGTGAAAGCACTCCCGTACTTTCTGCAAAAATGATCGCTAAAGATGTTTACCTGATTGAAAATGTAGATGGAGACCGCAATATCATGTTTATTAATATGGGAAATTATATTGTACTTACAGAAGCACCCATATCATCAGCAACGACCAAATCTATACTGGATGTTATTCATACCACACTCCCTGATATTCCTATCAAATATGTTCATCTTTCTCACTTCCATAACGATCATATAGCCGGTATTGCTGAAGTTGTGAAAGAAGGGGCTACTATTATTTGTGCAGAAAACATGAAGCAGCCGGTTATGAGCATGCTGCAAAACAGCGATAGCAGTCTTTATAAAAATGGAAAAGTAAATTTTGAAGTATTTAATAATAAAAAGGTATTAGAAAATGATCATAAAAAGCTGGAATTTATTGAAATACCTAATAGTCATGCAAAAGGAATGTCATTTTTATATCTGCCTCAGGAGAAAATGATCTATCAGGGAGATCTGTTATCATTGCCTGCGGATTCATACACCACCCCCGCAATAGCTGTAACAAAAGAATTCAGCGATTTTTTACGTCAGAAAAAAATAACTTTTACAAAAATTATTGGCCATCATGGACTTTCTGTAATTTCTAAAGAAACGTTTAATGAGATTGTCAAAATGAAGAAGAAAGATCCGCTTTTTAAAAATACATTTGAGCATTAGAACGGGTAAACGTATCGAACAATTGCTAAATTTATCATTAATAATCCTAACTACATTATATGGACTTAAAAATACTTTCAATTGTATGGGGAGTACAGGATCTTGACAGAGCAATAACCTTTTGGTGTAAGGCATTGAATTATAAATTGAAACGGAATCCAGATCTGGATTTTGCCATTTTGATTCCCCAAAATGGTCAGGGAATGCAGTTATCGTTGAAACTCACCAGCTCCGAGGAGCCAAGAAGACACCATATTGACCTGATCACTGAGAACCAAAAAGAAGAAGTAAAACGGTTACTTAGTATAGGTGCTGTAAAAATGCAAAATTGGGATTATGAACAGGATGCTGATTATGTAGTTTTGCTTGATCCTGAAGGAAATTCTTTTTGTGTTGTCCAAGCATAAATAGGTTTGTGCAAGGTAAATCTCTTTAAATGCACAGGTGCTAATATGGCAATATAATCTTCAAATTTTAATTTCGGTATTTCGGAAAATATCGATATCTTTGTTCCATGGAATTAATTACAGTTTTTAAAGCGCTCAGTAACCAAGCTAGAATCAACATACTTGTCTGGCTTAAGCAGCCTCACCTCCACTTTACTGCTGATGAATTGAAGGACTATGATTCCAATCTTGGTGTTTGTGTAAGTGACATTACAAAAAAAGCTGGTTTATCTCCATCTACCACCTCAGACTATCTGAGTTTACTACAAAAATGTGGGCTTATCGAAGCTACAAGGATGGGTCAGTGGACCTACTACAAACGTAATGAAGGAGCGATTGAGACGCTTAACAAATTAATTCAAAAATCATTGTGAATTTTTTTAACTAAACATTTCGAAAATAAGCGAAATATCTAATTATGAAAGCAATTGTAATTAAAAATTATGGAGGACCGGAAGTTCTCCAGTTAGCGGAAGTGACGACTCCTTCCATAACAGATCCTTCTCAGGTATTAGTGAAGGTAAGAGCTACCTCAGTAAATCCCCTTGATTATCAGGTAAGGCGGGGAGATTATACGTCAGTGTTTGATTTACCAATTGTAACTGGTCACGATATCTCAGGTGATGTTGTAGCAGTAGGTGAAGCAGTAAAAAATTGGCGGCCTGGTGATAAAGTTTATTATTCACCGCGTTTTGGTGGCTCCGGCAGTTATGCTGAATATCACCTTACAGACGAAGCCTCATTATCCAGGATGCCTGATAATCTTAGCTACGAGGAAGCTGCTGCTGTTCCGCTTATTGGAGGAACGGTTTGGGAAATGCTTGTGGTACGGGCTCAACTAAAAAAAGGAGATACCATTCTCATCCTCGGAGGAGCAGGTGGTGTTGGAACATTGGCAATTCAGGTCGCTAAATCATTGGGTGCTTTTGTTTATACAACAGGACAAAGTATTTTACATGAAAAACTTCAGAATCTTGGAGCAGATATAGTCATTGACCATCATCAAAAAAACTATATTGAAGAAATACTGGCCTATACTGAGGGAAAAGGTGTAGATGTAATTATTGATACTGTAGGAGGAAGCACACTTTCGGACAGTCCCCTAGCCTTAGCGAACTATGGTAAAATTGTAACGCTTGTTGACATTCCCCAGCCACAAAACCTGATCAACGCATGGGAAAAAAACGCTACCTATCATTTTGTTTTTACGCGGCAAAACAGAGATGAGCTTCATCATATTACCCAACTAATTGAATCTGGACATGTAAAACCAATTATAGATAGTATATACCCCATTGAAGAGGTGAAAAAAGCCCATCAAAGAATAGAGGATACAAAACGGGAGCGGCCTTTATTTGGTAAAATTGTACTTTCATTGTAAAAATGCTTTTTGTAATAGAAAATTATTTGAAATCCGTATATGATCGGAATATAATAGATAGATCCCTATTTCTGGTGAAATCACAGCTTTTTCATTAAGTTAATTTTCTAAAATATATACATATTCTCTGGAATTGCTCTGGAAGCACTTTTCAACTGTGAAAAGTGCTCCCAGAGTTTTAATCAAAGTAAACAATAGAGTTAATATAGTTATAGCCTAATTAGCATTTGTAGTAGATATGATGAAATCATCACTTATTCTTGATTTTCTCACGATGTTTCAGGCCAAATTCAATTAAAGCATTGATAACAGGAAGAGTCTCTTTAGCATGATCGGTAAGTTCATAAGACACCGTTATCGGTTTTGTATTGTTTACTGTCCGGGTGATCAGTAAATTTTCTTCTAACTGTTGTAGTTCCTTTGACAATATTTTTGGTGATATGCCCTCTATGGTTTCCTGTAAATCTTTAAAGCGCATAATTCCATAAAGATATAAACTTCTCAAAAGAACTATTTTCCATTTACCACTTAATAATTCCAAAGCGTCATTCAGCGCTAATTTTCTGTTAATGTCGGGTTCTGAATTACATTTTGTTTTTCCCATAATTATAGTAACTATCCTAAAGGTAATGAATAGTAAAATTATTATGAATGATTGATAGTTTTGATATTATAAACATAAAATTTACTAAAGATTATGGAAAATAAAAGTGAAAACAGTCTGGCTGGTAAAAAAGTTGTTGTATTAGGCGGAACATCCGGTATCGGTTTAGCTTTATCACTGGCTACAGCTGCGGATGGTGCAATAGTAATTGTTGTTTCAAGTACACAACAAAAGGTAGACGAAGCATTACATTTATTACCGAAGGAAAGTACAGGTCTTGTTGCTGATCTAGGAAACGAAAAGCAGATCGAACTACTTTTTAAAAAAATAGGTGAATTTGACCACCTTATTTTTACAGCAGGCGACACCCTAAAGTTTAACGAATTAACTGACCTGAACATTCAAGAGGCAAAACAGTCTATTAATCTTCGCTTTTGGGGAGCAATAATGGCTGTAAAGCATGCTACTCCGTTGATAAAAAAAGGAGGATCGATCACTTTGACAACGGGTGCACTCGGAAGAAAGCCAAGGAAAGGGACAGCAATAATTTCAGGAATGGCAAGCGCTATTGAAGGACTTACCCGTGCACTTGCTTTTGAGCTTGCCCCTATAAGAGTTAATGCAGTTTGCGTAGGAACAGTAAGAACCAATCTCTTGACAAACGTACCTGAAGCAGATAGAGAGGCTTTCTATAGTCAGATTGGAAGTAAATTATTGACAGGAAGGGTAGGTAATGCGAATGAAATTGCCGAAGCTTATCTGTATCTGATGCGGGCCACCTTCAGCACCGGCCAGATCATAGTCGTTGATGGAGGGAGTCTGCTGGTATAATTGATACTTCTATAAGCTTTTTAATTTATTATATAACTAATTAGCCCATCAAAAATTTTAGAGTATATTGTTGGTATTCTAAGATTTATCAAAGACTATGAAGGTATTATCAAATGTTATCCTTTTGGAATAATTATTCAACATTATAACCTGTCTTTTTATTTTTAGATCTAAGATATTCCTATCTTGAAATTCATCCTTCAAAAAATGAAGTTCATCAGAAAAGTACTAGATTTATACTTAATTTCCTGTGGAAATTTTATTTTTGAAGGATGATTCAACTAAAAAAAATAGATATAAAAAGGTTATTCATTTTTTTTGCTTCCACATTGATCTATGCATTATGTCAGATGCTTTTTAGCATTATTTTAATGAAGGAAGATCTATGGAATAATTTTCACATCCAGTTATCAGCCCATTATATTGTAATCTTTACCATGTGTATCGCTGATTATGGTTTATTACTTTTATTGAACAAATATCTACCCTACTCAAAGAGTATATTACTCCGTATACTGGCTGGACTTACTGGACTTACTGTAATATGTATGATGTTGTTAGGGATATTTAATTATCTGATATACGATGTATTTCATGTTTCTAAAAATGGTATGCCTTCTTTCCTAATAAAGTTCGCATTCGGAATGGCAGCAAATATTCCGATCCTATTGGTATTTGAACTGATCTATTATTTTCAATCTGAACAAAAAGCGATTGCTGATTCTGAAAAAGCCAAACGTAAAGCCCTTTTATTTCAGCACGAAACACTGAGAGCACAGATAAACCCACATTTTTTGTTTAATTCTTTAAATGTTCTGTCTTCATTAATATATATCAATCCCGACAATGCCAATAAATTCACAAAGGCTCTTTCCAAAACTTACCGATATGTACTTTCCCTTAATCACCATCCTTTAATTTCTGTTGCAGAAGAACTGGACGTATTGGACTCATATATCTTTCTAATGAAAATGAGATTTGAAAACTCTTTTGCTTGTACTGTAGATAAAAGATCTGATCTTGAAAAAAATAGCATTATTCCTCTTACCTTACAATTACTTATAGAAAATGTATTTAAGCACAATACTGCAACAGAAGAAATGCCATTAAATATAAAAATCACAATGAATACTGACTACATCATCGTAGCAAATAATATTCAGCCATCAACTGATATAGAAAAAGGTGGAATCGGACTGAAATATCTTACAAAGCAATATTTATTGTATGAGAAAGAAGTTATCGTTGAACATACTAAGCAAACATTTATTGTTAAAATCCCATATATTCAATTATGAAATTCCTGATCGTAGAAGATGAAAGGTTTGCATACGAAGAGCTGAAACGTATGATGACGAAATTACGTCCTGGTTACTCTTTGGAAAAACATACTAAAACAGCCATAGAAACCATTGGATTTCTGAAAGTATCCAAAGTTGATTTGATTCTTATGGATATACGACTTGCTGATGGTAACTGTTTTGAGATATTCAATCATGTGGAGGTTTCCACTCCTGTTATATTTACTACGGCTTATGATGAGCATGCCATCAAGGCATTTAAGCTTAACAGCATCGACTATCTTTTAAAACCATTTGATGAAGAGGAATTAGAAACTGCATTAATCAAATTTGAAAATATTTTCCATAGCTCCCCATTTAAAACCGATCTCAAAAATTTAGAACAAACAAGCTCTCTAAAAACCAAAAACCGATTCCTCATATCGAAAGGAGAAAACTATCATTACATAGAAACAACAGATATTGCCCATTTCTATAGTGAAGAAGGAGTGGTATTCCTGCACACGTTTCAGGGTAAAAGACATATTATTAATTATACATTAGACCAATTGGAGCAACAGTTGGATAACCGCTTATTCTTCCGTGTGTCGCGTAATTGCATTGGTAATGTAAAAGCTATTGAAAATGTTATTAAGTATTTTAACAGCCGTCTGAAACTTTCCTTTTCACCTGAATGCCCACATGAAGTTCTGGTGAGCCGGGTACGTGTATCGGATTTCCTGAAATGGATGGACGGTATAATTGAATAACATGAGCTACCATACATTCCATATTCCACTCTTTATTCTCTGTTCTTTTATCCAATACAAAATTCTAATGTCTAGCTTATAGTTTGTCTATCATCTCATTTCTATTTATTTAGTTTTAAAATAAAAGAATTCATTTTATTCCACTCATTCTAAATTTCATTCTGTAGATTCTGAAGCCTGCAACTTACCACTTTCTACTCCACTTCATTGATTGTTATTTTGTACAAAATATTACAAATACAAATTTAAAATCACATGAAGTTAACAGCATTATTCCTAACGGCATCAGCAACGCTGCTATGTTTAAAAGGAAAGGCGCAGGAAGTATCCTTCAAAACAGAGTACATCGGAAATTCAGGTTACTACTATCTACCCCCAAGCGAGAAACCCAAGGAAAAAATTGGTGATGGCAAAGGGTCTGCAATGGTCTACCAGGGAGCGGTCAACATCCCATTATCTATGAAATCAAATAAAAACAATCGTTCTACTACCTGGGGTATTGGTTTTGGCGGGGCATATGTTGCGTTGAATAACAAAAACTTCAAAGAAAACATGGTATCTGAAATCATGAATTTGCAATTGGGTATTTATCATCTTCGTCCATTGAATGACAAATGGTCTCTGAGGGCAAGCGTTGGGATAGGAATATTTACTCCCTCTACCGATTTTTCTAAGATCAACTTTAAAAATATTCTCGGAAGTGGAGGTATTGTTTTTATCCGACACCTTAATCCCAATCTTGACCTCGGCGGAGGTATCGCTATAAATAGTTCTTTAGGCTATCCAATGGTATTTCCTGCTGTTTACGTTAAATGGAAACTCGACGGGAAATTTGACATCAACGTTGAACTTGTTGAAGGTCTGGAAATATCAGCTGGTTATGATTTTAATGAGAAATTCAAACTATCCTATGCGATAGAAATGAACGGACAAGTGGCTTTGTTAGAAAAGGACGGTAAAAATGTGATCTTCTCTCATCAATATATAGTTACGGGGTTTCGTCCTGAACTAAAGTTTGGCACAACCGGATTCTCTGTGACTGGTATGGCTGGGCTTAATTTGTATCGACCGGCTTCCTACAGTGACAGAACTTTAAAAGGAGTGTTTGCATCGGATAATGATTATTATTTTTCCGTTTCACCATATGTATCGGTTGGTTTAAAAATGAAATTTTAATTTATGAAAATAAACCAAGCCGTACAAATTCTTGCATATAGGAGTCTTTATATGATTGTCTATACTTTAAGTTTACTACCTATGACATTTCTATATGCAATGGCTTCTTTTGCTTTTTTCCTTTCTTATTACATTATTGGTTATAGAAAAGAGGTTGTATTTCAAAATATTACACGCTCTTTTCCTGACAGGCAATATGGAGAACTCCATCGTATTGCAAAAAAGTTTTATACTTGTTTTGCGGCTTATTTTGCTGAAATCATAAAAAGCGTATCTGTTCGGACAGAAATAATGGACAAGAAAATCATATTTGAAAATTTAGAATTAATAGACCAATATGTAAACTCAGGCCGAAATGTTATTTCTTGTATGGGGCATTGCGGCAATTGGGAAGTGTTGAATTTTATGCCATATAAAATTCAACACGATATGTATGCGGTTTATAAACCATTAAAGTCGGCAATAATAAACATGCTAATGATTAAGCTCAGGTCACGTTTTGGTATGAAGCTGATACCCGACCAATCAGCCGTACGACACATTTTAACCAAAAAGCAATCTCCAGCCATTTATCTTTTTCTAGCTGACCAATATCCCCGGATAAAAGAAAACGGATACAGATTCAAACTACTAAATCAAGATACCTATGTATTTTCAGGGATGGAAAAATTGGCGCTTACTACTGGATCAGCAGTTGTTTACCTGCATATTGTTCAAGTATCAAAAGGAAATTACAAAATAACCTGCGTCCCCATATGCTCTCAGGCGGAAATCCTAAATAAGAGAGAAATAACGCAAAGGTATGTTGATTTATTGACAGAAAATATCAACGAAGAACCATACGGTTGGCTATGGACACATAAACGGTGGAAAACATAAAATAATGATTTACCTACTTTCAATCATCGTGATCATAGGATTGATACTTATTAGCTGTTTTATCAGCTGTTTCCTCTTTCTGTATATCTTTATTAAAGTTCTTCATGAAGAGTAAATAATTTCTCTCAATTTAGATGAAATTCTATTTTTGAACACGATTTTATAATTAGAGTTATAGTCTTTAACAACAAGACTAAAACACAAACTAAGCATTTTTGATAATGAAATATATAATTATAGAAAATAAAGAACAGCATGATGATGAATTACATGATGACATCGCAGATTTCTTATGGAATAGAGGAAATGAGGTATTTATCAGAAATAATACAGCGATTGATTTTCAAAACATTATAAAATATTGCAACCATATTGTTTTGCTGATTCAAAATTCTTCTTCAGAACTTCACTCTGAAAGAGACCTAAAAGGGTTTATTAGATTTTTTGAATTAGAAAATTGCCAGAACAAAAAAACAATTTTTGTCTTTTCAAATAACGGAGTGTATTCGAATGCTATTCCCTTCCCTCATAAAATTTTTCATTTTGAGCAACTAAACAAAAATGAGCTAATACACTTTTTTAGTTGGTCTAATAAATTTAATTTATTTAATACAAATAAGGAAACAACCAACCAATAAATTAACTTAGATTATTAAACAATGGCTTTCTGGTACAACCTTTTTTAACTAATTTTATCTGATAATATATAAATCATACATGAGAAAAATCGTATTTACAGGAATAGTGGCTTTAGGAGGATTTCTAACAGCAAATGCACAGTGCAAAACTGTATCCACACTTGTAGAAAATTTTGATACCTGGAAAGATATTAACAAATGTTGGACTGCTCAGTCAGGAAAAGCAATGCTTTACAATAATGAAAAAAGAATCGTATTTTATTCGATGACCAATCCCGGAGAAAATATGTATTTGATTACTCCAAAAATTAAAGCAGGAACATATACCCTTAGCCTTGATATTTCTGACAACGGTGGAGAAACTACTTTGGAACTGTTCTCAATAAACAATACAGCTGATACCAAATCTTATGTCTCAATAGCTAAATCTTCAAAAATAACGGGAGATAAAAAAGTCTTTACTATTTCTTTAAAAAAAGATTCAAATTTAGGCCTGAAAGTTTTGCTGAATGGAGTACATCAGGCAGTATATGTGGATAATTTTTCTTTGAAACCAAAAAAATAAATCATTAAAAATATGTACCAAACCCCCAGCTAATTTAAACTGGGGGTTTATTTTTTTCACCATTTCCGTATTCAAGATCTGGCTCAATTCCATCGATCTGAAAAACTCAGCATATCATTTGCTGAATAATTATTAAAAGGTCCCATTTAAACCAAGCATATTAGGTGACATATTTACCTTCCATGAAATCTTTTTTTCCTTACGGTACTCATTCTTCTGCATATAACTATAGGTGCCATCTACAATGAAATAGCTAATCGCAGTGCTCAGAAATATATCTGAAAAAAAATGGGCACCTTCCCACATTCTTGATAAAGGCGTTATAAAACCTACGCTATAGATCCCGGCTTTCACCCATGGATTTGAAAACTGTTTGGCCAATGCAAACATAGTAGTGGAAACCAACACGGTATGTCCTGATGGGAATGATCGATATTCAGCTTGTCCACTAAAGGGTTTAAAGTAAGATTTTCCTTCACCTGTTCCCGGTCTCGCCCTTCCCACTAATGTTTTAGATAATGTCTGGATCAATCCGGCTGTTGTTGCAGAAGAAATCATAAGAACTCCTGTATCTCTGATTTTATCATTTTTTGTAAAAAGTCCTGTCAGATAAACTACACTTGTAATGCCATAATTATTCTGTGGACTCCCAAAATAGTATCCGAATTTTTTGATAACACTGGGCACTTTTCCACTTTGATCTATAAAATACTGACTGGTATTATTGTCTACAGAATACAATAATACTGTTCCCAATGCAACTCCGCCCACATCAATCCAATTATCTTTTTTCCATGAAAATGGACTCAAATAGCTGTGTGCCATATTATTGAATATCTGTTTACCGTCAACTACCAGCTGCCTACCAATACTATTTTTCTTAGAAATGATTAAAGTATCTGTTATTGACTGGTTAGTAATGTCCAAACTATCAGCTTTTTGGGAAAAAATAAAATTGAAAAGTAAAAATTGGAATAAAATAAAAACCCGCTTCATTATTTCTTTTTGAGAAGGGCAAAATTACAAATTAAGGAGATCAAAGGCTTTTTCCTGGTGATAGAAAAAAACAATTTCCATCATTATGTTTTATTTCCAAAATATAATGATGGATATTTTTTAATGTGTAGAAATTTTTTTTAGAAGTACAGATTTTAGCAAATAAGTTTACTTATTTTTTTATTGACACAAGATTTGCAAATTCGTTGGGTTACTTCACTGATGCCACCTGTTTATATTTTTGCTAAAAAAAGACAAAAAATCAGGGTAACATAAAGTAGTTAGAAGATTCCATAACGTCTGATAATCAGTTTTATGCCGAAAGCATTCCTTATCAAATAATTTATTTTCATGACTCATCTTTAAACCAAATATTTTTATATTTTTATGGGTAAAAACGTATAGATTATTAATCCAAATAAAAATAGTAATCAAATCATGAAAGCAAAAATCCTTATTTCAGCAATGACCGTCTTAGCGATCACCGCCTGCAGTCAGAGCAAGAAGAATTCACAAGAATCTAAACCACAGAAAAAAGAAACCACAACGGGCACTAAACCTTTAAAAAATGTAGGATTCGACATAAACAGCATACCCGTTTCTGACAAGAAATTGGGTGATTTTCCATACATTTCTCTTCCTGAAGGATATGATAATGTAAGCGATAATCCAATATCTGATAGCGATAAAGCTTATTTTTGGGTTGGAGATCATTTTGAACAACCTGTTGGTAAAATCTTTTTCAGCAGGATAAAGGCCAAGGATGGAAAGACCTATTCTGAAACCGAATTATTAAAGGGAATACATGAGAAAATTATTTCTCTGGGTGGGAAAAAGATAAACGAATCTAAGGTGACATCAGATATTTCAGCGACTGATGAAGCAAACAAGGTAAAATATGTGAGCGGATATGGATTCATTGGTTATGCAACTACATATACCTACCTCATACGTAATGCAGATAAAAATGTTTGGATACAAATAACCCCAACGGATGACGGCGCATCTGTCGGCTGGATTATTTTGGAAGCAAAATCGTAAATTTTTCCCATATAATTATAAAGCAATTACCGGTTTTATTTTTTCACTGGACGTCAATACACGAACTTTAAAATCATGTAATTAAACTTGTAAAAAAATAAAACCGGCAATTGAATAGTATGGACTCGCCTTACTTAAATTTTTTTTACACTCCGTTATCTTTTACACATGGCATCCCATGTTGTCCAAAAGTGCGCATTAATAGCACCTGGAGGAGGATTCGTACTGTCTGCAACAATGCCTACCATTGAGGCACAGTTGGAATTACAGCCTATTTCATTATAACTTCCATGTTGAGGTGGAATCTGTCGCCATGTACCCGTTGATCCGCTTAGCAATTCTACTTTAATTTCAAAGATACCTGATAGATTAGGTGTCTGAATTTGTTTCGTTGGGTCTTCACTGGAAATAGAGTCGCTCCAGCTGCCTTGCGAGAATGTGACACGCCATGTTGAAATCATTTTGGCTGTATTGTTCTGAGGTGAAAGATAAACCCAGAATTGAGCTCCACCACCCAATTGAAGTTGGCCGGAAGAGTTTACGTTTACATTTGCTGTTTCCATATTGAATGTATTTTTGGTTGATTAGTTTCTGTTCACGATAGCTTTTCAGAATACATCATTTTAGGATCTGCTCTGAAGCTTTGATTTCTATCTCAAAGTAACAAAGATGTGAGAATCTGTGGTAGCGTACAATTGACCAATTATAGCTCTAGGTAGAAATACTTAATTGAAAGTAAGTAGGCTTGGAACCTTGCCAAATAAATTAATATTGTAGAAATACATGAACTACAACAATAAAATGAGTAAGAAAAACTGGATAGCATTATAAGGCATTTTGCGTTTATAAATGTCTAATTTTCAATAAACCATATATTTTTGTTTGTAGTATTATAGGCAATTACTTCCCAATACAGAATTTAGAACCTTCAAAATGAGTATATTTATAATACAAATCAGACAGATATGAAAAATCTACTATTCTGCATTGCACTCATACTTTCCTCAACAGCTTTTTCCCAAAAGGTTATCCCTTCCCTGAACGGAACATGGAAAGCTGTTTCAAAAATTGAGACAGAAACAAAACAGGGCATCGTAACGGAGGAGGATAAAGAAATTTACAAAGCCGGAGAAAAAACCTACACATTTACTTCAACAAATGTTAGAATTACTCAGGGTTTTGGTAAACACACTGAGAAATTGCCACTTCGGGTTCAAGCTAATAAGTTGTTCATAGGTAAGCCTGAAAAAAACAAAGAGCCTTATATAATAACAACCAATGGTAAGCGCTTGATTTTAACAAAAACAGAACGTAAACTAAAAAAAGGCAAATCTGAGATCGAGACAGAGGTGGTAACACTGGAAAAATAATTCCATCTTAATTTTTTATTATAAACTTAAGCAAGAAGTTTAAATATTATTTGTTAAAGTAAATGCAGATTAAATAATCTACGTTAAATTTAATATATACTTTATATTAGCCCGACACGAATTGATTACTTTTGCCATGCATTGAAACCGTTTGGTGCTTTATAATGGAGTATTTTAAAAAAATATATTTAGATTACAAACATCAGGTATACTTTTTTGTCAAAAAGTTTATTTCAAATATTGAAGATGTGGAAGACGTTGTGCAGGAGATTTTTGTACATCTCTGGAAACATTCTTCATCTCTTAAAAATCCACAGACTTTAGAATCCATTATCTTCAAAACAGCCCAACAGGAAGTTTCTAATTTTTATAGAAAAAATAAAATGCTTTTCTCTTTTTCCGATGAAAGTTTTATAATAGATGAAGCCGATTCAGAAAAAACGAATACTGAATTTAAAGAAGAACAATTACGAAAAATACAAAACCTTCTCGAAGAACTTCCTGAAAGAAGTAAAACTTTTTTTTATAAAAACAAATTAGAAAAAATAAGTTATTCTCAGATCGCAAAAGAAAATAATCTCTCCAAAACAGCTGTAGAAAAACAAGTCAATAAAGTCGTCCGATACATAAAGGCGAACTTAAATCTATTTTAACTAAATATTAATCAATATAAACAAATTATTAAATCCATCTCTCCGGGGTGGATATTTTTATTTAACCGCGTAATTATAATTGTATGAAAGATTCTCAAAAACATTTTGAAAAAATTTGGAAAACAGTCTCCGAAGAAAAACAGGAAATGGATTCTACAACCGATTCCAGAATCTGGAAAGGAATAGACAGGAGAATTAAGCAAAATAATAAGCGAAAATATTACTGGGCGGCTGCGGCAGCTATTTTGGTTCCTTTATTCGGAATACTGCTTTTTTATAAAGATTTTGCACCAAAAGAAACAAAAAATGACTTGTCAGCAATCGTATTACAAACCAATGAATTTTCTAAAACTTTCAGACTATCAGATCATAGTGTTATAACCTTAGAGCCTTACAGTAAATTATCTATAAATAAAGATTTTGGCAAAAAATATAGAAATGTAAAATTTCAGGGGAAAGGTTTTTTCTCGATTGAAAAAGATAAATCAAGACCTTTCATAGTAGATGCAGGTGGCTTCAGTGTTGAAGTTTTGGGAACAAAATTTTCAGTTGATCAGAAGTCGGAAGAAAAAAAGGTAAAACTGATTGAAGGGAAAGTAAAAATAAAACACAATGGCAAACTAATATATCTTTTACCTAATGAAAACTGGAGTACTTCTTCTACAAAAATAGATCTTCATTATTATGCAATGAGTATGGTAAGGCCTTTCACTTTTGAAAACACAACTTTCGAGGATGCCATAATTGAAATAGAAAATACGTATGGAGTCAACATTACGTATCCAAAAAACATTGCTAAAAACCAAGTATCAGGTTCATTCTCAGGAAATCTGAAAGAAATTCTTTCCATTATAAATTATCCCTTTAACCTAAAAACTGTTTTTAAAAATGAAAATGAAATAACTCTGTATTAAAATAAAACAGCACCAATAATGTGGCGTTATCAGTGCTTGTAATTAACTCAAAACTCGCAAAAGAATAATAAATTAACTCTTCAAATTTATGAAAAAAACTGCAATTTCTATTGCTTTACTCGTAGCTATGGGACTGCCTGTGCTAAATTATGCACAAACCCAAGCTAACATGCCTATCACCAACAATCAAAAACAGGTACTATTAGTCAAAATACTTAAAAAATTAGAGAAATCTACCCATACTAAGTTCTTTTATTCTGCTTCAGATTTTAAAAATATTTGGGTAGATGAAAGCAAAATCAACTATTCATCATTACAGCAAAGTTTAGGATACCTGAAAAAGAATGTTCCTTTGGATTATCAAATTCAGAACAACACGGTCATCCTTAGAAAATTAACTTCTAATAATTCTTTTACTGAAAATGAAATAAAACCCAAAAACGATACTGTAAACCAACAGGAGAAAAAAATAGAAGAAGTAGTGGTGGTTGGATATGGTACACAAAAGAAATCCATTATAACAGGATCCGTATCTGTTGTGAAAGGTTCATCAGCAAACGGACAACCAATACTTTCGGCTGGAAATGCTTTACAGGGTCTTGCACCCGGTGTTACGGTGACCACACAAACTGGGGCACCTGGCGGTGATGCCGGGAATATCAGAATCAGAGGGATCAACAGTTTTGGAGGCTCCGACAGCAATCCACTTGTTATTATTGACGGTGTTGCAGGAAACATCAATGATGTTGATGTCAATATGATTGAGTCTATTTCCGTCCTTAAAGATGCTGCTTCTGCTGCAATATATGGTTCCAGAGCAGCTGGTGGGGTTATTCTTGTAACCACAAAACGAGCTAAGGGGAATAAATTATCTGCCCAATATAGAGTGTATACAGGCTGGCAAATGGCAACGGCAATACCAAAAGTTACTGATGGTCTTACCTACATGAAAGTATTTAATGATGCCAGTATGAATGACAATGGCACAAAGATCTACAGTGATGAGGCTATAAGTGCTTTTACAGAAGCATACAACAAAAATCCCAGCAACTATGACTGGCAAAAAGCGATCCTTCAGGGAAGTGGATTCTTGCAGGACCATTATTTTTCGTTATCCGCAAAATCCGGAATTATCAGTGTATCACCATCGTTCGGGTATTCAAAACAGGAAGGTATTATTAAAAATACCGACTTTACGAGATTTACTTTCCGTAATAATATGGATATTACCCCTAACGACCAATGGAATATCAGACTGGATATGTCAGTGGTAAACAAAGACAGAAAACAGATTGCTGATGAAGGCACCATCTGGAATTATCTTGGAAGAATGCCTACAAATATTCCAATTTATTATGGCAATAACTATTCTGACGGATGGGTAAAAATCAATCCGGTTGGTTTTATCGAAAATGGTGGAAATCGCACCCAAAACGACTTAGAGTTTATAGGAAATATGAATATTTCTTACAAACCTACCGATTGGCTGACCTTAAAAGGTCTTGTTGCTCCACGATATCATACTACCAATATCCATCTTTTCAGAAAAAGTGTACCCACCTATTATGAAGACGGAACTGAAGCGGGTTCTGCCAACACTTTTACAGAGCTTACAGAATCTGGAAGACGTCAGTTTTATGGAACATATCAATTCCAGGCCGATGCAAAAAAAGAATTTGGTAAGCATAGTTTTGAGCTTCTTGCCGGAACTTCAAGAGAAACTTATAATGAAAAAATACTATCCGGATACAGAAGGGACTTTCTATATGATAATTACGAACAGCTGGATGCTGGTGCAGATAATGAAACCAAGGATAATGGAGGTTCGGAATACGAATGGCTATTGGTTTCTGCTTTTGGTAGATTAAATTATAATTACGATCAAAAATATTTATTTGAAGCTAACGTAAGATACGATGGTACTTCAAGGTTTATTGGTAAAAACCGTTGGGCAGTCTTTCCATCATTTTCTGCCGGTTGGGTGGTTTCGAGAGAAAGCTTTTTCGAAAGCTTAAGAGGAACAATCAGCCAATTAAAACTGAGAGGATCCTGGGGTAAATTAGGAAATCAGAATATCAGTTCTTCTTACTATCCGTTTTCAGAACCATTATCATTGGGAAGTACTTCTATGAACGGACAAGTATATCAGACCATACAGCAATTAATTATGTCCAATCCCAATTTGAAGTGGGAAGAAACAACCATGTCAGGTGTTGGTGTTGATTTATCCTTATGGAAAAAATTAGACCTTTCTTTTGATATTTATGATAAAAAAACTGATGGTATTCTTTTAAGATTAAACACATCTCAGCTTACAGGTTTACAGGCCCCCGTTCAAAACGCGGCAACAGTAAGCAACAAAGGTTGGGAAATAGGTGCACAGTATAATGAAAAATGGGGTGATTTTAAAATGAATATCGGCTTTAATCTTTCTGACGTCAATAATAAAATTGTTGATATGAAAGGCCAGTCTTCCGGAACACTTCTTCGCCAGCAGGTTGGTTCTTCCGTGAACTCCATTTATGGCTTTATCGCTGATGGCTTATACCAAAGTCAGGCAGAAATTGATGCCGGTCCAACACAATTTGGAACTTTAAAACCGGGAGATATCCGATACAAGGATATTGCCGGAGCTTTTGATGCTAATGGTAACCCAATCGGTGACGGAAAAATTACTGATGCTGACAGAACCATTATCGGAAGTACAATTCCCCGATATACATACGGTTTTAATATGGATCTTTCTTATAAAGGCTTCAGGTTATCAGCACTAATACAGGGTGTTGGAAAAGTTGACGGGTATTTGGATTCACACTACGTAATTCCTGCCGTAAACTCAAGTGCTGTGAAACCTTGGCAACTCGATTATTGGACCCCGGAAAATACCGATGCTCAATTTCCCCGTGTTTCCCTAACCTCAACAAACAATACACAAAACTCGACAAAGTGGATGAAAAGCGCCGCTTATATGCGTCTTAAAAATGTACAGGTCGGATATGAATTACCTAAATCTTTTATAGACAAAACATTCCTGCAGAGTGTTTATATCTACCTCAATGGACAAAACCTCTTCACTTTCACAAAATTCTATGAGGGCTATGACCCGGAAATCAATTACAATCTGGGTAGTTCTGACGGTGTTGCTTTGGGAGGCGGAAACTATTATCCACAGGTAAAAACATTCTCATTCGGTATCGATGTTAAATTTTAATTTAAAAAAAATGAAAAACTTTTTAAAAATATTTTTATTAGCCATAATCACCTCGTGCACAAGCGCCGATATGGATTTAGAACCGCTTAACGGACCAACATCCGGGACTTTTCCCGCATCTTATGAAGAAGGAAAAATGGGTCTTTTTGCAGCTTATAGAAACTTAAGTACCTTGGATGCTGCCAGTACTCCGATGTGGCACGTAATGGATAATATTACAGACATTGGGTATGCAAGACCTGGAACCAATTATACATCGCCTATCACAAGTTCTCTTACTACAACCAACGCATTGGCTATAAAACCATGGGAAGTTCATTATCAGACCATTGCAAGATGTCATGCTGTACTCGATAAATTGGATGGAATTTCAGGACTTACCGAAGGGCAAAAGGCGGAGCTTGGTTCGGAATTGAGATTTATTCGTGCTTATTGCTATTCTCAGCTTATTGAGCTTTACGGAGATGTTCCATTAATAAAAGCAGCTGTTACGCTTGAAAATGCTAATGTTCCCAGAACACCTGTTACTGAAATTCAACAATTTATTATTAACGAACTTGGAGCGGTTGCACCACAACTTCCGATATCACAGTCGCAGTTCGGAAATGTGCGCGCATCCCGTATAGCCGCCTTAATGTTAAAAGCCAGGGTTGAACTTTATTCTAAACAATACGCGGCAGCGGCGATCACTTCAAAACAGGCCTTAGACTTAGGAGCAGGTGTTTATAGTTTAACACCATTCAATTCTTCTGTGAATTATGCCGGTAAAGATCATACCGTAGGAGAGCCGGATCCCAGCAATATATTTGGGCATAGTGGCTTTGCTAATAGTAAAGAATGGATTTGGGTGGCAGAATACAATATGAATGTACCAGGATACCTGCATAATCAGCAATATTATGCAGCATCCCGTTTGGGTAAAGGAGTTTGCTACTGGGGACCTACTCAAAACCTTATAGATTCTTATGAAATGACAGATGGTCTCTCAATAATTGAGTCTCCGCTGTATGATGAAGCGAACCCGTTTAAAAACAGGGATCCGCGTCTTGATATGTATACCGCACGACCACACTCAAGATATCTCGGATACCAATTTGAACCGAATACCTCTTTCGCAAAAGTAAACAACTACTGGTCAGTTGGCGCACCAACACAGGTTACCAATGCCGACGCTACGAATGCGTATCGATCTTTCAGTGGCTATCTATGGAGAAAAGTGGTTGATATTGCTGACTTTAATTCGACCTCTGTAAGTGGAAATTCAGATTTAAATGTTGGAATTTTCAGGTTACCGGAATTAATGTTGATTTATGCAGAAGCAAAAATTGAGTCGAATGAGTTGGATAATTCCGTTTATGACGTGATTAACCAAATCAGAGCCCGCGCAAAAATGCCCGCTTTAAATACCGGAATGTCACAAGCTCAATTGAGAAAAGCACTCCGATATGAACGAAAAGTAGAATTAGCAAATGACGGATTAAGATGGTATGACATCAGACGTTGGAATATCGCCAATAATGTGATGAACGGCTATTTATACCTAAACCGTAATGCAAACAACTGGACAAAATCAGTAGTAACAGGCTTTGATGAAAGTGCAAATCCTATTTATAATCATTCACAAGCTTCAGTATATTTTTCAACACAGGAAGTGGTTTACAGAATAAATAAAGATGAGTACTGGCCGATACCACAATCGGAAATGGATGCAAATCCCTCGCTAAAACAAAATCCTGGATATTAATTATAAAAAAGAGAATATATGAAAAAGAATATATCGCTATTTCTGTTACTGCTATCTGCAGTACTTTTTGCTCAAGAAAAATTTCAAGCTCCAAAATTAGACAATGAAAAATCATGGAGTATCATTCTGATCCCAGATACGCAAAACTATGTGAAATGGAATAAAAATCAGCCTATTTTAGATCTGATGGTAAGATGGATTGAGGACAATATCTCTCCACTTAATATTAAAATGGTTTGCCAGGTTGGGGATTTGGTGGAACATAATAATATTCTTAATCAGGGATATGATGGAGACCAAAGTGCGGATGACCAATGGAAATCCGTGCAGTCAATCCTGGGAAGGCTCAATGGAAAAGTACCGTACGTAGCTGCAACAGGAAACCATGACTTTAGTATTAATGATGAGGGCCGAAGATTTTCCCGCTATAATGAGTTTTTTCCTTCTAATTTTAATCGTTTAAATCAAAAATATCTGGCACAAAACTTTTTTAATGACGCTGGTGCTCCAAGCATGGAAAACTCTGTTTTGGAACTTAAGGGATTAAATGGTGTCGATTATTTATTTCTTAGCCTTGAATTTGCGCCGAGAAATAAAACGTTGGAATGGGCTAAAAAAGTGTTGGATATGCCTCAATACAAAAATCATAAATCAATTTTAATAACCCATGCTTTCCTGAATGAGAAAGATAAAAGAACAGATAAAGATAATTCATGGTTCATGTATGAACCTTTTTTAATAAACAATGTCCCTCAAAAATCCAAGACCATCGTTCTTCCAGAGTCTAATAACGGCGAACAGATATGGCAAAAACTCATACAGCCGTCGCAAAACCTTGAGCTCGTGCTAAGTGGTCATATCTCCGGTGAGGGCTTCCGTGTAGATTCCAATAGTTACGGGAAAAACGTGAATCAGATGCTTTTTGATATGCAAAGTGAAGGCGGTGGCCATCGTGATGGTAACGGAGGTGATGGCTGGCTCAGAATTATTGAGTTCTATCCTGATAATAAAACCGTAAAAGTAAAAACCTATTCCCCTCTTTTTAGTATTTCACCGGTTACTCAAAAAAATGCCTATAAAAAAGACCCGAGAAATGAGTTTGTTTTTAAACTTTCAGAATAACTCCGGATATATAGCACACCCATTGCTTTATTTTTAGCATCGAAATTTAAGCTAATATGAATACATTAGAGGCGAGCTATTAGCTCGCCTCTATTTTTATAAAAGACTTTGAATCCTATTAGAATTAAATTTACATAATTCTACTTTCCGATACAAAACTTAGAGAAAATATTCCCTAGCACCTCATCATTCGTAACTTCTCCGGAGATCTCCCCAAGATGTTCCAGCGCATTACGAAGTTCATAGGCCAATAATTCCGTAGAGATCCGGAAAGTGATCGCTTCGTTTACTTTGTGTACAGCACTTAAGGATTTGTGTAATGATTCAAAGTGACGTTGATTGGTGATAACCACATTGCTTTCCTGAGACTGTAACTGTTCTACATAAGAAGACAATTCATTTTTAAGATCCTGGATATTTTGATTTTCAACTGCAGAGATGGTGATAAAATCAAATTCGTGGGTGATTTCATTTCTGAAAATATTCTCAACGTTTTCATATTTTGTTGGAATCACCTCATCAATTTTGGTTGCACAAATGATGAGTTTTAAATCATCCCTCACTAAAGACCGGATCATTTCAATATCTTCTGAAAAGTCTTCTGTGGCAGCATCTGCTAAATATACCAGGATATTAGCGTTTTCTACTTTCTCTTTTGCTTTTTTGACACCAATTGCTTCAATTTCATCTATCGTTTCGCGAAGTCCTGCGGTATCTATTAAACGAAATGCGTGACCTTTTATATGTAAAACTTCTTCGATCGTATCTCTCGTCGTTCCAGCTATACTGCTTACAATTGCTCTTTCTTCTTTTAGTAAAGCATTCAGCAAAGTTGATTTTCCAGCGTTCGGTTTGCCGATGATCGCCACAGCAGTTCCATTTTTAATGGCATTTCCATATTGGAAACTTTCGATGAGAGAATTTAATTTTAATTCTATTTTGTTCAATAACTGATTCAAAGCTGACCGGTCTGCAAATTCTACATCTTCTTCAGCAAAATCCAGTTCAAGTTCGATCAATGAAACGAAGTTTAACAGATCAGTTCTCAGAATTGATATTTCATTCGTAATTCCACCTTTCAGCTGATTGATGGCGACTTTTCGGGAAGCTTCATTTTCAGAAGCTATTACATCGGCAATTGCTTCAGCCTGTGAAAGATCTATTCTTCCATTGATAAAAGCACGAAGGGTAAATTCTCCTGCTTTTGCCATTCTCGCTCCGTTTTTAGTCAGGGTTTCAAGAATACGTTTTCCAATATGCGGAGATCCATGGAAAGCAATTTCCACAGAGTTTTCAGTCGTAAAACTTTTAGGAGCTAAGAAAATAGATAGCATCACCTCATCAATAGCCTCATTACCATCCATAAAATACCCATAATGAATGGTATGGGATTTTTGCTTCTCAAGATTTTTTCCTGGAAAAGATTTCTGAACCACGGATAAAGCATCGTTACCCGAAACTCTGATAATGCCTAAAGCTCCTACTCCATTGGCCGTAGCCAGTGCACAAATGGTATCATTATTCATGCTGCAAATTTACGTTTTTTAATGGAAATTTTTATAGTAAATGGTTATACGGATTGTCTATAGCACCGATTGAGATCAGAGGTAAATCTCCTATTTTCTTTTAGACTTAAAAAGATCATCCAGATGTTTGACGTAAGAAAGCTGCATGGTAATCGCAGTCAGACTAAGTTCTTCTCTCTTTACAGGATATACCATCTTATTGTTGATGATGATTGCCAACGAAATCCCCCAGTTATTTTTATGATAATTTCCGGCAATCCGGGCAAAAGCTGTCGGATAAACTTCAACTTTTCCTTTTTTCAATAATTTCGGAGCATTTCCAAAATTAGCACCAGCCTGAATGGTTCCTGTCATCATCCAACGATCACTCACCACCCAGGAATAAGCATATCCTCCATTTACCCCCAACTGGAAATTTTCTAATTCGTATGTTCCATCAGAATTACTTCTTTCCATTCCTTTTAGTTGATAATAATATCCCCCAGATCCTACAAGCCAGCTTCCCGCTGAGTGCAATTGTATTTCATCAAGATCAAAAGCTGCTTTAGATGAAAAACGTTTTCCATTGAACAGATAAGTAGCTTCCATACCAATCTGTTTGACGGACATATTCCGGAACATTTGCGGATTTTGATCTTTATCTTCTTCAACATAAAAACCCCTATAGTCCTGAAAAAATATATCAAATATCATTTTTCTGCCATAGTGATGGATCTGAAAATCCCGGGTTTTCGTTTTTCCGTATTTCTTTTTATCGGTTAAGGGAATAAAACCATAACCCAACTGTACGCCTACAATGGTATTTTTGATCGCGAAACCTATACCGGTATTTAACGGATAATTTGGTGTATAATGCCGATCTGTATCGTCCACTTCTAAGGAACTGGTAGAAAGGTATCCTGATATTCTGTATTTCTGAGAATAGGGCTGAATATACAGGGTATCTATTTGCTGAGCACGAATGCATGAACCGGATAATAGTACGATTAAGCCGATTAAAAGTTTCCTTAGACCCATGTATTATATGACAACATTATTTTCAACCATCTGTTCGCTATAGTTTCTTTAATAAAAGGTATTATTTTCAGTTTTATCAGGTAAAAATAATATAAAAAAAAGGATTCAGAAAAAATATTAGCACACTTTTAACTATTATTAATGATTTATAGAAGCTTCCCCATTTAGGTATTTATTTCCTTTTCTGTCCTAACATCTGTATTTTATTGAGCCATTCAAGACGTTGTTTTTCATCAGAAGTTTTAATGATTCCAACATAAGTAACTTTCACTGGCTTTACTCCGCAAAATTCCAAAGTTGATTTCTTAAGCTGATTAACGCTGGGCCGGCCATAGAACAACCGGTAATACCATCCCGGCTGATCTAAAGTCGTTATAATATGTGCAGTTTTCCCTTTTAAAAGTTTATCCCACCAAACAGAATTCTCACGGTATTTAAAAGCCATACCTGGTAGAAAAAGCCGATCTATAAAACCTTTAGTAATAGCTGGAAGACCACCCCACCAAACAGGATGAACCCAAACCAGGTGATCCGCCCATTGTATTGTTTCCCAGGCTTTAAGTAAATCAGCTTCAAGTTCTATTCTTTTCTGATACCCGAATTTCAGATTGGGGTTGAATTGTAGATCTGATATAACAATTTCCCTAACTTCAGCTTCTGATTTGTCAGCTCCTTTTTTATAGGCTTCAGCAAGAGCGAAACCGAAGGAATCTTTATTGGGATGTCCGTTAATGATTGCTATTTTCTTCATTCTCTTGTTTGTATATTGATGCTTTCGTAAGAATTTAATGAGTCTAATAATACTTCAGGTTTGTGCAGCTGATGACTAAAATAAACTTTATTCTCATGGCGGCTGTTTAGTAATTCTTCAGTATGTAAAACTGCAGATAAAGCCGTCAGTTCAGCCTGTCCTTTCGCACTTTTCAGACTGATTGTCTTACTGCCGTTTTTACTTGTGATCACAATATCAAAAACAGACTGATCTCCTTTGCCACTGGAACCAAAGATCATTTTCCGTTCTTTTAAAGATAAAATATTAAAAATTCTTATTTGTTGAAAAGCACCTAACAACCAGGTTATGAATTTTGAATTATAGGTCATTTTTACACTTACGTCAGGAATCTTTTCAATTTTATTTAAAATATATAAATCCGGTACATCAAAATTGTAAGCTGTTCTTTTTCCTATTCCAAAGGAATAAGTAAATGGTTCAGAATTTAAAAAATGTTTTACGGAAACAGGTTTGTTATTCTTGTACATCGAAAAGGGTTTAGAAACATTTTCCGCCATAAAATGTGCTGAACTTTCCCCTGCCAGATCTTTTACGGAATAATAGACAAAAAGCTGTACTGCATCAACCGCATTTGAAAATGTATTGACCAATCCACCAACAATACCTCCCATCCAACCAGAGCTGAAAACAATTCTGCTTTTCACCGGTTGTGTTCTAGCGAAATCATAAGCACGCATTAAATCTGGCGTAGGCTTAGTGATATCCAGATAATCGATATTGTTTTCAATGGCAAAACGAAGAATATAATCTTCTTTATCATTTACGGACAGAATAATCAGGTGAATCTTTTTATCCAGAATAGTTTGAAAGGTATCTGGTTTTGTCACATCAATAACTAAGTCATGATCTGTTTTTCCTGGCTTACGACCCCCAATAAAAATAGGGTGTTGAGGGTTTCTTGATTTAAAAATTCGGGCAATAGTTTTACCGACCATCCCATTTCCACCGATAATTAAAATGTTTGACTGCATCTCTAATTTTTTGACAAAACTATAGCGCAGCGCGATCAATTAACAGGACAAATGTCTAAAAAGTAATTTCCTTTCGGATACGGCTTAAATGTCTTTGGGTAATTCCTAAATAAGAAGCCAGATATTGCAAGGGAATATCCTGGATATAATTGGGCTGATTCTGTAATAGGGAAAGATATCTTTGAGTAGCATTATCCCTCTGTAATTGAAAAAACCGCTTTTCAAGTTCGAGGTATTCCTGCTCTGCAATCATTTTTAAAAATAGGATCCACTTAGGATTTCCATTCACTAATTTTTCAATTTTCTCTTTTCTTAAGACCTGAAGATGAGCTTCTGAAATCGCCTGCATGGTTTCAACACCGGGATTTCCAGAAATAAATGAAGAATAAGAGGCAATAAATCCATTGGGAAATCTAAAACAATAGGTGTTATCTTTTCCTTCACTTGAAGTATAATAGGATCTGAAAATACCGGATTCTATAAAGGCTATCTCTTTACATTGATCTCCTTCCTGTACAAAATAATCATTCTTATTTAATTTTCTTGCTTCAAAAAGTTGCAAAAAGCTTTCAATTTCTTTTTCAGAAAATATATTAAAACTTTGGAAGTAGTCCTTTATCATCTTGAGCCGATTTATGGTCTTTAAAATTCCTTCAAAATTAAATAAAACTAACCTTTTAACAATAGACAAAAAAAATCATCCCATTGCTGCGATGATTTCCCGTTTTAATTTATTAAATGTAATATGAAGATATGAAAATGATGTGCTTATTATTAATTCAAAGATAGTTTCCATCATTTTATAATGTTTCAGGGAAATCACTAAAAATATATCCGGGAAAATACGGTAGTGTAATTAAAAAAAATATTGTATAGAATATTTTTTTAAGTATCAACACTAAAATAATAAATTATTGATACCCTTTAAAACCTTAGGATTTTGATAAAAGTATATTATTTTTTATTAAAAAATCGCCTCATTGCTGAGGCGATTTCTACTGTCTGTGTTTTTAAAAATATAAATAAAATGAAGTGGTGTCTGTTTTGATTGATACAAAAGTAGAATATAACCCGAGCTGAACCATCAGGGTAATCCCTAGAAATACATCCGGGAAAACCCGGATACCCATTTTTTTTAATTCATCATACTGATTGACGTCATTGCGAGGTGCGAAGCGACGAAGCAATCTCTTACAGATTGAAGTCGTTATGGTAAAGAATTAGTTCACCTACGGCTCTCAATGACAGTACTTAAGATTTATTGCATATGGTACTTTAAGAATTCATACATTTTAGAAATCTTTGAATTTTATAACCTGCTTAATCTGCGAGATAAAAAATTATACCACAAAAGTTTTTAAACACTTAAGTTTTTTAAGTTTAATACATGCTGCATAAGAAGAACACATAAGTTCTTTTAAAAATCAAAGATTTTTCTGCAAATAAATTAAAAAAAGCCCCGTAAGAAATTCTCACAGGGCTTTTAATGTATCTAACAAATTTTTACAGTGGACTTACCAGTTGTAAGAACCATTCTTTAACGTCACCTTCTAAATATGGAGACAATTTTTGTTGACAAGTTTGGTGATATTGATTTAACCACGTTATTTCTTTGTCAGAAAGAATTTCTTTTACAATCGTATCTTTAAAGAAAGGACAGAATGTAAGTGTTTCAAATTCATAGAAAGTTCCTGAACCTGTTTTTTCTGATTCTTTTACAGCGATAAGGTTTTCATGACGAATTCCGTAATCTCCTTCCAGATAGTATCCAGGTTCGTTAGAACAAACCATTCCGGGAAGAAGATCCTGTGGATTCAGATCTTTTCTGATACTATGAGGCCCTTCATGCACATTCATAAAGCTTCCTACTCCATGACCTGTTCCATGGTTAAAGTCTTTCCCTTCCATCCATAACGGAAGTCTTGCAATAGCATCCAGATGAACTCCCTTCGTTCCCTTTGGAAATTTTACCATTGATAAACGGATCATTCCCTGCAATACCAAAGTAGAGTTTCTTTTAAAATCCTCAGAAACTGTTCCCAATGCAAAAGTTCTTGTGATATCGGTCGTTCCTTCTAAATACTGACCTCCTGAATCTACCAGGATGCTCGCGTCATTGGTTACTTCTTTACTGCCTTCACTTTTTGCTGAATAGTGCATAATAGCACCATTGTCTTTGTATCCAACAATACTTCCGAAACTTTCACCCACAAAATTTTCTCCTGCTGCACGGAATCCTAATAGTTTCTCACCAATAGAATATTCTGTCATGGCTTCTTTTCCAGCATTATGAGTAAGCCAGTAAAGGAATTTTACCATAGCTACTCCATCTCTCACCATCACCTTTCTGAAACCCTCCAATTCAGTTTCATTTTTCTGAGCTTTCATTAAGTTCCCGGGAACCGGAGCTTTTAAAAACTGATTATCTGCTTTTAAGGTCTCAAAAATAGACTGATTGCTGTTTGGAGAAACTAGGACTTTTTCATTTTTAACCATTTTTAAATGATTATAAAACTCCTCATAAGGCATCATTTTTACAAAAGAATCATCAAGTTGTCTTCTTGAAACCACCTCTAATTTTTCAAGATCTGTAAACAAAATCGCATCATTCTTTGTGATAATGATATATCCTAAAAATACAGGATTACTTTCTACATCACTCCCTCTTAAGTTAAGGGTCCATGCTACATCATCAAGACTTGAAATGATATGAACTGTTACTTCCTGTTCTTCCATTTTCTGACGGATAGCAGAAAGCTTATCAGTTACAGATTTCCCCGCTCTTTCTACGGGCTGGATATATATTGGATTTTTTGATGGCATTCCTCTTTCCTTCCAAACTTCTTTCAGCAAAGGAGCATCTACCAAACTTATATTTTTGTTGCTTAGTTTTTGAGAAAGTAATTCCCAGTTGGCATTGGATGTTGCTACTGCATTAACGGCTACTTTCCCGCTTGCAGGAATTTCGGAAATAATCCAATCGATATAGTTGGGAGTTCCTTCAACTCCATCTTTAAAAAGATCAATCCCAGAGCCTTCCAGCTCTATGGCAGCCTGGGTAAAATATCTTCCGTCAGTCCAAAGTCCGGCTTTATCTTTTGTGACAACCACAAAACCTGCTGATCCTAAAAATCCGGAAAGCCAAGCTCTTTCCTGCCATTCTTTCGGTAAATACTCGCTCATATGCGGATCTGCAGAATATACTATAAATGCATCAACATTATTTTTCTGCATTTCTTCACGAAGCGCAGCTACTTTTTCCTTTGAAGTCATTTTTTAAATTTTTAAGAACGGAAAGTTACAAAAAATTTGAGGTTTCGAATTCAAATTATTAACTGATTTTTCAGGAATTGATGGTATTTTTTCTTTTTTAAAATAAATTAAAAACAAGAGTTTCATTATGCTTTTAAGGCGCAAGGATTTTATCGTATATAAAAATGATTAGCGTTATTGCGAGGAGCGAAGCGACGAAGCAATCTCTTACAAATTGAAGTCGTTATTGTAGACGATTGCTTCGTCTTCGGCTCGCAATGACGATATCTACTTTTATATTCCCGGCTTGTCTAAGTAACAGATACCACACTTCTTTAATGATTAAACAAAGAATCAACCATTTAACTTTAAATTAAATATTATAAAACTCAAAAATCACAATTATTATTAAAAATATAAAGCTTTGGAAAGATTCTTGCTATATTGTTTTCCATGGGAAAGCAGAATTATAAAAATCATAGAAAATTCTATCCACCACATCATTTTATTTACCTTCCATTGTTATTGGTTTTAGAAGGTATTGGAATTTATAACATCTGGAATGATCCTGATAATAAATTGATCTGGATATTATTTTCAATTATTATTTTTCTTATTCTCTATTTAGCGATCATGCTAAGACAGCATTATGCATTGGGCAATCAAAACCGCATTGTGAGACTGGAATTCAGGCAGCGATACTTTGAGATCTTTAATAAAAGATCTGATGAAGTTTGTGAGAAATTAAGTTTTGATCAAATGGCTGCATTGAGATTTGCTTATGATGATGAGTTTAAAGAGCTTTTATATAAAGCATTAAACGAAAATATTTCCGGAGATCAGATTAAAAGATCTATTAAAAACTGGAAGCCTGATCAACATAGAATTTAGAACTAAACACCAAAAATAAATCAATATGAAAAAGTTAACCTTATACAGTATTGCCATATTCAGTTTATTGTTACTAACAAGTTGTGAAGCCATTGAAACCATCTTTAAGGCTGGAATGTGGTGGGGAATCCTTTTGGTGGTGGCAGTTGTCGTTATTCTATTATTAATTTTTTCGAAGGGTAAAAACTCTTAACCATTTTTCATTATGGATAATGACGATTTTGAATTGATCTCCCATCTTAGGCCTTCTAAGATTGTAAAGATTATGAAAGATCCGGTAGCTTCTGCAAAAGCAGTGAATCTTATTTACACTTCTGATACAGAAACTGCCGGAATTATTCGCAAAAGAAAGGGTAAGAAATATTCATATTTTAAAGATGGTGAAAAGGTTAAAGATCAGGATGAAATTACCAGGATCAATAAACTGGTCATTCCTCCGGCGTGGGAAAATGTATGGATCTGTGCCTTGGACAATGGTCACCTTCAGGCAACTGGATTTGACATAAAAAAAAGAAAACAGTATAAATACCATTCTCTTTGGAGCGCCTTAAGAAATCACACCAAATTTTACAGAATGCTTCAATTTGGGTATGCTCTACCTGAAATTCGCCTGCAGGTGGAAAAGGATCTTGCTTTAAGGAATTTCGAAAAAAGAAAAATCCTTGCGCTGATCGTCAGCCTCATGCAACGTACCAATATCCGTATCGGAAATAATGCTTATGAAAAACTGTATGGATCTTTTGGACTGACTACTTTAAAAGATAAACATGTAAAGATAAACGGACAAAAAATGACCTTTTCCTTTAAAGGAAAGAAAGGGGTTATGCACAATGTGGATCTTAAAAGCAAAAGACTGTCCAGACTCGTTCAGAAATGTAAAGATATTCCGGGAAAGGAACTTTTCCAGTTTTATGATGATGAAGGAAACAGACATTCTATCGACTCCGGAATGGTAAATGATTATATCAAAGAGATCAGTGGTGAAGATTTTACCGCTAAAGATTTCAGAACCTGGTCAGGTACTGTGAGTGCTTTAATTGCCTTTAAGGAAATAGGATATGCTGAAAGTAATACAGAATATAAAAAGAAAGTAAAAGAAGCTCTTGATATCGTAGCCTCACATCTTGGCAATACCAGTACAGTATGTAGAAAATATTATGTTCATCCTCTGGTCATTAATCTTTACGAAAATAATACGATTAAAAAATACCTTGACGAATTGGAAGATATAGAAGTGAATGATGGCAAAGCTGATCTCACTCAGGAGGAAAAACTGGTTTTAAAAATTCTCGAGAACGAAAAAATGTAATTTGCTATTTAGACATAAAAATAGCTGGTAGAAATTCATACTCTTTAATTTCAATAACAGATTCTTCTTTGTCAAAGAAAACATCAAGATTTCTTTCTAAGAAAAAAGTTAATCTATCCATGCATTTTTGATTTGTTGCGTAGGTAACTTTAAAGGGACGTTTACCAAAAGTGGCTGCAGCCCCTTTCATAATCTGATAGGTTCCTTTAATGATACTTTTACAGTTTTCCTGATTGATATTAATTTGAAAATGAGTTAAATATAATTATTCTTAGAACGAATAAATTACAACATTGGTCACAATTTTTCTTTGTGTAAAAACTGAACCCGGTATTCTTTTGGGGTAATTCCTGTTATTTTTTTAAATAATTGGGTGAAATGCGAAGCGGTATGAAAATTAAGCTCATAGGCTATTTCTGCAATATCTTTACTGGAATGCAACAGTGCTTTGCTGTAATTGATATCAATCTCATTGATCCATGTTTTTGGAGATTTCTGAGTTACATTTTTCACACACTTATTAAGATAGTTTTCTGTCACCGACAGTTTATCGGCATAAAAAGCCACTCTCTTTTCCCCTACATGATATTTAAACAAAAGATCCCGGAACTGCAATGAAATTTCCATAGAGCGGGTGGCAAGTTTGTGATGACTCTCCAAATCCGTACTCAGCATTTTAACGAGAATAAGGTGTAACATCGTGATGACGACTTCATTCACATTGAAATTATTCAGCCATAATTCCTGTTCCATGATAGGGAGAAGCTGGGTGATAGTTCCGTAAGTCAGCGTATCTAATTTCAGAAAAGGCGTCATGAAAAAAATACTGGTTTTATGTTTGGGAAGCTCCTGTTCGGATAAAATACTGTTTTCATACGCAAGGAAAAAACCTTCTGCATCATCTGACAATTCTATGGTTGCCGTAATTGTTCCCTGCTTAATAAAAATAACACCTCCTTTTTCAGCCTGATATTCTTTATTTTCAAGATATTGTTTGATATGACCATTGGTAATGAATATAATGAAATTAAAGGTCGTCCGGTATGGGATTACCGGCATCAGAATCCCTTTAAGATAATTCTCAAGCCGGTAAAGCTGTATATCCGCATTGTTAGCTAATATTTTCTCGGTAATATTAGGGAGAAAAAGTTTTTTATACTGAAAATTGGATAATACCTCCATATCCTTGATTATAGGTTATTAAAATTAAACAAAATAATATAATGCATAGTGTAACAATATAACAGTGTACCAATGTAACAATGTCATAATGAAACTGTGTGATAATAATGAAACAGTAGTCTTTTATAGACTATACTGCAATACAATCACAGTCCAAAATTCATACACACTAACACTTTCAACTCTCAATTTTCCACTTTTTAAAACTTATAATAAACCCCTACTTTCAGCCCAAAAGGACTTCCAGGGGTGTACGTAAGATCAGTAGTCGATTCCGTTTCGTTTTTCAATTGGGTCTCAGTTGCAAACTGTGCTTCGTTCCATTTTACATTGAAAAGATTGTTTACCTGAATATTAGCACCCCATTTTGCCTGATTATACGAAAGCATCAGATCATTAACAAAATATGCTTTTGTTCGTATACTGTTATCTTCAACGGCAGGTCTTGCTCCCAGATAACGGTACTGAATCCCTAATGAGAAACCGTGTAAAAAGTCCCAATTCACAGAACCTGTACTGGTAATAACCGGAGCTAAAGGCACATAATCCTTCCCCTTTTCTTCTTCAGTAAATCTCGCGTGTGCATAATTGACATCCGCATTCAGATAGAAATTTTCCAATGGCTGAAAACGAATTCCCAAATCGGCTCCAAGACGCTGAGATTTACCCGAAGGTTCTACTACCGCATCATCTCCCACATATACAAATTCCTGCTGTAAGAATAAATACCATACTGTAGGGGTAATGATCAATGATTTAAAAGGATGCAAACGTAATTCGAAATCTCCACCGACCGAATAAGGAAGCGTCTTCTGTCCCTGTTGCTCGATTACAACCCTCATATCATTAGAATGAAATCCCATTCCGGTTTTTAAAAACCACATCACATTATCACTGGCTGCATAAGAAAAATTAAGTTTCGGACTTAACCGTGTTCCTTCTGAAGACTGGCCGGAAGGCAATTGTTCCGGATCCAACAGGTTATGCATATTAAAGATAAAATGATCTATCCTTAATCCAGGATTAATCGTCCATTTTCCCGTTTTCCAAACCAATCCAGTATAGGCGTGAAGATTGGTTTCCGTTCCATTAACGTTAGATAATCGGTCTAAAAGCAAATCCCTGTGATAGACATGATTCAGCTGAAGGGTATTGATATCATCATTTCTGAATCCCACTCCTGATATCCAATCTAAAGTTCCATTTGGTAATGAAAAATTCTTGGTATACTTTATTTCTGAACCGTAGATATTTCTTCCGTCTGTCTGCTGAATTTCATCTCCATGATCCTTATCTTTTAAATAAAAAGTAAAATCTGAATAGAGGTTAAAATCATATTTAGAATACCAGGCCATTGCATCAATCTGTTCAGACGGTGAGATGATATGCTTGTAATTCATCTGAAGGTTGGTTCTGGAAGTACTTCCGCCTTCTGTAGGATCAATACTTCCCCATCTGCCGATGATCCCCTCATTTACCGCACGCTCAGGAATTTGTCCTGATGCATTCCATGAAGAATTAAACGTAGAAAACTGAATATTAAAATAATCCTTATCTGTTAACCATTGATTGTATTTACCAAAAATATTGACCCTGTTGAAGTTTTGTTTTACATCGAAAGGACCATCTGTATAATTATATTCTGCGGCTAAATAAGCACTCTTTCTTCCGGCAGCATCATTAAGAATATTAAACATTCCTAAAATCCTTTTACTGTTAAAAGATCCACCCTCTAATTTAATCATACTGTTGGCTAAACGGTCGTAGGTTTTAAAATCTACATACCCTGAAGTATTAAAATCTCCACGATCCATATAATAAGCTCCTTTTCCAAAATCGATGTTATTTACCGTTTCAGGAATCACAAAATGCAAATCAGAATAGCCCTGTCCATGGGCATGAGACACCATATTCACTGGCATTCCGTCAACATTTACGCTTACATCTGTCCCATGATCTGAATCGAACCCTCTAAGGAAAAGCTGTTCTGCCTTTCCACCTCCTGCATGCTGAGCGATAAAGAGCCCAGGTACTTTACGAAGTAGATCCTGTGCGGAATTAACCGGAAATTTATTAAGATCTACTTTGGTAATCGCAGACAAAAATGAGCTGTGATTAATCGCCACTTCTGAAATCTGAAAAGGTTTATGCTGCATAAAAACAACTTTATTCTTTTCATCATCATTACTGATCACCCACTTTACGTCATCATATCCTTTATGGCTGATCAAGAGAGTATCAGGAAAGGAAGCAACATTTAATTTCACCGATCCATCGGCTCCTGAATGTGTATGATTGTTTCCATGGTCAAATGCTATTAAAGCTTCTGAAATAGGAAAATGATCATCAAAGTCTTTAATTAACAATTGTTTTTGTGATCCTGCCTCTTGTGCTGCTACTTTTACATTCACCAACATCGCCAAAAGGACGATCATTACTTTTGTTACTTTCATGAATAAAACTGATATTTTTTTAATTATTTTTTGTCTTTTTTATAAAAATTTTCCGGATCAGCAGAGTGATCCATGTTCCCACCACAAATGGAAATGTAAGAACTCCCCCTACTTCATTAAGGACATTATAATCAATTAACAGATCATCTATTACCACAGTAAGGAATACAGCGATCAGCACCCATAAACCATCAGCTTTTTTAAAACCCGAAAAAGCAATGGCAGAAAGAACTGCGTTGAAGCCAAATAACCCCATATGAATTTTATCTATCGGTTCTCCGTTGATGTGAGAGATATAGGCACCAAGGACTGATCCCGCCAAACCATATAATGCAGCAGCAGGAGAATTAATAAAAACAGCAACAAAAAAAATAATCCCTGAAAGAATTCCTCCCTGAAAAATTACCTCACCAAATCCATTAGTACAGGTTAAAAAATCATCATAATCAACAGGTTCTATTTTAGCAGTCATCATCTCAGATGGTGGAATCTGTGTGAAATGATGAAGCAGACAAATACTGATCCATGTCACGATGATAAAAGGAAATGTAAATACAGGAATCTTCTTTTGGATAAAAAAGTGCTGAATGATAGTAGCCAATGCACCTCCTACAGCAATAAGAAACCATATCAATAAGGTGGTCTGAAACACAAAAGACAGGGCAACACCCACTAAAGCTGCACTAAACCCATACAGCCCTGCATTAATTTCCGATTGGGGATACCGTAACTTCATGGCTGTAAATGTACCAGCAGCTGTTGATAATAAAACGGCTACACCGCCTTGCCAGCTTCCCATAAAAATTCCAACCAGAAATAACAAACCTGTCCATCTGTTTTCCTGAAGCATGATCTGCCCGATTCCTTTTAATACATGATCAATAAAAGGGAATTTCTCAAAAAATTTGTTCATAGTTTTTTAATTAGATATTAGATGCTAGATGTCAGATGTTAGATCTGATGGTTCGAGGTTAGAGTTACGGGTTACATAACTAAGAATTATATTTCCAGGATCCTACCCCCACAACTCGTACCACTACCATCCCAGAAATACCATTCCAATTCCACAAACCGTAACCACTGCTCCACTTACCGCTCCCATATAACGTTCCAATTTTTCGGTATTGAATAATGTGGAATATCCATAACGTCCCAATAATACCATCCCCAACATCGTTAAAACGGTTGTTATGGTAAAAGAGGTAACGAGCGCAAAAATTTCGTACGTAGAATGTTTTACTCCTGAATAGAATAAAAGTGGAATTAAAGGCTCGCTGGGTCCCATTACAAAAATCATAAACAAGACCAGTGGAGTTACTTTAATCCTTGTTTGAGGCATTACCATTTCAGTGTGATTGTGTTCATACACATAGACATCGTCTCCCATCACATCAAAATGCTTGTGAGGCTTATTTCGAACAGCTTGAATTAGCCCATAGATCAGATAAATCCCACCTACAATAAGCAATGCCCAGCCTGAAAAATTACCTCTTATATCCTGAAACCATGAAATTTTATTCAGCTGCCAGCCTAAGAAAACGCCAATAAAACCCAATACTAAAGAGCTCATTACGTGCCCAAATCCACAAACTATTGTCAAAACAGCTGTTCTCATTCCACTCCATCCCTTTGATTTCGAAAGTACGATAAACGGGAGATAATGATCCGGCCCCGATGCCGTATGTATAAAACTTATAGAAATTGCACTGATTAAAAGTGCCCAAATCGTTGTATCCATTAATTAATTTTTATGGTAAGCTCCAAAGCTTTTCCTGTACATAAAGAAAAAAGTTATACATCAATTCCCCTCCATTTCCAAGGGCTCTGATGATAAACCCATTATTTTCCATTGCCGAAATCCCAATTTCCATATCCTTATTGTTTGCTTCGCTTGTTGCTAAAATAGATTCAATTAAAGCTTCTTTATCCACATTATCCTTTGTACTGTAAAAGATCAAAGTTCCCTGATGGGTAAACTGCTCGAGATTACCAATCCCATTGATTGGAATAAGCTCCGGCTGAATAAGCACATTATCTTTGATCATAAGTTTATTTTCATGATAGATTTCCATCAGATTCTGAAATCGTTTCAGCTTGAATACTTCTCCGTAATGCTTTCTTCCACAGGTGATAATTTCACTGATAATGATCTGACTGTTCTTTCCAATATGAATCTGTGCTTCACTTTTAAAATTTGAACTTTCATGAGGAACGATCGGATGCGGAACATATGCGAAGGAAGTATGATCCTCCATGGAAACATTTAAAAGCTGGACAGCCTTATCTTCCATATTGAATAATCTTTGGTATGACTGTGATTGCAATTGCAATGAGGCTCCTTTTTCCAGTGTGATTTCCAAATGATAACGGTCTCCATCCAGAATTCCTGGCGAAGAACTCATGATCATCTGATAGAGTTTGTTGTCATTCTTACGCTGCCCTACAGATACCACTCTGAACGGAAGGGAGACATAAAGATCTTTCACATAAGATTTCCCCTCCTTATATCCGGCAGCCAATTCTAAACGGCTATTCATCTATCGTACAAGATTCGGTTCTTCACATTCTTCCAGCAATGCATATTTTTTGATCCAGCCAATCACTTTATCCAATCCTTCATCGGTTTTAAGATTGGTAAAAACAAAAGGACTTCCGTTTCTCATTCTTCTTGCATCCCTTTCCATTACTTCCAGACTTGCTCCAACATGTGGTGCCAGATCAATTTTATTAATAATTAAAAGATCCGAGCGGGTAATACCAGGTCCTCCTTTTCTTGGGATTTTTTCTCCTTCCGCTACATCGATGATGAAAATAGTAACATCAGCAAGGTCCGGACTAAAGGTTGCTGATAAGTTATCCCCCCCACTTTCTATTAGAACCAATTCGATATCCGGAAAACGGGCAGTTAATTCATCTACTGCTTCAAGATTCATACTGGCATCTTCTCTGATAGCGGTATGAGGGCAACCTCCTGTTTCTACCCCGATAATTCTTTCGTGAGGCAAAAGGCTGTTTTTAGCCATAAATTCTGCATCTTCTTTGGTATAAATATCATTAGTGATCACTCCAAGATCGTAGGTTCCAAACATTTTTCTGCTCAAACGTTCCAGTAATGCGGTTTTTCCTGATCCTACAGGACCCGCCACTCCTACTTTTATATACTTTCTATTTTCCATTTTTTTAATTTTAATTAAATATAAATTTGTTATTTAGCATTTAAGACATATACAACCTAGAGTACAGCCTTTCATGCTGCATACAGTGAATATCAAAAGACGTATTACAGATTCCCACCAGTTCCCTGTCTATTCCCATCGTCTCCTGTGCAGTCTGTTCCATCACACTATAAAGCTCAAATAGAATATCCTGTCCATCAAGCTGTCCAAGAGGTACTAATTTTACGGCATTGGTAATCATTCCAGCTACTGATGTATAATAAAACCCTAACAAAGCTTCATACAAAGGAATATTCATCAAAGCCGTGTAAATACCAAATACAATGCAGTAGTGAGAATTGACTTCTCCTTTTCGGATGACCTCTTCATATGATTCCATAAAAGAAAAATGCTCCCTTCTTTTGAAGATCTTAATCAAACGCAGTCCTAATTTCTGACTGGCCTGACGTATTTCTTTCGGACATTTTAATGCATTACATTCCTGATCAAGTTTTATGATTGTTGCTAAATCTTCTTTTTTAGCCGCTTCATAGGAGAACCTCATCAAAGCTCCATCGTTATATTTCAAATTATAGATCAGCATATTTTCTACAAACTCTTTTGCCGTTTTCAGATTATTGACAATTCTTTTCTGCACATACGTTTCCAGTCCGTTAGAATGGCTATACCCACCTATTGGCAATGTGGGATCGGCGATATGCAGCAAACCTGCCAGAAAATTTAAGTTCATATTATTCATCCTTTGGCGCTGCCATTTTAAGTATTTTAGTAAATAAAGTAGATCCTAAACTTCCATATCCGTGAGGTTCCACATTCGATTTAAGAAGGTTCAGGAGCTTTACATTCTGTAATTCAGGAGCAAACCCACTTGCCTCCAGCCATCTGTACATCGGCATTTCAAAGGGTAACAATACCTGATCATTCTGAATAAATAATGGAATATGTTTATTCCCGATCTCATAACATACCGTTCCCATCTCCAGCATTGATGCAGGCTTCATGACAATGGCTTCGGTTTCCAGAACATTTACGATAATCAATTTCCCTTCATCCTGATAGAGAATATCTCCTTCACGCAGTCTTTGCCCTTCTCTAAGGAATTTGATCGCAATATCCTTCCCCCCACGGGTTTTCTTACGCTGAATTCTTTTGGTGGTTTCAAACCATTCCAGATCCAGATAATCTATTCCTTTTTCCATCGAAGGATATTCAGAAATATTACCTAAGGTTTCATTAATAATCATTGTTCTTATTTTTTTTTCTGAAATCGATATTCTTAGAAATTCCTACTCCAAAAGTGGAAGCACTTATTCCTGCTACATACGTTTTTGTCCAGCCTTCCTGTTTTGTTTTCGTCTGCAGCATTGAGAGTTCTGCAAACTTGAATTTCAGAGCCCATCCACCACCTAAGAAAATGGCAAATAAAGGATAAGCACGAAGACGGTACCCATTAAAGTTATTCATAGCATCCGAAGTCTCTGATAATTGCTGACCCCAGACATAATGAGCGTCGACCTGACCAATCAAAGCAAAGTATTTCCCCAAACTGACAGATGGGCTGTACCAGATCCCGGCTTCATTCTGCTTGTATATTGTACGGTGATCTGAAACATTCTGAGCATAAGCATAATTAACTCCGATTACATCATTATTGTTGAAAAAATATCCTATGCCAATAGGAACACCCGCATTAGCACTTGTTCCTACAGAGCTGTTACTGCCTGAAGGCGCATTGGTTTTTGAATAATCAAAAGAGCCATACACCATAAATTGCCCTTTGGGTCCTTCTTCATCACTTTTTAATCTTTTCCCGCCCAGAAACTGTGCATGCATCTGAACAGACATAAAAGAAGTTCCAGCTATAGCTATTGACAGTGCTTTTTTATTAAAGTATTTCATCTGATCTTTAGATTTAATTGATATTCTTTGAAAGGCCCGGATTTTCACCGGGCTATATAAATGTCTTTCTTAGAACAGATAATACAACTGAGTTAAAGGAAGTTTTTCAGCAGGCTCACAAGTGATGTATTCACCATCAACAGTCACTTTATAATTTTCAGGATTCACTTCAATTAAAGGAGTTTTATCGTTGTGGATGAGGTCTGCTTTAGAGATGTTTCTACAGTTTTTTACCGGTAGGATCATCTTTTCCAGCTTAAATTCTGCTATAGAACCATTGTCTATAGAAACCTGAGAAACAAAAGTAGCACAGGTTCCGTATTTTGCTCTTCCATGCGCACCAAACATATTTCTGTAAATAACAGGCTGCGGTGTTGGAATAGAAGCGTTCGGATCACCCATTTTGCTGGCGATTACCATACCCCCTTTGTAGATCATTTCTGGTTTTACACCAAATAATGCAGGTCTCCAGATCACTAAATCTGCCAATTTCCCTTCTTCAATAGAACCTACATATTCCGAAATTCCGTGGGCAATAGCCGGGTTGATCGTATATTTTGCTACATATCGTTTAGCACGGTAGTTATCATGTCCGGAACCTTTATCCTCATCAAGCTGACCCCGTTGTTCTTTCATTTTACTGGCAGTCTGCCATGTTCTGGTAATGACTTCTCCGGGTCTTCCCATAGCCTGAGAATCCGAGCTCATAATACTGAACACCCCCATATCGTGAAGAATATCTTCAGCGGCAATCGTTTCGGGACGGATACGGGAATCTGCAAATGCAACATCTTCAGGAATATTTTTACTTAAATGATGACAAACCATCAGCATATCCAAATGCTCATCGATGGTATTAATGGTATAAGGACGTGTGGGGTTAGTAGATGCAGGCAGGACATTCGGATACATCGCGGCTTTAATGATATCCGGTGCATGTCCACCTCCCGCTCCTTCAGTATGGAAGGTGTGGATTACTCTTCCATTAATAGCACGCATCGTATCTTCAAGAAAACCTCCCTCATTCAAAGTATCAGTATGGATAGCCACCTGAACATCATATTTGTCTGCCACTTTTAATGCAGCATCAATCGTTGCTGGTGTTGCACCCCAGTCCTCATGAATTTTAACACCCAAGGCTCCTGCTTCAACCTGCTCTTCAATCGGTTCTTCAGCCGAACAGTTTCCTTTTCCAAAGAATCCAAGGTTCATAGGATATTCTTCAGCAGCCTCCAGCATTCTCTGGATATTGAATCTTCCTGGTGTAACCGTTGTCGCGTTGGTTCCGTCATTAGGACCTGTTCCACCACCAATCATAGTTGTAATCCCACTATATAAAGAAGTTTCAATCTGTTGTGGGCAGATGTAATGAATGTGAGTGTCAATTCCTCCTGCTGTTACAATATATCCTTTTCCACCATGTACCTCCGTAGAAGCTCCGATGATCATATTGGGAGCGACTCCATCCATCGTGTCAGGATTTCCTGCCTTTCCAATGCCTACAATTTTACCGTCTTTAATTCCAATATCAGCTTTTACAATTCCCCAGTGGTCGATGATCACAGCTCCCGTGATACAAAGATCCAGAACTCCTTCATCTCTTTTACGGGTTACATTTTGTCCCATTCCATCACGAACGGTTTTTCCGCCTCCGAAAACGGCTTCATCTCCATAATGGGTAAAGTCCTTTTCAATTTCAATGATCATCTCAGTATCTCCCAAGCGGATTCTATCTCCGGCGGTAGGACCTAATATATTGGCATATTGTTTTCTATCTACGTGTAAACTCATCTTACAGATTTTTAAAATTTAACTGAATCGCTTTTGTAAGGCTTTCCGCTTTCTGTTGTTCTGAATCTACGGATCCATCCACAAGATTATTGAAGCCCATTGCTTTTTTGCTTCCTCCTATTTCTACAAGCTCTACCTCTTTTTCTTCCCCCGGCTCAAAACGAACCGCTGTGCTTGCTACAATGTTCAGTCGCTTACCGAAAGCTTTTTCTCTATTAAAACTCATCGCGTTATTCACTTCAAAAAAATGAAAGTGAGAACCCACCTGAATAGGACGGTCTCCGGTATTTACAACCTTTAGTTTTACAGTTTCTCTGCCTTCATTGCAGATAATTGCACCTTCTTTTACAAAAATTTCTCCTGGTATCATACGTATGAATTAGCGGATTGGATTATGTACGGTTACGAGTTTTGTTCCATCGGGAAATGTCGCTTCTATCTGAACATCGTGGATCATTTCCGATACTCCAGGCATCACATCATCTTTGGTAAGAATTTGTGCACCTTCCTGCATCAGTTCAGCTACTTTTTTCCCATCCCTGGCTCCTTCCAACAGGAAATGGCCGATGATAGCAATAGATTCCGGGTAGTTAAGCTTAAGCCCTCTGGCTTTTCTTTTTAGAGCCAGCTCACCTGCCATGTATAGCATGAGTTTCTCTGTTTCTCTGGGTGTTAAATGCATTGTATGTTATTTAAAATTGAACATGCGATATCCTGTCTGCCTTTTAGAAAAGGCAAATCGAAATGCTTTTAGTATTAAAAAATTGAAAACGGATCTTATGAATCTGTATAGAAATACAGATCGTATAAGTATCGATTAATAAAAAGAAAAATTAGCAGATGTCTATCTGTAAAGAATGATATAGAATATATCTTGGTGTTGTAATGTACACAGGTTCATGAACAACCAGAGACTTTGTTTCATAAGAATAAGTACCAAAGAAAAGATTGATGCACTGTTGTACGATTGCTGAATAATCAAATTTCACTTTTTCCAGATCATTGAGATCAGGCTCATCCTGATTATCTAATAATGCATACCCTTCGTCTGGAGTTTGATGATCAGATTTCTGTGAAATTTTATTTTTTGAAATGGTATTAGAAGACGATTGAATCTCTCCTCTGTACCCATAAAAACAGGTGCACAAAGCCGTGAAGAAAACCACGATAGAGAATAGTACAATCTTTTTATTCATATCCATTATTGATGACGTAAAATTAGGCTAATGAAATCTCCTGCCCTATCAAAAAGATCATTTAAAATGTTCAAAATCGTGACAAATGGAAGTGATCTTTATTTTTAAATATCTTATAAGTCTTTTATAGATAGGGTTATCCTTTATTATAAAAATAGGACAACTTATATGAGATGATATTAATTACTATTCACATTAGATACATTCTCTCATTTAATTATAAAATCGAAATAAAAACAACCTAAACAATTTATTTTCATTCATGAATTAATGCAATTATTATAGAGTATATTAATGTAAATGATATTTTTTAAAAACTATGGTTTATTTTTTCTTTGCACGAATTATCGTAAATTTGTGGTACAGACTTAATTAAAAACAATTTAAATATATGTCAAAAGCAATTTCGCAAGTTCCACTTGCAGTGAATGAGCCCGTAAACTCTTATGTACCAGGTTCAGCTGAAGTAAAAAGCCTTATTGCCACATACAAAAAAATGTGGGCTGAAAAAATAGAAATCCCAATGGTCATTAACGGAAAGGAAGTAAAAACTGACGAAAAAGTTCAGCTTCAATCTCCTCAGGATCATGCTCATGATTTCGGATTTTACTACAAAGGAACAATGCAACATGTGGATGATGCGATCAATGCTGCATTAGCTGCTAAAAAAGAGTGGAATGAGCTTGGATGGGAACAGCGTGCTGCCATCTTCTTAAAAGCTGCTGATCTATTAGCAGGACCATACAGAGACGTGATCAATGCTGCAACAATGATCGGACAATCTAAAAACGTGCACCAGGCTGAAATTGATGCAGCTTGTGAGTTTATCGATTTCCTACGATTCAATGTTGAATTTATGACAGAAATGTATTCTGAGCAGCCAATTTCTGATAATGGAATTTGGAACCGCGTAGAATACAGACCATTGGAAGGGTTCTGTTTTGCAGTAACTCCATTTAATTTTACAGCGATTTCAGGAAACCTGCCAACTTGTATGGCAATGCTTGGAAACGTAGTGGTTTGGAAGCCTTCTGATAAACAGGTTTATTCTGCTAAAGTGATTATGGATGTATTAACTGAAGCGGGTCTTCCTGCAGGGGTTATCAATATGATCTTCACTGATGGAAAAGATACAGCTGAAAAAGTATTGGCACACCGTGATTTTGCAGGACTTCATTTTACAGGTTCTACAAAAGTATTCCAGGGAATGTGGAAAATGATCGGAGATAATATCCATAACTACAGAACCTATCCAAGAATAGTTGGAGAAACTGGTGGTAAGGACTTTGTTATTGCTCACCCTTCTGCTAATGTTGAAGCTGTAGCTACAGCTTTAGTAAGAGGAGCTTTCGAATATCAAGGTCAGAAATGTTCAGCTGCTTCGAGAGCATATGTTCCTAAATCTCTTTGGGAAGATGTGAAAAAAGTAATGGAAGCTCAGATGAGTACTATAAAAATCGGTTCCCCTGAAGATCCTTCTAACTTTATAAATGCAGTAATCGATAAAAATTCTTTTGAAAAATGCAAAGGATATATCGACAGAGCTCAAAACTCTAGTGAAGCTAAAATAGCAATTGGTGGGAAATGTGACGATTCTAAAGGTTGGTTTGTAAGCCCTACCGTTATTGAAACTACAAATCCTCAGTATGAGAGCATGATTGAAGAAATCTTCGGTCCTATCTTAAGTATTTATGTATATGAAGACAAAGACTGGAAAGAAACTTTACAATTAGTAGATTCTTCATCTCCTTATTCATTAACAGGTTCTGTTTTTGCACAAGATCGTTATGCTGTAAACGAGGCTTTCAAAGCATTGGAAAATGCTTCAGGAAATTTCTACATCAATGATAAGCCAACAGGTGCTGTAGTAGGACAACAACCTTTCGGTGGTGGTAGAGCATCAGGAACGAACGATAAGGCAGGTTCTAAAATGAATCTTCTAAGATGGACGTCTGTAAGAAGTATCAAGGAAACTTTTGTTTCTCCTAAAGATTACAAATATCCATATTTGGGATAAAATAATAAGTGATCATTGATCATTAACATAAGCCCCGGAATTTTACTTTCGGGGCTTTTTTGTGCTTGTCCTTTTGAAGAATATTCTTTTATGCTTTCGTAGATTTTGCGAATTAAGCTGATGTGTTTATTCTATCTGAGAAATCTCCATAATCTGCAAGAATGATAATCATTGATAGAAATTTAAATGGTATTATGTATATTTTGATTCTTACAGAATGACAAAGTTCGACATAATTTATAAAAACATGCTATAGATAAGAACGAAACCTATCATTGCAAGCCAAAAGAAATCTCTAACTATTTCTTGTTATGTAGCTTTTATTGTTGCTCGTAAGTTTCCGACACAATCAGCAGTCCTCTATTCTTCCATATACCAACTTTCCGTCCATTATTAACAAAATTTTAATCATTTTATTATTTTTTTAATAATTTATAAACCCAGTTAGGAACAATTCTTGAACTTTTACTAGTACACCAAAATAGGATAATATGAAAAAGTTAGTGTTATTAACCCTAGGTTTAGGGATATTTGCAGTGAGTTGCGGAACGAAGGAGCCACAGATGTCATCAGGAAATAAAGATTCTACAGCAGTAGATCAGTCCGTAAAAACGACAACACCATCTACTACTGATACAATGAAAACAAAGATGGCGACTCCTGATAGTATCAAGATGAAAACTGATACGGTTAAAGCTCCAGCTACTCGATAATCATTTTTAAACTAAATATGGAAAATCCGCAGTTGAAACGCTGCGGATTTTTTTGATATATGAAGGCTTTATAAAGGGGCTGATCTTTTTTATTTCATTAATAACATATTAATTTTAGTTTTCATGGTCATTAAATATGTATCAAAAATAAAGATCAGGAAAACAAAAAAATTGTAAAATTGTAAAGTAAGCTAAAGAAATAACCATTTCACTTTTCCTTCACTATAGACTTTAGCAAAAAAATTCTTGGGCGTTAAACCGGTTAATGATTTAAAATCTTTTATCAGATGAGATTGATCGTAAAACAAATGATCATAACTTAGTTCTGTGAGTGTTTTTTTATCTACACTCTGTATAAGTGTTTCACGAAAGCGTTGGATTTTTCTGAAATCTGAAGGGCTTTTACCTAAATGAATATCAAAAAGTTTATTGATCGTTTGCCTACTGGTTTTATACTGAGTGGCATGGCTTTCCAGCGATTTATCCAGATCTTTCATTACATCATCTACCAAATCAGTAAAAAAAGAATGATTAAAACCAACGTATTTAGACATCCAGAATTCTTCGATCATGTCGATTTGCTTTTCATTATTTTTCTCATTCAAAATAGAAATCATGGATTCCTTATAATCATCATAAGGTAAAAAAACTTGGGAAAAATCTTTGGTATATTCTTTAAGTGGTTTTATTAAAAAAGCATTAAGCCCTAACGGCTTAAAATAAAAAGTGATCTCATTGAAGTGACCTTGTATAGAGACTTTTATAGGTTTTTTGTAGTGACATATTAAATCGGATGAAAATCTACCATTATTAATTCCTATTGCTTTTATCTCATTTTCACCGAATTTCAATTCTATATTTTGTGATACAGATAATATACTATAATTATTTGGAAAAGTAAGATATTCTATATCCTTAGAACTGCGGTCTTTATTAAGGAAATAATATCCTTCCATGTAATTAGCCAGCGTTTTGTCCTTCGGCCTCATTAATTTCAGTTCCATTTTTTTTCAATATAATAATGTGATATACAATGAGTCTCAAAAATAGTTTAAAAATTACATGCTATTTTCTTTTTTTATAATTAATGCCCATTTAATTAAACTTGTCTAAAGTTTCCTGATTAGAATACAGTAAAAAGCGATGAGGTGATACATTGAAGTTCAATAAAATGGCACCATATTATCTAAAGGAAAGCCCAAAATACAAATGATCCTTCTCATTAATAATATTTTCAGCGAATTTAACCCTCTTTGATACAAAAAAGCTCAACGATTTCTAAAATCAGATAAAAAAATAATTTACCTATCCTACTAAGAAAATTGGGATATTTTTTTAAAATTAAAAAAAATCACCACTTATTGATTTATAATTTACAATATCAATCAATTATAAATTATAAATAAAAAAGCAGTTACAAATACCTTCTAATAACCATTATTTATAAATTTTGAATCTATTACTCATTATAATAATTCAACTACATTTGAATTATTATCACAAATATTTCTTGAAAAAAAACATGCTTTTTAAATTTAAAAATAACAAAACAATTAAAAAAATCAAAATGATGAAAATTAAAACTTGCACTCTGATTTTAGCTGCTTTCTCAACTTCATTATTTTCCCAAATAGGGATTAATACACCAACTCCAACAGCTTCTTTAGACATTAATGGAAACACAAAAATCCGAACGGTTCCACAGGTTCCCTCTATATCTGGCTATCAACTTTTAGCAATCAATCAAAGCACTAATGAGGTCTCAAAGATGGATCCATCGATAATCAATACGCTTGTCAATACAAATGCCACTGCTTATGCAGCAAAAAAAACTTCAGGTATCAGTCTTCTTAGTCTGGGATTATTTCCTGCTGGGTTTAGAGCGGTAAATTTTGTAACAACTGAAAGAACAGTTGGAAATATCGCTTTATTTTCTAATACTGACTATACATATACAGTACCATCAGCCGGAATTTACGCTATAGGCTACACCTTTCGCTATGGCACTGGATTGCAGGCATCTGTATTAGCTAATTCGCCTGGTATTGGCATATTGAAAACGACAGGTACAACAGTCACTCTTTTAGACACACGGGTTTTTAGTGGGATCAATCTACTTCTCCTTAGCTTAACAATATCCGAAAGTAATATTAATTCAGTATATCCTCTACAAGCTGGTGATAAGATCACTTTTGGACTTACAGGCTCATCTCTTTTAGATCTTGGGCTATTAGGCTCCAGCGCCTCTTCTTTTTACATTTATAAAATCTCCAATTAAGTAACATCAAATAATTGTGTATATAGTCTAATCCATCATACGAAAAATGTGATGGATTAATTTTTTCTGTATTTGACTAAACAAACTTAAAATAGCCTATTTTCTCATTATCATATTTAGTTACAGTTTTTCTATATCCTGTCTAACGCAGCTTTTTTTGAAAGAATGAATCTCCATTTGAAAAATGCCATATCATCATTTCTTTTACTTTAGATAAATTCAATATTAATATTTTTCTATATTTGATTGATACAAACATTAAAAGAATATACTATGAAAAAATTATGGATAGGAGCGGTTTTAGGTTTACTTTTTTTAGGTAGCTGTGCTCAGAACAAGGAAAAACGTGAAGAATTTAAAGATGAGCATGATAAAAATGCAATGCGAAATACGATGGGAGATTCTGCGGTAGCCAATTCAGATCAAGCTCCAGCCACAAAATCAGATACCGTAAAAATGAAATCAGATTCTACAAAAACAAAATAATAAAAGATCCGCGGAAATTCTGCGGATTTTCGCTTTCAGTGACGTGGTTAAAAAAATCAAATCATTAGTCAAATAGCTCAATCATTAGAAATAATTTTTAAAAATAAAAAAACATCGCAACTATTTTCACTTAAATGCGACTTACACATTAACATAATTATTACATTTGCAATCAATAAAAAAGTATTTATGAAAAAGTTAGCTATACTCTCTTCCATTTTTATCGGAATTGTCGCATTTGGACAAGGGATAAAATTTGAAGATACCAGCTTCGCAAGCGTTGTTGCCAAAGCGAAAAAAGAAAACAAACTTATTTTTATCGATGCCTATGCTTCTTGGTGTGGACCATGTAAACTAATGGTAAAAAATATCTTCCCATTAAAAGATGTTGGAGACTATTATAATGCTCATTTCATCAATGCAAAAATTGATATGGAAAAGGGTGAAGGGATCGATCTGGCTAAGAAATATAATGTAAAAGCTTTTCCAACCTATCTATTTATCAATGGAAATGGTGAAGAAGTACACAGAACTTTAGGATATGTAGAAGAGAAAGATTTTATTCAATTTGCTAAAGATGCTGAAGATCCTAACAAGAGATTGACTGCTTTAAAGCAAAAATTTGAAGGTGGAGAAAAAGATCCTGAATTTTTAAAGAATCTTGCAGGACTTACCATTTATAATGACAGCGAATTTGCTGGTAAAGTCTTAGACCGTTATTTCCAGGCAAAACCAACTTTGGACCAGGAAGATATTCAATTGTTACTTTCTGGAATTCAAAGTACGGATAGCCCTTTATATAAAATCTTTAAGGATAAAAAAGCTTCTATCATTGCTATCCTCCCTGTAGATAAGTATGATAAGATTGATAAAAACATCAAGCTAAACAGTATTCTGAAAAAATCTTATAATGCAGATACTAAAACCTGGGATGAGAAATACTTTTCAACTGAAACTCAAAAATTCATGAGTAAGGATGAAGCTGATAAAGTATTTAAAAAAGTAAAAGCGAGCAGGGCTTTAAAAAATAAAGACATTCCAACTTATGAGACGTTAACTTTAGAATTATACAAAGATTATTCTACTGCATCTTCTGAGGAGTTAAACTCTATTGCATGGGATTTCTTTGAAAATGTAACCACAAAATCATCTCTTGAAAAAGCTGTTCTTTGGGCTCAGGAATCTGTAAAGAAAAGTGAAAATTCTGCCAATACTGATACTCTAGCCAATCTTTATAACAAAATTGGTGATAAGAAAAATGCGAAACTTTGGGCTGAAAAAGCAATAGCACTTGCTAAAGCTTCAGGTGAGGATGCTTCAGACACTGAAAAATTACTAAAAAGTCTTTAATTAAACTTTTAATAAAACAAAAAACCGTAGAATTGCTCTACGGTTTTTTTATTTTTAATAATTAGTCATTAATATTGGAACAGCACACTTCCCCAGGTAAATCCACTTCCAAAAGCAGAAAGAAGAACCAAATCTCCTCTTTTGATCTTACCCAGCTCAATCGCTTCATTTAAAGCAATTGGAATAGATGCTGCGGTTGTATTTCCATATTTCTGGATATTGTTATGAATTTTCTCATCGGGCAGTCCAAATTTCTGCTGTACAAACTGTGCAATTCTTAAATTCGCCTGATGTGGAATAAACATATCAAGATCTTCAATTGTCTTTCCTGCTTTGTTTAATGCTTCCTGCATCGTTTCAGGAAATCTTGTTACCGCATGTTTAAATACAAAATTTCCATTCATAATTGGATACACTTCCTTGTTGGTGACATTTTCCGGTTCTTTTCTCATCCTGTCACTCCATCCGTATTTTGAACCTGGAAATTGTGTACACAATTCATCAGCATATTTCCCTTCAGAATGCATATTGAAAGCTAAAATATCTCCAGCATTCTCATCTTCAGTAGCAGAAAGTATAATAGCTCCTGCTCCATCTCCGAAGATCACAGAAACGCCTCTTCCTTCATCAGAAAAATCCAGTCCAAAAGAATGAACTTCAGCACCTACTACTAAAATATTTTTATAAGCTCCTGTTTTAATAAAAGCATTCGCAACGCTCATTGCATATACAAACCCTGAACATTGATTCCTTACATCAAGGGCACCAATGGTATCACAACCCAACATATCCTGAAGCAGTACCCCACAGCCTGGAAAATAGTAATCCGGAGAAAGAGTAGCAAAAACAATATAGTCTATATCCTTAGCCGTTAAACCAGCTTTTTCAAGCGCTTTTTCAGAAGCTTTGAAAGCTAAATAAGCGGTAGTTTCCTGAGAATCGTTTCTGTTTTTTCTATGTCTTCTTTCTTTGATGCCTGTCCTTTCTGTGATCCATTCATCATTAGTGGTCATTAATTTCGCTAGATCATCATTCGTTACAACATTATCCGGGACATAAAATCCTATTCCTTTTATTGTACTTTTAATCATATAGTTTTTTTAATTTTGGCAAAGATAAACTTATTTAATCCATAGTATTTCAAAATATTAGTATTTTTACTTTATGCCAATTGACACTATATACAGAGATTCCCACTGCGAATGGGTAGACGTAGAAGCTCCTACTGCAGAAGATCTGCAATTTCTTCATGAACGATATGAGATCAATAACCTTCTTTTGGAAGATACTCTGGATCCTAATCACTTACCTAAATATGAAGAGGATGGAAATGTAAAATTCTTTTTATTAAGGGAAAGTACTGAATTGGAAAGAAAAAACCTGAATACAATAAGTGATATCAGCACCAAAATTGGAATCTTTATTTTAGAGAATACCATTATCACTGTTCACAGGATGAAAACAAGAAGTATCTCTGAAACGAAAAAACAATTATCTCAAAATCAGGAAAACACATCATGCGTAAAAATAGCATTAATGATCGCTTTACTGATCATGAAAAGTTTTGATGATGAATCGATCAGTTTACTGGAAACCATGGATAATATCGAAAATGAGATCTTCCTGAAAAATACCAACCATACGACACAGATCCGCAGACTTTATAAACTAAAAAGAAAATCGGGATTAAATTCCAGAGTATTGATTATTTCTACAGATGCCGTGGATAAGTTTAAGCTGTTAAACCTGCAGGATTCTGAATTTGTAGACCTGAAAGATAAACATAAGGATGTAGTTGCTGATTTTGACCATCTGAATATCCAGATCACCAACCTTATTTCAATGTTCCTGGCACTTTCCGATCAAAAGGCAAATCAGGTAATGAAAGTACTGGCCATCTATTCAGTTTATTTCTTACCTATCACTTTTATCGCCGGAGTATACGGAATGAACTTTGACAATATGCCTGAGTTGCATCATAAGCATGGATACTTTTTCACTCTTGGATTAATGGCCTTAATTGTCATCGTAACCTTTATTTATGCAAGAAGAAAACAATGGTAATTTCACGGATGAATTAGGGGGAAAACACCTCTGTTTTAGATCGTAATTATTATTATTTTTATATCATCATAATTAAAAACATCAGTTAATCACAAGGAACATTGTCATTGCGAGAAGCGAAGTGACGAAGCAATCTCTTGCAACAATGGTTCGCAATGACAGTTGAGATGTTTAACAATTTAAGCAAACACCAAACCACCATGAAAACCGATCTTCTTAATAAAATTCTGGATGAGAATGTTCTTTCAAAGGAATCTAAAGATAAGCTCATTGCTTTGCATGAGAATATTTCGTCTAAAGAATTTTCTGATCTACTGGATGCTCATGGTAATCAGTATGTTGAATTTGTACAGGAAGGAGGTGGAGTCTGGGGCAGTGCTCTGGTTGGGTATCTGTATGGTCTTGAAATATTTGGTATCCGTTTCCTGAAAGTTGCAGGAACAAGTGCGGGAGCAATTAATACCATGCTAATCGCTGCATACAAAACCAAAGAGGAAGCGAAAAGCGAAGCCATCAAAGAAATTTTGTTCAACTGGAATTTTGCAGACTTTATGGATGGTAAACCTTATGTACGAACCACCATTCATGCGATGCTCAATAACAAGAACTTTCTTAAAATAAATACCATTATTGCAGCAATTATTTTAATTCTTTTAATCATCACTCCTTTTGCTGTTCCCTCCGGAACGATAACGCAGGCAAAGCTTCTTTTCCTTGTACCCGTTATTCCTTTAATCATACTTTTTTTCTGTATTAAAAAGTTTTACAATGATTTCCGAAAACAAAATAGCGGACTGAATCCAGGAAATACTTTTCTCAATGCAATGAAAGATGTTCTTGATGGTTTTGGAGTAAAAACGGTGACCGAACTGAATCTGAAATTTGCTCCAAAAGAACGTGATCTCAACCTGAATTACCGTTATGGAAATAATCAGGAATATTATACAATTGCACTCGAAAGTATTGAAGAGATCAAGACCAATATGCGGGAACATATTGATGAAACCCAATATAAAATATTTTATGAAAGTGCTGTTAACAATAACCATTATAAGGACAACCCTTTCTATCAGCTAAAATCAGAATATGTGGTGATAGCAACCGATATCAATGCTAAGATAAAAGTTGAACTTCCTACAATGGCTAATTTATATTGGTCTGAAGAAGAATTGAAACACAGCAGCCCTGCCGAATTTGTGCGTGCTTCTATGTCGGTTCCTTTCTTTTTCGAACCTCTACAGAAAAGGATCGATAAGGATGATGATTCCGTGAAATATGCCTGGAGATTCTGGATGAACACAAAACCAGAAAATATCTACCCTGTGGGAGTTTTCATTGATGGTGGAAGTATTTCGAACTTTCCGATTGATCTTTTTCACATGAATGATGTTTTTTATCCCAGAATGCCTTTATTCGGAGTACAGCTGACCAGTAAATCTGAAACCGATACCGAAAAAGGAAAAACAAGTGCTGAGATCATGAAAACCCCTTTTTCATATGCCGGAAATATGATTAATACCTTGAAAGGATTTAATGATAAATCGTTCCTGACTAAACATACATTCTATAGACTTTACAGTATCCAGACTGTAGATTGTGGAACCAGCAGCTGGCTTAATTTCTTCATGAAAAGAGAAGAAAAGGAACAGCTCTTTAACGCAGGTTTTCTCGCCGCCCTAGATTTTCTTAATCAATTTGATTGGAAAAAATATAAAGCAGAACGGATGCTGATCTCCATGAAAGAGAAAAAAATATTGAAAGAAGAAGATACGAAGACTGTGGGGTAAGAGATTTTGAGTATTTTTAGGGACTACTATTTATAAACATATTTATGAAATACGTCTGCGAATGTTGTGGTAAAGAAAAGGAAGATTGGCCAGCGCTTGCTTACAAATCTCCGGCAAGCTATATGGAATTAACCAAAGAGGAATTGAAGAATGCTGAATTAAGTTCAGATTTATGTGTTATTGAGCACCCTGAGCAAACTGATAGATTTATTCGAGCCGTACTTGTACAGGAAATTATTGATAGCTGCCAAACTCTTGAATATGGAGTTTGGGTAACGTTAAGTGAAAAAAGTTTTTAATGAATATGTAGAAAACTACAACAATAAGAATTTTGAAGCAAAATATTTTGGATGGTTATCAAACTATCTTCCAGATTATGATTTCTCAGAAAGTATTCCAACAAATGTTGTTGTTAACAACGGGATAGGACGTCCTTTTGTTTATCCACAAGAGCGTTTTGAGCATCCGTTTGTAAATGATTTTTATGACGGAATCACAGAGAAAGAAGCTGAAAGTCGGATTAATAAGATTTTAAATAAATAAAGTGAACTGGATCATAAGAAATACAAATATGGTGAAATTTCACACGAATTTATTTGAAATTTTAAAACCAATTTGGGAAAACCTTTCTAATTATGACTGGGTTTTAGTTGATCTGGATTTTATGTCAGATGATGTTCTTCCCATAAATTTTGATAATGACTTTTTTATTTTAGACCATGATAAATTTGAGCACATTTACCAAAGTAGTACTCAGATTATCTGGGGAATAATTTCCGCTATACCAACAAACACTACACTTGATCATAGCTTTATCTCCAATTTATCTTCAGAAAACCAAAAAGTATGGGAAAGCGATCAATTTTTAATTCAAGAATCTTTTCTGGAAATTATAGCTTTTGATAGTTCTTATACAATCATAAAATTTAAAGATGAAAACCTTTCCAACACTTTTCAGCATTACTTTCAAGAACAGGCTTTAGATTTACAAGAGTTTAATAAAAAATATAGTACTTGAAAAAGCCAGTCTATAAATACCTTTTAGTTACAGGTCTCATAATGATTCCTCTTTCCATCGCTATGTTTATAATTTCCTTGGCGGTGTTTACAGCCCGAGGGGAATTCCCTCAAATAATCATAAGATTATGGGAGTGGTTTTTCATTCTCTGGCTCCCGTTTTTAATAATAGGAATTCTTTTTTCTGTTGTAGGTGGGGTAATGTATTCTAGAAAAAATAGTTTATAATTAAGAGAATTATCATAATATGAAAAAATATATTTTAGAAAAATTTCATATAATTATTTTAGTTCTCATTGTACTATTATTTTTGTTTGGCTTTATTCACGAGAATTTATGGATAAAACAAATGCTAAAAAGACCAAAATATACAATTGGAGAAGCTACGACTGACTGGCATCAGAAAAATGATAACGGTGTAGGAACTGATTATAAATATCAAGTAAAGGACAAAATATATTTTGGAACTACAAACTGCTCTTATAAAAAAGGTAATAGATTTCTAGTCATTTTTGATTCTGTGAAACCTAAGAATGTAAAGGTTCTTGGAATTTATTTTATTGAGAATCATTTTACTAATTTAAAGGTCCCCATAAAAGGATGGAAATATCAGGATGTACCATTTGATATTGATTCTAATACAATAAAAAAGTACGTAAATGACTGGAATGCTGAACCATATGAATATGAAAAAGAAATATCACCTTCCCTTCAATGAAAATTTTCATAAAACACCAACCTTACAAAACCTCCAAGAATGAAAAAAGCAGCGACCCTGTTTCTTCTAATTATTAGTTTATATTCAATTGCACAGAATAAATCTTTACGAACATTTCCTGATCTTGAAAATAGATTGGATACTCACTTTCCAATCGAAAAATTTAAAGATCAGAACGGTAAAAATTACAGTGCAGATTATTTAAAAGGCAAAATAACATTACTCAATTTTTGGTTCACCACCTGTGAACCATGTCTAAAAGAAATACCGGATCTGGTTAAACTAAAAAAATCTGTAGGGAATAAAATAAATTTCATGGGAATCACTCCAGACACTGAAGAAAAAGTAACCCAGTTTTTATTAAAACATGATTTTGATTTTCAGCAAGTAACCAATGCCGGTCAACAATTAAAGGAGCTATTTGTTGTTCAGCGATATCCCATGACTTTTATTGTAGATAAAAACGGGAATATCAGAGAAATCATGGGTATTATTAGTGAAGAAAAATTTGATTCAATTAAAAAAAGGTTTGATGAATATTAAGGAAAAAGGTTTACAAACATATAAATCTTTACAGTAGCTCCCTTCGACTCCGCTCAGGATGACATTTCTAATACTAGCTGTTTTTATCAGACGGTAAAAAAGAATACACAGTACATACTGAACAGAGTTGAAAGTACTATCATATAAAAAGATTACAAGCTATCAATAAAATCCAGATACATGGAAACACTTTTTTCAACCCATTCCTGAGTGGTGTTGACCTCCATTCCAAAATAGGTAAATATTCCTTTATAATCGGCTTTAATATATTCAAAACTCAACTCATAAGGCCTTGTCAATTCTTCCATCGTATATTTATATTCGCCTGTTGCTGAATAGTCTTCTTCGTTTACTCCAGCACTGACTGCCAACGCTATTTTCTTCCCTCCTACTTTATAACCACTTTTGCTTCCATATGCCCAACCGTACGTAAGGACCTCATCAAGCCATTTTTTCAAAAGTGGCGGACTGCTGAACCAATAAAAAGGAAACTGAAAAATAATTTTATCATAAGATTCTATTAATTCCTGTTCCTTAATCACATCAATTTTTTCATCAGGATATATTTTATATAAATCATGGATCGTATATTTTTCCGGATACTGAGCCAGTGCTTCCATCCATCTTTTATTGATCAGAGAATCATCCATATTTGGATGGGTTACGATAACTAATGTTTTCATTTTTAATTAAATTTCTATTGCAAAAATAATTCATGTAACTTACATTTTGTACATTAGCAACTAAATGTATGGTACTATAAAAAAGGTAAGTAATGGGTAAAATAAAAGAAACATCAACAAATTTCGCCAATAAAAAAGTACTTTCAGATGAGTGTTCGGAAGTATATGCTTCAAATGTCATTGGTGGACAATGGTCACTGGCAATATGCAGCTGGCTAATGAATGGAAAATTAAGATTTGGAGAATTAAGAAAGCTCCTTCCTAATATCACAGAACGCATGCTTACACTGCAGCTTCGAAGACTGGAGGAAAGCAAGATCATTACGCGAACAGTTTTTGCTGAAGTTCCGCCCCGCGTTGAATATGAACTTACATCAATCGGTTATAAGCTGAAGCCTATTATTAAAGGACTGGAACAATGGGGAGAAGAACATAAAGAAATTGTTCGCAAGGCCAATAATTAAAGTACATAGTATCATTTTTATGAACATTTTTTGTACTTTTAATCATAGGACACTTATATCTGAAAACCATTATACCATGAAAAATAAATTTCGTTTATTATTACTGTTTGCAGTAATAAGTCTAAGTACCTCTATTAATGCTCAAAAAATAACTGATGGGCAATCTGTTGATCTTAATGGAATGAGTGTAACTTTTAATATTTTAAATAAAGAAAGTATTGAAGTGGGCGGAAAGCCATTTGATCGTTACAAAGTTTCAGCTACTGTTAAAAATACTTCCGATAAATCATACAATATCAGATTATCCTCTTATCCTCAGGTTACAACCAATATCGGCATTGTAGAATTAGACTGCATCAATGCAACAGGATCAAAGCTTACTTCAAAAAAAATCCAGCTTAAAATGAAAGCTCAGATGATCAATGTGACCTACACCGCTTATGACAGATCCGGAAAGCTGACTAATGGTGTGATTCCTGTAATAGGCAGCTATTATTTTGATGCCGGAGATGCGATAAGTGACAATGCTATTTTCATTGTTCCTCAGGGAGAAAAACCAGAGGTTTCTGTAAGAAGTCTGAAGTAACATTTCATTGTTTAAACGCTAAGATGATGGTTATTAATCATTCCTGCTTAATAAAATAGAACATAAAAAAGCCTCCCTAACTGGGAGGCTTTTACTTTATCCTTTTTGCCACATGGGCTTATGTTTTATTATGATACTGTAAACAGAACAATTTTCTGTATGAGCTCCTTTCAGGTAACCAATACTCATTAAAAATTCGTTTACAATTTCACCGCCAGTAAATTTGAATGTTTTTTTAAATAGCTTCATCCATTCTTCTAAAGTTTTGGGATGGTTATGTTCCAGCCATTTTTCAAAAGAACCAAATTCTTCCTGTAACTGAATAATGGTCTTTGCATTTTCAATCGCGGCATTTACTTTTAATTTATTTCTAATAATTCCAGGATCGCTCAATAGTCTCTCGCGATCCTCTTCCGTGTATGCTGATACTTTTTGAATATTGAAATTATCGTATGCATTTCTAAAACTTTCTTCTTTTTTTAAGATCGTTTCCCAGCTCAGTCCAGCCTGATTGATTTCCATAATCAATCTTCCAAACAATTCATTATCATCATGAATAGGAAATCCGTAATGATTATCATGATAATTCTTATGCAATATTTTTCTGCTTTCCGGCTGCATTCCTTCTATGGCTGAACAATAACTCATTTAAATAAATTTTCTGTTTTAGTTAAAAATTTTTCTAAAGCATCTTTAATATCAATGCCTGTTCTATCTGCTAAGATAATCAACCACCAGATATTTTCTCCTAATTTATGTTCCAATTCTGACGCTGAATCTTTTTTCAGCCACGTTTTTTCATATGACATGATATCTCTTCCAATAAGTCCAGCATCGGTAAGGTAGCCTAATGTATCTTGCTCCAACGTCCATTCACTGCCATTTTGCTTAGTTTCCAACTCGTGGTACTTTTCTCTGATATTCAAAGAACGCTTTATGATTTCATCTAAATTATTCTGGTCCATTATTTTAATTTTTGAGGGATTGCCTGTATTGGTTAGGAGTCTGTCTCGTTTTATTTTTAAAGAGTTTACTGAATGATTGGGGATGTTCAAATCCAAGCTGATAAGCCGTTTCAGAAACTGAAAGTTGTGCTTCTGATAAATACTCTTTCGCTTTTTCAATTAACTTCTCATGGATATGCTGTTGTGCATTTTGCCCTGTATGATGTCGAAGCATATCACTCAGATACCTTGGTGTAAGATTGAGTTGTGAGGCTATATATTCCACTGTCGGTAAACCTTTAATTCCTTTCTCTTTATCAAAATAATCATCCAGTAAATTTTCCATTTTGGATAAAAGATCATTATTCGTCGCTTTTCTGGTAATAAACTGGCGGTTATAAAAGCGATTGCTATAGGTAAGTAACAATTCTATTTGTGAAATAATAACATCCTGACTGAACTGGTCTATTCTTTCATTTAATTCATTCTGAATATTTTCAAAAACATCCAGAATAGCTTTCTTCTCTTTCTCGGAAAGGTAGAGTGCTTCTGAGGTGGCATAGGAAAAGAAACCGTAGTTTTTAATTTTTTTCATTAAAGAATATGGTCTTATAAAATCCGGATGAATATGTAATGACAAGCCACTGTAGCTATTTTCTTCCTGATCCATTATAAGGATCTGACCTGGTGACACAAAAGACATCCCACCCTCTTCAAAGTCATAGTACCCTTGTCCATAACGAATTTTACCGTTAAACTTTGTTTTAAAAGATATTTTATAAAAATCCGATTTTGTCCCCTGCTGGAAAGCTTTTGGGTCAAAGCTTACTTTATCATAATCAATAATAGTAATGAGAGGATGCAGGGGTGCAGATAATCCCATTGCCTCATGCAAAGCTGATAATGAACGGAAATGAACAGGTGAATGATTCGTTTTCATGATACAAAGATAAGATTGGGTTGTGACAACTGTTAGTCAGTAGGAAATTTTTAATAAATGGAAAGTGGAGAATTGAAAATTGAGAGTAATTACCTTAGAATTATTTACTTTTCATCTTTCATGTTTCATCTTCTAATTTCTAGCCTCTAATTTATCAAATACAAAACCGGATTTTATTTTCTGGACATGATTTTCGACTCCAATTGTATTCCGGTCATTATATAAAGCAATAGCATCCTTCCCGGCAACATATCTCAGCTGATCTTTACCATCTGTAGCGGCCTCATAAATAACACTGGCAATATCTTCTGATTTCGAATAATTGGCAATTTGTTCCGGGCTGTAACCTTCCTGTACTTTTTCAGCCAATTGTTGATATGCTTTATGTTGAGCGGCATCTAATGAACGGCCAGCAAAATCAGTCTGAATTCCTCCTGGAGCGACCACTTTTACCTGAACCCCAAACTGAGCCAGTTCATAGCCCATGCTTTCCGAAAAACCATCCACAGCAAATTTGGTGGCACTATAGATAGAACATGTTGGAAATCCCATCAGTCCAAAACTGGAAGTAATATTGATCAACACACCCTCTTTTCTTTCTCTGAAATAAGGAGTGAAAGTTTTCGTAATACGAATCACCCCCATCAGGTTGGTGTCGATCTGTTTTTTGATCTGTTCGTCTGTAAAAGCTTCTAGTGGACCAACTAATCCATAACCTGCATTGTTAACAACGACATGGATTTGAGTTTCGGTAAGAACCCGTGCGATAGTTTCTTCTAACTCTTCTTTATTAGTAACATCCAACTTGATAACAGACACATTTTCCAAAGCTGTAAGTTCAGTCTCGCTTTCAGGATCTCTCATCGTGGCAATAACATTCCATCCGTGACTTTGAAATAGCTTGGCGGTAGCTTTTCCCAAACCTGACGATGCTCCGGTGATAAAAATTGTTTTTTGCATTGTTATAATTTTATACTACAAAGGTCTTCAGAAATTGAAAATTAAAAGTAGCCATATTGAGTATCGTTGTAGCTATTTTGACGAAATATCAGAAATGACTAGTTTAGCAAAAATAATCAGCCACTTATGAAATGGATCTTGCTCCTTCTTTTTACTCTACCTTTTAGCTCTGTTCAAGCTCAAAATATCTATTCTAAAGATTACGGAAACAAAGACAACCCACCTATTATCTTTATCCATGGTGGCCCCAGTGGCAATGCCACATTATTTGAAGCTACTACCGCTGAAGCTTTGGCTAATAAAGGATTTTATGTAATTGTTTATGACAGACGTGGTGAAGGACGTTCTAAAGATGACAATGCAACCATGACTTTTAAAGAAAGTTTCGATGACTTATTGCAGATTTATAAAACCTATAACCTCAAAAAAGCCAACATCCTCGGACATAGTTTCGGGGGGATCATAGCGACTTTATTTACCGATCAATATCCTCAGAAAGTCAGCTCACTGACGCTTGTCGGTGCTTTATTTTCCCAACAGGAAACCTATGATCATATTCTACATCAGGCTAAGGAAAAATTTAAAAACGATCCTTCAAAACTGAAGCAGATTAATGATATTGATAGTTTAAATAAAAACTCTGCCGAATACAGAAAAAGCTGTTATGATATAGCCAGTGAACTTAATTTTTTCACGATGCCCAATCAAACTCCAAAAAGTCAGCAGTTAAGGAATGACTATAACGCCAGCGATTTTTATAAAAATAATTTCCGCAATCCCAGTTCACCACTAAAGTTTTATAAAAATGAAGCTCAAAATAATCTAGACAATAAAGATATGTTGAAAAACATAAAAAAGAAAGGGGTTCCCATTTTTGCAATCTATGGAAAAGATGACGGGATATTCTCCGAGAAACAAATTAACGATCTTATACATATTACAGGAAAAGAAAATTTTAAACTCGTAGATAACTGCTCTCACTACCTGTTTGTTGATCAACAGGATGAATTTTTGAAATTTATTGTTCATCATAGGCATTAAAATTCTCTCATTGCATTTTAATAGACTAGTTTTGTAAAAGATGTCGGGTCTAATAATACATAAGAAGATTTCCAAAGCAATCATAATGATGCTTGTTTTGATGTTTTCATTATCTCCATGCTCTGTTAAAAGAGATTTGCTTGGTATTTTTGACATCGAACATATCAGCTCTTTTAATAAAGTTAAAGTTACTGCGAGTCAGAGTTTCAGCTGTGACAGCGCAACGGAAACCTCATCAAAAAGAATTGTACTTTTAAAAGTAAATTCCAGATCTGGAAAAGATTTTACTTTTCAGTTTAATTCTGTTTTAAACTTTTCTAAAGAGGATAAAACATTCTGCAACCCATATTCCGGAGCAACTTCCGGAAGTAGCCCTCCAAAATATATTCTATTTAAACAATTGAAGTTAAACGTGGTTTAGACTAAGTTCAAAGATCATTTTTTAATTCAATTATTAAGTAAAATATACATTCAATGAAAAACAATACCAATCAGCCTGCTGATATGGCTGGTTTATATACATTATCTATCCGTATGGTTATCGGATGGACTTACTTTTCAGCCTTTTGGCGACGTCTGATTCTTGAAAATAAGCTCGATCCTGATGAAGGAGGATATATTGGAGAAAAATTCAATCACTTTCTTCCAAATGCCTTAGGAATCAAACCGGTCATAGAATATCTGATTACTCATCCCAATGCTTTACATACTTCCATGGTAACCTTTACAATCCTTGAAGCTATTGTCGGACTATTTATTATTTTAGGATCATTCACAAGATTAATGAGCATTGGAATCTTCGGTCTGGCTTTTGGAATTTTATTGGGCTCCGGCTGGCTTGGAACTACCTGCCTTGATGAATGGCAGATTGGTGTATTGGGAATTGCCGGTGGATTCACATTGTTTCTTACTGGTAGTGGACTATATTCACTGGATCATTATTTTTTAAAGAACAAGGTTGGCTTTACCAATAAGAAATGGTTCCGATGGATTGGTTCCGGTAATTTTCCTATTAAAAACCCAAAAATCTTAGTATTGGTTATTTCCCTGTTTATTTTTGGAATGACTCTTTATACCAATCAATATTTTCATGGTGGGGTCTGGGGAAGTTTGCACAATAAATCAGTGAAGCCAGAGATTGAAATCTCCAATCTCAATTTAACCCACTCTGATATAAATTTTGAAATTTATCGAACTGAGGGTGCTGATGTTTATGGTTCATTTCTTATCGGAATTCATATTATGGATAAGAACGGAACTGTCTTAAAAGCATTGGATCATCATGAGCTTTCGAAATTGAAATCAGAAAACATCAAAAATCACTATGTTGCCAAAGTAAAACCAGGCAAACACAGTTTGATCATTCCATTGGGAGCCAAAGCTGACTTACGCCTTAGCATTGAAGATATTCTCCATCAAAAAGATAAGATCTACAGTATAAAACTGATTGATATCAGTGGTATCGAATGGGTATCTAAACTTTAATTACTAATAAAAAAACCTCCGAAGATCTTCGGAGGTTTTTGATTAAATTTAGTGCATGGCTTCACTCAAATCTATTTTTTCTTTACTCTTTCTTTCTTTTACAAATAAGATAAACGGTATACAAATTAAGAAAGCGATTCCTAAATAAAGGAAAACATCCATATAAGATAGTACCGTTGCCTGTTTGGTTACTGAGAGATCAAGCATTTTATAGGCAGCATTTAATGCATTATCAGGAGTCATCCCTTTAGATATAAAACTGGCTTTCAGGGCAGCTAATCTTTGCTGTACCTCAAAACTGTCACTATCGAGATGGGTAATAAGGTTTACCCTGTATTTCTGACTCGCATTAGCGATGAAGGTAGTAATAGCAGCAATCCCAAAAGATCCTCCTAACTGTCTCATCATCCCTGTAAATGCAGCTCCCTGTCCAATTTCCTGACCTTTTAATGTACTTAAGGACAAGGACGTAATGGGTATGAATAAAAGTCCTAATCCAGCTCCCCTCACGATCAACATCCAGAAGAATGCTTCTTTACTGGTATCCGGTGTAAGGATCTTATACCCCCAGAAACTGTAAACAAAGAATATAAATAGTCCCAATGATACCAGAATCTGCTGTTTGGCTCCTTTTGAAAGCAATTTACCAATAATAGGCATCATAAAAGCAGTTGTTAAAGCGGCCGGAATCATTAACGCACCCGACTGTAAAGCCGTCCATCCTAAAATACTCTGGGTATACAACGGTACAATAAACGTAGAACCATATAAACCAAATCCTAATACAAAGGACATAGCGGTTCCGATCCTCAGGTTACTGTTCTTTAAAACCCGTAATTCTACAATAGGATATTTACAGGTAAGTTCCCGCCAAAGGAATAGTATAAATCCTAATACTGCAGATACAGTAAAGGCTACGATCATTCCACTTGCAAACCAATCTTCTTCGTGTCCTCTTTCCAAAATAAACTGTAATGATCCTACCGTAACAGCTAACAGGGCAATTCCCAGCCAGTCGACATCAGACGCTTTTCGTTTCTCAGCAAATTTGGGACTTTTTACAAATTGTAAAGTCATCAAAGTTGCAGCAATACCAATTGGAATATTGATATAGAAAATATATGGCCAGCTAAAATTATCAACAATATATCCTCCCAATGGCGGACCCAAAGTCGGACCAATGATAACTCCTAATCCATATATCGCCTGAGCCATACTTCTTTTTTCAATTGGGTATGATTCTGTAATGATTGTTTGTGAGGTTACCAATAATGCTCCTCCTCCAATACCCTGGCATAATCTAAAAAAGACCAGTTCCCAGATATTGTCAGCATTTCCACATAAAAATGAAAATATGGTGAAAATAACAATAGAAGCAGCAAAATAATTTCTACGTCCGAACTGTTGTGAAAGCCAGCTGGTCATTGGTACGATAATTACGTTACCTATTGCATAAGCCGTAATTACCCAACCTACCTCTGAAAGTGTCGATCCCAGGTTACCCTTCATTTCATTCAAGGCAACGTTCACAATCGTGGAATCCACAATTTCAAGCAGAGCACAAAGAATAGCCGTAATCGTAATGATTACTCTCCGGGCTCCATATTCTACTAATGAATCTTGCATAGTAATTTTGTATGATGTACAATTGTATTCATGTAAAATCTAATAAAGACTGATTTAAAGATTGAGATTTATTATTAAAATAAAGTCAGTTAATCAATGGCTTTAGCCATCATTTAAATCATAAATACATTTTACATGAATACACAATACATATTTTATTTTAACGAAACTTCAGCTTTCACATTCATTCCTGTTCTTAGTTTTTTAGCGATATTCGGATCTAGTTTTACAAAGTCAATTTTTATAGGAAGCCTTTGTACTACTTTTACGAAGTTACCACTTGCATTATCTGGAGGCAGGATAGAGAATGTAGCTCCTGTTGCTGGTGAAAAAGAGCTTACTACACCTTCAAACTCCTGGTCAGGGAAAGCATCAATTTCAATTTTCACTTTTTGTCCTTCCACCATTTTATCAACCTGAGTTTCTTTAAAGTTCGCTACCACCCACTTTTGGTCATTTTTCACGACACTGAATAATTGCGCTCCTGCCTGTAAATATTGTCCAACCTGAATAGGAACTTTTCCAACATATCCATCTTCTGAAGCTAGGATTATAGTGTATGATAAGTTTAATCTTGCATTTTCTACGTCTACCTGTCTTTGTTTAGCGACTGAACCTGCAACGCTTATTTGCTGAGAGCTCGCTTCTGTTTGAGAAGAAGCAATCCCTGTCTGCTGAGCGATCTGATTTCTTTGCTCTACTAAAACCTGTAATTGCTTGTCAGCAGATTGTTTTGCAGCCAAAGCCTGCTCGTATTGCTGTTCCGTAATAGAATGGTCTTTTACCAGATTAGCGTATCTTTTTAAATCTAAAGAAGTTTTCCACACATTTACTTTTGCTGCTTCGATCTGAGCATTCGCTGTTGCAACAGCTGCTTCTGAACTGCCAATATTTTTAGAAGTTGCAGTAGTTGAAGCCTGTGCAGTAGAAATATTACTTTTTGCGGTAGATAATGCTGCTTCAGCTTGTTCTAATGCCATTTTCTGATCTCTGCTATCTAAAATAACCAAAGTATCTCCTTTCTTTACAAACTGGTTATCTTTTACTTTAACCTCTGTTACATATCCTGAAACTTTAGAAATAACAGGACTCATATTGGAAGCAATTTGTGCATCGTCCGTTTCTTCGTGAATCTGCCCGTAAGAATAAGTTCTGTATCCGTAAATTCCACCTCCAATTAATACAACCGCTAAAATGATAGGAAAAACTAAACTTTTCTTCTTTTTTGGTTCTAAGTTCTCGATTTGTTCTGTTTTATTATTTTCCATTGTGGTATTATTCTTTTATTTAATAGTTAAAGTTCCTGTAGTTTGTAATAGTTTTCTGTAGGCTAATGCGGCATCTGCTTTTGCATTAATCACCCCAACATTTGCTGAAATCTGTGCGGCATCTGCATCCAGAAGCTCTGTCATTGTTGCTAAACCGTTATCAAACTTATTTTTAGTAATTCTATAGTTTTCATTCGCCTGAACAGCTGATTTTTCAAAAACAGCAATTCTTTGTTTTGAATAGTCTGTATTTTGATACTCTCTGTTTACATCAAGCTTAATATTATCATTTAAAAGTTCATTGCTTGCTTCCAATTGTTTTTCTCTGGCTTGAGACTGTCTCAATGATGAATTCTTCTTCCAGATATTAGCCAGATTATACTGAATTCCCACTCCAACATTTACCGCATTATAAACTGTTAAAAAATCAGGCGCATCTGCTGCAATATAACCACCTGTCAATGCAATTGTAGGTAAGTTCTCTGCTTTTGCCGCTTTGCTTCCAAGCTGTGCCGCTCTTCTTTGTTGACTTAGAGCCTGTAAATCTTTACGGTTTTGCTGAGCTTCAGTTAAATAATAATCTACAGGTTTAGCATCCTGAGCTTCATCTATATAATTAGGATCAACTTCAATGATTGTCGCTTCCGGAATTCCCAATAGTAAATCCATATTGATGTTGGCAATATTGTAATTATTTTTAGCCTCCAACAACTGTAATTCAATATTTGAAGTCTGAAGATTTGCCTTTAAACGGTCATTTCTTGCGATCAAACCATTATTTTCCATTTTTAGGAACGTTTCGTCCCTTTGGTTTGAGGCAGTAAGGTTTTCCTCTAAAACTTTAATAGATTGGTTTGCTTTAAACAGGTTATTATAAGCCTGTGCAACATTATAAGCAATTGCTATTTTATCGTTTTCAGTGCTTAATTTTGATGCTTCTACAAGGTATTTCGCAGATTCAATTCCATACTTTATTCTTCCTCCTGAATACAAAGGCATTGATAAATTGGCTTGACCTAAAAATACAGACTTCGGAGATGCCATACCTCCACCTCCAGATCCAGATTCATTTAAAAATTTCAAATCTACTTTTGCATTTGTCAAACGCATATACTGCCCCGAAAGTTTAAAATCAGGCAGTTGTTTGTTTTTTGCTTCCAAAAGATCTGCTGTAGCCTCTTCAATCTTAGCCGCATCGATCTTAAGATTCTTGCTGTTTTGGATTCCCAACTGAACAGCTTCATCGAGGCTGAGTTGTTTTTTCTCCTGAGCATTTGTGTTTGCAATTCCTATAAATAGAGAAAGTGCAATAATGGAATTATTTATTTTCTTCATAACCTAAAAGGTCTTTTAGTATATGTTTAATATGTTTATTAAGTTCTGCGTAATATTTTTTATCAAAAACTTCTTCATCTTCCGTGTCATTTAAGAATTCCTTATACATTTCCTTCCCATTAAATGCATAGAACAATGTTCCACTTACCGTTGCATGTAATAAATAAATAGGTGGATTTTTTGTAAAAATTCCTTTTCTCAATCCGCTTTCCAGTATTTGTGAATACGTAGAGATAAAGACCATTTTTGTTTGTTTAAGGAATTCTACAATCTGTGGATTTTCAGCATGTAATTGCTCCCGCTGCATAATTCTGTAAAAACATTTTTGATCTTTTATTTTCGCTGAAAACTTATCTACTATCTTCTCTATTTTCTCCCATTCATTGATGTCAGTTCTTTCCAGAATATCTTTCGAAAAAAACTGGCCTTCATTCATTCTGTATTCAACCAATTTCTCGTACAGTTTTTCTTTTGAACCAAAATAATAGGAAATCATGGAAATATTTACATTCGCTGCCTTAGAAATTTCTCTGGTAGAAGTTCCTTCAAAACCCTTTTCTGCGAAAAGTTTTTCTGCGGCAAATAATATATTTTCTTCTTTTGAAATCATGTCACTATTCATTTTTGAAGCCGCAAATTTACATAAGTTTTTCACAAAATCAAACGATTGATTGATTTTTTAATATGTTTTTAATTTCAGTTAATATAACTAACTGAAAATTAATACACTTTGGCTAATTAAAAATACTAAATTTCCATAAAAGGTTTAAATTTAATTTACAAATACGTGAATTAAATTTAAAATATTTAAACTAAAATCAGCAGGTCCGCTTGTGTCGGAAGAAAAAAAATATTACGCTAAAAGATTAAATAAGATGAAAATTATAAAAATTCATTAGAAAGAAAAATATACTTGGCAAGGAATTAAATATTCAACTCCGGCAAATAGCCGGAGTTGAATATAATTAATGGTATCAGTTTAAGATCAATTGGTTACGATCATCTTTTTTGAATCTATGATCTTACCATTGGCAACAAGATTATAAATATAGGTTCCTGCTGTCAACGTACGTGCAGTAATACTGATTTGTTTTTCACCTTTTTTAATAGGAATAAGTTGCATTTGTCTCCCACTCAGATCATATATTCCTATCGCGGCATTTGTGTCACCTGCATTAAATCTGATCACCGTTTCCTGATTAAACGGATTAGGAGCATTTTGTTCCAGAGAGTAAGATGTGGATGTATTCACCATAGATGGAGAAGTATTTTTATTATCACCCATAGCATTCAGCTTTGCTTCTATTGCATCCATCTTAGCCTTCAGATCTTTAATTTCATTTTTCTGATCTTTTAATTCATTGATTAATAGTGGAATTATTTCAATATAATTAAGTGCATAATTTCCTTTTTCATCTATAGTAACTAAGTTTGGAAATTCCTTTTCAACTTCTTGAGCAATAAGACCAAAATGCAGTTTAGTATCAGCTTTACCTTCACCTTCTTTTTTAGGTTTAAAAGTATAAGAGTATGTATTAAGGTTGAATAGATTACCCGGAATGTCTTTAAGAGGTTTAATATTATCCTTTAATCTTCTGTCGGAAGTTGAAATAAAAGACTGAGCTCTTGCCTCAAATGAAACCTGTAAACGTCCATCTACATAAAGTTCGTTATTTCCATTTCCCAAAACAGTAACCCCTCCGGTTGGAGAACCATTACCCCCATTCAGGAAATTTAAATAAGCCACTCCCCTTATTGAGTTGATGATCGTTCCGTTACCAAAACTCGGACTAGAGTACATGGCAATCCCTGAAGACCTTACATTACCTAAATTATCATTGTACATCATCCTGCTTTCATTTACGGTATTCGATAAAGACTGAAGCCCAAAAACGCCACCATAGCTCAACCAGTTGATTAATACTGGATTTACCGGAGGTATTATATTCGTAACCTGGTTGTAGACTTCTATGATATTAGGAACATTAGTTCCGTTAAACACTCTATATCCATGATTGATCTTTAATGCAGAAATAGTACTTCCTGAATTAATATCCAATCTCGCCGTAGGAGCTGTGTTACCTATTCCTACTGCACCACCAGTTGTAGTTGGTATAGCTGTACCTGTCCACACGTTCTGTGCAGAAACAGAAAAAGTTGCACCTAATACAAATAAAAGGCATAAAGAAGTTGTGATTTTTTTCATAGTATTAATTTTTAGTGATTGGATTTATCCATTTGTCAATAAAGATACTATCATGTCAAACTTTTCACATCCTTAAAAAAAGTAAGTGTGGCAATATTCTTAGTAAGTGTCACTATTTTATAATAAGTGTATAATTCTGACTCGTTTAAAAATAAAAAAGTCCGGTAAGATACCGGACTCTTTATTATGTAAATTGTTTTTGATATTATATACCTTTAACCACTGTGAAACTTCTATGTTGTTTTATGAATATACCTTGAAAGCTTGATCCCAAGGTCGGTCCATATAATTTTAGGATTTCCGTTTCGGGTGAGATGCAGATCAGCAGTGCTTATTTCTTCCAAGATACTTTCAATATTTGCTCCACTGATAAATTTGGAAAAACCTGTCCAATTGAAACCATTTGCATTAATTTTTTTATAAACCAGACTTTCCGATTGGTAATTTTGCAATAGAGCCAGCCTGAATATTTCAGAACAATAGTCTAAAAAGTTTTTTTGTTTCTCCCTATTCCATCCTGCAATTTCCCTTGCCCAAAGAATAATATTTTTAAGAAATTCAGGTTTCTTTTTTACCTGAAAAGCATCTCTCACCCACTGAATGAAAAGCCTTTCAAATTCTTCATTTTTATTCTCTGACTTTAAAAGCTTTATTGCATCATTAAGATTTCCTTGGGCTTCATGGACTATTTCTCTGGATTGATCATCTGAAACGGAAAAACTGTTCTTTAAATATGCTTCAATATCCGTATCATTAATCCGGGGAACTTCCACGATCTGCGTTCTGGAAAGTATGGTAGGTAAGATATCATTAGAACTTTCTGCCGTAAGGAGGATAATGGTTTTTGCAGGTGGTTCTTCTAAAAATTTCAAAAACTTATTGGACGCTGCAATGTTCATTTTATCTGCCCTCCAGACAATTAGAATTTTAGTTCCACCTTCGAAACTCTTAAGAGAGAATTTCTGGTTTTGGTCATCTACTTCATCTGCAGAAATAAAAAGCTGCTTATTCTCTGAATCTAAAAATGCCGTCCAGTCATCATAGCTTGCATAGGGTGATGCAAGGATCATTTCTCTGAAATCCTCAAACTTATTTTTACTTAATGAATTTTTATTATCCGTATAAACAGGGAAACTAAAGTGGAGATCCAGGTGATTTAAATGTTCAACTTTTGAAGCAGCATGTTCATTTTCCCTTTGTAAGATATCTTTTGCATAAGCCAATACAAGTGGGAATGTCCCATATCCCTCTTTTCCGACAAAAAGTTGGGCGTGGCTTACTCTGTTTTCTTTAATACTGTCTTTAAGAAGTTTTTTCAGGCTCTCTTGACCGGCAATGTTCTCCCAATTCATGCTCCAAAGATAAAAAATCTTCTTTCAATTTCCGGAAATTTAATACACCGTATTTGTTAAAAAAATAATCTCCGGATATGATTTTTTAAAACAAAGGATGTAATTATAGTTAGCATCAATAATCAATTTAAAATAATTCATTTAATTAAATTGTATACAATTTAATTTTTAACAATACATTTGCTTAGCAATTAAACAAAAAAATAAATTCAACATTATGAAAGTATTATACAGTACAGTGGCTACAGCAACGGGAGGAAGAAATGGACATGTAAAAAGTGAAAACGGAGTTTTAGATCTTGAAGTAAGGATGCCAAAAGGCCTGGGTGGTGCTAACGAGGATTTTACAAATCCAGAAATGTTATTTGCAGCAGGGTATTCTGCGTGTTTTGACAGTGCTTTGAATTTGGTCATTAAACAAAGCAAAATAAAAACAGGCGAAACAAAGGTTACAGCCAAAGTAAGTCTTGGTCAATTGGAAAATGGTGGTTTTGGTCTTGCCGTAGATCTACATGCCAACATTCCTGAAGTATCTTTGGAAGAAGCACAATCCCTGATTGAAAAAGCACATCAGGTTTGCCCTTATTCCAATGCAACAAGGGGAAATATCGAAGTAAAATTAAGTGTTACAAATACCGAATCCTAAAATTAATCATAAAGCAATAATCTAAATATTAATTAAAAATCAATAATTTAGATAAAACTTTCAGCAACAATAAATAGGATCCAATAATATTAACAAGAAAAAAAATGACACCAGAACTAGACCAACACATCAGGAATGTATTTGAAAAACAAAAGGCATTTTTCAAGACGAACCAAACTAAAGATATTGAATTTAGAAAAGCGCAATTAAGCAAATTCCGTGACGTATTTCTAAGTCACACAGATACTTTATGTGAAGCTCTAGATATTGACTTGGGTAAGAGCAGAAAAGAGGCAGAATATGTAGAAATTCAAATTGTATCAAGCGAACTGGATTATCTGTTAGAGAACATTGATGAATGGGCAAAACCTACTTTTGTAGAATCAAAACCACACCCATCAGGTGGTGAGATCGTGAGCAAAATAATGTATGAACCTTACGGTGTTAATTATATTATCGGTCCTTTCAATTATCCTGTTCAGCTTACTTTCAGCCCTTTGATTGGAGCATTGATCGCCGGAAATACGGCAATTATCAAACCCTCTGAAAATACACCTCACGTGGCTAAAGTAATTGAAGATATTGTAAACGAAGCTTTTGATGAATCATATGTAAAAGTGATCCAGGGAGCAATAGAAGAAAATACTTTATTATTAAGTCTTCCTTTTGATTATATATTCTTTACCGGAAGTCCAAACGTCGGTAAGATTGTAATGAAAGCAGCAGCAGAACAACTGATCCCACTAACTCTGGAATTGGGGGGTAAATCACCAACTATTGTTCATAAGGATGCTGATCTTGATAAAGCTGTGGCTAAGATTTCTTATGGAAAATGGATCAATTGTGGGCAAACCTGTGTAGCACCGGATTATATTTATATCCACGAATCCGTAAAAGATACATTTATCAGCAAGTTTACAGCCTATCTAAAGGCTACCTATCCTGATGGATCTCTGGGAAAAATAGGAAAGATTGTAAATCCAGGACAAATCAAACATTTAGCCAGCTATTTGGAAGCAGCTCCTGACAAAGTAATTTATGGTGGCAGATATAATCTTGATAACCGTCATTTTGAAGCTACACTAATGGATAATGTAACCTGGGATGATCAGGTGATGCAGCAGGAAATCTTTGGCCCGATATTACCCATTATGACATATACAGATATTAATGTTGTTTTGGAAGAGATCAATAGCCGTCCAAAACCTTTAGCGCTTTATGTCTTTTCGGAAAGTCAGGAATTTGCAGATGATGTTTTGAACAGAACAACAAGTGGTGATGCTGAAATCAATAGTGCTATTATTCATGTTGGTTCACATTTTCTACCTTTTGGTGGTGTTGGAACTTCCGGAATGGGAAAATATCATGGGAAATTTAGCTTTTATGCCTTCAGCCATAGCAGATCTGTACTGCAGGTTAAATAAAAAATCCTTTATTTCTATAAATAAAATAAGATGTAAAGAGACAGTTTTCAATGATGAAAGCGGTCTCTTTTTTTATCTTTTAATGAAAAAGAAAACTTATAATAAAACCCCAGCTAACCGTCTAAATCATTATGCTAGTGAAAGATGTACCTTTCAATTTAATGAGTATATTTTATAATTACAAAAATAAGCAGCACTCCTTATATATTTAATTTTGTAATAAAAAATTCTGTTTAAGTTTAAAGATAATCTCCCTTAACAAACTTTAACCTCATGAAATTTTTACAATTCATTAATATTTAAGATATTTGCGCATTATTTTAAAAATAAAGAATGAAAAAATCTTTGTACTATCATTCATTTCTGTTGGGTATTTCCTTAATGCGCAGAGTTTAAGCAATTCACCATATGCAACTTACGGAATCGGAGATGTAAAATATGATAATACGATTGAAACAGCTTCTATGGGTGGCATTTCAACGGCTTTTATAAGTGATTTCACTAGTAATTTCAACTTTGCCAATCCAGCAAATAATACGAATTTCGAACTTACGAGTATTAAGCTTGAAGCAACCAACGAAAACAACTATTTCAAAACGAATTATAACAATACGAAGTCTACCAAACATTCTACGTATTTATCTAATATTTCATTAGCATTTCCTATCTCTTCGAGGGTTAAAATGGGATTATCCTATCAGCCTTACAGTTCAAAGAGCTATGATATTCAAAATATAGAGAAACGACCTGATGGTGGCATTTATCAGAATAATTTTAAAGGAACCGGAACTTTAAATACTGCTCAGGTTGCCGTATCATATAAAGTAAACAATGAGTTTGCCTTAGGTTTAAGAGCTAACTATTATTTTGGAAACCTTTATGATACCAATGAATTTTCAAATCCATATCAGGTATCTAACCCAAATGCTCCTTATTCTGAGTTGATCAATGCTTATGAAACCAAAAACAGCATTAAAAATTTCAACTTTACATTAGGGGGGAGCTATCAACACCTAAATACCCGTACTGATAAAAAACTGACAATTGGTGCAACTACTACTTTTGGTAACACTAGTAATATGACCACTGATTATAAAAACAGTACTTACTTCTATTCAGCTGTGGACACTAAGGCTTATGAAACAATCATTGAGCAGAAAAGCACAAGTTCTAAAAATCTCTTACCGATACAAGCATCATTTGGGGTAGGATATGGAAGTGAAAACCAATGGTTCGTATCTGGTCAGTTAGACTATAAAAAAGGTGAAAGTATTTCCTATTTTGGGAAAACAGTAGATTTCGATGATACATACAGAATATCTGCCGGAGGATGGTATTTACCTAACTATAATAACTTCAGAAACTATTTCTCCAGAGTGGTATACCGATATGGAGCTTTCTATGAAAGAGGAGGTTTAAAAATAGGCAGTAATAACATCAACAAGTTTGGAATTTCTGCAGGGGTAATGCTTCCATTCAAAACAAGTAGTATCACAAGAATGAGTGGACTTGAATTAGGTGTAGAAGTTGGTAAACGTGGAACTTTAGATAACAACCTGATCAATCAGAATTTCATCAACCTAAGAGTAGGGTTCAATTTTGCTGACAAGTGGTTCAGAAAGAGTTTATACAACTAGAATGAAACTGTTTAAAAACTTATCATATAAAAAAAATATAGCATGCCTTTTTAGTTGTGCTATATTTTTTATATTGATATCCTGTGAAGAAGACCTTACAAAACGAAATGGCAGTCAAAGTAAGAATTTTCCATCACAGATCATTAATAATGCCAATATCATACAGAGAGATTCAGGATTTGTTACTTTAAAAGCACTAGCTCCCATTATTGAAAAATATGAGCTTATAGACAGTCCTTATGTTGTTGCCAGAAAAGGGATCAACATTGAATTTTTTGATAAGAAAAAGCCAAAAGTCCCTGGAAAGATCACCGCCAAATATGCAAGAATTTTCGAATATAAAAAATTCTATGAAGCGAAAGGTGATGTAAGAATTACGACCAATGAGGGGCAGAGATTTGCCATGCAAAGCATTTATTGGGATCAAAGAAAAAACCGCATTTACACCAAAGATACAGTATTTGTAACGATGGCAGATGGCTCTACACTTGTGGGAGCCAATGGAATGACCGCTAAAGACGATTTCTCTGAATATACTTTCTTCAACAATTCCGGAGATTTCAGTTCCAAACAACTATCCGAATCTAAAAAATAAATCTTTAATGATTCTACGAGCGTTAGGTCTAATGTCAGGTACCAGTTTAGACGGATTAGACATTTGTTTTGTACAATTCGAAAAACAGGATCAATGGAGCTTTCAGATCTTGAAAGCTGAAACCATTCCTTATCCTAAAAACTGGGCGGATAAACTTAGAAATTCCATTTATCTCTCAGCTGAAGAATTACTGGAACTAAATGCCGAATATGGTTTTTATCTGGGAAAATCAGTTCGTCGCTTCATTGATGCTTATCAATTAAAAAATATTGATATCATCTCCTCTCATGGTCATACTGTTTTTCATCAGCCTCAAAAAAAAATTACGCTGCAAATTGGAGATGGAAGGGCTATAAAACTTGAGACAGGCCTCCCTGTCATCTATGATTTCAGAACCCAGGATGTCTTAATGGGTGGAAATGGTGCGCCACTCGTCCCTATTGGAGATGAACTACTCTTTTCTCACTATGATGCCTGTCTTAATTTGGGTGGGTTTTCAAATATCTCATTTAAATACAATAATAGACGAATAGCATTTGATGTTGTACCCGTAAATATTGTACTCAATAAATTAGTTCAGGAATTTGGTAAAGACTATGATGAAAATGGTGATCTTGCAAGAACAGGAACAATTAACGAAAAGTTACTTGACCGACTTGGTTCGCTTCATTTTTACAGACAGGGTCACCCAAAATCTTTGGGAATTGAATGGTGTAATGACCATATTTTCAACAGTTTTGAAAATATAAAGGCGATTGATCTTTTAGCAACCTTTACAGAACATATTGCCCAACAGATCTCAAATGTAATTAATGATAATGCCCTGAAGAACATTCTTTTTACTGGCGGTGGAACTTACAACACTTTTCTTATTGAAAAAATAAGAACGAAAACCAGCGCTGAGATTATTATCCCCGAAAAACAGATCATTGATTACAAAGAAGCATTAATCTTTGCCTTAATGGGTGCTTTAAAGCTCACTAATGATATTAATATACTTTCCTCAGCTACTGGAAGCTATAGAGACCACAGTTCTGGGATTATCGCATAAAAAAACCTTCATTTCTGAAGGTTTAGTTATTATTTATAAGCTTCTATTTTATCCGTTAATGCATTAATGAAATTCTGTAAAGGCTTCTCTACCATCATTTTTATAAATGGATTGAATTTACCTTCAAAAAGCATTTGTACTTCTGTCTGGTTTTCATTGAGAGGATTTAAAGTGGCTGTTAATGAAAAATCCAGACTTGAACTTGCCGATTTTAAAACAGCTTTTTCATCTGTAACTTCATCTATCTTTAAAGCTATTTCCGGCATTCCCTGCAATCCGAATTTAAATCCATCTTCTCTGCTTTCAAACTTTTGAAGTCCGTCCGGCATAAATTCTTTATAGTTGTCAGGTGTTTTTAGCAGTTCCGCCAACTCTTTAGATGATTTATTGACAATAATTTTTCGTCCTTCTAAATTCATTTTTTATTTTTGTATTTAAATTCCTACAAATGTATAAAGTTTTTGTGAACGAAAAAAAATTATTGCTGTCTAAACAGTCTGAAAACCTGGAAAAAAATGTTAGGTATGAAAACTTCACAACTTTTGAAATCGCATTGGATCTTCTGGAAAATACATCTGTAAAAGAATTAAATGTATTTGGAGATGATATCGATACAATTTGGGAAGAATTTAAAAACCTTTTCAGGATTATAGAAGCGGCTGGCGGATTGGTAAATAATAGCAAGGGAGAGATTCTTTTTATCAAAAGACTCGGAAAATGGGATCTTCCCAAAGGTAAAATGGAAAAAGGAGAATCCAGAGAGGAATCTGCTGTAAGGGAAATTGAAGAGGAAACGGGACTAAAGGATGTTGAATTACTGGAATTCATTAATACAACCTACCATATCTATGTAGAAAGAAATGGTGATAAGATCCTGAAGTGTACCCATTGGTTTGAAATGAGCTTTGATGGAGAAGATACCTCAAAGCCGCAGATCGAAGAAGGCATCACTGAAGTAGCCTGGAAAAACGCTTCTCAGATAGAAAATGAAGTTTTTCCAAACACCTTCAAAAACATTCAGCTGATTGTTAAAGAATTTCGGAATAGCAAGACTAAATAAAGTCTGCTGCCTTTTCCAGAGAAATGCCTCTTGATGCTTTTAATAGAATATTTTTTGATTGAATTCCATTTAGTTTTAAATATTCTATTAGCTCTTGGGTATTATTAAAAGATAATGTTACACTATTTACTTTCTTAAAGTTTCCACCTACTGTAATAATTTCATCAAAGCCTAGTTCCAATGCTTGTTTTAAAATATTCTGATGTTCGGCTTCACTCTCCACTCCTAATTCAAGCATATCTCCAATAATAATGGTTTTACTTCCTTCAAAAGTTACAAAGTTATGTAAGGAAGCTGTCATTGAACTCGGATTGGCATTATAAGTATCCAAAACCAATGTTCGCCCCTCCTTCTTTACAATCTGAGAACGCATATTAGTAGGCGTATAATTTTCAATAGCATGTTTTATTATTTCGATATCAATTCCAAAATGAAGTCCAAAACTTACTGCTGCACAAAGGTTCGTAAAATTATAATTTCCAGTAAGTTTAGAGAGAGCTTTTGTATTTTGATAAGACAGCCCAACACAATGATCTTCAGAATAAGCTTCAAAATAATAATCTGAAGTTGGTTTTCCAAAAGTTATTTTCGGTTCATAGCTTTCACTTTTACTCACCTGAATGTCATCATTCTCATTAATGATGATCGTCTTATTAGATTCTTTTAAGTAATCATATAATTCAGACTTTCCTATAATAACACCTTCGAAACCTCCGAAACCTTCTAAATGAGCCTTTCCGAAATTTGTGATATAACCATAATCAGGTTTTGATATAGAACACAGAAGTTCAATTTCCTTTTTGTGATTAGCACCCATTTCTATAACAGCCATCTCATGATCTGGCTTAATTGATAAAATCGTCAAGGGAACTCCGATATGATTATTCAGGTTACCATAGGTATACTGAACATTATACTTTTCAGACAGAACAGCATGGATCAACTCTTTTGTAGTCGTCTTACCGTTACTTCCGGTAAGCCCTATAATAGGTATATTTAACTGATCTCTATGATGTATAGCTAAAGCCTGTAAAAATTCTAATGTTGAAGGAACATAGAAAATATTTTTACCAATATCTTCGAAATCCTTAAGCTCAACAATAGCAGCCAGCGCTCCCATCGAAATAGCTTTTTCCGCTAACGTCGCTGCGTTGAAGTTCTCTCCCGAAAAAGCAAAGAAAATATCATTATTTTCTACTTTCCTACTATCAATCGTAACTTTATTGGCCTTCAAAAATAAAGGATAAAACTGTTCTGTATTCATAGTTCAAAAATAAAAAAACCTTCCAGTATTTAGGAAGGTTTTTTATATTATTTTTTTGATAAATATTATCTTCTAGTTCTACTCTTGTCAGCTGCTCTAGCATCTTGAGCAACACGGAATCCAATCCATCCAAAAGCTCTATTTTGATCTTTATATCTTCTTTGTCCCGGATCCAGCCAATAAGCTGTATCTTGCCAAGAACCTCCTTTAATTACTCTGATATCATTAGACATTGCAGATGTTCTGTCTTTAGTATCCTTCTGCATAATTACTTTTCCAGATCCGTCTACAATAAATCTCTGTTTTGGAGAATTATACATATCATAAGCTGTTGCAGAGTCTCCCGCTTTATAATAATCTAAAGAAGATTGTCTGTCACCATCTCTGTAGTTTCTGTAATCAGCGATAGTTTGTTTTTCAAACTGTCCTGGTAAACTTTTATATACTAATCTACCATCAGCTAAAGTATCATATTTTATTGAACCTTCATCTACCATTTTGTAAGTCCCGTCTCCGTTCTTTACAACAGCCTGAGGCATATTTCCTCTGTAGTAGTTGAAGTCACTGAAATCTTCGTCAATAACTGGTCTGTAAACATCGGCAACCCATTCAGATACGTTTCCATACATCCCATATACCCCAAGGTCATTAGATGGATATTGTCTAACATCTGAAGTTCTTGCTGAACCATCATTTTTCCAGCCTGCAATACCTGAATAATCACCTCTACCCATTTTGAAGTTCTCAAGGAACATCCCTCTGTCTCTTCCTTTAGTACCTCTCAATCTTTCGATTTCCGGTTTTTTACCTAGGTATTGGTTATATTCTCTATTTTTAGCCATACCAAGTGCTGCATATTCCCATTCAACTTCTGTAGGAAGTCTGAATTTCTGAACCATTGCAGAGTTTGGAGCTCTATTAGCAGAAAGCAATCTTTGGTTTGTTGTTTTTAAACCTGATTTTTGCTGCATTCTCTGTTCATTGATATACCCTTGCATTTCAGGATCATTCGCTTTGAATTTATCCATGTTAAATGCAGTTCCACCTTGATTATTGGATTCATTGATATACAAATCTTTAGCAATGATTCCTGCAGACATTAATGCTTTTTCATTAGCTCTGTCAGTTAACCACTCACAATATCTATTTGCTTGAGTCCAAGAAACACCTACTACCGGATAGTAATCAAATTCAGGAGAACGGAAATACGTCTCGTTGTAATCATTTCTAGATAGTTTGTTATCCCATAATAAGGTATCTGGTAAAGCACCATTATAGATTTCCTTAAAACTTGGATCACTAGGTGGGAATACATACTTCAACCATGTCAGGTATTCGCGGTATTCATAGTTAGTAATCTCTGTTTCACCGATAAAGAACGAACTTACCTGCATTCTGCGAGGTGAGTTATTCCAATCGTGCATTACATCATCTTTCACTAATCCCATTGTAAAAGTTCCACCTTCTACATATACCATCCCCGGCCAACCTTTCTGTTTTTGTTGCTTTCCTGCAAAAAACCAACCTTGTTTTTCGTTTGGCTTCCAACCCGTCTTACTGATAAATTTTTTAGTACCTCCACCTTTGTTGGTACCTGATCCACCACAACTGGTTAATGCAAGTGTAGAACTTAATGCTATTAATGAAAACAACTTTAGTTTTTTCATAGTCGATATAAATATTTTCAAAGTACAAAGAAAAAATAAATTATTCAATAAATCAAGTAAACATTTGATTTTTTTGAAAAACGTTAACAAATTAATTTTATTGTATCGCAATTTAATTATAAAATTTTCATTTATTTTGTAATTTAGAAATTTCAAAAACAAACATGAAACAATTAACTACGTTTTTACTCTTATTGACTTTTGTATCAACGCTTTATGCTCAAAAAATCAACATCGAATGGGATGGATCAAAAATTCAAGATTTTGGCGATACAAAAATCAATCTCCCTAATTTTAAAAATACAGGTTTTTCGTATGGCCAAAATAACATTTTTATAACAACCAAACAAAAAATAGGAGAAAAGCAGTTAAAGATTTCTAATTTAGTTTGGGAAACCGTTTCAAATAGAGATTTGTTTGAATTGGGTAAAAACGGAATCCCAGATTATGACATTACAAATGTTTCTTACTACTATTTTGAAGGGGAACAATATGCCGGTGTGAATGTCGGTTTATTTAAAAATGTAAAAGGGAGAATCCAGAGGCTTTCATCATTTGAAATTTCAGAAGGCAGTGCTTCGAACCAAATTATGAGTGCTGCTAAGGTTGGTACAAATAACAACCCTTTGTCGAGTGGTACTTTTTATAAAATTAAAGTTGACAAATCAGGTATTTTTAAAATCACGACACAGTTTTTAAGGGATAATGGCATTAATCCTTCATCTATAAATCCAAGAAATTTCAGAATCTATGGCAATGGAGGAATTATGCTTCCAGAATTTAATCAGGATGTAAAATATAGCGCTTTACAGGAAAATGCAATACAGGTAGTAGGAGAAAGTGATGGCACTTGGAATGATGAAGATTATGCATTGTTCTATGCTCAAGGTCCAAACGGATATAACCTTTACAATAAATCAAACGGTAATGGTATAAAAAGAGCTGATGAACGAAATGACAGAAGTGAGAATACAAAAAATATTTATGATGATTTTTCTTATTATTTTATCAACTTTGATAAAGGAGAAGGAAAAAGAGTTCAGCCTATAGATGCTAATCTTCCGGCAGCTTTAATTACGCGATTTGATAATTATCAGGTTATTAATAATGACCAAAAAAATATCATGAAAGTAGGAAGAGTATGGACTGAAGAAGCACCTTTCACTACTGACAAGACCGTTACGTTCAACCTCGCCTCACCTATTCAGGGTGCAGATAATATAAAATACCGAACAAAGATAATAGGGTATAAAACTCAGGGTAACAGTATTTCTTTTGATATCAACAATCAAAATGCGCAAACCTACTCAACCATTCCAACAGATCTGGATTATATACCATTTGTTTATACTGGGGACATCACTAATTTAAGTGGCAATCAGATCTCCTTTAATTACAAACCCAGCATTACGACCAATCCTAATGGATTATTTTACTTTGATTATGTAGAAGTACAATATAAAGAAGACCTAAAATATAATGGTTCCCAAATGAACTTTAGAGATTTCTCTCTTACCACAGGAACTAATACCAATTACGGCTTTAGCGTAAACAATGTTTCAGGATTGGAGCAAATTTGGGATGTTACGGATATTACCAATGCAAACAGAAGGGTAAACAAAGCAGCGGGTAGCGCGAATTTTAACTTTGGATATGTTACTGCTGATGTAAATTTCAACAACGAGTTTGTAGCCTTCAAAGCAGATGCTGCATACTCACCTCAATTTGTAGAGAGGATTGGAAATCAAAATCTCTCCGGATTACAAAATGTAGATTATTTGATAATTACGGTTCCGGAAATGATGTCACAGGCTCAAAGGTTAGCCAGCTATCATCAAACCAAGAATAATTTTAATGTTCAAATCGTAGATGCTAATAAAATCTATAATGAATTTGGTAGCGGAAGCAGAGATCTTACGGCCATCCGTGATTTTGTAACTAAATTAAATACTCCATCAGGAGCTTTAAAATATGTTTTTATTTTAGGAGATACTTCATATGATTATAAAAACAGGGTTCCTAATAATTCTAATGTCGTGTCAAGTTATCAAAGTGAGCAGTCTTCAGAATTCATTACCTCTTATGTAACTGATGATTATATTGTCATGACAAAACCTCAGACTTCGGCATCTATTCCAAGTAACCTTCCGGATCTTCCAGTAGGAAGAATTCCAGCGGCTAACATTACGGAAGCAACAGTTATGATAGATAAAACCCTTGCTTATTACAATTCATTACCAGGCCAATCCAGTCCATTTGGAGAATGGCGTATGAAACTTGATTTTGTTGTTGATGATGATACTGATAATGGGAGTCCGTTTCATAATGTAATGAACAGTACCTTAGAAACTATTTTTGAACAGGCTGGATCAAATAATCTTAAAGAATATAATGTAAGAAAACTGTATTTAGATGCCTTTCAGGCTCAAAGTACAGCGGGGGGGCGTAGATATCCACAAGTAAACCAGGCAATCTCCAACGATATTGGAAATACCATGTATCTCTTTTATTTCGGACATGGAGGGATCAGTGGCTGGGCCCAGGAAAGAGTTTTAACTCTGGATGAAATCAACAATGCCAATAACTTTTCGAATGTATACAGTAGATTTCCATTTGTATCCACAATAACGTGTGAATTTACATTATGGGATGAACCGGAAACATTTTCTGCCGGAGAACGTTTCCTTAAAATGAAACAAGGAGGCCCTGCAGCTATGATTACATCAAGCCGTGCTATCGGTGTAGATTATGGCCGTGATTTTACAAACCTATATACTCAGGATATTTTCAAATTAGTAAATGATGATTTTGAAACATTAGGACTGGCACATTTAAATGCTAAAAAACAAAAAGGTCCACAAACTGATCATTTAAAAGTAAATCTTCTTGGTGATCCCGCTATGAAATTAAGCAGGCCCAAAAGATTATTAGTTATTGATAATATTGACACCCCTGTACCAGGGCTGATCAGAGGATTAGATTTTGTAAAAGTGAAAGGACATATCAATAATGCAAATGGAACAGTTAACACTACATTCAACGGAAGAGTTGTAATTAACATTTTTGATAAAAGATTAAATAAAAAAACTTTAAATAACAGTGGAGCCTTAGATCCGATATTAAACTATACAGAAGAAGGAAGTGCTATTGTAAAAGCATCGGGAATGGCTGTAAACGGAGTTTTCAATGTCGAGTTTTATGTTCCAAAAGATATCAATTATGCAGTAGGTGAAGGAAGGATATTAGGATATGCCGATAATAAATCTACTGATGTCTTCAACAACCAGTCTGTGCAGGTTGGAGATGTTAATCCAAACGGAATTAATGATAGTGAACCGCCAAAAGTAAAATTGTATATGAACAACACCAATTTTGCAGACGGAGGAATTACAGATCAAAATCCGATGTTGCTAGCTTGTGTAACTGATGATACAGGAATAAATTCTACAGGTGCTGGTATCGGTCATGATATTACTGTATATTTGGACGGACAAATTATTAACACTATCGTATTAAATGATTTTTACGCTTCGGGAGAAGGAAACGGATGTCTGAGCCCGAGTCTTGCAGATTACCAAAAAGGAAATGTAACCTACCCTTTCAGGAATTTAGCAGTAGGTCAACATCAATTATCATTTAAAGTTTGGGATATAAACAATAATTCTACGTCTGCAACGTTAAACTTTGAAGTTAAGGATGAGGCCGATCAGCATCTGGTAATTAACAGACCGCTTAACTGGCCAAATCCATTTACCAACAAAACCTATGTTCAATTTGAACATAATTGCGATGATATATTAAATGTAAATGTTCAAATCTATACAATAACAGGAAAATTAGTAAGAACATTATCTCAAGCAGTAGTTGCAGAACCCTTCTTACAGGGCTTTAGAACGCCAAGACAAGCAATTGAATGGGACGGAAGAGATGATTTTGGTTCAACTGTTGGGAAGGGAACGTATATTTTTAAGATATTTGCAAAAAGTCAAAATCAAGAAAAATGCAAAGGAAGTGCTACAGCTGTAGAAAAAATGGTACTTTTGAAGTAAAATAAAAGAAGTATAAATAACAATATTAATAAAAAACTGATAATATATAAAAGACAACATATGAATTTAACTACTAAACTGCTTTTAGGAATTGGTTTTACTGCTGGTTTTTTAGGCTATTCGCAAGATCTGAGTAAGGTAGGACCTGTATTAACCGGAGCTCCATTTCTAAGAATTGCGCCAGATGCGAGATCTGGAGGTATGGGTGATCAAGGTGTCGTTACCTCTCCGGATGCATTTTCTCAATTCTGGAATGCAGCGAAATACCCTTTTAGCAGAACTAGTTCTTCCGTAGGCCTTAACTACACCCCATACATGGGAAAACTGACTAATGATGTATTCTTATTATATGGAGCATTCCATAAATTTTTAGGTCAGGATGAAAGATCTACGATCTCGGCAAGTATTTATTACTTCAATATGGGTCAGGTGGATTTAACTCAATTAGTAGGTACTGAGGTAGCTTCTATGGGAACATCAAAACCTAATGAATTCTCTATTGATGTTGCCTACGCACTAAAACTTTCAGATTCTTATTCCATGGCTGTAACTGGTAGATTTATTCGTTCAGATTTAGCCGGAGGTTTCAATACAGATACTACTCTTAAGCCTGCAAACTCTTTTGCAGTAGACGTTTCAGGATACTATACTTCTCCAAGATTTTCAAGTTTCGGAGGTTATGATGGTAAATTGAATGCAGGTTTCACAATTCAGAACCTAGGTCCTAAACTGGACTATACAGGAAATGAAGAATCCAGATCTTATCTTCCTACTATGGCAAGATTAGGGGTTGGATATGATATGTATTTAGATGATGCCAATAAAATAGGATTAAGCGTAGAAGGTTCTAAGATCTTGGTTCCAGGTTCTGAATTTGTAGGAATGGATCCAAATACAAGACAGCCGATGTATGCTGTACCAAACGTAGGTCCAATTGCAGGTATCGGAAAATCTTTCAAAAATAAAAACAGCATTATGTATAGTGGTGCTTTAGAATATTCATATGATAATGCTTTTGCAGTAAGAACCGGATATTTCCGTGAAAGCGAAGAACAGGGAGCCAGACAATTTGCAACTGCAGGTGTTGGTTTGAAATACCGTTCTTTTGGACTTGACATCTCTTACTTAATCAATATGTCTAAAATTAATACAGCTTTAGATAATACACTTCGTTTCGGTTTAACCTGGAATATCGGAGATGAAACTTCTAATGTTGATTATTAAAAAAATATAATACATAAGTTTACAAAAGTCTCATATTTATGAGGCTTTTTTGTTTTCCAATAATTATTTTTGTAAAATGAACTATTCAGCGGAGCTAAAAAAATTTGTAACCAGTCAATATGTATATTCTGCCATCAGAATTACATTAGCCACTGTATTGCCTTGTTTAGTTCTTGCCCACTTCGGAATTTTAAAGGAATATTTCCTTTTTCCTCTTGGAACCAGCTTCGTAGCCCTTACTGATCAACCCGGACCTTTTATAAGAAGAAGAAATGCATTAACATTTGCTATTTTCTGTTTTGTACTCGTATCCCTTATTGCAAGTTTAGTGATGCATATAAAAGTTCTCGTTATCCTGGAGATCATTGTATTTGCAATGTTTTTCTCATTAATAGGAGTTTATGGACAGAGGCTGGCTGCCGTTGGTTCATTATCTTTGGTGGTGTTAGCTATCTTTATTGATGGACATCTCACGGGAAGTAATATTTTTAAAAGCCTTCTTATTTTTGCTTCGGGATGTATCTGGTTCTTACTGATATTCCTTATTGTTACTACCATACAACCCTATAAACTTGCCAGCCAGATGATTGGTGAAAACTATCTTCAACTGGCTGAGTTCTTAAAAATTAAGGCTAATTATTATCAGAAGAATCCCGATTTTGATAAACTTACAACACAGGTCATTGCTAAACAGATCGGAATTAAAAATCTTCAGGAAGAAACCAGAGAAACCGTTTTTAAAACCAGGACTATCGTTAATGAATCTACGACCACTAGTCGATTGCTAATGCTGATGTTCCTGAACTCAATGGACCTTCATGAAAAATTAATGACTTCTGAAAGTGACTATCAAAAGCTTCAGCAAAGTTTTGAAGACAGCATGATCCTGGTTAATATCCATGATTATCTCAATCTCCTTTCTGAAGAAATCACCAATATCGGAATCTCTCTTCAGCTTGGTACAAGAGCAAAGCCCATCTTTGATCTCGATATCGAATTAAAAAAACTGAATACCTTATATTTTGAGCTTAGAAATAAGCAAATCACACCAGGGAATCTTGAAAACTTTATGATCTTGCGTCAAATTCTAATGCGTATCAGTGAGATTACAAAAGAAATAAATGAGATCTATAAAGTCTTTTCGCAAGATGTAAAATTAGCAAAGAGTCTTTCAACCGGACTAGATTTAAAGAAATTTATGCCTAATGAAGAGAAACTTAATTTCAAGGTATTAAGAAATAATATTTCTCTTTCGTCGTCTCAGTTCAGGCATGCTATACGGATTACAACAGCTTTATTAATTGGTTATCTTTTTTCATTATTCCAATTTTTAGGGATTGGACATACCTATTGGATATTAATCACAATTACCGCAATATTAAAGCCCGCCTACTCTATCACAAAACAGCGGAACGGACTTCGTTTGTATGGAACGATCGTTGGTGCTACCATTGCTTATGTGATATTGCACTTCGTTCATATTAACGCCATATTATTTGCTACACTTTTGGTGAGTATGATCCTTTGTTTCAGTTTATTAAAAGGGAGATATTTCTGGGCTGTCCTATTTATGACGATCTACGTTTTTATGAGTTTCAACTTTTTAAGTCCCGGGAAAGTAGATGTCATTTTTAAAGACAGAATTGTAGATACTATGATTGCAGGTATCATAGCATTTCTGGTTTCTTATGTTGTTCTTCCTGTTTGGGAACACACTCAGAACCTTGATCTGATGAAGAAATCTGCTGAAAGCAACCTTATCTATTTTCAAAGTGTCATTTCCAAATTTTTACAGGAAGATTTTGATCTTGAAGATTATAAAGTAAAACGTAAAAATGCAATCATTTCACTGGCCAATCTTTCTGATAATTTCCAAAGGATGATCTCTGAACCAAAAAACCAGCAGAAGAAACTGGAGGTTGTCCATCAGTTTGTGGCAACTTCACATCTTATTACTGCTTATACGGCTTCCCTATCTCAGTATTCTAAGAATGAGGAGAAATATCCTGAAATAGATGCCGAAAGCTGGAGCCGGAAAATAGAATCAGAAATGCATCAGACTTCTGCACTTCTTAATGGAGAAGAAATTAACGAAGTACTGAAAATGGACAGTCGTCTTGAGCCCGAAGATTCTTCTATTGACGATCTGATGTTAAAAAGAAAAAGTGAGCTTGAAGAAAATGAACCATCAAACTTGAATGATCCGAATAAAATATCTCATCTTACAGAACTGAAAAATATTCATGATGTTCTGGAACTTATTTATGATGTTGCTAAAGAACAGAGAAAAGTTATAGAAAAATATAAAAACGAATCTAAAACTACTCCTCCACAATCGTAAAACAGTAATCATCAAAAAACTCTACTTTGGCTTTGAATTCATCTGAAAACTGATCATCATATACCCTACAGTTTATTTTGTGAAGATTTTTTAATTCAAAAGGTTTTACTTCATAATTCTTTTTCAGAGACCAGTATTTTGAATGGTGTATTTTGTACATACTTTCTTTCACACTCCAGATAATCGTATAATAAGTATCCGCTATATCTTCCGGTATGAAACCTCTTTCATTTTCATAGGTAAACTTATCAATGACCCTCATTATTTTAGGATTAAATTTCTCAATATCAATTCCAATTTTATTTTTTGAAATTGCAATCGCAGCAAAAGGAAATGAATGGGTAATAGAAATTTCTGCATCTTTAGGAGAGAGAAAAGGTTCTCTTTCGTTGTATAGAATCTTTGAACTGGGCTTCAATCCCTTTAAAAGTTTACGGACCATTAAAACCTCCAGGAGTTTCTTAGGGTGATAATCCTTTACTTTCTCAGCATTTTCAGGCTCTAAAAGTTCATTAATGCATAATTCTTCACTCTCATCATATTTCCATACAAGAATTGTAGCGGTATCATCTGAAAAATCTCGGTAAAGGGGCATTGTTTTTTATTTCGTAAAAGTAATGCAAAGATAACGATTCTAGAATCTCGAAATCATCGGAAATCAAAATATTAGAGTTCAACTTTTTACAACATAAAAAAGGCTCAATCTTCAGATTAAGCCTTTTTTTTATTTTGACTGGTGGTTAACATCATTTCGATGCTCAAGAATTTCTAAATTCTCATCAACAAAATAAGCACTTCCAAATCCATTAACATAAGAACCTTTAACAGGATGTAAAGCGATAAGAATAAAATCTTTCATTTCGGAAATAACATCAACCACTTTTCCATGATTTTCTTTTAAATTGGCAACAACAGTATTCCACGTATCAGAATCTCTTTCTATTTGAGAAGTTGTTGCTTCAAGTGTTAAACGTTCACGGGCATAAATTTGTTTTGTTGCAGATTCATCTTCAATAAACATCATTGATGTTTTTCTTCCTTCAGCAAGATTTTTAGTATGTCTCGCCATAAAAGATACAAGAATATAGAATGTATTTTCCACCTGTATAAAAGGGGCATAGCTGGAATTAGGATTTCCCTCCGCATCTACAGTCGCTAAAATTACACTTTTAGTATTTGCTATCAATTCTTTCACTTTCGGAGTCAGAGGTTTTGCTTTTTTCTGAGCTTCATCCTGCGTATTTGTATGATTCATTGTATAAATTTATTTAAGCAAAAATAGGTTATTTAGAATAAATAAAGATAATTTAAAACTATGTATAATCTCATCAATCGAACTTGATCAGTTGTTTTTATATCTTAATTATTAATTGTAATTTTGCAGTTCGTTATCAATTGAATTTAAACTTATTCATTAACATATGAGTACTACAACACAATACATTCCTTATAAAGTTAAGGATATTTCTCTAGCAGAATGGGGAAGAAAAGAAATTACTCTTGCTGAGGCAGAAATGCCTGGTTTGATGTCTATTCGTGAAGAATACGGACCATCTCAACCTTTAAAAGGAGCAAGAATTGCAGGATGTCTTCATATGACAATCCAGACCGCTGTGCTTATCGAAACTCTTGTAGCTTTAGGTGCTGAAGTTACTTGGTCTTCATGTAATATTTTCTCTACACAAGATCATGCTGCTGCTGCTATTGCTGCTGCAGGAATTCCCGTTTATGCTTGGAAAGGTTTAAACGAAGAAGAATTCGACTGGTGTATTGAGCAGACTTTATTCTTTGGTGAAGATAGAAAGCCGTTAAATATGATTCTTGATGATGGTGGAGATTTAACAAACATGGTTTTTGATAAATACCCTGAATTCACAAAAGATATCAAAGGACTTTCTGAAGAAACAACAACAGGAGTACACAGATTATACGAAAGAATGAAAGCGGGAACTTTAGTAATGCCTGCAATCAATGTAAACGATTCCGTTACTAAATCTAAATTCGACAACAAATACGGATGTAAAGAATCTGCAGTAGATGCTGTAAGAAGAGCTACAGACCTTATGTTGGCTGGAAAAAGAGTTGTAGTTTGTGGCTATGGAGACGTAGGTAAAGGTACTGCTGCATCTTTCAGAGGCGCTGGTTCTATCGTTACTGTTACAGAGATCGATCCAATCTGTGCTTTACAGGCTGCAATGGACGGTTACGAAGTTAAAAGATTAGATACTGTTGTAGATAATGCAGATATCATCATCACAACGACTGGTAACTTTAACATTGTAAGAGGAGAGCATTTCCTTAAAATGAAGGATAAAGCTGTAGTTTGTAACATCGGTCACTTCGATAATGAAATCGATATGGCTTGGTTAAACAAAAACTATGGTCATACTAAATCAGAAGTTAAGCCACAGGTTGACATCTATACTTTAGAAGGTGGTAAAGAAATTATCATCCTTGCGGAAGGTAGATTGGTAAACTTAGGATGTGCTACAGGACACCCAAGTTTTGTAATGTCAAATTCTTTCTCTAACCAGACTTTAGCTCAAATCGAACTTTGGACTAACTCTGCAGCATATGGAAATGAAGTATATATGTTACCAAAACATTTAGACGAAAAAGTAGCTGCTTTACACCTTAAAAAACTAAGTGTAGAATTAGAAACTCTTTCTCCGGAACAGGCCGAATACATCGGTGTTGACGTAAAAGGGCCGTTCAAACCGGAATATTACAGATACTAAAATGTGATCCTGAATTTTACAAAGGATTTCAAAATAATAGAAACTCTCCATTTTTGGAGAGTTTTTCTTTTTAGAAGCTATTTCCCGCTATCTGCTCATACTCCTCGCTCTAATGCTTAATCCATTCCTGCTGTGGGGTAACCGCTTCTATCGGGGCTAATAATTATTACTTTTCAACCATAAAAAGGAATGTTTAAGGGTAATTAAAAAAAGTATATATTTGGCTCCCTAAACAAAACATTATAATTAATGAAAAAACAAAGAGTATCAAATGCATTCGTTGCAGCGTCATGGATAGCATTAGGAGCAGGAATGGTAGGCTTTATCGTAGGTCTTGCAAGAGCCGAAATGTTGCTTAATGAAAAAGGATATTATTTTACGATCCTTTTATATGGTCTATTCGCAGTAGTTTCTTTGCAGAAAGCCGTTCGTGATAAATTAGAAAATATCCCTGTAACGGATATCTATTATGGAATCTGTTGGTTTGCAACTTTATCTTCTATTGTATTATTAGCTATAGGCCTCTGGAACGCAACCATCCTTCCGAGTGAAAAAGGATTTTATGCTTTTGCATTCTTACTTGCCCTTTTCGGAGCTATTACCGTTCAGAAAAATACAAGAGATAATATGCTTCAGGAATAACGAACTCATCACATTTCAAAATCCGGATATTTTACCATTCAGGCTATAAAAGGCAAAAAAGAATAAAATAAATCAATTACAACAATAAACTCTTCAAAAATTTGGAGAGTTTTCTATTTTTATTATCTTTATTTCACAAAATATTGATATGTATAAAAGATTTTTACTCCTTATCCTTTTTTATTTTCAAATTACAAATGCTCAAAATGAATTTATTACAATCTGGAAGCCTAATGCTCCCACCATTGTTCCCGATATAGACTTTATTGCTCCCCATCCTGCAGGCAACAATCAAATATGGTTTCCGGGAATTGGAGAAAACTACACCATCAGCTGGGAGGAAGTGGGTTACCCGCAACACAACGGAACCATTTCTAATGTGACCTCCACAAATCAGGTTTTCATTGATTTCGGAACAGCCTTAAATCCCAATCTTGCAGATGCTACCTATAAAGTAAAAGCAAGTAATGGAAATGGTATTTTTAAACAAATCAGATTTAGTGACCCTGAAATCTTAAACTTTCCGTCGGCATATCTTAGTATTTCCTGGCATAGTGTAGGAAGTATCGATAAAATCACAGAAATTGCTCAGTGGGGAAACATTAATTGGGTTTCAATGAATAATGCTTTTAGTAATTGCAGAAGGCTTCAGGTTACAGCAACCGATGTTCCGGATCTATCCAACGTAAACGATGTATCATTTATGTTCTATGGAAATTCAGATTTTAAGGGCCATCCTTCAATGACTACATGGGATACATCTGGTGTTCAAAAATTCACCTATATATTTGGCCACATTTCTTTTATTCCCGCTACCGCAGCAGTTGATACCTTTAACCTTCCAGTTGGCTCATGGGATATGTCTTCTGCAGAAGATATCAGTTATATGTTTTTCCACAGAAGATCATTTAATCAAAATTTAAACAGCTGGAATACCTCAAATGTCACAACAATGGCTCATACATTTGAAAATTGTTTCACTTTCAATCAACCTCTTGATAATTGGAATACTTCAAAGGTTACCGATATGGCTTATCTATTTCATTTTATTCCAGAATTTAATCAGCCAATTGGCAATTGGGATACTTCAAGTGTTACCAATTTTAGCCACATATTTCATCATTGTACCGCTTTCAACCAACCCCTTAATAACTGGAATACGAGTAAAGGAACCTCAATGGATATGTTATTTTCAGGTGCTTCCACATTTAATCAGCCCTTAGATACCTGGAAAACCAGCTTAGTAGGAACGATGCTTGCCATGTTTGATGGTGCTACAAATTTTGATCAATCTTTACAGACATGGGATCTAAGCTCTTTAACTCTGGGAATGCAGATATTAGCAAATTCAGGATTAAAATGCGAAAATTACAGCAATACGCTTATAGGTTGGGCAAATAATCCTAGCACCCCGAACAATATTAATTTAGCCTCTACAGCACCTTTAATCTATTCACCAGATGTAATTCCTTACAGAAACATGCTCATTAATAAAGGCTGGGTTTTCAACGGTGATACTCCCGGATCGGAATGCAGAGTATTGGGTGTTTCAGCAAATAATCTCAACAACCCCTCTATCTATCCGAATCCGGCAACAGACTTTATTTATATCAAAAACATGAAAGGTTTTGATACTTACAAAATCTTTGATAAAAGTGGAAGAATTGTGCTTCAAAATCTGCTACGTGAGGAGAAAATAAATATCGCTTCTTTAATTAAAGGAAATTACATACTACACATCATTTCAAAAGATAAAATACAGTCTTTTAAATTTATTAAGAAATAATAATCCAATCCATCAATATGTATAAAAAGATTTTAGTTTTAAGCTTATTCTTCTTTCTAGGTCACATCATAAAGGCACAGGACGAATTTACCACCATATGGCAACCTAACATGCCAAATACAACACCACTTATTAATATCGATGCTCCTTATCCTGCAGGTCAAAATCAGATTTGGTTTCCAGGGATCGGTGAAAATTATACCATAAGCTGGGAAGAAGTAGGATATCCACAGCACAATGGTGTCATGAACAATGTAACCTCTGTAAAACAGGTACTCATTGACTTTGGAAATTCATTAAATTCTGATATCGCCAGTGCCACTTATCGCGTAAAAGTAAGTGATGGAAATGGTACTTTTAAGCAAATCAGATTTGGTGAATGTCAAATTATAAATGTGACAGATTCTTACGTTCTTATATGGAATATGTTTGGCAGCTCAGATAAAATTACAGAAATAGAAAAATGGGGAAATATTTCATGGACTTCTATGAATAGTGCATTTGTACATTGCAGATTACTGCAGCTTACCGCTCCCGATAGTCCAAACCTTAATAATGTAACGGATGTCTCATTCATGTTCTATAATGCCCATAATTTCTTAGGAGCAAGTTCTATGCAAAATTGGGATACTTCAGGTATTGAAAATTTTAAATTCATGTTTGCAAGAATGAATGACTACCCCCAGGCAATAGACCTCTTTAATTCTCCTTATTTAAATTCCTGGAATATGTCTTCAGCTAAAAACCTGAACAATATGTTTTCGGGAAGAAATGCATTTAATCAATCTCTAAATAATTGGGATACCTCTAAAGTGGAAGATATGGGCTGGATGTTTGCAGCATGTGTGAACTTCAATCAGCGATTAGATAGCTGGAACACTTCAAAGGTAAAAGATATGTCCTTTATGTTTCATTACATTCCGGTTTTTAATCAGGATATAGGCGGATGGAATACCTCAGCGGTAACTACTATGACCCATATGTTTCACGGATGCCTTGTCTTCAATCAGCCTCTTAACTGGAATACTTCACTGGTTACCAAAACTGATTTTATGTTTAATGGCTCTACTCTGTTTAATCAATCTTTGGGAAACTGGAATCTCAGCTCCCTATCTGAAGCTTCAGGAATGCTCACTAATACGGGACTCAGTTGTGACAATTACAGTAAGACTCTTTCCGGTTGGGCAGACAATCCTACTACTCCAAATAATATACCTCTCTCTTCAGTAGCTCCACTACAGTATGCCTCCAATGCCGTTGGTAAAAGAAATATTCTGATCGGTAAGGGTTGGAGCATGTCGGGAGATACAGCAGGCAACTGTTTATTATCAGTCTCTGATGTTCACACAGATGTTCAGAATTCATCCATATATCCTAATCCTGCGGAAGACAATCTGCATATCAGACATGTACACGACACCAAAAGCTATAAAATAATAGATACAAGTGGCAGACTGATACAACAGAATGTTCTTAATACAGATATGATCAACGTGAGTTCCTTAACAAAAGGAAATTATATACTACAGATTACTACGAAAAATAAAACGGAATCGTTTAAGTTTATTAAAAAATAACATAAAGCCTCACTAATTAAGTGAGGCCTTTTTATTTAAATAATTTTTACTTATCGTATTGATTAGGATGCTGAGCTTTAATATCATCTACTGTTCCTAAAACTTTATCTTTTAAAGAATCTTGATATTGTTGTAGCCTTTGGGCAACCTGTTCATCGCCACTACCTAAAATTTTAGCAGCTAGAATCCCTGCATTTAAAGCACCGTTTAGTGCTACAGTAGCGACAGGAATTCCACCTGGCATTTGAAGAATTGACAATACGGAATCCCATCCGTCAATTGAATTGCTGGAAAGAATAGGAACTCCGATTACAGGAAGCGTAGTGCAGCTCGCAACCATTCCGGGAAGATGAGCAGCTCCTCCAGCTCCGGCTATTATTACTTTTAGTCCTCTTTCTTTTGCTGTTTTAGCATAATCGAACATTCTTTCCGGTGTTCTGTGAGCCGAAACCACTGTAAGCTCATAAGGAATATTGAGGCTTTTCAGAAAATTTGCCGCTTGTTCCATGATCGGCAAGTCGCTTTGACTTCCCATAATAATTCCTACCATCTTCAATTTTATTAGATTTTCAAAGATAAAAATTAAAATCTGTTTTTTAAAATTACTGCTACCATGAAATCCAAACTGCTTCCTAATTGTTATTCTGGCGAAATAAAGAGGGTGACATCCCATTTGATTTTTTAAAGAATCTATTAAGATGACTCTTATCTGTAAAACCAAATTCATCTGCTATCTCATTAATCCTCATATCACTGTATTTCAACCGATTTTCAATGAGTTTCATTCTATACTGAGCAATATATTCAGTGAATGCTTTTCCAGTCTGATTTTTAAAGTAACGTCCAACATAAGTAACGGATATTCCAAAAACTTTACTGATATTATCAGCAGATAGCTTTTCAGGATGATAAATATTTTCATGGACATATTGAATAATATGAGCAGCTTTGTCATCTGTTTTTTCACCAACCTTAAGATTTGTTTTCTGCAAAAGATTACGGGAAACAATAACCAAAACGGAATGTACCAATAAATGGGTTACTTCACGTTCATAAATTCTCATCCCATCTTTTTCGAGCAACAGACTTTGCATAATATGTTTTATCATAAGGTTATCTCCTTTATGGTCAATAATACAACCCTGAAAACCATTTGCATTAAAAAAACGCTGTTCAATTTGCTGTAAAAAAGAAGAAGCCAACTGATTCGTACTAAAAAAAATACGATTAAACCTGATAAAAAACAATTGTGTTTTTGCTTTAAATCTAAAATAGTGGACATCATCCGGCATTAACAAGAAAAGATCTCCTTCCTTATAAGAAAACTTATTTCCATTAATGTTCTGAGTTCCGGTTCCTGACACAATATAAACCAGTTCAAAGAAACTAACCCCGTGCTCTCCTCTGGGGCAAGCATCTATTGGTTCTTTTAAATCAAGTTCAAAAGGTTCATTCAGATAATCTTTCTTCACAGCAACAATATACTCTTTAATGATGTAAAAATACAACATTTTAACCATATGAATTTTTCAACTTTGTATTATAATTAAATGATAATAACGAACAAAAAATCAACATTAAAAAATGAAAGCACAAGTATTAGAACAATTTGGAAAACCTTTGGTATTAAAAGAAATAAACAAACCGGAACCAAAAGACCATGAAGTTTTAGTTAAAATAAAAGCGAGTGGGCTTAACCCCTTAGATGTTAAAATAAAAAATGGACAGGCTGCTCATGCTGAAGCTGCCCTACCTATGATATTAAGCTTGGATATGGCCGGTGTTGTAGAGGAAGTAGGAAAAGATGTTCACAATTTTAAAGTAGGTGATGAGGTATTTGGTTTGGTAGGAGGGGTCTCGGATCTTCAGGGAACTTTAGCTGAATATATTGCAGCAGATGCTGACTTGCTGGCATTAAAACCAAAAAATATTTCATTCTACGAAGCTGCGGCAACACCTTTGGTATTTATCACAGCCTGGGAAGCATTGGTAGATCAGATGAATATTCAACAGAACCAAACTGTTTTAATTCATGGCGGTAGTGGTGGTGTAGGCCATGTAGCCATACAAATTGCAAAAGCAAAAGGAGCAAAAGTATATACCACTGTTGCACCCTATCAGGTTGAATCAATAAAAAAATATGGTGCTGAATCCATTGATTACCAAAGTTTATCCGTAGAAGATTATGTAGAAACATATACCAATGGAGTTGGATTTGATGCTATTCTTGATACCGTTGGGGGCAATGTTCTTGAAAGTTCTTTTAAAGCTGTAAAAAGATATTCAGGGCACGTTGCAAGTATTTTAGGTTGGGGCAGTCAGAACCTCGCGCCACTTTCTTTCCGTAATGGAACCTATTCAGGAGTATTCTCTTTATACCCATTGTTATCCGGTAAAAGCAGAAAACACTTCGGAAAAATATTAAATGAAGCTGTTGAGCTTTTTGAACAAGAAAAACTAAAAATAATACTTCATCCGATCGCTTATACATTAGAAAACGCAAATGAAGCATATACCGATTTAGAAAATAAAAAAACCACAGGAAAATTGGTTATTGAAATTCATTAAATAGGGATTTCAATAAAAAAGATTAGCACGAAATTCAATTCAAAATAAATATCTTTGTGTTCCATTTCACATCTATATTTTGAAAGATTATAAACTCTTTTTTGCTATCGTTACAGTTGCTATTGTTTGGGGAACAACATTTTTGGCAATCCGGGTCGCCGTACAAACAATACCTGCCTGGTTCGTAGCAGGAATACGTCAGTTTTTAGCATCCCTTATCATGCTTTCGATCCTTCTTTACAGAAAAGAATTTAAATGGATAGGATGGAAAAATCTAAAATATCAGATTATTTTCTCTACATTAATGCTTGTGATTGCTAACGGGATGACCACTGTAGCTGAAGAAACGGTATCTAGCAGTCTTGCTTCATTAATAAGTGCCTCCTCTCCTATTCTTGTTTTTTTAGGCAGTGTCGCTATTGGCTTACAAAAGTTTAGCTTTAAAGCTTTTCTGGGTGTATTAATGTGTTTCGGCGGAATTCTTTTTATCTTTTGGGATGGTCTTAAAGATCTTGCTAATCCAGATTACAGAATGGGAATCCTCTTCCTGTTCTGTGCTATTTCCGGATGGGCCTCAGGTACTATTTTTACCAAGAAACTAAATATCCAAAGTGGAAATATTTCACTGAATCTCTTTTATCAGTTTGCCTTTGCCGGAATTATTCAGATTATTTTTGCTTTTTTATTTTCACAAGATTATAATTTTGGAAATTGGAGTATCAAAAGTATTTCAGCCATGCTTTATTTATCTGTTTTCGGTTCAGTAGCCGCATTTTTTGCTTTTCATTTTGCCCTTACCAGGGTTTCACCTGTTCAGGTTTCTATTCTGGCATATTTTAATACGATCATCGCAATATTTTTAGGCTGGCTCATTCTTAATGAGAGTATTTCTTTTAAATTCATCATTGCTGCTGTTTTAATTATTTTCGGTGTCTTTATCATCAATTATAAACCCGAAATGTTTAAAAGACAAAAAATTCAGGATTCCTAAAGAATATTCCCCCAAGTCGAGACGCCTTTATTTTAGTTGACAAGAAAAGTATATCTTGAATTAGATTTTTATTTACAGTTCTTTTCAAGGGATATCTTTCTTTCGGGACTATCTATCGATTCCTATTCCCTCATGTATTATTCAGAAGATTTTCAATCAATTAACCTATATTGATAATATAATTTCAACCAGCTGACGCTATTATTTTTAGTTTATTTTCATTAAATTAGATCAGGTGAAAATCATGAATTTTGGCCTTTCATTTTATACCAACGAATCAATAATTAAACTAATTAAAAAACGGACCAGCCGAACACCGTATTTCAAAGTAGGCAACAAAAACACACTTAGATTATGCCCAATTTATTAAAATCATTTAGAAACTCAGTAAAACACTGGTATATCCCACTTATTTTAGGGATTCTCTTTATTGTCTGTGGAATTTATGTATTTTCATCTCCCGTTGAAACTTATTTAGCATTATCCGTTCTTTTCAGTGTATCGTTTATCGTCTCAGGAATTTCGGATATATTTTTCTCTCTTAATAACGCCAAATTTTTAAATGGATGGGGCTTATATCTGGTCACAGGGCTACTCTCCCTCATTATGGGAATCTATCTAGTTTCCTATCCTCATATTTCAATGAGCGTTCTTCCTTTTATAGTAGGATTTACCGTTATGTTCCGTTCTTTTCAGTTATTAGGAATTTCGTTTGACCTAAAAGATGCCCATGTACTTAAATGGGGAAACCTGGCTATTTTTAGTATTTTAGGTATTATATTATCTTTTATGCTTTTGGCTAACCCTATATTCTCTGGTATCTCACTAGTTGTTTTAACTGGTTTATCTTTCATTTTTGTAGGAATTGCTTCCGTAATCCTAGCATTCAATTTGAAGAAAATAAAAGACTACCCCAGCAAACTCAGCAGTGAATTGAAGGAAAAAATAGAATCGCTTCAAAATGAAATTAATGACAGAATGAAATAAAGAAGCTTAAAATAAAAAAAGACTGCTTTTCGGCAGTCTTTTATCTTTATCGTTAAGCAATCACTTTTACCATTCCTTTTATCATTATCAACTTTTCCATCAGTTCTTCTTTCGAGTCAGCCAGCACATTAATGTGTCCCATTTTCCTTCCTGATTTGGTCTCTGTTTTTCCATAAAGATGAACATAGGTTTTTGGAAGCTTTAAAACCTCATCCATTCCTTCATAGATCACTTTTCCAGCATAACCTTCAGCTCCTACCAGATTGAGCATCCCACTATATCCAAAAGCATCCGTATCTGCTAAAGGTAAATTTTTAACCACCCGGTACATTTGTTCAAATTGTGAATTTGCATTTCCCTCCTGACTTTGATGTCCGGAATTATGTAATCTTGGTGCTGTTTCATTTACCCATACTTTGCCATCCTTATCTAAGAACAATTCTATAGCAAAAAGTCCTGGAGAATTAACAGCATTTAAAAATTTCTCAGTGATCAGATTAATCTGCCTTTCAATATCCTCGTTAAGAAAAACCGGGCAAATATTAAAATCTAACAGATTTAATTTCGGATCAGCAACCATCTCTGTAACCGGAAAAGTCTTGGTCTCTCCTTTTTCATTTCTGGCAACAATCACAGAAAGTTCTTTATCAATATCAACAAGACTTTCTATTACAGATGCCTCTTTCCATAAATGTTGATAATCTGCTTCTGTTTTAATGACCTGAACACCTTTTCCATCATAACCACCCGTATTCATTTTCTGAACAAAAGGTAATGACATCATAATTTTTTCATCACTATTCCATACCACCTGAAATTCGGGACTTGGAATATCGTGAGCTTTATAAAATTCCTTCTGAAGGATTTTCTGTTGAATGGTTTTAATGATTTTAGAATTCGGAACGACTTTTACCCCTTGGTTTTCAAGCTCTGCCAATGCCTCAGCATTTACATGTTCAATTTCTATTGTGACAACGTCTTTATCCTTACCAAAATTCAGGACTGTTTCATAATCATTGAAATTTCCCTGTGTAAAATTCGAAATATTGTGACAAGGTGCATCAGAAGCAGGATCCAGAGTATAAAAGTCATCGTCATAATTCAGTGCACTCTGTATCAACATTCTTCCGAGTTGTCCACCTCCTAAAATTCCTATTTTCATTCTATTTTAATTAGATATATTCAATTAAGTATTAATAATCGTTCACCATTTATAATGATAATAGTACGATACATATTCGTCTGTTTAAGACTTTGCAAAGATAAAAATTTTATATCCTACTACCTAAATTTTCACTTTATTCAAATATACTCTAAAATAAGAGGGCCGGCTTTTCAAGCCGGCCCTCTTATTAGGTTATACTTTATCTATTTTCAGATATCCCAGTCCCATTGGATTTTTCTGATCTTCCGTATCTGATTTCTCTAAAACAATAGAATATTTTTCTTTCATTTTTTGTGGAAGAATATCATTGACATTAAAAATATCATCAATATCTACTCCGTGCTTATCATCAACGTGGCTTACTGCACCTTCAAACCCCATTGTCTTATAAAACTCTGTATCTTTTACTCTTTTCACAATCTCCCCCATTGATCGTCCTACCATCAGGTGCTGCTCATGAAACTCTTCGAAAAAGCCTTTTTTATATCCACCCAGGTTTATAAAGTATAATTGATTTTCAGAAACAGAGTCTCTTTTTTCAACAATTTTCACTTCATATCCGTCTGCAAACTTCACTTCCTGATGACAGTCGATATGTATTTTACCATCAGCCTCTTTCCAGAAATCCTTCATATCCGGAACGAGGTCTTTTAAACTTTCTGCTATACCAAAGAATACATCGTGCTGTTCAATATTCCTTCCTGGAGGTGTAGCACCAAGGATAACATAGAATAATTTCATTTCCATTTTTTTATTCACACAAAAATACGTCAAATTTATCTTTTTGAAAGTTTGGCAGAAAACGGCAATAGTTTTATATTTGTATTCATGTCAGAAATCATTATTCTCTTTCTTGGAGCAATTTCGGCCGGCCTGTTAGGCTCGCTTACCGGTTTAGGAGGAGGAGTTATCATTATCCCTTTGTTGACACTGGGTTTCGGTGTTCCTATGCATTACGCAATCGGAGCTTCTTTAATATCTGTAGTAGGTACTTCCTCTGGAGCTGCTGTAGCTTTCGTTAAAGAAGGTTTTACCAATATGAGAATTGGAATGTTCCTTGAAATTGCCACTACGGCCGGAGCCATCGTTGGAGCTCTTGTCTCAGGAATTCTTAATCCCAATACCATCGGAATTATTTTCGCCAGTATCCTTCTGCTTACTGTAATTCTTAATATTAAAGGAAAACCTGATCATCAGGAACCTTTGATAAAAGGAAGCTTAGAAGATAAACTTAAGTTGTATGGAACTTTCCCCGATAAAGGGGTAATTAAAAATTATTCAGCGAGAAATACTATTCCTGGATTTTTTATGATGATGTTTGCCGGTGCAATGTCTGGGCTTTTAGGAATTGGTTCAGGTGCATTGAAAGTATTGGCAATGGATAATATGATGAAACTGCCTTTCAAAGTTTCAACTACGACCAGTAACTTTATGATTGGGGTAACTGCTGTAGCCAGTTCTTTAATTTATTTTCAGAGAGGTGAAATTATCCCTGTTATTGTAGCTCCTGTGTTAGTAGGTGTTGTAGTAGGAAGTTTTATAGGATCTAAAACATTAATGGTTTCTAAAACAAAAAAATTAAAAGTATTTTTTGCTATTGTAATTACTATCCTTTCACTTTATATGATGTATAACGGTATAAATCAAAGTTTCCGATGAGAAAGAATTTCACAGATGTTGATTTGAACCGTTCGGTAGGAAACCTTTTAAGACTTGGGGTTATTCTATCCGTAATTATATCTCTTATAGGATTTATAAAATTATTCCTTGAAGGCTTTAAAATGCCTAAAAACTATTCCTCTTTAGAAACAGGATCTTCTTCAGAAAAAGTATGGAGTCAGCTTTGGGATTCTTTATGCAAAGGCGAAGGCATGGCTATTATCCAGCTTGGGATTCTTGTGCTAATCTTCACTCCTTTAATGAGAATTGTTTTTGCATTGATAGGTTATCTAAAAGAAAAAGATTACGTTTATGTCGTAATCTCATCTATTGTTTTAGCCATTATGGCAATCAGTTTCTTTACAGGTTATGCTCACTAAATTTTACATTTCATAAAATTCCAGAGGAAGTTGGTCCGGATCCTGGGTAAAGAAAAATTCTTTCCCTGTAAATTCATCAATACGAATTCCCTCACAATTGAGACCTTTTTCAATGAGCTCCTGACGTTTCTCATTAACGTTCTCTACAGAAAACGCAAGATGCCTTAATCCACATGATTCAGGGCGTGATGGCCTTTTTGGCGGATCAGGAAATGAGAAAAGCTCTATGACATAATGATCTCCAATAGCAAGATCCAATTTATAAGACTTCCTTTCTTCACGGTATACTTCGCGTATCATATTCAATCCTAAAATCTCTGTATAAAATTTCTTTGAAACATCGTAATTCGAGCCGATAATAGCTATATGGTGAATTTTCATTTTTAAATTATTTGATATTTTCACAATTCTCCTTCCTTCTTGTATCAATAATATACTGAATTTTCCACTTATCATTCTGTTTTACCAATTGAAAACTATTGGCTCCACAATGTGAAAATTTCCCTTTATAATAAAACTGATATGGAGTGAATACACTCGCCAGTTCTCCATCAACATGAATAGATTCTACAATTATCCTCTCATCTAGGTCACCTTTTGAAGCTTTAGAGATCGTAGATATAAAATCATTAATACTATCTGTTTTTACAACCCCACCCTTTGTGATAGTCTGTAGAACTGCGGTTTCAGCAAAAGTTGATTTTAGTAAATTTGGATCTGCATTTTTCATCGCTGAAAAAAGATCCCGGATAGGTTTTTCAATGTCCTTATTTTCAGATCCCTGCCCAAAACAGAAAGAACTAAAAAACATAGCAATAACAAATATTCTATTGATCATATTTTCTCATAGTTTAATTGATTAAAAATAAGAAAAATACCTTTTAAACAAACCTGATTTAAACTAAAAAAAGCCAATTTAATTTGAATTCTTGTAAAAATAAGCTACTTTTATCAACCTATTCTAAGAGATATGTGGAGTGCTTACCTGATTTTAATTGGTTTACTGATCCTGTTAACATTATTACCCAAAATTCAAAATCAGCATTGGATATTTCGGGTTCCTGAATTTGGGAAAATTCAAATCACATATTTTATTGTTATTACCTTCATTTTAGGCTTTTTCTTGGAGTCTTCTGAAAAATTTTGGTATTTCCAGAGTGCCCTATTAATTCTATTTGTTCATCATGGTTCTATTCTTGTAAAATACACTCCGCTCTATAAGGTTAAAAAACATCGTCAACATAATCATTCGTCCCAAAAAATACATTTTGTTTCTGCCAATGTTTATCAGTTCAACACTGATTACAATAGATTCGTTGAACTTATTGAAAAAAGCAAACCGGAGATATTCATGACTATGGAAAGCAATGGTGGTTGGGAGAAAGCATTAAGAATTCTCGAAAAAGATTATCCTTACACTCATAAAGTGACTTTAGAAAACACTTATGGGATGCATTTTTATTCTAAAATCAAAATCAAAAATGCTGTAACACATTATTTCGTTGCTGATGATATTCCAAGCATTGAAATATCCTTGGAAACCGAAGATGGCTTTTCTTTTGTTTTTTTTGGAGTTCATCCACCACCGCCAAGTCCTACGGAAGAAGAAACATCAAAAGAAAGAGATGGTGATCTTTTAAGTATTGCAAAACGAGTAAAAGACATCAAAATTCCAGTTATTGTTGTTGGTGATTTCAATAATGTTGCCTGGTCAAAATCATCTATATTATTCAGAAAAACCAGTCACCTTATCGATCCAAGAATCGGACGTGCCTTTGTTTCTACCTTTCATGCAAAATATCGTTTATTAAGATTTCCGATCGACTTAATGTTTCACAGTGAAGACATTTTTATTAAAGATCTTAAAACCCTGGAAAATTTTGGCTCAGATCATTTACCAGTCTATTGTGAGTTTTTTATAGATCATCATAATGACGGGCAGGAGGAAAGAATTGAAGATGCGACTTTAGAAGAAAAAGCGGAAGCAGAAGAAATGATTCAGGAAGGAAAAAAAGAAGATGGCGAGCGTGATGCTGTGGTTACAGAAGATTAATTTGCTTTTTCAGTGAATAGCTCCTATTGATCGTACATTTTATTATTACCTATTCAAAACACGATAAGAATTTTCGGAACTTTTTGGTGTCAAAAAGGATCCATAAAAAACAGAATTTATCCCTTTTTTATGGTTGGAAACCAAGATATTCGAACCAAAAAACACTTTAACTTCACAAAAAAACGGGCTAAAGCCCGTTTGTATTATTTTTTATGTCATTAAAATTTCATTATATCTTTCACTACCCCATTTTTTTGAGTGTGCTGTAATAACTCTGCTTCAATAAAACTTTTTATTTTTTCTTCAGAACCATCATTTGGAAATAGAAGGTGGACATTTGCCCCTGCATCCAAAGTAAAGAATAATGGTAGTTTCGTGTCTTTTCTAAAATCCCAGATCTTGTTAATTACTTCCATAGTTCCTGCCTTCATCAAAATAAATGCAGGATCACTCATCATCATCATTGCATGAAGAGTTAATGCTTCATGTTCTACTAATTTAATAAAGCTTTCAAGATTACCACTTTTAAGTATTGCCTTCATCGGAATAAAGTTTTCTCTGGCCTCTTGAAATCTTCTTTCGGCATAAGGATTTGTATTCATCAAACCATGCCCTACTGTTGAGGATACACTTTTCTGACCTTCATGGATCAATAAAACCCAGTCATTGAAATCCTTAAAGATCTCGTGAACCTCAGTATTTGGATATTGCACAGCAAATAAATCTGAACTTCCTGAAACCTCATCAGAATCTCCCCAAACCACTAATCCATTGTACAGACTTCTGCATGCACTTCCACTTCCCAACCTTGCCAAAAATGATGCTTTTCGTAGGGAGTCTTCCTGAGAAATATTTCCTGAAAAAGTTTCCTCCAGCTTCATCAGACATTTTGCAATAGCTCCAAACCCAGAAGCTGAACTTGCAATACCAGAGCTGTGTGGAAATGTATTTTCTGTTTTAATACTATATTTTCCTTTTAAAATCCAAGGTAAATATTGTTCTATATTTTTAAAGTATTTTTCTATTTTTTCAGCAAACTTTACTTCTTCAATTCCCGACAAAAAAGTTTGTACAGAGAAAGCTTCATCAGCCAGAAATTCTATGGTCGTATTTGTTTTACAATGATTAAGAGTATAGCTGATACTTGGGTTTGCAGGAATCTGATTTGCATATTTCCCCCAATATTTAATCAGTGCAATATTTGATGGACAGCTTTCTGAAACCATCTGCGAATGAATGGTATAATTTTCTTTTCCTAGAAATTCTTGTGTTGTCATAATTTAATTTAAATGTGCCATATCATTTCAATAAAAATCATCGAATGGTGGCTACCTACTAATACATCTTCTCAATAATATCTTCATATCTCTTCAGAACTACATTTCTCTTGATCTTCAAAGTAGGAGTGATTTCCCCCGTGTTAATATCAAATTCTGCAGGCATAAGGGTGAATTTTTTCACCTTCTCGAAATCTGCCAGATGCTCCTGTAGTTCTTTTATTTTATTTTTATAAAGATCGATAATTTCTTCTTTTTTAACAATTTCTTCCCAACTGGTAAATGGAATATTATTTTTCTTGATATAGTCTTCTAAAAATTCAAAATTAGGAACTATTAAGGCTGAAACAAACTGTCTTCCTTCAGCAATCAATACAATCTGCTGGATATAATTATTATTGGTCAGCAAATTCTCAATCTGTTGTGGGGCAATATATTTCCCATTGGAAGTTTTCATGAGATCCTTGATCCTATCTGTAATGATCAGATTTCCGTTATCATCAAATTTTCCAGCATCCCCGGTTTTAAACCACCCATCTTCCGTAAATACCGCTTTCGTTTCTTCAGGTTTATTATAGTAGCCTTTCATAATCCCATTTCCTCTGGCCTGAATTTCATCATTATCGCTAATTCGAACCTCAACTCCGGGTAAGGGTTTCCCACTGGTAGCATGTTCAAAATGAGTTAAGGGAAAAAGAGTTAACGTAGCTGTAGTTTCAGTAAGACCATATCCTACTGTCACATGGATTCCTACAGATTCAAAGAATCGGGTCACTTCAGGAGATAAAGAAGCTCCGCCACAAGGTAAAAACCATAATCGTCCACCCATTTTCTCTTTGATCTTACTAAAGACCAACATATTGGCAATGGATTCTTTAATTTTCAATCCAAATGGAGCAGGATGATCATTTCTTCTTAATTCGGCTGTTTGTTTACCAACTTCTAAAGCCCAATTAAAGATCTTTTTCTTAAATGGTGAGCTTTCTGCTGCCATATCATTTACTCCAGCATAAATCTTCTGGAAAAATCTTGGAACCGCACACATCATTGTTGGCTTTATTTCCACTAGGGCTTTAGCAATATTTTTAGGATCTTCTAAAAAATAAACCCTTGCCCCTCCATACAATGAAAGTAAGCTCCAGCTTCTTTCAAAAACGTGGCTTAATGGTAAAAATGCCAGTGAAAGTTCTTCTTCGAAATTTTTAAACTTAAAAAACTCAAAGTGGGCATCAAAAGCCTTTACAAAATTACCGTGTGTAAGCATTACACCTTTAGGAGTTCCAGTGGTTCCGGAAGTATAAATCAATGTAGCTACATCTTCATATTCCTTTTTAGAGATTTCCAATTTTGGAGACGCCTTTGCAATAAAGTCTTCCAAATAAGATGCATTTTCTTTTTTTATCCAGACTGCTTTTTTAGTGACAACAATGGTCTGAAGATCATTATCCTCTTTACTTAACAGTTCAAAACAAGCATCATACTGAGCCTGATCTCCTACTAAAACAGCTTTAGCCTGAGAATCCCTGATAATATATTCCGCCTGTTCTGCATTGTTGGTAGAATAAATTGGTACCGTAATGGCTCCGATAGACAATGAAGCCAGATCAAACATCATCCATTCAGCAGAATTGTCTGAATAAATAGCCACTTTATCATTTTCCTGGATTCCTGCATTTTTAAGCGCATTGGCAGTTTTAAAAATCATTTCGCTGAATTTTTTCCAGCAAAGTTCTTTCCAAACCTCTTTACTTTTAAAACCAATTGCTGACTTTAAAGGATGCTTTTCTATATTTTTACTGATAATAGCCTCTGCAAGATTCATTTATTTATTCAGCTTTTTGTCGTTAATGTAATTATTGAGATGAAAATCAATACTATCTTTTACGGGAATGAATTGATAATTCAACTTTTCTTTAATTCTTTGACTGGAAATGGTGTTGAATGAAGTGATAGATTCAATATTAGATTTTGTAACCATCTTTAATTTAGGAATCAACCAACCAAAGAGTATATTGGCTGTTCTTCCGGCATTAAGCTCTGCTTGGGATAAAATCCGGGCGTCTTTTAATCCTAGTTTTTTACGGATATAATTACCTACTTCTGCATATCTTTTATTTTCAGAGACCAAGATAAAACGTTCACCAAAAATGTTATTCTCCATAAGTTCTATAGAGATCCTGGCAACGTCCCGAACATCAACGTATGATGAACCACCAGAAAATGTAAAATTATTTTTCTCAAAAGTTGAAAAAAGCTCACCACTGCTTTGAGTCCAGTTTCCACTGCCTATGATAATAGCCGGATTGATGATGATCGTATTTAAACCTTCCGCTGAAGCTCTCCATACTTCCATTTCTGATAAATGCTTAGAAATGGCGTATGCAGGATGATCAATTTTTGGATTAAAATCAGAATCTTCGTCAAGCTCTCCTTTTTCATTGAAGCCGTCTAAAACAGCCACAGAGCTTACATGTAGAAATTTTGTTACCTGAGAACCTTCACAGGCAAATAAAAGACGTTCAGTACCTTTGATATTTGTATGGTACATCTCCTTTCCATCTTGTGGATGAAAACTTACTTTTGCGGCGCAGTGATACACTTCATCTACTCCTTTCAAAGCATTTTCCAGTGAATTGATATCGTCAAAATCAACATCTATCCATTCGATCTTGTTAAAAAAATCATCTGGATTTTCAGTATAAAACTGATACGAATGTCTTACTTCGTTTAAATTACTTGTGGGTCTTTTGGCGCCTCGTACATTTTTACCTCTCTTAAGAAGTTCTAAAATAATTACGCGGCCCAAAATTCCGGTTGCTCCCGTTACAAAAACCATCAATTATATTCCTACTTGATTGTTGACTAAATTATGATAATATTTTTGATTCAGCAATTCTCAGCTGCATCCTAAAAATGTGAAAAAATACTTTTGCAAATTTGCGATTTTTAAAGCACAATTCAGCTTAATTTCATCAATATTATCAGTTTAAATATATTCTTAGAATAGTTATTGTAACGGAAAACCGGCTTTATAAAAATTTACTTTTTAAGCTAAAACCATATTATTTCTTCTCGGTGCCTTGTCACACAAAACATCAGCAATACTTTTAGAAATAAGATTCTCTTCCGTTAGATTATCCAACCAGAAAAACTCACCAGCACCATTAATTTCAATGAAATAATATTCATCATCAGGAGATACAATAATATCCAATGCACCGTAATCAACATTATAAACATCCAGAAGTTCGAGAACTTTAGTTTCAATATCTTTAGGAAGATCTGTTCTCACCCATTTATCGATAAGATTCACACCATCTTTTCTCCAGTCTACTTTTGCATCTTCAAATTGTTGCGAATCGATCTCAAAAGCGTATACATCTCTGCCTACAACAGTCACTCTTAATTCTCTTTTCTTTTCGATTTTCGTCTGAAACTGCATCGGACAATAGAGTAAAGTATCCAATTCTTCCAGTTTCTCTTCTCCAATAACATTCGTAAAGACCACGTTCTCTACACCATCTTCATAGATTGCAAAACCAGCCTGCATCTTCCCTATCACATTCTTGTGTTTAAGGATAAAGCTTCTTGCCTCATCAGGGTTATTGGTAATACAGGTTTCAGGAATTTTCAATCCGATTTTATCAGCAATTTTCAACTGTTCTTCCTTACTGTCTAATCTTCTGTAGACACTTGGTTTTCCCAAAGCGTACGCATCAATAGATTCTAAAAATCCAAAAAGTGTTGTGCGAATTTCACCCATTGCTGCACCATAAAATTTAGCATCAATTTCTTCTTTCAGGCCCTCCCCCATATTATAGGCTCTTCTATACCATACAGCAGCAATATCATCTAAACGATGTTTAGCAGTAGGAGTTTCGAGAATGCTGATCCATTTTCCATCCTGGAAAGTGGTTGATAATTTATTTTGTAGAGGATATAAATCTACATCAAAACGAATAACCTCAAAGCCATTTTTTTCAATATATTCTGTTACTTTTAGAATTGAAAAATTATCTCCAGTATGGGTTATTATTAAAATTTTATTGTTCATTGGTTTTCATTCTTTTTATAAGGTTATCGGCAATGCTTTCCGCAATAGGAAAATCTAATTCTTTTTGTAACATTCCCCACTCTCCTTGTGGGTTTACTTCAAGGAAATAATAATTTCCATCTCTCCCTTTTATCATATCAATGGCGCCCATATAAAGTCCCATTTCTTTCATCATTCCGGAAAGATGAGCTTTAATATCTTCAGGCAATTCATAAGGTGACCAAAAATAATTTCCTTGATTGACACGCCAGTCAGCATGTTCACTATTATTGATCTTTCCTGTAAAAAAATCACCATCCACATACATGATTCTTAATTCATATTCTTTTTCAATATAAGGCTGAAAAATCATAGGGCAGTAAGCGATATCAGAAATTGATTCTAAATTATCTTCATCAATTATTGTCGTAGAAAGTAAATCTTCTCCGCCCATCGATTTTGAAATGACCCCATGAAGTTTTGCGACTGCTTTTCCATTACAATGCTCATGGAAAAAAGCAGTTATTTTTTCTTTATCATTCGAAAACAATGTTTTTGGAACCGTTAAATTATTCTTTTTTGCTATTTTCAGTTGATACAATTTATTTCCATCCACTTTTTTTTCTTCTTCAAAGGGATTGATCCATGGGACATGCTCTAAAGCTGTGTAAAGATTATATCGCAAACTTCCATATTCATTTACAAAAATTTTCACATAATCATTATCCAACTCTTCCGGAATACTGATGCGCCAGCCTTTTCTGTGCCAAACCGCTTTAATATCATTGGAACTGACTGTATTTCCATACTCATCTGTCAATTCAAATGAATTTTCGTTAATACTGACTTCCTGAAGATGGTTCACATGATCTGAATTCAATCTGAAATATGGAATATTTTTAGAGGAAAGATATTCGAAGAAAATATCAATGTTATAAAAATCATTGGAGTGAGTGATACAAAGAATCATTTATTGCTTTTTATTAAAAAAGGAAACTTAGAGTGTAAGTTTCCTTTAATTATGATTTGTAAATATTGTTATCTATTATATAAACAATTCATTATACTGTTGGAGCATCATCATCCCCATCAGATGGATATTTCATTGTATGAGCCATATCTAAAGTTGGCTTTGTAACAACATCTCTTTCTGGAATTGTAATGTCTGGTCCACCGCCTGTTACAGATTGAGGATCTTTTAATTGTTTCTCAAGAAATGATGCGAAAAATGGTTTTTTCTTTGAACTCTTGTTTTTCATAATGTTTTAATTTGGTTTGACTTAATATTTTGTTGAAATTTGATTAAAAATGATCGATCGGTAAAGATGGATCTATAGGATGAAGAGGTCCGCCTTCATCATTATCAGAAGGATACTTCAATGTAACATTATCATTTCTTACTGTTGTTACATTATCTGCTAAAACAGAAGTAATGTCATCTTTTGAAGGAATAGTAATTACATCTCCGTTAATGGAAGTAATAACCCCGCCTCCGGTTACTTTCTCAGGCTCTTGAATTTGTTTCTCTAGAAAAGAAGCAAAAAATGGTTTTTTTAGTTTTTTTGGTTTCATAAGTAAATATTTTTAACTTTTTTGATAAATCTAAAGTACAAAATTTTCACATTCAAAAAAATAAATCACTCTTTTAAGAAAATTTTAACAACATAAAAGACAGAGTATCAAATTAATCCAACCCTAAAAATTTTTTAACAACCATACTAAAATCCACAGGATTATCGGCCTGAACCCAATGAGCTGCATTTTTAACCGTCACAATTTTCGCCTTTGGAAACTGTTGTTTAATTGCATATTCATCTTGTGGAAGAATGTAATTGGATTTTTCTCCGGCAATAAACAATGTCTCTCCTTCAAAAACTCCAAATTTTATCGCATTGGAAACAAACTCATTATATTTTTCAGATAGTGTTTTAAGATTAAATCTCCAATTCAATTTTTTATTATCATCCCAATACAGATTCTTAGCCAGAAACTGAATGGTCGATTTTTCTGGGATATACTGAGTTAATACAGCTTCTACTTCATTTCTTGATCCCACTGTATTGAAATCAACAGTTTCCAAAGCTTTAATAATTCCCTGATGATGTGGAGGGTATGCTTTTGGAGAAATATCAACAACAATTAACTTTTCAACTTTTTCCGGATATTTTATGGCAAACTGCATTACCGCTTTACCACCTAAAGAATGTCCTAAAACGTGGGCTTTTTTTATTCCATAATGATCCATATAATTGGCAATATCATCTGCCAGGTCATCATGTGACATACTTTCTGAGTGGAAACTTCGTCCATGATTTCTTAGATCCAAAAGATGAACCGGAAGATATTCTCCCAGATCCTTTCCAAAACTTCCCCAATTGTCGAGCATTCCAAACAAACCATGGAATACTAATAAAGGTGTAGACGATTTTTCTTCGCCAAATATTTTTGAATGTAAAATTTCCATAATTCTTTTTTAAGATTTTAAATTTCAGACCACAGATTCCAGAGGATCAGTATACTTTATATTTAAAGTCTACTATCTGACACCCGGTATCCAACATCTAAATTTACCACTTTGCTAATCTCTTCAGATAGGCCTGAACCGTATTCTCCATTCCCATATACAGGGCTTCAGAAACTAAAGCATGCCCGATAGAAACTTCTAATAGATTAGGGATCGTATCAGCAAAATATTTTAAATTTTCAAGACTCAGATCGTGTCCTGCGTTTACACCCAATCCGAATTCACCAGCAGCAATTGCTGTTTCAAGATAGGGCTTTATAGCTTGTTCTTTATTTGTAAGATAATCTTTTGCATACGCTTCAGTATACAGCTCTATTCTGTCAGCACCTGTTTTTGCAGCATACTCCACCAGTTCAGGTTTTGGATCTAGAAAAATTGAAGTACGAACTCCTGCATTTTTAAACTCAGCAATTATTTCTTTTAGAAAATCTAAATGCTTTTTGGTGTCCCAACCCGCATTGGAAGTTATAGCATCATCCGCATCCGGAACAAGAGTAACCTGTTCAGGTTTCACCTCCAGCACCATATCGATAAAAGAACGGTGTGGGTTTCCTTCAATATTAAATTCTGTGGTTACTAAAGGCTTCAGGTCATAAACATCTTTTCTTGTAATATGTCTCTCATCTGGTCGTGGATGAATGGTAATTCCCTGTCCTCCAAACTCCTGAATTTTTATTGCTGCTTCTGTAACGCTTGGTGTTTCGCCTCCCCTTGCATTTCTTAAAGTTGCAATTTTATTAATGTTTACGCTTAGTTTTGTCATTTTTTATAAGTAGATGTTAGATGTCAGATCCTAGATGTTAGATAAGGTTGCTTCTAATATCTAAAGTCTAACCTCTTATTAAATTAAACTTTTACGGTTACCTGCATTACCTGCAGATCAAATTCTTTTGAAGCGACTAAAAGGTGATCAAAGATATCTGCCTGAATCTGTTCAAAACGTTCCCATTTGGAATCATTTGCGAAGCAATAAACCTCCAGGGGAAGCCCATGCGGAGTAATATCCAGCTGACGAACCATCATAACTCCTTTTTTGTCTATATCAGGATCATTTTCGATATACTTTTGTGCATAATATCTGAAAACCCCAATATTGGTTAATTGCCTTCCGTTTACAATTTTGTCTTTATGTGCAAGCTTCTCTTTTTCTTTTCTGATTTCTACGCTTTTACCTTCCAGATATTCAGAAATCAAATTAATATCCTTTAACCGTTCAATCTCCTCATCGCTTAAAAATTTAAAAGAATTGATATTGAAATAGATCGATTTTTTAATTCTTCGGGTATTGGATTCTGACATAATCTGAAGATTCTTTATCTCAGTAGTTAACAGATCATAGGTTGGAATTGTAGAGACTGTCTTATCAAAATTTGTGATTTTTGTGGTTAAGAGACTGATATCTGCAATATTTCCTTCTATGTTGTATTTAGGGATACCAATCCAATCTCCTACTTTCATATTTTTAGAAGTTGCCACGTGAAGTCCTGTAACAAATCCTAAAATGGTATCTCTGAAAACGAGAACCAAAACAGCAGTTATAGCTCCTAAACTTCCTAATATTGTCCCACCTTTAATTCCAAAAATCACACAAATACCTACCACAGTAAGGATAAAAATACCAAATATTTTTACAGACTCTGAAATAGCATTCAAAGCCATTATCTTATAAAAGTCCTGTTTGATCACAAAATAATTCCTTAAGGCAGTTAATGCTCTGAATAACATTCCCGCAATGACAAAAATAATAGAAACACTTACGATCAATCCCAATAGTTCAAAACTTTTAGGATGTCTCCAAAAAACAGATTTCAAAGCATATTCTGCAAAACTCAATGCTCCTAAGTGAACAATTGAATTGGTAATTCGGGATTGATAAATTGATTTTAGAACCGGATATTTCTCTTTGTCAAAAAAATATTTAAATATAGTATTAACAAGAATTTTAAAAATAAAATCCAATACATAAACAAGTCCAGCCAAAAATAAAAATTTAAGGATTATCTGGCAGGTAAGCACCAAGTCATTGGGCACATTAGCACTTACAAAATAGTGGATCTGATCACTAATATCCTGTAAAAAATCTTTGGTGTCTTGTAACTCGTCTTTCATTATAGCAAATTTATGAAATTTAAGGCTGATTTTAATTAAAACCTTTCCATCAATTTTCATCCCAAATAATTTCCTTTTTTAATATTTAATAAAAATTTTAAATCATTTTTTTTAAGATTATTAAATCCCATTAAACTTGGATTAATAAATAAAAAATTCACCAAAAAACTTAATTAAAAATAAATAATACTGAAAATTTATCATATTTTATAATTTTATATTTAATTATTTATTAAATTTGATCAAAACTAACCCAATCAAAATCAATTAGATATGAGAAAACACTACTTATTTATTTTATTGTGTGTATTCACACTTTTAACAAATTGTGCAGGAGGAGACGATCCTGTGATGACTCCCCAAAATGTTGGCCCTACAGCTGTAAAAACCGGAAAACTTACCGGAAAGGTGATGTCACAAAATGGAACAAAACCTATTGGAGGTGCTTCAGTTTTTACTTTTGATGACAAGTATAAAATCTATTACACTACTTCAGATGCAGATGGTAACTTTACCTTGGAAGCCCCGGTTGGAAATCACACCATTCATATCCAAACAGGTAATGGTAGTAATTTCCGTACGGAAATTAACACAACTGTAAAAGATAATGAAACTTTAAATCTCGACGCCAGTCAAACCAAACTGAATCAGGTTGCAAAAATCGCTTACGTAAAAGGAACGTATGATAAAATCGAGGATATTATTCAGACTTTAGGCTATACCACCACCGAAATTACCAATACCGATCTTGCTAACCTAACTACTATTGCACAGTATGATATTATATTTCTTAACTGTGGTTCAAGGAATAGTTACTCTTCAAATCCGGGACTTTATTCTGTAATTGATACTAATTTAGCAACTTTTGTTGCTAACGGAGGAAGTATCTACGCTTCAGATTGGGACGTTGCCTACTTAGTGGGTGGAACAACCAATACCAATAACTGTTCTCTTCCTGGAGGATTTGTTCCTGATACAAAATTATGCTCTAAAAATATCGGAAGTTCAGGTACACTAGGCGCTACGGTAACTAATACGGGACTTACAACAGCTTTGGGGTTCAATACACTTAATATCGATTATGACTTAGGTGCGTGGCAAAAAATAACTAATTATGATCCTGCTTATTGGGAAGTTTTAGTTAAAGAAACTTCATCAAATGACGCTTTAATGATCAGAACCAATCATTTTACAGCAACAGGAATACCAACTACTCCGATAGGAAATGCTCCGAATTCAACATTTGTAACGGTTTGTATTACTCTTCCTGGAAACATCCAGATCAGTATTTCAGTTCCTCAGGTATTAGTTCCTTATTTGGTTGCATTAGGTGCAACAGTAGGACCATGCTCAGGATCTTCAACAAGTGGGTATATTTATTACACAACTTTCCATAATCATGCTTCAGGTAACATTGGAAACGCCGGCGTAATTCTACAATATGTAATCTTAAACTTATAGAAAATCTTAAACTTATATTAAAAGGTGGCTTTTTTAAGGCCACCTTTTTTTATCTTGCATATATAATTTTAAAGAATGGATACAACGTTAATTAATATTCTCTGTCTTGTTTTATTAATATTAGGAATGCTGGGAACTTTCCTCCCTATTTTACCAGGCCTTTTATTAAGCCTTTGCGGTTTGTTGATTTATAAGTTTGGAACGGATGCCGATTTACCAATGCTTTATATTTGGGTTTTTGGAATCCTTACTGCTGCCTCCGCGGTTTTAAACTATGTAATTCCCGCTAAAACCAATAAAAAATATGGTGGAACAAAATGGGGAAGTATAGGTTCAGTAGTTGGTACCATTGTAGGGATGTTTATTCCTATTCCATTGGGATTTTTAATAGGGATGTTTGCCGGAGTATTTATAGGGGAATTACTTCACGACAGCAAAGATATGGATAAAGCCCTTAAATCCACAAAAGGAGCTTTCATTGGATTTATATATGGTACGGGATTTAGTTTTGTTGTAGGTGTGGCAATGTTTTTGGTAGTAGTATTAGATATGCTCGATTACATTTAAAATAGATTACCATGTTATATAAAACCATTTTATTCAGTTTAGGTATGTTGGCTCTTACGAACTGTAATGCTCAAAAAGAGACTAAATCACCTACAAAATCGTCTGGTACACCCAGCACAAAAGAAAAAACGATGAACAAAGAAGGAGACATTATTTATTTCAATGAGGGAGAGAACAGATTTCTTAAAGAATACCAAATGAATGTTACTTTCACTAATATTTCTGAAGACAGTCGTTGTCCAGAGGGTGTCAATTGTATCTGGGCGGGTGTTGCAGTCGCCAATATTACGGTAATGGGAACGACAACAAGACCGGTTACTTTGACTTTAGCTACAACAGAAAATCCGGGAAGAAATTATTTTAAATCTGCGGAGTTCAACGGATATACGATTTCATTAAATGATGTTGCCCCTTATCCTACTTCACAAAGTGGAGCAAAAGCACTTCCGGGAAAATATAAAATAGGAATTACGATTAAAAAGACTGGTGAAAAACCTACCATGAGATAGGCTTCTTACCTTTCGAAACAAGATATTCATTAATTTTTGAAAAAGGTTTGCTTCCGAAAAATCCTCTGTATACAGAAAATGGCGATGGATGTGCCGATTTCAAAATAAAATGCTTAGCCGGATCTATGAGTTCGGCTTTTTTTTGTGCAAAGGCTCCCCACAAAACAAAAACTACATTTTCTTTTTTATCAGAAATTTCTTTAATGATATAATTGGTAAAGGTCTCCCAACCCAGATCTTTATGGGAATTGGGAGTATGAGCGCGAACGGTTAATGTTGCATTCAATAACAAAACGCCCTGTTTCCCCCAATCATCTAATTCTTTTGAAGTTCTTACTATTCCCAGATCATCCTTCAGTTCGATAAAGATATTCTTAAGAGATGGTGGAGCTGCAACCTGTTCTGAAACAGAAAAACATAAACCATTTGCCTGATGATCATTATGGTAAGGATCCTGCCCGATAATCACCACTTCGATGTCATCAAAAGGTGTGATTTCTAATGCCCTGAAAATTTGATTTTTAGGTGGAAATACTTTGGTAGTTGCATACTCCTGCTTTACTTTTCCCCAAAGATTAGTAAAATATTCTGTGCTTTTTATAGGTGCTAAAATTTCTGTCCAGGTCATGGTTTGGATTTAATAATTTGAAAAGGGACTAATTTGACAATCAATTTTCATCTGGTGTATATACTAAATGATAGATTAACTATTTCTTTAAGTTAAAAATAATATTATCCGGAAAACCTTCATCCTTCTTATCTCTCTCCAAAATAAAGTGATGTTTTAGAAGAAGTCCAATTGAATTTTCATTATCCTTATTTGTAATAGCTAAAATTTCCTGCAAATTTAATTCATTAAAACCGTAATCTAAAACCGCTTCTAATGCTTCGGACATTATTCCTTTTCTGTGATAGTCGGGTAATAATTCATAACCCACTTCCGCTACTTTTCGGTCTTCAGAAAAATTCCACAGGCAAATTGTTCCGATAAGATTGGATTTATCTTTATAAGAAATACCTAAATAAAGGGTTTGCTTATTTTCAGTATTTTTTTTAATCGTTAAAATAAAATTCAATGCATCATAATTCGTTTTAGGCGAATTTCTCAAAACATATTTATTGATCACCTCGTTACTTCTGATCTTTAGAATATCTTCAGCATAGGTTTCATCAATCTCCTTTAAAATTAATCGTTGGGTTTCTAGGGTCATCTCAGCTTAATTTATAGACTTTAGTTTTAAATAATGATCTTTCCCTAACGTAACATAAAATAGAGATAAGAAAGGATTACGACCACTTAAATTATATCGAAGTACCTCATCCAGATTGATTTCTAAGTTGATTACATTAGATCTGCACCAATCTATTTGCGCTCTTAATTGATATATACCTGGCATTACTTCAAATTCTTTAGATTCTCCGTCTTTAATCTCACCTATTTTCTTATCTCCCAAAAAGATTCCTATAGATCTTAAAGCATTCGAAAATTCAGATGAACGGTTAATAATTAGTTTTGTCACTGTCTTGTATTTAAATTATTAATGGTCTCTTTAATAATCAAATATACATAATAATCAAATTTCTCACTAAATTTGCAGTGTGTATATAAATAAAGAAGATTTAAACGAATTAGAGTTTCCGCAATTGCTCGCGGAAATTTCTCCTTTTGCGTATTCTCCGAAAACAAGAGAAAAAATCCTTCACCTTCGTCCGATGGAAATTGACGAAGCAGAACTTTCTTTGAAAAAAACTTCAGAATATCTTTCTAGTTTTGAAAGTTCAAATGCTATTCCGTTCGATGAATATGAAGATATTGAAGTAGAGCTTAAATTAATGCTGATCGAAAATTACCGTCTGGAAAACAGCGCTTTCATCAAAATAAAAACTTTAACGGAACAAATAGGAAAGCTACAAAAATTCTTTCCAACCATGCCTGATACCTTCCCTAATCTTATGGAAGATGCTTCTGTTCTGGAATTTAAAAAAGAGATCATTGATAAGGTTGATAAAGTTTTCAATCGTTTTGGGGAAGTGAAAAGTGAAGCTTCACCTATTTTAAAAACGTTACGAACAGAAATTCAGCAAGCTAAAAAAGCAATTCAGGAAAATTTCAATCGTGTATTGTTCAATTATGGCCAAAGTGATTTTTTAGATGATATCCGAGAAAGTATTATTGAAGACCAAAGGGTTTTAGCTGTAAAATCAGCATACAAAAAAAGAGTTCCCGGAAGAGTTTTAGGACTTTCAAAAACCGGTTCTATCACATATATTCAACCGGATAGTGTGGTAACCCATTATTTTAAGCTTAAAGAAAATGAGGAGGAAGAGAAGAAAGAAATTGATAAGATCCTTAGAAAGCTGACTGCTGAATTAGCAGAATTCCAACCTCAGCTTTGGCGATATCAGAAATATATCTTTGATCTCGACTTAACGAGGGCGAAGGCTAAGTTTTCAGAAATGATTAATGGTGTTTTACCTAAGATCAACCGCCATAAAACACTCAGATTAAGAGAGGCCTTCCATCCTTTGCTATGGTTGAGAAATAAGGCAGAAAACAAAATAATCCACTCGCAGACATTAAGTTTAACGGAACACAACAGAATCATATGTATTTCAGGACCGAATGCGGGAGGAAAGTCGATTACGCTGAAAACGGTCGGATTACTCCAATTAATGATTCAGAGTGGAATTTTAGTTCCTGTTCATCCGAAATCTGAAATGTTTTTCTTTGATAAGATCATGACGGATATTGGAGATAATCAGTCGATTGAAAATCACCTTTCTACGTATTCATCCCGATTAAAGAAAATGGGTGGTATCATTCGTGAGTCTGATGCCAATACTCTTTTATTGATCGATGAGTTCGGAACCGGTTCTGACCCGGAATTAGGTGGTGCTTTAGCAGAAAGTTTCCTTGAGTTTTTCTATGATAAAAAGAGTTTTGCCATTATAACAACACACTATACCAATATCAAATTGGTTATAGAGCAGCTTCCCAATGCTGAAAATGCAGCGATGTTGTTTAATGAGGAAACGCTGGAACCAATGTATAAATTAGAAGTCGGACAAGCGGGAAGCTCATTCACTTTTGAGGTTGCTGAAAAAAATAAGATCCCTAGATTTATCATTCATTCTGCAAAGAAAAAAGTAGAACATGATATTGTAAATCTTGATAAGACGATTGTAAAACTGCAGCAGGAAAAATTTGAGGTTGAAAAACTTAAAACAGACCTTGCGGAAAGAAAAGAATCAGTTGAAGATAAGCGTGACAATCTGCAAAAACTAAACGAACAGCTCCAGCAAAAGCTTTTCAATTTCCAAAAATTATATGAAGATGAACACCGCAAACTTCAATTCGGAAATAAAATTGAGGCCTTTGTTGATAGTTACGTAAAAGGTAAATCCCGAAAGGATGTGGTGAAAGATTTCGTAAAGATCCTGGAGCAGGAAAAGTTTCGAAAAGTGGGTGCTGATAAAGATGAAACAAAACGTCTTCAAGTGGTAAAAAGAAAAATTACCCAGCAGCTTAAAAAAGAAGATGTTATTGAAAAGATCGCTGAAACGAATGAAAAGATAGAGGAGAAACGTAAAGTAGACCGCGCCGTATGGATGAAAATAGGACAACGGGTCCGTATTCCGGGAAGTACAAGTGTCGGTACTATAGAAAAAATTTCCAGAAATAAAGTGATCGTTAATTATGGAACCTTTAAGACCACAATTAATGCCGATGAATTAGAGAGAATTTAAGCTTATTTAGCAACAAATTAAATTTAATAAAAAACAAAAGAGAGTACTTCAAGCACTCTCTTTTCTCTTTTCTCTCACTTCTTAATAAATTTTAACCTGATATTATTATTTTCTTTTCCTTTGAATTCAATAAAATACACTCCTTTAGGCTGAAGTTGCTGTAATACTTGAGACCTGAACATTGGTTGGCACATTTTATTAGTTTTTAATATTTTAATAAAAATTATACTAATATATTGAATCATCAATTATAGGATATCAAGTAAATTTTATAAAATTAAAATTCCCTTTATTTTGCAATAAAGAAAAACAAAAGCAATATTCATTCAACTTTTTATATCTTTAAAAGAAAATGTTTAAGAAAATCATCTTTGGAATAATTGCTTTTCTGTTAGTATGGATCCTGTTTATATGGGGAAAATACTATTTTTTCTATCCATCTTATTCACAGGAAGATATCAATACTATTTTTAAAAAAGAAAATCTGAAAGCTCCCGTTTATGACTCTATAAACATACGCGGATACAGTATTCATTATCTCACTAATAAAGCCAATGATGATGTAATCACTAATCAGGAAACGCGAAAGAAAAAGCCCTACCTCTTCTTGATACATGACAGTGGAAAGAATTCCGGATATTTTTTAGACTATTTTAAGAATAAAGAAATCAATAAAATATTTCATATCATCGCAGTGGATAGGATTGGTTTTGGAAAATCTCATTTTATAAAATCTGAAAGTGAAGATCAAAAAGAGTTTGGGGAAGATTTAGACTATGTAACTTCTGTCATGCCTAAAGAGATTTTAAAGAATGAAGGCCAACATCTTGAAGAAGTTCGTATTGTTACGAATGGTTGTGCCGGTTTATTGGGCTTAAAAGCATACAACTGGGCAGATTTAACTTATGTGAAAGTTTTCATGTTTTATCCCGAAACAGAACCCAGATTTTTTGGAAGTATTTTCTTTAGTAAACTAATCTCCAGTCCATTTTTAAGCTTTCTTTTTCCACGGGACTTTGTGAGTAAACATCAAGACTTATTATTGATGGATGATTCAAAAGGACAAGGCAGAAAAACCCTTTTTGAAAATGCTAAAATTTCCGAAAACAAAGGAATCAGCAGCGATGGCCCTATGTTTCCTGCAGGTAAGGGATTCAAATCTATATTCTTTATAGTTGCAAACAAAAAAGCGAAGGAACAGACCGAAAATATCATTGAAACCAATAATTTTCTAGTAGAAGAAGCTGATAAAAAGAACATTTATAAAGATCCTGGGTTCGTGCTGGATAAAATTTTATTGAACGATTTTTATACTTTGGATTTTAATAGGATTAGAAGATAATGTCCTGCATATTGAACCGTCTTTTTAAATATTTCAAACAAAGTTCAACCTTTTTACAGGTCATCTAAAACCAATAACTAATATTAAGGATTTAGAGTTATATAATTATCTTCCGAAAAGTATTTAATTTATATATTTGATGCATCAAAAATTTTTCATAATGATTTCCGTAAATAAAGCAGTCTATTTATCAGCCTTCAGTTTATTCTCATTAGCTTTTGTAAAAGGCCAGCAAAAAATTCCTTTTGGAGTGGTAAAGGCTGAAGAAGGTTACGCGAATGTTAGGGTTGCCAAGGATAATTATAGAAAAATTGTTGATAAGATCAGAATGCGTAAAGGAGATGTCTTTCTTTATGTAAAACCGGCTCCGGGAGAAACAGAATGGTTATGGATCAAATATCCCGAAAAGCAAGACACTGAAAAACCTTTTGTGAGATATGAGAATCTTGACAAAGAAGGTATGGTGAATAAAGAACGTGTAGCTTTTATTGATCAGCTTCCTCAATACACACCGTCCAAATCCAAAAACGGAAGATCCCTTATTTTCACTGACAATAACAATCCTAAAATACCTACTGCCCAAAGAAATAAGGTTATCATTGATGTCTATCCTTCCAATGCCAGTTATAGGAAACAGGAAAAAGATGCGGATGGAACAATCCTTACTATTGATAAAGTAAAACCTTGGGGTATCAGTAAAGAACTTCCTGAAGGGATGACAGAAATCAAGTCTATCCGTGTACAACAGGTTGGAAGAGGTTCCGTTTTTGTAAGAGAAGCTATTAAAAATATGTTCCAGCCGACTATGGATTTCAATAACATTAGTGTTGCTGCTATTGACAATGATAACATTTTTCTTTATATGATCAACGGTTCCGGGGAAAACAGATATACCACGCTCTGGACGATCAGACAAGGAAAGGTTGCTCACCAGATTATTTTTAAAAATCCTGAATAATTCACTATACTTCTCTGTATTATCCTTATTTTTGTCATTGAAAAAGTTTTAACGCTTATTCATCACAGGAATTGGTTCTGTTTAATCACAGATTAATAGGGAATCGTGTGAAAATCACGAACTGTCGCGCAACTGTAAGTAACTAAAGTCTTTATAATAAACCACTGTGCAAAAGCATGGGAAGGGATAAGGATGTTACAAGTCAGGAGACCTGCCACTTTCTATAAACAAGAAACTTTCGCGGCTTGAAGTTTATTGATCTGATGGATTGTTTCAGGAATTTCACCTTTCCTGTTATTATTCTGTTTGCTTCAATATATTTCATTTCGCTTTAATTTAATAATGAAATATGACTACAGAAGAAAGAATTCAAGCATCCGAAACCAGAATCTTTAAAGCGGTTTTCCCTAACACAACCAATCATTATGATACTCTTTTTGGAGGTACAGCGATGCAATTGATGGATGAAGTGGCATTTATTACTGCTACACGTTTTGCAAGAAAAAGAGTGGTAACTGTAAGCAGCGACAAAATTGACTTTAAGAAACCTATTCCTGCCGGAACTATTGTCGAGCTGATAGGAACGGTTTCTCATGTTGGAACAACAAGTATGAAAGTAAATGTAGAGATCTACACGGAACAAATGTATTCTTATGAAAGAGAAAGAGCTATTGTGGGAGACTTTACTTTTGTGGCTATCGATGAATTTAAAAAGCCTGTTCAAATACTATAATTAGATGAGAAACGCAAGTCAAATTGACTTGCGTTTTCTTTATTTTAAAACTTTTTCGGTCTCTAAACTTCTATTAAGCAGAAGCTGGAAAGCTTCACCCATTTCATCAGAAGCTCTGCTTATTGCATTTTCCAGCATATTTCTGATTTGACTCTCGGTTACTTTTGCTTCGGTCCAGCTTTTCCCCGAAGTATGTGAGTTAAGAATAAATGGCATAATACGGTCTATTGCACAGGCAAAAATAGCATCCGCAGTCTGCTCTTCTTCAAACTCCAACCATAGATTGAAAAACTCTGAACGTAAAGGTTCATCTAAAATTCCAAAAATATTCTGAGCTGATAATTTCTCTCTTTCAAATTTGCCAACCATTGCTTTCTCATCAAATAAGAATGTATCACCAGCTTCAATTTCTACCAGATCATGGATAGAAAGCATCCTTATAACTCTTAACAAATCGATATCTGTCCTGTTTTTAGCATATGGAAAAAGTACCTGTGCCAGTATTATTATCTGCCAAGAGTGTTCAGCAGTATTTTCCCGTCTTGAATCATCTGCATTATAATTTCTTCTCTGCACATTTTTTAAAGCATCTACTGCTAAAATAAAATCGATCTCTTTTTGTATTTTCATTTTAATCTTCTTTATAGTACTGTTTGATCGGATATTTTTTTGATTTTACGATCCACTTGTTATTGATCTTTTGTCGCTTTGTTACTTTTACGAATTCTTCACCACCCATTGCATCTTCTTCCAGCTCGTAAACTTTATCTAGTCCTTTTTTCGGAATTACCTGATACTCTGTTGTTAAATGCCAGCAACATCCGGATTTAGAAAATGTAATTAATCTCTTTCTTTTAGGATCTGTTTGAAACATTCCCAGATTTTCAAAAGCAAGAGTAGTTAATTCATCACTGATAACGAATTGTTTTTTTGTAGAATTGTAGACATATACATCATAGGATGGACCACCATAACTGCTTTCATTCCCATTTCGTATTGCAATATCTTCTGAACCATCAAAATTAAAATCTTCAAAAATCAATGGACTTTGCTCATCATATAATTGAATAACATTAACACTTGGTTGCTGCTCTTTATTCAAATAAAAGTAAAGATCATCAGAGGTTAAAGTCTGAATAGTACGTAATGTTTTTTTATCTTTTAGTTCTACTATCCCGCTTCCACTACATTTTTCTGCGTCACAATCATTTACCGTAATCACTGCATCATAGTGATTTGATCCCGTTTTAAGTTCAAAATGATGCTGTCCGGAACATAGAAATCCCAAAAAGACAAAACTGATCAATGTAATATACTTATTCAATATATAGATTTTATTCAGTACAAATACGACTGAAATTTCATAACAAAAGTAAGAATAGCTGTCAAAATCTGGATCATTTATCCTCTAAATTAATTAAATATAATTTTCTTTTAAAGACTTGATAAAATTTATTAAACTGATTATCAGTATTTTAAATAATAAATAATAAAAATTTCACTACTTTGTATTGCATAATACCATTTTAATTACATATCTTTGTAATGTAAAATAAGAATAGGTTCAACTAGCTAGGAACTGAATTCTAAATATAACTAATTAAAAACCTTATTAAGATGAATACTGAAAATACCAAAGCGCAGATGCGAAAAGGGATTCTGGAATTCTGTATTTTAAGTCTTATCAATCATCGTGAAATGTATGTTTCCGACCTTATAGATGAACTAAAAAAAGGAAAACTGGATGTTGTAGAAGGCACACTCTACCCTCTTTTAACAAGATTAAAAAATGGAGAGTTTCTTTCATACAGATGGGAAGAATCAACCGGAGGACCTCCGAGAAAGTACTACCAGATTACAGAAAAAGGTAAACTGTTTTTAAGTGAACTTTTAAACACCTGGAACGAATTAACCAATTCAGTAAACCAAATCACTCAAAAAAATTAAAAAACAAAGCTATGAACAAGACACTCTCCATAGGACTCGCAGGTTTTTCTTTTACAATAGAGGAACACGCATATATAAAGCTTAGCGATTACCTTAATGCTCTAAGAAGTACATTGGACGCTTCAGAAGTAGACGAGGTAATGCATGACATAGAAATAAGAATGGTTGAAATCTTCAGAGATTCATTAGGAAAACGAGAAGTAATCAACGATACAGATGTAGAAGGAGTTATTGCACAAATCGGAACCCCTGAAAAGATCGAAGAACAGGAAGAAGCTTATTATTCTGAAAAGAATTCTAAAAGAACTGGCCATTCAGGTGCTGAATATTCTGATAAAAAGCAATTATTCCGTGACCCTGAAAGACAAAAAATAGCAGGTGTTTGCGCAGGTTTAGCTCATTATGTAGGAATGGATATCACTGCCATGAGAGCGATCTGGTTAGGTGTATTTATCTTAGGAATATTTACAGCAGCTATTTCTTCTTCATTAATAGCATTGCTTTATATCATTCTTTGGATCGTACTTCCAAAAGCAGAGACGGCAGCCGATTTTTTGAAAATGAAGGGAAAGCCTATGAACTTCGACAATCTTAAAAGCGAATCTAATAAACTGGTTCAGTTTGCTAATGAATCTACACAGAGAGTCGGAGAAATATATATCGAAAACAAACCTTATATCAACAATGCAGGAAGTGGAATTTGGAACGTTGTAAGATATGTTTTAGGAGGAATCTTCGGATTGATGGCATTTGGATGTTTGATTGGAGTATTCGTAGTTTTTGGATTTATGGGAAGCAATGATTTTCCTCCAATCAACGAAATGAATTTCTACTTTGACAACGATGGAATGAGGTATGTACTAATGGCGATGATCATATTAGGAAGTTTGATTCCTGCAATGTTGTTCGCATTATTAAGTATTAAATTAATTTCCCCTAAAACAAAATTAAGAAATACAGGATGGGTTTTAGGAGCTTTGGTTCTTGGTTTAATTGCAGTATCCACTTATTTCGGAGTTAGCATGGCGAGAAAAGATATGTTCTTAAAAGGCCACAAAGAAGATACAGAAGAAGTTTCTATCAATACAACATCGGACAGTATCTATGTTGACTTAAAACAAATCGTTATTCCTCAAAACTTTATGGGATATGATGATGATCTTTATTCTGACAAAGTATCTGTTTTTAAAAGAGATTGGATTCATGTTCAGGTAACAAGAAAAGCTGACATAAAAACACCTTATTTAATTATTAAAAAAGAAGCAAAAGGTTATAACATCCCCCTTAATGTAAGTGTTCCCGTAGAAGTATTAAATAACAAAGTGATCCTTCCTAATTATGTTAAATATCCATATGATCACCGTTTCAGAGACTACAATGTAGATTATGAATTGGTAATTCCACAGAACGCAATCGTGATCCCTGTAAAGAAAGACGGAATTGATTTTGATGGGGATTTGAATGGTGACGGAGTAGATGACGATGATGAGAATAATGATGACGATCATGGAAATATCAGAATTGAAAAAAATAAAATTTCTGTAAATGGTTCTACAATCGAATACAACTCTGATGATAAAGACAGTATCATTATCAACGGAAAGAAAGTTCCAAATTCAAAAGCAGAAAAAATAATGGATTCAGTAAAGTCTGACATTAAAAAGATGAAAGGCAAAGTAGACATCCAGATAAAGGATGGAAAAGACGAAATTTCTATAAAAACCAAATAATAAACTGCAGAGAGTGGCGGAAGGTGTGAATGGAAGGCAACAGTTTGAAATTCACACTCTTCTTCTCTCATTAGCAACAAAAAACATTATTAATTAGTTCTTTATATTAAAAAATTATCTTACCTTCGTACAGTTATATTAATAATAACCAAATCATTAAAAACACACACCTAAACCATGGTACAAGTAGCACTAGAAATTGTAATGAAAATCGTAGATTTAATCAGCGGTTTATTTTAAGAGCGATAATATTTCAATATATTTGTAAAGTATAACTTATTTGGTTATACTTTTTTTGTTTTTAATAGAAAATATATGAAAAAACTAATCGGCAAATTAATGTTGAAACTCATGGGTTGGAAGGTCGTTCTTCAGGGCGATGTCAACAGCCTGAACAGGTGTATTCTTGTAGTAGCACCACATACTCATAATATGGAATACATATTGGGGAATTTCGCCTATTGGTCGTTACAAAAACCATTAAAAATAATTATCAAAGATGCTCATACCAAAGGATGGTATGGCGGGATCGTAAAAAATCTTGGCGGAATCGGAATCGACAGAAGTCAGAAAAATGATCTGGTAAATTTCGTTGCCAAAGAATTCGCTAAAGAAGATTTCAGCTTGGTGATCACGCCCGAAGGAACAAGAAGCTGGGTGCCAAAATGGAGAAAAGGTTTTTACCATATGGCATTGGCAGCAAAAGTGCCCATCGTACTGGCTGCCGGAGATTTTAAGAAAAAAATCGTTTATCTTGGATATACTATTCCCTATGAAAGAATAGCTTCCGTTCCTTTTTCAGAGATCATGGACGAAATTAAAAATTACTACATTAAAAACGATATTACACCAAAAGTTCCTGCTAATTGGAATCCGAATATCATGGGAACAGAGAACGAACAGCAATCATAAACAGTGAATTAATAGATAATGATGAGTAACTCCTCATTATTTATTACATTACTTTTTAATAAAACCATACTGATACTATATGAAAGACATGACCAAAGATGAGCTATTAAACTTCCTTAACAACTGGGGTGAAGAAACAATGGCCAAAGCACTTGAAATAAGATTCATTGATATCGATCAGACCAACGAAACACTTACTGCTACAATGCCGGTTTTACCAAGGGTTCATCAGCCATTCGGCATATTACATGGTGGTGCAAGCTGTGTTTTAGCCGAAACTTTAGGCTCTAGCCTATCTAATATATTCATAGATGGTGAAAAATATTATGGTGTAGGAACTAATATTAACTCCAACCACCTGAGAAGCAAAAAAGATGGAATCATAACGGGAACTGCACGATTTATAAGAAAAGGAAGAACGATGCATGTTTCTGAAATCGAAATCCGTGATGAAAAAGGCCAGCTGATCAACCATACAACAATGACCAATAATATCATTAACAAGTAACTCGATGATTAATAATAAATATAAGACTCAAATTTTTTGAGTCTTTTTTTATATACTTGCTGCAACCTTTTTATTTTTTATCATCTTATAAGAAAATTAAGCATCCATGAAAACTTTCATTTTACCTTTCTTATTTTTATTAATATCCATAGTTTCCTGCAAACAAGATAATGATGAGCTTTTAGAAAAGAATACAACATCTGTTGATTTATATGTAGCAGGAGTCGAAAATAACCAAGCTTGTTATTGGAAAAACGGTCAAAAGATAATTCTTCCTAATGGAACGGGACTATATGCTATGCAGATTATCGTTGAAAATAACAATGTATATGTGTACGGAGGAATGACTTCTGAATTTGCAAATATCCCTCCATCAAAACATTTGTACTTATGGAAAAACGGAACGAGATATAATTTGGATGAATATTTACAAGATGTACCAGATCCGGATCCAAATAATTATTTTGATATTTCTTCAAGGATGGTTGTTGAGAATGGAAACGTTTATTTCTGTGGTTCTCTTAGAAACCCTAATCCTTTACCCAATCAAGGGCCGAACACTTTTTATTCATGGAAAAACGGTATAAAAACAATGATTTCAGATAGTAATGAAGGTTTAATTTCCGGAACTTACGCATTAATTAATAATGACATTTACTTAAGTATAAGGAAGAACCAGCAGTACAATCCAATTACATGGGAAACCGGATTCTACAAAAACTCCACTTATTTTCCTCTAACAAATGACTCACATATTTTGGATTTTTACAAGGATAGTACTGGAATATATGCTTACATAAGAAACATTTTGACAGGTGAAAAGTATTTCAAAAATATACAAACCAATGCTATCTTATCACTTCCTTCAAATCCTCCAGGAGAAATTACACTCGTTGTATGGGACAATAATGACAAATATTATATTGGGGACAATTTTTATTACAAAAACAGTACTTTAATTCAATTAAATGATCCAAATGGATATAATAAGATTGCTAGGTTTAACATTAAAAATAATCAAATCTATACAATAAGGTATAAAGATGGTTCAAATCCATCACCTTTTGCAAAAGTTTTCATCAATGACACTGAAGTTCAAAGCCAACCTATAATGGGTGTTTCAGATCCTAATGTTGGTGGAATTTTATCAATTTTTATCGATTAATATTAATGCAGACATACGATTGGCAAACTATATACATCAACTACTCCCCAAAACTCTTGGGGATTTGCCGTAGATATATACAGGATATTTATGCCGCTGAAGATATTGTGCAAGATAGTTTTATAACAGCCATACAAAATAAGAACCAGCTCAGAGATGAAAAATTACTCTTTGCATGGTTAAAAACAATTGTAGTGAATAATGCCCTGCAATATATAAGAAAGAGCAGTAAAGAAACTTTCATTACAACGGAGCCTTCAGAAATCCCAGATATACTTTCAGAGATGAATCACCCTTCTTTAGACGAAAAAATATTTTTTAAATATGACTTCACAAGAGATCAACTTCTGTCTTCAATAGATAATTTACCAGAGCATCACAAATCTGTTTTCAATTTATTTTTTATTGAAAATCACTCACACATGGAAATTTCAGGTATGTTAGGAATAACTGTTAATACCTCAAAATCTCATTTATTAAGAGCAAAAAAGTCTATTCAAAACTATTTGCTTGGCAATGTGGATCATCATACACCAAAAAATAAAAAGAAAATTACGCAATTGCTTGTCCTCTTTGGATTTGGCGGTTTATTATGGGCACAAACTTTCAGAAGTAAATTTTTGGATTATAGTATTGCGCCTTCTAAAGTATTTGATATTTCTGAAAACATTTCTATTAAGGTAACTTCCCCTCCGATGATCTCATCGCTGGTATGGAAAAAGAAAGTGGCCATAAGTTCTATGACTTTATTAATTATTGTAGTCTCTATCTTTATAATAAAATCAAATAAAAATCTTCATTCAAAAGAAACCTCAATAATTACATCTGATAAAACCCCAGACAACGAACATAAAACAATAGAAATAACTTCTCAAAATCTTAAAAAAAGTTCAAGTTCAGTTGATCAACCTTTGGAAAAAGCTTTAAATGGGGACAATTCTCAAATTCCAATTGTAGAATCTCAATCTACATCTGAAGAAAAAAGTATAGACAGCAAAGAAAAATCAAAGAAAGTCATTTTGAAAGATTCCATTCAGAATGCTCCAAAAAAAATTATTGTGGTAAAGAAAATTATCCAAAGGGATACAATATTTATAGAAAGATAAAAACTAATAATCCAAAACTATGTTTCTCAGAAGACTGCTTCTCTTATTTCCAATTATATTGTTTCACTTTTCAAAAGCTCAAAAAAAGAAAAATGATACGGTTTATGTTTATGAAAAAGTAATTGTATATGATACCATTTATTTAGAAAAACCTATAAAAGCAAAATTGAACAGCATCTCTGTTCCTCAATTAAATATAAATAAAACGGAAATTAAAGATATCATTCGAGAAAATATTGTAAAAAATAAAACCAATTCACGAAAACAAGATTCATTACCAACAAACTTCCAATATGGTATTACTGCTGGAGTTGGGCTAAAAAACAGCAATTGGGCAAAGGAGCTTTCAAATAAAAAACAACAGTTTGGGGAGAGTATCGGAGTCTGGGTATCAAAAAACATTATTACTCCAAGATTATCACTAATGCTTTCGGCAAGTGTTTATTATTGGAATTCAACATTTGATCTGGATGCTAATAAAGAAGACACCTACTTAAATGGATTCTATTTTTCCAATGATCAACAACCCCTGCTTTTCCAAAGATTTAATAATAAACATTTTGAATATGCACTTCAATTAAAAATATTTTACGAATGGAACAATATCCGACCATTTGTGGGGTTTTTAGCCAATAGGAATATCTATAAAATGCAATTTTTAGTTCCTGAAAACAATGTTCTGGATAAATTGGATGATTTTAAAAACACTCAAAATAATTATGGTTTCACCCTGGGGATAGAATATCGTTTTATGCGGAGATTTTTGCTATCTATAGATTATCAACAATACAAAATGAAGAATATATCATTAAAAAACTCTTCATTTGATTTTGACATTTTTGACAGTAATAATACCTTTGCAGAAAGAAAGATCAACTTAGGCTTATCTTATATTATTTCTAAGTAATTTTTTCTAAAAGCATTGGCCTAATGATTTACTTTAAACTTCCCTTTAACGAAAAACTGTATACCACCGGAGAAGATTCTTCTAAAATATCAGTTACTTTTCATTCATTTGATAATTCTGAACAATTACATTTCAAAGGAAATATTATAGAAATAGAATCTGGAGATTTCGAAAAAAAAGAGATAACAAGTCAATCTTTGCCCAAAGAGAATAATCATTTTATCGCTGAAACGGAGGATGAATATATCCGTAAACTCAATGGTGTAATTGAAATCATCAAAGAAAATAATCTTCCTAAGCTCGTTTTATCACGAAGAAAAATAATCAGAAATTTCAATACAATTGATTTAAAGGAGAGTTTCAAACGTCTATGTAATTCTTATCCTAATGCTTTCAGGTACATTTTTATTAATGATGAAAACTGCTGGATGGGTGCCTTTTCAGAGGTTTTAGGAAAATTCGATAAGGTTACTCACACATTTGAAACGATGAGCCTGGCAGGCACCCTACCTGTCTCTGAAGATTGGTCACAGAAAGAAATTGAAGAGCAAAAACCAGTATCTACTTATATTGAAAATGTTTTTGAAAAATACGCTACTTCAGGTCATATTGAGAAATCTCCAACGTATGATCATATTTCAGGAAATATCAAACATCTAAGAACGGACTTTAAAGCAAATATAAAACCTGAAGATATTGACAAAATTATTACAGAGCTGCACCCTACTCCCGCTGTTTGCGGAATACCTAAGGATTTCTGTAAGGAAAAAATTCAATGGATTGAAAAATTCCCACGTGAATTCTATGCTGGATATATCAAAATTGAGACAGAAGAAACCGTTCAGTATTTTGTGAATCTGCGATGTGCAAAACTCTATAAAGACGCAGTGCATTTATTTGTTGGTGGCGGAATTACAGCACAAAGTAACCCTAAAAAGGAATGGGGAGAAACAGAGTTAAAATCCGAAGCTGTATTTAAGAATCTTGTTATCTCTTGACTTTGCCAGAGTATATTTTTTTAAATCTATTAGTGTAAATTAAAATTATTAATTAATTTACATTTGAAAAAAGGTGTCTAATTATTTATAATGCCGAAATATACCAAAATCTGTAGGTGTCCACAAAGCTGCTTTTTGTCCGGCTGCTTTTAATGCATTGTTTGTCCATGTATTGCATGTGTATAAGAAATTATAACTTCCATTGGCATCATAAAACGCATCATTATCACTATACACAGCATTGGTAGGAATCAGAATGAAATTTCCATTTTTATCCTTGTCAAATTTATCTTCTACAAATTGTACCAATTTTTTGTATTGTGATCTGCTGATCATGATCATCTTACAATCATCGCCTTCCTTCATTGTATTATAGTAGGTACAGTGCATTGCAGATTCACTTAACCAGAAAGCCGCTTTAAAAGCTGTTGAAAATTTTAAATCGGACCAGGTTGGAGTATCCAGATAAAAGCCTTTATCACCCCAACCGATTCCTATATATTGATAGTCGGTTCTTTTTGAAGCAATATTGGAAAAAGGGACTTTTACACTCCAGTCCTGCAAATCATTTTTTACAGGCATTACAATGTCCGTATGTACTCCATTGGTATAAATATAAATTGGAACCTCTTTTGTCTCACCATCATCTTTTGCTGAAACTTCAATAAAAGGAATTAGAAGGCCCAGTACGACATATAAAGCAACAATCCCAAGAATGATCCCCAAAGCTTTTAAGAATATGATCAATATTTTTTTCACAAATATGCTTTTATAAAGATTAATAAAACTTAATTTTTAATTTATCACAAAACTATTTGTTTTAATCGGAAAAATAAGTATATTTAGGTATGAAATAGTTACAAATATGCGTAAAAACACTAAATCCCAAAAAAGATTTAAAGTAAGAGTAAAAATAGCTCCAAAAAGAATACAAAAAAAACGTTGATTTTCTAAGAGATTTTATCTTTTTGAAAGTCAATTTTTCTTTTTTAGGAAAGGCTTTTTAACGAATTCTTATCACTAAAAATCTTCATCTCCTTATCCCTTAAAGGACAAGGCATGATCAACAACCCTCTTTAAATTTGGAATGTAAAATTTTCAAAAGAGGATTTATCACCAAAAATCTGACTTAAAGTTTGTCTGAAGATGATTCTAAGAATTCAATATTTCTTTTTAAGCCCGCAAATTTTGTTCTTTTAACAGGAGATTTTCTAAAAATATCAGAGAATAATTCTTGTGTAAGTTCCTTCCATTCACCTTTTTTGAAATTTTTAAGCATTTCATTAGGTCTGAACCTGCTTTGAAGGTTTGGTGCTGAAAACCTATTCCATGGGCAGACATCCTGGCAAATATCACAACCAAACATCCAATCCTGCATCTTATCTTTAAAATAGTCAGGAATCTCAGTTTTCAATTCTATTGTTGCATAAGAAATACATTTACTTCCATCAATAAGCTTATCTGAAACAATAGCATCTGTTGGACATGCATCTATACACTTTCTACATGTTCCACAATGATTAGTTGTTTCATGGTCGGCAATAAGTTCCAGGTCGCAGATAATTTCTGCTAAAAAATAAAAAGAACCGTTTTGCTTTGTAATAAGGTTAGCATTTTTACCCACCCAACCAATTCCTGATTTTCTTGCCCAGCTTCTCTCAAGTATGGGTGCAGAATCTACAAAGACCCTGAATCCAAACTCGCCGATCTCTTCTTGCAGCTCCATTACCATTTCTCGAAGGATCTCTTTGATTACTTCATGATAATCTTCGGCATAGGCATATTTTGAAATCTTATAGTTTTCGAGTGTCGAAATCTTTTCTTCAGGAAAATAATTGTAAGATAATGAAATCACAGATCTAGAACCTTCCACCAATAACCTCGGATCCAGTCTTTTATCAAAATGATTTTCCATATATTTCATTTCTCCATGGAAGTTATTCTTAAGCCACAGTTCTAGATTCCGAGCATCTTCCTCAAGAAAATCTGCTTTGGAAATACCACAATTCTGAAATCCAAAACGTTGAGCTTTGGACTTTATCAGTTCAGAATATTTTTCGGCAGTTGAATTCATGATTTCTTATTGCAAAACTAAGATTATTTTATAAATTTGCCGCCTTTATACTTTTTTACTAAATACGTATAAAAACCTAAACCCGAAAAATCTAAACCATGAAGAAAATAGGTCTGTTAATTGGACTTTTTACTTTGAGCATGAACTATGCACAAATCAAATTTGAAAAAGGATATATCATTAATAATTCAGGCGAAAGAACCGAAGTATTGATCAAAGATGTAGATTGGAAAAACAATCCCACCGATTTTGAATATAAACTTAATGATTCTTCTGCGCCAATAAAAGAAAGTGTAAAAAATATTGCTGAATTTGCTATTGATAATTCTGAAAAATATGTACGGAAGACAGTAATGATAGATCACTCTTCTGATATTATTGCCTATATTTCAAAGAATAAAACACCAGATTTCAAAGAAGAAACACTGTTTCTAAAATATGTTGTTGAAGGAAAGGCAAATTTATATTATTATCAAAATAATGACACCAAAAGATTTTTCTACAATATTGATCAATCTGATATAAAGCAGCTTATTTATAAGCCATATTACGTTAATGAAAGTTTGATCCGCTATAATAATGAATATAAAAAGCAGATCGCAGAAAATCTTACATGTGGTATCGAAAATAAAGAAATTGAAAGAGCAGATTATAAAACGAATGCTTTGACAAGAATTTTCGTAAAATATAATAATTGTTCAAATGGCGGTTCTGTTAATTATACTCAAAATAAAGAAAAAAGAGACTTTATTAATTTAAATATACGACCAGGAATTAGCAGCTCAAAACTTCAGACTACATTTAATTCTTATGATCCAGCTGGAAAAACAGATTTTGACAGAAAATTTTCCTTTAGGATTGGAGCTGAGCTCGAGTTTATTTTACCTTATAACAAAAATAAATGGTCAGTTTTTATAGAGCCTACTTATCAATATTACAAAACAGATTCTGAAACAGTAGTTAATGTTGGAACTTATTTTGAAAGAAAAATCACTCAAAATATAGACTATAAAGCATTAGATGTACCTATTGGGGCAAGACATTATATGTTCCTAAATGATAAGTCCAAGATATTTATTAATGCTGCATTCATCATCGGTATTGGTCTTAATTCTTCTTTCAAAGAAGGAAATACTGAAATGAAAATAAAATCTGCCAACAATATTGCATTCGGTGCTGGATATAAATATAATGACAAATTCAGTGTTGAGCTTAGGGTACATACCACAAGAAACCTCCTAAGAAATTATGTTATGTGGGACTCCAATTATAATAATATGTCATTAATTTTTGGATATACACTTTTCTAAGAATTAAGTTTCAACAAGAAAGTTTTTTAAGAAAAAAAATACGTATTTTCGTTATTATTTTAATGATTAAAACCCAACAGCTATGCCTTTAACAGAAGTATTAAAATCAGGAAATTATCAATTAATAGACGTTCGTGAACCAATGGAACTGGAAATGGACGGTAATATAGAAGGTGCTCAAAATATTCCACTGGGTGAAGTAGAAGATAGAAAAGAAGAAATTCTATCTATTGAAAAACCAGTTGTTATATTCTGCAGAAGTGGAAACAGAAGTGGAAAGGCATTGGAATATCTTAATTCTCAAGGCTTAAAAGACGGTTATAACGGCGGAGGCTGGGCAGACCTGAAAGCAACAATCGAAGCAAATCAAGGAACTTTTTAAGTTCCTTTTTTTATATGGTTTAATGATATGAATTTGCAAGAAAGATTTAAACAAAGCCTATTCTCCTACACTCAGGATCAAAATACACTTGATATCCTATGGAAGGAAATTGAAACTCAATATTCGCAAAAAGGAAGACATTATCATAATCTGGAACATCTGAATACTATGTTTTCAGAGCTTGAAATGGTAAAAATTAATATTTCACATTTCTCTAATATTAGCTTTTCAGTGTTTTATCATGATATCATTTACGATGCCTCTTCTAAAGCTAATGAGGAAAAAAGTGCAGAGCTAGCTACATTCAGACTTCAAAGGCTCAATGTTGATCAAAAGTCTATCGAACAGATTTCTGAGCAGATTTTAGCAACCAAGGCTCATCAACGATCTAATGACAATGACACTAATTATCTTTTAGATGCTGATTTATCAATTTTGGGAAAAGACATCGAAACCTATCTTGATTATACTAAAAAAATCAGAAAAGAATATTCTATTTATCCTGATCTTTTGTATAAACCTGGCAGGAAAAAAGTACTGAAACATTTCCTGGAATTAGAAAACATTTTTAAAACCGATTATTTTAAGGATCGATATGAAAAACAGGCGCGGATAAATATTGAACACGAGCTTGATAACTTATAAGTTCCTGCTAAAATTTCAAAGGTTTTGAATAAACTCTGTTGCTTTTTTTAACACCAAATCCGACACCTCCTTATGAGGTGTGTGTCCGACATTTGGAATGATGTATTTATCTGAAATCCCACTTACCTGTTCTATTGTTTTCTCCACCTGATCTAAAGTTCCATACTCATCTGCATCTCCCTGAATAAATAGTAAGGGACAAGTAATATCTTTTAATAAGTATTCAATATTCCAATTTCTATAACTTTCTCTGGTCCAGGTTTCCGTCCATACTTTAAAAAGCCTTTCAACTTTATCTCCGTGGTATTTTTGTAAACGTTCAGCAAGGTTGGTAGTCTTATAAGCTTCCCAGGCATCATATACACCTTTTAGAGTAACTTCTTCAACAAATATATGCCCAGCTTCACAAATAACTGCCTTTACGTTTTTAGGGTATTTGCTAGCGGTTATCAAAGCGATTGTTCCGCCATCACTATGTCCAAACAAAATGGCATCTGTGATATTCAGTTCTGTTAAAAGATCTTTTAGTAAATCCGCTTCGATTTCCATATAGTTATTCGGTCTTTCATCTGTCAGCATTGGATCAGACTTACCATAACCAAGCCGGTCATAAACCAGAACATTACATTGGGAACCTTCTGAAAGTTTCATAGGAAAATCCCGCCATAATTGAGTACATCCAAGAGAGTCATGGAGAAAAATCAAGGTAGGCCTGTCTTCAAGTGAATGATTATATTCTATATAGAGTTTTTTTTCTTTTACTTCTATTAAATTAGTTGACATAAAATTCAAAACGTCATTAAAACTTAGGCATTTTCACCTCTTCAAACTCTTTCAGTAAATTTTTAAAGACTGTTTCAGCTGGCAGTATATCATTAATTAAAGCAGAAACCTGTCCTATTTCTAATTCTCCATCTTCCATATCACCTTCGAACATTCCCTTTTTTGCCCTGGCTCTTCCTAAAGATGCGGCTAAAGCTTCTGCATCTCGTCCTAACTGGTAAATATTTTCCAATTCATTAAAGAACTTATTTTTAACCATTCTTACGGGTGCTAATTCTTTTAGAGTAAGATGGGTATCTCCTTCCTTAAGTTCTGTAATCTTCTTTTTCCAGTTTTCATGAGCACTAGCTTCGTTAGTAGCCGCAAAACGGGAACCAATTTGTACCCCATCTGCACCCAGAATCATTGCTGCTTTCATTTGAGAACCTAAAGCAATTCCACCTGCAGCTATTAAAGGTTTAGAAATGTGCTGTCTTACATTGGGAATCAAACAGAAAGTTGTTGTTTCATCTCTCCCATTATGGCCTCCTGCTTCAAAGCCTTCAGCTACAATAGCATCTACCCCTGCTTCTTCACATTTTACAGCAAATTTTGTAGAAGAAACAACATGTGCTACTTTTATTCCTTCCTTTTGCAACGTTTCCGTGTACGTTTTTGGATTTCCGGCAGAAGTGAAAACAATCTTCACTCCTTCCTCTAAAATAATCTGGATAATTTCTTCAATATTTGGGTAAAGCATAGGAACATTAACTCCAAAAGGCTTATCTGTAGCCGCTTTACACTTTTGAATATTCTCTCTTAATATATCAGGATACATACTTCCTGCGCCGATCAAGCCTAACCCGCCACAATTGGAAACTGCTGAGGCAAGTCTCCATCCTGAATGCCAGATCATCCCAGCCTGGATAATTGGATATTTTATATTAAAAAGTTTTGTAACCCTATTTTGTTCCGATTCCATATCATGAAGCTTTTTGGCTGTCGTAAAATCTATAAAATTGCTCATGCTGTAAAAATACTAAAAACAAAGATTTCAGGCATTCCGTTTTTAAGAATATTCACTCTGATTCTTATCAAATTTTGTAATGATCCAGGGTTTCATCAATTATAAAACTGATATCTAAAAATTTTTGAACCAGTTGAGAAGTATCCTTTTCAATACTGTCAGGTTTCAACTCAATCCATCCTTCCATTAATGTTAACGGACCATATTGTACACTCACATTAGGCCAATTATCGCTGTTATTGATAAACTGCTCTCTAAATCGTTCTGCAAAATTCCGGCTCAAAATTTTATATCCTTTTAATTCCCTTAACTTCAAAGCGTGAATATTATAGTATATTTTGTTTTCCTGAATCGCTTTATCATTAACCCAGACAGAAAAAAAAATTCTTCCATTGGCAATTAATGGTGATTGTGGATTGCTAGACCACTCAGATTTATACACTTTCAATGCTAAAGATTCCATAACACTACCTATAGACACTTTCAATTTCAAATCATCCAATTCTTTTTTTAAAATTGTTGAAATTGCCGATTGAAATTTATTTTGGTAAAAATTATAATCCATTTCTATTTGTTTTAAAATAAAATATTTAAGGTATTAAAAACAATAGGCTAAAAGTAATTACTTTTAGCCTATTGTTTACAAAAAAAACCTTCAGACTAACTGAAGGCTTTTAATTTATTTCTTTAATGCCTCTTTCTTCCAGTTTCCTTTGAACTTACAAGAATCGTAACGGCTATCTATTGATATGAAAGTCGTTGGTAATTTTGAATTCACAAATTTTTCAACCATTTCATTTCTTTTCTTATTAAGAGCCATCTGCTTTATTCTGTCATAGTCAGTCTCTAAAGTGATCTGGTGAGCAGGAATTACCTCTTCGATCTTTACAATCTTAACCACTTTTCTTTTTCTTTCATCTTCATCATCAAAAGCATTTGTTAGATCATCTTTGTTAAGACCTGCCAATTCGTAGCTGATTGTTCCTGGAATACTTTCTCTTTCAATTTTATTAGAACCATCAGCTCCGGCAATTACCCCACCATTGAACTTAGTTTTCTTATCGTCAGAATATTTAAAAGCAGCATCTTTAAATGTGATCTTTCCTTCAACAATTAAAGTTTTGATACTATCTAATTTCTTTTTTGCTGTTTTAATCTCATCCTCTGTAGGTGTAGCCATTAAAAGAATATGTCTTGCATCATAAATCTTTCCAGATTTTTTCACCAGTTGAATAATATGGTAACCAAATTCTGATTCTATAGGATCTGAAATTTCTCCTTCCTGTAAATTAAGTGCGGCAGCCTCAAATGGCTTTACCATCTGACCTTTAGAGATATTTTTCATCAAGCCACCTGTAGATGCGGAACCTGGATCTTCAGAATAAATTCTAGCCTGGCTTTCAAATGATTCTCCACCTGCAATATCCTGTTTGATCTTTTTTAATTTATTGATCAGTTCGTCTTTGTGCGCTTCCGTAAGCTTAGGGTACATCATGACCTGGGCTAAAGAAACTTCATCCTTGATCTCAGGCAACTGAGCTTTATAAAGGTTATAAAAATCGGTTACTTCATTAGGAGTAACATCTGCTTTATCAGTAACTCTTTGGTATTTTGCCTGTCCATAATAAGTATCAGTATCTATTTTTTCAATAGCATTTTTCATTTCATACCCATTTCTGAACTTATAAGCTGCCAACATTGCTTTTTCGTCTGGGAACTGAGAAAGTAATTGAGAGTACTTAGCATTTGCCTGGCTTTTTATAGCTGCAGATCTGTTTTCAATTAATGTATCTTTCTTAGCTTCGTATACAAGAAGTTTGTTGTTGATCAGATTCTCCAAAAACTCACACTTATCCGTATTGGAAGCTCCCTGCTGTTTTGCATAATTCATCTGTTCATTTACATCAGACTCCAATACAATTTCATCTCCAATTACAGCAGCAATACCATCCACTAGGTCTCCTTGTTTTATTTGAGCTTTCATGTTGGTAGCAAATAGCATCACAAAAACTCCAAAAAGAAAAGTGATCTTTAGTTTATTTATCATTTTAGTATTTTAAACAAGTTGCAAATTTAGAATTCTTAATGAATTACACTAAATTTTTTATTATAAATATTTCTTAAAAACACCTATTTATTGTAGTTCAACATCAAATGTTGTTAATTCTTTGAATTGTCTCAGTCTGCTGAACATATCAGACTCGCTTACTTCCTCAATTCTTTCCGTTCCAAATTTTTCAACAGTAAAGGATGCCATAGCAGAACCAACGATCAAAGCAGATTTCATTGTTTCGAAATCGATCTTCCCTTTTTTAGCTAAATAAGCTGCAAAACCACCTGCAAAAGTATCTCCAGCTCCTGTTGGATCAAAGACATCTTCTAATGGAAGTGCCGGAACAGCAAAAACCTTATTATCGTGGAAAAGTAATGCTCCATGCTCACCTTTTTTAATGATAACATATTTAGGTCCCATTGTAAGGATCTTTTTTGCTGCTTTTACAAGAGAATACTCTCCTGACAACTGTCTTGCTTCTTCGTCATTAATAGTGATCACATCAGTTTTAGCGATCATATCCATTAAAATATCTAAAGCAGTATCCATCCAGAAATTCATTGTATCAAGAACAACAAGTTTAGGACGTTTGTTCATTTTTTCAAGAACTGATAACTGAACTCCAGGATGTAGATTTCCTAATAATAAAATCTCAGAATCCTGCATAGAGTCTGGAATTTTAGGATCAAAATTTTCCAAAACATTCACCTCCGTAGCTAAAGTATCTCTAGTATTTAAATCATTATGATATTTACCTGACCAGAAAAAAGTTTTTCCTTCTTTTACAATTTCAAGTCCTTCAATATTTACATTTCTGTCTGTAAACATGTCTAGGTGTTCTTGTGGGAAATCTCCTCCTACAACAGAAACAATTCCTGATTTCACTCCTAATATAGATGAAGTGATTGCAATATAAGTGGCGGCTCCGCCTAAAATTTTATCTGTCTTACCAAATGGTGTTTCAATTGCATCAAATGCAACACTCCCAACAACTAAAAGTTTCATATATTTTTCAATGTATTTTAAACTGATTTATTTTTTCCATTCAAAAGTATCCAGCAGGTGTTTCATATCTTTTTTGATATAATCCACAGCAGGAGCTAATGAATCCGGTTTCGGTCTTGTATTAAAGTATAGATAGGCAGTCACAAAATGTTTTGTACTGTCCGTAATGTAAAATTGAAGGTTAGAAGCACTCTGTCCTTTTAATTCGTAAAAGTTTCCATATACCTTTTTTTCAGGATATTCGAAAGACTTCGTATCAATAGCACTTGCTTTAATGGTATGTTCATATACCATTTTTTCAGCTTCTTTAATATGATCTGCAAAATCATTTTGAATCGGATAATAGGTAACGAAGATCTTAGCCTTCATTTTAGGATAATTCAAATAATACCAGCAAGGCTTTTTAGCATCTGTCATTGTCGCAAAATCCGAATACTCAAAGCTGTAAGCACAGTTAGATTCAAATTTTTGATATTTTGGTGTGGGATACTCCAAACGTAATTCTCCGTAAGGTTTTGGAATTGGATCTTTTCCACATGAAATTAAAAGCAATGAAGCAAATATAAAAATGACTTTTTTAATCATTTTGCAAAAGTACAAATTAGATTTCAGATTTAAGAAGACAAATTTCAGTCTTTCAATGAGTTTTGAATATAGTTTTCCAAAGGTTTGGGAAAAGATTTCTTTTGTGATCCTTTAAAGTCTGTAATGATGTATTCATTTTGTTCAATGAAATTGTTCCAAACCACTTTCGAACTTACGTCAACATCATAAATATCAATGGTCAGATTCTTATGAGTGAGTTTATGATGGAGCGTTTTAAGACCTTTTATAAATGGTTCCAGCTCTCCTGTAATGGAAGTTGGAAATTCAAAAAGTTTTTTCCAGATAAAGTCATCTTTTCGCTGCTGAACTACAAATTGCCCTTTAATGTGAACAAAATAATATTTTAAATGAAGATCCTCTGTTTTTGTTTTTTTTGTTTTAACAGGGAAATCAGAAACTTTATTTAAAGAATATGCTAAACAGTCATCTTCCAAAGGACATTCATCACAAAGTGGATTCTTAGGCTTGCAAATTTCTGAACCAAGATCCATCATCGCCTGATTAAAATCGCCTACATTTTCCGGCATGATCAATGTTGCCAATTCAGAAAAATAAGTAAATGCCCGCGAATTGGAAATATCAAAATCATCTGCAAAAACCCTACTCAATACCCTATAAAAATTTCCATCTACAGCCGGTATTTTACCACCAAAACAAATACTGGAAACTGCCGCCGCTGTGTATTTCCCTACTCCTTTCAACAGTAGAATATCCTCATAGCGAGATGGAAAAAAACCATTATGATCAGCTATGATCTGTTTTGAAGCTTTATGAATGTTAATTGCTCTGGAATAATATCCCAAACCCTTCCAATGGAGCAAAACCTCATCCTCTTCAGCTTCAGCTAAAGTTTCTACATCGGGAAATCTTTTGATAAAGTTATTGTAATGATTGAGTCCCTGACTGATTCTTGTTTGCTGAAAAACAATTTCGCAAATCCATATTTTATAAGGATCTTTTGTTTTTCTAAAAGGTAAATCTCTGGCATTTTCTTTATACCAATTCAGTAATTTACTTCCTAAGTGAAGAAAACCTGAATCTCTAAAATTCTTTTCCAAAAAATAAGTCTGTTAAGTAGTTCAATTGCTCTGATCAATTATTAGTTTTAGATCTATTATTCTAAAACCAGATCAAAGTATCTGCAAAGATAGAACTATTTACTTTCTGTACCTACAGAGTATATCGGAGCGGATTTAAGCCATTGATATTTTAGCTTCTTATCATCTGCTATAAAGCGATATCCATTAAGCTTTTTAAGAAAAATGTACACCGAGTCTTTTTTCAGTTTTAGCCTTTGGTTGGAAAGGAACTGAAATGGATAGTTGATCACAGAATCTCTTGTTGTCTTTTCTATTACACCTGATTTGAGTCTGTAAATAAATATTGATTTTCCGCGACCCGAAGAGCTATCTACAAGCTTTATATCAGAAGTAGCAAGAACCATATCACTAGCATCAAAACACTCGTCAACATTCATGATATAAGCTTTACCTTCCTGCCTTTCATCTGCAAAAAGATCTCGTTTATAATGAGTAGGGCTTTGAAATTTCTTTTCGCAACTTATAACAAAAAATATAAGAAGGATTGGTATGCAGTAAATAAATCTGAATTTAAGCATATTAATTTTTATGTGAATTGGTAGAAAAAAACCGATGTAAAATTGCATCGGTTTTTATTATTAAAATAGGATATATTAGTCCTGAGTATATTGTGACTCCCATTCGTTACCATCATCTCCTTTGTGTCCGTCCAATTTAATAACGAAACTTTTTGTTGGGAAATAAGGCGTTAAACGGATATCCAGCCATACTCTGTCTTTATTTACTTTATCTTGCTCAAAACGAACAATTTTGAACTTTTCAATAAGCTTATCAGCTCCTTTGATTCCATCTAGGAAGGTTACGATCTGTCTTCTTAAATCATCTTCATTTTTTGCAGTCCAGTTTTCAAATGCTCTTCTGTTTAAGAAATCCAATAAAACTTTAGTTACATAATCAAATACACGAACCACTGAATAAGTCTGAAGTCCAATATTATCTCCTGTAAATAATGTTTTAGCAGAGAAAGCCATGATTTTTCCATATTCATTAACCATCGGTACTAGCCCCATTTTTTCCAACTGAGAAATTTCACTTTTCTTCAATTCGAATTTTACGGCATCAACCTCGTTGATATTACCATGTTTTTTACCCGCTGCTACCTGAGACATTAGTGTCTTATGAATTTTTCCTGCCAATGAAGTAGATGGTGGTAATTCCACGTTTTCTTCTTCACCCACTTCTTCTGCTCTTCCACGACCTACAAGCCAGTTACAAGTCATGATTACATTACTTCTATGAAGCTCTCCTCCTGTAAGGTTTGCAGAATGGAATAAATCCACCACATCATCCGGTTTATCGAGATTAGCAAAATCCGTAACCATCATTACTTTATTCTCGTTACAGATCTTCGCCCATTTTTCAATCACTTTATTAGATCCTAAATATCCAGGAATTGCTAAAAGAGAATAATTATCTCTTAGATCTAAACGATCATAATAGCTTTTGAACTCCTCAGCAATAGCATCGATAAAAAGTGGATTATCTAAATCTGAAAGCTGATCTAAGCTTGCATTTACAATACTTACATTATCAACTTTATCAAGTTCTGTATTTTTATAGAATTGAGCTACTGTTCTGTATGAAGTTTCCAACTGGCGAACAGTATCTAAAGTATTTTTTAAGTTTGTTTTTAAATTTTGTTCTGCCTGCTGCGCTTTATTTTTGCAGGTCTCTGCCATTTTATCTGCAGATTCATTACCCTCCAAAAGACTTACCCAAAGGTTGATCTTTTGAAGTAATTCTTTTCTTTCGTCTCCTTTATTATTATCAGTAAGGAATATTTCTTTCCTTGCTTTTCTAGTCGGATTCATGTTGGCGATGCCATCTACAACAGATTCTACAAAACCAAACCCACCAATTTTGTTGAGCTCGGCAAGAGGATTACCTTTCGGTTGTCCCGAATGTTGCTGTTGACCTTGTTGCTGACTTTCTGATGCCTGTAATTTACTATCCATGATTTAATGTAAAGTCTTTAGATTATTTTTCAAGTTCTTGTGCCACTTCTTTTAATACTTCCACAAAAGCAGATCTTGTCTGTTCGTTTTCCAGCATGTTACGCAGAATTTTATTTGTTTTTAGCTGACGTACAATTTTGTTATATTGTTCCTGCTCCATGCTAAGTTGCTGCAAATAATTTGATTTCTGTGTAAGACTCTTAGGAGTGAAGTCCCCAAGATTTTGAAAACGGAATTCTTCGTCTACCACACTACCATCTTCTGTTTCATGTTGTACACTTATAGAAGGTTGAAAATGCTTGAAGACGTCTTCCACAGTCTTTAATCCTGTTACGATTTCAGGGTTATAAGATTCATCAGTAGTAAGCTGGCTTACAATTAATGACTTATTTTCCTGTATTTCTTGAATAGCTTCATTAGCGTCTACTTTTATCTCGTTTCCGCCAACACCATAATTAAACATTGCCATATTATTATTATTTTGAGATTTTTGATTTTGGTTAGAATTGTTTTTATCCGACGAGTCGAATAAGTCCCCAATCCAATGCTTAAATTTAAAAAAAAACTCTAACATACAAAATTTTGTTAAGATTTTTCTTGAATTATTTAATTATACCTATTTTATCAGACATAAATATGTCATTTTCACTTCACTAAACTATGAAAAATAAATAAAAAAACACATCAAAGATGATGTGTTTTTTATTTCTAACAATTTTTGGCAATGTTACCAAATTTTTATTCTGTCCTGAGGAGCTTTATACAGCTTATCTCCAGGCTTTATATCAAATGCTTTGATAAAAGCATCCTGATTTACTAATGGTCCAAATGCTCTGAAATATCCAGGAGAATGTGGATCTGTTTTTACCTGATTCACCATATATTGGTCTGTAGACTTTGTTCTCCAAACCGTTGCCCAACTCATAAAGAATCTTTGATCCTGATTAAATCCGCTGATAGATCCTGGATTTCCGTGGTCTTTAAGATACATCTGTAATGCATCATACGCTACAGCTACGCCTCCCAGATCACCAATATTTTCACCACTTGTAAATTTCCCGTTTACAAAGCTTCCTTTCACCGGTTCGTAGCCGTTATATTGTGCTGCTAACTGGGCTACTTTAGCATCAAAGTTTTTACGATCTGTATCTGTCCACCAATTATTAAGGTTTCCATCACCATCAAAACGGGAACCACTATCATCAAAACCATGAGAAATTTCGTGACCGATTACTGCACCAATCCCACCGAAGTTTACTGCTGCATCCGCTTTAGGATTATAGAAAGGTGGCTGAAGGATTGCCGCTGGGAAAACGATCTCATTATTTGAACCACTGTAGTAAGCATTCACAGTTTGTGGTGTCATTCCCCACTCTGTTTTATCAACTGGCTTTCCAACTTTTTCCAAACTTCTCTGATATTGCCAAGCAGCTACATTTTGTAAGTTTGAATATAACGTTGAGCCCTGATTCGGAGAACCTACTTTTAGTTCAGTATAATCTTTCCACTTGTCAGGATAAGCAATTTTTACTGTGAATTTAGATAATTTCTCCTGAGCTTTTACTTTCGTTTCCGGAGACATCCAGTCCATATCATTAATATGGGTTTTAAACGACTTTAAAATATAGTCGATATAGGTTTCCATCTGCTGTTTTGCTTCAGGAGTAAAATACTTTTCAACATATAATTTCCCAAAAGCTTCACCAAGAACACCATTTACAAGACCCAACCCTCTTTTATTCATTGGGCGTTGTTCCTTTTGTCCCTGAAGATATTTTGAGTAGAAATCAAAACGGATCTGCTCAAGGCTCTCATCAAGATTACTTGCATTACCATTTATTACATGATATTTCAGATAATCTTTTAATAGAGGAAGGTTCTTTTGAGTCAGGAATTGATCCATATTCTGGTAATACTTCAATTCACCAACAATTACTTTATCTGTATTTACACCTGCATCGGTTAAATACTTAGCAAGGTTAATATTTTTAACTAATCCTGATAACTCAGATACATTTTTTGGATTATATCTTAAATTAGCATCTCTATTCTGCTCCAGAGTTAAAAGATAGTTGGCTAATTGTTTCTCAAAAGCAACTACATTTTCAGCAGATTGAGTCGAATTTTTATATCCTAATACTCCGAATAGTTTACCTACGTAGTTTGTATACTCACCTAACGTTTTTGTATTGGCTTCATTTACTTTCTGATAGTAATCTCTTCCCAAACCAAGATCCGGCCCACCAAGATATACCGCATTCATTTTAGAGTTCTTCATATCTGCACCTACTCTCCAGCCATAAAAAGAATTATCACCCAGTTTAGTAGCATCTAAAAGATACTTCTGTAAATCGTTAAGGTTTTTGATTGCATCAATTTTAGCAAGATCTCCTTTTATAGGAGCAATACCATCTGTATTTCTTTTACTGGTATCCATGAAAGACGCATATAGATTCTGAATTTTTTGTCCTTCAGATCCATCAGAATATTTTTCAGATAAGATTTTATTTAAAATATCCAAAGAAGCATCATCTACATTCTCTCTCAAAGCATTGAAAGATCCCCAGCTTGCTTTATCAGAAGGAATCTGAGTTGTTTTCACCCAATTTCCATTTACATAGTTGAAAAAATCATCTTGTGGACGAACACTTTTATCCATGTATGATAAATTAATTCCCTCTTCTTTCATTTCTTCTTTTACTGGTTGTGTAGTGGCAACCGCAGTCTCTGTCTTAGTTGTTTTTTCTGCGGTCTTAGCTGTACCACATGAGTTTAAAAATACCATACCCGAAAAGGCAAGTATACCAATATTTAGCTTTTTCATTAAAAATCGTTTTTTATTTTACACAAACTTACCAAATATACGAATTTTCGTAATGTGGAAATAGGTAATTTGAGAAGATGTTACAAGTTATGGGTTGTGGAATTTGAGATACCTGATGCAGAAGGATTTGGTAGTTAGAGAAATAATTTATTTATAATAATTTCAATCAAACCCAACAACTCTTATCCATTTACCTGCTACCTACAAAAAAACCGCTCATTTCTGAGCGGCCTATATATTAAGTATATTACCAGATTTTGATTCTGTCCTGAGGAGCTTTATATAATTTATCTCCTTGTTTTACATCAAATGCTTTATAGAATGCATCAACGTTCGTTAACGGACCGAAACTTCTGAAGTATCCAGGAGAATGTGGATCTGTTTTCACCTGATTGGTCATATATTTTTCACTAGACAATGTTCTCCAAACTGTAGCCCAGCTTAAGAAGAATCTCTGGTCTTGTGTAAATCCACTGATCACTCCAGGATTTCCTTTATCTTTTAAATACATCTGTAATGCATCGTAAGCGATATTTACCCCTCCTAAATCAGCAATATTTTCCCCGTTTGTGAAAGTTCCGTTTACGAAAGTTCCTTTTACAGGCTCATATTTATCATATTGAGCAGCAAGAGCTTTTGTTGCTTTCTCGAAATTCGTTTTATCTTCCGGAGTCCACCAGTCTACCAAGTTACCATCTGCATCAAACTGAGCTCCTGAATCATCAAATCCGTGGCTCATTTCGTGACCGATAACAGCTCCAATTCCACCGAAATTTACAGCAGCATCCGCTTTAGGATTAAAGAATGGTGGCTGAAGAATAGCAGCTGGGAATACGATCTCGTTATTTACCGGGTTATAATAAGCATTTACAGTTTGTGGAGTCATTCCCCATTCTGTTTTATCAACAGGTTTTCCGATTTTAGCTAAATCTTTGTTATACTGCCATTCTGAAACATTCTGAAGATTCTGATATAAAGTACCTCCTTTAGATTCTGGAGTGATCATTAATTTAGAATAATCTTTCCATTTGTCTGGATAAGCAACTTTTACCGTAAATTTATTAAGCTTGTTCAATGCTTTTTCTTTCGTTGTAGAAGACATCCAAGAAAGGTTATTGATATGAACAACAAAGCTTTTCTTTAAATAATCGATTAATTCAACCATCTGAGCTTTCGCTTCAGCAGGGAAATATTTTTCAACATATAATTTACCGAAAGCTTCTCCTAAAGAACCATTGATCAACTCATATCCTCTTTTGTTAAGTGCTCTTTGTTCCTGCTGACCTCTAAGGTATTTACCATAGAAAGCAAATCTCATATTTCCCAGGTTTTCGCTCAAATAAGAAGCGCTTCCATTAATCAAATGGAATTTAAGGTAATCTTTAATAACAGAAAGATTCTGAGCATTCACTAATTGGTCGAAGTTTTTATAATATCCTATTTCTCCGATGATCACCTTATCTGAATTTACACCTACTTTTTTCAGGTAAGCAGGAAGGTCTACATTTTTTACCAAAGCAGAAAGTTCTGCCATAGTCTTAGGGTTATACTGAAGGTTTGAATCACGGATCTGCTCGTTTGTCAAATAAGTTTTAGCAATGCTTTTTTCATATTCAACAATTCCTTTTGCAGCTTCATCAGCATTTTTGTAGCCTAATTCTTTTAGCATAGAAGCTACATATTTCTGATATTCAGCAAGTGCTTCTGTATTTTTATCATTAACTTTCTGATAATAATCTCTTCCTAAACCTAAAGATGCATCCCCAAGATAAATAGCATTCATCTTCGAGTCCTTAAGATCAGCGTCTACACCCCATCCGTAGAAAGTATTTTCTCCTTCTTTAGTTACAGCAGTCAAATAATTCTGTAAATCTGTAAGGTTCTTGATCGCATCGATTTTAGTCAGATTGCCTTGAATAGGTTTAATCCCGTCAGCATTTCTCTTCTGCATGTTCATATAGGTAGCATAAAGATCCTGAATCTTTTTCCCCTCACTTCCGTCAGCAAATTTATCTTTCAGAAGAGAGTTCAAAATCGTCATTGAATTATTGTCAGTATCATCTGCCAATTTATTAAAACTTCCCCAAGTTGGTTTATCAGAAGGAATTTTGGCTGTTTTCATCCACGTTCCACTCACGTAGTTATAAAAATCATCCTGTGGACGTACAGATTTGTCCATCAAGCTAAGGTCTAAACCTTTATCTGTTGTACTCATTACTGTTTTAGTTGTTTTAGCCTGAGCACTCACTGTATTTTGTGAGCAAATTCCCGCTAATAAAAACAAAGAAAGCGTTAGTTTTTTCATTATGATAACAATTTATATAATATGTATGTTTATTTTAACATTCGTTACGTTTAATGAAAACAAATTTAAACAAATATTAAGAAGTTGTTACCTCTTTTACATTCCCTGTTCTTTTTAGAAATCCCCAGGCTTGTATTTCTCCTTTTAATGCCTTTCTTAAGCTTCTGAATAAGACAATGTACATGAGCCATCTATAGCCGAATCTTTGCGGGATTACATACAATAAATTGACCAGTTTCTCTCTCTGCATCAAAAAAGCGACAATCGCCAGTGAAGCATCTACCAGAAGAAACAGTAAATAGTATGTGAATATCTTTTCTCCGTTTCCAAATAATATTCCAAAAAACATAATTACATCTGCAAAAGGCGAGAAAAATGGAATAATATATTGAAATAATAAAATATTAGGCATCGCCCAAAGTCCTAAACCTTTATATTTCGGATTTAAGAAAGTCTGTTTCTGTTTCCAGAACATCTGCATGATACCATATGTCCATCGGAAACGTTGTTTTAAAAACTGTCTCACCGTTTCTGGTGCTTCAGTTACTGCAATGGCTCTGTTTTCATTGGCTACTGTATATCCTTCTTTTAAGATTTTCACAGTAATATCACAATCTTCCGCCAGCGTATCTGAAGAATATCCGCCAACCTCATCGATTACTGATTTTTTAAATGCTCCTATTGCTCCCGGGATTACTGTAATCGCATTGATATTTGCATACGCTAATCTATCAAAGTTCTGGCTCGTAGTATATTCTATAGCCTGCCATCTCGTAAGCCAGTTGACTTGATTTCCCACTTTTACATTACCCGCTACTGCAGCAATTTTTTCTTCAGGACTTGCATTTAAAAACCTGGCTATCAAATATTTTACAGCATCTTGCTGAAGCTTAGTATCTGCATCAATACAAACTACATATTCTGCATCGGTTTGAGAGATTCCAAAATTCAAGGCTGTTGCTTTTCCACCATTTGATTTTGTGAAGATTTTCAACTTTGGATGTTCAGAAAATGCTTCTCTTGCTCTTTCATAGGTTAGATCTTTACTTCCATCATCTACCATAATGACATCAAAATTTGGATAAGACTGATTCAGCAAATTGGTTAGAGAAGATATAATATTTACTTCTTCATTATAGGCGGGAACGATAATAGATACTTTAGGGTAGCTTTCCAATACAGGAAACTGTGAAAGTACTTTTTCTTTTTTTCTCTCTTTGATTGCCCAATAAGCCATCAACAGTAATCGTATCAATCCTAATATTATAAAGATTGTAAAAAGAGCTACCAGGAAATGACTAATCCCATAAATCGCAGTTGCCAATACCAGATTCAACTGCATAATATAATAGGATTTTGTCTTTGGAACTTCGGGCATTAGCTCATTTTTGCTTTTATGTAAAATACTTGCTAAAGTGGTAAAATGATACCCCTGTTTTTGTAATGTAGGAATTAATATTTTAAGAGCCTTAACAGTCTCTTCTCTTGTATCTCCGCCCGCATCGTGAAGGAGGATAATATTTCCTCTTTCTTGTTTTATTCCTTGTAATACGCGCTTTACAATTTCATCCGATTTTACACCAGGCTGCCAGTCTTCAGGGTCTATACTTTCACCAATATCCAGATAATTTTGCTGTCTTGCCAAGGCCACCGGAATGATCTCTTCAGAAGTCGTAGGTTCCGAGTCCGCATTATAAGGTGCTCTGAATAAGATCGTACTGTGACCTGTTATACATTCAAATAACAACCTTGTCAGCTTTAGTTCCAGCAATGCTCTTTCCGGACTTACTTTCGCCACATTTTCATGGGTGAATGTATGATTTCCTATTTCGTGACCTTCCCTATAGATTCTTTTTACAAGTGGTAAGTTTCTCTCAGCATTTAAACCTATTAAAAAGAATGCTGCAGGAACATGATATTTTGACAATACATCGAGAACCTGTGGTGTGTATGTTTCATCCGGCCCATCATCAAATGTTAGAACCAGCTCTTTCTGTGGTGCTGAGCCATATTTTTTCACTTCATAAGAACTCGGATAGGTTACATAATTTTCATCCGTAATTATTTTTTCTTTCGGATCTATCTCCACTGCAATTTTTCCATCATGTGGAGTATTTAAAACATCCAAAACTTCACCATCTCCGATATAGTCTACCATCGTCTGACCTTTCACATTCTCAAATTTCTTTAGATCAAGTTTTGGCAAACCTGCAAAAGTGAGATCTTTATCATAAAAATTCCATACTCTGCTGTCTTCGCTTCCTAATCTCCAAAGTGCTGTTCCTGCTAATGGATATTCTGATGAAAAACGCATCGTATTGAAAATAGAAGCAGCATCATTGAAAAATACAGTATGTGTATTATTTTTAAAATCTGTGTATGAATAATTAAGATTAAAAGTATTGTCATCAAAATTCATAACCGATTTACTGGCACTGGCTTTGGTAATTGCCTGCATATAGGAAACTGAGACATTATCATCGGGATTCGAGCTCCAGTCATATCCATAAGCTCCAAGACCTAAAATAATTTTATTAGCTGTTGTTTTCTTTAAAATTTTTCCTGTCTGGGCCTCGATCCATTTTTGAGACGAAATTGGACCCGCATCTCCTGAAGCAGAATATTCATCATAAGCCATCAGCACAAAATAATCTACATAAGGGTTTAGGCTTTGGATATTATAATCATCATTATCAGTCATAATATCCATGGTTACCAATAGCTTATTTTGCTTAAAAGTATCTGAAAGCTCTTTCATAAAAGCAATAAGATTCTCATCGGAATCCAGATTCATATCCTCAAAGTCAATGTTGATTCCTTTAAAATGAAATTTCACACATTCTTCAGTTAGTTTTCGAATAAGCTTTGTTCTTTTTAAAGGATCATTCAACACTTTAGTTAAACCCTCAGCACGGAACTCTCTATCTGAATTGTTACTTAAAATAGGCATTGCAGCAATACCGGTTCTTTTAATAACTTTATAACCTTCAGGATCAATATTTGTTTTCAGATCTCCTGTTTTAGGATCAAGGAAGAACCATTCGGGGAAAACTAAATTGATGTGTTTAATATTTCTTTTCAGGGACATTAGAGATTGAGGATCCCAGGCTACATAGAAAGCCGAGCGAATTCCTCCGGGAAACTGAGACCAGTTCTTATTTTGATTTTTGAGTCTTTCAGCTTTTGCTTTTTCAATTTTAGAAAGACTGGTATGGATTGTTTTTTCTGAGATAAAACTTCTGAATCCTTTATATTCTTTCGAAATTCTATTTTCTTGAAGGTAAGGTTTTCCGGCAGTAATTATTGTTTTATAGTCTTCATGGAAGGGAATTTTTGGACTTTTGTCCAGCTTCATCATTAATGCCAATGCTAAAAAAAGTAATATCCCAATGAAGATAAAAACACGGGATCCCCATTGGACATTTCTCCATCGTTTTTTATTAGTTGTTTGAAAAACCTGTTTTGAATTTTCCACGTTTTGTTATTTTTCTGAATACGTCTCAAAAAGCGTGAAAAACCATATCAATTTTAATTAAAATAAAATTAAAAAATAGGAAATATGATTAATCATTTATAAGTAATCCTACTAAGTCCTGAATAATTTTCTGAGAAACAAAGTTCATAAAATCCAGTCTATCCAGATGTGGCATATATAATTTGAAACTCTCCTCTCTGTCATTGATCCTGATCGAATAATAAACAGTCCCTACTTCTTTTCCATCTTCCCCTTTGCCAGGTCCCGCAACTCCTGTTGTAGAAATTGAAATATGAGTACCAAATAATTGCTGACATCCTCTAGCCATTTCCTGAGCTACCTGCTCACTTACTACGGTAAACTCATTCACTGTCTCTTGGGCAACTTGTAAAATCTTAACTTTTTTTTCTGTCGCATAAGGAACGATTCCCCCTATAAAATAGTTTGAACTTCCAGAGTTTGAGGTAATCATTTTTGCAAGCTCACCACCTGTACAGCTTTCTGCAGTAGAAAGTGTCAATTTCTTTTCATTCAAAAGCTCACCTAAAATTTTCTCAATTTTATCTTCTGTTGTTGCTATAATGCTGTCGCCAATCAGAGGAAATAACTTTTGTATTTCTTCTTCCAATTGCTGGTTTAAAATACTTTCATCATCTCCAGATGCCGTCAGCCTCAATTTCACCCGGGTTCCAACAGGCAAATAAGACAGTGCTAAATTTTCAGGCAATGAAAGTTCCCAGTCCTCAATGATATCTGCCAGGATACTTTCGGCAATTCCAACTACGGAAACAATTCTGGTTGTAATATAATGTAAACTGAATGTATCTTTTAAATAAGGAACAATCTGATCTTTGATCAATGGTTTTACTTCATAAGGAACACCAGGAAGACTAAAACTTAGTTTATCATTATACCTCATCATCATGCAAGGAGCAGTTCCGTATTGATTTTGAAAAACTATGGATTTTGTAGGAACAAAGGCCTGTTCTCTATTTCTTTCCAGTATTTCAGATCGCCCCCTTTTTTCCATATAGTTTCTTAAATGTTCAAAAGTAGCTTCATCTAGAGCAATCTCGTCATTAAAAAACTCAGCAAGGGCTTTCTTAGTTTTATCGTCTCTTGTTGGCCCTAATCCACCCGTTGTAATAACCAAATCACCCATCTCAAAGGCCGTTTGCAAGGTCTTTTTGATGGTTTCAATTTCATCAGAGATTGTAAAGATCTGCGAAACTTTTATACCTATATTTTTAAGTTCAGTAGCAATAAAGTTAGAATTGGTATCTATTGTATTCCCGGAAAGGATTTCGTCTCCAATAGTAATCAGAACAGCGTTTTCCATATTGTAATTTTTGAAAAAAATCTAGTACAAATGACGGAAAAATCTGCGGTTGAGGCAATATAAAATCATTTTTTCTATCTTTGATTTGAACTGTTTATAACTATAATAAAAAATAATGGCAAAATATGATGATGCCTTTTGGCATTATGGTGTGATTTCTCTACTGCTGTGATTAGCACAAAGTTTAGATTCCTGCGAAATGACAAGGTTGATTAGTAAGATAAAGTAATCTAAAAGGAAATTTAAATAATTTAATCTTAATCATTATGTCTCACCCAGATCAGTTCTTCTGTATTATATCCTATTCTTTTTGCTTTTTCTAAAAAACGCAGTCTTATACTTTCAGGGATTTCAGTGGTACGGGACAATATCCAAAGATACTTTAAGCTGTTTCCGGCAACTAGGGCATACTGATAATTTTCATCGATATCAATCACATTATAACCTGCCCAGATTGGTTTAAAAAAAGAAACTTTTAAACGACCCTCTGTTTTATCTTTTACAAACTTTGCTTCACCTATAGATTCTTCCCATACTTTTTTTAGATAATTATACCCTTTATTATTGACACGAATGCTTCCATCAGAATTCTGAGAATAAGTTGCTGTTACATTATCCATTCCTTTCTCAAACTTATAATCGAATCTTGCGATTTCATACCATTTCCCCAAATATTTTTCGGCATCAAAATGAGTCACTGCAACAGCACCTTTCGGAAGCCTTACCGAATAGTGATTAAAAATTAACAACCCCAAGATGCCAACCGTGACGGGAATTCCAATTTTCTGAATATTTTTCATAATAATACAGTTATGTGGTGAGTATGAAAAAGTCCAAAAATAATGCCTTTGGGCTGTTAATAAACAATAATTCTAAGAGAAAACTTTTAGAAAAGCATCTTTAAAAGTACCTGAAACTTCAATTTCAGCTTCATCCAGTAATGTTACAGTTCCACTTTTATGATAGGATTTTACAAAACCAGTATTGATGATATGAGAACGATGAACCCTAACAAATGGTGCTTCCAACAGATCGTCGAAATGTTTCAAAAATCTGCAGACCATTTTTTTGGATCCGTCCATAAGATAAACCTGAGTAAAATTACCATCCGCTTGAAGTCTGACAATATCTTCTGTTTTTACGACATCAAATCCCTGCAAAGTTGGTAGAATAAGCTGTTGCTTTTCGGGTTTTAATTTTAAGTTTTCAAGTAGTATTTTATTCCGGTTCAGTTCTTCTTTTTTCTCAAGACTTTCTGCTACTTTATTCACAGCAAGAATGAGCTCCTGAATATCAATAGGTTTTAAAATATAGTAACTCGCTGATTTATTAAGTGCCTGTAATGAATATTGGGAAAAAGCAGTGATAAAGATCGTTTCATAGATGTAGTCTTTTGTAGCCTCCAGAACATCGAAAGCGTTCCCATAGGGCATTTCTACATCCAGAAAAACAAGTTGAGGTTGCTTCTCTGCAATAAGGGGAACGGCATCTTTGATATTTTCGGCTTCTCCCAGGATCTCTACCTGAGGACAGTATTTTGTGAGATAATTCCTGAGAACCTCTCTCGCAATGACCTCATCGTCTATTATAACAGCTTTTATTTTCATTTAAACAATCCGGATGTATTTCCGTTTTATTGTAAAAATATGAATATTTCGCTTTTTATACAACTTAATGGCTCTGCGTCATTATTTACTGAACCCTCTTCCATTTCCAGGCATACCATACGATCAATAAAGTGATGATACTTTCTAAAATAGCCAAAAAAACATAAAACGTTTGCCAGGCTGAAAATGAAGTTACTGCTATCAATAGCATGATTCCAGTAAAAAATATTCCGAAGATAATATTGAAAATTCTATTGATGGTGGCTTTTAATATTAAAGAAAGGAAGACCATTACTGCCGGAATTGATAATAACAGTGATGCTAAAAACAATTTAATGGGAGTATCCAGCAAATTCGTTCCATCAACAAGACCTTGTGCTTTGCCGGGAATATACAGTTCAAAATAATCACCATATAGATAGCATAATGTTACCGAAGTCCAAAGTCCAGCCAGTTTTATTTTAATATTTACCGGGATATCTTCCAGTTTTTGAGGGTCATTGGTTTTCATAGCAATAAATTATTGAGTTTAGTTTTTTTGAACCTTTAGGTTTACAACTTAAAGACAATAATATTTCACAAATAGTTACACGATAATAGAAAATGTTTGTCAATGGTTCTTTATAGCTTATACTGTATTTCCACTAGAACCCCTTGTTCATTCTTTTTATCTGTTACTTTACAATGGATCTCCTTTTTATATAAATCATTAAGCAGTCCAATCCTTTCAATGGTATTTTTCATTCCTCGTCCTTCTCTCGCTTTTTGATGTTGGGTTTTCAGTTTTTTACTTTCTTCAATTCCAATTCCATTGTCTTCAATAATGATTTTTAAATGCTCATTACTTTTTTCAAAGTTCAATTTTAAAAATCCCTTTTCTTTCCGATATCGTAACCCGTGCCAGATTGCATTTTCTAAAAATGGCTGAACGAGCATTCCGGGAATCTGTAGGGTCTGTAAATTTAAATTCTCGTCAACAATAATTTCATAGTCAAACTTATCTGCAAAGCGTGTTTTTTCCAATGCAAGATAATTCTGTAACAGATCAAGCTCCTGCTGGAAGGGAATAAAATCTTCAGTCGAATTTTCCATGACTCCCCGCATCAGCTTTGAAAATTTGGTTAAATATTGATTGGCTTCCAATTCGTTATTTGTTGCGATGAATTGATTAACGCTATTTAAACTGTTAAAAATAAAATGAGGATTCATCTCACGGCGAAGAGACTGCAAAGCAATTTTTTTATTTTTAATCTGAACCTTTTTTAGGGTCCAGAAAATAAAACCAACCAATCCCAATAATAAGATCAACGCTCCGATCAAACCGTAGTTGAAGACATTTTTCTTTCTGATCAATTCATCTTTCAGTTCTCTTTCCTTTTCTAATTGTGAGATTCTTTGCTCCGTATCCTCCAGGATTTTGTTATCCACAAGGCTTCTGTCTTTTGAAACAAGATCAGGAAGCTTTCCCAGAAAATCCCTGTATAATTTTACCGAAGCGTCTGTATTTTCAGAAACACTGTATAGACTGTCTAATCTCTTTACACTTTTTTGAGCTTCTAAGGTATGTCCTTTCTCCAAGGCAATTCCATAAGCGTTTTTTAATGTTTCAATAGCACTTTTCGTGTCGTTTTTCTTAATATAGATATCAGCTAGTTCCTGGATCTGTTCAACTTTTTTCTGAGAATCGTCTTTTACAAAATCTTCTTTAAGAACTTTTTTCTTGGCTTCAATCGCTTTATCAAAATCTTTATTATCAACATAAAAATTCGTCAGTTTTTGATTAATTTCTAAAGCCTGTTGTGGTTCCTGTTGCTTTTTAGAAAGCTTATAAGCACTTTTCAGATTTTCTTCAGCTTTAGGAATATCATTTTGCTGAATATTTACATCAGCCAACTGACTGTAACTTGCTGCCAAATCTCCTTTTTCATTTTCTTTTCTACTGAGATCAATATTACTCTGAATTGCTTCAGCTTTTGCCTCCTGGGAAGGCGAAGAAAGTCGAGTAACATCATTTGAGTTAACACTCCTGCTTTCTTTTGAGTAACTTATTTCTGCAGCCCGGCTATAATTGCTTATGGCAGGACTTATTTTATTTTGCTTCTCCTGGGATTGCGCTAGTTTTCGGGTTACAGATTCCAGATTCTTTTTATCGTTCAGGTTCTGATATACATTTCTGGCCTTTATCAGATACTCTTCGCTTTTGGCATAATTTCCTTGACTATAATAATCGTTGGCCATTCCAACATAAGTTTCAGCGACTGTTTTATTATCGTTATTGTCGACTGCTTTTTTTAATTTTGATGCTGATTTTAGAGCTTTGGAAATCCTTGTAGAATCCTGGGCGAAAGAAAAATTTCCTATCGCTAATGTGATGATTAATATTATTTTAAAAAGTAACTTCACTTGTTTCCAATCTATATTGCAAAGTAACTAAAACTTTACTTATACTATCTTATCCTTCACCAAGTCAAAACCATATTTCACCAAGTTTCAAAGAAATAGCAATCGATACAGCCGTTTTCATATATTTGTGAATTATAAATCATATAAACGAAATTCATGAAAACGTATTTTTATCTATTATGTATACTCTGTTTTCTGACCAGTAAGATTCATGCACAGACGTATATCCAGAATGTAACTGTTGTGGATGTTGTCAATAAAAAACTGGTTCCTAATCAAACCGTTGTCATTACTAAAAACCTCATTTCTGAAATAAAACCTATCAATAAAATAAAAGTTCCTCAGGGTGCAAATGTTATAGATGGAAAAGGAAAGTTTCTGATGCCCGGAATGACTGATGCCCACGTTCATTTTTTTCAAAGCGGAGGTTTATATACAAGACCGGATGCTTTAGATCTCAGAAAGCAGGTTTCTTATGAAAAAGAAATTGACTGGGTACATCATAATATGGAAGACTTTCTATTAAGATATCTTAAAAATGGGATCACTTCTGTAATAGATGCCGGAGCTTCTTACAATTTTCTGGGACTTCGGGATTCATTCTCAAAAAACACAACTTTACCTTCTGTTTATATGACAGGTCCACTTATTACAACATATGAACCTGAGGTATTTAAAAACCTTGATAAAAATGAACCCTTCAAATTGGTAGCTTCAGCTGAAGAAGCAAAAAAAATGGTTCTGGAGCAACTTCCCTATAAGCCGGATTTCATTAAAATATGGTATATCGTAATGGCCAATCCAAAAGAGATGGAAGCTGCTGCAAAAAAGTATGAACCTATTATAAAAACTATTATTGACGAGGCTCATAAAAATAATTTAAAAGTTGCGGTTCATGCTACTGAAAGAATAACTGCTCAAATTGCGGTACAGAATGGTGCAGACTTTTTGGTACACGATATAGAAGATGAAATTGTTCCTGATGATTTTGTAAAACTCTTAAAATCTAAAAAAGTTGTTTTAAGCCCCACTCTTACTGTGATGGATAATTACTATAAGACTTTCGCACAGAAAAAGAATTACAGTACTTATGAATTGGAAAATGCAAACCCACAAACAATAGGATCTATCTATGATCTTAAACATTTATCTGGTTCTTCAGACTCAATATTAGTCAGTGCAGTAAAAAAGCGTTTCAATCTTCCACAAATAGATATCTCTGCAGCAAAAAAAGACTCTATCAGGATGGTAAATTTAAAGAAGCTTTCAGACGGCGGTGTAACAATTGCTGCAGGTACTGATGCAGGAAATATAGCCACCCAACACGCGTCCTCTTTTATTATGGAACTCAAAGCAATGAAAGAAAGTGGAATGAACAACTGGCAGGTCCTTGAGTCGGCAACTATTAGTCCTGCCAAAATATTTAACAAAGAAAATGTTTCCGGAAGTATAACAAAAGGTAAAATTGCAGATATGGTACTTCTCAATTCAGATCCGACTGAAAGTTTAGATCATCTTACTCAAATAGAAATGGTGTTTAAAAACGGACAATCCATGTTACCGAGTAAGATCATAAAAGTAACTCCTGAAATTCTTGTACAGCAACAATTAAATGGCTACAATGCAAGAAATATCGATGCTTTTATGGATCCATATTCTGAAGATGTTGAACTTTATGTTTTCCCTGGTAAATTAATAAGCAAAGGGAAGGAAGCTATGAAGAAAAGCTACAGTGCCATGTTTGAGAAAATGCCTGATCTGCATTGTGAAATCAAAAGCAGAATCATTAATGGTAATTTCATTGTGGATAAAGAAAGTGTTTCAGGAATGCGAAAAAATGGAAAAGTGGAAGCGACTGCTATTTATGAGATAAAAGATAATAAAATTTCAAAGGTCTATTTCTTACCTTAATATAGCTTCAAATACTTACAAATAAAAGACAGTTCCTTCGGGCTGTCTTTTTTTTATACTTCACCAAGTGAAAACTCTATTTCACCAAGTCTCTCCATTTCCGGTTTTGAATCGGACTAATTTTACTTCAGAATTTAAAACAAAAAATTATGAAATTGAGACATTTTTTATTAATCGGATTCCTTACAGCAGGAAGTTTAATCAGCGCACAGGAAGTAAAGAAAAACGCAATTGAAGTAACAGGTGTTGCTGAAATGGAAGTAGAACCGGATGAAATTATTTTTAACATCGGAATAAAAGCTGACAATAAAAATGAACTGGCGGATAATGAAAAGAAATTATTCGAAACATTAAAAAGCAATGGAGTAAAAAATGAAGATATCACCTTCAAATCCATGTATCAGAATATATATTCAAAAACAGCCAAGTTTACCAAAAGCTTTCAGTTTAAAGTAAATGCAAAAACTAACCTAAGTAAAGTATTTGAGGGACTTAATCAAAAGTGGGTAAGCAACCTTAATATTTCGGAGGTAAAAAACACTAAGATTGCTGAATTCAGAAAAACAGTAAAAATAAATGCTCTAAAAGCAGCTAAAGAAAAAGCTGATTATCTATTGGAAAGTATGGGTAAAAAAACGGGTGCTCCTTTAGAAATTGTAGAAATAGAAGACTACACAAGTGATACCGTTCTTCCAATTGGAGCTTATGCAAGAAAATCCAACACTGTACAAATGGAAGCAGATGCAGGTGTAGATTATTCTTTCGACAATATCGAAAACATCAAATTGAAGTACAGTATCAAAACAAGATATGAAATACTTTAAAACGATATAAAGGCAGTTCATAAGAGCTGCCTTTTTTTCTAAAATAACTATTCACCAAGTCAAATCTCCTACTCACCAAGTCTTCAGATTTTCAGCCTGAGATTCAGATAATTTTACTTTAGAATTTTAAATAATATACTATGAAATACTTATTAATACTATTCACTCTTTCAGTTTCTTTATTCAAATCTCAAGAACTGAAAAAAGAAATAGATGTAAAGCAAGCTACCCTATTCTTGCAAGGCGCAAAAGTTTTTGGCAGCACAAATGTCTCTTTGCAGAAAGGAAAAAATACCGTACGAATTATCAATCTTCCAAATGATATCGACGAAAATACCTATAAAATTAACCTTGAAAAAAATACCACGCTCCTATCTATCACGCCACAAAATAATTATTTACAAAATGACGAAATGTCTGAAGGCGAGAAAAAACTGGAGAATGAAAGAAAAAAACTTCAACGACAGGTAAGTTTATTGAATATTCAAATTAAAAACCTTACGGGTGAGCAGAATATCATTAATGATAATCTTAAAGTTTCTACGAATGATAAATCTACTCCACAGGATCAGTTGATAAAATTAACAGAGTTTTATAGAAAAAGAATGCTTGAAATTGATAACCAGGTATTTTTACTGAATGAACAGAAAAGTGGATTTGATGAAAGTATAGCCAAGATCAATAAACAATTTACCGAAGAGCAGACTCACAAGAATAAAAACAAAAAAGAACTTCTCCTTGAAATTCTTGCTGATCATGAAATGAATGTAAATCTTGGTGTCAGCTATATTGTTTCTAATGCTGGCTGGATTCCATCTTATGATCTACGTGCTGAATCTACAAAAAAACCTCTTGAGATCGTTTATAAAGGAAAAATCTATCAGAAAACAGGTCAGAACTGGAATAATGTAAAATTATTTGTTTCAACCTACAGGCCCTCTTATAACCAAAACCGCCCTATTTTATCACCACTCTACGTAACCGAGTACACTCCTTATGATTCTCAAAAAGAACTTGCAGCCTATTCGATAAAAGCTAAAGCTGAATTGACGAATGCCTATCAAATGCGTGCAGAAGAGATTGCAGCACCCAGCCAAATCCCAGTAGCAACCGTTTCTGATAATCAGATGAATGTGATGTATGAATTAAAATTCAATCAGACCATTGTAAGTCAGGAAAAGGAACAGTATGTAATTCTGGATAAAAAAGAGGTCAATGCTACTTACAAGTACCACACCGTACCAAAGCTTAATAATCAGGTATTCCTGATGGCATTTGTGAAAAACTGGCAAAACCTCAACCTGATATCTGGTGAAGCCAATATCTACTTTGAAGATAACTATATCGGAAAAACCAATATTGCCAGTAACTATATCAAAGATGAGTTTCCAATATCTCTTGGTGTTGATGAAAGAATTACTGTAAAAAGAGTAAAACAGGAAGATAAAACTTCTCAAAAAACCCTGAGTTCAAATAAATGGGAAACAGAGTCTTATCAAATACATATCAGAAACAATACGAAAGAAAACATTGACCTGGAGATTCTTGACCAGCTTCCTATAAGTGAAAACTCCAAAGTATCAGTAAAAGCTTTAGAAATAGGCAATGGAGATTTTGACGGGAAAACGGGAACCATCCTTTGGAACAGAAAGATCACCAGCGGTGGCTCAGACACCATCAACTTTTCTTTTGAAGTGAAATATCCTAAAGACATGCAAATTCAATATTACAGCAGATAACCTTATTAAAAATATAAATAATGACAACTTTTAAAATTTTAACATTAGCAATAGGCGCTGCTTTTTTAAGCTCAAACAGCCTGACTGATATTCGTTGTGCAAGTAAAAAAAATACTGAGACAAATGAGAATATACCGACACGAAATGCTTCTTTAACTCCGGTAAATCATGCAGGCAAAGAAAATAAGATTCAGGTCGCTCTTTTATTGGACACTTCAAACAGTATGGATGGACTGATTGATCAGGCAAAATCCAGGTTGTGGAATATTGTTAATACATTAACGACATTGAAATACGATGGAAAAGCTCCCCAGATAGAGATCGCTCTTTATGAATATGGAAATGATGGAATCTCAGATGAAAATTTCATCAGACAGGTAACTCCATTAACACAAGATCTGGATTTGGTTTCAGAAAAATTATTTGCTTTAAGAACCAATGGTGGAAATGAATATTGTGGTGCTGTTATCCGCGATGCAACATTGAATCTGAACTGGGATAAAAATGACAAAAGCATGAAACTGATCTATATCGCGGGTAATGAACCTTTTGATCAGGGAAGAATTAATTATAAGGAAGTTATCTCCTCTGCGAAAGCTAAAAAAATATATACCAACACTATTTTCTGTGGGGATAGAAATGAGGGAATCCAATCCTTTTGGCAGAATGGAGCTGTTTCTGGCGATGGAAAATATTTCAATATCGATAGCGACCTAAAAGTAATTTATATTGAAACACCTTATGATATAAGAATTTCGGAATGCAATACAAAACTTAATGATACTTATATCTATTATGGAAGTCATGGATCTGAATATAAAAGTAAACAAATGATGCAGGATAAAAATGCCGAGGTTCAATCAGTTTCCAATGCTGTAGAAAGAACTGTTGCTAAAAGTAAGAAGAATGCTTATAAAAATGACCATTGGGATCTTGTGGATAAAGCTGAAAAAGATGTAAACTTTATCACAACGGTTAAAGAGAGTGAGCTTCCCACTGAATTAAAGGGTAAAAGTAAAGAAGAGGTAAAAAAAGTAGTGGGTCAAAAGTCAGCAGAAAGAGGAAAAATTCAACGAGAGATTGAAGAGCTATCTAAAAAAAGACAAGATTATATTGATAAAGAAATGAAAAAACGTGGCAATGCAGATTCTGATGATCTTGGAAAAGCGATTGAAAAATCTATTTTAGAATTGGCTAAGAAAAATGGATATAGTTCATAACATAAAAATTTTCACCTCCTTTTCATAGTTTTAAAACTGGTGGCTGAGGTTCCCAAAGCCACCGTTTTTTTTATCGTCCAAATTTAAAATATCTCGATAAGGGATGTTTTTTATTTTTCATAAACTTAGAGCTCATTTCCATTCCCGTCACAGAAAAAGTAATCCCATTTCCACCAAAACCAAGTACAAAATAAGAGTTTTTAAAGTTTTTATGCTCCCCGATATAAGGTAATCCATCTTTTGTTTCACCAAAAGTACCAGCCCAGACAAAGTCGGTATAAAAATGATAATCGGGTTTAATTTTTTTTAAGGTCTTTATAATTTCCTTTTCTTTTTTATTGAGCAAAGCATCACGCTTTCCGGCATCATAGAAATCCTCATCTCCACCTCCGATCAATAATCGGCCATCATCTGTAGTTCTCATGTACATATATGGTTCATCGGTATTCCAAACAAGTGTATTTGTTATATTCTTAAATTTGTCATGATCAATTTCAGAAACGATAGCATAGGTACTTTTTAGATCTACAAAATTCTCTTTAAGTAAATTTTTACTCTCATACCCTATGCAATAGATGAGCTTTTTAGCTTTAATTTGAGGACCGTTAGTTGTTGTGACTAAATTATATCCTTTATAATATTTTACAGATTTCATTTCTGTTTTATCAAATATAGCAAGCCCCTTTTTTCTATTGAATTCCAATAATTCGTGAGCAAATTTAAAAGCATCGATACTGGCTCCCTGTTTGGATACAATCCCGCCATAGGTATTTTGAAACCCAAATTCCTTCTGAATTTCTTCAGCTTCCAACCATTTTACTTCAAATCCATATTTTTTTCTGGCTTCAAATTCTTTTTTTAACCAGGATACATCTTTCTTTTTCGAAGCAAAATACAGAGACCTTTTTCTCTTAAACCCAGCTTCTGTTTTTATTTCTTTAGTTAGTTTTTCTATAGTGTCAATGGAACCTGAACAAGCCTTGTAACTTTCAACAGCACCTTTTTCTCCTATCAGATTTATAAGTTCATAAAGTGGAACATCAATTTCGTATTGCAACATGGATGTGGTTGCTGAGGTACTTCCATTACAGATTTCCCGCTTATCTATAAGAATTGTCTGATATCCATCTTGTCGCATTTGATGAGCAATTAAACTCCCTGTTATTCCACCTCCTATTACCAGTACATCACATTCTTCATCTGATTTTAATGACGGATAAGAAGCTATCAACCCGTTTTTTACCAACCAAAATGGTTCATTAGACTTTAGATCCATATTAATATTTTACAATAAATGTAATGATTTTTATGAGTTTTTAACGCTTTCCCCTGTATTAATGGTGTAATTATTGTTGGTTGAGATAGAATCAAACCACACTAAATATTAATATTATGATAACTATCATTCCAGAAGCACCGGAAAATGTTGCAGCATTTAATGCAACAGGAGAAGTAACGAGAGAGGATTTTGAAAACCTTGTTATTCCTCATGTAAAAAAGAAAGTAGATCAATTTGATGAGCTCAATTATTTATTGTATTTAGATACCGATCTGGATAATTTCACTATGGGCGCATGGCTACAAGATGCTCTGTTAGGATTAAAAAATCTGGCCAACTGGAATCGAACTGCTATTGTCACTGATAATGCGGGAGTTCAAAATTTTACAGACATTTTCAGTGTTCTATTGCCCGGTGAATTCAAGTCATTCCCTAAAGAAAATTTATACAATGCCCTTTACTGGTGTAAGAACGGTAATGAAGTTGAGGCATAAAAGGGATAAAAAAAGAGGCAGTTAGCCTCTTTTTTATTGATAATATGAAATAGATTAAACTAAAGCCTCCTCTTTCAGAAGTTTTGAAGCTCTGTATAAATACATATATCTAATACTAATTAATAGCCCTATAAATGTCATTCCTACTCCAACGAGAGAAGGATATTTAAATGAAAAACCATGTTCTAAAGGAATTCCGCCTAAGAATGCTCCCATTGCATTAGCTATATTAAATGCAGCCTGCATAAAAGCAGCAGCCATCATTTCGCTTCTCGGAGCCGCTTTCATCATCATTATATTAATTGGTGCAGCCACAGACATCGATAATGCTCCACATATGAATGTCAATACTAAAGCGATTGTTCTGTTTTCAGAAAAGAAAAATACCCCAGCTAAAGAGGTCATCATAAGAAACAATAAAAGTGAACACGTCTTTTCAGGACCTAATTTATCTGATAAAAAGCCTCCAGCCAAATTTCCCACTACCATTCCTGCTCCAGCAAGAACCATTACATAAGCCATTTGACTGCTTTTAATTCCAGCAATGATCGTCATTAGTGGAGTTATATAACTGAACCATGTAAAAAGTCCACCAAATCCGATTGCTGTAATCAAAAGTACTAGCCAGGATTGTTTATGTTTAAGAAATTTTAATTCTTCCAGAAAGTGGGTATCTTGTTTGGTTTCCATAGCAGGCAGCCAGAATTTTAAAAACAATAAGGCAAACAATCCGATTACAGCTACAATGACGAAATACCATTTCCAATGAAATGTATGCCCAATATAGGTAACCAAAGGAACCATAGCCAGGTTTGCTACAGTGAGACCTGTAAACATTAACGAGATATAGAAAGCTTCTTTTCCTTTTCCTGCCAGCCTTGAGGCTACTACCGTTCCTACACCGAAGAACGCTCCGTGCGGCAAACCAGACAGGAACCTGATGATCAACATTGATGTATAATCTGGGGCTATCGCTGATAAACCATTAAACAATGTAAAAATCATCATTAAGACAATCAGTACTTTCTTAGGTGGAAATTTCACTGAATAACCGATCAATATCGGAGCACCAATAACCACTCCTAGTGCATAAGCCGAAATTAAATGTCCGGCTTCCGGAATACTTACATGAAGTGTCTTGGCAATATCAGGTAATAAACCCATAATGGTAAACTCTGTAGTTCCAATCCCCAAACCACCAATTGCAAGTGGTATTATCCTCTTATCTATCATTCCCATATCATTAAAAAAAATCTTTGGATTGCTGCTTTTCTAAACACCGTCTACAACCCTTTGTTTTTGAAAGTGCAAAAATCGGCAGAAATATTTATTTCCACTTCTACTCAAATGATAAAAATTTGCTCTATATTAACCTTTTTACTTAATTTTGAATTAAGAAATAATCAAGATAGAACCAATGAAAATCCAAAAGGAAATTATTGAATTTGAAAAAGGAAAATCATTTAAACTTTTTGCCCCTTCCTTAAAAAATTGTTTTTTCTGGCATTATCACCCTGAAATCGAACTGGTTTATGTTGAAGCTATTAATGGTATTCGTCATGTAGGAAAAGATATTTCTGATTTTACAGACAGTGATTTGCTTTTAATTGGTTCTAATGTTCCGCATCTTAATTTTGACTATAGAATTCAAACGGAATGCAAACAATTGGTTCTTCAGATGAGAGAAAATTTCCTTCAGGATATTATCATTCCAGTTCCGGAATTTGAAAATATAAAACATCTCCTGGAGCGTTCTTATTTAGGGCTTTCTTTTTCTGGAGAAGCTAAAAGACAGGTAGTAGAAAAAATGCACATCATCAAAGACTCCGACTCTTTTGATTCTTTAATAGGTTTAATAGAGATTCTACAGATCCTGGCTAATTCAAAAGAAGTAAAAGAATTAAACAGGGATGACACCCGGATCAAATGGTTCCTGAATGATAAAATAAGAATGGGAACGATCTACGATTACATTCACGAGAACTACGATAAAAAAACGAACGTTAATCAGATTGCTGAGATCGTAAGTCTAAGTACTCCTGCTTTTTGCCGATATTTTAAAAAGCAAACGAATATGACCTTTACTGATTTCGTAAATAACTACAGGATTAATCAGGCCAAAATATTTTTACTGAAAGATTCATCCATAACAGAAGTTTGTTTTCAGGTAGGTTTTGAGAGTCTTTCCTATTTTAATAAATTATTCAAACAGCACGTTGGAGAAACACCATCAGAGTTTAGGAAAAGGCATTTAGATAAGGTTGAAAGTTGAGTTAAGAAGTATCAAGTGTAATCTTTCAATTCCAGCTTGTTACTCATTTAATAAACTTTCAAATAAAAAAATCGCTCCAGTTTTGGAGCGATTATGTTTTTTAATGAATATGTTTTTCTGCGTGGTAAGAACTTCTTACAAGAGGTGAACTTTCAACATGTCTGAAACCTAAACTTCTTGCAAAGTCTCCAAATTCATCAAACTCTTCAGGTGTAATGAATTTTTTCACAGGCAAATGTTTTTTAGTAGGCTGTAAATATTGCCCCATGGTGATGATATCAACATTTGCATTTCTGATGTCTTCGATTGTTTGAAAAACTTCGTCTTTTTCCTCTCCCAGCCCTAGCATAAGACCTGTTTTTGTTCTTCTTTGACCTGCTTCTTTCAGATATCTTAATACTTCAAGACTTCTTTCATATTTAGCCTGAATTCTCACTTCTCTTGTTAAACGTTTTACCGTTTCCATGTTATGGGAGATCACTTCAGGAGCTACATCTACCATTCTGTCAAGGTGTTTTGTCAGACCTTGAAAGTCCGGTATAAGAGTTTCCATTGTAGTACCTGGAGAAATTCTTCTTACAGCATTTACAGTTTCACCCCAAAGAATAGAACCCATATCTTTCAGATCATCACGATCTACAGAAGTAAGTACAGCATGTTTGATCTTCATTAATTTGATAGAACGTGCTACTTTTTCAGGTTCATCCCAGTTTACATCCATGGGTTTTCCGGTTTTAACTCCACAAAATCCACAGCTTCTTGTACAGATGTTTCCTAATATCATGAAAGTTGCAGTTCCTTCACCCCAACATTCACCCATATTCGGGCAGCTTCCACTCTGGCAAATTGTATTTAATTTATATTTATCAACCAAGCTTCTAAGTTCTCTGTAATTCTTTCCGGTAGGAAGTTTTACACGAATCCACTTTGGTTTTTGAACGGTAGTGTCTTGAACTAAATTTTCCATTTCTAAAATTGAAGTTCAAAGTTAAGGAATTTTTAATGGAAACCATCTAATAGAGAAATTGATGGAACATATAATTAAAAATATAATTGTAAATTGAACCCACAAAATCCCCTGTATGAAAACGATATTTTGCCTATTATCGCTGCTTTTCAGCACGATCTCTTTTGCACAAAAAGAATTTCAGCCGAAAGATTCTGAAATGATTGAAACAGTAGATGGAGATCTTGATGGAGATAAAATTCCTGAAAAAGTAATTATATATAATACAAAGGACACGACGGATATGGGTAATGTACGTGAAATTCAAATCTTGAAAAAGACTAATGGAAAGTGGGCTGTCCTGGAAAAGTCAAAAAACGCCTTACTGGAAAGTAAACATGGCGGAATGGAAGGTGATCCTTATCAGGGTACCATCATAAAAAATGGTATTTTAGAAATTACTCAAGCTGGCGGAAGCAGCTGGAAATGGGGATATACGGATAAATACAGGTTTCAGAATGGCCATTTTGAATTGATAGGTCATTCGCTAAGCTATGGAAGACCGGGAGATTATTGGGCTGATATGGATTATAATCTTTCTACGGGAAAACTTATGTATTCTAAAGAAGTAGAAGATACGACCAATCCTGATAATGGAAAGTCCGAAAAAGAAACCGTTATTAAAAAGGATTGGAAGATTAATTTACAAAATAGAAACACAAATAGAGAAACGAAAGAAAGAAGCTTTATATTTCCAAAAACAAAAGCTGAGTTTCATTTGTAATTAATCCTCATCAAACTCATTATTTTTCAGAAGCTCAGCTAATACTTTTTTAGCACGCATTACTCTTACTTTGGTATTCGCAATAGAAATACCTAATTCTTCTGCAATTTCTTTGATGCTTTTTTCTTCAAAGAATCTTAATTTTATAATATCCTGATAATTGGCGTCTAAAGATTCTATTGTTTTAATGATTTTCTTTTGTTCTTCTTTGGAAATCATTAATTCTTCGGGTGATTTTGCAAATTGATTTTTTACCTCGTCAAGATTTTCAGTAGGATCCTGATTTTCGCGACTTCTTTTTCTCCAGAAATCAATAACCGTATTCTGAGCAATTGTTAATATCCAGGTTTTAAATTGAAAATGAGGATCGTACATATCCAATTTTGACAATACTTTAGAGAAAACATTTACTGTGATCTCATCCGTGTCATTTTCATTCCGTACTTTTTTCATTACAAAAGAAAAAACATCAACCCAAAAAACATTAATGAGTTTTGTCTGGGCTTTCTGATCTTTTTCTTTTGCCTTTTGAATAAGTAAAAATAACTGTTCGTCGTTCATTATTAACAAATATAATTTATTTTAAGTAAAATCGCAAAAACACTAAATAGCGTGATTATTAAATTACAAAAAACCAAAATCGGATCATTGTGAAATCGTAAGTTTGAATTTCTTTTTCAAACTTTTACTATTTTACCCCTTTACAAATTAACATTTCTTAACCTTGAATTCCTTATCTTTGCACGGTTAAATTTTAAAGAAAATTATAATATGAATTCCTTTATTGAAGAATTAAAATGGCGTGGTCTTTTTGCTGATATGATGCCAGGAACCGATGAACAACTGAATAAAGAGGTAACTACGGCATATATTGGTTTTGATCCAACGGCTGATTCTTTACATATTGGAAGTTTAATTCAGATCAAAATTTTAGCCCATTTCCAACAGCATGGTCATAAACCAATTGCTCTGGTAGGAGGTGCTACAGGAATGATCGGTGATCCATCAGGAAAGTCAGCTGAAAGAAATCTTTTAGACGAAGAAACTCTTCTTCATTATGTGGATTGTTTAAAAAATCAACTTTCAAAATTTTTAAATTTTGATGGAGATGGAGCCAATAAGGCTGAATTGGTCAACAATTACGATTGGATGAAAAATATCTCGTTTTTAGATTTCGCTAAAAACGTTGGTAAGAATATTACCGTTAATTATATGATGGCCAAAGATTCTGTAAAGAAAAGATTTTCTGGAGAAGCCGGAGCCGATGGAATGAGTTTTACTGAATTTACTTACCAGCTTATTCAAGGATATGATTTCCTTCATTTATATCAAAATAACAATGTAAAACTGCAAATGGGAGGTTCTGACCAATGGGGAAATATCACTACAGGAACAGAATTGATCCGCAGAAAAGCTCAGGGTGAGGCTTTTGCCCTAACAGTTCCTTTAATCACAAAAGCAGATGGTTCTAAATTTGGAAAGTCTGAAAGTGGTGAAAATTACTGGTTAGATAAAAAGAAAACTTCACCGTATAAATTCTATCAGTTCTGGTTGAATGCCACTGATGCTGATGCAGAAAGATTTATTAAATTTTACACGTTCCTAAGCAAAGAGGAAATTGATAGTTTAATTGAAGAACACAAAACAGCTCCACATGAAAGAAAACTACAAAAAAAGTTAGCTGAAGAAGTTACAGTTTGGGTTCATGGAAGAGAAGAATATGAAAAATCTGTAAAAGCTTCTGAAATTCTTTTTGGACGTTCTACTGCCGAAGATTTGATAAGCCTTGACGAAGAAATATTTCTTGAGGTTTTCGATGGAGTTCCACAAAAAGAAGTGGCAAAAGATGATGTCTTAGGAATAAATATTGTTGATCTGCTTTCTGAAAAATCAGGATTTTTAAAATCTAAAAGTGAAGCTCAGAGAGAAATCAAAGGCAATGCGATTTCAATCAATAAGGAAAAAGTAGATGACACTTTTACTGCTAGTGAAAATGATCTTATTGATGGTAAATTCCTTTTACTGCAGAAAGGAAAGAAAAGTTACTTTATTATTAAAGTTCAATAACATTCAAAAATATAAAGAAACACTTTGGCTAACCAAAGTGTTTCTTTTTAAAATAAACTGACCATACTTACTTTTTGATAATTTTCTTTATCTGTGTTTTCTCATTTTTCAGGTCAATCTTTAGGTAATAAACACCACGTAACAATTTAGATATATCAATCGTACTAGTTTCTTTATATTCTGAAATTTTTCTACCCTCTGCATCGCTTAATTCAATCTTATCAATTATTTTTTCATTTTTTATGGTGATAAAATCAGAACTTGGATTGGGGTAAACCACCAGGGATTTCATATCTTCCACTTCTCCTACTCCTAAAACCACATTATTATTAGTGTATTGAAATCTTGAAGGCAATGGTTGTACAATAGGAGATAACAAATTACCCATTGAAAATACACCAATCACTTCTCTGCTATTTTTGTACCAACTATACGTTGTAATCTTTGTTGTAGAAGTCGGTACTCCACTTGTAATGATTGTAATTGTACTTTCTTTTTTTACTCTTAAAACATTAGAATAGGTTCCAACCGGAGTTTTAATGGTGCCATATCCATCTGCAGTAATAATATCATTTGTACTTGTTGTAACTCCATTTACTGTTGAAGAAGAGGTATCAGTAAAAGAATTCAGATAGGTCATTGGAAATTTAAGTTCGATTGGTATGTCCGTATAAGTTAATGTGAAATTAGTTGTGTTATTTCTTGCACCTAAATGTTCCAATTGGGCACTACTAAGCTTCAGTAAATTCTTATCAGCACTTTGATTCCCTGCATTATCTAAAACGGCCACATATTGATTAGCTGTTGGAAAAGATGAGCATTCCGGAATAGCCGGACATGTACCATAAAACATTCTGTATATTTCGTTTGTACCACTTATGTTTGTAAAGTCCCACGTAATATTGGCTCCAGCATTTCCAGGAGTGTGTACTCCCTGATTAAAAGTAAACGCTGTAAACTGAAAGGTTCCGGTAATCATATCTGCACTGGTAATTGTGGGCTGTGCTCTCATGTATGTATTAAAAAAAATACCAAGAATGATAAAAAGTAAATATTCTGTTTTCATGTTTTAAATTTTAATTTAATTTTCTTATTACTTCATTTTAATTTCTATAATTCCATCATCGAAGCTTTCGATATTTTTATCAGTAAAAATATTCTTTGCATTAGGTTGTACACTTTCCAATAGCTTTTCAGAGCTTCCAGAGTGTGTTACTGTGATTGTTGACAATGAAGAGTTATATTTCATACTGGTGTCAGATACCCCTTTGCATGTGGAGATTATTTCGTTGAGCTTTTTTAAATTTGCAAGATCTATATTGGAAATCTTTACAATCGTTATTTTATTGTCTTCAGCTACTTTCGCAGTATTCTGTTTATTCTTTTTACCAAATAATGAACTTAATTTCCCTCCTGTTTTAGAAGCTTTATCAGCTGTATTTGAGGCGTCATCCAGTTTACTGACTGCGCGGTCTATCTTATCTAAAAAGCTTTGTGCTTTTGCTGTTGAGATGCTTAATACTAATAAAGCAAAACTCATAAAAACAATTTTTTTCATGTTATTTATTTTAAAGGCTTAGTGTTTAAATGACTTGAATGTTTTAAAATTCTCACTACAAATGTTGTCTAATCAGTGCTTAAAAAAAACACTACCCACCAATATTTTATAAAAAACATCAGAACTTTTTATAAAAAGTAAGTTTAAAACAAATAATATAAAACAATAATTATCAATCAATTAAACCAATTGAACAAGAGATCTTATTATTCAATATGATAATTATAATTTTCACTAAACATTAATTTCTAATTTTACATTATTATATAACTGAAAAAGAAAACTAAAAAAACAACACTAAATGAAAGCTAAAATCAAATCTACTTTTAAACGATTATCTAGAAAAAAATTGCTGGGAATTATTGCCGGGAATGAATCTATAGAAGATCCTTCATACGGTAATGGAGGTGGCACTAATAATGGAGCAGGTTCAGGAAATGTCACGCTTTTATGCCCGGAGCCCAAATCGTTTGATTGTTCACCTGCCCAAAGTTCATAATAAAATTATGGGGTGAAAAATAGCGGAATAAAATCCAATACCTGAAATCTATAAATATCAAATTAAAAAAGACAAATATGGAAACTCAATTAAAAAATAATATAAAAAAACTTTCAAGAAAAGAGCAGCTAAAAATTATAGCTGGAACTACTGAACTAAACGGGGGTACAAATGGTGGTGGCACAAACAATGGTGGTGGCTCAGGGAATGTAGTAGGTCCTTGTACCCGCATCATTATTACAGAATGTCTTTATCAGGATAAGTGTACAAAGGAATACACCAGAACTTGCTAAAATAATAATACGAAAAATGTAATTATCAGAAATTTATTATTTTGAAGCATTTTCAGCATTCAATTTTTCAATATACTGAAACGGGGTAACTCCCGTTTTTTCTTTGAATGTTCTGGCAAAGGATATCCCGCTTTTATAACCTACAATATCTGCTAATGCCTGAGTAGTATAATTTCTTAACTTTTTATCTTGAGAAAGAGCATTCAGTATGTAGTTAATTCTTAACTCATTGGTATATTCACTAAAAGTCTTTTTCATGTATTTGTTAATCGTCTGTGAAAGATAGGTAGTATTGGTGCTTAATTTTTTAGCCACAAAAGCCTGATTATATTCGTTTTTAAGATAAAGTTTTTTGTCTTCCAACTCCATCAGTTTTCTCATGATCTCAGCCTCTTTTTCATTGCTTATTGTAAAATTATTTTTGTTTTGGTGACTATTCAAACTGTTATTCTTTACTTGTAACAATAGATCATCAAGCCGTTGTTCAACATCTTTTTTCTTTCGCATCTGAATGAGCAGATAACCGGTAATACATCCTATCAATAAGACCAATGCAATAATTAGAAACATGCGACTTTTAAGGATAGAAGAACTTTTATTGATTTCATCATTCAAATTTTTAGAATTGATTTCTTTATAAATATTGGCAATGTTCTTCCTTTCGGCTTCTGAATTTTCTTTATATAGTTCAATGAATTTGTTATTATAAAATTCTACTGAATCTCTTTTCCCTTCCTTTAAATAAATTTTTGATAAATAATCCTGAGCAAATATATAGTCCGTATTTACCAAAGAATCTTTTTCCATTAAATGAGACATTTCGAGAAAATCACGCTTCGATTTTGAATAATCTTTTGATTCGTAAAAATTTACTCCCAAATTGTATTTAAGATTTAGAATTTCATCTTTAAATTTTAAATCCTTGTAAATATCTAAGCTTATTAGGTAATATTTCGTTGCTTCGATAAAATTCTTTTTTTTGTTATTAAGCGTTCCCAGCTTTAAATAGGTTACAGCTAATAATTTTTTATCTTTCGTTGAATGCAGAAGCTGATTAAAATTCTGTAAAGCACTGTCTGCATACTTTCTATTCTTTTCAGGATCTGATATATATTTATCAGAATATAAATGTCCTAAATTCGAAAACACAGTATTATAGATAATCTCGAAATTTTCTTTTTCATAGAGCTCTCTATTCTTTTTTAAAAGCTCAAGGACTTCATGGGTTTCTATAATAGCGTCATCAGTTTGTCCGATATTAAGTTTTACAAATGCAATATTTCCTTTGATTTTTATGTGCTGCTTAATATCATTATTCTTTAGAGCAAAAAAATCTGCTTTTATAAATTTCTTCAACGCATCATTCGGAACATGGTTGGCCATATCTGTATTTCCCAAGATATTGTATACTTGGGATAAGCTCGAGTAATTTTCCTCTTCCTCAGGGATTTTCTTTAAATAACTATTAATTTTTGAAAGATAATTTTGGGAATCTTCTTCTTTTCCAGTAATAGTCAGCAAGTACCTTTTCGCAGAATAGGCGAATGCCAGATCAACCTCTTTTTTTGAAGAAAAAATTTTATCTACAGAAATTAATGCACTATCAATTCCTATTTTTTGGTAAATGAAGAATTTATCTTTGTAAGACTGTATATCTTTTTGATTCTGTGGAAACACAGAAGAAAATATCATTAAAAATATTAAGATAGTAATTCTTTTCCCCATTTATTTTCTAACTAAAATTGGTATTCTAATATACTTAATTTTATTCTTTAATTTCAAAAAAACAACACTTAACGACTTAGGTTTATCGAATTAAATATAATTTTTATCCTATGGAGTCACAAAAATAAAAGCCAAGAGACTTCCCTCATGGCTTTATTGCTAAATAAAATATAGGTATGATTAGAAACTGTAACTAACTGTTGCGGAAAGGGTGGTTCCACTTCCAGTTGCTTCTTTTTTTAATTCACCATCTACATAAACCTGCACTTTTACAGTAGAAGATGCATTGACACCCGTACCAACTACTCCACCGTTTACCATAACAGCTCCTGCAGGAGCAGTAAATTCAGGACTGGTCCAGCTGGTTCCACTAAGTCCGGTTACTTGTGTATTATTAGCATCGTATCCGTAGGCTGCATTTGCTATACTACTTCCTGGAGACACTTGTGCTTTAAAAACCACCTTATGACTTTTTCCAGAGCCACCTCCTCCGTTATTATCGTCATCATCATTACTGCATGATGATATAAATCCTAAGAGCACTGTAGCCACCATTGCAATAATTGCTCTTTTCAATCCATTGTTTAACCACATTTTTTTCATAAGTCTTTGTTTAAATTTTTTACAATTGTTTAATTCTATGATGAGTTGTTTGACACCTACAAAACTATTCTAGTATAAAGTCACTATCAATCCTTAAAAAACAGTAATTATTTCTCCTTAATCTTAGGTATTTTTAGTCCTAAAAATTTTAACTAAATTGTAAGTCTTATAATAAAAAATACTGATTCATTTCCAAAATCAATAAAATTGAAAAGATTAACGCTTATACTTGGGATTTTACTTTCTTTTAAGGCCCAATCTCAACAGATTGTTCCTCTTAACGAAAAGTCTTATTTAGACAGTTTGCAAAATGTTATGAAAAATGGCAGTAACAATCAGTCAAAGGCAGTTGCTTCTTTCATGCTATCCAATTATTATCGAAATGCAGATACTGTTCTCAGTAAAAAACAACTTGAGACAGGACGAATATTAGGAAAATCTAGTTATTTTACGTCTGCTCAATATTTTTATTATGAAGGGCAGTATTATGCAGACCGAAATAAAGAAAAAGCATCTGCATCTTATTTAAAAGCTGTGAAACTATTATCTAAATTTAAAACCCAGGAATCTGATCTCTTCCAATCCTGGTGTTGGTTTGGTTATGGAATAGCCCAGAAAAACAAAGAAGGTTACCCATTTCTAATTAAGATTATGCTTGAAAAAAGCATCCCACTGATAGAAAAGTATGGTAACAGTAAAAATTTAGGATTTGAATATACACAGTTAGCTTTAATGCTTACCTATAATGCTGAATTTGAAAAGGCTCAAAATTATAATAACAAAGCCATTGAAATTCTTGAAAAAAGGGCACCCAATTCTTCGGAATTATTTTTCGCTTATCTAAATACGGCCAGCAATTTTTTTTATCAGGCAAAAGGAGACATCGGTAAGTCTTTTCTGGATAAGGCTGAAAATCTCATTCAACCTTATCCTGAATCTTCGTCAAATTCATTTTACTTTTATGATAAAGCTTTATACTTTATTACGAAACAAAAACATGAAGAAACCCTATCTGCAATTGAAAAAGGACTTTATTATACTAAAAAATTTAAACAGAATTTGCTTACTCAGATGTTTTATCTTAATAAGTATGACATTTTGAAAAGACAAAAAAAATATACTGAAGCCAGAGATTTATTAAAAAGTATTCTAACAGAAAGAACTCTTGTTATAGATGCCAATAATAGAAAAATGATCTATCTCCAATTATCTAGTATCAATGAAGAAATGGGAAATACCAAAGAAGCTTTGATTTGGCAGAGAAATCATTCAAAGTTGAGTGACAGCTTAAATTCAGCAAATATAAAACTGGAAATAAATAAGTTAGAAACAAAATATAATACAGCTGAAAAAGAAAGAAGTATTGCCAATCTTAATGCTGAAAAAAAACAAAAAGAACTGGAGGTAAGTAAAAAAAATTCTTATTTATGGGCACTAAGTCTGGTTTTGATCCTGTTTATAAGTCTTGCCATTTTCTTGTTTATACTCTATGGAAATAACAGAAAGTTATCTGAACAAAAGGAGATCAATCTGCAGCAAAAATTAAATGATATTAAGCAAAAGGAGGAGTTGATTCTTACCAAAGCCATCCTTGAAGGTGAGGAAAGAGAAAGGGAACGTATTGCAAGAGATCTCCATGACGGGCTTGGAGGAATGTTAGCAGGTGTAAAAATTAATTTTTCGACGTGGGCTTCCGAACATTTAAATAATGAGAAACATGAAGAATTTTTCAAAATTTTGAGTCAGCTGGATAGGTCGGTCAGTGAACTGAGACATATAGCCCGGAATTTAATGCCCGAATCATTATTAAATTTTGGTTTGGAAACAGCACTTCATGACCTGTGCCAGTTTTATATAAGAAAAGATCTGGAAATAGATTTCCAACCTATCAATATTCATAAAGATCTGTTACTATCAACACAGCTCACTATTTATAGGATTGTACAGGAATTGCTGGCCAATGCAGTTAAGCATTCCGGCGCTACGAATATACTATTACAATGCTCTCACTCGCAAGATCACTTCTTCATCACTATTGAAGACAATGGAAGAGGATTTAAAAAAGATACTACAGACCCTTCCAAAAGTATGGGAATTTTAAATCTTAAAAACAGGGTAGATTATCTGCAGGGAAAAATGGAAATCAACTCAGATACGGAGGGAACAACCATTAATATAGAACTCAACACCTATGAAATCTGATACCATAAATATCGTCATTGTGGACGACCATCCTATTGTTATTGAAGGATTAAAAATGATGCTAAAAAATGAGCCTCTGCTATCTATTTCCAGGAGTTTTACATCAGGAAATGAAGCAATAGATTTTATTAAAACCAATGATATTGATATTATTCTTTTGGATATTGCTTTGCCGGATGCCAATGGTATCAATCTTTGTAAAGAGATCAAAAAATTATCATCAGATGTTTCTGTAATTATGTTCAGTAACCGATCAGAAAGAAGTATTGTTATGCAATGTGTTCAAAACGGAGCCAGCGGTTATTTATTAAAAAACACTTCTATTGATGAATTAGTAACTTGTATTAAAGGAGCACTTTCAGGGGAAATTGTTTTCTGTAATGAGATCAAGCAAATCATTAGCAAACCATCTCAAAGTGAATTGACAGTTCCCAGATTGACAAAACGTGAAAAACAAATTTTAAAATTAGTAGCCCAGGGGAAAACCAGTAGTATGATCGCTGATGAATTGTTTTTAAGTCCTCTAACTGTTGATACCCATCGGAAAAATCTACTTCAAAAATTTCATGCTAAAAACTCAACGGAACTTATCAGTCTTGCTTTGCAACAAAATATGATTGAATAAAACAAGAAAACCGCTTATAAAAGCGGTTTTCTTTATCTGTAAAATCTGATTTTTTATAATTCTAAGAAACTGTGAAATACAGCTACATCTAAATCTCCTTTACCAGTAACGGTCTTAGTTTCTGTAACCTCTCCATCGATCCAGATTGTAACAGTCAGTGTAGAATCGTCATTTGGCATTGTTGCATTGGCCGAAAGATTTAACTGAGCCTGACTAGAGTTAACAAAAAACTCTCCACTCGTCCAAGGTAAAGTAATAGGAGTTAACACTGTATTATACATTGTGGTAGAAGTAGTTCCCACCTGTGTAACTATAGTTTTTGAAATGACACCTGTACTACCTTTTACCTCAAACTGTACAATATGGTCCTTAAATTCTTCATCGTCATCATCTTTCTTACAAGAGTTAAGAACTGAAATTGCCGAAAATAATACGATAAATAAGAAAGAAAGTTTAAATAAACTTTTTGATTTGTAAAATTGCTTCATTTCTCCAAATAGATTTTTTAATGTTTCAAATATAGGTTTTTTATCAATATAAAAATAACTTTTATGAAAAATTTCCAATAAAGATTTCCAAACAATATCAAATCGACAAAAGGATAATTACTTCCAAATTTCATCTATTGTCGCCATATTACAGTTATTACTAAAGCTGTAAATATTCGATACCTAAAGATTTAGGAAATTGATTTATTAATTATCTTTGCACTATGAATTTAGATTATTTAGTAAGAGAACCCGAAAATATTACATCCAGTACTCCCATACTTTTTATGCTTCATGGTTATGGAAGTAATGAACAAGACCTTTTCAGTTTTAGAGAAACACTTCCCAATGATTGGCTTCTTGTAAGCTTCAGGGCTCCAAAGGATACTCAGTTTGAGGGCTATTCATGGTATGATATTGATTTTAATAATCCCGAGAATTTTATAGATACGGATCAGGCAAAAGAATCATTGAACAATGTTTTAGAAAATATTTTAAAAATAATCAATCATTACGGATTAACGGAAAGTAAAACGCATTTATGTGGATTTAGTCAAGGGGGGATTTTATGTTATGCTTTGGCATTAAAACATCCAGATCTTTTCAATTATGTAGCCTGTTTAAGCAGTTATCCGGAGGAAAAGATATTAGGTGATATCGTTAAAGATAAAAAGAAACTGGAAAAACTCAGATTTTTTGTATCCCATGGAACTGATGATGCTGTTATCCCATTAGAATGGGGACGAAAAGCCGCAGATCTATTATACGATTTAGGATGTTATTTTACTTTTAGAGAGTATATGAGTGGCCACGGGGTAAATCAAAAAAATTATATGGATCTTATGGATTTCTTTTCTAAATAATTTACGAAAAACTAAACAATTACATTAATTCATTGTAAAATACATAAACATTCTCAAATTTGAGAATGTTTTTTATTTCAACTCCCAATAAATTGACTATATTCAGTAAATGAAATTTAGGCATTTTATATGGATTTTATTTATAAGCATTTTCGTAAATGCTCAAAACTCGTTTGAAATTAAAGATGCTAAAAAAGTCGTTATTCCTTTTAAATTAATTAATAACCTGATTTTTATTCCGGTTAATATCAATGGGGCCGAGCTCACCTTTTTACTGGATACTGGTGTTGCTGAAACTTCAATTTTCAGCCTTGAAAATAAAGAGGTAAAGCTTACAAGCTTGGAGAAAATTAAGTTTTCAGGATTAGGAGGAAACGCAAGTATAGATGGATTCCGCTCTGACAATAACATTGGTAAAATAGGAAAAAATTACATCAACAATTCTTTAAGTTTGTTTATCATTGTTAATCAGGACTTCAATATTTCTTCTCATGTCGGAATTCCTGTTAATGGAATTATCGGCTATCATTTTTTTAAAGACCATCCTATATCAATAGATTATATTTCTAAAAAGATCACTATTTATAATGATATGGATTTATTCAGAAAAAAAGTAAAGAAATTTGATGAGTTCTCCATATCCATTGAAAAGAGTAAACCCTATATGGAGGCAGATGTAGAGATGACTACCGAAAAGAAAAGCTCAAAGTTGCTTATAGATTTAGGAAACAGCGATCCTATATGGCTTTTCCCTACCCTTATTAAGAACTTTGTTTACAATCGTCCTAATATTGATGACTTTTTGGGTCGGGGTTTTAATGGTGATGTATATGGGAAAAGAAGCCGTATTCATAATTTTTATCTTGGCAATTTTAAATTTGAGAAACCACTTACTGCCATGCCAGATGAGTATTCTATTCAGCATGTAAACCTCGTCGAAAATAGAAGAGGCTCTATTGGTGGAGAGATTATGCGTCGTTTTACTGTAGTTTTTGATTATCCCAATCAAAAGTTGTATCTGCGAAAAAACAAAAATTATGATGATCCTTTTCATTTCAATATGAGTGGCCTGGATTTCCAGCAGGATGGACTACAATGGGAAAATGATTCATTTGCACTTGAAACCAAAAATGCAAATAATGCTAGCAATGGAATAGAAGTAATCAACAATAATTTACAATATAAATTTGTTTTAAAGCCTTTATTTTCTATTGCCGGCGTTCGAAAAGATTCTCCGGCAGACAAAGCTGGCTTTAAAAAAGATGACAAGGTTATCACAATTAATGGTAGAAAAACTTTAGATATGACTTTAGAACATATTATGGAGTTAATGAAGTCTGATGAAGGAAAAACGATTACAATGCTGATAAAAAGAAAAGGCCAGGAACTTACCTTAAGCTTTACACTGGAAGACCCAATCCCCTATCAAGAATAATATGAAAACGGAAGAAACCACTTTAGATAAAATAAGAACACGACCGAGATTTAAAATGTTTACTCACCTTACAAAAGAAGAGTACGCTAAAAATCTGAGTACATATCTTAAAGAACATAAAGATGAATTTTCTGGTAATGTAAATAAGGAAGTCGCTACTATTTGGGTAGAAACAGAATATGATAACTACTGGAAACCAAGATTATCCCTACGTACTGAAGAAGAAGATGACGACATCGTTATACGAGGTGTATTTGGTCCTAGTTCAGCAGTATGGACATTCTTTATGTTTCTCTATTTTTCGTTTTCAATATTATGGATGACTTTTTTCACCATGTATTATGTTGAAAGACAAATTAAAAGTTACGAATTCCCTTGGGCTTTAAATGCTTCATTTGCAATGTTAATTTGTATTGCTGCAACCTATGGAGCAGCAAGGTTTGGACAGAGTAAAGCCAAAGAAGAAATGTTAAAGCTCAGAAAATTTGCAGAAGAATCTACTTTACAATTTGAAAAGAAAGCTTAAGGTGCAAGAACTTCTGGTTTTTGTGCAGGTTCCTGAATTTCAACAGCCTTCGCCGCTCTTATAGAATCTGCCACCTTTTCTCTATTCTCCTGTTCTCTTAAAATCCTTTCAACATTAGGCTCAATAAGCTTATTCATTTCTTCTACAGAAATATTATTGGCATTAGGATCCTCCAAGAGATTCCGCCATGGTTTTCTGTGCCCCCATTTATAATCCCCAAAAACCATTACTGCTGTTCCTTTGGCCTTTGTGGTCGCTCCTCCAGGGTTTAAGATCCATGTATCGGCATAAGAGTATAGCCATTGAGCATCTTTCCTCAATAATCTTAAGCATGAATGCGATGCAGGATATCCGGGTAAATCATATTGGTGCCATCCTATTCCACCTGAATTAAAGATATTGAAGTTATAAGGTAATTTCCATTCGCTACTTACTGTTGAAATTGATAATTTCTTTTTCCAGTTTGCAAAAGTTAATCCCCTTGTTGTCTGTGCTGCTTTTTTTCCCATACTTGTAGGACCCCATTTTACAAGGCTCCCATTGGAATACACACCATACGCTTGAATAGGATATGAGAAAACAACAAATTTTTTCACATTACTCAATACATCCAATTGCATTGGAAATGGCGAATAGGCCATCAATGTAGTGTCTATTTTAGCCGGAACAACCAAGGTATCTGAGTTCCATTTATTTTTAGAGTCTAATCTGTTTAATGCTAAAATAGCATACCGCTCCTTTTCTGTATATTTTTTACTAAATACAGAATATATGGAGTCTCTCATTTTTTTATCTTTCGGAAGTATAAAAGCATTATAGAAACCGGTTTCCTGCATTGCAGGGGGAACAGATTCTTTTTTTACTACAGAGTCTTTCTTTATAGAATCTGTTTTCGCCATTGGAGACTCGGTATTGGCTGTATCGTTGCCTAAAGTATCATTTATTTTTTCAATTTCTTTTTTACATGAAACTAAAAATAATGCCAGTACAAGACTGTATAAAAGAGATTTTTTCACAATTATGTTATTCATAAAATTTGACGGGTCGCTTAGTTTTTCTAGTCAATACAAATATCAGACCTAAAAACCGAATAATCATAGTACCAAAGAAAAATATCGTAAAAATACGGAGGAGCAAAAAAAAATTAAAAATCACTTATGGAGAAACTGCCATTTTCTGTGATGTAATAAATGATATTCTGGAAAATTCCTCGTCTTTGAAAAGTCTTTTCTTTTTAAGTGGTTTTCCCATATAAATCTCATATTTATGTAAATCTCTATTTTGGAAAATAACCTTTTCAACAGAAAAAATTTCTTTAGGTATATTGGCTCCAAACCATAATTCATCTGGCTTTTGCTTCCATGTTACTTCGTAAAGTACAGCACCTTCAGGATATTTGGAATCAGAATTCATTTTTGCATAAGCAGCAGCTGCTTTATTTCCATACAATGTAGACATTGTACTATCTTTTGGCTGAACAGATGATGTAATTGGAGTCATTAACAGTGGGTTTTCTAGCAATTCATCACTCTGTTTAACAGAAGCATTTCTATTAAGATTTTCTTTTTCTTCCGAATGACATGATAAGATGAATAGAAAACTTAAGACTAAATAAATAACATTCTTTTTCATTTTTATTCTACTTTTTTAAGTTGTGAAATAAGATATAAAGGAGAGGTGAAAACATAATCTCTGCTTTTCATCGGTTGGTGACACTCAACACATTCTTTATCAAAGTCAGGACGATCACCGTAAGGTTTCAGATCATTCCCTTTCCATCTTCCCCATCCCCAACCTTTTGTTTTAGTGTATTTCTTACTATCTTTTACCATAAATTCCACTTGGATAAACTCTCCTGTCGATATACTCCCATCCGCATGAACTTCCTGTTTCCAAGCTGTTTTTGCGAAAACCGTTCCGTCAGGCCAAGGATTTGTATGATGCTCTTGAATCGCTTTTACAGCAATTTCATTTCCGAAAATAATACGTGTTGAACCATTATCAAAACGATCTGTAGTACTGATTGCCTTCCAATCCCTATAGTCAGGAATATATTGTAATCCGTTAGGTGAAGGTTTGACAGTAGTATTTTTCCTGCCTTCATTCATCCATGCGTTGTATTGTTTTTCAACTTTATTCACTTGAGCAGTATCTGTCACTTTTCTTGAGGTAAGTGATAAAGCATAATTTTTTAAAATATCAACCTGTTTACCATTGAGCTTTGTTGAAGAATGTACAGCTGCATAACTTGGCAATGGCATCTCTCCAGACAGCACTTTATTTATGGCAAAAAATAGTGTAGAATTTTGCTGAGCCTTAGGCCAGGTATTCCATTTCGAAAAATCCAAAGCTTTACGCCCGTCTTTAATATGAGAAGTCACAAAAAAATTAGCCGGCGTTATATTGTCATACCAATTTAAACGCGCTTCAGATGAATGACAATCGAAACAGGAATTTCTTATAATAGCATTTACCTCTTCAGGTACATTAGACAGGTCTTGAGCAGGTTTTCCGTAATTTATTTTTTCAGGCCGGAAAAACTGAATCAAAACAAATACGATTAATAGAACCACAAGTATTTTAGTATTTCTTTTCATTGCATATCTCTTTATAGTTAAAAAATTACAGATCAAAGATACCATCAAACAACACCTTGTGGGTTCGATTTATGAATAAAAGGGAAAAATAGGCCGCTGAAAGCGAATATATTCTTCTGAATAATGAGTACTTTTGAGAAAGAATATCTCATTTAGCGAATGAAAAAGATCAATCTCTATACCATTACTTTTTTTGCAGTAAGTATTGTTATCTTACTGATCAGTTTTTTTTCTTTCCGTTATTTATATTCATCATCCAAGAATGATATTTTCAATAATAAGATCGAAGCGGGAAAAAGAGAATCTCGGGAGATTGGCAAATTATTGGAATTACAATTAAAGCAAGGCCTTTCCAAAGATATAGTTATTCAAAATTTACAAAGTAGTATTGTAAACACAGATACCCAAAGTGGATTCATCTGTATGTATAATAAAAATGGAATTGAGCTTTGTCATCCAAATCCAGCGCTAATTGGTCATAAAATCGATAAAAGCAACTCTCAATTTACTTCGGATACCAAAAACCAATCAGACTTTTCAACTATTCTAAACTCCGGACAGATCAATGCAGGAGTCCGAAGTTTTCCTAAGAACAGTAACCGCAGTTCGGAAATTGTAAGTGTATATCCAGTAGCAGGAAGTGATTGGATGGTAGCCTCTCATGCTAATATCAATAGTATAGAACAACAGGTAACTGATTTGTATCAGAAGTTTCTACTTGTATTTATTATTACAAGTTTAGTTATTTTAATAACATGCTTTACTTTAATACGATGGATTTATAAAAAGTATGAAACACAGAAAAATCAAGAGATCAATACCCTTAATATTGAGGTTAACAATCTTACCATTTTAAATAAGCAGCTTACTACCCTACAGGAAAAATTTCATGAGACCACCAATTTCCGTTCTAATGAGGATACTTTCGAAAACTCCAGGAAAAGGCTAATCACTTACCATAAGGATGAATTAATTTCTTTAGAAACATCGGAAATAGCTTATTTCTTTCTGGAAAATAATATTGTTTACCTGCATACTTTTATGGGAAGCCAATATTCGATCAATTCAAGCCTCGATGATCTTATTAAAGCTGTGGATAATAAGATGTTTTACCGGGCTAACCGGCAGTTTATCGTCAACATCAAAGCGATCGACAGTATTCTTGTATATGGAAAAAATCAATTGAAATTAGTAATGAAACCCGAGACTAATGACACCATCCTTATCAGTAAAAATAAGGTAGCTGAGTTTAAAAAATGGATCGAGCAATAAGTAAAGTATGCAAATGTCTAAGCTAATTTATAAATAAAAAAACCTTCAACAAATGTTGAAGGTTTAATTTTGATTGCGATCCGGACGGGACTCGAACCCGCGACCTCCGCCGTGACAGGGCGGCATTCTAACCAGCTGAACTACCGGATCAGTAGTCCTGAAGTTTTCAATCAAATTTGATATGCGATCCGGACGGGACTCGAACCCGCGACCTCCGCCGTGACAGGGCGGCATTCTAACCAGCTGAACTACCGGATCAGTAGTTCTCTTATTTCAAATAAATTTGATTGCGATCCGGACGGGACTCGAACCCGCGACCTCCGCCGTGACAGGGCGGCATTCTAACCAACTGAACTACCGGATCAAATTTTGTTAAAGAACTTCTTTCTTTTTTGTGATTGCAAAATTACACCTTTTTTAATTACCTGCAAATTATTTGTTAAAAAAATGCCTCCCAAAAGCGGAAGGCATTCATTATCAAAGTTCTTTTTTTTATAAATGAGCACTTAATTTCTCAGCGATCACCTCTTTTGGAGTAACTCCAACTAATTTATCTACAACTTCACCATTCTTAAAAATAAGAACAGTAGGGATATTTCTGATACCATACTGCATAGAAATTTCCTGATTATTATCTACATCTACTTTTCCTACTACAGCTTTTCCTTCAAAATCTGTTGCTACCTCTTCAATGATTGGTCCAAGCGTTCTACAAGGTCCGCACCATACTGCCCAAAAGTCTACCAATACCGGTTTATCTGATTTTAAAACCGTTTCCTGAAATGAGCTATCCGTAATTTCTAAAGCCATTTTTTTTATTTTATTTAAATTAATATTCTATTGTATTTTTAATCCTTAATTGGATAAACAAAATTACTACTTTTCAGCAATAAGACTATCTATGCTCAACATTTGTTTTTTCTATAACGAAATCATTTGAAATTTCTTTCAATGCATTCACTAAAGCATCGATGTCCGCTTTCGTAGTAAGGTGGCTAAACGAAACACGTAATGGTGTGCAATGATCCATTTCATCATCAGATAACACCATCATCATAACCATTGAAGGCTTTGAAGCCCCGGAAGAGCATGCGCTTCCCTGGGAAATAGCAATTCCCTTCATATCTAGTTGCAGACCTATTAAAGGGTCTTTATAAGGTAGTAAAACACTTAAAACACTATCAACACTATTCTCCATTTCTGAGCTTCGCCCATTGAATTTAATGTTTGGAATATCCGCTGATAATCTTTCAATAGCGTATTCTTTAATTTCTTTTATATGATCGGCATAAGTTTTCATATTATTGATGCAAAGTTCTAAAGCTTTGCCCAATCCAACGATACCGGCAACATTCTCAGTTCCTGCTCTAAGGCTTCTTTCCTGAGGTCCGCCAGTAATTATTCCTTTCAATCCTGTAGCTTTTCTGATAAAAGCAAAACCTACTCCTTTTGGTCCATGGAATTTATGGGCACTGCAAGATGCAAAATCCACAAGAACATCTGAAAAATCAAATTCCATGTGAGCCATTGTCTTCACGGTATCTGAATGATAAAGTGCATTATTTGCTTTGCATAATTCTGCAATTTTCTTAATATCTACAATATTTCCGATTTCATTATTAGCATGCATTAAGCTTACTAAAGTCTTTTTATCTGAAGCTTTTAATAATTCCTCTAACTTATTAAGATCAATATCTCCTTTTTCATTAGGTCGGATATATACTACCTCCACACCTTTTCTGCTCTTCATATCTAAGATACTCTCTGAAACACATTTGTGCTCTAGTGGAGAACTGATGATCCTTTCTACTCCAAGGTGCTCTACACTGGACTTAATAATCATATTATTAGATTCTGTGCCACAAGACGTAAAAATAATTTCAGCAGGTGTTACATGAAGATAATCAGCAATCTGTCTTCTTACATTTTCTATAAGAATTTTAGCCTCCTGTCCAAAGCTATGAGTAGAAGAAGGATTTCCAAAATTCATTCTCATGGTACCTACCATTGCATCAATAACTTCTTCTGCAAGAGGTGTTGTTGCTGCGTTATCTAAATATACTTTATTCATTTTTATTTTGAATATTTTAATGCTACGGAATTGAATTGATAATTTGAAGGAATCGTAAAAACGACCCACGGATTTGACATCACCTGTATTTCCATTCCTCCAGACTCTCGCTGTGGAACTTCTATATACAAGACATTATCCTTTATGGAAAGATTTTTGATTTCAGTAATCTTATGATCCCCGGAATTGAATGTTCCTAAGTTATATAAGACCGCTTTCTGATTTTTCGGAAAGGTGGGATAATTAACACTGCTACCTTTACCTAGTTCTGCAAGACTGGAATTAGCTTTAATTATTTTTTGAAGTTCTTCTTCATTTTTTATTATTGTAAAGCCAGCCGCTTCGGTTCCGCCCTGAGATTCGGAAACGAGAATACTTCCTCCTTTTTGTGCATCTGTCGATGTTGCTGATGGTTTGCTCATGCAACTCATAAAGAGAGCTAGGAACAAAATAAACAGTTTATTCATTATTTCTTTTTATAACCCAAAATTAGTGAAAAAATTGGTAATGTCCTTCATTTGCCCATTTCAGCATATACTTATCTCCCGAGGTATCTCCAAAAGCGATTATTTTATCGTATTTTGAATTATTTATTTGCTCCTGAATCCTTACCAATTTCTCTTTTCCGTTACAATTTTTTCCAATAAAATTTCCTGTAAAAATCCCATTTTTAAACTCTGCACGCGTCGAAACAAGTTCCATTTGAAGTTGTTCAGCAAATGGTTTCACCCAGATATCCAATGAAGCGGTAACCAATAGACTCTGCGTATGATTACGATCTATATTTTTAATAAAGTCTAATGCATTTTCCCGTACAATTTTTGGATAATTCTGTTCAAAGAACTGTTTGGATTTTCTCTCGATCTTCTCTTGAGACTGCCCTTTTAATATAGATCCAATAAAACTCTTCTTTACTTTTTCTGTTTCCGCCAGTTTTAGCTTTAACAAAATAAAAAGAGGAACGTGTTTCAAAAATTGTATATGATATTTTGTAGAATCATAAAACTTAAGATACATAAACATGGTATCCTTATAGGTTATTGTGCCATCAAAATCAAAACAATACAATTTTTTCATCTTTATTAAAGCTTTAATTTTTTAAATATAAACTCAGGAATATTCCTGATGATCATCATAATAATACCCCAGATTGGTAAGACGTATGCCACATTTTTCTGTTTTTTATAGGCATTATAAATAACTGCGGCAGCCTGTTTTGGCTTAGCAGTAAGCTTAGGATTTAATGGTAACCCTTCAGTCATTTTGGTTTCCATAAAACCTGGCTTTATGGTAAGCACATGTACTTTTTTGTCAAAAAGATAATTCCTTAAACCACTTAAATATGCTGTAAAAGCGGCTTTTGCACTTCCATATATAAAATTACTTTGCCGGCCTCTGTCTCCTGCTACTGAAGATAGTCCTATTATTGTTCCTGATCTTCTGCTTTCAAATTTCTGAGCAAAATAATTCATAACTGGAACTAGTTTTGAGTAATTAATATTAATGATCCTTTCTGTATTTTTATTATCATACAATCCTTCTTCTGTCCCATCGCCTAAATATCCTGTTGCACAAAATAATAAATTTGAACTGACATTTTCAAATCGAGTATAATCTATTTCTTTCATCAGATCCAATTCGATCACTTCTGATTGTTGTAGAAACTTAACATCAATATGTCTTGCAAATCTTTCTGTTGTTTCCCTACTGGAGGTAAACAAGTAGATTTTTTCATATTTTTCTCCTTCCTGCAAAGCTTTTTCGACAAAAGCCTGTGCTACTTCAGAGGTACTTCCCAGAACTATCATTTACTAATTATTATTTATGATTCTTTTGTGCTGTAAAGACACAAATTTAGGACTTTGAATGTTTTTAAGATAATTGGTTAAAGAAGATTTACTCATACTGTCTTTCGTTAAATAAATTCGACCGCCAAACTCCTGCACAATATTATCTAACTGTTCCACCAGTTTTTTTAGTTTAGAATTTACTTTAAAGTCTAATGCTAAAGTATATCCTTCCATTGGAAATGAATTATAGGCCTGAGGATTATCTTTTCCAAAAAGTTTTAAAACAGCTAAAAAAGAACCGTTTCCACTATTGGCAATTGTTTCCAGGATCTTCTTCATTCCTTCTTTTCCGGATTCCTTTGGGATCACCATTTGATATTGAATAAAGCCGGATTTTCCATAAATCTTATTCCAATCATTTACAAAGTCTAAGGGATAAAAATAGGTCTCATAATCTATAAAACTTTTAACCTCTTTTTTAGACTGTTTTTTATAATACAGTAAATTGAAAATCTTTACGGTTAATGCATTCAGTACAAAACCTGGAAAATAAAACGGAACCGTCGGCTGAAATTTTTTCTTTAATCTCAAAGGACTGTTAGCCATAGATTGGGGAAGTTCATGTTGAAAAGCATGCTCGCCTCTCATTAAAATACTTCTTCCTATATTTTTACCCTTTTGTAAGCAGTCGATCCATGCTACCGTATATGTCCAGCTCTCACTCTCGTCAAATAATCTAAATATTTCATCAAGGTTTTCAGCTTTAATACTCTCCTGACGGATATAGGCTGAATCAATATTTTTAAGTTTGAACTTTGCCGTAAGAATGATCCCTGTAAGTCCCATTCCCCCAACAGTAGCCCAAAACTTTTCTGCATTTGATTCTCTTGAACAGGTAATGATTTCACCGTTCTCCGTCATTAATTTAAACTCAATGACATATTCTGAAAAGCAACCTTCCGAATGGTGATTTTTCCCATGTACATCTGATGCTATAGCACCACCAACACTAATAAACTTCGTTCCCGGCGTAACGTATAGAAAATATCCCTGCTGTACTGTGATCTCCAGTACATCTGAAAGCAAAACTCCGGATTCACACTCTATGATCCCATTTAAGCGGTCAAAACTGATGAATTTGTTTAATTTTTTGGTTGAAAATATATGTTCCCCTAATGAAGCATCTCCATAACACCTCCCATTTCCTCGTGCAATGACTTCATTGTGGTTCAATACAAATTCTTTTATCTTTTTGAAGCTGTCTTCAGACTTCATTTCCTTTTCCACTACCGGGAAATTACCCCAGTTGGTCACTTTCTGTATAAAATTAGGCTTCATTTCTTAAAATAAATTTGAATTAAAAATGTAGCCACCCATAATAATAAGGTAACCTGAATATATCGGTCTCTGTATACAATTTTTGTAGGAGACTCTGTTCTGTTGTATACTAATGTCTGTTGCAGATATCTTAAAAATGCAAATACAACAAAAATAACAGTGTAAAAAACTCTTTCATGAAACTTAGCCTGTACCTCAGGTGATAATGTAAACATTAGGTAACATATAATAGCAAGTGTTACTGAAATTGAAAGTGCAATATCTGCAAACTGTACATTATAACCATCCAAGGCTCGTCTTGTTTTACCGGAAACCTGAGCGTTGATCAGCTCACCTCTTCTTTTTCCTATAGCCAATACCAAAGCAAGAACGAATGTAAGCAATACGGCCCATTGAGAAATACTGATACCCGTGATATAACCACCTGCCAATACTCTTAAGACAAACCCTGTAGCAATAATAAAAATATCAATAATAGGAACATGTTTAAGCTTGAAGGTATATGCCAGATTCATGACAAAATAAAACCCTATAATCGTAGCAAATTTCCAGAGAACTTCTTCAAAATAAAATTGGGCAAAAAGAACAAGGAAAATATCTACAACGATTAAACCTATCAGGACCCCTATCGCCTTTGACTTCGAAATAGCTCCACTTGCCAGAGGTCTTCTTCTTTTTTCTGGATGTTGCCGATCTGCTTCGATATCATTATAATCGTTCAGGATATAAACCATACTGGCAGCGAGGGAAAAAATAATAAAAGCAAAAATACTTTTTGAAAGTAAATCAAGGTTTTTGATATTACCAGAGAAAAATAATGGTACAAAAACAAACAGGTTTTTTACCCATTGCTCTACACGCAGTAGTTTAAGATATTTCTTCATTTATGTTATTTCAATTGCAAAAATAGTAATTTCAGAATGAGCAGCATAAAAATACAAAAAAAACCGCCGTGGCGGTCTTTTAAGAAAATATTTATAAATTAAATTAATTATTGCCCTTGTTTGGCTTCATTAATCATTTTTTGGTTTGCTGTAATAGCGAATTCCACTCTTCTGTTTTGAGCTCTTCCAGCATCTGTATCATTTGTTGCAACCGGTTGACTTTCTCCTTCTCCTTTAGCCGCCATTCTATTGGAAGCAATTCCTTTAGATGACAAATAAGCTTTCACAGCGTTAGCTCTTCTTTCAGAAAGTTTCATATTATAATCATCAGCACCTTTACTGTCTGTATGACCATAGATATTAATATTGGTATCAGGATTATTAGTAAGAACCTGAGCTAATTTATCTAAGTTAGTCTGAGCAACGGAAGTAAGGTTTGAAGAATCAAATGCAAAGTTTACAATACTTTCATTCATTGTAATTTTAATACCATCTCCTACTCTTTCTACTTCAGCTCCAGGTAAAGTTTCTTTAATTTCTTTAGCCTGCTTGTCCATTTTATTACCAATAACGTTACCGGCAACACCTCCTATTATTCCTCCAAGTACAGCTCCTAATGCAGAGTTTTTACCACTTCCTACATTATTTCCTAAAATACCTCCGATAACGGCTCCTGAAGCTACCCCTACAGCAGTACCTCTTTGTTGGTGATTTGAGTTTTGAACTGCTTCACAGCTTGTTAATAACAATGCTGATGATAAAAATAGGGCTCCGATATATGTTTTATTAAATTTCATCTTTTTAATTTTTTCTTATTATTAAATTATTTCATTCCAGTTCTTTGGAAATTATATACAACTCTTACTGTACTTCCATCAAATGGAACATTTTGTTCTAGTGAAAACTGATCAGCAGATAGATTGATTACGTTTAAAGAATAACCTACTGTATTTTGCTTAGCTTTTGTGCCTGTAGCGATTTTTTTAAACATGAAAGCACTTCCGCTTGTCACTTCAAATTTGATAGGCTGAGTAATACTAGGGCAATCTCCACCTCCATTTAAGCTGTAAGATCCTGTGTAGTTATTGGGAATTAATTTCCAATGACTTCCTACAAAACATTGTGCATCTGCTCCTTCATCAAATGGCTTGATCTTAAACCCTTTATCATAGTCTATGCTTACAATCTCCCAATCTCCTTTTAGTTTTAAAAATTCAGATCTTTGGGTTTGTGCTGTTTGTGCATTTTTCACTTGGGAACAAGACACTGCAAAAAGTGAGGTTCCCAACATTCCTGCAAGTAGTAACTTTTTCATTTTGTCGTTTATTTTTTGTTACAATAAAGTTACAAAAAACCGTGCCAAAATTGAAAAATAAAAACAAAAAAGTCCGAAAAATTCGGACTTTTTATTATATATACTGTAAGACAGTGAAATAAATTATTTTTTAACAGTCTTTTTTACGGATTTCGTAGCTTTTTTTACTGCTGAAGTTTTCCCGTTATAAAAGTTAGAATATGCATATTCTGCTGCTCTTTTAAGATCTATTACTCCTCCAGCTTGTGAAAAGTCTCCAAATTGGTTCTCTGTACTTGGGTTACTGGATTTCACCAAAGCTTCGATGATCTGATTCGGCTTTAAATTTGGCATATAAGCTAATAAAACAGCTGCTGCTCCTGCTACAACAGGAGATGCCATTGAAGTCCCCTGAAGATATTCATATGTACTTGTTGGAACAGTAGAATAAATTTCTTCACCCGGAGCAAAAACATTTACCATTTTCTTGTTAAAGTTAGAGAAACTTGCTCTTAGTTCACTGTTTCTATTCGTGCTTGCACCTACAACGATTACATTGTTTACAAATGGTTTATCATCAGTAATATTTTTAAAGTTGGTTGGATAAGCAAGATGCTCAGCTACATCTTCATTTTCATTCCCTGCCGCTTTTACCAAAAGAACGCCTTTATCTTCAGCATACTTAAATGCATCCCAAACAACGTTTTTACCTGGAGATACTGGTTTTCCAAAGCTCATATTTAAAACTTTAGCCCCATTATCTACTGCATATTTGATTGCATTAGCAACATCCTTATCTCTTTCATCTCCATTAGGAACTGTTCTTACAGACATGATCTTAGCCACTTTTGAAGCTACACCATATTGAATCTCCTTTCCTTGAGGTAAACCAGCAATAATACCTGCTACGTGAGTACCATGCTCTGCATCTGGTCCCTGGTAATCATTATTTCCATAATTCTTTTGATTATAGTCATCATAATTATCACCAACGATTTCTGCTCTTGTATCATAGCTCAGATCATATTGTTTTGCTGCAGGGGCAAAATGATCGATTGCTCCTTTCATTTCCTTCTTCATTGCTGTTTCAAAATCCGCCGCTGACTTTCCTTTAAATTCAGGGCTTTGTGCAACCTGAGTTAAAATATTAAGTGCGATTGCATCTTTCTGCTCTGTTGGAGCCTTTATAGCCGAAATATTTTCAGCAGTTACTGATTTCCCACCTAAAAGTTTAATCATATTAGGAATCAAATCATTGATCATTGTGTATTGCTGAAGGCTTTGTTTTGCTTCTACACTTTTCTTAGTGAAAAGTTCTTTTGACTTCATATACATCGCAAATTCCTCTGGCATTTTAGCTTGATTTGCTTTGTTTTTAGTTGAATCATCTCCTTCAAATACCGGCTTATATTTAGCAACCATTCTCGTTACCTCCATATTGTCGATATCTACATCACCATTCTTTCCGCCGATAAAATTCCATCCGTGTACATCATCTATATAACCATTCCCGTCATCATCTTTTCCATTGTTTGGCACTTCGTTAGGATTGGACCATATATTTTTGATCAATCCCGGATGGTCAACCTGTACTCCACTATCCAGAACACCAACGACAACAGTTTTAGGCTTAAGTCCTTTAGATTCTAAATATTTATATGCATTTTCTGTATTGATACCATATACTTTTGTTGTTCCAAAATCTTTGTGATACCACGTCATTAAATCTTTATCTTCTTTCGGGTCAACGCTCTTTGCCTGTGCTTCCTGTGCAAAAGCAGAATGAAAGCCTGCTAAAAAGACAGCAGCTAATAATACCTTTTTCATGCTAGTATGATTGTTTAATATTTTTTATATAAGTCACAGATTCAGGCCCTTTGTTACAAATCAGGTCCAGAATCGATAAGTCATTCAAAAATCCTAATTTATCAGAGAATGTCTGATAGTACAAATCCATTTCATAGTCTGAAGGTAATTTTGCGGAAAATTTTTCTCTAAAATTAACTTGTTCAGGATTTTTGATATATTCTTCATTCAAAGAGTATGCCTTTTCTGTTTTTAAGATTTGCTGCAAAATCTCTAATCCTTTAAGATTAAAATCTAAAAGGTAATTTTCCTTTGATTCAAATAACCTGATCAACTTATCTTCATAAAATTCAAAATAAGGAGAACTCTGATAGGCAGTCTTGATAGATTTCCAGTGAAGCTTTCTCCAATCTTCCCTATTTGATACTTCTATTTCTTTAAATTCTCTTTTTCCAGTATGGCTGATAGGAATTATTAAAGAAAGTTTTCCATTTGCTCCATAAATATTAGTCCTGTTTCTATACGTTTGCTTCGGAAAACTTTCAAATTGTTCAAAAGTAACGTCATTCTCAGCGCCCATAAAAACTGAAAACCATGAAATTGGTGGTAAATAAAACACCGGTAATAATACATTCTTCATATTCATAATACAAAAATGAAGTATTTTTTCAAATACTTCATTTTATTTTAAATTTATTTTATTTATAAATCTTCTTCTGTTTTTTTCTTTCTGAACAGTTTAACAAAGTATTCCCATCCAAAGAATAAGACAAGGATCATTGCTGCAATCCACCAGTAAGATGTTTTATTTGCCTCTCCGGTATTGGTCGCTTTAAACATTCTTTCCCAACGGATCTTAAACGGAGCCTGGTAAGTAGAACTTGCATCTTTAAAAACTCCCTGTAAACTCATCCAGGTAAATATTGGTTTTCCTACAATGTTTTCTTCAGGAACGAAACCAAAGAATCTTGCATCCAAAGAAGCATCTCTGTTATCCCCTATCATCATATAGTAGTCTTGCTTTATTGTATAATTTGTAGCCTGCTGACCATTAATAAAAATCAGTCCATCTCTTTCTACCAAATTATTATGTTCATATTCAGAAATAATCCAACGGTATGTAGGAAGTGTTTCTTTATTAATAGCAACTACATCTCCTTTTTTAGGTATTCTAAGTGGTCCATACCAATCCTGATTCCAAGGTTTGTTGATTGGAAATATAGACTGTGTAGTATCAATACTTTTCGAATACGCCGTCCTATCAGCATTTAGTTTATGCTGAATAGTAGCAGAATCCTTTGGAAAGATACTTTCTTCCATATTTATTACACTTGGTAATGCTTTAATATCTGCTGCTGTTTTATTAGTTAATCCCTGAAACATATAAACAAACCCTTTATCTGTCTGCATTTCTCTTACAGGTAAGAAACCATAAGTATTGTATAATCCCGGAATATCTAACTGAGCTCCTGTATTTACAGTATATGCATGCTGTACTTCCTGATCTCCTAAAACAGTTTCAGGTTTACCATTTACAAAAAGCCTTCCCTGTCTCATTTCAAAAGTATCTCCTGCCGCAGCAACACATCTTTTCACATAAGGGTCTTTTCTGTCAATGGCAGTATGTACTGAATCCTGAGGATAGTTGAAAACAAGAACATCATTTCTCTGAGGCTTGTTGAATTGCATTATTCTTGCATAAGGCAATTTTACACCATCTACGTAAGATTTCGGATCATCTTTAGGATTTCCTTTTTCCCCGGTATCCATAATAGTTCCCTGTAAGAAAGGTATAGCTAATGGACGCATTGGTAATCTGTAGCCATAGCTCCATTTATTTACAAAAAGGAAGTCACCCACCAACAAGGTTCTTTCCATAGATCCTGTTGGAATCCCGAAAGGCTGAGTTACAAAAACATGGATGATCGTTGCGAAAACAACTGCAAAAGTAACAGAACCTAAGAAAGAATCTTTCTTTTTAGCTGCCTTTTCTTCATCCGTTAAGAACAACTCATTTTCATCTTCCAACTCTATTTCTTTACCATAATTCACTATTGCCATATAAATGAATGGAAGAATCACTGTAAGTAACTGGTCTTTGAAAAGAGTTTTTCCAAACTTTTTCATTAAATACAAATGAAAAACAGATATCATAATCGGACCAACAATTGGTAAATATGATAAAATAGCCCACCACTTCGGATGTTTGGTTTCTTTTAGAATAATAAAATAATTGTAAAAAGGTATAAAAGCAAATAATGGACTATACCCCAATTTCTTGAACAGTTTCCATGTTGAAATCCCCATTAATACGGATAAAATGAGAACGTATACTGTATAAGTTAAAAAATAATTCATAAATTTCGTGCCTATTCTATTAGTTTGTGTTGAGCAACTGCTTTATTAGTTTGTGATTTGGGGTATTTGTTACAGATTAGAGCCCCAAAACATCTTTCATTGTGAAATTTCCTTTCTTGTCCTTAATCCATTCTGCAGCAACTACTGCGCCTAATGCAAAACCATTTCTATTGAATGCAGTGTGTTTGATTTCAATTTCATCCACCTCACTTCTGTAGAATACGCTATGCGTTCCCGGAACTTCATCTTCACGAATAGCAAAAATCCCCAATTGATTTCCTTGAGTTTCTTCCAATTTCCATGCATCAAATTTAGGATTGTTTTTAAAAATACCCTCAGCTAAGGAAATAGCTGTTCCGCTTGGAGCATCTAATTTGTGAATGTGGTGAATTTCTTCTAATTGACAGGAGTATTCATTAACATTCTTCATTAGATCGGCCAACTTTTCATTTAAAGCAAAAAATAAATTGACCCCTAAACTAAAGTTGGAGCCATATAAAAATGCAGTTTGATTTTCTACTGCAATTTTTTCTACTTCTTCTTTTTTATCCAGCCATCCTGTGGTCCCGCAAATAACAGGAATATTATTTTCAAGACATGCTTGTATGTTGTTAAACGCTACTTCAGGTAACGAAAACTCAATCACTACATCAGGATTATTAAGATTTTCAGCAGTTGGAGTTTCTTTCAGACGGGCAACCACTTCATGTCCTCTCTTCGTAGCAATCTCATCAATGATCTTACCCATTTTTCCATATCCAACTAATGCTATTCTCATGTGACTTTTATTATTTATATAACCTTAATTATTTATTAGAACCTATAACTTAAACTCAACCCTGTTTTGGGAGGTTGTATACTGTACTGATCCTGAATAACAGTTGGTTTAAAAGTTAAATCAGGGTCATGGCGACTTTCATAAAGATGTGCATCAACTACAGCATCTACAATACTTAAAATATAGATCAATCCTGTAATTGCTATTGCATAATCTCTTTGTCTTTTTGCTCTATCCTGCACGTTCGCTAATGCTACTTTATCCAACCATGGTCGGCTATCAATAAATTCATTAGGAGTTCCGTTTAATTTGGCTATGTAATATTCTCTGTATTTTTTGTATTGCTTGTCGTTCCACATGGCAATACCTACTCCAGTTCCCACAGCACCCCAAACAATAGGAATTTTCCAATACTTTTTGTTGTAGTACTGTCCTAAACCTGGAAAGACCGCAGAATATAAACCTGCTTTTGTAGGATTTAATTTTAGTGTTTTTGCCGTAGGACCATTTGCACTTTCAAGGTCGGCAATCACTTTCGACTCTGATTTTGGTGGCTTTGCGGCAGAGATACTGTCCTTCGGATGGTGTTCTACCCGAATTGTATCATTAGGATTTACTTGTGAATAAGCCAGTGCAGATAGACACAAGAAAAAAGTGAACAATAATTTCTTCATTTATTTAATGTGAGACAGAATATATTCCAACTCATCTTCATTCTTAAAGTCGAGAACAATTTTACCTTTTTTACCGTTTCCGATTGTTTTAATCTCTACTTTTACTTCTAATATATCGGAGATTGTCTTTTGAGCTCTTTTATAATTATTTGAAAGTTCAGCTTTTACTTTTTTGGCAGCCGGTGATTTTGGATTTTTCAGTGCAGTAGCAGCCTGTTCAGCCTGACGAACATTCAGCTGTTCTTTAATAATAAGATCAAATAAAATTTGCTGCAGCTCATCATTTTCCATGCTGATAATTGCTCTACCATGTCCTGCAGAGATTTCACCACTACGAATAGCATTCTGAATATCCGGACTTAATCTCAATAATCTGATAGAGTTGGTAATGGTACTTCTATCTTTTCCTACTCTTTGGCTAAGGTTTTCCTGAGTCATTCCTATTTCATCTAAAAGCCTCTGATAGGTAAGTGCGATCTCAATAGAATCGAGATCTTCTCTCTGAATGTTCTCAACAAGAGCCATTTCTAAAAGCTCCTGATCGTTTACCAAACGGATATAGGCAGGAATAGAAGTTAAGCCAGCAATTTTACTTGCTCTAAAACGTCTTTCCCCAGATATAATTTCAAATCTTTCGCCTTCTTTCCTTAAGGTAATTGGTTGGATTACACCCAGGTTTTTAATAGACTGCGCTAATTCATTTAATGCTTTTTCGTCAAAATAAGTTCTTGGCTGAGTTGGGTTGGGATAAATATCTTCAATCGCTACTTCTACGATATTTCCAACAAACTTATCTGCCCCTTCATCAGTAGCAGAATTAACAGTTGCTTTGGATTCAGCACTTAAAATAGCTCCCAAACCACGTCCCATAGCTCTTTTTTTGTCCTTCATAGATATAATTGATAAATGATGATAACATAAATGATAAGTGATAAATCAATTATTACATTTAAGTGCTATCTATTATTTATTTAAATTTTAATTCTTTACTAAATTTTCATTTTTCAACAGAACCTCTTCTGCCAACTGAATATATTGAATTGCCCCTTTACTTTCAGCATCATAATTCAAGATACTTTCTCCGAAACTTGGTGCTTCACTTAATCTAACGTTTCTGCTGATGATCGTTTCAAAAACCATCTCAGGGAAATGTGCATTTACTTCTTCAACCACCTGATTAGACAACCTTAATCTGCTGTCATACATCGTTAGAAGTAAACCTTCAATATCAAGATCTTTGTTGTGGATCTTCTGAACATTTTTAATCGTATTTAAAAGCTTCCCTAAACCTTCCAAAGCGAAATATTCACACTGGATCGGGATGATAACAGAGTCTGCTGCAGTTAATGCATTTACAGTGATCAAACCTAAACTTGGTGCACAGTCGATGATAATATAATCATAATCATTCTTTACACTTTGTAAAGCTTTTTTAAGCATATACTCACGGTCTTCCTTGTCTACCAGTTCAATTTCCGCAGCTACTAAGTCTATATGAGACGGAACGATATCAAGATTTGGCGTTGCTGTTTTCTTGATACAATTAATGGTTTCGACACTGTGTTCTAAGAGATTGTATGTAGAATACTGAACATCTTCAACCCCTAATCCTGAAGTGGCATTAGCCTGAGGATCAGCATCGATGATTAATATTTTTTTTTCCAATACCCCTAATGCTGCCGCAAGATTTACAGCTGTTGTCGTTTTTCCAACTCCCCCTTTTTGATTAGCGATACCTATGATTTTTCCCATTATTAGAACTTTAAGCCTCAAAAATACACATTTTTCTTTGCTCTTAATCGATGATGAAAACTAAAAATGAGTTAAAATATTGTTAATAAGAGCTTTAAGCATAAAAAAAATTATCCACAAAAAATAGTATTTTGTGGATAACTGTCAAGATTTGTTTAATATCGATTATTCAAACTTCATAGATATTGGAAATTTGAAATAACTTCTTACGGCTTCGCCTTTTTTATTTTTTCCTGGAACCCATTTTCCTCTGATCGATTTTATGGTTCTCATAGCCTCACTATTGAAATCTGCATTTACACCATTAGCTTTGATACCTGAGATTGTTCCATCAATCTCTACGATAAAAGTAATGGTCGTTTTTACTACCCCTTCTGTATCAAACCCGGAACCGTCAAAGTTATTCATAACTTTATTTCTGAATGAATCTATTCCGCCAACGAAATTAGCTTCAATACTAAGTTCTGTCTCAATCTTTTTAGGATCAGTTTTTTCAACGGGAGGTTCGGTCTTTACATAAGGTACATTTCCAGTTCCAATATTTTGAGGAACAACCGGGATGTATTTTGTATTCTCAACTTCTTTACCTGGTGAAGTTTGAGTACTTGCTACGGCATTTTCTTTGTCTACTACTTCCTTTTTCTCATTGGTTACAATTGCTTTTGGCTCTGGTAATCTTTCATCATAAGTTTTAACTTTCTCAGCTCGAATTGGTTCTGGTTTAATTTGTGCTGGTGGGTCTTTCACTGGTGGGTCCTCAGGAATATCCATTGGATGATATACGGGCGCAACCGGAACTTTTGGTTCAGCAGTTTTAAACGCTGAAATAGCTAATGGTGTAATTGAAATAGCAGCCAACAAACTTACACCTACGAATAGTGCTTTTGTTAGAATTCTGTCTGATTCATTTCTTAAAACATAAGCACCATATTCCTTATTACGATGCTCGAAAAGAACTTCATTGAAGCGAAATTCCTGATTAGTGTGTAGGTGTTTCATCACTTTAAATATTTAAAACGGTTAATAAAAATGTGATTATTAGTTTTTATAGCACTTATCGATAAGTACGTTTATAATATCAAAACATTTGCCAAATTTTTGTTAAAACATTAATATTTTAAAATTTTTTATGACAATTAACAAAATTAATTATGTATAAGATAATAATACACTAAAAACAAAGAATATACGATTTATATTATTCAACAATAATCATATTTTAATTCAAAAAATTTAATAAAAATTAAAAAACAGTAAAAACCACACCAATAAACAGGAAAAATACTGAGACTTTCCATTTGAACCCGAAATACATTTGTACCATACAAAACCGGGGATGCTGAAAACCGAAAAGAGTAAGCAATAAAAAAACAAAAACTTATAATTATGCCAACTTTAACTCAAGAAGCAAAATCGAACTCATTAATGAGCATGCTTTTAAAACAAGTGTATGACACCGTAACTAATGGTGGAGATCCAGACTCTCTGGGACCAAATGACTTCATTGCATTTGACCCGGTAGGGATTACTCTTTCTGAAGATACTTTTGATTATGCTCTTAACGGGCTATTCGGAGATGCTCCTTCTCCCAAACCAATGCTTGATGGAAAAGGAAATCCAATTCTTGACGCCAATGGAAATCCAAAAATCGACATGGAAGCGTACCAAAATGCTTTATCAAACAGTAAATTCAGAAAGTATCTTCAAATGGAACAGTTCGCTGCAATGGTGGATGTTATTCCTTCACAATTACCTCCTCTTACAAGTACAGGAAATGGAAGATCAATGTCTATTATGAGTATTATGAATGATTCTCAAAAGAGAGTTTCTAAAGTATACGAGGATCTTTTACAATGGTCTGTAGTAGTAGACACAGAATTTGATGAAAAAGTAGAGAAGAAACTAAACACTTTAAGGGATAAGCTTTTCAAAATCAAAAAAGTAAAAAATACAGATTTCGATCCGAATTCACCTATCGACGATATGAATAAACCGGAGATCTTCCACACTTTCGTTTCTCCCACCTATTCTAAATATGTAGAATATCAAATGAAGTATTATGATATTGTGGATGCGAACAACGAAATAAGAACGGCCGCAGACAATGGAGATGCAGAAGCTATGGCTAAACTTTCTATTGATGGTAAAAACATGAAAAAACGTGAAGATGCTTCACTTAAAGCGTGGCAGTCTTTGGGATATAAGGAAGCGGTAGAAAAAATCCAAAATTATCTAAGTGAGGTAGAGCAAAAAAACATGCTCGTAATCAAAAAAAGAATGGAATCTGAGTTTAGAAACAGCCAGAGAACAAGAGTTTTGGATTACACCAATTATTCACCTTCTATTCCGGTTGCAGCTAATGCATTAAAAGAATCTAAAGGGTGGCCAACAGTAACTATTGTTGAGGGTGAATCTAACTACGACTACTCAAAATCAGTTCACAACTGGGGAGCTGCTGCAGGATTTAGTTTAGGAATTTTCTCAATAGGAGCAAAAGGTGGGGGAAAACATGAAAAGACTAAAATCAATACTGATTATACAAATATGAAAGTCTCTTTCAAACTTGGAAAAGTAAGAGTCGAAAGAGGATGGCTTAACCAGAATTTCATAGAGTCTAAATATTGGAAGTTACATGAACAATCTCCACAAACTTTAAGTGGTGATGTAATCAGTGATGGAAAAGGTAAAGGATTAATGCCTTCTATGATCACAGAATTGATCATTGCAAAAGATGTATGTCTGGATTTCGCAAACAACAGCACTGCATTCACTGATGTTAAAAATTCTGTAACCTCAGGAGCAGCCGTAGGTATCGGACCTTTTGTTTTCGGAGGTACTTATAGCTATGACAACCAGGATGTACAGTCTAATGCTAAATGGAACGGTAAGAAGTTAACATCTGATGGAATCTACATCATTGGTTACAAATGTCATGTTGTTCCAAAATCTCCAAATCCAAATCCTGAGATCAAGAAATGGACTGACGGAAAATCATAATATCCTTCTCAATAAAGAATAGCCGGCAGAATTTTTTTCTGTCGGTTATTTAAAAATCAATAAAAACTAATGCCATGAAATATTTTATTGCCGTCTATCAAAAGCTTAAAAACACTTACCTGTCTCAAAGCTCCATGGAGAATGACCTACCTATGATTTGTCCTTCTCTCAGGGTTTATGAGAATGAAGAGCTGGAACTTCTAAAGCCCCAAAGTTTGTTTAATGATGATCAGAAAAAAGCTCTTTCGATTATTAAAAAGCAAAATATGGCTTATGAACTGAATTCGGTTCCTATTTCTTCTCAATTCTGGGATCTGAATCCCAATAATTCTCTGTTTGATATCTATCGTGATATTCTGGATAAAAATAATTTAAAGAATCTTGAGGAAAATCTGGATAAGGTAATTGCCATCCAAAGCACTATACTTTTTGATGCTAAAAAGAGTGATACTAAGGAATTCAAAGCTTATAAAAAATACAGAACGATCCATGAGCAGGCCGTTGATAAAATTACGGCTCATCTAGAATTATTTGACAGTCTGGATACTGATGAAGAAAAGAGCAATTGGAATGATCAGTTAGTTAATTTAAACACAATGAAAGAACTGGCTTTTTCTGACTGGAAAATAAAAGGCAATAAGGATATTATTGAACAAGAGCTGGCAAGAATTAATAAAGCTTCGGATGCCGATTTATATTTAGCTATGGCTCAAAGTGCTAAAAACACTTTTGAAGCGGCAGAAAAAACGGATGTGATCAGCAATGCTTCGATTCATGATATTAATTTTATCCCTTATGATTTCATGGAAAACGAATCCGGATGGAACAGTATGAGAATCGAGAAATCTGAACTTGACAGTTTATATACTGAGGCAAAGAACACAAACGAAAATATTCCGTCAGAAATTCTATCAATAGATTATGATGAAAGTGTAATTCAAGCCGTGGAGCTGGATTATTCATTTGTTCATCTAAAAAGAAGCTGGTTTAATAAAAACTTTATGATGTCTGATCTTTTTGAATGGAATGAACCAAAAAAAATATCAGATGGCCAGACGATCTCCAATGACTTCAAACTACCCGCTTTTCCTAAAACGATGATTTTAATTAAAAATCTAAAAATAGTCTTAGACCCTTCTATCACTAATGATGCAGTTAATAACCCGAATCAATTGATCTATTTTGGTCCGCTGATCATGAAACAGCAGCTTTTTGTGAATAAAAACAATAATCAGAAATTTCTGAAAGCAATAACAAATGTTAGAACTATAAAATCTGATCAATTAAACAATTTAACCCGAAAAACAGTCAATGTTGAAAATGCCAAAATATCAGCTACAGAATTCACAGCAAAACCAATAGCCGAACCGACTGCTGAAACGATAAAAGTAAACCCTAATCTTGCCTTTAACAACAAGGTGAATATGAACATTCTCAATAGTGTCAGAAACTTAAGGCCGGTTACTACAGTTACCACACCGCAACCAATAACTCCAGTCCAACCCATAAAACCTGTGATTCCAATCAGAAATACGGGAATCTTTGTTCCAATAAAATATCCTATTCCGATTCCCTCAACAGGAGCGAATGTACAATTCAGGGTTTTCGATAAAATAAACAATGATCCTATTTATAAATGCTCTATCTCTATTAAAGGGACAAACAATAGCAGAATTTATGAAATAGAAACCAACGAAATAGGAATGATCAATCAGATCATCCCAATTGGCGAATACAGCATTGAATTAAGAATAGATGACTATGCAGTTATTAACCAAAACTTTAGTGTTGTAAATGATAATCCATTGAATCTGGAATACAGGCTTCAAAGAGAAGAAGTTAAATTCAAGTCTTTCTTTCTGATCGGAATGATCTGTGAAAGAATGCCTAAAATACCAATGAACTGATTTTTGAGATCTACTCAATAATCTTTTAACTCTATATAAAAACAACCAACCATGAAACTTTTAAAATATAATACCAAAGCACCAGAAGTTCTCACACTTTGTGAACTTCTTTATAAACAAGGATACAACGTCAAAATTTCGGATTCATTTACTCTTGAAGTGGATGCGGCCGTTAAAGATTTTCAAAGTAAAAATTCATTAGTCGTTGACGGAATTGTCGGCGTTAAAACATGGACCGTTTTGCTTGCTAAAAATTCTGCACCGATCAATTCAACAGATAAGTTTTTAAAGGAAAGTGATCTTATTAATTTCGCCAATCAATATGGGCTTGAGCTGGCCGCCGTAAAAGCAGTCAATGAGATCGAAAGCAGCGGAAAAGGATTTTTAATTAATAATAAACCTAAAATACTGTTCGAAGGTCATATCTTCTGGAATGAGCTCCGAAAAAGAGGAATAGATCCCAATTCTTATTATAACTCTTCAAGCAAAGATGTTCTTTATCCAAAATGGACTAAAATCTATTACCAGGGAGGCGTCAAAGAGTATGACAGATTAAATGAAGCCATTGGATTAGGAAATGATGCTAAATTTAAAGAAGCGGCTCTTTCTTCAGCATCTTGGGGAAGTTTTCAGATCATGGGATTCCATGCAAAAAACCTGGATTATGTTGATGTGAATGATTTCGTTTCCAAAATGGAGATCAATGAAGGAGAACATTTGAAAGCATTTGGAAAATTCTTAGAAAAAAATGGACTTTTGGTTCATTTAAGAAATAAAAGCTGGGCTAATTTTGCAAAAAGATATAATGGTGGAGGCTATAAGCAAAATAAATATGATGAAAAGCTAGCTAAGGCGTATGCAAAATATTCGAGTAATTAAATAATTAGATACGTAGTGCAATGATTTAAAAAGTTCTCTTTGCGCTATGCTTTAAGCTCCCGCGATTGAGCAGATGATGCAGATTTTTTCTTGTGATCCGTGAAATCTGTGGGAGTTTTTTTTCATAATTATTTATAGATTGCTTCGTCGCTTCGCTCCTCGCAATGACAAGGACGAAAGCATTAGACAATACAAAAAAAGAGACTATCAGATTGACAGTCTCTTTTTATATATTTAAAGTTATTCTATGTTAGAACAATTCTTTTCTGATAATGTTCTGACTTCTTTCAGGACCTACAGAAACTAAATAAACATTAATTCCTAAATACTTTTCGATAAACTCAATATACTTCTGAGCTGTATCAGGAAGTTCATCATAGCTTCTTACTTTTGTAAGATCTTCATTCCACCCTGGTAAATCCTGGTAGATCGGCTCATAGTTGTATAATTTCTCTGTTGATGAAGTGAAGTAATCAATTACTTTTCCATCTTCAGTTTTATAATGAGTTACGATTTTCAGGTTTTCAATTCCTGTAAGAACGTCAAGTTTAGTAATCACTAAGTTATTAATACCATTGATCATACAAGCATGCTTTAAAGAAACAAGATCTAGCCAACCGGTTCTTCTTGGCCTACCTGTAGTCGCCCCGAATTCACCTCCGATCTGTCTGATCTTTTCTCCTAACTCATTATCTAATTCAGAAGGGAAAGGTCCGTTTCCTACTCTTGTACAATATGCTTTAGCAACACCAATTAAATTTTGAAGTGAAGTTGGAGGAACACCAGCTCCTGTACAAACTCCTCCTGTAGATGGAGAAGATGAAGTAACATAAGGATACGTTCCGAAATCAATATCCAACATTAAAGCCTGAGCTCCTTCAAACAAAACGTTTTTACCATCTCTGATCGCTTCGTTCAATTCAACTTCTGTATCTACAATTCGGTCTTGAAGTTGCTTTCCAATCTCTAAAAACTCGTTGTAAATTTCTTCTACGTCTAAAGTCGGTTTTCCGTAGTATTTTTCAAAAAGAGAATTTTTAATTTTCAGGTTTTTCTCAATTTTTTCTCTTAAGATCTCAGGATTCAAAAGGTCGATCATTCTGATCCCAACTCTTGCAATTTTATCTTCATAACAAGGGCCGATTCCTTTTTTAGTCGTTCCAATTTGAGTTCCTCCATGTTCTTCTTCACGGTAAGTATCCAAAAGAATGTGGTAAGGCATGATCACATGCGCTCTTCTGCTGATAAAGATATGATCTGTTCTTAAGCCTTTGCTTTCGATCTGACCAACCTCTCTGATGAAAGATTTAGGATTTACTACTACCCCGTTTGCAATAATACACTTGCCTTTGCACTGAAGAACTCCAGAAGGAAGAAGGTGTAAAACAAATTTTTCTTCACCCACATAAACCGTATGACCAGCGTTGTCTCCCCCTTGGAAACGTACTACATAATCCGATTTAGCAGATAAAACATCCGTGATTTTCCCTTTACCCTCATCTCCGTACTGAAGACCTACAACTACGTAAGTTGACATATTTTACTTTTGTTTTTAGATTCATGCAAAATTACTTTTAAAAAAAATGGTGGGCAAATTATGGGGAAAATTTATTTTCATTCTTGTTTAAAATCATGGAATTAAGATGGATTTTAAGTTGTAAAATTCCAAGTTCTCAAAAGTATGTGATATCAGTTTCTTTTATTTATTATGTATATTTGAGTATACTCTGAAATAATCAAGGTAGCCTATGAGAACATTACACCAATCAGGATATTTATCTAAAAATACGAACAACCGGCCTCAACTTTTTTACAATACGTTTATTCCTGAGACGAATCAGGTAAAAGCAACTTTACAGATCATTCATGGAATGCAGGAGCATAGTGGAAGATACTCTGAAATAGCTGAATATTTTGCAAGTCAAGGATTAGCTGTATTAACTTATGATCACCTGGGACACGGAAAGTCAGTAAATGATAAAAAAGATATTGGATTTTTCCAATTGGATCAACCAGACAGAAAACTGATTGATGACGCAGAAATGATGAGCAATCATTTGATCAGCCAATATCCCGAGGTTCCTCATTTTATCCTTGGCCATTCGATGGGTTCGTTTGTTACCCGTTGCCTTCTTCAAAAAATAGGGAATCAGTTTACCGGAGCCATTATTGTAGGAACAGGAGGTTCTTTAGCAGGCCTTGGATTATTGAACACTTATTTCTCACTGGCCAATACAATAGCTCCACGTCAAAAAACATTTTTTAATTCGCTTTTTAATTTTGTTAATAACAGTCATTTTAAAAAGGATAAAAACTTCAGTGATACAAGTTGGCTGAGTTTGAACCAAGCTAATAGAGATTCTTTTACTAAGGATGAGCTTTCCGGAATCCCTTTCACTAACAATGCTTTTTATACTTTATTTAAAATGTATAAAAAAGCAACAAAAAGAAACTGGGCAGATAACATTTCTAAATCTTTACCTTTTCTATTCGTCAGTGGGCAGGATGATCCTATTGGAAATTTCAGTAAAGGAGTTATGCAGACTGTAGATAATCTTAAACACGATGGATTTACTCATGTAGACTATAAAATCTATCCTAAGATGCGCCATGAAATTATGAATGAAGAAATTAGAGAGGAGGTATTGAGTAATATTTATACGTGGATTAGAGAGCATTTATAATAACTCGTGTGGCTTCGAGAGCCTCAGCCACACGAGTTAAGTTAAGAAAATTTTTTGCATTTGTCATTCTGTAAGAATCTAAGCAGCTCATGTTTAGAATGATGATTTAGATTCCTACGGAATGACAGGATTAAAGTATAGATAATTATCGCAGATAAAATCCTTGCGCCTTAAAAACACATCTATCTTAAAAAATTGCGTCTTTGCCTTTAACCAATATTTAATTAATCCAACACAATCTCATTTTCTACACCAATCTCCTCCAGAAAAAACTCATCATGAGAAATCACCAACAATGTTCCTTGATAGTCTTTGATGGAATTGGTAAGGATCTCTACATTTTGAAGATCTACATTATTCGTCGGTTCGTCCAGAACAATAACATCCGGTGCTTTATTACTGATAGACAATCCGCACAGCAAAAGTCTTAAACGCTCTCCCCCACTCAATACTTCTCCTTTCTTATCCCAGGTTTCTTTACCAAATAAAAACCTCGACAATATGGTTTTAACCTCAGACTCCTGTAATCCATTATCATTAAACTTCTGAGCAAATTCATAAATTGTTGCTTCTTTATCAATTAAAGAGTATTCCTGATCAATATAGATCGTATTAAAATCTGTTCTGTTTACAGTTCCAATAGTAGGTTCTATATTTCCAAGCAAAAGTTTTATCAATGTTGTTTTTCCCGAACCGTTAGAACCTTTGAAAGAAATACGATCCCCGCTTCTGATCTCGAGATTAAGATCTTCCGGCCACAGGAAATTTTCGTTGTATTTAAAATTAACATCCACTGCATTAATAAGAATTTTTCCGGAATGCAGATTAGGATCATCAAAATTAACTTTCATCTGTTCTGTATTTTTTATAGAAGAACGCAATCCCCGTAGATCACCAGAAATATCATTGATCTTTTCAGCATGGATATTCTTTAATCTGGAAGTATTTTTTTCAGCATTATTACGAAGTGTATTCATCATAATTCTTGCAACACCGGATTTCTCCTGTTTTTTCTTTCCTCTGGCATCCAATTTCTGCTTCCTTTCCAATGTTTCGCGTTCTTTTTCTTTTGCCTTTTTTAAAGCCCGTTCTTTTGAATGAATGTCATTGTTCAATGCTTCTTCTTCAATTTCTTTTTGTTCAGTGTAAAAATCAAAGTTTCCGCCGTATGTGGAAATACCCTTATTACTCAATTCATAGATGGTATCAACAAGATTTAATAAAGCTCGGTCATGGCTTACAATAACAAGTGTTGAACTTGTTTTATCGATATAATCATACAATAAATTTCTTCCTTCCCGATCTAAATGATTGGTAGGTTCGTCTAATAATACAATATCCGGTTCATTAATTTGCATTCCTGCCAGAAAGACTTTGGTTTTTTGTCCACCACTTAAGCCATTCAGCTTTTGATTTAAATCCAGATTGTTCAGTTTCCAGTATTCTAATATATGTTGACACCGTTCTTCAATGTCCCAATCATCATTTAAAATTTCAAAGTAAATTTCATCAACATCTCCGCCGCTGATTTTCTCTAAAGCATCTAGCTTTTTGTCTATTTTTAAGCATTCAGCGATTGTAAGATCATTAAAATTCCCAAACATTTGTGGAACATAATATAGATCACCCTGGATATTTACCGCTCCATCCAAAGGTTGAATTTCGTTTGCAATGAGTTTAAGCAGGGTAGATTTCCCCATGCCGTTGCTTCCGGCTAATGCCGATTTTGAGTGTGATGGTACCGTTAAATTGATATGACTAAAGAGCAGGTCTCTGTTAGGAAACCTATAGGATATATTTTGTAGAAAAATCATGATTTCTTTCTAATTAAAGTTAAACATCAATAATCCTGTGATTATTACTGATCAAATATGAAAGAAATTATATCCTACATGAGCCTGTTTTTAGGTTTTGTGTATGCAAATATAATGCAAATAGTGGATTAAACAGAAAAACATTTTAATCAAAAATCAAAAATCCGTAACTTTGCCAACTACTAAAAATTTTTATGGAAAGCATTAAAGTTCACGACAAAACTTTTGTTCCTTATTTAAAGGACGCCGAAATTCAGGAAATAGTAAAAGCAACAGCGCTAAAAATTTATGAAGATTACAAAGATGAAGTTCCTGTCTTCATAGGGGTTTTGAACGGAGTTATCATGTTCTTCTCAGACCTTTTAAAGCATTACCCGGGAAACTGTGAGATTGCTTTTATTCAAATGAGTTCTTATGCAGGAACAGAATCTACAGGAATCGTTTATCAGAAAATGGAATTAACGAAAGACGTTAAAGACCGTCACATCATTCTTGTAGAAGACATCGTAGATACAGGAAACACAGTTGAAAGTCTTTTCAAATATTTCAAAGAAACACAACGTCCAAAATCTGTAAAACTGGCGTCTTTCTTATTAAAACCTGAGGTTTATAAAAAAGATTTCAAGCTGGATTATATTGGAAAAGAAATTCCAAACAAATTTGTTCTTGGTTATGGATTAGATTACGATGAATTGGGAAGAAATCTTTCGAATTTGTATCAATTAGAAGAGGGAAAAATCAACCATTAATTTCAAATCTGAAATTTAAATTTAAATATCTAATTAAATAAAAATGATAAACATTGTTCTGTTCGGGCCTCCAGGAAGTGGAAAAGGAACACAAGCTCAAAATCTCATCGAAAAATTTAATCTAAAGCAAATCTCAACAGGTGATCTTTTCAGATTCAATATGAAAAATGACACTGAATTAGGAAAATTAGCTAAATCTTACATCGATAAGGGAGAATTGGTTCCAGATCAGGTAACAATTGATATGCTGATAGACGAATTAAGAAAACCGACAGATGCGGCAGGATTTATTTTCGATGGATACCCAAGAACTGCTGTACAAACAGAGGCTTTGGAAAAAATCGTTAAAGAAGAGCTGAATGATGACATCGATGTTTGTCTTTCATTGATCGTAGAAGATACAATTTTGGTTGAGAGATTACTGAAAAGAGGAGAAACAAGTGGTAGAACCGACGACAGTAATGAAGAGATCATCCAAAACAGAATTAAAGAATACTATACGAAAACAGCTGAAGTAGCTGAATTGTACAAGCAACAAGGTAAATATGTAGAGGTAAATGGAGTTGGCGAAATCAACGAAATTTCTGAAAAGTTGTTCGCTGAAGTAGAAAAAATAAAATAATCGGGATTCGGGGGACGGGATGAGAGTTTCCTATCCCGTAACTCGCAACTCGTAACAAATAATATATGTCTAATTTTGTAGATTACGTAAAGATTCATTGTAAAAGCGGCCATGGTGGTGCAGGTTCTGCCCATCTTCGTCGTGAAAAATACATTCCTAAAGGTGGACCTGATGGTGGAGACGGAGGTCGAGGCGGTCATGTTATCATGAAAGGGAATGCTCAGGAATGGACTTTACTTCCACTTCGTTATACCCGTCATGTAAAAGCAGAACGTGGTGAAAACGGAGGAAAAAACCAGCTTACAGGAGGTTATGGAGCTGATGTTTATATTGAGGTTCCTATTGGAACCATTGCCAAGAATGAAGAAGGTGAGATCATTGGTGAAATTTTAGAAGACGGACAGGAAATCATTCTGATGGAAGGAGGAAAAGGAGGTATGGGAAATGAATTCTTTAAATCTTCTACCAACCAGACTCCAAGATTTGCACAACCGGGAATGGATGGTCAGGAAGGCTTTGTTGTTTTTGAACTTAAGATTTTAGCCGATGTGGGTCTTGTAGGTTTCCCTAACGCTGGAAAGTCTACTCTTTTGGCTTCTGTTTCTGCAGCGAAACCTAAAATTGCAAATTATGCATTTACTACTTTAACTCCTAACTTAGGGATCGTTGATTACAGAAATTACAAATCTTTTGTAATGGCTGATATTCCGGGAATTATTGAAGGTGCTGCTGAAGGAAAAGGTCTTGGTCATCGATTTTTAAGACATATTGAAAGAAATTCAATCTTATTATTCATTATTCCGGCTGACTCTGAGGATCATTTCCAAGAGTTTAAAATTCTGGAAAATGAACTGAAAGAATATAATCCTGAATTGCTGGATAAAGATTTCATTGTTTCCGTTTCAAAATCAGATCTACTTGATGATGAACTTAAAAAAGAGATCTCCGCCGAATTTCCAGAAAACAGACAACCCATATTTTTCTCTGGGGTAACCGGAGAGAATCTTATGGAATTGAAGGATGCGATCTGGAAGAAATTGCATGGATAAAACTATTTAAGTCTTTATAAAAAATTATTAATAGAGTGCATTTTGTGTACTCTATTATTATATCTATCATTTGCTAAAGAGAAATTTAGACCCAAAATCTTTCTTCTATGCAGGAGGACTTGTAGAATATCCTTTATCTCCAAAAGTTGCTTTGCAAGGGGAGTTACTTTATACCCAGATTGGAGGAAAAATGAGTAAAGAGGCCGTTCCCATTCCTGATAGCCGAGTAATTAATTTTGAAAACACTCGTTATAACCTTCGATTTTCTCAAATTCAGGTTCCTGTTTCCATAAAATACAGTATCATTCCCCAGTTTTCTGCATCTGTTGGAATGAACATCGCATTTAATTTGTCTTCAAAAGTAAAAACAACATTCCTGGGTACAGATCTGTACGATTATGAAGGAATTAAAACACTGAACCTTTACCCCTTTTTAGGTGCGGAATACAAGTTCAATAAAAAATTCTTTGTAGATGCCCAATATAATTTCAATTTTACCAAAATAAATACAGCTAACGGACTTCCCGTTAAAGCAGGTTTTCTACAGACGGTGTAGGTTATCGTTTTAAATAAATCTCAGGATAAATCAGCAATAATAGGTAAAATAATGTACTTAAATTATTTTACCTACCTTTGCATTATATTTCGCGGCATTCTCAGCCCTTTCAGTAATTAATTTTACTTAAAAATTCTGTTAATCTTTTTAGCAGATTCGCTAAAAATGATGAAGTATACTACTTCGACCGCATTATTTTTAATACGCAATATATTTTGTTATTTACAGACTTAAAAATTATCAAGCCCATTTTAGATGCGCTTCAACAGGAAGGTTATGAAAAACCAACTCCTATACAACAAAAAGCTATTCCTTCTATTTTAGAGAAAAAAGATCTGCTAGGAACAGCACAAACAGGAACAGGTAAAACAGCAGCTTTTGCTATTCCTATTTTACAAAATCTTTCAGAACGTCCAAAAAGCAATCAGATCAAAGCCCTAATTTTAACACCTACGAGAGAATTGGCAATACAGATCGAAGAAAGTTTTAGCGCTTATGGAAGAAATCTTCCTTTAAGAAAATTAGTAATTTTCGGAGGGGTTAAACAAGGTTCACAAGAAGCTGCATTAAGAAAAGGAGTTGATATCCTGGTTGCAACACCCGGAAGATTACTTGACTTTATTGCTCAGGGAATTATCAGTCTTAAAAATCTTGAGATCTTCGTTCTTGACGAAGCTGACAGAATGCTGGATATGGGTTTCGTACATGATGTAAAAAGAATTATAAAGCTTTTACCTCAAAGAAGACAAACTTTATTTTTCTCTGCTACAATGCCACCTGAAATACAGAAATTGGCAAGTTCTATCCTGAATAATCCTGTACAAGTTGAAGTAACGCCAGTTTCTTCAACAGCAGAGACCATTAAACAATCTGTTTATTTTGTTCAGAAAGACGATAAATTAGGATTACTCACACATATCTTAAATGACCATATCTCCGAATCTGTTTTGGTTTTCTCAAGAACAAAACATGGTGCGGATAAAATTGCCAGAACTCTTCAGAAAAGTAATATCTCTGCAGAGGCTATCCACGGAAATAAATCTCAAAATGCACGTCAAAATGCTTTGAGCAATTTTAAATCCGGAAAAACCAGAGTTTTAGTTGCTACAGATATTGCAGCAAGAGGAATTGATATAGACGAATTAAAATATGTTATCAACTACGAACTTTCTGATGTTGCCGAAACCTATGTTCATAGAATCGGAAGAACGGGAAGAGCAGGTGCTGAGGGAACTTCAATCTCTTTCGTAGATGGTTTAGATTTGTTGAACTTAAGAGATACCGAAAAATTAATCGGAATAAAGATCCCGGTGATTAAAGATCATCCGTTTCATACAGAGAATCTGGTAGCACAAAAAAGGGATTCCAATAACAAGCCAATGAATGGCAATGCTGGTTCCGGAAGACCAAAACCTGCTCAAAGAAAAGATGCCGGCACGAAAAAGCCAAAGAATAAGAGTTTCTTTAGAAAAAAATAATAAAAAAATCCTTCTCAGTACTGAGAAGGATTTTTTTTACTATAAAACAGGTCAGCTATTTAAACATTTTTTTTCCATTCTCCGTTGTAATTCTACTTATTTCAGGGAAGTCTTTGTTATAGATATTAACCAATTTACCAACCACAAGATCAAGATATGAACTTTCATTTCTTTTTCCCCGATGAGGAACGGGAGCTAAATACGGAGAATCTGTTTCTAAAACGATTTTATCCAATGGGATCTCATGCAAAAATTGATCAATCTTTCCATTTTTAAAGGTTACTACTCCACCGATCCCTAAAATAAAATTGAGGTCTATCGCACGTTTTGCCTGCTCTAGATTACCGGAAAAGCAATGAAAGATCCCCCGAAGTTTCGGATGTCTTTTTCTTTCCAGAACTTCAAAAGTTTCATCAAAGCTTTCTCTTGTATGAATTACGATTGGTAAATCCATTTCAATAGCCCAATCGATCTGTTGTTCGAAAGTCTTAATCTGAATATCTAAAGTCGTTTTATCCCAATATAAATCTATTCCGATTTCTCCGATAGCAGGAAAATGTCTTTGATCAAGATAATTTTTTACGATCTTCAATTCATTTTCCCAAGATTCTGGTTTTACATAACAAGGATGCAAACCCATCATTGAAAAGATCTGGCCGGGATATTCGCTTTCCAAATGGAGCATCTTTTCATGAGATTCAGAATCGATGGCTGGAAGATAAAATTCAGTTATCCCTTTATCAAAAGCTCTTTGGATTGCCTCTTTTCTATCTTCATCAAATTCTTCAGCGTATAAGTGTGTATGTGTATCAATCATTTTCTAAAATTTTAATAGATCTTCATAAGGGTTTTCCAGATTCATCAGTAAACCAAAAGCTGGTTCTGTCTTGATCCCTTTCTTTTTTAATTCTATTATCTGCTGTTTAAATGTTTCTCCTTTCTCACATAGTATGTTGTATTCAGCAATCATATGTCTGTAAGCATTTTGTTTTATTGTCGGCTTATTTTGTCCAAAAATCTCTATGGGAAATTCATCAAGCATAAAGTTTAAAACAATACTTTTTTCTCCATTTACAGTTACTTTTTCAACCTTAACATCTACTTCCAAAGGAATTAGCTTACTAAGCATTATTTCGTTCAAAAAATCTTCTTCAAATCTAAGATCTACCTCACAGATAATATCTAAATCACTGCCCTCAACATCAATTTCAATTGGAACTGTTCCCGCTAAAATCGGAGAATAATTTTTAAGCTTTTCAAAAACTTTATATTTCGTAAGAACTTCAAAAGCTCTTTGCTGTTTCTGATTCCCACTTTCCAAATAATCTATTTTTGTAAAGTCTATCATCAGCTAGAATATTTTATGTTTTACTTTCTTTTGTTGATTGTCGATCTTTTGTTTTAATTTCTCTTTAAAATCAAGATATTTAGGATCTTTCTCATCTTCTGTTTTATGTTGTAAAGCTTTATTAATTTTAAAATTCTCTTTAATAAATTCTTTAGTATTTTCTGAGAAATAAGCAGATCCAAACCTGTCAAAAATATACTGGATAGCCTGAGCATTAGGATGGATCATATCCTCTTTATAGAAACGATAATCCCGTAAATCATCCATCACAATCTCATAAATTGGCAGATAATGGCAATTTTCAATCACCGAAATAGCTTCATGAACAGCGGTGATCAATTTTGATTTGCTAAGTTGGTTTTCCACCATTCCATCTTTGGTATGCCGAACAGGAGATACCGTAAACAGGATCTGTACATTTTCTTTACAGATATCTTTGAGACTTAGAATCGTATTATAAATTGAATCTGTAATTTCCTGGTGGGTCAGCAATCTTTTCTCAAAGAATTTCTGCGGTATCTTATGACAGTTGGCTACAAGCTTTTTCTTTGGCTGAAATTCATAGATAAATGAGGTTCCATAGGTTATAATAACCCAATTCGCATCTTGTAGAAAAAGATTTCCTTCTTCTATTTTGCTATTAATTTTATCCAGTGTCTGATGAATATACCGTGTATCAAAACTGCTATGGTGATCAAGAGAAATATATTCTTCGTTAAAGGTGATTAAATCCTCCTCAATATAAAAGTCTGAGTCATGAAGCCTTTGTATGGCATTGTTAATAGAAAACGGGTTAAAAACAGTCCCAAACGGATTATTAGCTGTCTGAATCTGTCCTTGCTGAAGCAGATCTGACATCTCTGAAGCAAAACAAGAACCTATTGAAAATATTTTATCTTCAACTTCGATCTTATTCTCTGACTCATTGATGTTAACTTCAGTTCTGAATTTCATATATGGGTATAAGGTAGCAGCAATAAGGTTTTAGATAATTTGTAGCAGGAAATAGGTAATATATTCTTGAATTTTTTGCCACCTTCTATCAATAACCTATTATCTGTTCTAACTTTCTCTTCTCAACAAATAATTCGCTAGCTCTATAAAAGGTTTTTTCTTTTCTTCCGGAATATTAATCTTCTGAAGATAGCTCTGACCTATCTCATTATGTTTTTGAATTAAACGCAATGCCTTTTCATCAACTTTGGTTCTTCTGAAAATTTTCTCCACTCCATAAACCTTATCAATATTATCGGTCTTTTTAGAATACCAATGATCAAGTTCTCTTCTTTCTTCATCAGTGGCATGTTCTCTCGCCATTAAATAAAGAACCGTTTTTTTGTTTTCATAAATATCACCGGCATGTTTTTTCCCAAACTGTGCCTGATCTCCAAATACATCTAAATAATCATCCATGATCTGGAATGCAATTCCGATATGTTTCCCAAAATTGAAAATAGATTTTGCATCTTTAAAATTAGCCTTGGCAATCAGAGCTCCTATCTCAAAAGAAGAGGCACTTAAAACACCTGTTTTATAAGTAATCATTCTGATATAATCATCAAAAGTCACATCTTCCTGAGTCTCAAAGTTGATATCATATTGCTGACCTTCACATAGCAAAAGTCCGGTATGCGTAAATATTCTGATACAAGCTTTAAAAATTTCCGGCTCCAGATCTTCAAAGAACTTGTATGCTTTTAACATCAGTCCATCTCCGGAAAGAATTCCCACATTAATTCCGTGTAAAGTATGAATGGTAGGTTTATTTCTTCGCAATGGAGCTTCATCCATAATATCATCATGGATCAAAGTAAAATTATGGAAAAACTCGATCGCTAATGCGGGCTTAATCGCCTGCTTAAGATCACCTCCGAACAAATCACAAGCCATTAAAACCATAATAGGACGTAAACGCTTTCCACCATGGGAGATGATGTAGTTCATCGGATCGTATAATTCCGTAGGCTTATCTTTAAAAGTGTATTTGGTAATGGCATCAGCAACAAGCTGTTGGTAGGTGTCTAAAAATTCCATAAAATCCTATAATTTCAACAAAAATACAATTTTTCAAGTCTTTATAAAACAAAAAACTTTGCCCATTTGGACAAAGTTTAATATTATTATTTAAAATTCTATTTAAGAAAGAAAAGCAACCAAAAGGTAGGTAATTCCTGCTACAATAGCTGAAATAGGAATTGTTAATACCCAAGCCCAAAGTAAGCTTACGGTAATTCCCCATCTTACGGCAGAGATTCTTTTCGTTAGTCCAACACCGATAATAGAACCTGTAATTGTATGCGTTGTAGAAACAGGAATACTCAACTGGTCTGTAATAAATAAAGTAATAGCTCCTGCTGTTTCAGCACTTACACCTTCTAATGGGGTTACTTTAGTAATTTTAGTTCCCATTGTTTTGATGATCTTCCAACCACCGCTCATAGTTCCCAGACCAATAGCCAGGAAGGATACCAAAGGAACCCAAAGATAATGCTGAGCAAAATAATCAAAACGTCCAGCAGATGGTATGTTTAGATAAACAGGATCATGTAACATTTCCACATGATAATAAATCAAGGCCGCTCCAATAATTCCCATTACTTTTTGTGCATCATTCAAACCGTGCCCAACACTAAAAAGTGCAGAAGAAACAAGCTGTAATCTTTTAAAAGATTTGTCTGCTTTGTATGGGTTTGATCTTTTATATAAATGAACAATAATTAATGTAATAATAATTGAGATTACCATCCCTATAATTGGTGCCATGAAAATAAACAGGAAAATAGGAATTACTTTATCAAATTTCACCACACTTTGTGTAGTTAATTGATGAAAAGCCTGTTTTAATGTTTCAAATGTTCCTAGGCTAGGTTGTGTTGCTACCACATCGTGATAATCCAACATAAAAGCATGCATCAAAGCTGCTCCTAAAAACCCGCCAATTAAAGTATGAGATGAAGATGATGGAATACCAAACCACCAAGTTAAAAGATTCCAGGCAATTGCCGCAACAAGACCTGAGAATATAACCTCAAGGGTAATAAAATTTTCATTAACCGTTTTGGCAATGGTATTTCCTATTCTAAATTCACCTATTACATAGGCTGCTAAAAAGAATGCTGCAAAATTCCAAAGTGCTGCCCAAAGTACCGCCTGAAATGGAGTTAAAACTTTCGTAGAAACAATTGTAGCAATTGAATTGGCCGCATCATGAAAACCATTAATATAATCGAAGATTAAAGCTAAAGCAATAATAACCGTAAGTAAAATCGGAAATTCCATTTTTTGTTATATTGTTTATGCGTATTTAATCATGATGTTCTCAATAGTATTGGCAACATCTTCTGCTTTATCAGTTACTATTTCAAGATAATTAAGTACAGATGATACTTTAATAATATTGATAGCATCATTAGTTTCAAACAACTCTACCATTGAATTGGAAAGCAGATCATCTGCAATATTTTCAATAGAGTTTACTTTAATACAAGCTTCTTTTACCTGATCCATATTTTTGAACCCTTTCAGGTTTTTCATGGCGTTCTGAATTTCAAGACATGCTTTATGAATTAACAGAGAAAAATCTGCATAAGCCTTCATTAAAGGCGATTTGTATAAGAAGATGTATTTTGTAGAAGCGTAGATATAATCAGCGATATCATCTAAACCTGTTGCCAGTGTATGGATATCTTCACGATCAAAAGGAGTGATAAAGTTTTTTCCAAGCTCTATGAAGATTTCGTGAGTAAGTTCATCATTTTTATGTTCATAGTCGCTCATTTTCTTCAACATAGAGTCGTCATTAACGTCAAAATCCTTGATTCCGTTGTTGAATTCCTCAGACATTGCAACCAGGTTTTCAGTTACTTTTTCAAAAAGTACGAAGAAGATTTTATCTTTTGGCTGAAAAGCGTGGAAAATATTTCCAATTCCCATTTTTAAGTATTTATAATTTCGTCTGCAAATTTCCTAAAAAAGGACCTTAACAAAAAGCATCTAACGTTAAGTTTTGTTAACATTGGTTTAAGTACTGATTATCAAACAAAAAAACCGGCTTTACAGCCGGTTTCTATTATCTGAAATGAGTTTTAATTAGCTTCTTCAGCTCTCATATCTTTTCCTTTGAATTTCATGGTAGAAATATTGCTCAAAAGATCTCCCTTAAATGATTTTTCTATTTCAAAGAATGAAAATTTCTCTAAAATTTCAATATCTCCAATTTCAACTCTTTTTTTGCTTTTTCCTTCAGTTGCTTTATTGATGATATCTAAAACATCTAATTTTTTCAACTGATCTTTTTTCCCTAGGTTGAAGAAGAATCTTACCATATTCTCATCTTTTTTTCTAGGTTTACCACGATCTCTTCCTCTATCTCCACTTCTGCTATCGCGATCTCTTCCTCTATCTCTATCTCTGTCTCTATCACGACCTCTGTCTCTTCTAGAGAAGTCATCATCTCTACCACTATTAAACTTCTGTTCAACAAGATCATGTTTGTCTTTGTAGTATAATGCAAGATCCTTCAATTGGAACTGTAATAACTGATGCACTAATTCCTCTTTAGTAAACATACTAAGATCCGGAATCAAGCTATCATCAAATTCAAATAAATCTTCATGCTCCGTTAATAGCTTTTCGAAAACTCCGCCAACCTGAGCTTTGATAATATCCTGTCCTGTTGGAATTGTTTTCTCAACGATATCAATTTTCGTTGTTGCTTTTATTTGTTTCAGCTTTCTGCTTTCTTCAGGCTTGATCAAAGACATTGAGATCCCGTCTTTTCCTGCTCTACCTGTTCTTCCACTTCTGTGAACGAATACTTCAGGATCATCAGGTAAAGAATAATGAATAACGTGAGTCAGAGAGTCAACATCTAAACCTCTTGCTGCAACATCAGTTGCAACTAAAATGTCGATATTCTTCAATCTGAATTTCTTCATTACCGTATCTCTCTGCGCTTGAGAAAGATCACCATGAAGGGCATCAGCCGCAAATCCATTCTGCATTAAGAAATCTGCAACTTCCTGAGTTTCCATTCTTGTTCTACAGAAAATAATGGAATACTGATTAGGGTTCGCGTCAATTAATCTCTTAAGAGCTTCTTTTTTGTTACGGTATCCTACAACATAGTATTCATGTTTAATGTTCTTTTTAACTTCGTTAATAGAACCTATCGAAATACGATGTGGATTTGTAAGATAGTTTTTAGAAATTCTTTCTACTTCTTTACTCATCGTAGCCGAGAATAAGAAAGTTTGTTTTGTTTCAGGAGTTTCACGTAAAATTGTTTCCAATTCGTCTTTGAAACCCATTGAAAGCATTTCATCAGCCTCGTCTAAAACCAACCAGTGAATAGCAGAAAAGTCAAGAGCTTTTCTGTTGATCAAGTCAATTACTCTACCAGGAGTACCTACAATAATCTGCGGCTTCTCCTTTAAAGAGCGGATCTGGTCCATAATACTGCTACCACCATACACTGCTGTAGTTTTGATGTCTCGCATGTACTTAGAGTAATTTTTTATGTCTTTAGAAATCTGAAGACATAATTCGCGTGTCGGACAAAGCACCAATAGCTGGATTTTGCGACTCGTATCGTCAATCATATCCAAAATCGGAAGCGAAAACGCTGCAGTTTTGCCTGTCCCAGTCTGCGCAAGTGCGATCAAGTCGCGTATATCTGAAAGAATAAAAGGGATAGTCTGTTTTTGGATTTCTGTCGGGCTTTCATAACCCATTTCGCCAATAGCCTTAAGGATGTCAGGACTTAAATTGGACTCCGTAAATAAATTCATTAAATATTTTAAAATTTTTGCAAAGATACAACAAATATTTTAACTTTTTTGAATAAAGCATTAAATAACGAATCTTAATTTCAGAATCCTTTAATGTTTTGTTAATTTTTAAAAAATTAACCGCAATAAATCAAGCCAAAAGTTAAAAAACTATTAAACAATATTTTTTTTTATTAAATTGGATTGATTATTTCTTTGCTATTAATGAATTTTCAAAAATAAAATCATGAAACGCAAGTTTTTCTTTTTGATATTCTCTTTCAAAATGATTATTTTTTTGCTCAAAACACCTATCTATCCAGAAAAATTAGTCTTAGAAAACCATATTAATTGCGCAAAAGAAAATAACACTTCCATTAATTCTTTACGGCTTTCAAAAACTTCTGCATAGCAGGATCTTTAAACTGGTCACACCATTTTTATCCTGGCTACTTTTACTTTCATTACAGAATCTTCTATTGATATTACCCTGCTTTAAAAGCTTCCAAACCTGATCCAATTGAAGCATTGAGATATGAATAATTTAATTAAATTTGACTAAATAAAAAAATATGTCAGCCACCATTTCTACAAAAACTTTTGATTTTCTAAAAAAACTATCCAAAAACAACAACCGGGAATGGTTTAATGAAAACAAGAACCTTTATACGGAATCTCAGGAAAATGTAATTGCTTTTCTTGAAGATCTAATCAAAGAAATGTCTGGATTTGATGAGGAGCTTGCTAAGCTTGATGCAAAAAAAGCCCTGTTCAGAATTTATAGAGATACAAGATTTTCAAAAGATAAAATCCCTTATAAAACTAATTTTGGAGCTTCTTTAGGAATGGGTAAAGGATCTCAAAAGGGAGGTTATTACCTTCATATGGAACCAGGAAAAACCTTTCTAGCAGGTGGAATCTATATGCCCGAATCTTCAGTTTTAAAAGAAGTCCGAAAAGAAATATCGCTGTATGGAGATGATTTTATTAAAATTCTAAATAATAAAGATTTCAAAAAATATTTTCCTGAAATGGATCAGGATGATAAATTGAAAAAAGTTCCACAAGGTTTTGAAAAGGAAGATCCGATGGGTGAATATTTAAAACTGAAGAGTTTTATAGTGGTCTATAAGCTAAAGGATGAAGAGGTATTGGATAAAAATGCAGCCAAAAATATTGCTGAAATTTTTAAAATCATGAAACCTTTTAATGATTTCTTAAATACGCCTTTCCAATAAATTACAGGTAGCCACAAATACAAACTTAATACAAAATCAATTAGCTGATTCCCCTTAAAGAATGCTAATTTTTAAGAATATTCAACCTATATTCCATTCGAAAATAAAATTTAGAATATCTATTGAAAATCAATGTATTACGATTTTAATATTTTAACACATATTTAACATTTTTGACTATCTTTGCTCACTGTCAAATAATCAAGGATGTCTTTATACCAAAGAATTGCAGAAAACTTACAATATATAAGTCCAAGTTTTTATAAAAGTAGATATTTTAAAAGCTTACACAATCTTTCAAAAGATAACTTTTCGGCACGAAATGTAGAGCCGGAATTGGTGTGGATCAAAGAATATTTATCTGAAAATGCAGTGATCCTGGATATTGGCGCTAATGTTGGAACTTTTTTGTATCAATTGCAAAATAAGCTGAACCATCAGCATATTTATGCTTTTGAACCTAATAAAAAATTATTTACCCGTTTAAAGAGACTTTTTCCTTCTATGAAGGTTCTTTCTTTAGCCCTTTCTGATGAAAATACAACTGCGGAATTTAAAGTTCCCATCATCAATGGCAAAATGGTTGCTTCACGAGGAACACTTAACACTTCATATAAAGAAAAAGGTGAGGAAAGAAGCTATACTGAAAAAGTAACAGTAACAAAACTGGATGATTGGGCTACGAAAGAAAACCTCCAAAAACTGGATTTCATTAAAATAGATGTTGAAGGAAATGAAATGAAAACGCTTTTAGGCGGTAAAAAAACCATCCAGCAATTTCTACCCACTCTTATGGTAGAAATGGAACAGAGGCATCATGAAAAACCTATTTGGGAAGAGATCTCTGAAGTTGAAAGCTGGGGATATGAGGCGCGTTATTTAAACCGTACTCATTTTAAGCTTGAAAAACTGACTGAAGAAATTTTAGTAAGCAACACCAGCGACGAAAAAAACAAAACAGCGTATATCAACAATATTATTTTTATACCAAAAACCTATTAAAATATCTTTATGAGTGTAGTAGCAAGACAGGGATTCAAATATTCCATTATTGGTTATATTGGTTTCTTGTTGGGTACCGTTTCAGCTATCTTTATCTTTCCGAGTAATTTTGAATTTTACGGAAAGCTACGCTACATTCTGTCTACAGCAGAAATGCTTGTCCCTTTTGTTGTACTGGGGATCTCATATTCAAATGTTAAGTTTTTTCACAGACTGGAAAAAGATGGTAAAAAGCAAAATATGCTTTCCTTATCATTACTTACCATACTGATCAGTTTTATCATATTTTGTATTGTTTTCTTTTTAATACCTTTCTTATATCCAAAATTTATTAAACTGGAAGCCTGGAAGAGTAAGCAAATTATTTTACCACTTGTTTTAATACTGTCACTTTGTGCCATTTTCAATAAATATATTTCAAATTATAAGAGAATTGTTGTTTCTAATGTTTTTGATAACCTTCTTCCTAAAATAGCTAATTTAGGGGCTTTCTGCATTTTTTCCTATCTCCTTTTATCACAAAAAATAGCTTTCGCATTTTTCTTTGGAATATTTGCATTAATGCTTTTTGGATATATTTATTACACGAATAGATTAGAAAAAATCAGGTTAGATTTTAGCACAGATTATTTCAAAAAAAACAACTTCTGGAAAGAGTTTTCAAACTACAGTTTTTTCGGTTTTTTAGGGACTTTTGGGAACTATCTTGCGATCAACAGCTTTATGATCGGTGAATTTATGGGAATGGAAGAAAATGGTGTTTATGCAGTTATCTACGCCCTTATCTCATTGATCTCTATTCCGCAATTAGGACTGTTCAATATTTCAGCACCGATTATCAGCAAAACGCTTGCAGAGGGAGATATGGAAGAATTAGACCGATTCCATAAAAAGACATCTTTATCTTTATATTTTTTGGGTGCCGTACTGTTTTCATGTATCATGGTTGGCTTTCCTTTTCTTACTCAGTTTATGCCTAAAAATGGGATTATGCTGAGAGAATATGAGCCTGTGGTATGGATCTGGGGATCGGCTGTTTTAGTGGACCTGGCAACAGGATTTAATGGAAATATTATTTCTCTTTCAAAATATTACCGTTTCAATATTCTGGTAATGCTTCTACTAGCAGGATTAACAATAGGTTTGAACTATTATTTTATTAAAAACACAGACTTAAAGTTAATTGGAATTGCTTTGTCGACGGCCATTTCATTAACTACCTACAACGTGATTAAAATTGCTTTCAACTACTTTATGTTTAAAGTTTCACCACTAAGTATTGAGATGATCTTTGTTTCCATCATTTGTACGCTAGCGATCACCGTAGCTATTGTTTTACCTACATTCAACAATAACCTCATCAATTTATTCTATAAGCCGGCAGTTGTTTTGATATTGATTTATATTGGGAATTACTTCACGAAAATATTTCCTCTTGAAGATTATCTGAATAAGACTTTTATTAAAGGTATTTTTAAATTTAAATAAGACTATTTAATACTTTCTCCAGAGTTGCCTGAACATTCTTTTTGCCATAGTTTTTTTGAAAATCAAAACTTTGGCTTTTAAGCTGTTGGAACTGCTCAATGACATTTTCTTTTTCGGGAATTATAAAATCTAATTGTGATGGATAATCTTTGGGGAAAACTGCCAGCTTACCATATTTAATAGCATCGCCTATATTTCCTGTCATTTTAGTTTTTCCATAAAATTCTTTCTGACTGAAAAACGCTGTCTCCTGTTGGATCGGACACCATAATACATCCGCTTTCCGCATCCAGTTTTCATAATCATCCCCTGACACCCTCTCTTTAAAATAGTGTATTGTACTATTTTCGGATAGGTTTTGAGATAAATCGTCAAGAATCTCCAATTCTTCACCCTCAGATTTTCCAAGAAATATAAAGGAACATTTCTGAGCAGCATTAAGACCTTGAATCGTTTTAAAAACATGCTGATAATCTCTCCTTCTCTGTGAAACTCCCCCTGGAATAACAATTATCAGATCATTACTTTGAGTTTTATCAAAATCGACCGTATAAAAAAGAGGTAGAAATTTATATGCTTCTGAAGACAATTCCTGATCAAGAACCAATAGATGTTTTGCCCGCTTATAAACTTTTGAAGAATAAACCAAACTTTCTTTCCACCATAATTTAAGCCTATACATAACATCTTCTTTGAAAATACTTTTTATTAAACCAAATTTTGAAGACTGAGCAAAGTTGAGATTATGGGTAATAACAGCGGCATTGTATTTCTGAACAATCGTCAGAAAAGTATTAAAATAACGGTGTACAGTTCCGATAATAATAAGGTCATATTTTTTTTCTTTCAATTGATCACCTATCATCGAACTGTCTGATAAAAAAACAGCCTCACCATCTTCTCTGATCTGATCTTTGATTTTTTTTGAAAAATAATAATCGACTGAAAACTGCTCTGAGTCTTTCATAATATCCATGAAAGCCTGTGCAATTTCAGTGTGAGTGTCTATTTCTATGTAGGCTATATTTTTCAAAGTATTTTATTTCAACTAAAATCCGTTGCTATTGATATAAATGAATTTATACTGATGATTTGAATTTTAAATCCCCAACCATTTCTTTTTTAAAGCTTTCCAGCGTTGGCTGTTGATAACTCGCTGTTCATCTTTACTGATCTTCAGTTCCAATTTCTTCGACCTGCAGTCTTCATATGTTTTAATGATCTTAAAGAAAAAAGGAATTGATTTACTTTTCATCGCTTCCTTCGAAGATGCGATATAAGCAAGAAACCTGTTCAGCCCTAAAAAATAAAAATACCTTCCATAATAATCAAATTCCTTTACCGTGTAATCAGCGCCCTTAACTTTGATTAATTTCACTTTTAATTCTGGTAAAACGATCTCTTTCCAACCTAGATTTTCCAGTAATATGGAATCAATATTATCCCAGCCTAATGTTTCCCTTAATCCTCCCATCGCTTGAAAACATTCTTTTCTATAGGCTTTCATAGGTCCTCTCACATGATTTTTATTTGAATTCCCTTCATACACCCATTCACCATCTTTTTCCACATATAACAAACCTCCTATCAAACCATATTTCGGATTATTTCTGAAGGCTTCTTCTATTGTTTCAAGATAGTTTTCGGACAAAATAATATCAGCATCAAACTTACAAATGATGTCAAAGGCATCAGGACTCTGTGTTTCCAGACCTTTCTTAAAAGCATTCACTACTTTAGAACCTGGCTGATGTGCCGACTTCTGGAGGTTTACAGTTTCAAACCTGGAATCATTATCAGTATATTTTTTTATGATTTCAGAAGTCCGGTCTGTAGAACCATCATTACTGACCACAACCTTAAAATCTTTATAACGCTGCTGTTGTAAAGAATCTAAAGTAAATGGAAGATTATCCTCTTCGTTGTGTGCCGGAATTACAATTAAAAACCTCAATTTTTTATCATGTATTATAGAGACCTTCACTTAAAAAACACTGTGATTCAAGTGAAGACCTTTTGTATTATTATCTGTTACAGATTTGCAAAAATATTATTTATTATGAGGCATCAGCATATTTTTAGGATCAAGAATCTCATCCAGTTTTTCCTGAGTAAGAACTCCTTTTTCCAACACTAAATTATATACACTTTTTCCTGTTTCTAATGCTTCTTTGGCAATTTCCGTTGATTTCTTATATCCAATATAAGGATTAAGAGCGGTTACAATACCGATACTGTGTTTCACCATATTTAAACACACTTCCTTATTGGCTGTAATACCAACGATACATTTATCACGAAGGGTATCTAACGCATTGGAGAGGAAATTAATATTTTCCATGATCGCATGAGAAAGTACAGGTTCCATTACATTCAGCTGTAATTGTCCTGCTTCTGCAGCAAAGGTCACTGTAAGATCGTTCCCGATTACTTTAAAACAGACTTGATTAACCACCTCAGGAATTACCGGATTTACTTTCCCAGGCATAATAGATGATCCTGGTTGCATTGGCGGCAGATTGATCTCAAAAAGCCCAGCTCTTGGCCCTGAAGAAAGCAATCTCAAATCATTACAGATCTTTGATAATTTTAAAGCAAGACGTTTCATCGCTGACGAGTAGATCACGTAAGAACCTGTATCAGGAGTAGCTTCTACTAAATTTGGAGCAGAAACAATTGGAAAACCTGTAATCTGAGCTAGGTTTTTAGCACAAAGACTAGCATATCCAATCGGAGCATTGATTCCTGTACCGATTGCTGTAGCTCCCATATTAACCTCAACAAAAAGGTCAGCGTTGTTATTCAATTTAGAAATATCTTCTTCAAGATTGGCAGCAAAAGCTTCAAACTCCTGTCCCAAAGTCATAGGAACAGCGTCTTGAAGCTGCGTTCTTCCCATTTTTATAACATCCTGAAATTCCTGTCCTTTTACACGAAAAGCATTTACAATTTTCTCAAGTCTTTCAACTAATCCTACGTTCATACGCAGAAGTCCCATTTTTATAGCAGTAGGATATGCATCGTTTGTCGACTGAGAAAGATTGATATGGTCGTTGGGTGAACAGAACTGATATTCCCCTTTATTTTTACCTAATTTCTCTAAAACTCTGTTAGCAATTACTTCATTGGCATTCATGTTTATTGAAGTTCCTGCGCCACCCTGAATCATATCTACAGGAAACTGTTCATGAAGTTTTCCATCAATAAGTTCATCGCAGGTTTCTGCGATTTTGAAATACAACTCTTCATCCAATAAGCCTAACTCGTAATTCGTTTTAGCAGCCGCCTTTTTCACAAAAGCCAATCCTTTAATAAAGTCCGGATATGAAGAAAGAAGCTGTCCCGAAATTTTGAAGTTATTGATCGCTCTTTGGGTTTGCACTCCATAATAAGCATCTACCGGTACATTAAGTTCTCCCAGCAAATCGCTTTCTTTTCTGAAATTTTCCATTACAGATTTTTTATTTTTTTATCGTTTAAATATAGCAAAAACGCATCGTTATCGGATGCGCTTTAAATTTTATTTTACAGGATATTTCTGATTCAAAGCTTGCAATATGGCCCATGTTTCGGCATCCATAATTCCATCATAGTTTTGTGGACGGAAATGATACTGAAAGGCTTCAATTGTTTTTTTTGTCGCATCATCCCATGCTCCACTCAACTCTATTCCATATCCAAATTTCTGAAATGCTGTCTGAATTAAAAAGATAAATGAAGCTTCATTGTATCGGGTCTGGAAATCAAGTTGCGCTAATTCAAAGATACTTTGTTTTGCTGCCTCATCATACCACATTCCTATCTGATATTCGTCATATAGTTTTTTCCATGGAAACATTGGTCCCGGATCCTGCTTTCTTGTGGGCGCAATATCGGAATGCGCCAATACATTGGTTGCAGGAATCTGATATCTAACCACAATATCTTTTGCTAAAGCAGCAACCTTTCTTACCTGCTCATCACTAAATGGCGCAAAAGTTCTTTTCCCTGCAGCATCAGTTGTATATCCCATGTTGACGATTTCAACTCCAATTGAGTTATCATTCAGATTTTTGTCACTTCTCCAAGAGCTTATTCCGGCATGATAAGCACGTTTATTTTCATCTACCAATTGATAGATCTCATTATCTCCGGTATTATTAACCAAATAGTGAGCACTTACAGTCTGCTGTGTTAGAACCATGATCGATTTATCGTCCGGTAAAGCCGTATAATGCAGTATTAAATATTTTTGTCTGAAATTTTGAGCAACAGCCGGAAAGTATGTTTTTACAACCTTATATCCTCCAGGTTTTGCAGAGACAATTGAACCGTAGCTAGCCGTATTATCATTCTTCGTTGGATCGGCGATATTGGTGGTGAAAAATTCTACTCCGCGGTCATTGGTAATTTGTGGTTTTGGCTTTTCAGTAGCAGGTGTTTTTACTACCGTTTTTGGTTGTGTCACTGGATTTTTTGGTTTGTATGTACTTTTCTTAACATTCTTTTGAGGGGTACAAGAAAAAACAAAAGCACTTAATCCGATGATATATAATGTTTTACGCATTAGTCGAAATTTTTAATCATTTATTACCCTCAAAAATACGTAAAATTTTCTTGAAATTTATTTGGTAAATAAAGAAATCTATTCTATATTTGCACTCGCAATAACGGAACAACGATCATTCAAAAAACGTTATAACAGGAGAGTTGCCTGAGAGGCCGAAAGGACATGTTTGCTAAACATGCGTACTGGAAACGGTACCAAGGGTTCGAATCCCTTACTCTCCGCGACTATCATTTTCGGGGCGTAGCGTAGTCCGGTCATCGCGCCTGGTTTGGGACCAGGAGGTCGCAGGTTCGAATCCTGCCGCCCCGACTTTTTTTTAACGCGCTTATAGACTAAGCGAGAATCAACTTTTTATGGGTGCGTAGCTCAGCTGGATAGAGCATCTGCCTTCTAAGCAGACGGTCAAAGGTTCGAATCCTTTCGCGCTCACTTCTAAACTCACAATCTCTATTGTGAGTTTTTTTGTTTTTATATACTTCAGCAAAGAAATAATATAGGATAGAGCATCCCGATTGTAATCGGGACGGTCAAAGGTTCGAATCCTTTCGCGCTCACTTCTAAACTCACAATTCATATTGTGAGTTTTTTTGTTTTCAGCCATCTTTTAAAAATATTCTAAGATCATCTTTTACCTCCTTAATTATGCATTTCAACCTCTGGTCATTAATTTGAGTAAACTGCATTTCTACTACTTTCCTATTGGATAATTTGCCATACATTCTTGCTATGTCACTAATTCCGTATATTGCAGCCCTTGCTATCCCAAAATCTTCATTAAGAATATACCTTATGCATAATCCTTCCAACCATTCGGGATCATTTATTCCATTGATTGCTCCAATAATTACCTCTATAATATTTGTATTGCTATCAAGAATTTTTATTACTTAGGATTTGCTTGTATAATTATAATTTTGGTAGTGCATATTGATCAATTCTGACAAGTTTTATTCAATTAAAGAATCATTCTTTAGTACCTGTTCTAATGCTGGTAGGTACATTTTATAAAAATCTGTTTCTTTCAATTTTATAATATCTGTTTTTATATTAGTATTCGTAGAGTTACTTTTATTACTTACCCACAATTATACCTATACAATTGTGAGAATGCCTTGATTGATTAATCTTGAAAATACTGTTCAAACCATTGATCAAAAATCTCTTTGTACTTTTCCTGAGCAACTTTAATCAGCAAATTAGGATCTTCAATTTGATCAAAGTTGTAGTCTCCTTTCATCCACTTTAAATATTCCCTCAAATCTTCACTCTCTCCATAACTCTCTTCGTCTCTGTAAAAATAAGCTTCATCAAAATCCACTCCAATTTCAGTATCATAGGTGAGCAAGTAAAAAAGTTGCAAGATATTGACTGCAACAATATGAACACCACCTTCATCTCCAAAAACCACAATAGGCATTTGATTTAAGGGCTGATTGGATCCATCATTCCAAACTGCATAAATTGAACCTGAACCATTTGCCTGAGCAAAAGGAAATAAACGATTCAAAAAACTCTCATCCTCGCTCCAACTCATCAATCCAGATTTATCATCTATTAAAACTCCAAAACCATCTACATAATTTTCGAAAGAAGAAATATTGTTCTGAAAATAGATCAATTTTTCCAGCTCCGTTGGGATTTCGCTTAGCCCCAAATTCTCTTTAAATTCTATGATATCTATCATTTCTTTTATTATTTAAAATAGGTCCACCTTATAATTTTCCGACAAGGTAAATGTAAGAAAATGTAAAAATTTTTTACGCAAAAGAATCATCTATCTAACGATATTTATTTCTATTTTCACATTATGTTTATAATTAAAAAAATATGACAACACATCCATATTGGGGCTCCGTAGATCAAGATTGGGCAGGTTTTTCATCTCATATCTCATTCTCTCATCCGTTTTTCACAGAACAGAATATTACTATATTTCTTGGAGAAGAGTTTGATGATGATGGAGAAGAAATTGAAGAACCACCCACTGAAAATCAGCTGGATGCTTTTGCAAATACGTATCAGGATTTCTTGGCAAATATTGAAACTAATCTAAGTAGCATTCAGAATAAAGCCTTTGACTATTATCAAAAACATTATGCTCATTATTTTGAAAACCCAGAAAAATCCGGCGAAGCAGCATTGGGTATTGACACTGTAGAAAAACACAATGAGTATATTAAAGAACTAATGTATTTAAGGGTTTTAGAAAACCACACTATTAAAATCAGTATTCGTTATCAGGTGGATACCGAACATGGAATTGAATTTAAACTTGTTGGTGGGCAGATAGAAAAAGTTGGTGGAATTGCAGAGACATAATTGCTTGTTAAGCATTCTAAAATACAAAAGACCGGAAAATATATTTTCCGGTCTTTTGTATAATTTTTTTATGTCGGATACGAGCAAGACGCTAGCATTAGTACAGGAGGATATGACTTTTAGATCCACAAATCATTGAAATATTTTGCAAAAACATCTAATCCTTTTTGTATTTTTTCCTCCCTTTCATCTATTGAAATATTCTCAAATTTTTTTGGATAACAATAATATTCAAATGGGAAAATCATTTCCCCGAGCCTATCACTCCAAAACCTAAACATTAAATCAACAGTCATCTTTTTATCTTCAAAAAAGATTTCATTTTTGAAATCAGGTAAAGTTGGCATCTCCTTTTTATCTACTTTATCTTTAAAAGCTTTTAGCATTGGATAAATACTTTCGGATAAAGTATATTTTAAATCGTATAGTTCCTCTTTTCTCATTATCTAACTTTTTTAAATGACCCTTTTTTATAATGTAGATTTGTAATATAAGTACTACCATCACTACCAGTTACTATTCTTGCTTTATCTCTGGTTGCACCATTTTCTCTCTGCTCCGATGTAGGTGACTCATTTAAATCATAAGTTCTATAATCAATATTACCATTTTTTACCTTTTTTAGGTAATATTTCAAAATTTTCCAATTCTTTTGCATTAAACTTCTATGGATTATTATATACTCCAGTCTGCTGCTCTATCATCGTTTCTCCGAATGGTAAATCTAAGAAAAATTGATCATTCCCATTACTCTATTATTTCTGCCATATTATTATTAAGTTTATTTTACGCTTAATTAACAGACCATCTCTACATAGATTTAACATAATGATTAATAACCTTATAGCGACAATCATTTTTAATTCAGTAATATTTTATCAATTTTTATTTTTTTAATTCAAAAAACTATCATATATTTGCACCCACAAAAAAAGAGGTAAAACTCGTTTTAGATGACCTTTAATCGGGGCGTAGCGTAGTCCGGTCATCGCGCCTGGTTTGGGACCAGGAGGTCGCAGGTTCGAATCCTGCCGCCCCGACTTTTTTAAAATAAAAACCTATTTAGGGTGCGTAGCTCAGCTGGATAGAGCATCTGCCTTCTAAGCAGACGGTCAAAGGTTCGAATCCTTTCGCGCTCACTTAAAACTCACAATCTTTATTGTGAGTTTTTTTGTTTACATAATTCATGTATTAATTCACACAAAATAGAGCATCCCGATTGTAATCGGGACAGTCAAAGGTTCGAATCCTTTCGCGCTCACTTTAGAACTCACAATCTTTATTGTGAGTTTTTTTGTTTACATTAGTTTCATGTGTTATTTCTACATACTTTTTTCTAAATCTTTAGACAAATATTATATTGGTCATTCTTGTGAAAGTCTACAAGAAAGGTTAAGAAAACATCTTTCAAACCATAAAGGTTTTACAGCAAAAACCAAAGACTGGACTATTATTTATTTTGAACCTTTCAATACCAAATCCGAAGCATACAAAAGAGAAAGAGAAGTAAAAGCTTGGAAAAGTAAGTATAAAATACAAAACCTTATTAAACCATCAGATAAGATACAGCATCCCGATTTTTAATCGGGACGGTCAAAGGTTCGAATCCTTTCGCGCTCACTTAAGGAGATAGGTATACTTTAGCTAATTGGTACTCGCCTCTTTACCAAATTTTTTCAGCGTTATAAAATGCGAACGCAGCGCGGATAAAAAGCTCTTATTTTCATTGTAAGGCAAATTGAACTCCATCGCTGTCTTTTTTACAATGACGGAGATCTCTCCATAGTGTATGTGGCATACTTTAGGAAACAGGTGATGTTCGATCTGCCTGTTCAGTCCACCAAGGAAAAATGCTGCGAGCTTATTGTGTGTTGCAAAATTCGCAGTTGTACGCATCTGATGCTCTGCCCATGCTTCTTCCATCTGCCCAGCTTCGTTAGGCACAGGGAAATTAGTGCCTTCAACAACATGAGCCAGCTGAAACACCAGTCCCATCGTTAAGCCTTCGGCAATATGCAGAAACAAAAAGCCAATCAGAAACTGCCACCAGCTTATATCCATCACCAATAGGGGCAATACAATAAAAAGGAAGTAATAAAGCGCTTTATAGAAAAATAAATTGAAATACTCCAGCTTCGGATGCTTGCTTTGATGTGCACCAATTTTTTTCTGGAAAAACTTCACAAAATCCTTACGGAATACCCATGACAGGGAGGCCAGACTGTAAAGCGGAAAGGCGTACCAATGCTGGTATCGCTGAATGCGATTCACTTCATCTTCTTCAGCAATCCGGATCAATCCTGGTGCTACCTCAATATCCTCGTCGTGGCCAGGTATATTTGTATAGGTGTGATGAACCACATTGTGGGTGATACTCCAAACATATGGATTGGCGCCGATCAGGTTAAAAATAATCCCAAATAGTTTATTCACTTTTTTATTACCAGAGAGGGCACCATGTATAGCGTCGTGACACACATTGAAGCCTACAAAGGCACTAAACATACCCAGAACTGCAGCAAGTGGTAAGAACATCCAGATAGGTAATGGAGCCAAAATGATTAAAAGGTAAACTCCTGTGAACCCAGCAAGGAAAAACGCAGTTTTACCCCACATGTGGACATTAGCATGTTGACTTAATTGATGCTGACTAAAAAATTGATCTACTCTACTCCTTAGGGTTGCATAAAAAAGAGAGCCAGAAGCTGATGAGAATTTTACTTTTTGTGACATAAGATATCTTGTTTGATCTACCTGACGCGAACAAACAGATGTGCTAAAATCGGGTGTTTGAATAAGGAGGGTATTGAGTTTTCCGGTACATTACCAGATTGTATATATGTATAACGTATTAATTGTTAATTTATTATAGTTTCATAAAACGCACATCTATAAGGTTGTGTCGTTACTCGAATTAATTGTATCCCTTTGTAATAAATATTACCTAAAAAGACGGACAGAACATTAAAAAACACCTCGCCTTCATTTACTAAAAAGCTCAATGACAACCCCTTATGTTCACTTTAAAACTCACAATTCTATTTATTCATTTATAATAATGTGCCCTAATATTTTGTACATTAGCTTTATCTAATTTCTTTCTCTTATTAACCCAACCGAACTGTGACCGAATATAATGTAGCCCAATTTGTTGATATTTTACAATCACTATTTCCTTTATCAGATAGTGAAAAACAAACATTAATATCCGGCATTAAAGCTTTAAATCTGAAAAGTGGAGATTCTATCATAAAAGAAAATACAACAGCAAATGATTTGTTTTTCCTTCAGAAAGGATTGGTAAGAAGCTTTTACTTTAAAGATTACAAAGAAATAAACACCGAGTTTTTCTTTGAAAATAATTTTCTCACAGCATTGACAAGCTTTCTGACTGGCGAAAAAACAAAACTGAATTTTCATTGCATTGAAGATTGCGAAATCATTGTAATACCAAAAAATTTAATCGATCAACTTTTAAGTGAGGATAACAAATGGTATAGATTAACCCATACAATATTAGAAAACGAATTTATTAAAAAGTGCAGAAGGGAAAGTTCATTTTTACTTCACGACTCCGCTGAGCGTTACTTTTACTTTCTATCCCTCTTTCCAAAATCAGAAACAAGAATCCCTCTTTTTCACATCGCCTCCTATCTTGGAATAAGTCCGGAGACATTAAGCAGGATCAGAAGTAGAAAAGTAGACTCAATTGATATAAGTCAAGTAGATAACATTTAAGTTTTTTCACCTTTGTTCAAAACATAACAGTTATGGATAAACGAGTGAAATTTGATTTTGAAATTTATTTTACCAACGGAGGAAACATAAAAGGGGAAGACTTCAGGCTTGATATTGCAGGAGTTGATATTACAGACAAAGAACTTGCAGATTATATTGTTAAAGATTTAAGACTTCTAATGGTCGGAAAAACAAATATTATCAATAAGCAAATCTTTAATGAACCACATAAACGAAAACCCGTTAACCCCGCAAAATCATTGGATCTACTCATTGACCTAAGCCATATCATAGAGGACGGACTTATCACCTACAAGGACTTACCAGCACCTATTATCTGTGATTATTTAAGCAGGGAAGACTCTAAGCAGTATTACGAAGAGGGAACAGAGTTTCAAATTGGCAAAATTGAAATGGTGACCAATACCGGAACCTACATCGACTGTCCTTTCCATAGATTTGAGAATGGAAAAGATCTGTCAGGAATGAAATTAGAAAAATTCGCTGAACTGGATGCTGTAGTCATCAGGATTCCATTTTCCGAAACCTTAGAAATTACTGAAGATCATTTAAAAAATTATGAAATCAGAAACAAGGCAGTTTTAATACACACGGGTTGGGACATTTACTGGAGAACTGATACCTATTTTGAAAAACATCCTTATTTAACCCAAAAGGCAGCTGAATATCTGAGAGACTGTGATGTCAAATTAGTTGGTATTGATTCCGTTAATATCGACAATACATCAGGTAAAGCCAGGCCTGTTCACACCACCCTTCTCAGCGCCGAAATTATAATCGTGGAGCATTTATGCAATTTGCATTTACTTCCTCAAGAAGGTTTTACTTTCAGTGCTGTTCCTCCAAAGTTCAAGGGGATGGGTACATTTCCAGTCAGAGCATTTGCTTCAATACTGAAAAACCCAGACTAATTAACTCTTTCAAAATAAAACCACCAATATTCATGGTGGTTTTTATATTTGTTATTTAAAATTTATTTAAGCTTATAAGAGTTGCCATCCCAAAGATATGTTTTAGAAGAATGTTTTTTCTTTTCCCTGTCCTTTTCATCTTTTTCCATTTCTTCCATTTTAAAAATAAAAGCATTGGGAATTCCACCTTTATCATTTGGAAATACAAAACTTTCACTGTGATAATAAACATCGGCATCACCTACATTCGTTAATTTCGGTAAGGTAATGAGTTTTTTATCTTTAAATAATACATATTGATCATAACTGGCAATTCCACAAGCCTCTCCTGAAACCATTGCTTTTAAAGTCAGTTCTACATTTTGTAATTTATGGTTGCTTTCTATAGTAAATGTTCCATAGCTTAACTCTTCACCTTGTCCGGTTTCAAAAAAAACCTCATCGATCAGGGTATTGCCTTCAAGCACTTTTATACTTGCTATATTTTGTTTAAAATTCTCTCCGGATGCTTTATCTTTTTTGGTTTCAGTTTTTGAAAGTCCAAAGAGAAAATCATACCCGTTTTTATTTCTGTATCCTACACAAAGATTTCCACCCCAGATATAACCTTCTGCAGTTTGCTCTCCTTTCTGATAGGAGATCTTGTACCAATTGGAACGTCTCTCTCCTAATTTCAAAATATTTTCATCTTTTTGAAGAATAAGGATCTGCTGATTCGTCTGTAAAGAATCTACAATTTGAGCATCCACTTTAGGTTCCTGTCTGACTCTTGTCCAGTTCGAAAATATCTTTTGTCCTTTATTTTCTTCAAATCCAAAAACACCATTGGCATAAACATCTTCCTGAGCAGAAAAAAGCTGAAGTACAAACAAAAAGAAAACAGTAAATAAGGATTTCATATAGTTATTTTGTATTCTTATTTTTCAAGCAATAAGCTTACCCATTCCTCTCTTTGTAACTGTTTTTTCAATTCAAGGTTATTTTCCTTGCATACTTCCAGAATATCATCTACATCAAAGAAACACAGTCCTGACAACAATAAATTTCCGCCATCATTTAAAACAGAAACATACGTAGGAATATCTGAAATAAGAATATTACGGTTGATATTGGCTAAAATAATATCGAAATTCTCTTTTCCTAAGTTCTCTGCAGTTCCCTGTTCAATATCAAGAACTACCCCATTTCTTTCAGAATTTTCTTTAGAATTTTCAACTGACCACTCATCAATATCGATTGCTTTCACTTCACCAGCGCCTTGTTGTTTTGCATAAATAGCTAATACGGAAGTTCCACATCCCATGTCTAAAACTTTTTTACCATTAAAATCAATATCCATCATCTGTTGGATCATTAAATGGGTAGTTGGGTGATGTCCTGTTCCGAAAGACATTTTAGGCTGAATGATAATCTCATGCATTCCTGCTACAGAATCATGAAACTCCGCTCTGATCAAAACTTTATCATCAATGTTGATCGGAGAGAAATTCTTTTCCCATTCCTCATTCCAGTTGATGTTCGGCATTTCCTGGAAAGTATATTCTATTTTTACATTTTCATTTTCGAAAAGCGGTAATGCTTTAAGTTCATCTTCATTAAATAAATCTTTCTGGATATATCCTAAAATCCCCTCCAATTCTTCTGTGAAACTGTCGAAACCTATTTCTATAAGCTCTGCCATTAATATTTCATTCCAAGGTTGAAGCGGAGAAATTTTGAAGTTGAATTCTAAATAATTTTGCATGTGATCAATTTGGTACAAAAATAAAGAAAAGCGGGCTAAAACCCGCTTCTATTGATATAAAATAAATCATTTAAAATATATCTGATACCTGTTCCCAGTCTTAAGGATTTGTTGAAAATATAGAACCATTCGCAATTAATGCCCTTCTGTTCATTTTCAAAATATCTCTTACCCATTCTGCAAAATCTTCTGGCTGAAGTACAGTTTCAGGGTTTCCATCTGTTAATCCTCCCTGAATACTCATATCCGAAGCAATGGTACTTGGTGTTAAAGTAATTACACGAATATTTTGTTTTCTCCATTCCGCCATCATCGATTGTGATAAAGAGATCACGGCAGCCTTAGAAGCTGCATAAGCAGACATATTTCCTCCACCTTTTAAACCTGCTGTAGAAGCAACGTTTACAATATCGCCTTCTCCTTTTTCTTTTAAAAATGGATACACCGCTTTTGCAGCATAATACACTCCGAAAAGATTGGTTTTAATAACCTGTTCCCAGGTTTCTGAAGGCATTTCTTCAATCGTTCCAAAGTCTCCGATTCCAGCATTATTGACTAGAATATCTACACCGCCAAGTTCTTTTGCTAAAGATTCAATTCCTTCCTTTACTGCTGATTCGTCATCAACACTAAAAATAGTATAAGCAGCATTTACCCCAATATTTTTAATCTCTTCAACAGTAGCTTTCAGATTTGTTTCATTTCTTCCGGTAATTGCAACATTCACACCTTCATTAGCCAACGCTAAAGCAACTGCTTTACCTAAACCTCTTCCACCACCTGTTACAATGGCATTTTTTCCTTTTATATTCATACTAGTACTTTTTCGTAAAGCAAATTTACGAAAGCAAATTTTGTTTAGACAATGATCAACACAAATGTTTTTTCAGCAATGACACAGTTCTTCTGAAAAATATTGATTCGTAAGCTGTAAAAATCCCTCAATCTCATTTTTGAATTGATTAAAAAGTAAAACCGACTTTGATAAAGCCGGTTTTTTGAAAGTATAGTAAAATGAAAAAACTAAGGAATAAGAGTAGGTTCTGTAACCTCGAATTCTTCTGAAGCGGAAAACTGATTTCCATACATATCTGTTGCTTTCACTTCAACCTTGTGTTTTCCTTGCGTTAATTTATTTGTAAATCCACCAATCCAAATGTGTTTTGCCATTTCAGGGTTTGAAGGTCTTCTTCCAGGGAAAAGTTTATCCGTAGTATCCCATTTGAAAACGGATAGGGCAAAATTAGGGTCAATTGTTTCATCGTACTCCATATCTTTCCAATCACTATTATCAATTCTATATTCTACTTTATCTTTTTTACTTCCCATGAAGAAGTTGGCAAGAATTTTAGCAGAAGTTTTTGATGGATATGGAATTACTTTCGGAACATACAATTTGATTTGGTAATCATCAGGTTTTCCGGCGGTCTTGTATTTAACTTTATATTGATTATCTGTAAAACTGATAAATGAATATCCCTTTGCAGTTCCGTCTCTCATGGTAGAAGTTGGTAATCCTGCTTCATCAGGGGTTCCCGAATACCAGTCACCACAAGTTGTTCCTACATTATATTCATGCAGGTCCTTTTCTCCATTCCAGCCCGCTTTTTTTCCATAAAAAATTTGCTGTTGGATGTGTGTATGTGCCGATAAAAGAAGAGCATTTGGAAAAGGATTTAAAAAATCAAACAATTTCTGACGATCTGCATTTCTGAAGTTATCTTCGTTATTGTGCTCTAAAGGAATATGGAAAGAAATAACAATGAGTTTATTTTTATCAACTACTTTCAGGTCATTTTCAATAAATTGTAACTGATCATTACGAAAACCTCCCCAATAGCCTTTGCCATCTCTGGGATCAGGATATAAAATATCATCTAAAATTATAAAGTGTACATTTCCATAATTGAAAGAATAATTAGCGGGTCCGAAATTGGACTCAAACGTTTCATCTGAAAACTGATCTTCTTTAGCATCATAATTCATATCATGATTCCCCATCACATTGTACCAAGGCAATCCAACTTCTTTCATGACATCAGCGTAAGGTTTTTGAAGGCTCAAATTATCCCCTACCAAATCTCCTAAGCTTATTCCTAGAACAGCATTTTTTTTGGTATTCTTAACCTCATTTACAATTCCTCTTTTAAAATAATCCAGTTCTTTCTCTGTATAAGGCTGAGGATCTCCAAAAACTAAAATGTCAAAATTTTTATTTTCTGACTGTTTGTTCAGTGGGAAATTCAGCTCTTTTGGAAGTTCCCCTGTAGGTGCTGTTCCCTTATATTTAAAATCTGCCGGTGAACCTTTTGGTTTATATTGATAATAATACTGAGGTAAATTATTCCCATTTATTGGCGTCATATACCCTGAAGGTTTGATTACAAATACTGTTTGATTTTCAACAACAGGCAAACTGTATCTTCCATTTTTGTCAGTCAAAACAACCTGAGCACCATTAGAAACAGCAACTCCCTCAATTCCTTTTTCGCGACTTTCTTTTTTCTGGTTTTTATTTCCGTCCTCGTATACATAACCGGATACTGACGTTTGTGAGAACGCCATTGCAGAGATTAGCAGACAAGGCATTAAGAGTTTTATATTCATAGTATGATTTATTTTATATGATAAGTTGTTCTTATTTATTCCACCAGGTTTTAATGTTGATATCATCTCCACCCATCTGCTGAACTGCATTCTGATAGTTGGTTGTATTTAAAACCTTTGGATTTGGTGGATACATCAATCTTTGTGGAAGATTCCCATTGTTTAAGAGTCCACCATTATTTGGAAGTACCGGAAATCCTGTTCTTCTTTTTTCAAACCATTGTTGCTGATCTACAAAGAAAAGAGCTATATATTTCTGAAGCATAATCTGGTCAATATTCCCACTGTATGCTACATTCGGATTTGCAAAATAATTAGCAGGCATTACAGCACCCCATTGTTCTATTGCTGCCTTCACTCCATTTTCATAATAAGCCTGGGCATTCCCTTGAATTATCCCTCTGTTTGCAAGCTCACAAAGCGTAAACTGCAACTCAGCATATGGATAGATAAGAATCTTTAAAGGTGCTTTCGCCAGGTTTTGGTTCATATTCGATGGCTGATAATTAAATGAAGTTCCAAAGGCATATCCTGAAGGAGCTCCTTTATATCCAATATTCTGACTAGTTGCTAGATCTTTAGCCTGAGAAAAAAACAATGCCAAACGAGGATCGTTATTTGCTTTTAAAACTTCAACAAAAAACTCTGAAGCCGCTCTTCCTGTTGTAAAATCCTGAGGTCTTGCAATGGGAGGCAACATGGGTGATACTCCCGTAATATCAAGCTTAGCTGTTTCATTATTATTTTGGAAAAGAGGAAAAGTGGTAGGATCATTAACGATTTCCTGAATTCGCTCATGAACATTTACCTCCCCATTTTTCTTTAAAATTCTCGTCAATAAACGTAAAGAAAGAGAATTACAAAACTTTTTCCAGTTTAGAATTCCATTAGGATCAGTCTCAGCTTTATAGAAAAGGTCGCTTCCTATAAGAACTTTGTTTGTAATAAAAAGTGAATTTGCTTCTTTTAAGTCATTCAGCATCTGAACGTAGATATCTTTTTGTCTGTCAAATTTCGGTTGAGAAATACCGTCGTCCAATCTTGAAGCCTCTGTAAATGGGATATCTCCGTAAGTATCTGTAAGATTAGAATAAATCCATGCGTTCATTACCATGGCAATCGCCTGATAATTTTTATCTCCATCTTTTATAGCAGCGAGTTTCATATCTGAAACCTGTTTCAGCCATTTATAAGAATTATTCCAAAATCCCGCCCCTGTATTTTCTGTTAAATAATACCGACTGAGAGAATTTCCTTCATTAGGAAAATCAAGAGAAACCTGCATGATGTCAAATGTAAAATCGTTTGCTCTCATATAATTGACCGAGGCCATATTATATTGGATTGGAATCAATAGTTTTGAGGCAACGGGATCAGTAATTCTGCTGTCATCAATATTTACCTCATCCAAACTTCTGTCACAAGAAATAGCAGTAAGACCTAAACTTGAGATTAATATGATATTTAATAGTAATTTTTTCATGATTTCAAATTTTAAAATTTAACATTAAGTTGAATTCCAACTGTTCTCGCTGTAGGCAATTGTCCCATTTCCACACCTGAAGTAATCTGATTGTCATTAAGCGTTGCTGCTTCAGGATCAAACAGAGGGAATTTTGTCCACATCCAAAGATTCCTGCCAAATAATGCTAAGGTCAGATCTGTTAATTTTAACTTCTCTGTAACGCTTTTTGGAAAAGAATAGGAGATCCGGGCATCTCTAAGCTTTATAAAGGAGGTATCAAATGAGTTGGTTTCAACATTAGCTCTTCTATAATAATCCGCATAATAAGAGGAAACAGCTACCCCTTTGGTATTAGGGGAATAAGAACCATCTGGATTTTGTACAACACCTTCGCCAACAATTAATCCATTCGGGTTATCTCTTCCTATTAAAGTATGTTCCAATTTTCCTTGCTCTGTCATTTTATGATGAGACTGTGAATAAGCTATACCTTTATACTGTCCGTCAAATGAAAAACTTACGGTGAAATTTTTATATCTGAATTCATTTTGGAGCCCTGCTCTCCATTTAGGATATGCATTACCAATTTTCTTCATCTGAGTTGGTTTTGCAGTTAGGCCATCAGCTCCATAAACCACCTGCCCATCCGGAGAGTACATTAATCCATATCCATACATGTCACCCAAAGAACCGCCTACAACTGCATTATAATACACCACTCCACCTACGCTTCCCATAGTGTAAGGTTCCCCTTGAAATTCAGATGGAAGAGATAGTATTTTATTTCTGTTCATCGACCAGTTGGCATTTACACTCCATGAGAAATTCTTATTCTTAACTGGAAAAGTATTTAAGGTCATTTCAAGACCTCGGTTTCTTATTTCACCTGCATTAATAACTCTGAGGCTATATCCTGTTTCCCATAATGCCGGAATCTTTACGATCTGATCTTTAGAATTGTTTTGATATGCAGTAATAGAATAGCTGATCCTGTTTTTAAGAATACTAAAATCCATTCCGGCCTCAATATTTGTAAGCATTTCAGGTCTTAAATTTGGATTCTGAAAAAGCGATGGTGATTCTACTGATCCGGCAAAAATGCTGTTATTGTAGTATTTCACTAATAAATACGGGTTGGTATCGTTTCCTACTCTGGACCATGATGTTCTGAGCTTCCAATAATTGAATTGATTAGATGTCAGCTTAAAAATATCGGAAAGAATAAATGAGACTCCCGCAGAAGGATAAAAATAAGAACGGTTTTCTTTTGGAAGAGTACTGCTCCAGTCATTTCTTGCGGTAAGATCCAGGAACATTTTATTTTGATATCCTAAAGTAATCAATCCATAGGTACTGTTAACCTGCTTATCACTTGGTGTAGCAAATTTAAATGATGGCGCTATCCCATTTGCAAGAGTATAAATCCCCGGCTTTAGTAAGCCATCAGCCAGATAATCATACATCGTGTATTCTGAATATCTAATGCTTCCCCCTGCCGATGCCGTAATATCAAAATCGTTAAAAGTAGTTTTATAAGTAAATAATAAATCGTTATTTAAATCTGTTTGTTTAATATGCTGCTCTCTGTACATCCCTTGTAAATAGTTGGCAGAGCTCCATGGTCTCTTCTGAGTACGTTCCTCATTGGTTAGTTCAAGACCGGATCTTAACATTACTTCGAAATTCTTGGTAATCTTATAATTCAGATTGACATTTCCGGTGATAAAATTCTTATCAACACCATTTAGCATTTCATAAGCGATCATATAAGGGTTATCGATATATGAACTAAAAGGATGGATCTGATCCACCTGGTATTTATCCTTTTTCCAGATCGGTTGATACCAAGCCAGATCCACATTAGGATTCTGGAAGATCATGAAATAAGAAATAGACTGGTTGCTATATCCTGTGGCGGGTAGATTATCACTTTTTGTTTTATTAAAAGTAAACTTAACCCCAACTTTTAATTTTTCATTTAATTTATGATCAAAGGATAGTGCTGCATTGAACCTGTCAAAACCAGTATTAGGCATCATCCATTCATTTTTCAGATACGTTAATGAAGTTCTGAAAGAAGTATTTTCGTTGGAGGTTTCCAGGGCAATGTTATTTGAAAATGTTGTCCCGGTCTCCCAGAAGCCTTTGATATTATCTTTATAAGGCCTCCACAATTGTCTTGTTAAGCTTTGACCTTCTACAGTGGGATCATATTGAAAATAGGACTGGCCATCGAATTTTGGCCCAAAAGCACTACTTGTACCTCCTGTACTTACTCCGTCCGGTGAAGCTCCATAAGAATAGAAATAATTCCCGTTGGTATCCTTCTGCATGGTACCCTGTCCATATTCGTATTGATAATCCGGCCATTTTAATACACTATCATAGCTGGAATACGAATTTAATGTAATCTGTATTTTTCCTTTTTTAGTTTTCCCGGATTTTGTGGTAATCATAACTGCTCCACCTGCTCCTCTTGAACCATATAAAGCAGCGGCGGTAGAGCCTTTCAGAATTGTTACTGTTTCAATATCATCGGGATTAATACTGTTGACCCCATTTCCATAATCGATTGGTAGATCGGCTTTAGCACCTGCTCCATAAGCAGAAAACCCGGTTCCTGTTGTTGATCCGTTTAAAGGAACACCATCCACTACAATAAGGGCATTGTTCTGATCCATATTCATGGAGATATCTCCTCGTAATTTGATCAATGAACTTCCTAAAGGTCCTGCTCCTGCTGTTTGTATTTTTAAACCCGCTACTTTACCTTCTAAAGACTGAGCCCAGTTATTATTCTGAGTTCTTAAAATCTCCTCAGATTTAATGGTTTCGGCAACATAACCTAAAGATTTATCCTGTCTTTTTATACCTAAAGCAGTTACCACAACTTCATCAATATTTTTTATGGTATCCTTTTTAGCTTTCTGCTGAGCTGTTAGGTTGACGCTAACTAATCCCAACAACGATAAAACCAATAGTTTCTGTGTCTCTTTACGCATATCCTTTTTTGTTTGCGCAAAATTAAAGCGACATTACCAGCAAGACCTTAACAAGGTTTTAACATTTATTAAAAAAATATTAAACCAAATATGAACTAATTATCAACAGAAAGTCACACAACGTTGGTTACCAACACAATAACTTAATTACGTATTTTTAATATGGATAGCATAACTCATATCCCTATCTTTATTGTCTTTTTCTGATAAAATAAAATTACACCATTAAAATATTGAATTTCAGATAATTAATACGGGTATATAAAAAAGGCTTACCCTTTAAAAGAGGCAAGCCTAAGATTTTTAAGTTTAAAATAAACCTTTAGATCATTATTTATTTTTCAGTTGATCAGGAATGTTTGTTGTAATAAACCCAATTCCCTGGCCTTTTAATTTGTCATATACAGCAACATCATTTACTGTCCAGGAGTTCGTAATTAATCCCAATGCTTTTGCTTCAGATATCCAGGTTGGATTTTTATCAAAAACACTGTAATGATAATCTATCCCGTCTAATCCTTCATTTTTGATCTGCTCAGGTGATAACTCTCCATTCAGATATTGAACTTTGAATTTTGGTTCAGCTTTCTTAATCTCTTTACAGATATTTAAACTGAAAGAAATAAATTCACTCTGAGATTCCAACTTCATGTCCTTGATCATCTTAACAGTCTTTTGAACCAATTCATCTTCTTTTTCCTTGGTCTTATCAGGTTTGATCTCAACGATCAATTTAAGTGATTTATCTTTCTTTCCCTGCTTTAGATAATCTTTCAATGTAGGAAAATTCTCACCATTTGATAGTTTCTCCTTCTCCAATTCCTTGAAATCCGTATCAGAAATTTCCATTTTTGCATGATGTTCATCGTGATTAACCACGAGAATACCATCTTTAGTCATCCTTACATCGAACTCAGCTCCGTAAATTTTTAACTTCTGAGCATTTTCCAATGACTTCAATGAATTTTCCGTTGTTGGCGGTTGTGATTGCCAATAGCCTCTGTGTGCGATAATCTGGGTTTGTGCATTCATTACAACTGTACTTAAAACTGCTAACCCTAAGATAATTTTTTTCATAATATAATCAGATAATTAAAAATGTCAAAGTTTAAGACTTTGACATAAAGGTAATATTAAATTTTTAGAAACTATATTTTGCTCCAATCTGAATTTGGTAAGGATTCCCTGATAAAGGCTCTAAACCACTGGTATTTAAACTATACGTAAGCTGCTTCGTAGCCTGATCGAATCCTGTAATTCTGTAAAGAGACATGTTACCATAGGATTTATTAATTCCCCATTCTTTGTTAAGTAAGTTTGCTACGTTAAAGATATCAACAGAAAGTTCGAAGGCTCCTATTTTTTCAAACTTGATCTTTTTTGCTACACGAACATCCCAAACTCCGTAGAATCCGTTCTTTCCACCATTTCTTTCAGCAATTTTATTATTGTAATCTGTGATATAATCTTTTAGCGCTTTTCCAACTTCAGGACTCTCAATCAACGTCTGTGTAAGATTTGGGAAAATATACGCTAAATCATTGCTATCAACGAAATCCCCATTTACATTTCCTCCAGCAGTTACTGAGAAACGTGTACCTCCCATTCCCACATATCGGATCCCCAAAGTAAAGCCAGCAATCGTAGGTGAGTTACCATAAATTACTACTTTATTTCTAAATTGATTATCAGAATATGACATTCTTAAATTTCTTGGATCACCTGAAACCAAAGTAGATAAAGTCGCAGAGTTTGCTACGTTTCCGTTGTAAGAAGTGTTGTCTTTAATATCTGCCCAAGTATAACTCGCTGTAATTTCTCCATCTTTCCAATAGCGGTAACTTGTATCTGCTACGAAAGAGAACTGATTAACCTTTCCATCACTTACAAGCTCAAGCACTCTTCCAAATTTTTTGTTAATTGTTCCTTCTTTCCAGTTCATTGCGCCGTTTGCGCCGATTGTAGCTGCCGGAACATATACTCCTCTCCCGCCTTCATTATTCAATGTGAAAAAAGGATTAGAAACCATATTTCGGTCATAATAGAAATAATTATTTCTTCCCAAAGCCATATATCCTGCAATTCCAGCTCTAAACCTTTCATTAAAGAAGTGGGTATAAGAGATATTTGCCTTGTAAACGATAGGAATTTTTGCGTCTTCTCCTGTATAGTTAATTGTTGGAAGCTGATTTTGAGGCAATGAAGGAACCGTTCCGTAATCATTTCTGTAACTATTAAAATCAGGAGTCAAACCAATTTGTGAAGGATTAACATCTACTGTTGCTAAGTGTCTTCCATCGAATACCAAATTATTGATAATCATATAATTGTTGATATCTGAAGAGAAAATACCAGCTCCGAATTTCACGAAATCTTTATTTCCTTCATTAATATTCCAATCAAACTGAAATCTTGGTTGAATAATAAATGACTTGATTTGGTTATCGGTTCTGATACCCATCTCATCAAATAATTTTTGATTCAATTCTGCCTTTGGATAACCTCCGTAATCTAGTCTTAAACCAGCCATTAAATCAAGACCTTTAGCGATCTTAGTTTGAATCTGACCGTATACACCTAAATTGTAAATATTCGATTTCACAGAAGGATCATCCATCAAAGGAACTTCTCTGTAATATCTGTACGCAATAAGATTGTTGAAATTATATAGATTATCTCCCCCATTCACTGTAGGATTTTCCCTGAAATGGAATCTTCCGTTCACCTCACTTCCGTATATAGATTTTGCCATTGTATACATTAAATCTGCTCCGAAAGTATATTTAATTTTATCTGTATTGTAATATAAATTATCAACAATCTGGAAAACATTATTTCTAAAACTTTCCTGTCCAAAACGGTGACCTCCAATCTGGATATTTGTCGCTTTATCTTTTCCGTCTATACTTGAAACAACGTTCTCAACGATCGCTCTGGGAACAGCATGTCCCAATTCGTCATTCTGATAACTATCTTGTGATGTGAATAAATACTGGGCTTTTAATTCGTTCGTCATATTAGGCTTTAAGTTGGATCTTAAAGTCAATAATAAACTGTTATCTAAGTTCTTATCATTTCCATAAGATTCAAATGCATTAATTGACGTATTGTCTCCTAATCCGTTTTTATTTAAATCGTACGTAAAGTTGTTTCTTAATGTTAATAAGTTATTAGGATTGATCTGCCAGTCTAAACGTAAAAATGCTGCATCAGAATTTCTTACTTTGTCAAAACTTCCAAACTGAGGGGTATTTCCAACTCCGTATTTAGCTCTTGCAATATCTAAGAATTTATTTAAAGTAGCCGTTGTTGTATTTAATCTCAATTCATCATCATGCGATTTAATATCTGCAATCTGCAAAGGTCTTGAATCTAACTGATGATCCCAAGCCACAAAAAAGTGTAATTTATTTTTGATAATTGGGCCTCCCAATGAGAAACCAAACTGAGAAGTCGAGAAATCATTATTAATCTTGTTCCCTCTGATATCATACTTACTGGAAAGCCAATTTGTTCTTAAATATTCCCAGGCACTTCCTGAAAATTTATTGGTTCCGGACTTTGTTACAGCACTTACTGTTCCCCCCCCACTTCTTCCTAAGGTAACATCATATTGATTGGTTGTGATTTTAAATTCACGAACCGCCTCTATTGAAATAGAAAACGGAGCACCACTTCGACTTGTCGTAGAACCTGCAGAAGTTGGATTTTTTGCTGTCATTCCGTCAATAGTAAAGTTAGTAGAAGATCCTAACTGACCTGAAATACTTCCGTTTTTACCACTTAAAGGAGATAAATCACTAAGACTGGTGAAGTTTCTTCCATTTACTGGTAGAATTCCGATGTTTTTAGCAGAAATAGCTGTAGTTGCCCCAAGGTTTCCAATTTTATTTTTCAGATTTCCTGTTACAACTACTGTTTCAATCACCTTTTCATTACTTCCAAGATTGACATCTACAGTAACCTGATCTCCAAAATTGACATTGTAACCTTCTCTTTTTTCATCATTTACAATAACCGTATAAGGTCCACCAAGTGGAATCTCCTTGAAGATATACTCCCCTTTTGAATTCGTCTCCGTTTCTGTTCTAAAACCCGTTGACTCATTCACAATGGTTACCTTCACTTTTTCCTGGGTGTTAGTTCCGGTGATTTTTCCGATAATAGAGGCCTGCGTTGTCTGTGCATAAGCCAGTGTTCCAAAGCTTAAAAACAACAATCCTAATACAATCTTTACTTTTCTCATCTTTTCAAATTAGCTGGGGCAAAGGTATTGGGTCTGATGTGGCTAAGTGTTTACGAAAGCTTTAACATTTTTTTAATTAAATTATAACCATATGTTAAATAATTACTAATAAAACATTTATCAATTACATTATCAACCACTTATACCACATTACAAAATCTTAATTTTCTGTGATTATTTAATTGTCTTATTTTCTAAATGATATTTGTTTTAGTTATTTTTGCTCAAAAGAAAGAATCGCAATGTCCGAAAACATTCAACAAAAGATAGAGCAGCTTCGTAAAGAGCTTCATCAGCATAATGAAAATTATTATTTACTGGATGAACCTACCATTTCAGATTTAGAATTTGATCTGTTACTAAAGGAGCTTCAGGATCTTGAGGCAAAACATCCTGAATTTCACGATGTGAATTCTCCCAGTATGCGTGTTGGTGGTGGGATAACCAAAAATTTCCCAACCATTCTGCATCAATTCAGAATGTATTCTCTAGATAATTCTTATGACTTTGATGATCTTGAAGATTGGGAAAAGCGTATTATTAAAACCATTGATGATCCGGTAGAGTTTGTTGCTGAACTAAAATATGATGGAGCTTCCATTTCTATCCTTTATGAAAATGGGAAGTTGATACAAGGGGTTACCCGTGGGGATGGATTTCAGGGAGATGAAATCACAGCTAACGTACGTACCATTTCAGATATTCCATTAACCTTGAAAGGTGATTTTCCTTATCGTTTTTTTATGCGTGGTGAGATATATCTGACCAGAAAAAATTTCGACAAAATCAATAAACTCCGTGAGGAAGAAGGTCTGGATCCTTTCATGAATCCAAGAAATACCGCAAGCGGAAGTCTAAAGATGCAGGACAGTGCTGAAGTTAGAAAGCGTGGACTTTCATCTGTATTATATCAATATATTTCTGAAGAAGTCCCAGCAGAAACGCATTGGGAATTGCTTCAAAAAGCCCAGACCTGGGGTTTTAAAACATCTCAACAGGCAAAGCTTTGTAAAACGTTAGATGAGGTAAAAGATTTTATCACTTTCTGGGACACAGAGCGACATAACTTACCATTTGAAATCGATGGAATTGTATTAAAAGTTAATTCTTTACAACAGCAAAGACAGCTTGGATATACTGCAAAATCACCTCGTTGGGCCATGGCTTATAAATTTAAAGCTGAAAAGGTAGAAACAGAGTTACAAAGTGTTTCTTATCAGGTAGGAAGAACGGGTGCTATTACTCCGGTTGCGAATTTAAAACCTGTTTTACTAGCCGGAACGATTGTCAAGAGAGCCTCCCTTCATAATGAAGATATCATTAAAAAACTTGAGCTTCATGAACATGACTTTGTTTATGTAGAAAAGGGTGGCGAAATTATTCCTAAAATTGTTGGGATCAACAAAGACAAAAGAAACAACGCAAGCAAAGAAATTGAATACATCAAACATTGTCCTGAATGTGGAACAGAACTTATAAAAGTGGAGGATCAAGCCATCCATTTCTGCCCGAATGAGCTGCATTGTCAACCACAGGTGGTTGGAAGAATGATCCATTATGTTTCCAGAAAAGCTTTAAATATAGAAAATTTAGGAAGTGAAACGATTGAACAATTATATAGAGAAAAACTGATCGAAAACCCTGCAGATTTTTATACTTTAACGAAGGAACAGCTTCTACCCCTGGAAAGAATGGCAGAAAAGTCAGCTCAGAATATTATCTCAGGAATTGAGAAATCAAAAGAAATTCCTTTTGAAAAAGTTCTTTATGGAATTGGTATCAAACATGTTGGTGAAACGGTTGCAAAGAAACTGGTTAAAAATTTTGCAACCATAGATGATTTAAAAGCTGCTACTGCTGAAGAACTCTGTCAGGTTGAAGATATAGGATCAAAAATCGCCTATAGTATTGAAGCCTTTTTCAATAATTCTGAAAATATTTTAATGTTGGAGCGCCTAAAATCTTATGGAGTTCAGCTGGAAAAAGGAGAAAACACAAATGAAGTTTTATCGAACGTCCTTGATGGAAAAACATTTCTCTTTACCGGAAAACTATCTTTATTCACAAGAGAATCTGCTGAAGATATGGTAGAAAAGCATGGTGGAAAAAATATTTCTGCTGTTTCTAAAAATCTTAATTTCCTTGTTGTAGGTGAAAAGGCAGGAAGCAAATTAAAAAAAGCTCAGGATATCGGAACAATTGAAATACTTGATGAACAGCAGTTTTTGGATTTGATAGAAAAACAATAAAAATTTTATAGTTTTCACTAATAATTAACAAATAAGCCATTGAGATATAGTCTTAATGGCTTACTTTTGCTCATCTACTAATAAACTAAAAAATAACAAACTAATAATAATCCATGAAAAAAATCTACTTAATCATTGGTATGATTATGTTTACTGTGTTTCAAGCACAGATTGTAAATATTCCTGATGCAAATTTTAAAAGCTTACTGGTCTCTGATTATCCATATATGGCCAAAGACCTTTATGATAACAATACAATCATCGACACAAATCATGATGGAGAAATTCAGCTGTCCGAGGCTGCTAATATCAGTAAATTAGATTTAGATATAGATCAAATGCCAAGCTATTCAAGTCTTTTTAATAATATTGTTTCAACAGTAGGAATAAAAAGCTTCACTAATCTTACAAACCTTTCTATAGATAACTTCCCGTTATTGCAAACCATTGATCTAGGTAATAGTCCTTTATTGCACAAATTAGATATTAGCAGATGTTATGTACTATCATCAGTAAACATTCAAGGTTGTACTCAATTATATGATCTTGACATTTTTTTTAGTAATATACCTTCTATTGATCTGTCCGGATTAACAAACTTGTACGAAGTGAGCATGACGCAATGTCAGCTTTCTAATATATATTTTAACAATAATATTAATCTCAACAGCCTATCGTTAACATCAAATCATCTTCAAACATTGCCTTTAAATCAAACACCCAATTTAAAATTTTTAGTTATTGCAGGTAATCAATTTACAACACTTAATTTTAATGCTTTCCCAAATCTTCAATCTTTAAATTGCACATACAATCATTTTACAACTATTGATCTATCTCAAAATGCAAGTCTACAATCTTTTGCCTGCGACATGAATCCTAATCTTCAATCTTTATTTATTAAGAATGGAATCAATAACTTTACACAAAACTATAATTCAACTTTCTCCAGTACTCCAAATCTTGTTTATATTTGTGCAGATGACTCTGAAATTTCCAATGTAGTTGCTCTATTACCATCTACAAGTTCATGTGTTGTAAACTCATATTGTTCCTATACTCCAGGTGGAACATTTTACACAATCTTAGGGAAAACAAAGTATGATGGCAATAATAACGGATGTGATATTAATGATATAAGCAAAGCTTTTCAAAAATTCAACATTACTAATGGAACTACTTCAGGTAGTGTGATAGCAAACAACTCTGGAAATTATTCGATTCCTGTACAAGCAGGTTCCCATACAATAACACCTGTTCTTGAAAATCCAACCTATTTTAATATTTCACCTATAAGCGTCACAGCTAACTTTCCAGCTCAAGCAAGTCCATTAACTCAAAACTTTTGCATGACAGCTAATGGGACTCATAATGACCTTGAAGTAGTTATAATCCCTGTTACTGCTGCAACACCCGGTTTTGATACAAAATATAAAATCATTTATAAAAATAAAGGTACTACAACACAATCAGGAACTTTGATTTATAATTTCAATGACGATCTGATGAACTATCTAAATTCTACGATTGCTCCCAATTCACAATCAACGGGAATTCTATCATGGAATTTCACCAATCTTTTGCCTTTCGAGACCAAAGAAATTATAGTAACTTTTAAATTAAATACACCAACACAAATACCTGCTTTAAATGGTGGGGATATATTGCATTACACTGCACAGGTTAATGCAGCCACAGATGATACACCGGTAGATAATACATTCACTTTAAACCAAACTGTAGTTAATTCTCTCGATCCGAATGATAAAACGTGTCTTGAAGGAACTTCTATTACTCAGGCTAAAGTTGGAGATTACGTTCATTATCTTATCAGATTTGAAAATACGGGTACAGCCAACGCGCATAATATTGTGGTAAAAGATGAAATTGATGCTACGAAATTTGATATTTCAAGCTTAGTATCTCTTCATGGAAGTCATAACTTTGTAACAAGAGTAAATTCGAATGTTGTAGAATTTATATTTGAAAATATTCAACTTCCTTTTGATGATGCCAATAATGATGGATATGTTTCATTTAAGATCAAAACAAAATCCAATTTGGTTATTGGGGATAGTTTCAGCAATACAGCTAAAATCTATTTTGATTATAATGCACCTATCATTACCAATACTTCTACGACTACTGTTCAAAATACTTTAGGAACAATCGAAAGTAATAATGATAAAACTCAATTCAGTATTTATCCGAACCCTGTAAAAGATGTTTTATTCATTAAATCAAAAGAGAATATTGTAAAAGCTGAAATTTATGATGCAACAGGAAGAATTTTGAGTTCTGTAAGCGTAACCGATAATTCGATCAATACTTCTGAACTTACGAAAGGAAATTATATCATCAAATTATTCACAAAAGATAAATCTATCATGCAGAAGTTTATCAAGAATTAATTTAAACTCATTTATAAAGCGCCAAGACTGTCTAATAAGACAGTCTTTTTTATTCAAATTATGACAATAAAAAAATTGAAAACCTTATTGAAAACCAATAAATTAATTTAATACAAAAGGAAAAAAATAAACCATTGAGATTACATCTTAATAGCTTACTTTTGTGCGTTTTTAACTAACGAAAAAATTTAATGCAATAATATAAACCGCATGAAAAAAATCTACATCATTATTTCTTTAATTTTATTTTCTGTGTTTAATGCGCAGATTGTGAATATTCCGGATGCGAATTTTAAAGCAAAACTCTTATCTTCAACTAATTCTAATGAAATAGCAGTAAATGCTTCAGGAAATGGCTTTAAAATTGATGCAAATGATGATGGAGAAATTCAAGTGTCAGAAGCATTAGTTGTAGCCAAGCTTAAGATTGAAAATAATTTAGGTTCAATTGTGGATGTTACTGGAATTAATGCATTTATAAATCTTAAAGTACTTACTATTAGTGATAACAATTTAACTTCTTTAAGTTTAAATTTACCATTTTTGAATTATTTAAGTGTAGGTTCAACTCAGTTATCGGTAATAAATATTGCAGCTTGTACCAGTCTTGAAACAGTATGGCTTTCTAGTAATAATACAAGCTTATCTCTTAATAATAGTAATGTAACTTTTTTGAGCTTAGATGGGCTTAATCTTCAGACAATAAATTTACAGGGTTGTCCTGCCCTTAAAAATGTGCAATTAAGTGGTATAGTTCTTCAAAATATAAATGGAAGTAATATGTCCAATCTGGAAGAGGTAACTATTACTGATGCACCTCTTTTATCACAAATAAACTTTAGCGCTTCGCCAATGATTGAAAAATTCACCATCAATAATACTGGCCTACCTAATTTAAATCTTGCAAATTTTACTAGTCTTGAGCTTTTAAGCGGTACAAATAATTCATTTCAAAATGTTATTTTAGATGGTTGTATCTCTCTTTTAAGTATTAATTTGCCCAATAATCATATAGCAAGCTTAAGCATGGGTAATGTAAATAACATTGCATCTATTACTTTATCAAAAAATAATTTAACATCTCTTTCTCTAAACAATCTCAATAACTTGGGTCATTTGGATTGTAAAGAAAATAATATTTCAAATTTAACTTTAAACAATTTACCAAATCTCCAAAATTTATATCTCACTTCCAATCATCTAACAAGTCTTAATCTTTCAAGTACACCAAAAATTAGTTCATTACTATGTAGTTATAATCAATTAGCAAATTTAGATTTGAGTTTACTTACTAAGTTGCAAACTATTGAATGCTCAAATAATTTATTACCAGAGCTTAATTTTACTAATAACAAATTATTATCTTATTTACAGTGTACAAACAATCCTAATCTTACAAAAATATTTCTCAAAAACGGCTCATCTCAACCTATTTCTTCCACTTACTTATTTCCAAATCCAAGTCTAACATATATATGTTGTGATGATGAGGAAATGGCTCTTTTCAATTATGCATACAGTAACAACGGTAGTACCGTTATTAACAGTTATTGTTCATTTACACCTGGAGGCCCTTTCTACACTATTGAAGGAAATACAAAGTACGATTCAAATAATAATGGATGTGATGTCAATGATAATAATAAAGCCCTTCAACATTTTAAGGTAATTGGTGGTGGATTAACTGGAAATGCCTTTGCTAATAGTTCGGGGAACTATTCAATCCCTGTACAAGCCGGTTTTCAAACAATAATTCCTGTTCTTGAAAATCCAACCTATTTTAACATCTCGCCTTCAAGTTTTACCGCAAATTTTCCAACTCAAGCAAGTCCATTAATTCAAAATCTTTGTGTGACAGCTAATGGGACTCATAATGACCTTGAAGTAGTTATAATCCCTATTATTGCTGCAGCACCTGGTTTTGATACAAAATACAGAATCGTATATAAAAATAAAGGTACTACAACACAATCAGGAACTTTAATTTATAATTATAATGATGATCTGATGAATTATCTAAATTCTACGATTTCTCCCAATTCGCAATCAACAGGAATTTTATCATGGAATTTCGCCAATCTTTTACCTTTCGAGACCAGAGAAATTATAGTAACTTTTAAATTAAATACACCGACACAAACACCTGCTTTAAATGGTGGGGATATATTGCATTACACTGCACAGGTGAATGCAGCCACAGATGATACACCGGCAGATAATACATTTACTTTAAATCAAACGGTGGTTAATTCTTTTGACCCAAATGATAAAACTTGTTTGGAGGGATCTTCTATTACTCAGGCCAAAGTTGGAGATTACGTTCATTATTTAATTAGGTTTGAAAATACCGGTACAGCTAATGCACATAATATTGTGGTAAAAGATGAAATTGATGCCACGAAATTTGACATTTCAAGCTTAATACCTCTTCATGGAAGTCATAATTTTGTAACAAGAATCACTAATCCAAATGTTGTAGAATTCATATTTGAAAATATTCAGCTTCCTTTTGATGATGCTAATAATGATGGATATGTTTCCTTTAAGATCAAAACAAAATCTAATTTGGTTATTGGAGATAGTTTCAGCAATACAGCTAAAATTTATTTTGATTATAATGCACCTATCATTACAAATACTTCTACAACTTCTGTTCAAAATACTTTAGGAACATCGGAAATTAATAATGATAAAATACAATTCAGTATTTATCCGAACCCTGTCAAAGATGTTTTATTCATTAAATCAAAAGAGAATATTATAAAGGCTGAGATTTATGATATAGCGGGAAGAATTCTAAGCTCTGTAAGTGTAACCGATAATTCGGTCAATACTTCTGAACTTACAAAAGGAAATTATATCATCAAATTATTCACAAAAGATAAATCTATCATGCAGAAGTTTATCAAGAATTAATTTAAACTTATTATAAAAATCTAAGACTGTCTTAATAGACAGTCTTTTTTTATCTGCTTTCGTTATCACTTAAGAATTTATTGTACTTTTATTCAAGGTTTTAATTTTAGACAAATGGATTTTCTACAAGATCACTATTCTATACAAAATGAGTTGTTATTGATATTCATCTCAGTAATGCTTGGGCTTTTTATAGGGGCAGAAAGAGAATACCGAAATAAATCAGCGGGACTCCGAACTTTTATCCTGGTATGCTTCGGATCTTGCCTATTCACTATTTTATCTATAAAAATAGGAGTTGAAAATCCCGACCGTATTGCTGCAAATATTATTACAGGTATTGGTTTTTTAGGAGCCGGAGTTATTTTTAAAGGTGATAACAAAATAGATGGAATTACGACAGCCACAACGATATGGGCAACAGCTTCAATAGGAATGGCCATCGGTTCTGGATATGTTTACTTTTCTTTATTAGGAACTGCTTTAGTGCTATTGGTTCTTAGTTCACTTAGCTACCTTCAAAACTTTATTGATAACAACCATAAAATCAGAGAATATAAAATAGCTATTTCAGCTTCAGATCATATTAGTCATTGTGAAGAATTATTCAGAAATAATCATTTAAAGTTTCTTATTATGAGGCAACAATATGCCCAAGGAAGTTTAACAACAACATGGAGGCTTACAGGAAATACTAAACATCATGAATTCTTAATCAAGCAAATGATGAATGACCCCAAAATTATATCTTATCAGTTTTAAAGTAATAATACTTTATGCTATATCTCAATCAAAAATACCTTTATCACAATACAAATATATTTTTCACCAGAAGGTATTAAGTACCCTTTTATTTATATCTGCGCGTGTTTTCAGCACATTTTGTAACCTATAATTTTAATTTTCTTCGTAAATTGAGCAAAATTTTTGATTATGATAAAAAAGATACTTTTATCTGCATTTCTTTTGCCTGCTGTGATGGCTTTTGCTCAGCAATACGGAGGAATGTGGATCCCCACGGAGCTGAATGAAAAGGAAATGAAGGACCTGGGAATGAAAATCTCTGCAAAAGACATCTTCAACCCTCAAAAAGCAAGTATTAAAGATGCTGTTGTACAATTCAACGGTGGTTGTACTGCTGAGATCATTTCACCAAAAGGGCTACTACTGACGAATCATCATTGTGGTTACGGGCAGATTCAGGCTCATTCTACCGTACAAAATGATCTTTTATCTAATGGTTTCTGGGCAAAAAACATGAGTACAGAACTTCCTAACCCGGGAGTAACAGTAGATTTTATCGTAGATATCAAAGAAGCAACTGATCAGATTTTAGAAGGAACAGATAACCTTACAGAGCCTGAACTTTCAAAGAAAATCAACACCAATATTGAGATTTATAAAAACGCTCAAAAAATAGAAAACTACCAATCTATTTCTGTAAAATCTATGTATTATGGTAATAAATATTACGCTTATACAATAGAGACCTATAAAGATATTCGTTTGGTCGGTGCACCACCACAAAGTATCGGAAAATTCGGAAGTGACACAGATAACTGGGTTTGGCCGAGACATACAGGGGATTTCTCTATGTTCAGAATTTACGCCGATAAGAATAACAAACCCGCAGAATATTCAACAGACAATGTTCCTTATGTACCGAAACATTATCTTCCGGTTTCTATCAAGGATAAAAATGAAAATGATTTCACATTTGTATTCGGTTTCCCAGGAAAGACAACGGAATATCTTCCAGCTATTGCAGTTGAAAAGATCATGAATGAAATTGATCCTGCGAAAATAGCGGTTCGTGATGTTGCTTTAAAAACCTTGGACGAGAAAATGCGTACTGATAGCGGAACACGCATAAAATATGCATCAAAATATGCATCTGTAGCCAACTACTGGAAAAAATGGATCGGTGAGACTGAGGGTCTTAAAAAGTCCAATGCAGTTGAGAAAAAAGTAATGTATGAAGGTTCTTTGGTTGCTAAAAATCCTGAAATTAAAACAACTTTAGATCAATTAAATAAACTGTACACAGAACAAGCTCCTTATGCTTTAAACAATGCATATTACTCTGAGGTGATCAGAAATGCAGAAACTTTAGCATTAGCTAACTTGTATTCTAATTATATTGCTTCTGTAGAAGCAGGAAGAATGGATGAAAAGGCAATTACTGCTTTAAAAAATAAATTAACTTCATTTTACAAGGATTACAGTCCTGAACTTGATGCAAAAGTAACTGCTAAATTGCTAGCATTGTATGCAAACAAAACAGCACCACAATTTCTACCTTCCGGGTTTGATAAGTTCAAAAATGAAACCCAGAATATCCAGAATATAGAAGAAATTTCTAAAAATTCTGTTATCACAGGTAGAACAACTGTAAATGGAGCTTCTCTAAGTTCTGATATCGACAAAGCATTTTCTAATCAGGATAAGTTGATCAAAACGCTTAAAAAAGACCCTGTTTATCAATTATTTTCAAATATAAAAGATACTTATACTAAAACCGCTGATCCTCAGTTTACAGGAATTCAGACAAAAATTGATGCTTTACAGAAAAAATTCATGGCGCAGCAGATCACAACAGATAAAGACAGAAAGTTCTTTCCTGATGCGAACTCTACACTTCGTGTAACGTATGGTAAAGTGAAAGGTTCTAGTCCCAGAGATGCTGTTTCTTATGGTTATCAGACACACCTAGCTGGGGTTATAGAAAAATATGTTCCTGGAGATTATGAATTTGATGTTCCAAAAAAACTAATTGATCTTTATAACAAAAAAGATTTTGGAAATTACAAAGATAAAGGTGGTGATGTTCCTGTAGGATTTACAGCTACCAATCATACAACAGGAGGAAATTCCGGAAGCCCTGCTCTAGATGCTTATGGAAATTTGGTAGGATTGAATTTTGACAGACAATGGGAGGGAACAATGAGTGACATTAATTATGATCCTCGTTTCAGCAGAAATATCATGGTTGACACTAAATATATTCTATTCATTATTGATAAATTTGCCGATTCCAAATGGCTGATCGATGAGATGAAAATTATAAAATAATTGTTTCTACAACTATAAATTTTAAAACCTATTTAATCACTTAAATAGGTTTTTTTGTTTTTATATAAACTTGCAAATCATTCTATTGGAATCTAAGGATAACTGTTACACATAGGTAAAATCTATAGAAAATTAATTTAATGAGATCAAAGCAGTTTGTAACTTTAATAAAAACTCTTTTATGAATGATAATCATCTTAAAATGTGTACAGAATGTGGCACACAATATCCCGAAGACCTTACAAATAATATATGCATCATTTGTGAAGACGAAAGACAAGCAGTGCCTCAAAGTGGACAGTCCTGGACAAATCACGAAAAGCTATTAGAAAATCATAGTGTAGAAATAAAAAAGCTCAACGACAGGCTATATGAATTCTTAATTACACCTAGATTCTCTATCGGACAGCGAGCTCTATTTGTAATCTCGGAAAGTGGTAATATACTTTGGGACTGTATCCCTCTGCTTGATGAAGGGGTTATAGAATTCATTAAAATTAATGGTGGCCTAAAAGTTATTGCATTCTCTCATCCACATTACTATTCAAATATGAAAATGTGGGCAAAAGCTTTTGGTTGCAAAATTTATATTCATGAAAAAGATAAAGAATGGATAGTGAATGGTGGAAGTTTCATAGAATTGTGGAATGGCAATAATATCAAGCTATGGGACGAATTCAGGCTCCATAATATTGGTGGTCACTTTGAAGGAAGTTCTGTCATAGAAATACCTTGGATGAGCGAAAACGGAACTCTTTTAATTGGAGATACTATGTATTTATCTCCATCAATGAAACATTTTGCAACGATGAGAAGCTATCCAAACAGAATCCCACTTCCGCTAAATGAAATTAAAAGAATTGAAAAACGCTTTGAAGAAATAAACTTTGATACCATTTATGGCTTTTACTCTTATCAGAATGTTGAAAAAAATGCAAAAGAAATTGTAAATAACTCATTTGACAAATATCAGTAATGGATGGTACTTAAAAATGTAAAATGGAAAGTTTACCAGCAGAGTTTTAAGTTTTGGCTAAAGCCTAGTGGATTTTGATTTATATGGAAGGTGGGCTAAAGCCCACCTCTATTGATAAAGCTATTATTTAAAAAGTAGTAGTAGTAGTAGTAGTAGTAGGAGGAGGAGGAGGAGGAGGAGTAGGAGGAGGTTCATTATTCATCATTGATACTGGGTTCTTTTTACATGATGTAGGTAACAAAAAAAGTCTCATACAAACTAATGTATGAGACTTTTAAATAAAAACTGGCGGCGACCTACTCTCCCGCTTTCGCAGTACCATCGGCGCTGGTGGGCTTAACTTCTGTGTTCGGAATGGGAACAGGTGAGCCCCACCGCTAAAACCACCCTAAAGAAGGTATATAACGTAGAATGTACTTTGTATTAACGTAAAACCTATTGATCATTATCATTAATACTTTTTACTATTGTACATTTTACATGTTTTTTATCGATAAAAACGTTCACAAAGACAAAACCTTTATTGCGCAATTAAGTGCCTACCAATTAGGCTATAAATCTACGGGTAATTAGTACTACTCGGCTATGCTGTTACCAACTTTACACCTATAGCCTATCAACGTGGTCATCTCCCACGACCCTTAAAAGATGTCTCATCTTGAGGCGAGTTTCGCACTTATATGCTTTCAGTGCTTATCTCTTCCAAACGTAGCTACTCAGCGGTGCACCTGGCGGTACAACTGATACACCAGAGGTTTGTTCAATTCGGTCCTCTCGTACTAGAATCAAGCCCTCTCAAACATCTAACGCCCGCAATAGATAGAGACCGAACTGTCTCACGACGTTCTGAACCCAGCTCGCGTGCCACTTTAATGGGCGAACAGCCCAACCCTTGGGACCTTCTCCAGCCCCAGGATGTGACGAGCCGACATCGAGGTGCCGAACCTCCCCGTCGATGTGAGCTCTTGGGGGAGACTAGCCTGTTATCCCCGGAGTACCTTTTATCCTATGAGCGATGGCCCTTCCATGCGGAACCACCGGATCACTATGTCCTGCTTTCGCACCTGATCGACTTGTAGGTCTCACAGTCAAGCACCCTTATGCCATTACACTCTACGCACGGTTACCAAGCGTGCTGAGGGTACCTTTGAAAGCCTCCGTTACTCTTTTGGAGGCGACCACCCCAGTCAAACTACCCACCACGCAATGTCCTTCTAAAAGAAGTTAGGCTCCAAGTAAGTAAAGGGTGGTATTTCAACGTTGACTCCACAAACACTAGCGTGCCTGCTTCAAAGTCTCCCACCTATCCTACACATTACTTACTCAAAGTCAATACGAAGTTATAGTAAAGGTTCACAGGGTCTTTTCGTCCCATTGCGGGTAATCGGCATCTTCACCGATACTACAATTTCACAGAGCTCATGGTTGAGACAGTGCCCAGATCGTTACACCATTCGTGCAGGTCGGAACTTACCCGACAAGGAATTTCGCTACCTTAGGACCGTTATAGTTACGGCCGCCGTTTACTGGGGCTTCAGTCAAACGCTTCGGTTACCCTAACGCCCTTCCTTAACCTTCCAGCACCGGGCAGGTGTCAGACCCTATACAGCATCTTTCGATTTAGCAGAGTCCTGTGTTTTTGATAAACAGTCGCCTGGGCCTCTTCACTGCGGCCAGCATTGCTGCTGGCGTCTCTTCTTCCGAAGTTACGAGACTATTTTGCCTAGTTCCTTAACCATGATTCACTCTAGCACCTTAGGATTCTCTCCTCGACTACCTGTGTCGGTTTTGGTACGGGTTGCTTCACTTCGGCTTTTCTTGGAAGCACTTTCCCTGCAGCAGCTTCGCCCGAAGGCTAGGCCTTGACTATTCCGTCAGTCTCCAGCAAGTACGGCACTCCGTCCCCTTTTTAGTGTGAGCAAGTATGGGAATATTAACCCATTGTCCATCCACTACCCCTTTCGGGTTCGCGTTAGGTCCCGACTAACCCTCAGCTGATTAGCATGGCTGAGGAAACCTTAGTCTTTCGGTGAGGGGGTTTCTCGCCCCCTTTATCGTTACTTATGCCTACATTTTCTTTTCTGTACGCTCCACAATGGCTCGCGCCACTGCTTCTGTGCAAACAGAATGCTCCCCTACCAGATGTACATAAGTACAAATCCATAGCTTCGGTAATATGTTTATGCCCGATTATTATCCATGCCGGACCGCTCGACTAGTGAGCTGTTACGCACTCTTTAAATGAATGGCTGCTTCCAAGCCAACATCCTAGCTGTCAATGCAGTCCAACCGCGTTGCTTCAACTTAACATATATTTGGGGACCTTAGCTGTTGGTCTGGGTTCTTTCCCTCTCGGACATGGACCTTAGCACCCATGCCCTCACTGCCGTAGAACATTTATTAGCATTCGGAGTTTGTCAGGAATTGGTAGGCGATGAAACCCCCGCATCCAATCAGTAGCTCTACCTCTAATAAACTTATATACGACGCTGCACCTAAATGCATTTCGGGGAGTACGAGCTATCTCCCAGTTTGATTGGCCTTTCACCCCTACCCACAGGTCATCCGAAGACTTTTCAACGTCAACCGGTTCGGTCCTCCACTCTGTGTTACCAGAGCTTCAACCTGCCCATGGGTAGATCACAAGGTTTCGCGTCTAATCCTACTAACTATACGCCCTATTCAGACTCGCTTTCGCTCCGGCTCCGGACCTGAAGTCCTTAACCTCGCTAGTAAAATTAACTCGTAGGCTCATTATGCAAAAGGCACGCCGTCACCCAACATGTGGGCTCCGACCGCTTGTAGGCGTACGGTTTCAGGTTCTATTTCACCCTTCTATTCGAAGTGCTTTTCACCTTTCCTTCACAGTACTTGTTCACTATCGGTCTTTCAGGAGTATTTAGCCTTGGAGGATGGTCCCCCCATATTCAGACAGGATTTCACGTGTCCCGCCCTACTCATTTATCATCAAAATATACCTTTCAAATACGGGGCTATCACCCTCTATGGCTGTTCTTTCCAGAACATTCTTTTAAATATATAAAGACTTTTGGGCTAATCCGCGTTCGCTCGCCACTACTTACGGAATCTCTTCGATTTCTTTTCCTCCGGGTACTTAGATGTTTCAGTTCTCCGGGTTTGCTCCTCTTACGAGGTGACTGGTCTTCAACCAGCCGGGTTGCCCCATTCGGACATCTCGGGATCAATTCGTGTGTGCCAATCCCCCGAGCTTTTCGCAGCTTACCACGTCCTTCGTCGCCTCTGAAAGCCTAGGCATCCGCCATACGCCCTTAACGATTTCTTTCCTAATTATTAATTAGTTCAGTATTTTTTGCTCAGCATTGCTGCCAAGCTATTTTTTGTAAACTCAAACGCTTAATTGCGCTCGGTTTTCTCTTTGTGATATTTTTACCGTTAATGTCAATGATCTTAATGTCTTTCTGCTTGTCTGATGAATGAATATTTGTTTTGGCTCTATTCATTATACTTTTAAATCAGACTCACAAAACTGTGGAGAATAAGGGAGTCGAACCCTTGACCTCCTGCGTGCAAGGCAGGCGCTCTAGCCAGCTGAGCTAATTCCCCCTCTAGTCAGACTTCAGATTACAGATTACAGATCCCAGAATTAAATCTGATCCCTACCATCTATTATCTTCCCGTCTTTTTCAATTAGTAGTCTCGGGCAGGCTCGAACTGCCGACCTCTACATTATCAGTGTAGCGCTCTAACCAGCTGAGCTACGAGACTGTCTTGTTAGACTTTTAGATTAAAGACTCCAGATATCAGACCTCATTGTCTTTCTTCTTTTATCTTTCATCTTGCCTCTCTTCCCTATACTAATTTCTAGTGGGTTTTGTATTTTTATATATATAATCAACCAAATAAAAAACTAAAGCATACTTTAAGTAAGTACATGATACACTTAAGTATCTTTAATTTTGTTTATCGTCCCGAAAGACGCTCTAAAATGAGATGTTCCAGCCGCACCTTCCGGTACGGCTACCTTGTTACGACTTAGCCCTAGTTACCTGTTTTACCCTAGGCAGCTCCTTTTACGGTCACCGACTTCAGGTACCCCAGACTTCCATGGCTTGACGGGCGGTGTGTACAAGGCCCGGGAACGTATTCACCGCGCCATGGCTGATGCGCGATTACTAGCGATTCCAGCTTCATAGAGTCGAGTTGCAGACTCCAATCCGAACTGAGACCAGCTTTCGAGATTAGCATCCAGTCACCTGGTAGCAGCCCTCTGTACTGGCCATTGTATTACGTGTGTGGCCCAAGGCGTAAGGGCCGTGATGATTTGACGTCATCCCCACCTTCCTCTCTACTTGCGTAGGCAGTCTCACTAGAGTCCTCAACTTAATGCTAGCAACTAGTGACAGGGGTTGCGCTCGTTGCAGGACTTAACCTAACACCTCACGGCACGAGCTGACGACAACCATGCAGCACCTTGAAAATTGTCCGAAGAAAAGTCTATTTCTAAACCTGTCAATTCCCATTTAAGCCTTGGTAAGGTTCCTCGCGTATCATCGAATTAAACCACATAATCCACCGCTTGTGCGGGCCCCCGTCAATTCCTTTGAGTTTCAAACTTGCGTTCGTACTCCCCAGGTGGCTAACTTATCACTTTCGCTTAGTCTCTGAATCCGAAAACCCAAAAACGAGTTAGCATCGTTTACGGCGTGGACTACCAGGGTATCTAATCCTGTTCGCTCCCCACGCTTTCGTCCATCAGCGTCAGTTAAGACATGGTAACCTGCCTTCGCAATTGGTGTTCTAAGTAATATCTATGCATTTCACCGCTACACTACTTATTCCAGCTACCTCTACCTTACTCAAGACCCGCAGTATCAATGGCAGTTTCATAGTTAAGCTATGAGATTTCACCACTGACTTACGAGTCCGCCTACGGACCCTTTAAACCCAATAAATCCGGATAACGCTTGCACCCTCCGTATTACCGCGGCTGCTGGCACGGAGTTAGCCGGTGCTTATTCGTATAGTACCTTCAGCTTTCCACACGTGGAAAGGTTTATCCCTATACAAAAGAAGTTTACAACCCATAGGGCCGTCGTCCTTCACGCGGGATGGCTGGATCAGGCTCTCACCCATTGTCCAATATTCCTCACTGCTGCCTCCCGTAGGAGTCTGGTCCGTGTCTCAGTACCAGTGTGGGGGATCACCCTCTCAGGCCCCCTAAAGATCATTGACTTGGTGAGCCGTTACCTCACCAACTATCTAATCTTGCGCGTGCCCATCTCTATCCACCGGAGTTTTCAATATCTAATGATGCCATCAAATATATTATGGGGTATTAATCTTCCTTTCGAAAGGCTATCCCCCTGATAAAGGTAGGTTGCACACGTGTTCCGCACCCGTACGCCGCTCTCAAGATTCCGAAGAATCTCTACCGCTCGGCTTGCATGTGTTAGGCCTCCCGCTAGCGTTCATCCTGAGCCAGGATCAAACTCTCCATTGTATGTTTGTCTGACTCACTCAAAGTTATTTTACGCTTTAGTTTTTCCTTACTTGGTTGTTATATTATTTTTCAATGATCTCTCTTCTTCCGCTTTATACCGTAGCCTCATTTTCTGTCGTTTGGACTACTGATTTGCGAGTGCAAAAGTAAATGTTTTTTTTGATGTGACCAAATTTTTCCGAAAGAAAATTTAAAGTTTTTTTAGTAACCTTAATCCCTATCTCTTATTCAATCCTATACTCTCCTGCGCTCCCTTAATTGGGACTGCAAAGATACAAACTTTTATCAATTATCAAAATAAAATATTATTTATTTTTCTAACCTTCAGTCCTATTTACTTATCGTCTGCGCTACCTACTATCTCTCGTTTTCAGTGGGGCAAAAGTAGAAACTTTTGGTATATCTACCAAGCTTTTCACAAACTTTTTTAATGTAAAATATATAACTAACTGACTTTCGGTATTAAAAATTTTAATCAAGATCTCAAAACGTACAAAAAATAAGACGACTGACACATCTTAAGCTATCCAAATATAAAAAACTGACCTAAAAAAGTCAGTTTTCATATACTATATTATATGTATCAATAATGATGAACTATGTACTCATTCTCAAATGAGCCATCATCATAGAATTTTAATATGACATAACCAGGAGGTGTTTCCTGATAATAGAAGGGTTTCGCGGAATGTTTATCACCTTCACCCCACCAAAATCCAGACATCGCGCCATTACAGAAATAGTATACATCATTATACCAGCTCTGTCTAGCAGGTGCTGATGCCCACTAAGGCATCCTTTTACTTTATCTCTATGTTTATAAAAAAGATCTTTAAGGACTATGTGGTCTTTATGCTGTCCTCCTTCCCAGGTTCCGGTAACAGTAAGTATAGGATAATGCGACATGATCAATACATATTCCCCCTGAGGAATATTATAAATTATATAATGGAGTTGCTGCATCGTGTTTATATTCCATAACAGTTAATGGATCAGTTACCAGCTCCGGTAATTTCCCAACCGTTCTACTAGGCAGTATTGGTATTCACAGATACATTTAACTGTCCTCCCTTTGCTAACTGTCCTCCTTTTGCACTTTTAGTCGTGATTAATACGACTCCAAATGCTGCTCTTGCTCCATATATTGCAGCTGAAGATGCATCTTTAAGAACTGATACGTTTTCTATATCTGCAGGATTCAATCTTGGGAGCTCTTCACCACTATAAGGTACATTATCTACTAATATCAAAGGCCTGCCTCCGTTCACACTGGTAAAACCTCTTATATTAAAGTTCGCTGCTGAAGTAGCCCTTCCATTATCAATAGTAATATTAAGGTTAGGAATAAGTCCTTGAAGTCCAGCTCCAATATTGGTAATAGGTCTGTTTTCAAGTTTCTTGGCTGAAATCATATCTACCGCTCCGGTAAGATTAATTTTTTTTGCTTTCCAAAGCCTACAACCACTACCTCATCTATATCTTTAGATATGGCAAGTGTATCCGTTTTTGGAGAATTTTCTTTCTTTACACGTTTTTAAACCAATACAAGTAGATTAAGGTTTCTGAATAGAATAAGAATAGAATAAAAATAAACCCCGAACTAAGTCGGGGTTTATATATTTAGTGTCCAAAAATGTCTTTCAGACCTATTTCTTTAAATGTTCCCATTTCATTAACGGCTTCCATATTCAGGTTTTCTTTCTTCCCGATAATAGCTGTATTAAAATGCAATGGTTTTATCTCTGTTTGATAGAATTTTTTTACAACTGCAAAGTCCAGGCTTTGGATCTGTTCATAAATATCTTTTCTGAAATCGTGAGCAACTCCTATTTTTTTTAACCTTAATGTATTAAAGAAAATATTTGTTCTTGTTACTCTTGTTGAAGCAATCTGCTTCATGGCAGTATTTTTAGCATTCTCAAATTGAATGGATACCTCTGGAAGATCGTTCATCAGTTCAGACATGGTATCTACGGCAATTTGTAATTTATCCGGTTGCGTTCCAATATAGGTTGAAACATAATCCGGATGTCCCAATTCTGAATTAGCTGAATAGGAAACATATGCTGAATAGGCTAAACTTTTACTTTCGCGGATCTCCTGAAAAACAATAGACGACAAACCTCTTCCGAAATATTCATTGAAAACATTGATCTTCCCAAAATTCAAAATATTGACATTCTTTCCTTTGCCGATTTTACTCATTTCCATCTGCACCATATCGTAATTTGTGAAGTAAACATTTCCCTTGGTTTCTGGCTCAGGGTATTCTTTAGGTTCAGGAATTACAAGACTTGATACCTCAACATAGTGATCAATATAATTTTTGAAGCTTTCATAGTTTTTCCCGTAGAAAAATAACTGATAAGGAAATTTGAATAAGTTTTTCATCCGATCAGTAAATTTCTCTACGGCACTGCTTTCCAACTCTTCTTTAGAGATAACATCTGTAAAACGTGAGAATTCTCCCAATTTTGTATAATTCGTTAAAGCTGTCATGATTCGGTTTTTATCCTTTTTCACAGCTTCACGATTTTCTAAAACCGTTTCTACAAACTGACGATAGACTTCCTGATCAGGTTTTATATTCCGCATCCAATGCTGGAGGAGTTCAATTCCCTGTTGAATGTTTTCTTCCAAACCGCTTAATGAAATTAAAAGCTGATCATTGGTCGTTTTGAAATCATTACTCACTCCTATTTTAAAGAATTCTTTCTTCAAGTCTTCAGGTGAATACTTATCGGTTCCTAAATACTGAAGTAATTGTGTTGAGATTCCTAAATCACGTTCATTATCACTTCCAAAAGGAAAAATAAAATACGCTTGCGCAATATCATTATATTTATTCTTAACGAAACTCAGCTTTTTATCTTTAACAGTATCTGTTAGGATCTCTTTATCATAATCAATAAACTCCGGTTGAATATCTTCAGTTTTTTCCGCTAAAATCTGTTTTAAAAACTCTGACTGTGCTTCTCTATTAATTTTAATTGGCGTAATTCCAGGATTTTCAACCCTAATCAGTTTGTCATTAACTCCTTTTTCTTTGTTGATAATTACATAATTATCAACAAAGAAATCTTTCGCAAAATCTACAACATCTTGTTTAGTAAATGCAGCATATACATCCATTTCATTAAGTTCCTCCGCCCAGGTTCTTCCTTTAATATAGGTATCATAAAGATTTGTTGCCAAGCCATCTGCTGTCTCCAGCGCTTTCATTCTCTGAAGCTTGAAATCATTAATAATAGCCGGAAGCATCCAATCCGGAAATTCTCCTTTTTTTACCAGTTCGATTTGCTCTAAAACCATATCCTTTGCTTCATCCAAAGTCTGCGTCTCCTTAGGAACCGCTACAATTGAAAAATAGCCATATTGTTTTAAACCTACAGAAAAGGCTTGTGCCCACAGCATTCTTTGAGTTTGATTAATATGGAGATCCAATAATCCGGCCTCTCCTCTATTACTCATAATGTTAGCTGTAATATCAGCCAATATTGCTTCCTTAGTTCCATAACTATCCGTTCTCCAGGCCAATTGGACTCTTGGAGTCGTAGGGCTTTTTACCGTTCTTTTTACAATTGCTGTAAGTGGTTTCTCAATAACAGGCGTTTTCTTTGGTAATTCCTTGTATGGAATAGCTCCAAAATATTGATCAATAAGCTGAATAGCATCTTCAAAAACCAAATCCCCAACCATGACCATAGCATAATTATTAGGAACATAATATTCATCAAAATATTTATGAATTGCCTTCATAGAAGGGTTCTTTAAATGTTCCGGCTTTCCTAAAGTAGTTTGCTGACCATTAGCATGCGTTGGAAAAAGTGCATCCATCAGTTCATAATTCACAAGCCTTGAATCATTATCCTGAGCTCTGTTAAATTCTTCATATACAGATTCCAATTCTGTATGGAAAAGGCGTAAAACAACTTCCGAGAATCTCTCTTTCTCAACTTTCAGCCATTTTTCCAACTCGTTATTCGGAATATTATTCTTATAAACCGTTTCATCAAACCAAGTATGGGCATTGGTTCCGCTAGCTCCCAATGAAGAAATTACTTTATCGTATTCATTGGCAATAGCATATTGACTGGCTTCCTGAGATACCGCATCAATTTTTTTATAAATATCCTTCTTTTTTTCGGCGTCCGGTTCTGCTTTATGCTGTTCGTAAAGTTCTGAAATCTGATCAAGCAAAGCTTTCTCCTGAGTCCAATCCTGAGTTCCGATTTTGGAAGTTCCTTTAAACATCATATGCTCAAGGTAATGTGCTAAGCCTGTATTATCAGAAGGATCATTATTACTCCCGGTTCTTACAGGGATATAGGTCTGAATTCTTGGCGCATCAAAATTTTGAGCAAGAAAAACCTTTAATCCGTTCTTAAGAGTATACACTCTTACCCCGTTTTCATCGTGAGTGATGCTTATATATTCGTAGTTGTTTTTATCTGTATGAATCGTCTCCTTATATCTTTTGTCCGTCATATGTAAATTCATTTTCATTCTTTAAATAGAATGCCTTACAAATGTAAGGAATAGAAAAAGAAGACTTTCCAATTTTATTAATTTTTAAATCTATGGTGACGATTTATTATTCCAAATGAATTAACATTAATTTTTCGTATTTACCACAAAACTTAACGGAAAGCTTCTCATAGCCGGATTATCGTTAAAAATAATCACAATACAGTGAAAACTAATTGCAAATATTAACTTAAAATTACATTATCAATAATTATATTTTATTATTTTTATATAACCAACACCTAAGCACCCAAAATATTATGAGAAAAATTTTATTCAGCATTTTTTTGTTCATATTTATATTACATATGTGCAAAACGTCACCATCTGTTTTTATAGACGCTTCACTATCAAACTTTCCAACCGTAAAAATCAAGGAAGAGAAAAAGGCTTTTCACATTTTCTCTCATGGAAGGCCTGGTGAACTTTTTATTAATGGACAATGGTTAGAAAAAGAGAAGATATTATATTTTTTAAAAGACAAAATAAAAGAGCAAAAAGAACTTCTTATTTACGGCTGTGAATTCGCAAAAGGTAAAAAAGGAAAAGAAGCTGTTCATTATCTTGAGAAAAAATTAAATATAAAGATCTCAGCCTCTACGGATCTTACAGGTTTGGATGGCAATTGGACTCTTGAATATGGTAAAAGCCTCCAAACACTAAAATTATCAGCATATAAGGGAAGTTTACAATTAGATAATCTTCATTATCTTAATCCTATTGTATTTACCAATTATCCACTTGATATTACTCAGGAGTTCATTTATCTTTCTACACCATCCCTGTCAAATATTACAATTTCTGTCAATTACGCTTCAGGAAATGGTAATCCGAGAATGTCTGTTTTAGATATCAACAGTAATACCTCTGCAATTATCACTGACGGGTTGATTACGATAAGCAATACCCAGCCTAAAAGAATCAGTTTTATCAATCCATCCAATACCGTAATTACACCAGGACAATCTCCTATCACATTACCTTCTACAAGCGCAGGAACAATTATTTCCGGTGATACTGCAGGACTTGTATTTGCATCCACCGGTAATTTTTATGTTAACTATAGGGGGCGGCAGACCAATCATGCAGGAACAGTTCTTACCAAGGGCGAATCAGCTTTAGGAAAAGAATTCAGATGGGGAGGCTCTCCAACGCAAAATCCCACAGCTACCGAAGATGTAGGTAACATCCTCTCTGTAATGGCCACTGAAGACAATACAAACATAGACATATCAGATATTAAACCTGGTGTGGAGTTCCTAAACGGTACTAATCCCACACCACTTATCGGCACTTCATTCCATAGAACCTTACAGAAGGGGGAAACATTTATACTTTACGCACCAGTAAAAACAGGTGGAATAACAATACAAGATACAGGATGGCTGGGATCAAAAATTATATCAAATAAAAACGTAAGTGTCGTTGTAGGAGGACTTATGATGTTAGGAGCTTCTGGCACAGCGAGAGATTTTGGTCTGGATCAGCTTATTCCCGTTAATCAAATAGGTGTTGAATACATTGTTATGCAGGGAGCAGGTGGAAATAATGAAAGGTTAATTGTTGTAGCAACTGCGGACAACACTACTATTACTTTAAATGGATCTCCTACTCCTTTATTAACATTAGCAAACGCCGGGGATTATGCCGTTATCAATGCAGCTGGAAACTTTAATGCAAATGGGAATTTATATCTTAAAGCCAGTAAGCCATCCTATGTATTTCACAAAATATATGGGAGTGCTGGAGGTGCTACCAATAATATTGTTCTGGTCGCCCCATTATCGTGTTTTGGTCAGAATGAAATTGATCTGATTCCCGATGCCCATAAAATTGGCAATACCGGTTATGCAAATACCATATTATCAATTCTTACGACGGCAGGAAATACACCTACTGTTACCATTAACGGAAATGCTGTTGTGCCTTCTCAAAGTGCAGGAACAGTAGATGGAAACAGCACCTGGGTAAGTTATAGATATCCGATAGGAGATGCAGTAAATGATGTAAAAAATGTAAAAGTAACATCCACAGGAACTATTCAGGCGGATCTGCTGGGAGCTGATACAAATGCTGGTTTCGGAGGTTATTTTTCTGGTTTTGGAACTACTCCAATAGTAACCATCTCACTAAGCACTCCTTATCCCCAGGCTTGTATAGGACAATCTATTTTATCTGTCCCTACAGGTTTGGGTACCTACCAGTGGTATAAAGACGGAGTCCTTATTCCGGGAGCAACAAATAATACTTACACATTGCCTATTACAGATATTTCCCCTGCCGAATACAGTATTATAGTAACTACACCCGGAGGATGTACTATTAGTTCTAACTTCGTTAAAAGTGATACATGTCCTTGTTCTAAGCCCGGCACAACCGGTACTCCCAACTCTGGAACTAAGTTCGGCATATCGATTAGAAATGCAAGAAGTTCGAGTAACTGGCCTCATGACGTTAACAATGGATTTGTAGCTCTGGAAGGTAATAGCAAAGGTTTTGTTATTACAAGGATCAGTAATCCTGAAACATCGATCACACAACCGGTGGAAGGAATGATTGTTTATGATACAGATGACAGCTGTATTAAGCTTTATAATGGAACATCTTGGAACTGTATACAACAAACCTGTAATTAATATGAAAAAGCTAATATTATTAATATTTATACCTGTTGCGTTAAACGCACAAGTTGCTATAGGAAAAGAACAAGTAGATGGAAGTGGTATTTTAGATTTTACTACGGGAACTACTAATGGGATCATCTTACCTCAGGTATTGGATAGTGAAACCATGACTTCTACGGAGCCCGGAACATTGGTTTTCGATTTAACCACATCCAGAGTAAAATATTTTAATGGTGCATGGGTAGATCTTTCTGACAAAACGGGAACCAGCCCTACCCTTATTACTGGAAATGATATTACCGATCGTGGGGTTATTATTGGAGCTGCCTCTTCAACTGCAAATGGAGTTTTGGTTTTAGAATCAGCTGATAAAGCACTTATTCTTCCTAAAATAACAGATCCTGTAACGAATGTAAAATCCCCAGTTGCGGGAATGATCTGCTATGACCCTACTACCAAACTTATTTGTGTTTATAATGGTAATGAATGGTTTTTCTGGAAATAAAACTCATTAAAAAAGAAGAAAAATATAAACCTTTACCGAATCTGGTAAAGGTTTTTATTTAAGAATAGTTTTTTTGTTATTTTCTATTTGGTTTTATCTAATCTTATCTAAAATATCAGGAATATTGGGTTTGTATCTTGAACTTTGTTTAAGTTTGCATAAGGTTTTACCTAAAATATATACCATGTCCGGAAATATTCTTATCATCGATGATGAGCTCAAACTTCTCAAACTTTTGGGAATGATCCTTTCTCAGGAAGATTTTAATGTAAAAGAAGCTTCTACCGCACGTTCTGCTATGACGATGCTCGAACAATATGAGTTTGATGTTGTTTTAAGTGATGTCAGACTTCCCGATGCATTTGGAGTTGAACTTGTAAGATCCATCAAAACAAAATATCCACATCAGGAGATCATTTTGATGACCGCTTTCGGGAATATTACTGATGCTGTTCAGGCCATGAAGAACGGAGCTTATGACTATCTGGTAAAAGGAGATGATAACGATAAAATTATCCCTCTGGTGTATAAAGCTTTGGATAAAGTAAAAGATAATAAATCTAAAATTGTTCAGAAAAGTGATATACAAAAGGGGTTCGATCAGATTATAGGAAGCTCTTCTGCCATTCTTCAGGCTAAAAAACTGGCTGAAAAAGTTGCTTTAACAGATGCTACTGTACTGTTGACAGGAGAGACGGGAACCGGAAAAGAGGTTTTTGCCAATGCCATTCATGAAGGAAGTGATAGAAAGAAAAATAATTTTGTCGCCATCAACTGCTCTGCATTCAGTAAAGAAATTCTTGAAAGTGAACTTTTTGGCCATAAACAAGGATCTTTCACAGGAGCAATTAAAGATAAAAAAGGATTGGTAGAAGAAGCCAACGGCGGTACTTTATTTTTAGATGAAATCGGAGAAATGCCTATTGAGCTTCAGGCTAAATTACTTCGTGTACTTGAAACCCACGAATTCATGAAAATGGGTGAAACAAAAGTTTCAAAATCAGATTTCAGATTAATTGCTGCAACAAACAGAAATCTGGAAGACGAAATCAAACAGGGAAATTTCAGGGAAGATCTGTATTTCAGACTGAATGTTTTTGAAATCAACCTCCCTCCACTTCGTGAAAGAAAAGAAGACTTAAAAGTATTAGCCAAAAACTTCGTTGATATCTTTTCACATAAACTTCACCTCACTTCTGTAGAGGTTTCGGCAGATTATTATAAAACATTAGAAAAAAACGACTGGAAAGGAAACATCCGTGAGTTAAGAAATACGATAGAAAGGAGTTTAATTTTAATGAATGACCATACTCTGGATGCTGAAAGCCTTCCCCATTATTTAGAAAAAGTAACAGGCGATAAAGATTCTTTAAGCATCAGGTCTTTAGAAAAAGAACACATCCAGAAAGTTCTGCATTACACCAAAGGTAACAAAGCTGAAGCCGCGAGACTGCTCGAGATTGGTATTGCCACGTTATACCGCAAGTTGGAAGAGTATGGATTAAGATAAATACTACCCTATCATTTTAATAAAGAGCCTATCATTTTGATAGGCTTTTCTGTTTTTGGCAGGTTCTCAAATAGCACACAACACTCTATTACAAAGCAACTTAACAAAAAAAACAAAAAAATGGATTCTTTTTTGGCATTAGAGATATAGAATAAAATATTTTAAAATGACTATTTCAAAAAAAACATTCAAAAAACGAGATCATTCGAAGTTTAGCTTCCTGATCGTGTCGTATGTACTGTTTACCCTTTTAACTTTAATTGTAACGCTATGATGTTGGTAATTTTATTAGTACTGAGTGCCATTTTATTTTGGCTTTTGTATAAATCCGTTGAATTTTTTGATAAAATATAAAGCTATGTGGAGTTTATTTTTTCTTTCAATACTAGCCTTTGTGTATATCTGCTATGTTTTAATAAAACCTGAAAAATTTTAATCAGCCATGAATACAGAAATTTTAGGCATCGTAGCGATGTTCGCAATCACATTGGTAATAGGGATATTTTTAGGTAAATATATTGCTAATGTCTATGGTCATAAAAAGACTTTTTTAGATCCTGTTTTTCAGCCTCTTGAAAACTTTGTTTATAAGATATCAGGGATTAATCCTAACCGTCAGATGAATTGGAAACAGAATATGTTTGCCATGCTGACGATCAATCTTGTTTGGTTTGTCATTGGATTTTTTATCCTGCTCAACCAATCCTGGCTTCCACTAAATCCCGATGGAAATCCAGATATGTCACCCGATCTTGCTTTCAATACAGCAATTTCTTTTTTAGTGAATTGTAATTTACAGCATTATTCCGGAGAAACGGGAGTAAGTTATTTAAGTCAATTATACTTAATGTTCCTTCAGTTTGTAACTGCTGCAACGGGAATGGCAGCTATGGCTGTACTTTTCAAAGCGTTTAAGGAAAAATCAACGTCGGAATTAGGAAATTTCTTCGATTTTTTTACAAAATCTATGGTCAGAATATTAATTCCGATCAGTATTATTGTTGCTTTTATTCTTTCTGCTAATGGAACTCCTATGACTTTTGATGGTAAAGATCATATCACAACCTTAGAAGGTCAAAAAGTAGATGTTTCAAGAGGTCCGGCTGCTGCTTTTGTTTCTATTAAACATTTAGGAACAAACGGAGGTGGTTTTTTTGGCACCAACTCAGCACATCCACTTGAGAACCCTAATTATATGACGAATATGACAGAGATGATCGCTCAGATGATCATTCCGTTCGCATTGGTTTTTGCTTTAGGATTTTATTTAAAAAAGAGAAAACTTTCCTGGACAATATTTACGGTAATGACCATCGGTTTTCTGGCCCTTACTATTCCTAATGTTATTAATGAAACAAATGGCAACCCACTCATTACACAAATGGGTACTGATAGTCATTTAGGAGCTATGGAAGGTAAAGAAATTCGTTTTGGAAGTGCTGCATCAGGCTATTGGAGTATTGCTACAACAGTAATTTCTACAGGTTCTGTAAATGCAATGCACGACAGTACCATGCCATTATCGGGAATGAATCAGCTTCTTGCCATGATGATCAACTGTTTCTATGGAGGTTGTGGTGTTGGAATTCTGAACTACTTCATATTCATCATTCTCGCTGTATTCATGAGTGGGCTGATGGTAGGAAGGACACCAGAGTTTATGGGTAAAAAAATTGAGGCTAAAGAAATGAAAATTGCAATGATTGTTGCCTTATTCCACCCTTTCTTAATTCTTGTCGGAACAGCTCTAACCGCTTACTTACCAGAATTTGGAGCTAAAACATTAAATAATCCAGGATTTCATGGATTCAGTGAAATGCTGTATGAATTTACTTCTTCTTCCGCTAATAACGGATCAGGATTTGAAGGGCTGGGAGATAATACACCATGGTGGAACATTTCTACAGGAATTGTGCTTTTACTTTCAAGGTTTATTCCAATTATAGGTCCTATTGCTATTGCTGGGTATCTGGCTGAGAAAAAATACATTCCGGAAAGTGCAGGTACTTTGAAAACGGATACGGCCACATTTGGATTCATGACGTTAGCCGTGATCCTCCTTATTGCAGCCTTGTCTTTCTTCCCGGCACTTACATTAGGGCCAATCGCAGAACAACTTCAATATTTTTCTAAATAAATGAAATTAAAACCAATAGTAAACCATTAAGAAATTCAGGATACTAAGAACTCAAAACTAGTTTATAGTTCATAAAACATTCACTTGAAAAATATTATCCATTTCAAATCTTAGGTCTTCTATCAACCTTAATGGTTCACGTTGGTTTCAAATTATATAACTCTTTCAAAAAAATGAAAAATCAATCACAAACATTGTTTCAAAAAGATTTGGTAAACGAAGCTATCAAACAGTCTTTCGTAAAACTGAATCCGAAAATTATGTTTAAAAATCCCGTCATGTTCCTGGTCGAGATCGGAACAATCATTATGTTTATTGTGAGCTTATTCAGCTTAACGGGAGACAAAACACAGGGAAGTTTTTCCTATAATTTCTTAGTATTCATTATTTTATTTTTCACGGTCTTATTCGCCAATTTTGCTGAAGCTATTGCTGAGGCAAGAGGTAAAGCACAGGCAGACACCCTTAGAAAAACCCGTGAAGAAACTCCTGCTAAGCTGATCATTGATAATAAGCCGGGATTTCAGGTGGAAACTACATTAAAAATGTCTGCCGAAATGAAGCTTGGTGATATTTTCTTTTGTGAAGCGGGTGATCAGATCCCTATGGATGGAGAGATCATCGAAGGTTTAGCGACCATAGATGAATCTGCAATTACTGGAGAAAGTGCACCGGTCATTCGTGAAGCTGGCGGAGATAAAAGTTCTGTAACCGGAGGTACAAAAGTACTTTCAGATCGTATTAAAGTGAAAGTAACCACAAAACCTGGAGAATCTTTTCTTGATAAAATGATTGCCCTTGTTGAAGGTGCTTCACGACAAAAAACACCTAACGAAATCGCATTAACTATACTTTTAGCAGGGTTTACCCTTACATTTATAATTGTTACCCTTACTTTAAAACCTTTTGCAGACTACGCGCAGACACCGATTACCATTGCGGCATTTATATCACTTTTCGTTTGTCTGATACCCACAACGATCGGAGGTCTGCTTTCTGCAATTGGAATTGCCGGGATGGACAGAGCCTTAAGAGCAAATGTTATTACCAAAAGTGGTAAGGCAGTAGAAACAGCGGGAGACATTGATGTTTTACTTCTTGATAAAACAGGAACGATTACCATCGGTAACCGTAAAGCAACACAATTTCACCCAGCTAACAACATTAAACTGGAAGAGTTTATTAAAGCTTCAGCACTAAGTTCAGTAGCTGATGAGACTCCGGAAGGAAAATCAATTATTGAATTAAGTGAATTAAAACCTCAGGATTTATTGGTTCCCAGCCCTACTTATATCGAATTTACCGCTGAAACAAGAACTTCAGGAATTGATTTCGAAGATACAAGAATCAGAAAAGGAGCTTATGACACCATTAAAAAACTGACTGAAAAAGCGGGAAACATCTTTCCTCAGGAAACTCAGGATGCCACCACAAAAATTTCTGAAAACGGAGGAACTCCATTGGTTGTTTCTGTAAATGAAGTGGTTTGGGGAGTGATTGAGCTTCAGGATATTATTAAAACCGGAATTCAGGAACGTTTTCAGCGTTTGAGAAAAATGGGTGTTAAAACGGTGATGGTGACCGGAGACAATCCTTTAACAGCCAAATTTATCGCAGAAAAAGCTGGTGTTGATGATTTCATAGCTGAAGCTAAACCTGAAGATAAAATGAATTATATCAAAAAAGAACAACAGTCCGGAAAACTTGTGGCGATGATGGGAGACGGAACAAATGATGCACCCGCTCTTGCTCAGGCTGATGTAGGTGTAGCAATGAACAGTGGAACACAGGCTGCAAAAGAAGCCGGGAACATGGTCGATCTTGATAATGACCCTACAAAACTAATTGAGATTGTAGAAATAGGAAAACAGTTATTAATGACACGTGGAACCTTAACCACTTTTAGTATTGCCAATGACGTTGCTAAGTATTTTGCCATTATTCCGGCACTGTTTATCACCTTCATTCCAGCTCTTCAGAAGTTAAACATTATGAACCTCCACAGCCCTGAATCAGCAATTTTATCGGCGATTATTTTCAACGCGATTATTATCCCGATCCTGATTCCATTGGCTTTAAAAGGGGTCGCTTATAAACCGATCGGTGCAAGTGCCTTGTTAAGAAGAAATCTCTTGATCTATGGTGTTGGGGGGATCATCGCTCCATTTATCGGGATAAAAGTTATCGACCTATTCATCAGTTTATTCTTTTAAAAAATTAAAAAAATGAAAAATTATATTTTATCAGCATTGAAACTGACTTTTGTAATGCTGATTCTTGTAGGGGTTTATTTGATCTTTGTTTATGCAGGCTCAAAAGTATTACCTACTCAAGGAAATGCAGAAATCATCAATCATAATGGACAAAAGTTTTACGCTAATATCGGACAGGATTTTAAGTCTCCAAAATATTTTCACGGTCGTCCATCCGCAGTTGATTATAATGCAGCGGGAAGCGCAGGAAGTAACAAAGGACCAAGCAATGCAGAGTATCTTGAAACGGTACAAAAAAGAATTGACACTCTAAAAATGCAGAATCCGGAAATGACTGATACAAAAGTTCCTGTAGAATTGGTTACAGCAAGCGGAAGTGGATTAGATCCTGACATTTCTGATGAAGGAGCCCTTTATCAGGTAAAAAGAATAGCAAAAGAAAGAAATCTTCCGGAAGCTAAAATTGAAAGTCTTGTGAAAACAAATACTGAAAAACCTCTTATAGGACTTTTCGGACCTTCAAAGGTGAACGTATTAAAACTCAATATCGCTTTAGATCAATTAAAATAAAAAATATATTCATTTTCTTTTTGTCTTAAGAAGACCCATCTGGTCAAATAAAATTCAATAAGAAAACTTCAATTAAAAATGAATTCTGTTTCCTACAATTCTACATGGACGGGCATCAAAACTTTCAAGTTCAAATAGATCCCGTTTCCTAATCATAAAACATTCTTATCGTGAACAGAATTCATTTTCTTATCATCCTTTTTAAGTGGAAAGTTGTTTCCACGTATTACTGCAACACATTATTATCAATATTTATATAATGAAATCAAAAACTTTTCAAGCAGCATTTTTCTTAGGACTTACTGCTTTAAGCCAAATCAATGCCCAAGAAATTAAAAAAGATTCAGTTTTAGGCAAACCTAAAGATTCCTTAATCACAAAAACTGAATCCAGAATTCCTTTTGACGGATATGATCTTACGTGGATCAATGGTCAAAATCGTCAGACAGACTTTCCTTTAACCCTAAAAGACAAAGATGGAGAAACTATACTTACTGGTGTAACGTATGTAGATGCTTATTACAATTATGATTTTAACCGTCCAAAGGATAATACCCATACTATTTCTTCAGCCATAGGACGTTCTAATGAAGTAACCATTAATATGGCAAGTATTGGATTAGAAACCAATTATAAGAACATAATTGGGCGTTTATGGTTGCAATATGGACAGATGGGTTCTATTGTTCAGGACCTCGATGGTACTGTGAATCACGGTAAAAATACAAGCGGAGGCAACTTAAAAAACATTCGTGAAGCTTCTGCAGGGTATCATTTCGATGTGATGCATGGTTTGAATGTAGAAGCCGGTATTTTCATGAGTTATATTGGGTTGGAAAGTTACGTTTTAGGAGAAAACTGGAATTACCAGAGAAGTTTGGTGTGTGATTTTACTCCTTTCTACTTCCAGGGAGCAAGAATTCAGGCTTTTCCTTCAAAAAAATTCAAAACCGAGATTTGGGTTCTCAATGGATGGCAGACTTATAATTCATGGAATACAGGTCTTGGATTAGGAGTTTCCAATTATTACCGTCCTAATGAAAATTTACAATTGGTAGCCAATTTTTACCTTAATGGAAAAGATACCAGAAACAATCCCGGAGTTCGCCGATTCCACCATGATCACAGTATTGTAGCCAGATATTACAAAAACAAAGAAAGTAAGGGATTATCTCAGGCAGCATTCAGTATCAATAACCATTATGGATTTCAAAGTGGTGGTGGTATAAAAGCTAAGGACAACTATATGATCGGTACTTCTGTTGCAAACAGACTTTGGTTCCACAACAATAAAATTGCTTTAACCCTAAGAGCGGATGCGGTTTCAAATCCGGGTGCTTATTTAGCATTTACGCCTTCTCCTGTTGCTCAGAATGATTTTAATGATGCCATTGCTTCTGGAGAAAAGCTTAAAATGTTTCAGGGAACAGCAACCGTGGATATTATGCCTAATCAGTTTGTAACATTCAGATTGGAATATGGATTCAGAAAAAGCAACATCCCTTATTTTGCAGGAAGAGATGGAACAACCAGTCCGGACGGATGGATAGACACTCCTATAGAGTCCTGGAGACCTGATCTTAGAAAATCTGACAGCAGGTTTACATTAGCCGTAATGTTCAGATTGTAATACATTATTTAACTATTAAAACTACATGAAAAAATATATTGTTGTTGGGATATTATTAGGAATATTTTTTCCAAAAGCTCAAACTTCGGATTCAACAAAACTAAGTCCTAAAATAAAATTCTCTGCCTATGCGGAACTCTTTTATACTTATGATTTTAATGAACCGGCTAATCATCTTCGTCAAAATTTTTTATACTCATACAATAGACATAATGAAGTAAATCTTAACTTAGGATTGGTAAAAGCGTCTTATGAAAGTGATCAGCTTCGTGCTAATCTTAGTTTAATGGCAGGAACTTATGCTCAAGATAATATGGCAGCCGAACAAGATGCTTTACGTTATGTAAATGAAGCTAATATTGGAATTAAAATTTCCAAAAATAAGAACTTATGGATCGATGCGGGAATAATGCCATCCCACATTGGTTGGGAAAGTGCGATAGGAAAAGACAACTTCAATCTGACAAGGAGTCTGGCAGCAGAAAATTCTCCTTATTTTGAAACGGGTGCCAAAATTTCCTACACCTCAGATAACGGAAAATGGTTTTTAAGTGGATTGGTATTGAACGGATGGCAGCGTATTGCAAAACCTGAAGGTAATCAGACCATTTCTTTCGGGCATCAGGTAACCTACAAACCCAATGATAGAATTACATTAAACAGCAGTTCATTCATAGGAAATGATAAGGCAAAAGATGATAAAAGAATGCGTTATTTCCATGATTTACATGGAATTTTCCAGGTGACAAAACAGTTTTCTACGATCTTAGGTTTTGACATTGGAGCGGAACAAAAAACAAAAGGAAGCGATCAGTACAACATCTGGTATACTCCGAATGTTCTGATGAAGTATCAGTTCGATGATAAATGGGCATTGGCAGGAAGATTTGAATATTATAATGATAAAAATGGAGTAATCATCGACACAAAAACTCCAAACGGCTTTCAGACCTTCGGATATTCTGTGAATGTAGATTATGCCATTTTGAAGAATGTCGTATTTCGTACAGAAGCCAGAGGCTTTACTTCAAAAGATGCGATCTTTGTACAAAATAATGAGTTGAAACAGGGGAATTTTTTCATTACAACAAGTCTTGCAGCTTGGTTTTAATAATAAATTTAGCCACAGAAAAAAGTGTTTAAAATAAAATTAAAAAGAATAAAATCAATGTCATCAGCAGAACAATTTTTAGAACTGATCCAAAAATCCAAAAAAGGAAAATTCAAGATCTATATTGGAATGAGCGCCGGTGTGGGAAAAACCTTTCGTATGCTTCAGGAAGCTCATGCTCTCTTACGAAATGGTATCGATGTAAAAATAGGTTATATTGAAACCCACGGTCGGGAGGAAACAGTCGCGTTAGTTGATGGCATTCCAGAAATAGCAAGGAGATCCGTATTTTATAAAGGGAAAAATCTCGAAGAGATGGATCTGCAATCCATTATCAATGAACATCCTGAAGTAGTTCTTGTAGATGAACTGGCACATACCAATGTGGAAGGTTCAAAAAACAAAAAAAGATGGCAGGATGTTCTTGAGATTCTGGATAATGGAATCAATGTGATCAGCGCAATGAATATTCAGCATATTGAAAGTCTGAATGAAGAGGTCAAAAAAATTACTGGTGTAGAGGTTTCAGAGCGTGTTCCGGATAAAATCCTTGCCCTTGCTGATGAGGTTGTAAATATAGATTTAACAGCTGATGAACTTTTAACAAGATTAAAAGAAGGAAAGATCTATAAAAAAGATAAAATTCAGACGGCATTAAATAACTTTTTCCAAAGCGGACATATTCTACAACTTCGGGAGCTTTCATTAAAAGAAGTAGCTACACACGTTGAGAGAAAGGTTGAAACTGAAATCAAAACTGAAAACTTTAAGCCTATTAAGTTTCTCGCCTGTATCAGTAGTAATGAAAAAATTGCCAAAAATATTATCCGGAAAACAGCTCGTCTGGCCAGCTATTATAACAGTCCATGGACTGTTTTATACGTTCAGAAACCTTCTGAAAATCCAGAAAAAATAGCCTTAAATAAGCAACGATATTTAATTAATAATTTTAATTTAGCACAAGAAATGGGTGCTAAAGTAATCCGGATAAAGGAAAGCAGCGTTCATAAAGGAATTTTGGACTATGTGATTCAGCATAATATCACAACAGTCTGTATTGGAAAACCCCATTCTCATTTCTGGCAAAGACTTTCAGGTTACAGTTGGATCTACACATTAATGAACCGATTGAACGAACGACAGATAGACATTATCATTTTATCTTAAGAGTAATGAAACTTAAAACTAAACTCACACTAGGCGTAGGTCTTTTATTTTTGCTGATCGTTTTACTATCAGTGATAGGCTCTGTATACATCAATAAATTAAAATCGGATACAGAGAAAATTCTTACTGCAAATTACAACAGCTTAGAATATTCTAAAAATATGCTGATCGCCTTAGACAGGATGAGTACAGACAGCGTTGTTTCCGTAAGGGATTTTGAAAAAAATAATGCTTTACAGGAAAATAATCTTTCAGAAATTGGTGAAAAAGAAATCACTCAGAATCTTAAGATCCATTTTGGCAGCTATTTGAAGCAACCAGATTTTAAAAAAGAAAAGCTCATTCGTGAAGATTTAGTAAAGATCATGTCTTTAAATATGAAAGGGATTGAACGAAAAAGTGATACCGCAATAATCACTGCTGAACGTGCCACATTCTGGATTGTAAGTTTAGGAACGGTTAGTTTTCTGATCGCTTTTATTCTCTTATTTAATTTACCACAAACCATTGCGGAACCAATTAATCAGCTCACCTTTAGTATTAAACAGATCGCCAATAAAAATTATAATGAAAGAGTTCATTTTAAAGGAAGCGAAGAGTTTAGTGACCTTGCGAATTCTTTCAACATCATGGCTGAGAAATTACAGGAATATGAAAGTAGTACGCTTTCTACGCAGCTGATGGATAAAAAACGTATTGAAACACTTGTCAACAATATGCACGATGCCGTTATTGGTCTTGATGAAAATAATTTCATCTACATGATCAATGACGAAGCTTTGAATATCACCAATCTTCGCAAGGAAGAAATTATTGGAAAAACAGCGCATGAAGTTGCTGTAAACAATGATCTGGTCAGGGAGCTTCTTAAAAATATGGATCATCCGGTAAAAGATCCGATCAAAATTGTTACGGATAATAAAGAAAACTACTTTGAACAGGAAATAGTTCCCATTAATATTGCAAAAACGGGTGAAAAAGAGAAAAAATATATTGGAAAAGTAATCTTGCTACGAAATATTACTCCTTTTAAGGAACTTGATTTTGCAAAGACCAATTTTATAGCTACTATTTCTCATGAGCTTAAAACACCAATTGCGGCAATAAAAATGGGTGTTCAGCTTTTAGGAAATCAAAAATTTGGTGAACTGAACGGTCAACAGCAAGAGCTTCTTAAAAGCATCAATGATGATGGCCAGCGTTTATTAGATATCACAGGGGAACTTCTCAACCTATCACAAGTTGAAACTGGAAATATCCGCCTGAATATTAAGAGTTGCTCTCCCAAAGAGATCGTTCTTACTGCCATTAAAAATGTTGAAAAACTAGCTGAGCAAAAACATATTGCTATTACCACAAACTTTCTTTTAGGTGATGATGATTTTGTTTCTGCAGATTTTGATAAAACGGTTTGGGTAATGAATAATTTCCTGAGCAATGCTATTAAGCATTCTTTTCAAGATGAGAATATTCAGATTTTGGTTGAAAAATCAGAAGCAGTCATTCAGTTCAGTATAACAGATACCGGAAGTGGAATTGATGAAAAATACCATCGTCAGATTTTTGACCGCTATTTTCAGGTTCCCGGTGAGCACCAAAATGGAACAGGTCTGGGATTAGCTATTTCAAAAAACTTTATTGAAAAACAGCACGGTGAAATCGGAGTAAAAAGCTCTCCGAATCAGGGAAGTACTTTTTATTTTGAATTGCCTTTAGCTTAAGTTAAAATTTTAAGATAAGATTTCATAAATTTGGTTGTTATAAATTAATAACCAAATTTAGCTTATCAATTAAGGTAATAATGAAAGAAATCCATTTTTATTCAAGTAAAATTAAGAGCTTATTTTTACTTTTGGGTTCAATTGGTTTTTGTTTATTACTCAGTCAATTTTATAGAAAGTTAGGAAATGAGGGCTTGGGTAAAACTATTCTATTCTACTTTGCATTCACTATTTTCATTTTTTCATCCATCTTTTCAATGTTATTACTATTGAGAAGAAAGCCATTATTAAGTATTACTGACACAGAAATTATTATTTATTATTTATTGAGAAAATCTGTTTCAGTAAAATTTAAAGAAATTTCAAAATTTTTTACATCTAATACGAAATTTCGAGGAATGAAAACAACTGAATACATCAATATCGTTATTAAGTATCCTAAAAATGTTCCACAGAAAAAATTTCCCGTATATTCTAGTGCTCAAAATATGATACAGACTGATATGTTGAATATTAAAACGAGTGAATTACTAAAAATATTAAATAAAAAATTGAATAGCTAAAAGCTCTTTCCAATTTTAGATAAATTACAACCAGTCCCTTATCATTATTAAAAACCATTGCTTTCCCATATTATAAGTATCTTGGTTCGCTTAAAAGCTATTGGTAATTACTTATGAAAAAAATTCTATTATTTGCTTTGTTGAGCTTCATTTTCACCCACAAGGTTTACGCTCAAGAAACTCCTGCCTCCTATGTTGAAAAAGCCATTCAGATTATGGAGCAAAATTCCGTTAATAAAAAAAGCATCGATTGGGCAACGATCAAAAAAGATGCTTTGAAGACTGTTCAGGAGAAAAAGGAAATTAAGGAAACCTATCCTATCATCAGAGATATTTTAGAAAAATTAGGTGATCACCATTCAAAATTATACGAACCAGAAGTTGTTGCCGACTATTTAAAAAGACATCAAGATGTAGGACTGCCATTTCCATATCCTAAGGATAGTCTAATTGACAAGAAAATAGCTTATATCTCCGTTCCTGCTATTGCTAACTTCAACCAGGAAGATTGGAATGAGTATGTACATTCGTTTTATGATAAGGTGAAAAATTTAGATAAAAGCAACCCAACGATATGGATAATAGATCTTAGAAATAATGAAGGAGGCATGTTTTCACCCATGTTAAAAGCAATTTATCCATTTTTAGATGCTGAAAAGGTAGTTGGTTCCATTGATAATTCTGAAGGAGCCAGTTTTTATTCTTATAAAAATTCAGATATCTACTTTGGAAAGCAAAAAATAGCAAGTATTCCAATTCCAGATATCACATTAAAAAATAAAAACAAACCTATTTACATTTTAACAAATAAAAGAACGGCAAGTTCAGGGGAATTTGTTGTGGCAAGCTTTGTCGGACAAAAAAATGTAAAAATAGTGGGATGTAATACAATGGGATTGACCTCTGACAACTCCGAATTTAAATTGCCTGACAATGCTTTTCTGGTTCTTACTACTGGAACTCTCATCAACAGACAAAAATACGCATATAAAGAAGTTGGAAAGGGGATTGCAGCTGATATTGAAGTGAAAAGTGATCAATTGAGTGATTATATCGATAGAATTAAAAAATTATAAAGTTTAATTTAAAAATAAATTCATGCATAAATTAAAAATTATTTCAACTGTTTTATTAATACTAGCATTCAATTCTAAGATTCTTGCTCAGGCATTCAAGTTAGATGAACTGGAAAAGTTCAATCAATTAAGTATGGATTCATTTAAAAATGAGATCAAAAAACTTAATTACAAATATTATGACAAAACAGAAAGCTCTGAATTTACTTTATATGAATATGACAGCAGCGATTATCAATATAAGATTGGAAAATTTCAATATACAACCGATAAATCATCAGACAGAATAGAGTTTCAGTTCAAAGCAAAAAATGAATATAATCAATATCTAAAGGCAGTTACCGGTTTAGGATATAAACAAACTGAGACCGGAAAGATACCGGGAGGAGAAACCTATGTTGATTATTTTAAAAACAAAGATCACATCAGACTCATTTCCCCTAAGACTGGAGAACCTAACGATCCATATACTATTTTGATTTTTAAAAAGCTTTAATATCTGATAGGTTTCATGAATGATCTGATGTATACATCCTCTGCTCCACCCGTTTCTCTTAAAGACTTTGTTGAGAGTTTCTGGATGCTGGATAATCCATCGGAAAATAAAGAAGTCGTTCTTTTACCCGATGGAAGGATAGATATCATATTTTCACAGTCCCCAACAGAGCCTTTTCATATTGTTCTTTTAGGAATCGGAAGCCACCCGGAAGAAATAGTTATTGCTGAAAAAACCAAAACCTTTGCTATAAGCTTTAATCTACTGGCTACGGAATATATCCTTCATGAGAGTGTATCCGATCTTCTGAACTATGCGAAAAATCTACCTATCGATTTTTGGGAATTCAGTGCGAATGACATATCGGATTTTGACCAATTCTGTATAAAAGCATCCAAGAAAATAGAAGGTGAACTTTCGAATCAAAAAATTGATGAACGGAAACGAAAACTTTTTGATCTTATCTATTCCTCGAATGGTGCCATCCCGATCAAAGAACTGTCAGAAAAGGTGATATGGAGCGAACGACAGATCAACCGGTATTTTAATCAGCAATATGGTATTTCCTTAAAGGCTTATTGTGGAATTCTACGCTTCAGAGCTTCCTTTAAACATATTAAAGAAGGAAAACTATTTCCCGAACAAAACTTTAGTGACCAGTCTCACTTTATTAAGGAAATCAAAAGACTTTCAGGATTTCTACCCAAAGAACTCAGTCAAAACAAAAACGACCGATTTATACAATTTTCCGTCCTTCCCAAGAAGTAATTTTGCATCATAATTTTAAAGATGATGATTACACAAAATAAAAAAATAGCCATTATTGGCGGTGGTCCGGGAGGACTTACTTTAGCAAAGCTTTTACAACTTAAAAATGTTCAGGTTCATGTCTATGAGCGTGATAAACATAAAGATGTCCGTGTACAGGGTGCTACTTTGGATCTGCATGAAGAATCAGGATTGGAAGCACTTCGAAGAGCAGGATTAATGGATGCCTTCAAAGCAAATTACCGACCTGATGCAGGGAAATTAAAAATTTTAGATAAAGATCTTAATCAATATCTCAATGAACATGATTCAGGGAGCTTTCATGATGAAGATCGTCCGGAGATCGACAGAGCACCCCTTAGAAAAATTCTATTGGAAACATTGGAACCAGAAACGGTGATTTGGGATAGTCAGTTTGTTTCTATGGAAAAACAGGAAGGTGGTTGGATTTTACATTTCAAAAACGGTAAATCCTACTATGCAGACATCGTTATTGCTGCAGATGGAGCTAATTCAAAAATACGTTCTTACATCACAGATGTTCAGGCAATATATTCTGGTGTCACAATTATTGAAGGTAATATTTATAATGCACAAATGAATGTTCCAAAGCTTTGGGAACTTGTTGATGGAGGAAAAATTTTTGCCATGGATGAGGAAAAGACTTTATTATTCAGCACCAAAGCAGATGGTACACTGACCTTTTATACCGGATGTAAGGTGAATGAAACCTGGGCACAGGAATCCGGAATTGATTTCAGCAATAAAGAACAGATCTTTGAATGGTTTAAAAAAGAATATGAAACATGGAATGATATCTGGCAGGAATTATTTGAGACCAATGATTCTTCATTTGTGGTACGTCCTCAATATCATTATCCTCTAGATCAAACCTGGGAAACACTACCAAATTTAACGATGCTTGGCGATGCTGCCCATCGGATGCCACCATATGCAGGAGAAGGGGTTAATATGGCAATGCAGGATGCCTATGAACTGGCAGAATGCTTAACAGACGGGAAATCTGAGGATGTTCAAACTGCTCTTTCCTGTTATGAAAAGCAGATGCAAAAAAGAGCTTCTGAGATAACTAAAATCACTTTAGACAATACTGTCTTGATGCATTCTCCTAAAGCAATTGAAAATCTGATGAAGATGTTTAGTGGTGAATAGAAGATAAATCCTGGAGCTGATGTTTATAATGGGACGTTGTTTTTAGTATTTAAAGTGTTATTTTGCATTTTTATTTATTTTTGGAATTAATTCTCAAACATATATATTTGCGAAAAAGTAGATTGAATTAACACTTTATTCTACCTTATTATTTTAACACATAATGAAATGAGAAAAACAATTTCCAATTTTTTAAACCTCCATATTGGGGAAGAAAATCCAACAATTGTTCTTGAAAATGTAACGAGTAATGTATCCTTCAGAGGTGCTAATCTCTGGATTCTGGCTTGTGCCATACTTATTGCTTCTGTAGGACTCAATGTAAATTCAACGGCAGTAATTATTGGTGCGATGCTGATCTCCCCTTTGATGGGTCCTATTGTAGGAGCAGGTTTTGCATTAGCGACTTTTAATTTTAGTTTATTAAAAAAATCAATGAAAAATTTGCTGATCGCTACGGTGGTCAGCTTAACGGTTTCCAGTCTGTATTTTTATTTAAGCCCTTTTAAAGATATCCAGTCCGAGCTGTTGGCAAGAACCTCACCTAATATCTATGATGTTCTGATTGCATTTTTTGGTGGAATTGTTGGGGCAGTCTCCATAACACGAATTGAGAAAGGAAACCCAATTCCGGGAGTTGCTATTGCAACAGCTTTAATGCCGCCATTGTGTACCGCAGGCTTTGGTATTGCAACGGGCAATTGGTCTTTTGTCGCTGGGGCATTCTATCTCTATACAATCAACTGCTTCTTCATCTGTATTTCTACATTCCTGATTATCAAGTTCCTTAAATATCAGGCAGTAGAAACTACTAATAAAGCTTTTGAAAAAAGGATCCGTTATGGAATTTCAATATTGATCATTGTGATGATCGTTCCCAGTTGTTATTTAGCTTACAACTTACTTAATCAGAAAAAATACAATCAAAATGTTGAAAACTTTATCGATAATGAGTTTTCAAAGAAAGGATATACCGTGATTTATAAAAAAGTAGATTATAATAGTAATCCAAAATTGATTGAACTTGTTTTTTTATCTACTAAATTTGATAGCACGGAAATAAAGAACTTCAATTCTTCATTACAAGATTTCGGAATAAAAAATACCAATCTGGTCATTAAACAAAACACCAGCGACATAAAAAAGGAAATTCTAAGTGAGATCAATCTTCAAAAAACAAATATCACCGAAAAAGATCTCCAGGTTAATGAGTTGAAGAATGAATTGAATATATATAAAATGGATAATCCTGAATTGGTAAAAGAAGTGAAAATCCTTTTCCCGGAAGTCCAGGAAATGGCCATCGGAAAACTTCAAAATTATATCACAGCTGATTCAACAAGTTTAGAGACTGCTTTTATATATCAATCCGAAACTAAGATAGATGAAAAAAAACTGAAAGCATGGTTAGCTAACAGGCTAAAAACAAGTAATATTATTTTGTTTAATACAACAAAAGATACGAGCAAAAAGAAAAAATGATAGGGACTTTTAATAGATTAAAAATAGATATGCGAATGAAATTTCATTCGCCTTTTTCATATAAATAATTTGAGTAAATTAGGATAAATAATATCCATGGAAGCACTTTTTTTCGAAACACCCAAAGAATTCAGAAAATGGCTGGAGAAAAACCATACTACAGAGACAGAAGTCATCGTAGGCTTCTATAAAGTTGGGGTTAAAAAACCATCCATGACCTGGTCTGAATCCGTAGATCAGGCTTTATGTTTTGGCTGGATCGATAGTGTAAGAAGATCCATAGATAAAGACAGCTACTGTAATCGTTTTACACCACGAAAACCGACAAGTATCTGGAGTGCCATCAACATAAAAAAAGTTGAAGACCTGACCAAAGCCGGATTAATGACACCAGCAGGTCTCAAAGCATTTGAATTAAAAAAACAAGAAAAAACCTCAATGTATTCTCACGAAAGAGAACTTGCAAGCCTTAGTCCTGAATTTGAGAAACAATTTAAAGACAATAAAAAGGCCTGGGATTTTTTCAACAACCAGGCTCCTTCTTATAAAAAGGTAATGCTACACTGGATTATGTCTGCCAAGCAGGAAAAAACACAGATATCAAGATTAGAAAAAACGATCAGAGAAAGTGAACAAGAAAAACGAGTAGTCTAATATTTCCATGGAAAAAACATTTAAACTAACAGGCGGTGCAAGAATCGGCCTTGCCAATGCTACCTATCCTTTTGCAGATCTTTATGTTGATGAAAACATATTGAAGATCAATGCCTCTCTTGTGGGCAATCTAGTTTTTCAACCGCAGGATGTTATTTCTATTCAGCCTTACACCTCTATTCCGTTAATTGGTCAAGGTATTAAGATCAATCATCGAGTGGAAAATTATAATTCAAATGTTATTTTCTGGACTCTTAAAAATCCGGAAACAGTCATAAATGAAATTAAGAGTACTGGATTTTTAGAAAACAAAAATTCTACACTCATTTCAAGGGATTCCAAAATTATAGAGCAACAGATACAGGGTGGATTTCCTTTAAAACCTTTTGTTTCTGTTTTTTTTATTGTTGCCTGGAACGCTTTTTTTATTTCTGATTTCTTTCCCATTTTCAGAAACGGAACTTCCCTGCCAGTATTTCCTGGCCCGGGGGTATGCTCTGCTTTGGGATTTATTTTTATTTCGGCTATACTTTCGTTAGTATCATCTGGTTTCAGAAGATTTATCTTAAAAGAAGGACGAAGTTTCGAAGACATTAAAAAACTAGCTATTTTCATATCGTTGATTACCGGTTTCATGTTAACCGTCTTTTTAGCCATTGGTTTTTCAAATTAAATCTGTAAGGTTAAACTTATTGTATATTTTCTGATTAAACCTGTCCACTCCAAAGCTTTTCCATACTTTAGCCAAATTAAAATCTATTAACCAGTTTATTAACTCTTACTTAATTTATGAAATATATTATTGCATTTAGTCTTTTCATATTTAGCCACACTTATTTTTCCCAAGATAAAACGGAGATCTATGTGATCGGAAATATCCATCAGAGCGTTCCCAATTATAATCCACCCATTTTATTAGAAATCCTGGAGAAAATAAAACCAGATATTATACTGCACGAAGTAGATAGCAAAGGAATGGAGGAGTATGAAAAGGCGACTGAATTTAAAGAAAACGAAATTACTGCCAGTACTCAGTATTTTAAAAAATATCCTAAAACACTGCGGGCTTCATTTGATTTTGAAGGAAGAAATCAATACAGGAAAGACAAAGGAATGGTTCCTACAGATAATTTAGCGGTACAATTAATTGACAGTTTATATAAAACTAAAAGTCTGGATGCAGCAGACACGAAAATATATGAGAGTTTTATTAACACAACTGAAGAATTAAAAAAAGTTGCTGAATTAGCTCCTAAGAATTTTAACAACGCTGAAAACGATAAAATTTGTGAGAAAAGACAAAACGAGCAATACCATGAATTGACTAAAATCACTGACAAAAGACCTGAATTTGCTAAAAGATTTGTTACCAAGCCCAATGGAGAAAAAATAAGCTATAGAGAAGGATTTAAATTGATGTCCGGATTCTGGGATCTTAGAAATCAAACGATGGCTGCTAATATTTATAAAGTGGCAGCACAAAATCCAGGAAAAAAAATAGTTGTTTTAACTGGTTTCTTACACCGCTATTACATTATTAAGCAATTGAAAAAAATAAACGATCTAAAATATGTGATCAAAGAGTTTTATGATCTGTAAAAGATTCTTGCTAAAGATGTTTTTTAATAAAATCAGAAAATAAAAGACCAGATTGCTTATCAGTAATCCGGTCTTTTATTTTTATTTGATCCAACGATCAAGGCTGATAACCTCTGCTTGGGACCGAAAAACTTTGGTGGTTAATACCTGATGAATTTCAGGATCCTTATCCTCACAACAATCTTCAATTACCGTTAACTGATAATCTTTATCTGCTGCTTCCCGGAGTGTAGAAAGAACCACTCCTGAAGTACTTATACCTGTAAGCACAAGATGCTGAATTCCCTGCCCTCTTAATACGACCTCCAAATCACTTCCTGTAAAGGCACTGAAGCGACGTTTTGTTACGATGACCTCATCATTATCAGGCTTTACATCCTGATGGATTTCCTGCCATTGAGCCACAAACTCCGGTGTCCACATATCCTTTCCAAATCTGGAAAAGGCTTTGTTAGACTCACTGATCTCAGGAGCCCCCGGTCGAAAGGAAACCACGACGTAAATAACAGGAATTCCGTTTGATCTCGCATGGGAAATTGCTTTTGAAACCTTATCAAGTAATGGCTTAGGGTCTTCAAGATTCTGTAAAATGGAATTTTGTAAATCCATAACTAATAAAGCTGTTTTGTTTGATTCTTGCATTTTTTTAAATATTAAATTGTTTTATTAGTGAATTCTTCCGTCTGTAAGGAAGATAATTGATCCTTTTTAGGAACAGCAAATAGTCTGTAAAAACATATAGCGATGAGAATAGCCAAAATCCCCTGAATCAATAGCGTATTACTGCTTCCAATATGTTCAGATGCATATCCTGTAAGTAAGCTGCCTAAAGGTAGCATTCCAAAAATAGCAGTGAGTAAAATACTGATTGCCCTTCCTTTCATATGAGGCGCAGCTTCGGATTGAACGATAATGTTACAGCTGGTCAATTGCATGACACTTCCGAATCCTGTTAGAACAACAAATAACATCGCCCAGTAAAAATCGGTAGTTTGAGAAAAAAAGATGAGACCAAGTCCTAGCACAACAGTACTGAGAACGAGATAAAACCGGAGCTTATCATTTCTTTTTAAGGAAGCCAGTAATATGGTTCCTGAGACGGCTCCCAATCCTATAAATCCAGAGATATAGCCGAAAGTGGAAGCACTCCCTTGAAAAGTTATTTTGGCAACTTCCGGAATTAAGGTATCATAAGGCAAAACCAATAATCCCATCAAAGAAAGCATAAGGATGACCAAACCGATTCTTGACTCATTTTTAAGGTAAACAATACCTTCTTTAAATTCTGACATTACTTTTTTGTTGGTTGTTTTCTTCTCATAAGCAGGAAGCTTCATCATGGAAAAGCAAACGATTACTACAATAAAACTTATAGCATTCATCACAAAACAGAAACCAACATTCCAGTGTTCCAATACAAAACCAGCCACTGCGGGTCCTAATACTTTACTTACGCTTGCTGTCGCAGAACTGAGAGATAGTGCACTTGGAACATCACCGTCCTCCCTAACCACCTGACTGATCATGGTCTGTCTTGCCGGAACATCAAAGGCATTGATAATCCCCAATACAACACTTAAAGCCAGGATTTGCCAAACAACGATATGATTGGTCAGAAATAAAAATGCCAATAATGAAGTCTGCAGCACCGCAGCAATTTGCGTCCATCGTATGATCGTACTTCGGTTGAAACGGTCTGCTGCCACCCCACCGGCAAATGAAAAAAGGAACGAAGGAAACTGTTCGGCAAACACCGTAACACCCAGCATAAAAGAAGAGTGGGTAAGTGAATAGATCAACCATACTATTGCCGTCCGCTGCATCCATGTTCCAAACTGTGATATAGAACGGCCTGCAAAATAATATTTAAAATTTTCACTTTTAAAAGCTCTGAATGTGCTTACGCTACTAATACTCATGGTACATTTTAATTCAATTAAGTTAAAACTTCAATCTAACTATTTGACAAAAAACATCAAAACGTCAAATTTTATTAAAAAAAATTTATCCTTTAATTTTCTCGACAATCATTCTGGCTAACATTTCAGCCCCTTCTTCCCATTGATCTTTATAATTTTCGCTTATCGATTCGCGACGGATACCACGAATACTGCTTAATAATACAAATATCAATGTATCCATAGTTTTCGAATCCGGCTCTGTAATATCACCTGCTTCTACTGATTCACTGATTACTTCTTTCAGTAATACCGTTTCAGAACGCATCATTCTCTGATGTATATCCCATATAATACTTGAATACTTGGAACGTTCTTCCTTATCCATATTTGCTTCAATAGTTGAAATAAAATTCCTCGTTTTGTTGAAACCTTTTACCTTCGCAAAGCAGAATGCCTGAATACGCGATTCTAATGTTTTCTCTTTATAGATAATCTTTTCAAGTTCACTTTTCACCTCATCCACAAGGGAAATCATTACCGCTTCGAAAAGCTCATCTCTATTTTTAAAATAATAATAAAGAGCACTTCTCGTCTTTCCCACCGCTTTCGCCACATCATCCATTGTCACTTTCTTAATACCATGACGTTGATACAGCTCCTGTGCAGTCTGCAAAATCTGACTTTTTAATAGTTCTTCCTGGGAAAGGGATTGGCTCATTTACTTTAATATATTGGAATCTGTTTCTGAAACATTTGACAAATTTACAAATTTTGTCAAAACAAAAATAATTTATTTGATATTTTTTTAAAATTTCAGAACTCATTCTTATTTATGGCTTAAAGCGTTTATCCTTAAAAAGATATAATTGAGTATATTCGTCTTGAGAATTAAAACCTGATCCAAATAAAAGACTAAAACCATGGGAATATTTGACTTCATGAAAAAGAAGGCAGGAAAAAAACTTCCGCCGGCAGAACAATATCTGAATCATCTTGACCGTATTTTTCAGCAAGAACCTGAATTGTATATGGAGAAAAGCCTCATAGAAGGTATTCCGGGTGTCACTACTATTGTGTATCGGGACATTCCTAAAAAAGGATATACAACAGCTTTCACTTATGGATTGTCATTGGTTCAGCATCCTGCCTGGAAAGTAGGCAGAGCAGAACTTTGCATTTCTGTCAGTTCACCTCGCTTAGATTGGGCGCAAGCTATGGGATATATTGCGAATAAACTTCGTGGAGACTGTCCTTTTTCTTATGGCCAACTTATCAATTTCGAAGAAAAGATAAGTGACGATTCTGAAATGGACGCATTTTTTATCTTTGCACCAAGTACAATTGATAAAGAAGACTATCTGCACATCGACATCGGAGCAGATTATAAGGTAAGTATCGCAAGTCTTTATCCGATGTACTCAGATGAGATCGAAGTTTATGAAAATATTGGTCTTGAAAAATTCTGGCATCATCCTAATTTTGATAATTATAAAGTGGACAGGAAGAAAATTAAAGGTGAATAAAAAGTAGGTATGAAAATACATCATTATGGATTTTGGATTTTTAAAGAAGGTCTCTTTGATCTTCTTGACTTTTTTCATAGAAAAATTAACTTACCCCTTACTGTCGATAATGAATTGGTCAAATATGAACTCCATTACACCGATGGCGAACAAAACCTTTGGTTTACACTTTTAATACATGATGTAATAACAATCAAAATAGCAAAAGATTCGAATGATAGGGATATTATATTTTTTAATATTGAGTATACAGATCTTGTAATCAGAGAGATTAAGGATTTGGAAGAATTTATAAATTCAAAGTAAATGGATCTCAATGATTTCTTATCTTTGCAATAAATTATGATTCCTATCCATGATCTTTTCTTCTTTCTCTTAGCCGCGTTTATTTTGGTCATAAGTCCGGGACCTAATATGATTTATCTGATTTCAAGATCCATTACACAAGGAAAAAAAGCGGGATTAACCTCACTTGCAGGTGTTGTCTGCGGTTTTTTATTTCACATTGTCATGGTTTCTTTTGGACTAACTGCAGTGTTGTTTGCTGTACCTTATGCTTATATCGTTTTAAAAATTCTGGGAACAATATATCTTTTATATCTCGCTTACCAGGCTATTAAACCAAACGGTAAAAATATCTTTGAAGTAGATAAAAATATGACAGCAGATGGACCTAAAAAATTATTTGCAGTCGGTTTCTTAACGAATGTTCTCAATCCAAAAGTAGCTGTTTTCTATCTGTCCTTTTTTCCTCAGTTTATAAAACCTCAGTACGGTTCTATCTTTACACAAAGCTTAGAGCTTGGATTAATACAGATTTTCACAAGTTTTACGGTCAATTTCATTATTGTTTTAACGGCAGCAAAGGCAGCTTCATTTTTTGCTAAAAATCCTATCTGGATCAAAGTGCAAAAATGGTTTATGGCGAGTGTGCTTACCTTTCTTGCTGTGAAAATGGCGTTTTCGAAAGCGAAATAGAAAGAAGGCTCTTAGAATTCTTAATAGTTATGGGAACCCGTAATTTTTTTTTGATTTCAAGATATTTTTGAGCATTGAAAAATAAGAATTATGTCATCAATTAAGTGCCCAAAATGTCAAAGTAACATAAATGACACCATAACCCAATGTACCAATTGTGGTTATTTCATTAAAAGTCATTTAGTAAATACAAATGTTCAAAATCCGGATCAAATAAAGAAACAAAGTAATGGATGTGGTATTGTTGTGTTACTCTTCTTTGGATTTTTGTTTTTATTTTTTTTAATAAAACAGTGTTCGAAGGCAGAAAATAACATAGATTATTCCAGCAAAATTGACACTAAACTATCAAAAGAGGATAGTATTAAAAATCAAGCAAGAATTGATAGTATAGGTAGAAAAGAAAAAGCCGAAGAAGAAAAGTTCTTGAAAACAAAGGCCGGAATGGTCAAAAGAAGATTGTAAGAACATTTCTGAACGTAAGATCTGGATTGGAATGCATTATGAAATGCTTGTTTACATGAGGGGAAGGCCTGATAATGTAAATACTTCAAATTATGGAGATGGACAAAACTATCAAGCTTGTTGGCATGACTATGATCCTTCTTGTTTTTACTTTGATGAAAGCCAAATCATTACTTCTTACAACTAAAGCTCAGACGTTATACGAACAGAGCATATTGATCAAAAGCTATTAATAAATAGATGTTCACAGTACCTCAGTCCAATATAAAAGAAAAAATGCTGAATAAACTTCAGCATTTTTTATATCATTAATGGAACTTAATTTTAATGTGCTTCCAGCCAGTTGTTCCCTACTCCAACTTCAACCAATAAAGGAACCTGTGTTTCAATGGCACTTTCCATTTCTGTTTTGATTAGTTTTGAAGCAACTTCAATCTCGTCAATTGGAGATTCAAATACCAATTCGTCATGTACCTGAAGTAACATTCTGGTCTTAAGTTTTTGTTGGTCCAGTTGCTGATCAATTTTGATCATTGCCATCTTTACTACATCAGCTGCACTTCCTTGTACTGGAGCATTAACAGCATTTCTTTCTGCGTGGCCTCGTACAACGAAATTGTTAGAGTTGATATCTTTTAGGTGGCGTTTTCTGCCTAAAATAGTTTCCACATAACCTATCTCACGTGCGTTTTTCACCTGCTCGGCCATATATTCTTTCAACTTTGGATAGGTCTCAAAATAGGCCTCGATCATCTGCTTAGCTTCTGATCTTGATAAGCCAGTTTGTTCAGCCAATGCAAAAGCACCCTGACCATAGATGATTCCAAAGTTTACCGTTTTAGCCTGACTTCTTTGTGTTTTTGAAACTTCCTCTAAAGGAATTTTAAACAATTTTGCCGCTGTAGAAGCGTGAATATCTTCACCATCCTGGAATGCTTTGATCATATTATCTTCCCCGGAAATTTCAGCGATTAAACGAAGTTCAATCTGTGAATAATCGGCAGAGATAATTTTCTTTCCTTCTCCTGAAACAAATGCTCCACGAATTTGTTGTCCTCTCAGGGTTCTGATCGGAATATTCTGCAAATTCGGATTCACACTTGCCAAACGACCTGTTGCCGCAGTTGTCTGAGAGAAATTGGTATGTACACGCTCATCCTTATCAATCTGAGATGGCAACGCATCTACATACGTTGATTTCAGTTTCTGATAAGTTCTGTATTCAAGGATATATTTTATAATTTCATGCTTTGAAGACAACTTTTGTAAAACATCTTCAGAAGTTGCATACTGTCCGGTTTTAGTTTTCTTAGCTTTTGGATCGAGCTGCATTTTTTCAAATAAAATTTCACCCAATTGTTTTGGCGAGTTCATATTGAATTCTTCACCAGAAAATTCAAAAATCTTAGACTCTAATTCTCTTAGATCATTTTCTAAATCAATACTTTCCTGAGCCAGCCACTTTTCATCGAGAGAAATTCCTTCAAGTTCCATTTTAGCTAAAACTTCCATCAAAGGCATTTCTATTTTAAAGAACAGATCTTCCAGATTCTCTTTCTTCAATTGGGGAGCAAAAAGTTCATACAACTGGAAAGTAACATCTGCATCTTCCGCAGCATAATCCGTTTGTGTCCTTAAATCAGCATCCCTGAAAGTTCCCTGATTTTTCCCTTTCTTTCCGATAATGGTTTCAATAGAAACTGGCTTATAATTTAAGTACACCTCTGAAAGATAATCCATTCCATGTCTCCCATCCGGACTCAGAAGATAATGGGCAATCATCGTATCGAACATTGCTCCTTTTACAGTGATGTCATATTGTTTTAAAATTTTATAATCGAATTTCAGATTATGGGCTACTTTCAGTAAATCTTCTTTCTCAAAAAACGGTCTGAAAATCTCCAATGTCTGTAGCACCTCACCTTTATCTTCTGACAAAGGAATATAATAGGCCAATCCTTTTTTATAGGAGAAGCTCATTCCTACCAATTCAGCTTCCAACTCGTTTAAAGAAGTTGTTTCTGTATCGAAACAAACCACTCTTTGTTTCAATAAATTATTAACAAGAATTTTTTGAGCTTTTGGATTATCGACGAATTGATATAAGTGCTCATTATGTTCTATAGTTGCTTTTGTAGAAGTTGCCTGATCGAGCTCTTCATAAGTAGCAAACAGATCAAGCTGGGTAACCTGACCTTTAACAATAGTTCCTTTTGATGTTTCAGATACCTCAACCTCTGCGACTACTACAGTTTCTGTAGGAGCAAAAGCACGATACAGATTTTCATACAATCTTCTGAATTCTATTTCATCAAAAACTTGTTTTACTTTTTCAAAATCCGGAGTTTCAAGGTCGTATTGTTCCTGATGGAATTCGATTGGAGCATCACAAATAATGGTCGCTAATTTTTTAGATAAAATTCCTCTTTCTGCCGAAGCTTCTATTTTCTCTTTTAATTTTCCTTTTAACTGATGAGTATTAGCCAGAAGGTTTTCAATGCTTCCATATTCTTTAAGGAATTTCATAGCTGTTTTTTCTCCTACCCCTTCCAATCCCGGAATATTATCCACAGCATCACCCATCATCGCAAGAAAATCAATGACTTGTTTTGGATCTTCAATTTCATATTTGGCTTTCACTTCCTCTACACCCAGAATTTCAATATCTCCACCTTTTAAACCCGGTTTATAGATTTTAATTTTATCTGTAACCAGTTGGGCAAAGTCTTTATCAGGAGTTACCATGAAAGTAGTATATCCTTCTTTTTCCGCTTTACAAGCAATAGTCCCGATCACATCATCAGCTTCGTAACCTTCTACTCCTAAATTAGGAATATGCATCGCTTCTAAAATCTTATGGATATATGGAACAGCAATTTTAATAGCTTCCGGAGTTTCACTTCGATTGGCTTTATAGTCGGCATAATCATCAGTTCTTACACTTGCTTTTCCAACATCAAACACAACGGCTAAATGGGATGGTTTTTCTCTTCTGATCAATTCGATCAAAGAATTGGTAAAACCAAAAATAGCAGAAGTATCTACTCCCGTACTCGTTAGCCTTGGATTTCTAATTAATGCGTAATATCCTCTGAAAATCATCGCATAAGCATCGATGAGAAATAACCTTTTATCTTGAGTTGCGTCCATATTTTCTATAATGAACAAATATAAGAAAATAGGAATATTTATGTTCTACAATTTGAGTTTTAAAAAATAAAAAAAAGACCTTAAATGAGATCTTTTTATTTAATTCTTCTTCCTTATGGATTGTAATTCAGATATGGATTATTGATTTTAAATTCATAATTAAATAGTTCCTCATTGGAAAGTTTTAAAAGGCCTTTAATATACTCAGGCAAAGATTCACCAAATTTGTTATTATAGGAACTCGTTTCCTGAATAGCACCGTTGCTCATTTCTACCGATTTAAGATAATCATTATTATAAACTATACTGACTACTGCTATGTTCCCATTTTCATCATATTCTTTTGAAATACCAAACATCACGTTTCCTCTGTTTTCATTGGTTTGTTCTATATCCCCGTTTGAATTATAAAGATGCTCAATTCCATTTTTATAGCCATTCTTATATTCAGCCTCAGATTCTATATCATCATTAAATCTCACATAAATCTCACCAGTAAAAGGTTTTTTGAATTCTTCATCTAAAAAATAGATAGCATATCCGTTAATATCATTTTTAGTGTATAAACGGTCATCAATATCTTCAAATCTGAATTCTACATTATTATTAATCATAAATTTATTAATTATGTCCATGGGTGTTTATTCCATCAGTTAAGAATCCACAATGTGGGCATCTTACTTTAGGCGGTGGCGTTCCGCCATTATTTTTAATCGCATTATTTTGTAAATCTCTATTATGAAGATCCATCTCTCTGATTGAATTTTCATCCACTGGAAGCCCTGCTTCTCGTCTAGCTTTTAACGCCTGATCATAAGCTCTGATTTCTGAATGTGCGGCCAATCTGTTGTCGGCGGTTTCAGGAAGTTCTATCTCACCATTTTTAATTTTAGCCTCATATTCTGCGACTTTCTGTTTAATAAGTGGATCAGCACCTCCTAATTCTGGAGGATCACTTAGCCATTTTTCATAGGCAGCTTTACCTGTAACATTATTTTTAAAGTTTTGTCCATAAAAAGTTTTTCCAGTCACCGGATCATATACTCCGGATAAACAAGGCCCCCTTTCTTTCGCACTTTGAGTTTCTACAATTTCTTTAGCCTTAGCTTCAGTATCTGCTATTAATTTGTCACTTGGTTTTTGAGGGGTGCTTTCATAAGCATCTCCTTTTTTGTTTTCTCCAGAATTATTATGTCCTTCATCTCCTTGACCCTTATTTCCATTTGCACCCTCATCTTCTGGAGTCTTATTTCCTTCTTCTTTTGGCTGTCCTTCCTCTTCAGGGCTTTGATTTCCATCTTCATCTTTTGGTTGGCCTTCATCTTTATTGGTATTGTTACCATCTTTATCAGAAGGTGTATTTCCATCTTTATCACCCCCTGTATTAGGCTCTTCAATGGGAGCAGGTCCTTTTGCCCGTATATTAAGCAAATATAAGAAAAGAAGATAATCTGATGGATGTGCCTGTCCTGAAAATATACGCTTTCCCATACCTATTTCCGGTACGCCTCCGTTAACTAAAGCGGCTCCGGCATCTCCGGCATCCTGTACATTTCCATATGCGTGTTCATTGGCTAAAGAATTAAGTCCAAAAAGAGCTCTGCTTCCACCCCAGATCCCGGTGAAACTTCCGGCAACATTCGATAAAACACTTGAAAACGTTGGTGCTGCTATTGCTAATGATCCTCCAGCCAGACCTGATACCAGAAAACCTCCGGCACCGACTGCAGCGCCACCCAGTGCACAGCCTGCTAATTGAGTAACATAGTTAAAACCTCCTAAAGCCAAAGCATGACCCCAGCTTTTTATCTCCGGAGCAAATTTTACAACCCCTCCAATAGAACAGGTCATTGTTCTGTTTCCTGTAATACCCGGAGTACCTGTAAGAAGAAGGTTATCTTTACTTCCATCCCAGGTCCTGGCAGTAGCATTTTTTTGTCCACATTTCAATGCACCATCAACTGCGGCAATAACACCTCCAGCGACTCCTGCTGCGGCACCAATAGCCATCATTCCGATAAGACCAATGGCAGCAACTCCGCCTGTACCTACAATTAATGCTACAACAACCACAACGGCAACAGCCGTTAAAAGAGCTGCCCAAAGCATATTCTTTGTACATCCGAAATCTATCCAGCTGCTTGTAGCAGTATCTGCTACAGTAATGTAGACTTCGCCTGAACTTTTTTTATTACTTTTTCTGGTTCCTTGTAATTGAGCGGGCATTGCTCCACTGGAACACATCCAGAAATCTTTTTCTGTGATAATTTTGTTTCCCATTTCTGATCACCTTCCCCAATTAATGTTGTCTAAATTATATACAATTTTATCCTATCACTTATCTGAATGCAGATAAATTTTATATTCAATTCTTCCAAATTTGCTATGTTATTAGAAGATCAGACAATTCCTTACGTTCCCCAAGAACACTCTTTTATTAAGAAATTTTATTTTACTGTCTTCTATCTTATAAACGAGTCCAAAAGAATATCCGGAATCTTCATCTACATTATATACTTGAGAAACGATGGCATCGAAACTGCCATCATTAAGTTTAATATTATTTTTATAGATCAAAACGACTGTTTCTTCACCGATGTCCTCTATTTCTTCTTCTGCCATTTCTATAGCTTCATCCAAAGAATCAGCTACCATTTTTTTGATACTTTTTTCACCAAAGTAAATAAACGGGGAGAAATTAATACCATTTTGAATATTTTCAATGGCTACTTCTTCTGCTTTTTCCACTTCAGACTGTAACTCTTGTTCTAAATCTTCGAATTCCATGTGCCTTTATTTTATGATTTTTATTTTAATAGGTGGTGGGCTCTTTAGCGCTTCTTCCAGAGCTTTTGATGGCCCTTTATCTTTAAATACCCATTCGACATCCCATCCATTCTCTGCAAGTTTTTTATCAAAGTCCACTTCTGCTTTAATATCTTTATCGTAAGGAACTTTTTTACTGGAGTAATCTTTTACTTCAACAGCCTTTTTGTTTGCGGCATCTCCAATATCTAAATTTCGGGTTTCCTGTCCTTTTTTCACCTGAACCGGATTTCCATTTTCATCGATCTTCATTGGAACCTCTCTTTCTCCCCATCCTATTTCTTTTTGATATTCATCTGCAGATTTGTTCCCTTTTTTTGCATTCTTCATATTTGCCTCATAACGGTTGCTCCATTCTTCATAAGATTTTTTATTTTTAACCTTAGGATTATTTTGATAAGCTTCCCATCTTGCTGCTTTATGTTCTGGTGAACCTGGTTCTGGTTTTGAAGGTTTTGGTTTTTTAGGTGGAATACTTTTTCCATCAGATTCAGCAAAAGCATCTCCTTTACCATCTTTCTTAGGCTGAGCCGGTTCATTCTCATTTTTATTTGCACTAACCCCTTCATCTTCGGGCGTTTTTTTATTTTCTTCTTTTGATTGTCCTTCTTCTTTATTGGTATTTCCATCTTTATCAGAAGGTGTATTTCCATCCTTATCACCTCCTGCATTGGATTCTTTTATAGGAGTAGGTCCTTTTGCCCGTATGTTTAACAAATATAAGAAAAGAAGATAATCTGATGGATGTGCCTGTCCTGAAAATATACGCTGACCCATACCTATTTCCGGTACGCCTCCGTTAACTAAAGCGGCTCCGGCATCTCCGGCATCCTGTACATTTCCATATGCGTGTTCATTGGCTAAAGAATTAAGTCCAAAAAGAGCTCTGCTTCCACCCCAGATCCCGGTGAAACTTCCGGCAACATTCGATAAAACACTTGAAAACGTTGGGGCTGCTATTGCTAATGACCCTCCAGCCAAACCTGATACCAGAAAACCTCCGGCACCGACTGCAGCGCCACCCAGTGCACAGCCTGCTAATTGAGTAACATAGTTAAAACCTCCTAAAGCCAAAGCATGGCCCCAGCTTTTTATCTCCGGAGCAAATTTTACAACCCCTCCAATAGAACAGGTCATTGTTCTATCGCCGGTAATACCAGGAGTGCCTGTAAGAAGAAGGTTATCTTTACTTGCATCCCAGGTTCTGGCAGTAGCATTTTTTTGTCCACATTTCAATGCACCATCAACTGCGGCAATAACACCTCCGGCAACTCCTGCTGCGGCACCAATAGCCATCATTCCGATAAGACCAATGGCAGCAACTCCACCTGTACCTACGATTAATGCTACAACAACCACAACGGCAACAGCCGTTAAAAGAGCTGCCCAAAGCATATTCTTTGTACATCCGAAATCTATCCAGCTGCTTGTAGCAGTATCTGCCACGGTAATGTAGACTTCACCTGAGCTCTTTTTATTACTTTTCCTGGTTCCTTGTAATTGAGCGGGCATTGCTCCACTTGAGCACATCCAAAAATCTTTTTCTGTAATAATTTTATGTCCCATATCACAGTTTTTTTAGAATTTGTTTTCTCCTATGGGCTTTTATTCTATTTCTATCATTAATCAATTGATGCTCGATACCATAACCGATTTTTCTGATAAATTTTTCTTGTTCCTTTTCATATTCTTTCTCAATGAATATGAAAAAACTTCTAATACAGTTTTTCTTATCGGATTTTAAAATAAATCCGAAACTATAGTTTCTTATAGAAATACCTTTAATATAAGATCTTACATCAGGAATTCGCTGTATTGTGTTCATTCGACATTTTATATTTAAAAATTTCGTCGCTATAAAATGTATATTTCAATTTTGTATAAAGATTTTCAGGATCAGCAATTTCTTCTCTGGTCAAAGAAGCTTCTATAATCCGCCCTGTATATTGATCTACTCTGTATATTCCTTTTTCCTGCAATGCTGTTTCCAGTTTTGAGACATCGATCTGATTGGAAAATTGAATGTAGGCTCTGTTATAAAATCCTATATTCAATAAAACAGAAGGTTCTCCAGAAATTTCTACAATCATTTCATCTGAAGACAGCAAAGGATTACTTATATTTTTCAGATCGAAACTCCAATGCACGTTAGCAGAATTAAAGAAGTTTAATGCATTTCCTTTATAATTTCCTGGAATCTTTCTCCCATAAATTTTATTGAAATACATAAGGAAAAATTCATTATTCTGAATGCCTTCTATTAATTTCGTCTCATCTTCAAAAATATTATCGTTCAGAACAATAGCATTTTTAATGTCGGGATTAATTTCTGCAATCTTCTCCATTTCAGCTCTTGTTTGCTTCCATTTGGATCGAATAATATTCATATTGAGTACCTCCGTTACCTTACCTTCAGTGTTTACTTTTAAATATAATTCATTATACAATCTTGAAAAAGCATTTGTTAAAGCCGCTACTTCTTTAATTAATGGATTATTTGCTTCCAGTAAAATATGATCCAGCAATATTATTTTTATTTCGATATGATCTTCGTTTATTTTTAAAACTGTAAAATCCCACCTTAACTGTGAACGGGAAGTCATATGTACGTTTACAGCTTTAATATCTGAATCTATTATTAAAGTATATTGTTCAGAAAATGTATTCTTTATTTTAAGAGAATCACTCATATTTATATTTAATTAATAAAGGCATCTCCACCATCTATTTTTGTCTGACCGCCTCCAATATGATTGGCAGGAGAAGACACATCAATTCCTTTTGAAGCTGAAAGACCTATTCCTTCACCACCAATTCCAATTATTTTTCCACTGAGAATAATGGTTCCATCAGATTTTAATGTAATTGAACTCGCTCCTGTTTTAATGGTAACATTCGTATCGCATTCCAGAGAAATGTTTCCGGCTTTATCCATAGAAAACATAGAATTTGAACCGCCGCCGTCTTTACTTCCAACGTTGATGGTATTTTTACTGCCTGTATTTACTGTATTATTATTTCCTACTTTAACTGTTTTATCATTATTGGCATTTGTTGTTGCATTTCCAGCTCCATCAAACTTCATATTAGCTCCTCCTTGGTCCGTTAAAAAGACAGAACCTGCACCATCATCCAATTCCAGTTTATTCCCACTTCTACTACTTAAGCTTTTGATATTATTTCCGGCTCCGCCACCACCTCCAACACCACCATGGAACATTCCGCCCATTACAAAAGGACGGTCGGGATGCTGATGAACGAAGTTAACGATTACCTGATCTCCTACTTCCGGAATAGCCATAAATCCCCGGTTTTTACTTACTTTATCACTGCCACCTGCATCCGGAGTCATCACTCTGATAAATTCTGTAGTCGTAGATCCGTTTTGCCAGTCGAATTGTACCTGTACCCGGCCTTGGTTCAGGGGATCTGTATTTGAAATTACTTTTGCAAATTGAGCTTCCGCTTTCGGAGCCACGAATTCCGGACGCGGAATAAATCCCGTATCCGAAGCAATAGCATCAAAAGTACCGGTATAATATCCTCTGGCATCAACTTCATGATTCACCTCCGTGATCATTAATTTCGTAAAATAAGAGGTCTGATTACTATCTGTTTTACGCATTTCTATATCTGCAATACATCCAGGATACAGAAACGGAACTGTGGTATTCCCAGAGGTGATGAAAACATCGGAAGCTTTACTTCCCGCAGTTCCTTTTTGGGAAGCATCAATATCCATAAACGAAGAAGCTTTAATAGGTGCTACTCGAAGTGATGGTGTCGTAAAAGTTTTCTCGGAAATTTCATATGCTCTTTTAGCAATATCTGAACTGTGATTTATTTTTGAATTGCCTGTTGTTAATTTTTCGTTTTTACTGCTGTTATAGCCATAAAAAGTAGGATTAACGTGCTGGGCTTTCATCCTGATCTTTACGTCGTTTACACTACTTCCGTAAGTGAGTTTAATAGGTTTTTCCTGTGGTGGAAGTTTTCCGAAATGCAACACTTCTCCATCATAATAGAATTGCTCTCCATATGCCTCAGCCATTCTTGCAAGGTAATTATAGTGGGTTTCTTCATATTGGGAGCTATAAGAGACATTTCCGTGTTGTGAATCGACTCTGAAATCAAATTTATTTTGTCCCAGACCTTCTCTGATTACCTGATCGGCAATACTATTCAAACTTATTTCCTGAGCTCCTCCAAAACTTTGAATATGTGGAGCTGCATCTAAAAGAACAGTAGGACTGGATCCTGTAAGCACAATATTTCCGAGACTTCCTTTCTCCTGACTAAAACCGACTTCAGTGATAACTCCAACAAAACTTCTCTCAGGACCGTCCTCAACATCTTTGTATTTGAATACTACTGTGATTCGTTTTCCTAAGAAATTCTGTGCTTCTTCCAGATTATGGTTTTCAGCACTACCTAGAGTATCGTGAGCAAGCATCAGGTCAAATTCATGATGCTTTATTGCACTTTGTCGTAATTTAAAATGTTTGAAATGCTTAACGATTTTTCCCTCGATTATAATTTCAAGTTTTACAACCCGATTAATACCCATTAACTGATTTTCAGGGATCGCATTAGCATTATGAATTTTAGAGGTAGGTTGTTTCGACCATACTTTATCTTCTACAATTGAAGGAGTATTAGGTTGTAAAACCTGGTTCATAAAAAGGTTGGAACCATTCTGAAACATACCGGAATAAGCTTGTGCCTGAGCCAGCTTTTGAGTTACTTTTTGAGTCTTACCGCTTGTTTTTTCTTGTATTTTTTCACTAGCTTTTTGTATCGCTTGTGTTTTGGTTGTATCTCCTAATTGTTCAATTGGGCTCTTTATATTTTTTGGAGCTGGCATTTTTGACGATTTATCATCCTTAAACATAGCCTTAGTATTTAGGTTTATATAACTGGTGTTACGAATTCAAATATCTGATTATTGTTCAGATAACTTTCTCAATTCTATCTAAAGCAAAATCATAAACATCTAATTAACAGATATATATGAAAAATTATTAGATTAACGTATCTCAAAACGAAAAAACAGAATAGTCAACTCTAGACGAGTAAACTATTCTGTACCAATTTTATTTTTACTAAGATGATTCGGATTATTTACCGCTTCCACCTGGCCATACTCCTTCGTATATACCATTACCGTAGTCGATTTTCTCTGCACTTACGATAAAGCTGATCAACATACTGTTTTCGTCAACAGCATCGAAGTCTACTTCGTGTTGGATTACATATCCATTCTCCCACTTCAAAGTAATTAGAGTTCCTTCTTCGTGAGATTTATTGAATGTAACTTCTCCAGTTGTTGGCTTATACTTACCATTTAATAAACTTTCTAAGATATCAGATTTCTCTGTAGCTTCGATCGTTAATTTTATAAGTGCGTTTGATGGATCTGATGCTACACGTCCTGAAACGTCTGTAGATCTGGAAACACTGTAGTTAAGTTTTAAAAGTTTTTGACCTTCGCCTCCGTTGAATTTTAAAATTCCTCTTGAATTTGCTGCCATGATTTGTAAATTTTAATCGTTAATATTTTGTGATGTGGTGTTCAATTATATAGCAAATATATACTCCTAATTTTAAAGCTGAAAGTTTTTAAAGGGTAATCTGAATTTTTGTAGTAATTCTACGATTTGGTGTAGTAATTCTACTACTTTAGAAATAAATAAACTCATAAACGACTGTAAAACAATGCATTAAATATATAAAACACACATTACACAATTATTTTTTTAACACTAAACAGAGAAATATTAACAAAAATTTAAGACAATTTCACATTTCATTATGATTAAGTAAAAAATTCTGCTTTAAGTTTTAAGAATAAGAAAACAAAAAAGCTATGAAAATTCACAGCCCGATATCCCAATAATCAAATCTTAAAAATCGTTGATTTTTTCCCTATTGTTTTTCGTACGAATCATGAAATTCTCTTTCGGTTTTGAAGATCCTTACGCTATCTACTGGAAAAGACTCTCCATTAAGATATACTTGAAATCCACTATTGTCAGGGGCTATCTTAAATTCTAAATTTCCTTTGTTTCCAGATTTTTTAAATGCTTCATTCGCTTTTTCCCAGTTAAAAAATGCCCTCCCAATATATTGTTGATCTTTTCCGGTTTCCCAGGTGAAATTTAATTCTTTTGGAATGGCTCTTTCTTTTATCGGAATATTATCAACCATGGGACGCAATATCACTTCTTCCTCTGCATTAAAATAGCTCAGATTCATTTCGAACAATCTTAAATTTTTATTTTCAGAGGTAATGACTGGCTTCCAAGAATACTTTATTCGATAATCATCCCATTCTTTTGAGCTAATCTCTAAAAACCTTTTCTTTTTCATTTCTTCACGCGTCACAGATAATTTGGAGAAAAATTTCTTTTCGAGTTCTTTATCATCTTTTACTTTTTCGGCCTGAAATCTACCTAACTCTATTTGAACAGCCCTAAATCTTAACCACACTACCACCATCCCTTTTGGTGCAAAGCCAAAAACTAAAGTTGAAAAACTATTGTAAGGATTCTCTGCACCGCTAAATTTTTCATCTCTTCCCAAGTTTTTATACTCCTGAAGTGGGTTAGAATAAAGAGAAGCTTCTCTTTGAGAGTAAGCACGCTGCATATAATCTTTTATTTTTTCAATAGGAAAATCAGCTTTTAAATGGTAAAATGTATCTTCATATCTCGAGAAATAAGTTATATCTGCACCAATAGGCGTTCCGTGCTGTTCAGTCCAACCCTTTCCAGATGTCCCCCATTCCCCAGATGTACTTCCATAAGGTAAACTGGCAGGAACTCCTTCTAAAGTTATTATTTTATCTTCAACCGGACTTACATCCATATCATTTTTAGGGTGACTTATTTCCACCTGAAATTCTGGCAACTTCTTTTCTTTCATTTTCTGGCAACTGAGTAAATGAAAGAAAAGCATTAGATATAATATAAAAAACTTCAATTAAAACTATTTATAGGATTCATGAAATTCTCTTTCGGTTTTGAAGATCCTTACACTATCCACTGGAAAGGGTTCTCCATTTAGGAACACTTGAAAAATACTGTTGTCAGGGGCTATTTTAAATTCTAAATTTCCTTTGTTTCCAGATTTTTTAAATGCTTCATTCGCTTTTTCCCAGTTAAAAAATGCCCTCCCAATATATTGTTGATCTTTTCCGGTTTCCCAGGTGAAATTTAATTCTTTAGGAACAGCACGTTCTTTAACGGGAATATTATTAATCCATGGACGAAGCATCACTTCTGTTTCACCATTGTAATATCTTAAGTTCATTTCAAAATTTTTCAAACCCTTATTTTCAGAGGCAATGACGGGTTTCCATGGATATTTATTTCTGTAATCTTCCCATTCTTTTGGGCTAACCTCTAAAAACCTTTTCTTTTTCATTTCTTCTCTGCTAACAGATAAATCGGCAAAGAATTTCTTTTCTAATTCTCTATCATCTTTAATAATTTCCGATTGATATTTACCCAGTTCAATCTGGATAATTCCAAAGCGCAACCAGACAACAACCATCCCTTTCGGGGCGAAACCAAAAACTAAGGTTGAAAAGCTGCTATATGGATTTTCTGCACTTCCATAATGCTGAAATCTGCCAAGATCTTTGTATTCTTCAAGAGGTTTTTTATATAAAGAAGATTCTCCCTCTGCATAGGCACGCTTCATATAATCTTTGATTTTATCTTCAGGAAAATCCACTTTCAAATGATAAAAAGTGTCTTCGTATCTTGAAAAATAGATAATATCAGCTCCTATTGGGGTTCCATGTTGTTCTGTCCAGCCTTTTCCAGACGATCCCCAGGAACCAGAAGAACTTCCGTATGGCAAAGTTGCAAAATCTCCTTCTATTGTTGGAATTTTATCTTTGACTGGTGTTATAATCAAATCATTATTTGGGCTGCTTATTTCAACATGGAACTCAGAAAGTCTTTCTTCTTTCATTTTCTGGCAACTGAGTAAATGAAAGAAAAGCATTAGATATAATATAAAAAACTTCAATTAAAACTATTTATAGGATTCATGAAATTCTCTTTCGGTTTTGAAGATCCTTACACTATCCACTGGAAAGGGTTCTCCATTTAGGAACACTTGAAAAATACTGTTGTCAGGGGCTATTTTAAATTCTAAATTTCCTTTGTTTCCAGATTTTTTAAATGCTTCATTCGCTTTTTCCCAGTTAAAAAATGCCCTCCCAATATATTGTTGGTCTTTTCCGGTTTCCCATGTGAAATTTAATTCTTTAGGAACAGCACGTTCTTTAACGGGAATATTATTAATCCATGGACGAAGCATCACTTCTGTTTCACCATTGTAATAATCAAGGTTCATATCAAATAACCGAAGTCCTTTGTTATCTGAGGTAATTAAAGGCTTCCAAGAATATCGGGTTCTATAATGATCCCATGTTAAAGGTAATGCTTCAGGATTAAGATCTCTTTTTTTAACTTCATCTCTGGTCATACTCCAATTAGCAAATAGTTTCTTTTCCAGCTCTTTATCATTTTTTATCACTTCCGCCTGAAATCTACCCAATTCTATTTGTACCGCTCGAAAACGAAGCCAAACTACAACCATTCCTTTTGGTGCAAATCCAAAAACTAAAGTTGAAAAACTGTTGTAGGGGTTTTCTGCACTTCCGAAACTTTCATTTCTCCCTAAATTTTTATACTCCTCAAGTTCTTTTGTATACAAAGAAGCCTCACTTTGAGCATAGGCTCTTTCCATATAATCTTTTACTTTATCTTCGGAAAAATCTACTTTCAGACGGTAAAAAGTATCTTCATATCCTGCATAGTAAGTAATATCTGCCCCTATAGGAGTTCCGTGTTGCTCTGTCCAGCCTTTTCCAGATGTGCCCCATTCTCCCGATGTGCCGCCATATGGTAAATTTGCGGGAATTCCCTCAAGAGTAGTAATCTTATCATCAACAAACTCTATACGGTATTGATTAGCCGGCGCACATATTTCTACATGAAATTCAGGTATTTCTTTTTCTTTCATCTTTTGGCAACTTATGTTTTGGATAAGGAGTGTAAAAAAAAATAATATTTTAATCAATCTATTCATGTCAGATTACTTTATATTCAATGGAGCAGGCTCTAAAGGCAATGGAGGATTCGATTGATTACTTTCAGTTTTATTTTTTTTCTCCATTAGTACTTTAGAACCTATCAGGCACTTCGCAGCAATGGAATTTTGACGATCATAAATGTATTTTTGGCTTGTAACTTTATTCTGATCTATTTTGGCATACTCATAAATAATAGCATTCTTTTGATCATATACAACACTGGACTTTCTTTCGTATTGATTTTTACTTTTATTAAAGGAATACTGATTCAAATTTACTTTGCCTAAAATCACTTGGTAATCCTGGTCCAAATATATTGTATTTTGGCTAAAAACAGAATGTATCTTATCAAACTTCGCCAATATGTTTTCAGGTTTCTCCTCCTCAATATCTGTCGTATTTCCTAATTTTAGCGGAGATTTTTGCACCCAATTATTGCTGATTACCTCTCCATTTTTTATTTTGATAATTCCATTAAAGGAAGATAGATCTTCCTCTTTCTCTAAAAAAAATAGTAAAAGATCATTATATGCTTTATTAACATTAAAAGTGTTTAATATATCTGCATCATTTTTCACTACTAAGTCGTTTACCCCTTTATCAAAAGGAATAAAGTAATTTCCAGAATTACAATCATCTTCCTTATTTTTAGTGATGAGACGTAAATTTGCAGCATCAGTATTTACATTAACATATATCTGGTTTTGATCGATTTGTCGATTTGTAATAATCAATCTGTTTTCACCTGAGCTGTTTCTCCCATATAACCGATATTCTGATTTTGGATGAACAGTTTTAAAGAATATAGAATTATCCTTTATTGATGCTATTCCTACGGCTACTGTAGAAGCTCCGATAGCAACAAATCGATTATCTGGAAAAATGTAAAGATAAATTTGTTTACCACCAAAGTAATACTGTCCCTCTATAGCTGGTAATTTTTGTCCATAACTTAAGCTAAAAATGAGTATTAAAAATAAGAAAATATTTTTTTTCAACTTATCCATCCTGTATATTTCTTTTTCGGTATTTCGCTTCTAATGCACCTCTTTCTTTTGGAGCATTATCATTGGGTCTAGTATCAAGTCCGATTTGGTTCGTCTTTGCAGACCAATGTAAATACTTATTTCTAAGTGCTTTCAAATCTTCGGAATCAATATAACTTAAATAAGAAATTGCCTTTATATCCTTTATATACTGAGAGGTGGATGGTTTTTTACCTGAATCATATTCTTTTACATACTTATTTCGCACATCATTACATGCATTCATATATGTAGACAACTGAGAATAAATTGTTTTAAGAAAATCATCATTTATTTTATGATTCTTTTCAATAACATCTTCCAGATAAACCACCTTATTATTTTTCGAATAATGAAACATCTGATTCAAAGGAATTTTATCGTAACTATTAGAGAGGTTTCTTGTTCCTACAAGGCCATAATACTGCGCACCTTTATTCCACCATCTGTCGTATTTGACATCACTTTGGTAAAAGTATTTAATCTTTAATTGATCCTCTTTATACCAACCTTCTTCTACTACAATTTTTTTAAATGCTTCACACTCTTTATGTGTTTCAGTATTATTATAGGCGTCGTAAGGATCACAATATAATACAGATATTTCGTCACCTATACCATAGGATCCACCAATATCCGAATGAACACCAGGAAGCGTAAATTCCAAGCCATATAATCCTGTACTATTAATATTCGTAAGGTCAAAATTATCTCTATATTCATCATCAGAAGCAAGTTGTAAGGCAAATTGCACTTTACCGCTACCAATTGCATCCAATCCTAACTGCTCCGTGTCATTACCAATACCAAAACCACCTCTATGATTTAATCCAAAAGATGCTACGGTATCATACAAACCAGCAAATCTGAATTTTATCTCTTTTACTTCCAATCCTTGTGCTAAGAGACAAGCTCCAAAATAACCATGCTGATTAATAAATTTATCCTTGGAACCATCTTTATCTTTGATTATCAAATATCCGTTTTTGATATATTCGGGAGGAGAAACCTGTATAACTGTTCTAGAATTAGTATATATTGCTGCAGCCTTTGAATTAGCTATATATACAAAATGTCTAGCAGCAGCAGATCCTCTACTGAATCCAAATACATTAACAGTAAGAATATTGATTGGTTTTATGTTGCCTTTTAATTTATCAACGATAGCCTGTGCTCCTTTTAAACAGCCTTTGGCTACTTTTGCTACCACTCCAGTATCTCCAGTCCCCTGTGCTACACCTTTCAGTATACTATCACTTTCTTTGTCCTCAGTTCCTATTCCCTCAATATACCATGACACCTGATTATCTGCACTGGGATCAATGGCATCATAACCTTTTGCTACATTAGTAAATTCATTATTATAACTATCATCTTTATCACTACTAGCTTCTTTAAAATCTCCCCCAAGACTGGTATTTGTTTTATTATTCTGTGTCCCATCAAAAAAAAGATTCAGACTAATATCTATTGTGTTAATAGGTTTATCATTAGGATTCACTTTCTGAGCTTTATTATAGCTCACTCCTGCTTCATTCCCCTTTTGTTCAACTGATACAGAACTATTATGATCTATGCCTTCTTTAGCATAGGTCAGATAGTTTCCACCTGTTCTCGTAGTGGTTTTACCCTCTACAAAATATTCGATACTCATTGTTAGTGATTTTTAGATTTCTCACCACTATTATTTTGAACTTCTTTTTCAGCGTGATGTTCAACTTTTCCTTCACTATTAACTTCAACTCCTTTTAGGCTTGTCAATTTATGTTCTTTTTCACCATAAACCTCCATATCACCTTTTACATAATGGCTCATTTTTCCAACAACATTCGTTGTAAAATCTGCGCCGGTAGTAACGTATTTCATGGAACCTACACTTTCTGTGTTGTTAAGCACGACAGTATCTGTTTTATTCATTCCAACATTGGTATTCATATTTTCTCCTACGTTAATATTCATATTCTTACAGTTAAACGTCATTGTTTCTGGCGCTGTAATAGTAATATTACTTCCCGTCGTATCTAAATGAATCTTGTTTCCTGATTTATCCGTAATGATGATGCTTTCATCTTCAGTGAAAATTATGCGATGTCCGCTTCTGGTCTGAATAGATTTTACACGGTTATCTACACCACCACCTAAACCAATACCTCCATGGAACATCCCGCCCATCACAAACGGTCTATCCGGATGACTGTGTACAAAGTTGATCATCACCTGATCTCCTACCTCAGGTATGGCTACATAACCTCTGTTTTGAGTGATCTGATCCGTTCCTCCAGCATCAGGAGTCATAACACGGATGAAATGAGTGATATCATTAGTCTGCCAGTCGAACCTCACCTGTACACGACCTTGACCTTCAGGATCGGTATTTGAGATTACGGTAGCGATCTGTGGCTCTGCTTTAGGTATTTTAAAATCCGGTTTTGGTAAAAATCCGGTATCTGAGGCAATTCCATCAAAACTCCCCTGATAATGGCCTATTGTATCTATTTCATGGGTTGTTTCAGTAATCATAATTCTTGTGAAATAATCACTTTCATTCGTGTCGGGCTTACGCATTTGTACATCTACAACACATCCGGGATGTAAAAATGGTACGGTTGTATTTCCAGAAAGTGAAAAAACACTTACAGCCTCACTTCCAGAATAACTCTTTTGGGAGTATTCTACATCAAGATGCGTTGAAGCTTTTACAGGAGCAACCTGTAATGCTGGAGTTTTAAAGATCTTGTCGTTATGAGCATAAGCCGTTTTTGCCAGATCACCTACATGTTGGATAGGCGTTGCAGCTGAAGTAAGTTTTTCATTTTTGCTGCTATTATATCCATAAAACTGAGGTTTGGTATGAACTGCCTTCAGCTCTACTTTAATATCATTTGCATTGCTACCATAGGTAAGTTTAATAGGTTTGTTTTGTGCCGGAAGCTTTCCAAAGTGGAGCACTTCGCCGTCATAGTAAAACTGTTCACCATAAGCTTCAGCCATTCTCGCCAGATAGTTATAATGGGTTTCATCATACTGACTACTGTAAATAATCTGCGAATAATCATTGGTATCTACTCTAATATCAAAACGGCTTTTATCGATGCCCTGCTTGATGACCTCTTCAGCGATAATTCCCATATTAACAGGTTGATCGCCGCCAAAGCTTTGGACATGAGGTGCACCATCCAAGAGAATCGTAGGGCTATAACCAGTTAAAACAATATTCCCTAAACTCATTTTTTCCTGACTGAACCCTACTCCGGTAATGATCCCTACGAAAGTTCTTTCGGGGCTGTTTTCTATGTCTTTATAAGAAATAACAGCAGTAAGTCTTTTCCCTAAAAATTTATTAGCTTCCTCCAACGTATGTGTTTGCCGGTTTCCTAATGTATCATGAGCTAAAGTAAGTGTAAACTCATGGTGACGCTGAGCACTCTGCTTTAGCTTAAAGTGCTTATAATAGCTAATTACATTACCTTCAATAACAAGGGATAATTTTACAAGACGATTGATGCCTGTGTGGTGACTATCAGAGACTCCATCCGCATTTTGTGAAGGACGAAAAGAAGGGGTTTGTGGTATATTTGGTGATTCTAATTTCATATTAACTTCATTTGGATTAAACTTTATCGTTTAGCATTTTCATTGGGTAGCTGTTTTATTCCCTCCTTTAATAGAGCGGCTAAGTATCTTATTTTTCTTTAGTAAAAAATCAGGCATTAAATCAATTGGCAGGTAGAATATACTTTCGCCACTTTGCTGAAGTTCCTCCATTATACCAGGGTTCCATGCCAGGATTTTATCAACATCTACATCAAGCTCATCAGCCACAATACTCAGATCGAATCCAGCATTAATATCCGTTTCTGCAAGTGAAACAGTTCCCGAATTTTGTCCAGTCCCATTCTGGAAGACCATATTCATCCTGGAGTTATTGTAATCATTCAATACATTTTGTAATTCACCTGTTGCATAGCAAGCATTTAAATATTTCTTAACATGATTGATCGTTTCCCCAGGTAGATATTTGCTGAAAATATGATATTGTGGAGATCCCGCAGCAGCCATTGCTTTGGAAATATTTCCTTCACCACAATTGTAAGCAGCTACTACTGTAACCCAATTGTTGTATTTTCTATATAGCTTAGCTAATGAAACAACTGCTGTTTTTGTACTTCTATATAAATCTGTACGGCTTTGCTCAGAAAGACCATACTGATTGGCGTGAGCGGTCATAAACTGCCAGACCCCTACTGCTCCAGCTCCTGAAACCTGTCTTCTGTCAAACCCTGATTCGATCAACGCGAGATTTCTTAAATGCTTAGGCAGACCTTTTTGAGAAAGTGAATACTCTATAAAATCAACGATCTCTTTGTTTGAGTTAATGATATTTTTATATCTTTTCACACTGTTTTCGGAAGTATCAGAAGCAGAAAGAAATTGCCCATTAACAAAATGAGTGGAGACCACCAATAATAATCCCGTTACAATATGTTTGAAATTAATTTTCATTGTAATATTTAATAATTAAATATATTTTAAGGTAAAACTAAAAATAAAACATTTTTAATTTTACCTTATTTTTTACAGACTTATACTACGTTCCACGTTAATTTGTCTTCTTCACTGTTCCAGTCTACATGAATCGTCTGCCCTGTTTTTACCTCTTCGCGAACAATCATTTTTGAAATAGGTCTTGCCAATTGGGCACGAATAACTCCTGAGATCTGTCTTGCACCATATTTACTGCTAAATCCTCCAAGGGCAAGGTTTTTAACAGCCTCATCACTGATTTTAAGTGTCATTCCCAATCTCGTTAATGAAGAATGAAGTGACTTTAACTGGATATTGAAAATTCGTTCGGCAATAGATTCCGTAATAGGTGCAAAAGGAATAATTTCTGTAATCCTTGCTAAAAATTCTGGTCTGAATCTCCCTGAATTAGACATAATCTGCATTAATGCTGAAGATCCGGGAACCTTTCCTTCTTCAAATTGTTTTACAATTTCTTCACTTCCAATATTGGAGGTAAATAGTATTATAGCATTACTGAAATCTCCTTCTTTTCCAAGTTTATCATGTACTTTTCCTTCATCCATAATCTGAAGAAATACATCAAAAACAGAATGATGTGCTTTCTCGATCTCATCAAACAGAACTACAGTATAAGGTTGCTGTCTGATCTTATTGACAAGCATTCCTCCTTCTTCATATCCTACATATCCCGGAGGAGCTCCATATAATAATGCTGCTGAATGTTCTTCTTTAAATTCTGACATATCAAAACGAACCATGGCTTTTTCATCATTAAAAAGAAGTTCAGCCATCGATTTTGCCAATTCTGTTTTTCCTGTTCCTGTAGGTCCCAGTAAAAAGAAAGATCCTATTGGCTGACCTGGTTTGTTAAGTCCGCTTCGGTTCTCAACAATAGCATCGGAAAGTATTTTTAAGGCATGGTCCTGACCTACCACTCTATTCAGTAAAAGCGATTCCATATTCAGAAGTTTTTCTTTTTCCTGAGCCTGGATCTTACCGATCGGAATATTAGTTTTTGCTGCCATCACTGCTGCCAACTCAAGCTTACTTACTCTCTCTCTTTTCTTTGAAGCATGTTCAAGCAGCTCTGTAAATGTATCATCAATGATCTTTTTGATCTGATCAACCGGCATTGAATTATCAATAGCAGGTTGCTCGCTCAAAGAACCCCACAAAATAGGACTGATCTTATCTCTTAATAAATTATAGTTCCAGATCAGCTCGTCAGCCTGATCTTTACTATCCAGATATTCTTCTTTTAAAATTGTTTCATAGATTGTTTTCCAGCTTTCCAGTTCTTTTTCAGAAAGCTCATCAAGCATTTTTATAGCAGCCATTGTTCTGTCTAACAAGTCAATTGCTGCATCGGGTAATTTTTTTCCTTTTGCATATCGTTTCGCCAATCGAACACATTCAGGTATAGCTGTTTTTTCAACTTCAATATTATGATGCTTTTTATATCCATCTAAAAGAACATCAATCATTTTTACACACGTCTTCTCATCAGGTTCATTTACGGTAAGCACTTCAAAACGTCTGTTGAAGGCTTGTTCCGGTTCGATAATTTTTCTATACTCTTCCTGCGTTGTGGCACCTATAACAGTAATCTCGCCTCTTGCTAATTCAGGTTTCAGAAGATTGGCAACATTTCCAATACTCCCTTTAGGATCTAAAAGGGTATGAATTTCATCAATGAATAAAATAGCTTTTTCTATCTTTTTACATTCGTTGATTACCTTTTTCAGGCGGTCTTCAATTTCGCCTTTATATGAAGTTCCCGCAAGCAAAGCTCCGGTATCCAACTCCAAAAGAGTTCCGTTCTTAAGCATTTCAGGAACATTCCCTTTTGTAATTTCAGTAGCAAAACCTTCTACCAAAGCTGTTTTACCAACTCCCGGTTCACCAATTATAATAACATTCGGTTTACTTCTACGGCAAAGAATTTCAACAAGCATTCTTAATTCTTTATCCCTGCCAATGATATTTTCCAGGGTTCCTTTTCTTGCTTGTGCTGTCCGATCCACACAATAATTTTTGATCGACGGAAAAGAGGAATCTGTAAAATCTGATGTATTAGAAAAAAGTGAAGAAATCTCACCATTTTCAGATGTACTGAAAGGCGAATCTTTTCTATATAAATTGAATATCTCATGCTCTCTTAATGGCAAAGATTTCAACTGTTGTAATGAAAATGCAACCTGAGGTTTCACGATAGCTGTAAGTATACAGATGGGGGTAATTTCATCTAAACCTAGTTTCAGCCTTATATCATCTGCTTCCTCTGTAATTAGATCCACATGCTCATCCTGTCCCACTTCGTCAGGAAGATGAGTTGTCTTAGGATAATCTTCAAGACGTACATCCGCCCATTCATAAAAATAACCCGGATCTTTATCAATGTTTTTCAAGAATTCATTGAGTCCGATATCTTTATGCATTAAAGCCTGCAAAAGATGCGGACCACCATAAGTGGCATTGTAATTTTCTCTTGCTATCGATTGTGCAATATGAAAAAGCTGTTTTACTGTTTCGTTGGTTACTAGTACTCCCATTGATAGTTTTCTTATTAATATATGTTGTTTAGTGTAAATAATTTCAGTGTAAAAAGATAGCCTTTCTTAGAAGAGAATCTCTCTTAAATTTCACCAGCAGCAACTGCATCGGATATCCGTCACTTATATGAAAATCCATCAGAACTTCATCAGTATTCTGTGAAATATTAAAAGATGAACCGTGCATTTTTTCAAGTGTGGTTGACATAACTTTGTGATTGTGGTGAAGTTTAAAGGTAAAAAAAAATATTTAATCTGTTTAAAGTATTACTTTATAAAAATATTATATCTATTACTATGACTATAGTGAACATAACTATGCATCATCTCAGGCAAAAAAGACTGTCTTTTGATGGACAGTCTTTTTCTTATGAATGTGGATTAAATGTGTCGCTTTTAATTAGCTCATTGGCCATAAACCTTCGAAAGCAGCCAAACCATAATCGATCTTCTCTGCACTTACTACAAAGCTGATCAACATGCTGTTTTCGTCTACTGCATCAAAATCTACTTCATGCTGAATTACATATCCATTCTCCCACTTTAAAGTAATCAGAGTTCCTTCTTCGTGAGACTTATTAAATGTAACTTCTCCTGTTGTTGGTTTATATTTCCCATTTAGCAAGCTTTCAAGGATATCAGATTTATCCGTAGCTTCTACTGTAATTTTGATAAGTGCGTTTGAGGGATCGGATGCTACTCTTCCTGATACATCTGTAGATCTGGAAACACTGTAGTTAAGTTTTAATAACTTTTGACCTTCGCCTCCGTTGAATTTTAAAATTCCTCTTGAATTTGCTGCCATTATTGTAAATTTTTTATCGTTAATAGTATTTTGTGACTCAGTGATTGTGAAACAAAGATAACATCCTTATTCCTTTCTTAAAAGCTTTTAAATGCAATTTTTATTTTTTGTAGTAGTTCTACGATTCAATGTTTTAATTATATGATAAAATACCTGTCAAAATATTCGAATATGCCTCATATGAATAGTTTAAAGCATCTTAAAAATTTTTAACACCAGGAAACATTTTAAGTCAAATTACGAAATATAAGCCTCTAATTTCCTTTAAATTAAACATAAAAAAGGGCGGAAATAAATTTCCGCCCTTTTACCTATCGTGAGTGATTAATGTTTAGTATATTCCGGTTCTTCCACAGGAAGCATCGTCGGCATGAAATATTCGTTCAGCCAATAGAATGTTTGTCCATTTTGCTGAATCTTAACCGCCGGATTATTTCTATGCGTTAGTAATCTTTCTGACAAATTTTTATAATTCAGAAAATATTTTCTTACCGTCTCATTTAAAACAATCTTAGACTTTTTCCATCCTTTAAGTTTGTATTTAGACATTAACTCTTCATCTGAGTTATCAAAACCTGTAGTCAATCCCACAGCATAAGACATTGGCTGCTCATACAGATCACCTTTATCTAAAAATCTCGTCGTTGGATTATACTTTTTGAGAAGTCGAACATATTCTTTAACTGCTTTAGACTGATTAAAATCTAATCTTTCAGCACCTGTTTTCTCATAAACTTCTTTATAAAAAGACTTAAGATTATCATATTCCGTTTCAGAAATCAAAATACCTTTTTCAAGGCCAGGCTGATAATCTTTTAACTCTTTGGGAATATAACCTTTCACTAAGAACGGACTTCCATAATTGATCAACTGTGCAGCAATTCCTGCAGGAACAGGATTCGTAAGTCCCGTGTATAAGTATTTATATTTTGCATCTACATCTGTTTTTCCAGCTCCTACTGAAGAATGGAAGTATTCATTCAGAGAGTGGTCGATTGTTGAATTGTCAAGCGTTACCTGAGAAATTAAACTGTCAACAGATTTTTTCAAATATCCAGGAGCTGCAATATCACCCTTTTTAGGGAAAATTACAAATCCTTGTGACATACTTTGCTTTGGATAATCCAGAGAGAAGAAACCTTCGTCTCCTTCAATAAGACTAAAGTTATTTTTGGTTAAAACATCACTCTGGTTAATGATCTTTTGTTTTTTAAGTTCAGCAATATTTTTTGCAGTATTCGCAACAATATTTTCTCCGAGCAATACAAAATCATTATAGGTATCAGAAGATCTGGCACTTGTCTGGAACATAATCAACCTTGCCTGCGCTTGCGTAAGAGAGTTAATCACACCAAACATATTTCCACTCTGATTAGCAGATGTACCAACTGTAATTACAAGGTTGGTCTCATCAGGAACTGAAGAAAGAAGATCTCCCGCCGCTATTAAACCTTCACTAACTGGTTGATATCCACTATTAGTCGGACAATTCATTTCATTAGACTTTTGATCTATGAATGTTGTTATTTTACTGTAATCCTGACTTAGATTAGATACAGCTACATTATCACCACATGTATTGTTTTTATATAGAACAACACCATATTTTACTGCATTGAAATAAGAAGGTTTTTCAAATCTCAGCTGTAAATCCTGTAATAAAGACTTCACAATAGGTGCATACGGAGTATTTGGTCCGCTGATATCTAATACAAATACAATATTTATTCTTTTATTTCTCTCGGTAATCTCTCGGTAACGATCAAAATAGATAGGCTCACCAAGTACATTGAAAACATAATTTTTACTGTAATCTAAAATATTAGTGAAATATTTAGTCTTCGAATCTGGAGTCGGAGTATCTTTTAATGCAAGTTTAACAGGGTAAATATTTTCAAGCGGTGTTCTTTTATTAACATCTGTTAAAAGAACTGCTGTTCTGTTTATTCCATCACTCCCACCAGGAGCGCCTTCGTGTAATCCTAAAGCAGTCTCTTTAACTTCTGTTGTATTTTTCATTTTTACCGCAGAACGCTCACCCCACGCTGAAATCACGTTTGAACTTACCCAGCCGTATAAACTTGTGCTGATACTGTCAATATCAATATTTGGTCTTTTTCCGACCAAAAATCTCTTATTATTCTCTGCTTGTTTATAGACATATACGATCTGTCCATTAGGAATTTTCACATTAGCATTTTCAATTAAACTAGGAGAATTGAAAACCATAATGGAATCATTTTTATAGTATCTTTCAGCACTTCTGATTACATCACTATTACTAGGAACTACTGCCACCCTTACCGGATAACCCGTTTTCTCATCTTTTAGTGAGCTGTTCCAAAGCAGAAGTTCGGATTCGGGAATCCAACCGTAGGTTTTAATAGATTTTGATGAGATTTTTTTCATTAAAGCATCAGGAACATATTCCGCTACTTTTACCATTCCATCTCTATGTTTTAGAACCATTAGAGGCTCTAAGAATTTAACTTCTTTATATGATTTTTCATCATTCTTATCAAGATACGCCGTATTTCTGGATCGATCTGAAATGGCAATCCAAGGAGCTGACTTTTTCGGATAGCCATTAATTACTGAGGCATTATCAATTTGCCCGTATTGTGCCGGTTCAGGAGTTTTTTTTGATGGTAATTTTACTTGACAACTTATAAGTAAAACTGAAACTCCAATATAATATGCTGCTAGAGGAAATTTATTTCTCATCCTAATTTTCTTTTATGATTTGGTGTTCCCAATAAAGGGTTATAATTATTTACTTTGGTTGATATCAACTTTGGTTACGCAGTTCTGTGTATCATCAAAATTAACTTTTACAGTTTGAATAATGGTATTCTTGTCAAACTGAAGTCCCGCACAGTACATGTAGAAGTTGTTCGCTTTACTATCATTTACTTTCACTACTGTATTTTCGTTATTACAAAGATATTTCTGAAGTAAATAATTATAGTGTGAATTGAAGTTGCTTCCATTTGCAATTTGCTGCAAATGTCTTTTAAAGTCATCATCGATCTTGGCATAAGCATCTTCTACACTTACTTCTCCATCTTCTAACTCATCGTAATAAGGAAGAATTTTGATATGGTGAATAACAGGTTCCAGACTTTGATTAGTGTACAATGTAACGATATAATCACCCGGTTGTTTATAAGAATAAATTGCCAGTTTATCTCTGGAATCAGTATTTTGAGTCTCACCAAATTTCCAGCTAAACTCCTTTGCATCTGAAATTGCTCTAAACTGCACATTCTCATGCTGCATTGCCTGAGATGGAGCTTCTATTGTTGTTTTAACCATCGCCGTATCTTTTGCTTTCTGAATTGCTCTCGCAGAAACTAATACGGGAAAGGATTTGGAGTATTTATTATCAATAATAAGCGTTACCGGATAATATCCCGGTTTGCTGTAAAAATGGAAACCACTGCTTTTTTCTGAAGTTTGACCATCTCCAAAGTTCCATTTTTTACTTTTGGCAAATTGTGTCGTATCCTCAAATACCAGTGTGTCTCCTACGCTTAAAGTAGATGGATAAACACTTCCTACAATATCATCTGCAGAATGAATGATTTTTTTCTGCAGCCATAATGCAACAAGAGCCGCAATTAGCAATGTCGCGACAACACCGATAATAATGTTCTTTTTGTTCTTTTCAAAATAATTCATAGTTATAATTGTGATGTGATTTGTGAATAATAATTTTTGATTTACTGGCTTCTTGCTTTTAATGCATTTTCCCGTTGAAATACCCGATCTTTTTTGTCTTTAAGACCGATCATGCATTCCTGATATTTTTTTTCAAAGAGTTTAATATCCTCAGATGTAGTGGAAATAATCTTTTTGTCATCAAAGTACATTTTGTAAAACAGAGAAATCTGGGAATAGGATTCTTTCCTGATATCAATAAAATCATTGCCAAAAACGTTATCAATATCTAGAATTCCCGTCTGGATATCGTTTTCAACAAATGGTTCAGTGGTTTCATCCTTAAGTCGGGTTATTTTAACGAATGTACTATCCAGTAATTTTAAGGTAACCTTTTGCTGTTGATCAAACTTTGCTTTTTGTTCAAGCTTTTGAATTGAAATAATATCGTCTTCCGAAAAAGGTGATTTAAACCTCTTCAAAAAGATGATTCCAAGAAATATAAGTGCCGCTAAAAGCATTAAAATCAAATAGAAAAATTGATACTGCTTTTCTTTTTTGGATAATGTAATCTGTCCTTGCATAACTATTATCTTTTTCTTCTACTTCCAGTGAACTTTCTGGTAGGATCTTCTTTCAGTATATTTTCCACATGCCCTACTTTACCTGTACAGCTGTTCAGGTCTCTTATGGCAATCCTTTTATGATTGGAAACATCTACAATGTGGTTTTTCAAAGCAAGCATACTACCTATTTGCTTCATTAGAATAGCATACTGTTTAAAGTTGTCAATGCTATCTTTTTTCATGATGTTTTTAACATCATTTATGTTATCAATAATATTTCTTCTTAGAAGAATATCATTTTCGGCTCTGTTAAGCATACCCATTCTACTGTAGATCGTATCCACCTGAACTCTGAGTATATCACTACGACCCAATAATTCGTTGTAGGCTTCGGCATCTCGACTCACGCCCTCTGTTTGTTCATCGTAACTCTTAAAAAAGAAAAATACGCTGGTGAATGAAACAGCGGCTAGGACAACAAAAGATAGAGCAAATTTCCAAATGCCTACTCTGACGTCCGACTTATTTAATTTTTTCTCTCTATTTGAAGACATAAATTGTGATTTGTTTTGGGTCTGTGAAAGTATAAAAAAAAAAATTCCTGCACAATATCTAACTTTTCCGTGATATACCCACCAATTTCTCATTTAAATTAAGATTAATTTTAACTTTCATAAGTTTTTCTTAATTTAGGCCTCTAAATTTAATTATCATAGGCCAAATCGATATTAAATATTAAAGTGAATAAAATTTTATCTAATACCGTGAGATTTTCAATAGCTGACAGTGATTTTTATTTTAAAAAAATACTTGTCAAAACACTTTTGGAAAATCCGTTTTACATGCTTCTTAATGATTGTAATAACGGGCACGAACTTGTAAACAGAATCTACAGAAGACAAGAAGATGTCTTTATTATTGAGCTTTTCATGCCCATATTGAGTGGAATTGAAGCTATAAAATACATCAGAAAAAGTAATACTGAAACGCCTATCATTACCTATTCCGGGACCTATCAGGAAGATATGGCTGAAATACTTTCTAAAATCCCAAACCTTTATTATTGCGAGAAAAAAAGTAACGTAATAAGGGATATCATTAAAGGACAGGTTACTTCAAATACGTTCAATTACGAAGCGTATTCCAAAGAATGGGAACAGCAACCTCTTGCTGTAATGGAATACATGGACAGACAGAAAAAGAGTCAGGAAGAGCTTTCTCCTACCGAGATACAATTGATGAAATTCTGCTACGAAGGCTTTAGTAATAAGGAAATTGGTGAGAAACTTAATCTAAGTACGAGAACCATTGACACCTATATTAACAGGCTAACAGAGAAGCTTGGATTAAAAACCAAACTGCATCTGATCCGATTTTGTGTAGAAAACGGATATTATAATTCCAGCATGTAAAAACATCTTAACGTAATATTCATATAGAGTAAATACAAAAACCTCAACCGTTTATCGAAATTTTTTTGCCACTAATTTGCTAGTATTCAATTTTTTTAACTAAATTTGCACACCTAAAATTTAAAATTAAAAAAGGAAATGACAAAGGCAGAATTGGTAAACACCATCTCAAATAAGTTGGGAACAGAAAAGAATGAAACACAGAAAGTTGTAGAAGCTTTTATGCAGGAGATCAGGACTTCTATGTATAATGGAGATAACGTTTATCTAAGAGGTTTTGGTTCTTTTATAATTAAAACAAGGGCTGCTAAAACAGGACGAAACATTTCTAAGAACACTGCAATTGAGATCCCTGCTCATAATATTCCTGCTTTCAAACCATCAAAATCTTTTGTTGAGAAAGTAAAGACTAAAGTTGCAGTAAAATAAAAATTAACTGAATATTAACTAGTTACTAAAAAATTTAAAATTATGCCAAGCGGAAAGAAAAGAAAAAGACACAAGGTTGCAACTCACAAAAGAAAGAAAAGAAGAAGAGCGAACAGACATAAGAAAAAATAATCTCTTTTTTCGAGATTCATAATATATTAATATAGTTGGTGTTTTTAATTTTTTAATTTACACCGACTATATTTTTATTTGTAACTATAGGATTCCCAAGGAATCAGGATTGGTTTTATTTATTGAAATAAATAGCATAACTTTAAATACTAATTCTTAAATTTAAAAATGAATTTATTTACAAAACACCATGCCTATTCCCTATAATCTTAACAATTTTATCTTATAACAAAATGAAGAAAGAACTAATAGTTTCGCATGAGGATGAACTTACAAAGATTGCATTACTGGAAGACGGAAGACTATGTGAACTTCATGAGGAAGAGGACAAAAGTGATTTTATAGTTGGAGACTTATTTATAGGAAAAGTAAAAAAACTGGCACCTAATCTTAATGCCGCATTCGTAAATATCGGTTATGATAAAGATGCTTTTTTGCATTATCAGGATTTAGGTCCACAATATCTTACGTATAAAAAGTTTTTAAAAGATACTATTTCTAAAAAGCAAAGCACTTCAAGCTTAAAAAATTTCGAGATACAACCCGAAATAGACAAAAACGGAACGGTAGAGAAAGTCATTGCTAAAGATGACATTGTTCTGCTACAAATTACCAAAGAACCTATCTCCACTAAAGGCCCCAGAATTTCTACCCAGATTTCCCTAACAGGGCGTTTTTTGGTTTTAATACCTTTTGACAATAAAGTTTCCATTTCTAAAAAAATCAGAAGTTTTGAGGAAAAGGAAAGATTGCGGACTCTTATTGAAAGTATCAAACCTGAAGGATTTGGTGTTATTATAAGAACCGTTGCAGAAGGAAAGAAAGTTGCAGACCTTCACAACGATATGAATCAGCTGATTCAGAAATGGGAAGGCACTTTTAAAAATATTCAAAAAAATAAAGTTCCATCTAAGGTCTTAAGCGAAGAAGATAAAGCTTCATCTATTTTAAGGGACAATTTCAATCAGGATTTCGTAAGCATCATTTGTGACGATGAACAGATGGTAGAGGAAATGAAAAACTATGTAGAGGTAATTGCTCCTGAAAGAAAAAATATTGTCCAGTTTTACGATTCTCACATTCCTCTTCTGGAATATTACAATGTTGAAAAACAGCTTAAACAAAGCTTTGGAAAACACGTCAACATTCCAAGTTCTAAGGGAGCTTACCTTGTTATTGAACATACGGAAGCTTTACACGTAGTCGACGTGAATTCCGGAAATAATATTACTACCGGAAATGCAGCCAATAAAGAACACGCTCTCAACGTGAATAAAATGGCAGCAACAGAAATTGCAAGACAATTACGTCTTCGTGATATGGGCGGAATTATCGTAATCGATTTCATCGATATGCCAAACGCCGATCACAGAAGAGATTTGTATGAACATCTGAAAGAAGAAATGAAGCGCGACAAAGCTCGCCACAAAATCTTACCTCCAAGTAAATTTGGATTGATACAGATTACCAGACAGAGAAATCGTCCGGAAAAACAAATCGAAACCAAAGAAGAAAACCCTAATAAAGACGGAGAAATAATAGCTCCTATTGTTATTGTGGAAAGGATGGAAGAAACCATCAGAAATATTATGCAAAAGGATAAAGGGAAACTTTATCTGCATGTACACCCATTCGTAGAAGCTTACCTTACTAAAGGTATTAAAAGCATCCAGATGAAATGGTTTGTAAAATATAAAAAATGGGTAACCATCGTCCCAAGGGATTCTTTTAAGTACTTAGAATACAAAATTTACAATTCTAAAAAAGAAGAAGTATCAGGATATTCTAATTAATACGAAATTATAGCCTCTAGTTTTCTAGGGGCTTTTTTATTTTTAAATTAGCAAAACCACTAAAAAATAGTCTATGAAAGAGCATCACTACACAGCCACCATCCAATGGACAGGAAACAAAGGAACAGGCACGAGCAATTATCGTAGCTATGAAAGAAGTCATACTATTTCAATAGCCAACAAAACAATCATCGAAGGATCTTCTGACCCTGCATTTCGGGGAGATAAGACCAAGCATAACCCTGAGGATATGCTTTTATCGTCTTTATCTTCGTGTCATATGCTCTGGTATCTGCATTTTTGTTCTGAGGCAGGAATCATTGTAACAGGTTATATGGATAATGCAACCGGAATTATGGAGGAAACAGCGAACGGCAGTGGTCGTTTTAAAGAAGTTATATTAAATCCTGTAGTGATTGTTACGGCGGAATCAATGATAGAAAAAGCAAAACAACTTCACGAAAAGGCACATGAATTTTGTTTTATTGCCAACTCTGTCAACTTCGAAGTAAAACATGTTCCAACTGTGTCGGTTAAATAAAATTTATGATAGCCACAGCATAAGCAAATCATAAACCTATATGCTAAAATAAGCTTAAAACAATGGTTAATTAATGTTAATGGCTATTCTTTTCTTCAAGATATATTGCTAAATTTGAGCTATGGAAAGTTTTGGAAAAGATTTATTAAGAAAAATTAAAAATGTAGAGCTACCTGGAGAGCATGCTCATGGGGTATTTTCCATACCCTCACGTCCTATTTTCAACCACGATGAAATCTTAAAAAAGAATCCAAAATTTGCCGCAGTAAATATTGTTTTATATTTAAAAGATGATGAATGGTATTTCCCATTAATTCAAAGAACTGTAAACGAACATGACAGACACAGCGGGCAGATATCTTTGCCTGGTGGAAAACGAGAAGAAATGGATAGAGATTTTGCTGAAACAGCAGTTCGTGAAACCTCGGAAGAAATAGGAATTGATAAACATTATGTAAGAGTTATAAGAGAGATATCACCTATTTATATTCCACCAAGCAACTTTTACGTTTACACTTACATCTCATATACCAAAAAGAACCCTGTTTTCATTTTACAGCAAAGTGAAGCTGTAGAAACGATCGAATTTCCCATCACTTCTTTTTTAAATCTTCCGGATCAACCAGAAATTATGGCTTTGGACAGCGCTGGCGGACAAGAAGTTCCGGTGATCAATTTTAATGGATACATTATTTGGGGCGCTACAGCAATGATATTAAGTGAATTCAGTCAGTTACTGAAAAAAATGTAACTTTGCACTACCGTGTTTAATTGAGAGATGGCGAAGAAAAATATTTTCACCGATGCATTCGGAACACCTTACTTTTTGAAAAGGTTAATTATTTTTATTTTAGGATTTGTATCTTATAGAAGATTCAATGGTTTTAATAAACTAAAGATAACGGGTACTGAACACCTGGTGGATCTTCCTGATTCTAATGTGTTATTTGTATCCAACCATCAGACCTATTTTGCAGATGTAGCAGCAATGTATCACGCATTTTGTGCTGTAAACAATGGTTATTTAAACACTATTAAAAATCCGATCTATCTGCTTAATCCGAAGATCGATTTTTACTATGTAGCAGCAGAAGAGACCATGAATAAAGGTATTCTTCCTAAGATTTTTAAAATAGCCGGAGCTGTAACTGTAAAAAGAACATGGAGAGCTGAGGGGAAAAATGTAAACAGAATGGTAGACCTTACAGAGGTTGATAATATAATGAAAGCTTTGGATAATGGTTGGGTAGCTACTTTCCCTCAAGGTACTACATCTGCTTTTGCTCAGGGACGAAGAGGTACTGCCAAGTTGGTAAAAAACCAGCGTCCGATTGTAATTCCTATTAAGATCAATGGCTTTAGAAGAGCATTTGATAAAAAAGGACTACGTGTAAAAGTAACAGGTGTAAAACCAACTATGGAATTTAAAGCACCGCTTGATATCGATTATGATAAAGAAAATGCCCACCAGATTCTTTTAAAAATCATGACAGCTATTGAACAAACGGAGGATTTTAATTTACTGCACCAATATGATGAAGAATTAAAAGCTAAAAAATTGGAACAAAAGGATTCAGATAATTAAAAAAAGGCAAATTAAATATGAAAAGGATAATAGGGATCTTATTCACAATCATAGTATTAGTTTCATGTAACAGTCAAAAAGTATATTCGGATTTCGATATAAGCTATTCTAAAAGCGGAGGATATGCTCCTGTCTATGAAAACTTGCTTATTAAAGATAATACAGCACATTATTCTTTTGAGGGTGAAGGAAAAAAGATCAAACAGGATTTTAAGGTTTCAAATGAGGACTTAAAAAAACTTGATAACGTTCTTTCTCAAAATAATTTTAGAAGAATACAGGAAGATCACAAAAAATTATACGATGCTGTGACAACTTCTATTAATATAAAAAAAGGTCCTAACGAAGGAAGCAGAACAGATGCAAGTCTTATTATGCCAAATTTTAAGACCAATTGGATAAACATTACCAATGCTTTCCAGGAAATCATTAATAACAACGTTAAAAAACAATAAGTAAAGTTGAAGACCCATTTCATTGCTATAGGCGGAAGTGCCATGCATAATCTTGCTATTGCATTAAAAGATAAAGGATATCAGGTGACAGGTTCAGATGATGCTATATTTGAACCCTCAAAATCAAGACTTGAAAATAAAGGAATTCTTCCCCAGGAGATGGGCTGGTTTCCTGAGAAAATCACTTCTGATATTGATGCCGTCATTTTAGGAATGCATGCTCATCAGGATAACCCTGAATTAGCAAAAGCAAAAGAATTGGGTTTAAAAATATATTCATATCCTGAATTCCTTTACGAGCAGTCAAGAAATAAAACCCGCGTCGTTATTGCCGGATCACATGGAAAAACGACAATTACTTCAATGATTCTTCACGTTCTGAATTTCCATCAGAAAGAGGTAGATTTTATGGTAGGAGCACAATTGGAAGGTTTTGACTGTATGGTAAAATTAACTCAAGACAATGACTTTATGGTATTGGAAGGTGACGAATACCTTTCCTCTCCTATTGATCTTCGTTCCAAATTCTTGTTATATCAGCCTAATATTGCTCTATTAAGTGGAATTGCATGGGATCATATCAATGTTTTCAAAACATTCGATGATTATATAGAACAGTTTAGAAAATTCGTAGCAAGCATAACTCCTGGTGGTGTTTTAGTGTACAATGAGGAAGATCCAGAAGTAGTAAAAGTCGTTGAAAATGCAGAGAATTTTTTCAGAAAAATACCTTATAAAACTCCAGAATATGAAATCAGCAATGGTAAAGTTTTACTAAAAACTGAAATGGGTGATATCCCTCTTTCTGTTTTTGGAGCACACAATCTATTGAATATGGAGGGTGCAAGAAACATCTGCCGACAACTGGGTATAATGGATGAGGATTTTTATGAAGCAATTATGAGCTTTAAAGGAGCTTCTAAACGTCTTGAAAAAGTAGAAAGAGCAGATAAAGCTACTCTTTATAAGGATTTTGCACATGCTCCGAGCAAAGTAAAAGCGGCTGTAAAAGCCTTTAATGAACAATTTAGGAAAGATAAGAAATACGGCTTCTTGGAGCTTCATACTTATTCAAGCTTAAACCCTGCTTTTCTGGAGCAATACGACCATGCAATGGATGGTTTGGATGAAGCTATAGTCTTCTATTCTGAAGATGCTTTAAAGATCAAAAGAATGGATCCTATCTCACCGGACCTGATCAAGGAAAAATTTAAAAACGACCATTTAAAGGTCTTTACCAATGCTGAAGAGCTTCACGCCTACTGGGATCTCTTAGATAAGACCCAAGGTGTTTTCCTGATGATGAGCTCAGGTAACTTTGGTGGTTTAGATTTAACGAAATAATAAAAAACTCCTTTCAGATTTGAAAGGAGTTTTTGTTTTAATTTATTCTCTTAAAAAATCTTGTGATAACATCATTGATTCCATCATTATCAAAATCCTCAAGTCTATCTTCCATCACCATGTCTGTCTGTGTCAACTGAGTAATATAGTAAGGATAATCCTGCTCTCCTTCATACCAAAACTTCTTATTAGCCGTATTAAAAGTATAATTTCTGGTTACTACATCAGTTTGGATACAATTATTACCTTGTGGGGCAAAGGTTATAGAGGTCATGTTTGTTGACTTAAACTCATGGGTACTTTTTTTCTTACATTCAGTTGAAGTCATGGTTTGTGTTTGTTGATTTTTAGATTTAAACACTTCAACTTTTTCAATATACCATTTTCCGATTATCGATGCATCATTTGAAGTATTAAAATCCTCACTATCACTCGCACAGGCTGCCATTGAAAATAAAGCGAATGGTAAAAATATTTTTTTCATATATACTCTCCTTTAAAGCCTGCAAAAATAAAACAATTTCTTCTTATATTTCCTTGACTTCGAGAATAAGATTTTTTAAGATATCAACTGTTGAAAGTTCACTGTAATTGTGGATTGACTGGCCTAACCAAATGTTTACAAAATCTGTATTGCACATTGTTTTGGCCACTTTACGCAACTCATTGGTCAATTTATTCTGATAAGGATAAGGTAAAACATATTCTGAATTATCTAATGTTTCAATAAATTTATTCTTAATTCCTCTTGCATAGCGACCTGAAAAACTTTTGGTTAAAACAATGTCTCTTTCGTTTACAGCTTTTAGCTTTTCTTTCTCAAATAGCCGCAAGGCACTTTCCTGGGAAGCCAATAAAATACTGCCTACCTGAAATCCCTTTGCACCGAGCTCTTTTGCAGCATATAATGTTCTTGCATTATAAAGACCTCCAGCATAAATGAGTGGAATACCAACATGATCGTATACCTGTGACAATAAAGACAAGCCACCAATTTGTGGAATGTTCTCAACATCAAAGGTCCCTCTATGACCTCCAGCTTCAATTCCCTGTACACAAATAATATCTATTCCTGATTTCTCTAATACCAGTGCCTCTTCTACTGATGTACAGGTTCCAATAAGCAGCACTCCATTTTCTTTTAGCTTTTGAATACTCTCACCATCCAGATTTCCAAAAGTAAAACTTAGGATCTTACAGCCTTCATCAATAATCACATCGATTTGCTCATGATAGCTATTTATTTTAATATTTTCAAGATCCGGAAGATTAACTTCTAAATGGCTTTCTTTTGCCAGCTGCTCGATAAAGAACTTGGTTTTTATAAATTTCTGTTGCAGATCATTCGTTATTTCAGGAATATAGTGGGCAAAAATGTTAACCGCAAAAGGCTGATCTGTTAATTTCTTTGTTTCCTGAATTAGTTTAGCAGATTGATCAGCAGATAAATCTGCCAAAGCAAGAGTTCCCAGACAACCGATATTCATTGAAGCGGCAACCATTTTCGGTGTACTTACTCCAAACATAGGAGCCTGAATAATAGGGTATTTTATACTTAGTTTTTCAGCAATTACAGTAGGCCATTCCATTGAATATTTTTATTTAAAATTACCTAAATATATTTGAATCCTTAAAGGAAGGAGATCATAATTACCTTAACCTGCCAAATTTCATCTTATTTATTCTGGTTAATCCTATCTTATCTCGATAGACAATTTTAAGTCCCATTATTGTAACTGAATCTTCACATTCAATTAAAACCTATACAATAATTTTTAAAATTAAATATCAGCCACAGATTTCAGCATTTTTTGTTCCCATTCAGGATCTTTCGGATCAAAGAACAATCTCTTCCCTGTATCTAAAGATCGTACTACATTCATTTCTTCTTCCGTTAATTCAAAATCGAAAACGTTAAAGTTCTCTTCAATTCTGGATGGAGTTACAGACTTTGGAATGATCACAAATCCTTCCTGTAAATGCCATCTTAAAATCACCTGAGCAACCGTTTTGTGGTATTTTTCAGCAATCGATTTCAATGATGTATTTTGTAAAAGTTCTGCATTTCCATTCCCTAAAGGACTCCAGGGTTGAGTCACAATATTATTTTCGCGATCGTAAACCTGCATTTCTTTTTGCTGGAAAATTGGATGTAATTCAATCTGATTGATCACAGGAAGAACGGTGGAATTTGCTTTTAATTCGTCCAATTTTTCAGCAGTAAAATTACAAACCCCAATAGCTTTGATTTTTCCTTCTTTATATAATTCCTCCAGTGCTTTCCATGCTCCTAAGAAATCTCCATATGGCCAATGAATAAGATACATATCCAGATAATCTAATTGCAGTCTGTCCAATGTTCTTTGAAATGCTGCTTTAGCTTTTTCATATCCGTGATCCTGTACCCAAAGTTTTGAGGTGATAAAGAGATCATCCCTATTTACACCACTATTTTTCACAGCACTTCCTACTGCTTTTTCATTAAGGTAAATAGATGCCGTATCAATCATCCTATATCCTGTATGAATTGCTTTTATCACTGCATCTTCACAAACTTTTAAATCATCAATCTGCCAAACACCAAATCCTAATGCCGGTATATCAACTCCGTTGTTCAAAGTAACAACTGGCTGCCCGATGTACGTTTTTTTCTGCATAATTCTTTATTTTAATTTTAATGTAAAGGTTAAACAAATTTGCAACAAAAAATTGAAATTTTGCTCCATACATCGCGCCTTTATGAAATTTTTAATTTGTTTATTTTTGTGTGAAATTATAAATTATGTCTTATCACATTGTAAAAGCGGGGAAAAAAGATTATCCTAGAATCATGGAAATTTGGACATCTTCAGTGAAGGCGACGCATGATTTTCTTAGTGAAAAGGACTTTGATTATTTTAAAGAAGTAATCCCAAAAGATTATCTTCCCCGATTGGATGTTTATCTGATAACGGAAAATAATGAAACTAAAGGATTTGCATCTGTAGCCGAAGATACCTTAGAAATGCTATTCATTCATGACGATTTTCGTGGAAAAGGTTATGGAAAAAAGCTTTATCAATTTATGAAAGACCAAATAGGATTCTCTAAGCTGGACGTCAATGAACAGAACCCACAAGCGATCGGTTTTTATGAAAAAATGGGGTTTAACAAGGTGGGGAGGTCTGAAAAAGACGGTTCAGGTAAAGACTACCCCATCATTCATATGGGTTTATAAATGAGTGATTTTATATTCTATAAAGTTGATCAGGAATCAGATATTCCTTATGAACTGTTATTGCTTGCTGATGAAACAAGAGAAGCTATTGATCAATATATTTTCAAATCTGATATTTATATCTTACATGATAACCTCAGGGATATCGCTGTTATGGCTTTATATAAAAACAATGATGCTGAATTAGAAATCAAAAATATGGCCGTCATCAGTGACTTTCGCAGTCAGGGTATTGGTACTTTTTTAATTGATAGAGCAAAAGAAATAGCTAAGCAAAACCACTTTTCATCACTCTTGGTGGGCACCTCAGATACAGGTTTCCAACAGATCAGATTTTACGAGAAAAATGATTTTGTTAAAAAAGAAATACGCAAAGATTTCTTTATTGAAAACTACTCTACCCCTATTTTTGAAAATGGAATTCAGATGCGGGATATGATCGTTTTAGAATTTTTAATTCATCACTTCTCTGAATAATTTTTTAATATGACCTATCTCTGACTGGTAGCTGGTTTTTTTACGGCATCCGAAGTATAATGTATTTTCTAACATCTTATCTCCTTCCCAGATCAATTGAATATCACCGTTTTCAATTTCATTTTTACATAAAAAATCAGGAACTACGGCTAATCCTGTTCCTCCTTTCAGACAGCGAATAATAGAATTAAGATTGGGAACGATATAATTAGGGCGAAAATTCGGTTTATGTCCAAAATTTAAGATCCAGAATTGAAACAGATGCTCCATATCACCAGTTGTTCCATACCATTTCTCCTGTTTAAGCCAGTCTTCGATCTTCGTAAAATCCTTCGTCTTTAATACTTTTTTAAAGCTCTCCACATCTACATCTTTGCCCCCTACCAAAATAATCTGCTCCGATGAAAAAGCTTCATGCTCAATATTTATAGAAGATCCTTTTTTAGGGGTAATAATAAGGTCTAAAATCCCTTTATCCAGCTGATCGATCATTTCAGGATATTGCCCAAAGCTGATAATCAAATTAAAAGGCAGTGAAGAAACATACTGCTCTAAAGTGGTTTGAAAAGTCTCAAAACACATTCCTACACTTATTGTTGGGGTATGTTTTTCAGTAGATTTCTGAAAATTCTTCTCTACATTTTCAAGTTTCTGAAGAGGCTCGAAAACCGCATTGTAAAGAACTTTCCCTCTTTCTGTGGGCATCATTTTACGTCCTGTACGGTCAAATAATTTATATCCTACATAGGCTTCCAGAGAACTTAAATGTAAACTTACCCCAGGCTGAGAAATAAATAAACTTTCTGCGGCCCCGGTCAAAGTACCAGTCTTATAGATCTCTTTAAAGGTGCGATACCATTCTAAATTAACCATATTAAAGTATTTAAATTATAATGCAAAATTACAAAATAATTAGAATACTAATAGATAGATGATACCTATGCTTCGAATTAACAATTATAATATCTTTGTATAAAGGCTATTCTTATACAATGAAAGATGACATTCACACATTTCACAAGTTTCTAAATTCCATCAGAGAAATTTCTAAAGAAGACTTTGATCTTATCTATCATTATACTGAGATCAGAGAAATCAAATCAGGAGAGATTCTGCTGCATGAAGGTAAAATTGCAAAGGAACTTTTCTTTGTGGCAGATGGCATTTTAAAAATTGCTTCTACCAATGAAAAAGGAAATGAAGTCATCCAATTTTTTATTAAAGAAAATAAGTTTTGTACAATCTTATATAGTTTCACAGAAGAGGTTATTTCCAGGGAGGAAATTATTGCTGCCACTCCCGTGAGAGTACTTGTTTTTCCAAAGAAAAAATTAAATGAATTGTTTGAAAAGCTTCCTTATTTTAAAAATATGCTGGAAAGCATTACGCAGCAAACCCTACTGGAGAAAATAAAGGTACGAAACCGTTTAATGGGTGAAGAAGCATCCATAAGATATCATAAATTCATTTCTGAGTACCCCGATCTTATGCTTAGACTTCCATTAAGTGATGTTGCATCCTATTTGGGAATCACCCAACAATCTCTTAGCCGGATCAGAAAGAATATCAATTTTTAGATTTTGTTTCCTTTTTTATTGAGATAATAAAACGTTCCCATTTCTTAGAAAAAAAGCATAATAATCTGGAATCTCACTGGCTTCAATTTTTTGAATAACCTCATTTATAGGATATTCCAGCTGAATAATTTCAGGATTTATTTTTTCTTCATCTAAGGTAAGAATCAGATAAGAGGCTAATCGATTCTCTTCTTTCGAGCGACCTACAGAACCGGCATTAATTGCCCATTTACCTTCCATCTGTTTTTTAAAGGATAAGTGGGTATGCCCCATTACAAGAACATCAGACTGAGAAGCATTCAGCATTTCCATAAAAACTTTATCATTTTCAGATTCATACAAGTAGGTATCATTGCTCTGTAAACTCGAGTGCACCAATTGAATGTTCCAATATTTCTTTCCTATTTTGTAGTTTAGTTTTAAATGAAAAGGAAGCTCTGCCAGAAATGATTTATTTTCATCTGTAATGTATTTTTTAGAATGATCAATAGCTGAAAATCTGGCTATGGTTTCTTCTTGAGAATGCTTATTTAACGGAACAACAGGAAGATCAAAAGCAATCCTTTCGTCATGATTTCCCAGTATACATGGAATATTTTTTTCTTTAATGATCTCAATCACTTCATTTCCCCATGGAGCAAAGTCTACCAAATCACCCAAACAGAATTTCTGTGTAATTCCTCTTTCATTAAT